>NZ_JACJTB010000003.1 GCF_014698475.1 Nostoc spongiaeforme FACHB-130 | reverse complement strand
GAGGTACTCATTTTTTAGCATTTGAGCCTCTGTTTCACTCTATGATTCTGCTTTTATTTTCTGTCGAGAGTGATTGACTACTCACACCTTTGTAAAAAACCTACACCTGTCAGGGGAGGTGTGGGAGGTGTGGGAGGTGTGGGAGGTGTGGGAGGTGTGGGAGGTGTGGGAGGTGTGGGAGGTGTGGGAGGTGTGGGAGGTGTGGGAGGTGTGGGAGGTGTGGGAGGTGTGAGAGGATGGTGAAGAAATCTTTCCCCCCTCTCTCCCCACACTCCCCACACTCCCCTCTCTTCCCACACTCCCCACACTTACCTCTCTCCCCACACTCCCCTCTCTCCCCAAACTCCCCACACCCCCTCTACCTTGTCTACTCAACACTCCGCACTTTGTTATTTAGTAGCCGTGGTAGTTGGGCCAACGACATTGTTAGTATTTAGCTTGTCAACTAACTGAGGATTTCCCCCCAGATTTTCGGCAATGATTCGCAGATTGTTTGCCATCATGCCAATGTAAGTATGCTGGGGATTAGTATTTTTTATGGCATTAGCTGATCCCGTTCCTGGTAATTCATCATCAGAGGTATTGGCTATTTTGACTTTGGCTTCTCTGGCAATTTGTTCTTCAACTTTGCTAGGGTAAACTTCTGAACCAAAAATTGCAGGTACACCAGTTTTACGAATTTGGTCGATGAGTTTGGCAACATCTTGGGCGGAAGGTTCTTTAAAATCAGAAGGTTGAATTGCGCCGATGACTTCAAAGCCATATTCTCTAGCCCAATAAGCCCAAGAGTCGTGATATGTCAAAAGTTTGCGATTTTTCGCAGGAATACTCGCCACAACTTCACGGGTAACTTTGTCTAATTCGTCCAGACGTTGCAAGTAGTTCGTTAAATTTTTCTCGTAGTATTCTTTCCCTTCGGGGTCTAACTTCGTTAATTGTTTAGCGGCTAATTTAGCGTAAGCTTCTGCATATTTGGGGTTTACCCATAAATGGGGATTGGGGTCTCCTTTTTCTTTGGGAAAGCTAAAATCATAAATCCATTGGGCTTCGGTGATAGTGTTGTTCCCCAGTTCATAAATATTTGTTTCTTTGGGTTTAGAAGTTTTTGCTAATTTTTCGGTAGGCACTTCTAAACGTAGTCCGTTGACGATAATCAAATTAGCTTTGGATAACAAATCAGCATCACTAGGGCGCGGTTCAAATGTATGAGAGTCAGCACCTTCAGGAATAATGCCTTTGACTTGAGTGCGATCGCCTGCAATATTACTCACAATATTCGTGATCGGTGCAACTGTGGTCACAACAGTTAGTTTACTTTTGGTTTGACTCTGCACAGGTTTTGCAGTCGCACTACTTTCTCCAGCGTTAGGAGACACTGCTGTATTTTGAGGTGCATTACAAGCTGTTAGTAGCAAACTAAGTATTAATAACCACGCAGATGTTTTCATTACTTGAATATTAGTAATTTTTTGGGTGTGAAATCATCCAATAGTAAATATTTTCCTCCTAGTTAATACAATCCCCCAATAGAGGATTTTTCTGTAACTTTTATGTTTTTTTAACATCTTGCTGGCTTGATTATTAATTCTGTCTTAAAAACTGGGCATAAGTTCACTCTTAAGATAGATTTTTCTAGGTGTAAAGGAATATCTTTGAGGATAAATCTAACTCAAAAATAATTTTTCCGGCATAATATTACACCGATTTTACTAATTAATAAAAAATATCATATTTGATAATTTAGATATTTAATTTCACTCAGGTTATTGGGTTTTAATTTTAATTAATATTTAGAATAATTATTACCATTGCAAAACTTATTTTTTTGTAATATTCAGCAAACATTATTCGTAATGTTAAATATATTTCAGATAAATGATGTACAAGTGTAAAATCCAAAATTATCTAGAGACTTTATATGTAAAGTCTCTACAATATTCGACGAATATGTAAACTTCTGTGATTCATACCGCATTTATCCAACAGCACTTTTTCAATTAGATATATTTAAAAAAGTAATACATCAACAGTCGTTATCAATGTATTATAAATTCTGTAACTTTTTTTACAAATAATCTCCGTAGGCTTTGTTGCTCAAAAATTTGATTCCGACTAACAGCTTCTACATCAAGTAGAGAATTTAAGGAATTTAATGTTTACTTTATAATTAACCTTTAATGATTGCTGATGAATAATAAATATAAAATACTTTCATAAATAGTAATTTGATTACATTATTCTCAAATATATTTAATATATAATTAAGTAGGCTTATGCAATAAATCAAAAGTTACAAACATCAAAATAAACTGAATCAAGTAAAAAATATACTTACATATCTTTATCTTAGCCAAATTAATTAAATTATATGGAAGCTGATAATTGGCAACAAACAAGACAAAGGTCAATACCAGTAAATTCCCGTGCGTTACTGTTAGTTAATCGCCATGCCCGCCAAGGAGAGCAAAAATTACGAGAGGCAACTCATTATCTGAATAAACTTGGCTTTAAATTAACTGAAGAATCTACCGAAAACCCCAAGCATCTTTCAGAAATTATCCGCCGTTATCAACATGAAGTTGATTTAGTAATTGTGGGTGGTGGTGATGGAACTTTAAACGCCGCAGTGGAAGCTTTAGTAGAAACACAATTACCTTTAGGAATTTTACCTTTAGGTACTGCCAACGATTTAGCCAGAACATTAGCAATTCCCAATTCCTTAGCAGAAGCTTGCGAAATTATTGCCTATGGAGAATTACGCCGCATTGATTTAGGGTGGGTAAACGGGAAACATTTTTTTAATGTTGCGAGTATGGGATTGAGTGTCAAAATTACGCAAAAACTCACCAAAGAAAGAAAACGTCGTTGGGGAGTGTTGGCTTATATTGCCACTGCATTACAAGTAATTTGGGAGTCTCGCCCCTTTAGTGCGGAAATTAAAATGAAGGATCAATCCTTTCGTGTCAAAACTGTGCAGATTGCGATCGGTAACGGTCGTTATTATGGTGGTGGTATGGCAGTAGTTCACGATGCCACTATTGATGATCAAAGATTGGATCTCTACAGTTTAGAAATAGAACATTGGTGGCAAATCATACCCTTATTGCCAGCTATGCGCCAAGGCAGACATATTCACTGGCGGAGTGTAAGGGCGCTGCAAGGACAAAAATTTGAAATTTATACTCGTAAACCACGCCCAATCAATACTGATGGGGAAATTACAACTTATACTCCTGCCAGTTTTAAAGTCATACCCAAGGCAATTCCGGTTTTAGTACCGCCAGTATAAATTAGAGAGTAGTTTTTTACACTCCCTACTCCCCCGATATTCAAATTTAGATTCGATATACTAAAAAAGCTGGGTCTTGTGACAATTCACTCTAACTCGCGCCAAATGTCTCTGAGATTTTCGCAAGAAATTAAATCTTTGCTACAACGCTTATCTAACCATCACTTAACTTTAGGTGATATTTTGGCAGAGACTGCGGAACGAGGTTTCAGCCTGATAATAGCTTTATTAGTTTTACCTTTTTTGTTTCCCATGCCTCCAGGGTTAGCAGGGCCTTTTGGTGCTGCTTGCTTGCTGGTTTCTATACAGATGGTTTTTGGCAGGCGATCGCCTTGGCTACCAAAACAAATCGCCAGATATCAATTTCCGCGTCCATTTGCCCAACTGATCTTAAAAAATCTCCAACGTCTTACCAAAATAGTTGAAAAAATTACCCGTCCGCGCTTAAAGCGAATCGCCAGTAATCCATTAACTTGGCGACTGAATGGGTTATGTATTTCTTGGTTAACAATATTGTTAATGTTACCAGTACCTTTAACAAATCCGATTCCAACTATTGGCATATTACTATTAGCAATTGCAACTATTGAAGCTGATGGTTTATTGATTTGTATTGGTTATATCATTACTGCTTTAATTACTTCTTTCTTTGCATTTCTAGGATATGCAATCTGGTTAGCACCTGGTTTATTACCTGCTATTTTCAAATAATTAATAGTTCTTCAGATCCCCGACTTCTTTGAGAAGTCGGGGACCTTATTATTAAAACATGATGTAGAAATGCTATGCCATTTGGAATTGATACTTGCTGTTCTGTATTCAGAATTAGAGAGAGCTGTCTTATATGCCATACGGTTTAGTTAAGGTTATAAAAGTTGATTTCTCAAGTTCTGCTTTACCTATTTAGACAATGAGCAAGATTTGGGGGATTCTCCCCCAAGCCCCCGATTAGGGGACGGTTGCGTCCCCCAAACCCCCTCCAAAAATATTCTTTCATTTTTTGTTAAGTCATTATTTGTTGGTTTTATTGTAATTTATAGTTCTTGTCTAAACCGTATTGTCTTATATGCAATAAATAAAAGCCCTCAGTGAATAACTGAAGGCGAGAAATTAATAAGGGTGCATCTACTACTACTTGTGTTTACAGATAAATAGTAACTGTATCCGGAAGGATATAATATTTTGTCAGGATTTAGATAAAATATCACGACTATTGCAAATATTTATATGGTGGTTATGAAACTGTAGAGATAAAAATTTATCTGCGTTTATCCTCTTCACTCGGTGGTTAAATTTATCTATCTGTACTTTACCAGTGCAAGAATAGCTATATTATCTATTTTTTAATGAGATATTGTGTACCAGATTTAATTTCGTCAATTGCTAACAAAGCTATTGCGAATAGCAGTGGCAAAAAATAGTATACACCTCGATAAACAAGCATTGCAGCTAAAACTGCTGCTGCTGAAATTTTATTGGAAAGCATCAATAAAACTACTGTTTCAAATACGCCTAAACCACCAGGAACATTACTCACTACTCCTGCAAACATAGCGAGTAAATAAATACCTAAAAAATCTAAATAGTTAAAAGCTATGTTAATAGGTAATAAGCTATACAGTACTGCTGCGGCAAAAATCCAATCAAGGCTGGAAATAATTATTTGCATCAGAGATATCTGAAAAGATGGCAAGCGAAATTCATGAGTATGAATAATTAAAGGTCTGTGGATAACTAGGCTACCGATTAAATAAATTCCAATCAAGCTAAGAAATATCCAACCGAGAGGCCGCACAGTGATAAATGGTAAATGTAATTGTGGGGGAATTACTAAAGGGTTAATCAAAAAAAGTAACCCAGCAACAGCAAACATTCCCAGCCAAAATGTGAAATTCACAAAAGCGATAATTTGGGCGATCGCAATTTTTGAGATTTGCCATCTAGAATAAAAACGATAGCGAATAGCACTACCAGTCAGTAAAGCAAAACCGATAGTATTGCTAAAGCTAGAACTAATAAAATTAGTCAAAGCAATTTTTTGCCAGTGTAGGGAACGATGAATATAAGCAAAGCCTAAAATATCGTAACCAAACATGACTAAATAACCCAACGCTGTGAATCCAACAGCCCGACTCAAGCTTTTTAGTGGAATTGAGGCGATCGCACGCAGAATATCATGGTAATTATACTCGCGCAGTTCGTTGGCGATCGCCCAGACAGAAAGTGCCAGCAGCAACAAGCCAAATAAAGAACTTATGTTTAGTTGCAGCTTTTTGTGCATTATTTACTTCCTATTCGCAAATTTTCCATTACCTTGACACAGCATTGTCATATCACAGGCTTAAGCTTCGAATGTACAACATCAAAGTTTAGATCAGTAATGTAGCAATTTTCCATGACAGATGATGACTGTTTTATAGATGCTTTAATTGGTTCTTCAATTCATCTACGGCGAGACGTAAACTTACAAGTTTGCCATAGTCCTGGTATAACTCCGCCGATAGTGTTTATTCACGGCGGAATGGGCAATCATTTTAACTTTAGAAACCAGTATGAATTTGCCCACAATCAAGGCTGGGAAGTTCTCGCTTATGATTTAGCTGGACATGGAAAATCTAGTCGTTACTCGCGCTATTCTATTGGGAGACATTGCCGAGATTTAGGCCGTTTGCTGCACAAGTTTGAGATTCAATCACCCGTGCTTTGCTGTCATAGCTATGGCGTTCCTATTGGTTTAGAATTTGCCCAACACCATAGCGTGAGTGCGATAATTGCCATTGCTGGTGGTACTCATGATTTAGCACCTTGGTGGGAAATTCCCCTGATGAAATTGATGGCTTGGGGTGGGAGATATCTTTACCATTTACTAAGTGTGCAAGTTTTCAATAACTTCCTTTCTACTTCTTACCGTCACAAAGTTATGGAAAGGTTTTTTGCGGAAAATCCTGTACCAACAGATTTTGATGCGTACAAAGCTTTAGAAATTTTTTGGGACTATAACTTTTTTGTCCGCCATTCATTACCACAGCATCTGCATATTCCCACTTTGGTAATTACTGCGGGAAAAGACCCAATGTTTACTCAAAAAATGGGAGAAGAATTAACAAATCATTTTGTGAATGGTACTCATTTACATTTTGCTGAAGCTGGACATCTAGTTATGGCGGAATGTGCCGAGTTAGTTAATCAGGCGATCGCAAATTGGTTAACACAACAAGTTTATTCTTAATTGTTCAATATGAACTACAAAAAAATCTTAATAATCTTCATTTCGGCATTGACTTTAGTTGGCTGTAACTATTCCCAAGGTGTAGCCGCTAAACCAACACCAATAAAAGTTTCTCTTTTACCAGCCCAGCCAGATGCTAATACTTTAGCCTCACCTTTAACTTATAAAATCGAGTCTTACGATAGCCAAGTTATGCCAGGAAAACGCACTTATGGAGTATCCTTACCCCCTGGTTATGAACAACATCCCCAACAACGTTATCCCGTAATTTTTCTTCTCCACGGTGGTCACGGTGAACCGCTTGATTGGTTTAGCGAAAAGAAAGGACAAGCCCTCAAAATTTTGACCAAACTATACACTATAGGTAAATTACCACCCAGTATTATTATCACGCCCGATGGTAATGATAAGCGCGGTTCTAGTCCATATTTTGATCCCCAATATATCGACGGCCCCAATGGAAAAGTTGTAACAGCCGTAGGCGATGAATTGGTGAAGTTAGTGCAGCAGCGTTATCGCACTTTACCTAATCCTGATTTTTGGGCAATGGGAGGATTATCTTCTGGTGGTTGGGGTGCAATGAATGTGGGATTGCACAATTTACAAAATTTTTCAGTTTTATTTAGTCATAGTGGCTATTTTAAAGATAAAAGCGGGCCGCAAAACAGCCCAATTAGCTATATTAAAACTCTGCCAAATCAGGCTAAAAAAAGATTGCGAATTTATTTAGATTCCGGGACATCTGATACAGAAGAACTTGATGATGCTAAAGAATTTTCAAAAGTCTTGAATCAGCAAAAAGTTTACAATCTATTACAGCAGTTTACTGGTAGTCATACTTGGCAATATTGGCGAGAACATTTAGCAGATTCTTTGACATTTGTGGGCGAACAGTTTCGGATTGCGGAAATCGCTCACGCTGCTGATAAATTAGGAGTTACTCAGCCGAAAAAACAGAAAATAAATTGAAATTTATGAAAATTCTGAAATTATTTTTGAGTTTAGCAGGAGCGATCGCCATTCTCACAGGTGCTGCATATTATTATGTTTTTATCTTAGGCGCACCGCAATTAGACCCACCCCAACAACAAGCAGATACAGGCTTAAAATTTCAGCTAGAAACCTTCAATTCCCAAGCTATGGGTACAGTCCGTCAATATGGCGTGATTTTACCGCCCAACTATCGAAAAAATTCCAAAACTCGCTATCCCGTGATTTTCTTATTACATGGTGGTCACGATGATGCGCGTGCCTATGCTGATAAATATGCCATCATAAACGTATTACATAAATTATACAAAAGTGGCAAATTACCACCATCAATTATTATTACTCCCGATGGCAATGATAACCGTGGTTCTAGCCCTTTATATGACCCTGATTATTATGACGGGCCGAATGGCAAACTTGGGACTTTAATTGGTGCAGAATTAGTCCAAGTTGTTAAGTCACGTTACCGGACTCTAGAAAACCCAGAATTTTGGGCGTTGGGTGGTCTATCTTCTGGTGGATGGGGCGCATTTAATATTGGGTTACGCTATCTCAACAACTTCAATATATTATTTAGTCATAGCGGTTACTTTACCGATAGTAGCGGGGCGCAAAATAGCCCATTACAAATAGTCCAACAGTTATCAATTACCGATAGAAAACGACTACGTATATATCTGGATGCGGGGTTGAATGATCAGAATTTCTTGGCTTCTACTAAAACTTTTCATCAAACCTTAAATAATTTAGGTATTGCTAACGTTTTCTATGCTTTTCCTGGAGGTCATGGTTTATCTGGTGCAGATGTTGGTTGGAATTATTTTCACAAGCATTTAAAAGACTCTCTTGCTTATGTGGGAGAACAATTTAAAACATTCAAAAAATAATTCAATATAGATTAAGGACATTATAAACGCCGACAAATTAGATTATCAATCGCTATAAAACGTATTGATTTAGTTAAAAATAATGAATAAAGACTTAAAAAATAAGATTGGAATTTGGAGTGTCGTTTTCTTAACAGGTTTAGTCGGTGTAGTCAATGTTTTATCCGCAGTTACACCAAACCTATATGGTAGAAATCATTGGTTAAAGGAATTTTTACCGTTTGAAATTCGGGTTACTGGTCATATATTTGCAGCCTTAACAGGATTTATATTATTAACTTTGGCAACTAATTTGTTACGCCGCAAGCGAGTTGCTTGGCTATTAACGATTGGGTTACTAGTTATTTCGATTTTGAGCCATTTAATCAAAGGGTTAGATTACGAAGAAAGTATATTATCAGGGATTTTATTAATACAATTGATTTTGATGCGCCATGTATTTACAGCCCAATCAGATCGACCTTCTATTGCTAGGGGTGTGCGAGTCTTAATGGGAGCGTTGCTGTTTACTTTGGCTTACGGCACAATCGGATTTTATTTATTAGATGGCAAGTTTACAGAAAATTTTAGTTGGAAGAATGCCCTAATTCAGACTTTAGCAATGTTTTTCACTGAGGATAATTGGGGCTTACAACCAACAACTAGATTTGGTGAATTCTTTGCTGATTCTATTTATATTATTGCTGCCAGTACAATTACATTTGCTGTGGTGATGTTGTTACAGCCTGTATTTTTACAGAACCCAGCAACTTTAATTGAGCAGCAAAAAGCCAAAAAAATAGTAGAAGATTATGGATGTTCTTCTTTAGCTGCAATTACACTTTTAAGCGATAAAAGTTATTTTTTTAGTCCTTCTGGTAAAAGTGTAATTGCTTATGTACCAAAAGGGCGGGGTGCGATCGCCCTCGGAGATCCCATCGGCCCCATTGAAGAACGCCAAGAGGTAATTGTCAGTTTTCAGCAGTTTTGTCAGCGCAATGACTGGTATCCAGCTTTTTATCAAACCTCGCCCGATGACCTTGACTTATATATCTCTCTGGGATTTAGAATACTGAAGATTGGCGAAGAAGCGATCGTTGACCTAAAAAACTTTACTCTCCAAGGGAAAGCCGGAAAGAACTTTCGCCCATCAATTAATCGTTTAACTAAACTCGGCTATCAAGTGAGTTTTTATCAACCACCAATCAATCATGACTTATTACATCAACTCAAATCTGTCAGCGATGAATGGTTAAAGATGGCGCAAGGTTCCGAAAAACGCTTTTCTTTAGGATGGTTTGATGAAGCTTATCTGCGTAATTGCGAAATTGCTGTCGTGCATACACCTGATGGTGGAATTGCAGCGTTTACCAACATTTTGCCAGAGTATCAGCTGAATGAAATTACCATTGATATGATGCGGCATCGTGCCTCAATGGAAAATGGAATGATGGATTTTCTGTTTACTTCTCTGCTTCAGCACTTTCAAGAAACAGGCTACGACAGCTTTAATTTCGGCCTTTCCGCCTTAGCTGGAGTCGGGGAAAATTCTACGTCACGCCGCTTAGAAAAAGTGCTGCACTATCTTTACGAACACTTGAACGGCTTTTATAATTTTCAAGGCTTACATGCTTACAAAGACAAGTTTCGTCCTAATTGGGAACCCCGTTATTTGGTGTACCCAAGTTTGACAGCCTTACCTGATGTAGTTGTAGCATTAATTCGCGCTGATTCTGGCGATCGCCTCCTCGATTATTTCAAACCAGGAGCGTAGAAGCAAGACAAGGTGGACAAGGTGGACAAGGGGGGATAGTATCAATCATAAAAACCGCAGGGGGCAGGGGGCAGGGGGCAGGGGGAGAAATAGTTTTGCCTTTTTACTTTTTACTTTTGCCTTTTTACTTTTACCTTTTGCCTTGTTCTACTAGCGAATATTTACTTCTTGTAGTTGATAGTCGAAATGAGAATTGATCAGTTTATTGGTATTTTTTTTAGGTGAACCTACATCAAATGCTAATTCTTGAGTGCGAGTTTGCCAACGTTGCTTTTGAGTGTATTCTTGCAATTTAGCTTGAGCTTGAGCATATACTTTTGTGTTTTTGGGAATTTGGCGCAGAAACTTAACCGCACTATCAAAGTCACCAAAAGCTGCTTTTTTATAAGCATTTTGTAAAAAGTAAGCGGCTCTAATCTGTCGTTTGTGATTATACTCGGTCAATTTTCTCTGCACGATCGCCCCAGCCGAACTTTCTTGGGGAATTTGGCGCAGATATTCTAAGGCGCTGGAAAAATCTCGTGCTTCCGCCTTTGCATAAGCTTTCGCTAGTAAACTTTGGCTTTGGCTTTCGAGATTAACTCTGGCTTTCTGTACGAGTAGTTGTGTCTTGGATTGCCAATATAAAATATCAGGAACTAGATTAGCTGTTTTAAAAACATCAGACCATCTACCCTCATTCAAGGCTTGTTCGGCTAATAAATATTGTTCCGCCGCTTGCAGCCATTGTTGTTGCCAAACGTCAATAGTCGCTTGTACTTCTGGATAAACATTACTATAAGATGGAATGGACTTAGCCAGAGCGATCGCACCTTGTAAGTCTCCAGCCTGATAGTTTTCCGTCGCTTTATATAAAGTTTCGCTTTCTGAATATGCAGGTGAATTATTCAGTAAAGAATAAACACCAAATCCCATCAACACAGAATTAGCCGCTAGTCCAATTTTCATCCCTGTCATCAGGGGTGCTAATTTATCGATGGTGAAATTTTGCTGAGTCTCATCACTCGTCCTTACCAGTTCTGACGGTTCATAATCTGATATTGGTAAAACTTGAGATGGCTGAATTTCGCGGCGCATTTGTTTGAGGATACGCAATACTTCCCCCACCGACTGAAAGCGTTCTTGAAAATCATAGCGGATCATTTGGCTGAGAATAGCAGCTAAATAATCACTCACAGGAGTATCTGGTAAACGCCAAATAATCTCATTCGTTTGAGGATCAACTTTAAACTGTAACGGTTCTAAACCTGTCAGCGCCTGAATAGCAATCATCCCCAAAGCATAAATATCACTATTGGGTCTTGTTTGACCAATAAATTGCTCTGGTGGAATGTAACCCAAGGATGTCACAGGAATCCAATCAATAGGCAATTCTGTGTCTAAAGAAAACTTCACCGATTGGATAGAACCAAAGTCAATTAAAACCAACTTGCCATCAATACAGCGTCTAATTAAATTTTCTGGTTTGAGATCACAATGAATCACACCTTGAGAATGCACAAATTCTAAAATTTGTAAAACATCCTCTAAAAATTCCACAACTTCACTTTCACCCCACAAACATCCCCACAGTTGATTGATTGGTAGTTCGGCTGTTAAATCATGTCCTTCCACAAACTCCTGTACCAAATACAGTCGCTCATGTTCTTCAAAGCAAGCGATGAGTTCTGGAATTTGGGGATGGCTACCCAGACGCTTGAGAGTTTCTGTTTCCGTCAGAAAATGTAACCTTAACGTTTCTAAATAGCTGGCTTGGCAATTGTGAGTTTTCAACTGCTTCACGACGTATTTAGGGTTTTCTGGGTATTCAATGTCAATAGCAGTATATGTCTGCCCAAATACACCTGCACCCAAACTTTCAACGATTTGGTACCGCGATTGTAGTACTTTACCGATCATGTAGTGGCTCATAAGCTGGTTACTTAGTAAGTCCGCATATAACTTTTCAGACATCTCCTGATTGTTTCCGGATGTCCTGCAAAATAATTACCTGAGCTTTACTGAAGGTTGTCCTGGCTTATTAATTTTTACGTATTTTTATCCACAAAATTAGTTTTTTTTGCTGTATGCACTACATATAAATCAAAATTAACCAAGTATTTATCATAATATCGTAAAAAGAGCCATCAATGCGTGTTTTTACTGGCAATATTTTCAGAGGGAACTTAAGCATTATTTTAGAAGGCGATACGGTTTAGTTAAGAGAATAGTAGGTTGGGTGTAGCGATAGCGTAACCCAACAAAGTATGCGTGAATGTTGGGTTTCGTTCCTCCACCCAACCTTGTATATTGAGGGACAAGGAAGATTGGAATAGCTCAAAGAAAAGGGTTCCTTTGCGAGGAGAGAAGGAACCCCAGTGCGTATTTGCGTAAAAAAGAACTCTGCAATCAAGCTAATCCAGTTTATGAATTATCCCCGTCTTTCAGGAATGCAACTATGCTATGGTTGCTTTTTGCTTACGCTTCATCCATAAACCCACAACACCAGCCACAGCAACACCAGCAGTAGAAACAGGTTCTGGAACTGGTACAACAGTTGCAGATGTTATTCCTATTCTTCCAGCAGTTAAATTATCGTTGATGTCTATGACACTACTAAATCTTCCACTAGATGCAACAGCCATAGGTAAGCCTGTAAAACCAGAAGGAAATTTTAATCCAAAACTTTCTGTGACTTCACCTTCGCTTGTACCTATGTTGTTACTAAATAGCAAATTATTTTGCATTATTTGACCAGTATGTCCCAGCAAGCTGCTAGAAAATGTTCTCAAAATATTGTTAGAAGCATCTTTGAGAACGATAGACCAATCATTCAAAGAGATGCTTGTAGCAGTGGGTAGTTGGTCTATATCTACTGTATAAGTTCCAAAAAAAGAACCATTTTGTAAATCTACAGCTACTCCAGTGGAACCAGAAATAGCTTGAGGCGCGAATTCTCCAGAAATATTAAATGTTTTTAAAGTTACAGCTTGTGCAGGAGCATTAACCACAGTCGCTAACATTGCAGCACCAAGGGCAATACCAGCAGTAGCTTGAGATAATTTTTTGTAAGATTGTGTCAGCATGAGTTGAGTTTCTCCAAAAGTAGGTTTCATAAAATGGGGGAGCGCAAATAAACTTTTTGCCAAATTACTTCTGCACTAGAAAGAAATTTCTAGCAGTTCATGAAGTAGACATCAAGCTATTGCATTAAGGGCAGCTTATATATCAATCAGCTTGATAACCTCAGTAGTTTCTTTTAAGTGATTTCCTACTGATTTACATCATATCGAAGCAGCACAAAACGCGCTTTGAAAGCGATATTTACGCAAATTAGCAGAAGTCGAAATTATGAGGTTATATAGCTCTTGCAATGTCAGAAATGCTTTTTAGCTACGCACTTGCTCAATTAAAGAAGCACACTAATTTAGCTTGCTGCCTTACATCTCTAATTAACTCCCTAGTTCCTTAAAGCTCGATTGTCATCGTTGCCTTTGCATATTTCCATACTGTCAGTAGAAAAAAAAAACGGCAATAAAAATCTGGTTATTTTACGAAAAGATTAAATTCCTATTTCCGTACTATCTCAGTGAAAATTCTCTCTATATTTGATTACGTAAGGATTTATCAATACTGATATCCGAAGATGCCACAGTACTTACGTAATTTTTACTTAGTGGAAAGTTTACAATGAAAAGGTTTAGGGGCTAGAGGGGAGAAGGGGGAGAAGGGAGACAAGGGAGACAAGGGAGACAAGGGAGAGGAGGGAAACTAGGTTTAGCTGGATTTCTCACAAGAGAGAAATCAAGGGGTGTGGGAGGTTTGGGAGGATGGTGAAGAAATCTTTCCCCCCTCTCTCCCCAAACTGTCCACACTCCCCACTCAGCACTTAAGCAAACTAGCGATCGCTTTTACTAATGCGTCGGGATCTACTGGTTTGGGTACGTGTAATTGGAAGCCGGCTGTGAGTGCTTGCTGTTGGTTGATTTCGCCAGCGTAGGCTGTGAGGGCGATCGCAGGGACATTTCCACCTTGCTGGGGTGTAAGCTGGCGTACTTGGCGAATTAGCATATAACCATCTACTTCGGGCATTCCAATATCACTAATTAAAATATCTGGTACTGACTGCGAAATTTCAGCAAGGGCGGCGGCGGCGGATGTGACGGCGGTAACAGCCACACCATAATCATGCAAAATAAATGTGATTAAGTCGCGGATATCTGGTTCGTCATCCACCATTAAAACTTTGATACCAGAAAGATTCCCAAACTCAGATTCACCTGCTAAAGATTCATTTTCTTGTCTTCTGACTGGTTCGTTAATCACAATCAAAGGTATCCTCACTGTAAAGGTAGCACCCAACCCTTCACCGGGACTGTCTGCTTTGACTGTACCGCCGTGCATTTCTACCACTTGACGGACAATCGCCAGTCCCAAACCCAAGCCGCCAAATTTGCGCGTTGTCGTCCCATCCGCTTGACGAAAGTAATCAAACACATAAGGCAAAAATTCTGGTGAAATACCTTTACCTGTATCACTGACTTGTATTTGTGCTTGATTATCAATTTCTTTAACTTGAATTTCTACCTGTCCAGCATTTGGGGTAAATTTTACAGCGTTGGAAAGTAAATTCCACATCACTTGTTGTAAGCGATTAGCATCACCCATAACTTGCCCGATATTGGGATCAAATATGGTGCGAATTTGAATCGATTTGGCTTCTGCTGCCAAGCGTACTGTTTCTAAGGCTGCTTGCACAACCATCACCAAACTAACAGGACAGACATTTAAGCTTAATTTCCCTTGGAGGATGCGCGAAACATCTAATAAATCTTCGATTAACTGGGTTTGTAATTTGGCGTTGCGTTCAATTGTTTCTAAGGCTTGTTTTGTAGTTTTTTCATCAAATGTACGATTTCGCAGCAATTTCGCCCAACCTAAAATCGGGTTGAGTGGCGTTCGCAATTCATGGGAGAGAACGGCGAGAAATTCATCTTTGATGCGGTTGGCGATTTCTGCTTCTTGACGGGCGATGCGTTCGGTTTGCAAAAGTCGATCGCGTTCTTGTTCGGCGCGTTTGCGATCGCTAATATCTAAAACAAAAGCCACACCCCTATCTTGACAGTCAGCTAATAACGCTATTCCTAAAACCACCGCCACCCGCTTACCGTTGCGTTGGACATATTCTTTTTCATAAATCTGCGAAACTCCGCTAACTTGCACATCTGCCAGGGCGCGATCGTCTAAATCTTGATATTCTAGTGGTGTAAATTCTCGCCAGTCAATTTTCCCGACAACCGCAAACTCATCACGGGTATAACCAACTAACTGTAAATAAGCATCATTAGCATCAGTAATGAAACCCTCCATGTTCCAAAAAGCCACCCCAAGCAAGTTAGACTCAAACAAGCGGCGAAATCGAGCTTCACTTTCCCGTAATGACTGTTCTACTTTCTTATGGGCTGTAATATCACGGGAAACGACAATTACACCTTCAATGCTTTGGGTGTGATTGCGTAGGGGCGTGAGAATATATTCGTAGTCACGCAATCCTTCAATTGTCAGTAATTGACATTCATCTTTAATGGGTTCCCCAGAAACCATCACCGCTTGTTGCTGAATTTCCACCTGTTCAACAAAATCATGGGGTAAATTCAAGTCTCGCAACGTTTTACCCACAACTTCCTGCGGTTGGAAACCTAAGATAGCCGCACCACCGTGACTAATATATTGATGGCAACCAGCGCGATCGAATATATAAATATGATCTACAGAGGTAGCAAGGATAGCATTTAACAGATTGGCTTGTTCTTGGACTTGACTAGTTAATTGACGGGTGTTTTCTTCTGTCTGCTTCCGCCCAGTAATATCCAGACATACGCCAAACATCCGCGTCGCCTGTCCTTGTTCGTTATAGTAAAATTTTCCCTGAGAAGAAATCCAATGCAAACTTTGGTCAGGCCAAATAATCCGAAATTCGTCTTTATAGTCAGTTTTATTGGCTAAAGCAGTGGTAATATTTGTTGTGACAGATTGTCTATCTTCAGGATGCACACAAGCTAAAAAAGCCGCGTAAGTATTTTCAAAGCTACCTGGAGTTAAACCAAACAGCAGTTCATGACTTTCTGACCAAATTAATTTATCAGCCAAAATATTCCAGTCCCAAAAACCCATCCAAGCAGCATCAATAGCCAGTCTCAAGAGTTGTTCGCTTTCTTGCAAAGCGATTTCAATTTGTTGTCGTTCTGCTTTTTCTTGTTGGAGTTGTTGCAGCGTCAATGCTATGTCTACCTGATGAGAATTGAGACTTTTTGCTGTCAGTTTTGTCTGTAATTCAGTTAATTGCGCCTCTAATGCAACTTGCTGACATTGATATTTAATTTCTAATTCTTCTAACTCTGCAACACGCTGCCGTAAAGCTACTAATTCATCTTGATCATGGTCTGGCATGTTGAAAACCACTTGCAATAAACAATCTCAGTTGAAACGGCAGAGACCCTATCGTTGGAATGAGTATGGATTTTTTTGGGCAAAAATGCAATCTCTCACTGGGTACATAAACTATTCAGCCGTAAGATATATAGTAATTGCTGCTGTTATTTGGGCTGAAATTACACCCAAATTCTGCACAAAATATATTTAATAAACCCATCAGACTGGAAGTCTAGGGCTATACAAACAAAGCCTGCACTCCCACAAGCTCAGTGACCACCTTATACCATTTCTTGATGAAGATGCAATTTATCAGTTGTTGTAGAGACGTTGTATACAAAATCTCTACAGGGGTTATAGGTACAGCTTCATATTAAATTGGTATTAGCAGGCTAATTATATTCTTCCTCATATCGATTTGGTATTAGTTCTCATCGCTGTTCCCAAACTAAGATAGGAATATTCCTCGCCATACAGACAATATCGCTAATAGGAATCATGAAAATTAGTCAATAGTCATTTGTCAAAATTTCATACTTCACACTTCATACTTTTCCCTGTGGCAATATTGGAATCAGACTGTGTTGCATTTAGCTAGGCAAACAAAATGTTGGGAAACACACTTGTGGGAAGATACCAAATTATTAGCTATTTGGGAGGTGGGGGATTTGGTGAAACCTTTGTAGCTTGTGATACTCAACTCCCAGGTTCACCGCAATGTGTTGTTAAGCAACTCAAACCCCAAGTTAGCAATGCAGCTACCTTAGAGATAGCTAGGCGGTTATTTGATACAGAAGCACAAGTTCTTTATAAATTAGGCACACACGATCGCATTCCCCAATTGTTAGCTTATTTTGAAGAAAATGCTGAATTTTATCTTGTCCAAGAATTTATCCCCGGTCATGATTTAAGTAAAGAGTTAGTTGCTAGAAAAACTCTGAGTCAAGACCAAGTTATCTTACTCTTACAAGAAATACTCGAAATCTTAGAATTTGTTCATCAACAAAATGTCATTCATCGTGATATTAATCCCCATAATTTACTCCGGCGTGACTCTGATAGCAGATTAATTTTAATTGATTTTGGGGCAGTCAAACAAATTACAACCCAGGTAGTAACGCCCGAAGGACAAACAAAAGTTACTGTTGCTATTGGTACTCCTGGTTATTTTCCTAGCGAACAAGCCCAAGGTACACCAAAATTTAGTAGTGATATCTATGCAGTGGGTGTAATTGCTATTCAAGCTTTGACGGGAATACCTGCTGAAGAGTTAGAAAAAGATGCTGAGACAAATGAAATTATCTGGGAAAATAAAGTGCAGGTTTCGCCAGATTTTGCCAAATTTATCAATAAAATGGTTTGTTACGATTTTCGGCAACGTTATGCTTCAGCAACAGTAGCATTAGCAGCTTTAAAAAATCTCGTTCAGCCTGAAAAGCAAACCATCAATATATCTCCGGGAATTTTGCAAAAAAATCTCAATCTGAAAAAGCATAGTAAAAATTTATTTATCAAGTTAGTGTGGGCGATTTTTCTTTTAACTATCACTGGAATATCCGCTTTATTTGTGGTTAATAGAATTAATGCTAATAATGCTGTAGAATTATCCAAACAAGGAAATACACTATTTGAATTGCAACGCTATCAAGATGCTTTATCTGTCTATAAACAAGCAGTAGATATTAAACCTGATTATGCTCAAGGCTGGAATGGACAAGGTAAAACATTATTTAAATTAAAACAATATGATGCAGCTTTAACAGCTTATGAAAAAGCAATTCAAATTCAGCCAGATTATGTAGATGCTTGGAGTGGACGAGGTTTGACATTACAAAAATTACAACGTTATCCAGAAGCGATCGCAGCTTTTGATAAAGCTTTACAACTCCATGATGATTATCCAGAAGTTTGGAATGCTAAGGGTGAAGTGTTTAGCGAGTTAAAGCAATATGATAATGCAATTAAAGCTTACAATAAAGCCATAGATTTAAAAACAGACTATGTGGAAGCTTGGTATAGTAAAGGCTTGGCATGGCAAAATTTAAAAAATTACGAAGAAGCGATCGCAGCTTATGATCAAGCCCTAGAAATCAAATCTGATTATTACCAAGCTTGGTATAATCGCGGCAATGCTTTAGTAAATTTAAACCGCTACGAAGATGCTTTTACAGCTTATGATAAAACGGTACAATATCAGCCGAGTTATTATCCAGCTTGGTTATCAAGAGGTAATGTCTTGATTACCTTACGTCGCTATGCAGAAGCCGTAGAATCATTTAACCAAGTCATCAAAAATGATGCAGATAATTACCAAGCATGGTACAACATTGGGTGGTCAAAACATCAACTGCAACGCTATACAGAAGCGATCGCAGCTTATAATAAAGCCGCCAGCATTAAACGCAACGATGATCAACTGTGGTATAGCTTGGGTAATTCTCAATACAATTTGCAGAAATATGCAGAAGCGATCGCAGCTTATAATCGAGCATTACGCTACAACCCAAAACATTACGAAACTTGGTATAGCCGAGGCAATGCCTTACTCAATTTAAACCGCCATCAAGAGGCGATCGCATCTTATAATCAAGCTATTAAATATAAGCCAGATTATCAAGAGGCGATAACTGCACGCAACCAAGCCGAGAATCAACTACACAAAGATAAATCAAAACCCATCATCGTTCCCACAATACCTAATTCCAATTGAATATCCCCTCCTCCACATCCAGGTGCTGTCCACAAACCACCTAATCCCAGTTTTTCCCATTGGCGTAATGTGGCTGTGAATGTATGCTGGTGAATTTATCAATGACGTGCAATGATCGGCATTATCAAACCTTTTCTATTTAGGCTTAATCCTATAGCTGCGATTTTGACTTTATATGGGTCGCCCGGGATTCGAACCCGGAACTAATCGGTTAAAAGCCGAGTACTCTACCGTTGAGTTAGCGACCCTTTTGCTTTGTTTGCAACTTTGCCATCATAGCACAAACACCAGTGGATTTGTAAAGGGGTTTTTAGAAAAAACTTGCCGTCAATCTAACAGATGCTTGATAGCTGGCTCCTGGCTCCACCACAGTCAAATTTTCGCCTGTGTTCAGAGAGTTGCGCGGCGCACTCCAAGGTTCCAAACAATAAAAGTCTTTGCCCTTGAGCGTCCAAAATACTACGATGGGATATTCATCGCCGTAATCTAAAGTCAATTTTAATTTACGACTATTGTCGGTGACTGTAGCTGAATTAGCAGTTAGCTGCTTAAAGGCAACATCAATTTCATCCAAGTTGAAATCAAAATTTCCACCAAAAAATTTTCTCTCCTTAGTTCTCTGGTCTTGATACTCACCAGCCGGAATAGCAAACTCTAGCTGAGTTTTATCTGGGGCTTGGAAGTAAGGATGAAACCCAGTGGAAAAGGGTATTGATGTTGCCGATAAATTTTGCAGATGTTGTTGAATTTCCAGAGTGTTCCCATTGATTTTGTAACTGAAACTTAAATGAAAATCAAAGGGATATACTGCTTTTGTTTGCGCGTTACTGACCAGATGAACTTTGACATAAGTTGTCTTGTCTTCAGAGACTTCCTCAAGTTCCCAAGGCAAATCACGGGCAAAGCCATGCTGTTTGAGAGTATACTGCTGCCCATTGTGAGTATAAGTGTTATCAGGTAAGTTACCGCAGATGGGAAACAATATAGGATTTCCACCCCTAATGCTCAAATCAGGGTGAGTAAAGCGTTCTGTATCCAAGTAGAAAATTTCTTGACCTTGGACTTGCCAGCTAGTAATAATCCCGCCCCGTTCTGGGACAACTTCTATCTGATTACCAGTAGTTTCGTCAGCCAGAAGATAAGTTTTGTATTGTCTTTGTTCAATGGTAATTTTAGGCACAAGATGAATCCTTAGAGATTACAGGTTACAGGTGAGAGGTGAGCCACTGCGGTGGACGGGTTTCCCGGCATAAAGCAAGTGGCGAACCCGGAGGGTGAGAGGCTGAATACATATTTCTAGCCTCTAGTTTCTAGTACAAAAAGGCAAAAGTAAAAGGTCAAAAGGAAAAAGAAAGAATAGTAATACCACAAGCCTTTTAGCAATTTCTTATGGTCACTGAGCATGGTCGAAGCATGGTCTGTTTATTTTCACCGAACTGTACTAGCCTCTAGTCCCTAGTACAACGCGGCGGAAATTAAAGATACCATTTCAAGTTAGCGAAAAGCATGTGATATAAGCTTTTTGACTTTTGACTTTTAACTTTTGACTTCCGCGTAGCGGTACTAGTCCCTCATTTCCCACTCCCTAGTCTCTGACAACTACTCGTCTTCTGCAAATATAAAGCGATACAATTCGCTAGGATCAGGTTCAGGACTGCTTTCGGCAAACTTCACAGCCTCGTCAATTAGGTCTTGAATCTTCTTGTCAACTGCCTTAAGTTCTTCCTCAGTTGCCAAATTCTGTTCCACCATATAAGCAGCCAGCTTCTTAATTGGGTCACGGGAGAACCAAAACTCTTTCTCGGCTTTGCTGCGTAACTCGTCTGGGTCGGCTAGGGAGTGACCACGGAAGCGATAGGTGAGGGCTTCGATTAATGTCGGCCCTTCTCCAGCACGGGCGCGGGCGACGGCTTCTTGGGCGACAGACCGGACTGCGAGTACATCCATTCCGTCTACTTCTACGCCCACCATGTTAAACACACTGGCTTTTTTATAAATTTCTGGGTCGGAGGTGGCGCGGTCATGTGCCATCCCAATTGCCCATTTATTATTTTCCACCACAAAAATAATTGGCAGTTTCCATAAAGCTGCCATATTCAAGGTTTCAAAAAATTGACCGTTGTTAGCCGCACCATCACCAAAGAAGCAAGCGGTTACTTGGTCGGCTTTGGGGTCGCCCAAAACTTCACGGCGATATTTGCTTTGAAAAGCTGCACCCGCAGCCACAGGAATGCCTTCCGCAACGAAAGCGTAACCACCTAATAAGTTATGTTCCGCAGAGAACATGTGCATGGAACCGCCGCGTCCTTTGCTGCAACCTGTAGCTTTACCGAATAATTCGGCCATAACTTCACGGGCTGGAACTCCCGCACTCAAGGCGTGAACGTGGTCGCGGTAGGTACTGCTAACGTAATCTTCTCCCGGACGCATTGCCTTGATAACGCCTGTCGAAACGGCTTCTTGACCGTTATATAGGTGGACAAAACCAAACATTTTGCCCCTATAGTACATTTCGGCGCATTTGTCTTCAAAAAAGCGTCCTAACACCATATCTTCGTAAAGCATTAGGCCTTCTGCTTTGGTGATTTGGGCGCTGGCAGTATCAAATTTAGGTAACGTCCGTTCTTGAACCATTATTTTTTTAGTATCCCTGTTGTAAAACTGAAATTTACCATGTTAAATAGGCCTCTGTTTGGCCTGGTTGTGCTGAAGACAAAAACTAAAATTTTTGGCGCTAAGTAGGATAATTGGAATATAGAGGGAAAAATAGGTGAATTTTGGAATTTATCGTCGCTATCTGCGACTTTTACACCCTAACTGCCATAAATGACCTTGAATGTTGCCCTCTGGCGTTTTACAATCCCAACTTCTGTACAGATGCTATCAATCAGGATAGCTTGGTTTCTGCATATCTATTAACAATTTCCCACAAATAAACGCCGCACTTGAATTTAGCTTGTTAGATAGTTGTAACTCAAGGTCTAAGTATGGTAACATTCTATTCCTTGTAATTATCACGCATCTACCGTTACAAGTATTGCTACTATCACTCCAAAGCCAGGGCAAACACGTAAGTATAATGTCAAGCAGATAAACTTATTTTTTAGGTATGTCGATTATGATGAACGATCGCCAGAGAGTTTTGCATTGTTTAATGGCTGATAGCAGTTATACACAAAGGAAATACTAAGAATTAAAACAAAGTTTCCCTCTTATCTAGGCGAAGTCAAATTAATAGTACTAGAATGTGTCTCAAAATTTTAGAGGGAACAAAATTAATTGTTGCAATATACACTTAATAGTGTAAGTCCGGCGCGGTGTTATTCACCGTAATATTGTGGCACGGTTTTACATACCTGGAACGCTCTAGGTGGATTATGTTGATCTCGGTGCAGGGGAAGTAGGCTGTGCGAATTCCGCTAGATTACTACCGAATTTTAGGACTACCGTTAGCGGCAAGTGAAGAACAATTGCGGCAAGCATATAGCGATCGCATTGTACAACTGCCACGACGGGAGTATTCTCAAGCAGCAATTTCTTCTCGTAAACAAATTATAGAAACAGCTTACGTGGTTTTATCAAATCCAAAAGAACGTAGCAGTTACGATCAGCTTTATCTGTCCCATGCCTATGATCCTGATGGCACAGCTACTGCCACAGTCACCGCAGGCAACCGCACAGAAACTAGTCATGATCTTGATAGCCAAGGCCTGAGTATTGACGTTCCCCAACAAGAATTAGTCGGGGCGTTATTAATTTTGCAAGAGTTGGGGGAATACGAACAAGTACTCAAACTCGGTAAAACATACCTTGCTAACCATAATGGTGTCGCCTCGGCCAAAATTGGCAATCATCCCATCGAGGAAGACTTTCTCGAAAGCAGCGAACATCCAGATATTGTCTTGACTGTGGCTTTGGCTTGCCTAGAATTAGGGCGGGAACAGTGGCAACAAGGTTATTACGAAAATGCCGCAGTTTCTCTAGAATCTGGGTTAGAAATGCTGGTGAGTGAAGGTATATTTACCAGCGTCCAGGCAGAAATTCAAGCTGACCTTTATAAACTACGTCCTTATCGGATTTTAGAATTACTACAGTTATCTTTAGATAAAACAGTAGAACGTCGCCGAGGCTTAGAATTATTACAAAGCATCCTGGAAGATCGTGGTGGTATTGATGGCACTCTCAACGATCAATCAGGTTTAAGCATAGATGATTTTCTGCGATTTATTCAGCAAATTCGCCACTACTTAACAGTCACAGAACAGCATAAGTTATTTGAAGCCGAAAGTAAGCGTCCATCGGCAGTAGCTACTTACTTAGCTGTTTATGCTTTGATTGCTAGAGGATTTGCCCAACGCCAACCCGCTTTAATTCGTCAGGCTAGGCAAATGCTACTGCATTTGGGTAAGCGTCAAGATGTGCATCTAGAACAGTCACTTTGTGCTTTGTTGTTGGGACAAACCGAAGAAGCAACCCGCGTTTTGGAAATGAGTCAGGAATACGAAGCTTTAGCTTTTATTCGGGAAAAATCCCAGGACTCGCCTGATTTATTACCGGGTTTGTGTTTGTATGGCGAACAGTGGTTACAAAATGAAGTGTTTCCCCATTTTCGGGATTTATCCAGACAGCCAGCCGCACTTAAAGATTACTTTGCCAACCCACAAGTGCAAGCGTATTTAGAAGCATTACCGACAGATGCCGAAACTACCAACGAGTGGGGTTTCATTAATCGTCAACCTGTTAACGCACCGCCAGCAAATCATCGTCAACCAAATACGCCTGGGGTTTCTCGTCCAAATCAAGCTAAAATTCCAGATTTGGATTTACCAGAAACTCCCAACCATAGACAACCTGAATATTCTCAGGTGTCGCCGCCGAGAACGAATACCCCACCTGCACCAGCTATGGCTAGTCGCACCCCAACGCCAGAAATTCCCGTTGCGTCTTTTACTTCCCCAGAACGGACAAACAACACAACAGGTAATCATCTCAATGGTAAAAGTGCTGCGCCTCATCCGACACCAAAGCGCCGACGACGGAAGCCGACAAATCAACCTATTAACCGAGAACATAGATTAGATAATAACCGCGATCGCCGACCCCGCCAACGCCGCCCTGTCAGCAGTTTAGACCGCAAAACCAGATTAGTCTGGACAGTATTCGCTTCCTTAGCTGGGATATTAGTTTTCTGGTTAATAATTTCCACCACCTTTGGTTGGTTGAAAGATATCTTTGCCCCATCTCCAGGTTTACCAGAAAACCCCTTAGTAATCAAACTTAATCAACCACCCATAGAAATTCCTGATCCCTATAGTGAAGTAATGCCACCTGACGGCCCCCTCACCGATGCAACCGCCGAAGAAGTAATTCGGACTTGGCTTTCTACTAAAGCTTTAGCATTAGGGCCAAACCATGATGTTAACAGTTTAAATAACATTTTAACTGGTGCATCTTTGTCTCAATGGCGATTAGTTGCCCAGCAAGATAAATTAGATAACCGCTATCGTAAATACGACCACAGTATCAAAATAGAATTTGTCAGTAAAAATGACCTAGACCCCAATCGCGCCGCCGTTTTAGCAACTGTTAAAGAAGCAACCCAGTTTTATGAAAATGGTCTGAAGAAAAAGTCTTCTAACGAAAATTTGCGGGTTCGTTATGATTTAATTCGGCGCGATGGTATGTGGCGGATTCAAAGTATGTATGTGGTGAATCAAATTACAATGAATTTTTAAAGTTGGCAGTGTAAAAGAGAGAAAGTTTGATTTGTGATAATTTCGTCTTTCAGATCCCCGACTTCTCAAAGAAGTCGGGGATCTTATTTATTAAGAATGATTTTGAACGCTAGTTAAAGTTAAATAAATCTAAAAATAACTTGATAATACAGCTATGTTGTTTGCAGTTTGTAACATTAACTGCATGACTTATTGCAGTTTGTAAATATTTTTTGTAACTGCAAGGAATATTCCTTTAGACTGAAACTCAATTGCAAAATATTGGGATCGAGGCCAATGCAGTCGATGAATTTCTTGTGTCATGATTTTGTAGTTGCGGTCTCCTTTGGTGCTTGTATTCTTGGTTTAGTATTACTTTGGGACGGTAAGCAACCAAAAGATGACATAGAAGAAACAGAAAAGATTTTGTTTAGAATGAGTTTTTCTTACTGGCTGGTATATTGTGTTGCTTTTGCCTTAGAAAAAGTCATTTTACCTGATTGGGAATCTGTGGTGATGTCTTTGAAAATCACTACAGCTTTGTCATATTTCTTAACATTTTCTTGTATTCTGAGTTTGCCGCTACATAAATTCGCAGTGCATCGAGTGGAAGAATAGTCAGAGAAAGTATGAAGTATGAAGTGTGAAATGAAATCAACTAGACAAAAACGAGCTAGTAACTAACTGTTAAGTTGATTTATGTTTCATAGCGATCGCAATAGCTGTTTGCAGTTCATCCTGGACTAAACTAGTTAGGATGAACACCTCTTGCACTGTCTTACCTTGTCTAGCGATAATTTTGTAACCCCCGCGAATTGGGACAGATATACGTAATTGCATTTTGGGGCTATGACCTTTTACCCGCCCAATTACGCCTGGGGTAATGGTGTAAATGCCTTCTTGCAAGCAGAGATTTTCTAAAATGGGGATCAGACCGGGAAGATGGGTAGAGTGATTCCAAACGAGTCTGCCATCTTTGCGGTTATTTGCTTTTTGGGAGTTTGTGGTAGATTTATCCATGATCTTAAGCCGCTTCTAGGGGAGCCATTGTTAAACCGGCTCGGCGCAGCTGTTGGTGATACAATTCTGCTGGTTCTTGCGGCCCTACCCAAACGATCGCTTGTCCTTCATAATGTACCTGATTTGTTAAATCCCAAGCGCGATCGCTAGTCATATTCGGGATATACTTCATCAAGCACTCAGCGACGTGTTGAAAAGTATTAAAGTCATCGTTCAACACAATCACCTTGTAATTAGGATATTGTTTGCGAATAGTTTGACTAGACCGTTCAGGAGCAATAGTTGGTGCTGTACCCATCCCGTAAACAGCTGCTGAAAGTCTTGTAAGCATAAAACAGTCGGCTACCTGGATTTTACAAAACTACATTATAAGTAAATAGTTTAGTCCATAGAAAGTCTGAAGTTTGAAGTCTGAAGTGTGAAACGTTGTTCTTTCGGCTTTTGACCAATGACCATAAATAGGTAAACCTAGCAGGAAGCACATCACAGACAACCTGCTAGGAGGAAAAAATCTATTCTCGCCATGTTTGAAGGGTAGAGCTTATTTAAAATCAATAATGCCTATCCTTAGTTAGAATAACCAAATTGCTTGTACAACAGGGTTAAGAAAAGTCAATCAATTAGTTAACGCTTTGAAAAAGAGAACAGGCTTCTCAGATGATGGCAAGATCATAAAGCGAACAATAGCTCATAATATTAAACAGACGCTTCATACTTCTTAACTATTTGCTTTATTAAAACAATGGCGAGAGATTTGCGGGGATTCATTAAAATTTTAGAAGAAAGAGGACAATTACGGCGAATTTCTGCCTTGGTTGACCCAGAATTAGAAATTGCGGAGATTTCTAACCAAATGCTGCAAAAAGGCGGGCCGGGGTTGTTGTTTGAGAACGTCAAAGGTGCTTCTTTCCCCGTGGCGGTGAACTTGCTGGGGACTGTAGAAAGAATCTGCTGGGCGATGAATATGCAGCATCCCCAAGAATTGGAAACCTTGGGTAAAAAGCTGAGTATGCTACAGCAGCCAAAACCGCCGAAGAAAATTTCCCAGGCGATAGATTTTGGGAAAGTGCTGTTTGATGTCCTCAAAGCCAAACCAGGGAGAGACTTTTTTCCCGCTTGTCAGCAAGTAGTCATTCAAGGCGATGATTTAGATTTAAATACTTTACCCTTGATTCGTCCTTATCCTGGTGATGCTGGCAAGATTATCACACTGGGTTTGGTAATTACCAAAGATTGCGAGACGGGTACGCCAAATGTGGGTGTATATCGCTTGCAATTGCAATCAAAAAATACCATGACTGTTCACTGGTTATCAGTGCGGGGTGGGGCGAGACACTTGCGGAAAGCGGCAGAACGTGGGAAGAAATTAGAAGTAGCGATCGCCCTTGGTGTAGATCCATTAATTATCATGGCAGCTGCTACACCCATCCCGGTCGATTTATCAGAATGGTTATTTGCTGGGTTGTATGGTGGTTCTGGTGTGCAGTTAGCAAAGTGCAAAACAGTCGATTTAGAAGTTCCGGCTGATTCGGAATTTGTGTTAGAAGGGACAATTACCCCAGGGGAAATTTTACCTGATGGGCCTTTTGGCGACCACATGGGTTATTACGGCGGCGTGGAAGACTCGCCCTTAATTCGTTTTCAGTGTATGACACACCGCAAAGACCCAATTTATTTAACAACATTTAGCGGTCGTCCACCCAAAGAAGAAGCGATGATGGCGATCGCACTTAATCGAATATATACCCCAATTCTGCGCCAACAAGTCACAGAAATTGTCGATTTCTTCTTACCAATGGAAGCTTTGAGTTACAAAGCCGCGATTATTTCCATTGATAAAGCCTATCCCGGACAAGCCCGCCGCGCCGCCTTAGCCTTTTGGAGTGCTTTACCGCAATTTACCTACACCAAATTTGTGATTGTCGTCGATAAAGATATTAATATCCGCGACCCCAGACAAGTCGTTTGGGCTATCAGTTCTAAAGTTGACCCCACCCGCGACGTGTTTATTCTGCCAAATACACCTTTTGATACCTTAGATTTTGCCAGTGAAAAAATTGGTTTAGGTGGACGGATGGGAATTGATGCAACTACCAAAATTCCCCCAGAAACCGAACATGAATGGGGCGCACCACTAGAATCTGATCCTGATATCGCCGCAATGGTAGAACGAAGATGGGCAGAATATGGTTTAGCAGACTTGCAGTTAGGCGAAGTTGATCCCAACTTATTTGGTTATGACATGAAATAGATATCTGTATTGGAGTGATACAGCTAAATTTGTGCAATAACCGAAATTCCATCCGCGTCCATCTGCGTTTATCGGCGGTTAATTTTATCTAAACTGTCCAATAGACTAATGCAGATTCCAGACATAAAAAAAGGGTGTGTTATCCCACAGTGCAACACACCCTTTTTTCCGTTGAATTATAGTGGCTCTCATTCCAGTGAGGTACATTTCCCTAGCCTAACCACCTCTTTTCTCCATCTACTTGTACTGCACTCAACCGAGAAACGCTATATTGTGACCTAGACCTACTAAATTAAATATCTTCCCGTGATTCAGAATTATTTGTATTAGTTTGTTCTGTCTCTTTTTTCTCCTGTTGGACTTCACTGGCTTGTTGTACTTGTTGAAGATGAATATTATTCACCTGCACAATAAATTGTTCAATTGCTTGGCTGGCTTTTTGTTGCTGCTGACTGCTATCAGAGGCATCATAACAGCGATAAGCCGGGGTTACACCCAAAATAAATTTTTCTTGTTCAGCCTCTAGTAATTCTAAAGTTGTGTTAGCCGCGACCCAATTTTTTTGAAAAGGAAATGAGGTGACAATACTAGCTACTATTGAGGCAACTGCTGGACAAATTACAGGGAGCCATTTTAGCCAAGCTTGACCAACTTCTAGTTTATCCACCAAAACTAAAATTGGGGTCACACCTGATAAAATAACCGTAGATATTTGCAGCACATAGTAAAGATTTCTCGAAAGATTCCGAGCTTTTTT
Source organism: Nostoc spongiaeforme FACHB-130 (assembly GCF_014698475.1). Classification (GTDB taxonomy): domain Bacteria; phylum Cyanobacteriota; class Cyanobacteriia; order Cyanobacteriales; family Nostocaceae; genus Nostoc_B; species Nostoc_B spongiaeforme. The sequence goes on along the minus strand of NZ_JACJTB010000003.1, from coordinate 315,564 downwards.
ATAATCATCAATTAAATCCTGGCAATACTGTAAAGCTTTTTCTCTGGCAGGAACAATTGGATTATTTTCCAACAACAAGTTATTGTTGCCCAGCATATAACTATAAATTTCGGCTTTTTTTGTCAAATAACTACGGTTGGCAACATTTTGTGAATCTTGAAATAACTGCCTGTTAAATAAAAATAAGAAAGTCAAAATTGTTAAAGCGATCGCTCCAACAATGACCAAATTTTCGTTCTTGGCATAAACAGTAAGTACAATACCACAGCAGACAAAAGCAGCAGCCAACAAATATTCCAATAGTTTTAAGATAAATAAACTTTTTCTGTTGGCTATGAGAGATAAATCTAAACTGCGGGAACTTTCTCTTTGTGGTTGCTGTTCAAAGCTAGAAATGTCGGAAGTAATCATGATTGTGTATGCGCTGAATTAACCTGTAAAATAAAATACTGTTATATCAGCTAGAGAAATACTCGTACAGCCGAAAATACTTGTAAATTTGGACTTTCAGTGAAAATCTTTCTCTAGACTGGATACAAATAAAGTGCTTAAAAACACTTTCTGCGGCAGAATTTAGTATGTTATAACACAGCAGTTATCCCTGCTGACAAACAGTACAATTGCACTTGTCAAATCTTGCTTAGAGAGGTAGTTGAAATATTCAAATGAAAAAAATTCTCTTAATTACGGCATTAACTAGCTTATTTTCGCTGGCGTTGACAGCTAACCAAGGGTTGATTTTGGCACAGTCTCCACAAATAGCACAAACACAAAGCACAATCATCCCTGTGGAGAAAGTTGGATTGGGAAAAATTCGTCCGGGAATGTCTGAACAACAAGTACGCCGCATTCTAGGAAAACCCATCCGCACTAAAACCGAATTTAATCCAGGCGTTGGCGACAATATTCGTACCCTGGAATATCCTAATATTTCTTTATATTTAGTTCCTTATGTAAACAAACCGAAAAACTTATTCTTTGTTTATTATTTTGTTACCCGTAGTTCTAAATTGCTCACGTCCACAGGTATAAAAGTCGGTGATACCCAATCTCAGGTAATCAAGGCTTACGGAAAGCCCTATATATCTAAGGAAGGCAACGTCACTTTTTTAGTATATGGGGTTGGTAGTCCAGATAGTACCGCCGCATTGACATTTCGTATAGAAGCTGGCAAAGTCACAGAAATTCAGTATAGTGAACAGCTACTCTAAGTGTTACCTGTGGAGATATAGCTATTCTATTTGAGATATGAATAAGAGACTTTAAAGAGACAAGGTAGATAAGGGAGATAGATGTTTGTCGGATTGCTATAGAGGTTTAATTGCTATAAATAAGGCAGATTTTTTAGCAAATATCAAGTCAGTATGAATAAAAATATCAATCACTCCCTGACAAAGCTAGTAATTACATTAGGACTCACAAGTATAAGTATATTTTTCAACACTGGTATATCCGAGCAAATTGTTTTCGCAAAATCAATTAATGTTAAAAAATGTGATATTTATGCTTATGTGACTGATCCAGATCCACAAGGTTTAAATGTGCGGAGTGGTATAAGTCTGCGTCACAAAATTTTAGGACAAGTACCAATTAACGAAACAGTCCAGATTGTTGCAGCTACTAAAAATTGGGTACAGATTACAAATGCTAGTGCTGGTTTTGTAGGAAAAGGATGGGTATCTGTAGGAAAATTGGGTTTATCTACCCGTGGTTATGGTACTAATGGCGTGAATCTCTATGCTAGTCCTAATCCACAAAGCCGAAAAATCGGCAAAGTTCCGGCTGCGACGACGGTAAAATTATTAGGCTGTCAAGGAGATTGGGCGCAAGTAGAATATCAAGGTATCAAGGGTTGGTTAACTAGAGAAGATCAGTGTGGTGCAGCCTTAACCACTTGTTCGTGATATTCAGGACTTACGTCAGTGTCACAATTGGTGATTGGTGCGTGACGCTATAAATCTGATGACTACGTTCAAATCTTCTTGTTGCGTCACACACCCTACAGAAAAAATATGCCAGTTGCGTAAGTCATAATCTTGTCGGGAGTAAAGCAGTTACCATAAAAATTAGTACTGATAGTCTAATAAAATTGAGCTTGAGGTAAATAAATGCCTTCTCCATTCCCAGGAATGAACCCGTATTTAGAACATCCTGATTTATGGCCGGGAATACATGGCAGAATCATAGTAGCGATCGCAGATTTTTTGGCTCCTCAGTTACGTCCTAAATATTTTGTAGCGATTGAAGAAAGAGTTTATCAAACTAATGATGATAATAGACTTTTAGTAGGTATTCCTGATGTAGTGGTAAAACGACAATCCTCAGAAATCAATCCACAGAATTATACTGTCGCTGTAGCTACACCTACTACCAAACCTAAAGCTGTCACAGTTCCTTTACCAATAGCTGTGAAAGAAAGATATTTAGAAGTGCGAAATGTAGAAACTAAAGAAGTAGTGACAGTCATTGAAATCATATCCCCAAAAAATAAGCGCACAGGTGAAGGACGCAACGCATACGACAATAAAAGGCAGCGAGTTTTAGGAAGTGCAACTAATTTGGTAGAAATAGACTTGTTGCGTACTGGAGAAGCAATGTTAGTTTTTGGCGATGATATACAAAGCGATTACCGAATTTTAATCAGTCGCGCTCAAAATCGTCCTCAAGCTGACTTATACGCTTTTAATTTACAAGATGTTATTCCCTCTTTTCCTTTACCTCTCAAAACAGAGGAAAATGAACCTTTAATTAAACTACAAAATCTATTAACCGAAATTTATGACCGGGGTAGTTACGATTTAGTCATAGATTACAATCAAGCGCCCTTCCCACCGTTGTCAGAAGCAGATGCAGCCTGGGCAAATGAAATGTTACAAACCAAAGGATTACGCACAATAGCCCACAGTCCAGAAATCCCCAATTAAAATTTAAAGTTAGGGTTTCTCTGAAATTAAGACTCATGACATTTTCTGCTCGTTTGCTTTTGCTTTGTAGCTTAGTTAGTACGTTGGGACTAGCATCAGCACTGCCAAACTTAGAAATAGCTAATGCACAAACCGCCAACTGTCCTACTCCGGCTTTAAATCGCTTTCAACGTCATAAAGTGGCGCGTGGCGAAACTTTAGAAAGCATCGCCCAAAGCTACAATCTCGCGCCTGAAACACTGATTGTCATGAACCCAAATGTGAATAATGGCCGTGTGAGTGTGGGTAGTGAACTGCAAATACCACCTTATAACGGAATTGTGGTGGAAGTTCCGACTGGACAAAGTTGGCGAGAGGTAGCAACAAAATATAAAGTTCGTCCTGATGCGCTGTTTGAAATTAATGGTTGTCAAGCAAATCCAAAAATTGTCTTTGTTCCTGGGTTAAATTGGTTGCCAAATCCACCGCAAACTACATCGCTGATACCAACAAATTCTAATACACCAACTCGTGCAGCTATTAGCGGCTATCCTTTAGAGCAGGCTACAACGCTGGGGTTGGGTTATGGTTGGCAAATTAATCCTCGCAACAAGGAAGTATTTTTTCACAGTGGTGTAGATTTGTTAGCTGCTGTGGGTACTCCGGTAGAGGCGATCGCACCTGGTACTGTAGTATTTGCTCAAGAGCAAGGTAGTTATGGTCAATTGGTGATTATTAACCACAGTGGTGGATTGCAAAGCCGCTATGCTCATCTTGCTAGTATCAAGGTTAAGGTCAATCAGCAAGTTAAAACAGGTGATGTATTAGGTACGGTGGGAACGACTGGCGAACCGACAACTCAACAACCACACCTTCATTTTGAAATGCGTTCTAGTTCGTCCCAAGGATGGGTGGCGCAAGATCCCAAAAGTTATTTGAAGAAGTGAAGATTCTGAGTTAGATAAAATTGGCAATTAGTTCGGTTGTTTTCACAATGTGCATTCCAGCCTCCGCAAATCTCGCAAAAGCTGCGTCTGCTTGTTCGGTATAGTCTACAACACCAGGAACGACAACCGGGGAAGAAGAATCTTCTAAGAGATAAACTTTTTTCGCCAGGGTAGCATCTACCTGTTTAATTTCTGTTAATAAATCATCTATTGTCCAAGCAACACAATGGCTTTTGGCTTGACCACCGATAATCACAACATCAAATTCTAAAAGTTGCTTGATTAGTTTAGTATTTTTGTGGGCAAGGGGAGCTTGATCAAAGCCTATCAAAACTTCAGGACGCAATATAGAATAATTTTCTGTTAAAGCATTCTCACCTTTAAGTTCAAATTGAGTCTGACTTTGCCGCGCCATACAATGGAAAAATATTGCTTCTTCCACAGCCGAAACTAAAGCATGACCAATGCCACCCAAAATAGAATGGTAAGGCCAAACAATTAGCGGATATTTACCATCTTGACTGAGTTGTTTAACGTAGTGATAGGCTTGTTTTTCTAATAATTTATAGTTGCCATGAGTAATGCTATGGGCAACTGCGGGGTTAACTTGCCAAACACCTTGTTCAATATCTGCGGGAGTGATATTAGTGGCGGCTGGTATCGGGTGTTGCCCTTGAGAATTCACCCAAAAAATCGGGTGAAAAATTTGCATTGCTGTATGTGTATCGAGGGTAGGAATGATTGTGGTAATTGTGCCTAAATTGCGATAGATAAACTCACATAATCTTTGATTATCTTCTACGGCTGCATTACCAGATTTACCACCGACAAATAATTCAAATCCGGGAATACAAAAGGTATTCTGCACATCAATTAATAGTAGGCAAATGCGAGTTTTGTCGGAAGCTGATGGAGGAATATTATATTGTTTTGTCCAAGTTTCGGCGGCGCTTGCACATTCTTGGTAAGGGACGCGCCATACTTCGCCAACTTTATCAGGGTTAAAGTGCGGGGGAATAGGTAGTGTATGTGGAATTGTATTCATAGTTTAGCTGGTGGTAGTTGCTGGCGATCGCATTTCTGCTGCTGTGATAGCCGAATCTTGTCAGAAAGTCAACTAAGAACGAACCACAGAGATAAGTTGCTCCCGTGTCTACCCTGTCTACCTTGTCTTCCTGAAGTCTCTTCTTCATTTCTCAAATAGGACTGCTATATAAACTACCACTTATTGGCTGCTCTACTTCTAATCAATATAGGTTGGGGAATAGTTGTAAATTTATCAACTGACCCCAAGGAATAATCATCTAATTTAAAATCGGCAAAGGGCTGATTGATTAACCGATATCTAAGGGCTTCATCAACAATTACGCCTTTAGATTTCTTGCGTACACCAATAATGATGATACTGCTTTGATAATCCGTTATATCTTGATTAGATGGACATTTACCGCGCTGAAATTGCCCAAGATTTAATAAGCGATAACCTTTGACACTGGATGTATTTTTAAATAATTTTTGGGCTAATAATTGAATTTGCTTGGCACGTTCGAGAGCGAGACGCTGGGCAACGGCTAAATTACCTTCACAAGTTGCTGTACCCACAGAAATAATTTCTGTAGGGTATTCCATAATTTTCTGAATACTTTCTTGTTCAAGATTTAACTTTAAAAAATCAACACTTACAACTTGGTCATTGTATTGAATTTGAAAATTACTATTTAATAGCCATTTATATTCTGTTGATAAAATAGCAATGCTGAATTCTGCGGTTTTACCTTGACTATCTCTACCTTCTTGATAGCCAAAAAACTCGATTTTACCTTTTGTTTCAGGGGCTTGAGTTTGGGTAATGAGGGTAGAAATTTTAGGCGATCGCATCCCCAAAGCCATCACACCAATTAAACTTAATGACACTATTAATGCGGCTAAAAATGCAATTAAAGGCAGTTTATCTCCTATTTCTGTTTTGGCAACTGTAGGAGAAAAATGTTTTTCTTGCAGATTACTAGTGAGATTTAACTGAACATACTGTTGTTCAATTTCTCCCAACTGCTGCAAGATTTCTTGAGCATTATTGGGTCTATCTGTAATTTTAGTTGCCATTAACCAGTCAACTAAATCTAACAATCCTGGTGAGACATGAGAGGCAAAATTTCGCCATTGCAGCAATTTTTTCTGCCCATCATACATATCTAAAGGATGTCGCCCAGTTAATAAAAATGTAAAAGTGCGTCCCAAAGCAAAAAAATCTGATTGTGGTACGGCTTGACTTTGCATTTGTTCTAAAGCACCGTAACCTGATGAAATAATTGATGTCATTTCACCACTATGATTAAATTGGGACAGATATTGTTTGCTGACTTCTTTAGATGTGCCGAAATCAACTAAAACTAATTGTCCGTTAGAACGCAGTTTAATATGAGATGGTTGAATATCTTGATGCAGATATTGTTTGCTATGTACCAAATTTAAAATTTCAGCTAATTGTTGCAACCATGCAATAGCTTGGGTTTGAGAAATAGGACGATATTGTTGTTGATTCATCCACTGTTCTAAATCCCAAGCATCGATTTTTTCCCTTGCTGTGCAGTGTAATATCAAACCATCGCGCGTTTGATATTGAAAATAACCATCAACTTTGGGAATTCCGGGATGATGCAACTGTCCTAATACAGCAGCTTCTTGTTGAAAAATTTTAATAGCGGCTGCATCATTTGACAGTTCCTCTCTCAGTACTTTGAGGATTTTTGGCGTATCGTTTGTGTGTGCTTCATAGACTTTGCCAAAGCCAGTTTTGTCACTCAACAAGCGAATGACACGGTAACGCCCCGGTAATTCTAACGGAGAACCACAACTTTGACAGAAGCGGTGTTTATCGTTATCTTGATTGTTCGGTTTGGGACAAACTGGATTTATACAAAGGCTCATGGGAAGTCAGAAGTCAGAAGTCAGAGGTCAAAAGTCATTTGTCAAAAGTCCAGAAATTTTTGACAAATGACTAATGACAAATGACCAATGACAAATTACTCATTTACACTCTGCTAAAAAAGCAGCCACAGTCCGGTTAAATGAGTCGGGTTCAGTCAGAAAAGGCCAATGATTTCCCGGAACTTGACACAGGCGTAGGTTTTTCAGATTGTTTTTGTAGGGTTTTAATTGCCATTCTTGGCGGTTGAGACCTTTATCTGACTTGACAAACAAGGCGGGTGTATCGATGGGGCGGGTAAAGCCCGGTACACGCATCACATCTTCAAAAATGCCATCACGGGCGGCTATGGTGAACTTACTACCCCAACTCCCATCAGGTTTTTGTTCGATTCCAGCTTGGAATACCTGCTGTTGTAGTTCATTCCAACCTTGATATTGGTTTAATTGTCGGGCGAGTTGTTCGGCTTCTGCATAACTAGCAAATGGCCCCATACCTTTGAGAAAGGATAAAAAGCGGTATAAGAGGGGAAAGGTCGCTTTTAAGAATTCGGGCATTTTCCAGATGAAAATCGGGTCAACCAAGACCATACTCCGCACTCGCTGGGGGTTTTGTCTAGCCCAGATTACAGCTAATTTACCAGTCCAGGAATGACTTACAACATGGGCGGAAGACCATCCTAATTTATCCATGAGGGCTTCGAGGTCAGCGATCGCACTTTCAAAGCTATAATCTTTTTCTGGCTTGCTGCTTTCACCATGACCCCGCATATCTGGCGCAACTATGTGGTAATCTGTCGCTAAATATGCACCCAAGCTAGACCACACAAGTGCATGGTCGCCTAAACCATGTAACAACAACAAAGGTTCTTGACCTTGATTCCACTCTAAATAAGAAAGTTGAATATCAGATTTAACTAAGGTTTGCCGTCTAGAGATCATCGTCAATCTACCTTTGGAGAGATAGCTTTGCGATTATATAGTACTGCGAAAAGCTCTACCTACCAAAGATCAGCCTGAATAGTTAGGTAAACCTAGCCGTCTCCAGCACCAAATTTCATCACCTATACGGAGTCATCCATTGCTTACATAACTTTATATAACGCTTTTAGTAACCCACCCCCGATAATTGCTTGCTATGTCATACTAGGAAGTGAGAGTTAATTCGGCGACCGCGTTTGTTTTTATTATTGACAGGCATTTTCCTTTTGGTATTTACAGACTTTTCTCCGAAACCTAAATCTCTACACATCTATGATTTCGGAGACAATCTATGTCAGTTTATGTAGGCAATCTTTCTTATGAAGTTACAGAAGATAGTCTGAGTGCAGTTTTTGCAGAATATGGCTCAGTCAAGCGTATCCAGTTACCTACTGACCGTGAAACCGGTCGGATGCGCGGTTTTGGTTTTGTGGAAATGGGTACAGATGCTGAAGAAATAGCAGCTATTGAAGCCCTTGATGGTGCTGAATGGATGGGACGTGACCTGAAAGTGAATAAAGCTAAACCAAAAGAAGACCGAGGTTCATTTGGCGGTGGTAATCGTGGGGGTTACGGTGGACGGAACCGTTACTAAAGCTTTATCAAATTAGCTCTTTCAGCTAACCCATTAATCCAGCATCCGAATTGCATTTAGTACCGGCTTAGGCAGAAATGCTTGAGCCTTTTTAATATAAAATCTGGACTGGAAAATCAGCTAATACCATTTTGGATTTTAGATTTTGGATTGAGAAAGTGTTTACTGGTAAACTTTTGGGCAATCCATTTGTCGCAATCATTCTCCAATTTGGTATAAAATCTAATTTCTGGAGTTCTCTATGTCAAACTCAACCCCTCCTGTTGAGCCTGCTGTTTTAGTCACCATTATTGGTGAAACTGTCCTCAAAGACCGGATTGTTAAGCTTCTCAAAAGCCATAACGTCAGTGGCTATACAATTAATCAAGTGCAAGGTGAAGGCGGTCACGGAAGACGCTTGTCAGACTTAGCAGGCTACAACACTAATATTGAAATCAAGACCATAGTTTCATTAGAAACATCAGATGCAATTCTGTGTACGCTAAAAGATGAGCAAGGTCAGCACGCTTTGATTGCTTTTCGCCACAATATAGAAGCCTTTTATTGATTAAATTTTTCTTTTATTCAACCCCGGAAAGTGCTAGGAAATTCGTAACCTTGATATGACTAGCTTTAATATTTAGATAGCTGAAGTCATGCACAGTAATATTACAGAATAATCTTTTCCTCAATAAACAATTGCCAGGTGTATCAAGTATGGAAACTACTGAAAGCTTAATTCCCGAATTTGAAAAATTATTTAGACAAAAATTACAACTAAATAATTGTAAGCTCAGAAAAAAAAGGCAAGAGAACAATTATGAAATAATTACTCCTGCTAAAGACATTTTTTTGATGTACTGGAGTAACTTCCCAGAAATTAAGTTGGTATATCAGGCGGTAGGAATACGCACACAGCAGACTGTAGTTTACGAGCGAGCAATTCGCGCTCATATTGATTTTTGTGTGAGCAGCATCTAGGCAAGTATGACCATGAGTACTGAATCAGTAAGCTAAACACAAAACAATTCAGCGTTCTTCTAGTTTTAATTTAAATAGCAATCCACCCAATTGATTTTAATAGGCTGCGGGTGTTTAGATCCCCGATTTTTTGAAAAAGTCGGGGATCTATTAACTATTATGATTTGTGTGGCGGACTAATAATTATCGATGCAGCACCGCAACACCATCAGAAATGGCTCACACCAAATCGATATGAAGAAGCATATAATTAGCCGACAAAGGTTTTCACTGAGCTGGTTTATATGCTTTACCTAGTAAAACACTGAAGATATTTTAAACAGGCATAATCTGAACAATCAGTGCGCGTTTATCAAGCGACTGGACTTTACCAGCTTGACCCAAATCATTGACAATGCGGTCTAGCATATCCCCAGCTTGCTGACGATATTGGTTTTCTCGACCTCTTAAACGAATCGCAAATTTTACTGAATCGCCTTTACTTAACCACTGAAGTGCTTGACTAATACGCAAATTATAATCACCCACACCAACATTAGGACGGAACCGAACTTCTTTTACAGTCGATCTAGCACTTGAACCTTGGCGTTTCTTCTTTTGATACTGAAGTTTGCCATAATTGAGAATCTTTGCTACTGGAGTATCTTCGTTTTGGGAGACTATTACTAAGTCAAGCTCAACACTTTCGGCTAACCTGAGAGCCTCAGAAGTGGATATCAAACCACGATTGTTATTTTCATGGTCAATCAAGAAGACTTGAGGTGACTTGATTTGCGAGTTAATTAGCTGCTTTTGGACTACGATAATTTTTTCCTCTCAATTATTCAACGACTTTGCTTTGCAAGTATTACTAAGGTAGCACAAGTACTATCTCTGTTTCTTCAGCCATCTGACAGAAAATACTGAATGTTGATTTGCTATAGAATCTTAGTTTATTCTGGCAAGTTATCTGTGTTGAGTTCTCCACCAGCATCTACTGTTCCTGAATCCTTGACATCGCTGCTTAATACTTCTTTAGTAAAATATTTTAAAGTTGAAGCTAAAGCTAATTGAGCAGCTACGTTATAAGCAAGTTCTTGAGAAATTTCTGGTTGTTGTTGTAATAATAACTCAACAAAGCTTTCAAAATCACGCATTACAGAATATCTGTGTAATGCTGCTTTTTTATCGATAAGATTAAATTTTTCGTCAATTTTCTCTTTAGCTTCTTTTTCTGCTTCCTCAACAGAATTAGCAAATCCAGTGTTATGACACAGTTCGCCATAAATCTTATAGTAATAAGCTTTGCGGCTTAATGCTTCCTCTGCAATGATGACTGAATGAAATTTGTATTCAATTCTGTAATTATTGGGTTCCATAAATAAATCTATAATTTTACATAATTAACGAAACATTCTTGGGGCGCTACGCTATAAGCTTATTTTTACTAAACACAATTTTTATGGCACAAATTTAAATCTCATCTTCCAGATTAACATGAGATTTAAAAACTTTACAGAATATATTTATTCAACTTGATTTAATTATTTCCTGTTGAGTTTTTCTAATAAAAATTTCATCGTTGCATTCGCCAAATTTTGATACTTTTGTCACTACTACCACTAACTAAAGTTTGGGCATCGGGACTAAAAACTACAGAATAAACAGTCGTAGTATGCCCTGTCAGTGTTTTAATTAATTTACCATCATTCAAATTCCATAATTTAATTGTTGTATCACCGCTACCACTGGCTAAAGTTTTACTATCTGGGCTAATGGCAACAGCAAAAACTGCGGCATTATGACCTGTAAGTGTCTGAATTAATTCCCCTGTTGTTAAATTCCAAATTTTAATTGTTTTATCATTACTACTACTGACTAAAGTCTGTCCATCTCTACTAATAGCGAGAGAAATCACAGCATCATCATGAGCAGAAATTGTCTGAATTAGTTCACCAGTGGCTAAATTCCAAAGTTTAATGGTTTTATCATTACTACCACTAACTAATGTTTTGCCATCAGGACTAATTGCTAATGACATTACAGAACTAGTATGGTTGCGAAGAGTCTTAATTAACTGACCAGTTTTTAAGTTCCACAGTTTGATAGTTTTATCACCACTACCACTAGCTAATGTTTGTCCATCGGGTGTAATGGCTATTGACCAAACTGCGCCTTCATGTCCTTTAAGCATGTGAATTAATTGCCCATTTGCCAAGTTCCAAATTCTAATGGTTTGGTCATTACTGCTACTAGCTAAACTTTGATTATCTGGACTAATAGCTACAGCAATTACACCACTGTTGTGAGCAGATATTTCCCGAATTAAACTGTTATCTGCTAAGTTCCAAAATTTAATGGATCTGTCACTACTTCCACTCACTAAAGTTTTACCATCTTGAGTAATTGCTAAGGTTTTAACGTAGTTGGTGTGAGCGTTAATAGTTTTGTCTAGTTGCAGATGTTCTATTCGATTATGATGTAGAAATGACAGTTTTGGTAATTGAGATAAACCATAACTCAATACTCCACCAAAAAATAAGAGAGTCGCAAAAGTGATGATTCTAGGAAATCTAGAAGTCTGGGTGGTTTTGGGTATGCTTGCCTGTTCTAGTTGGATTAGCTGCTGTAAAATAATTTCCGCAGTTTGTGGTCTATCTGCGGCTTTTCTTGCCATTAAGTTATCTAATAAATCGGCAAATTTTGGTGACACATTGGCAGATGAACGCCAGTTTAAAACATCTTCACGGGCATTGTAAAATCTCAGTGGATATTGTGCTGTGAGTAAATAAACAAAAGTCCGTCCAATGGCGAAGAAATCTGATTGGGGTACAGCTTGACCACTGGCTTGTTCGGTTGCAGTATATCCGGCTGAAAATACTGCTGTAATGCGATTACCTTCGCCTAATTTGGCTAAATAAGTATGGGTAGAATCTCTCGCAGTGCCGAAATCAATTAACACTAATTGACCATTATTTCGCAGCATAATGTTGGCTGGTTTGATATCACGATGAAACCAACCTTGACTATGGACTATATTTAATATTTCTGCTAATTGCTTTAACCAAGCGATCGCCTGTTTTTCTGTAATCGGCTGATAACTTTGTTGTTGTAACCATTCTTCTAAATTCACCCCATCAATTTTCTCCATTACTAAACAATGGAGTTTGAATCCATTGCTAGTTTGATATTGAAAATAACAGTCAATCTTAGGAATTCCGGGATGGTTTAATTGGCTTAAAACATTTGCCTCTTTTTGAAAAAGTTCCACTGCTTTCGAGTGGTCGTTGAGATGTTCTTTCAAAACTTTGAGAATTTTTGGCGTACTCCTGCTATAGACTTCATAGATTTTGCCAAAGCTAGTTTTATCGCTTAACAGGCGCATGACCCGATAGCGGTCTTCGAGAAGTATTTGGGAACCACAACTTTGACAAAAGCGGTGATGATCATTATCCGGGTTTTCTGGATTAGAGCAAAAAGGGTTGATGCACAGGCTCATATCAAGCTACAGGCAGAATGTATCAGTAGTATACGTTGTGTTGAGTTAAGAGTTATTCTCTTTAATTTACTTATCACCCCAACTCAGTGTTTCTACGCTATAAATAAAAATAATGGGGACTAAAAAACTAAGAAACACTCTGCGACAATCTCTGTCTGTCTTTCGCTACAGTGGACGGGCGATAAATTTAGTGTGGACTACCAGTCGTGGTTTAACGCTGAGTTTGGCGACGTTAACTTTAGTAGCTGGACTTTTACCAGCTGCGATCGCCTACATTGGTAAACTGATTGTAGATGCTGTGTTATTGGCGGCGCAAGGTAATGTCGTCGGTGGTTATCACCCTTTATGGTATGTTGGCTTAGAAGCGATCGCAGTTATTTTATTAGCTGGTAGTCAGCGCGGTTTGCTTGTTTGTCAATCTTTACTGCGGGTTTTACTTGCTCAACGGGTAAATGTTCTCATCTTAGAAAAAGCCCTGACTTTAGAACTGCATCAGTTTGAAGACTCAGAATTTTACGACAAACTGACCAATGCTAGGCGCGAAGCCTCAGTTCGTCCCCTTTCTCTCGTCAACCGCACATTTGGCTTAGTCCAAAACGCCCTTTCTCTCGTTACCTACGGTGTATTGTTAGTCAAATTTTCCATTTGGGCTGTCATAGTTTTAATCGTAGCAGCCATGCCTGCGTTCATTGCCGAAACTAGATTTGCAGGTGAAGCCTTTCGCTTATTTAGTTGGCGTGCGCCAGAAACTCGTCAACAACACTACATCGAAAATCTCTTAGCACGAGAAGACTTTGCAACCGAAATCAAACTCTACCAGCTAGGAGAAATGCTGTTAGCACGTTACCGGGAAGTTTTTCATCAACTTTTCGGCGAAGACAAAGACTTAACTCTGCGCCGGGGGCTGTGGGGATATCTACTGAGTTTAGTCAGTACCATTGCTTTTTATATTGCCTACGCATGGATAGTTTTAGAAGCAGTAGCGGGAAAAATTTCCTTGGGAGATATGACTATGTATCTCACCGTGTTTCGTCAAGGACAGTCTACTTTTTCTAACGCCCTGACTTCCATTGGTGGGATGTACGAGGATAATTTATATTTATCTAACCTCTACGACTTCTTAGAAGAAAAAGTTACTCAGCCTTGGGGTTATGCTACCAAAGGTTTATCGCCTCAAGATGGGGTTCGCTTTGAGAATGTATCTTTTACTTATCCTGGTAGTAATAAACCAGCTTTAAAAAATATCTCTCTACATTTAAAACCAGGAGAAAAACTCGCAATTGTTGGTGAAAATGGTTCCGGTAAAACTACTTTAATTAAACTGCTGACTCGACTTTACACCCCAGATTCCGGGCGAATTTTATTAGATGGTTTGGATTTACAAGAATGGGATGTTGATATTTTACGGCGGCGCATTGGTGTGATTTTTCAAAACTTTGTGCGTTATCAATTTACAGTGGGTGAAAATATTGGTGTTGGTGACGTTAAAAATCTCGAAGATAAACATCGTTGGCAAATTGCAGCCCAAAAAGGATTAGCCCATTCTTTTATTGAAAAATTACCGCAAAGTTTTCAAACTCAACTTGGTCGCTGGTTTAAAGGTGGACAAGAATTATCTGGCGGACAGTGGCAAAAAATTGCCCTTGCTCGTGCTTTTATGCGTACCCAAGCAGATATTTTAGTTTTAGATGAACCTACATCGGCTATTGATGCTCAAGCTGAATTTGAAATTTTTAATCATTTTCGCACATTGACGGAAAATCAAATGGTGTTTTTGATTTCTCACCGCTTTTCTACTGTCAGAATGGCTGACAAAATTGTGGTGATTGAACATGGCGAAGTCAAAGAACAAGGTACCCATCAAGAGTTACTGAAATCTGGGGGAATCTATGCCAAGTTATTTTTGTTGCAAGCAGCCGGATATCAGTAGATTTATAAACCCTTTCTCAATCCACAACGGTATAAACTTGATTATCAAAAGATTAAATCAGGTTAATGGTTAGTTATTATTTTTTACATTCACTGGTTGCATGAAATGATTTGATGATAAATAGTCAACATAATTTCCTCTAGAATTTCAAGCGATCGCCTAGATAGATATTCAAGCGATCGCTCTTCATTTTAACTATTTAGACCTACATAAAAATAGTTAAATATTAGCAGTAATATAACAGTAAAATGTAAGTTTATTTGTGAAATAAATATTAAATTTACAAAATGTGTCATGTTTTAGAAAACATTTAGAGAAATTTATGTTTGTTAGTAAATCTATTGGGGAATCTTAACTGTAGAGACATCAGTAAGTAGCTACAGAACCATGAATGCAGACGAATACATTCTCAAATTACCAAATATAGCCCTAAGAAGTAGAGAATTACTACCCGAACAACCAGGAATATATTATGTTGTAGATGAAAGTAATGTGATTTGGTATGTAGGAAAGGCAAAAAACTTACATAACCGTTGGTTAGGAGATAACCATCATAGACTTGATCAGTATAAGACAGCACGATTTGTATACAGACTTTTGCCATAGGGCTAAGCTGTTAAGCATTTAAATTGGGTATAATAAAAAGCTGAATTCAGTAAAAAAATGGAATAATGCCAGCAAAAAATCATTTAACTTCTCAGCAAATAGAGAAACTACAAAAAGCCTTAAAACTGGAAGAAAATGGAGAAATAAGTTTCTCAAACTAGAATCTCAAACCGTCACAATCTGGCTCACAGAGTACAACATTCCTCCAGTTGATAAAGTGCTGGGGATTTTGTTAAGCTTTGTTTCTAGTGCCAGTTGAAAAGATAATTGAGCAATATTTTCAAAAATTGCAAGAAAGTAAAAATACTCGCTTTTTTGATTAATAAGTCTTTTTTTCACTGTGAGATGGGATTAAAATAGTTAGACTCTCACGACTTGACTTGCTCTAGCTTCTATTAGGCTTGGTGTCCACTGTTGAGATGTTTTGAGCGTTTGATTGAACATTTTATTTGGGTGCAAAATAATGCTCAAAAATAAACCTGAAATGCAAAATATTGCTATTTTGAGCATTAAATGAGCATTTTAGGGACATATTAGGCTGAAACTGTTGAGTTAGCACACTTATGACAAAGCCAGACTGGTTGCGAGTTAAAGCGCCTCAATGGGAGCGCGTTGGTAACGTTAAAGAAATTTTGCGGGATTTAGCACTCAATACAGTTTGCGAGGAAGCATCCTGTCCCAATATTGGTGAGTGCTTCAATGCTGGTACTGCCACTTTTTTGATTATGGGGCCAGCTTGTACCCGTGCTTGTCCTTACTGTGACATTGATTTTGAGAAAAAACCAAAACCTTTAGACCCTACAGAACCAGCCAGATTAGCCGAAGCTGTCCGCCGTATGAGGCTAAATCATGTTGTGATTACTTCTGTTAACCGAGATGATTTACCTGATGGTGGTGCTTCGCAGTTTGTGGAGTGCATTACGGCGGTGCGGAATGTGTCACCTCACACCACAATTGAGGTATTAATTCCTGATTTATGTGGTAACTGGGATGCTTTGGCAATAATTCTACAAGCTAACCCAGAAGTAGTTAACCATAATACAGAAACGGTTCCCCGCCTGTATCGTCGGGTGCGTCCCCAAGGAAAATACGATCGCACATTGGAATTATTGCAGCGATCGCGGCAAATAGCACCTTGGCTCTACACTAAATCTGGCATCATGGTGGGCTTGGGCGAAACCGATAGCGAAATTCGCCAAGTGATGCAAGACCTACGGGCAGTCGATTGTGATATTTTGACAATTGGGCAATATCTCCAACCCAGTCAAAAACATTTGCAAGTCGATGCCTTCGTTACTCCAGAACAATTTGCTGCATGGCAAGCCTTTGGTGAAGAACTCGGATTTTTGCAAGTCGTTTCTTCTCCCCTAACCAGAAGCTCATATCATGCAGAACAAGTCCGGGAATTAATGGAACGTTATCCCAGACGAGTGCTGAGTGCTGATAAATCAGTTATCAGTCATCAGTAAACAGGGAGTAGACTTGATAACTGATAACTGATAACTAATAAAAGTGGTGCAAGAAACTACCATTGCAATTTTAGGTGCAGGTGCTTGGGGTACAGCTTTAGCAAATCTAGCAGAGGCCAATGGTCACAAAGTTAGACTATGGTCACGTCATGGCACAGAAACACTAGAAGCTGTTCTCCAAAATGCTCAAATAGTGCTATCTGCTATTTCCATGAAAGGGGTAAGAGATGTTGCTTTGCAAGTAAAATCTTGTCCCCTTTCACCAGAAACAATTTTTGTCACAGCAACCAAAGGCTTAGAACCACAAACCACTGCTACGCCGTCACAAATTTGGCAAGCTGCATTTCCTGATCATCCAGTAGTGGTATTATCTGGCCCGAACTTATCAGCAGAAATTCAACAATCATTACCAGCTGCAACCGTAGTGGCCAGCAACATCACCACTGCGGCGGAAAAAGTGCAGTTAATATTTTCTGCGCCACGTTTCCGAGTTTATACAAATCCCGACCCTCTGGGTGTGGAATTAGGGGGAACCCTCAAGAATGTGATGGCGATCGCATCTGGTGTCTGCGATGGCTTAAAATTGGGAACCAACGCCAAAGCCGCTTTAGTCACTCGTGGACTCACAGAAATGGTTCGCATCGGCAATTTTTTAGGTGCGAAAACGGAAACTTTTTATGGTTTGTCTGGTCTGGGAGATTTGTTAGCTACCTGCAATAGTCCTTTGAGCCGTAACTACCAAGTCGGCTATCAAATGGCTGGTGGTCAAACCCTGACAAATGTCCTCGCTAATTTGCCAGGAACGGCCGAAGGAGTTAATACTTGCCAAGTTCTGATGCAGTTAGCCAAGCAGCAAAATATTTATATGCCAATTACAGAGCAAGTTTATCGCTTACTCCAAGGTGAAGTTACTCCTCAACAAGCACTTGATGAATTGATGTTACGAGATATCAAGCCGGAATATCACTGAGTGAGTCAAAAGTAAAAAGTTAGAGGTAAAGGAGATTACATGGAACTTTCTGTTATGCTTTTTCTCCCTGTACTACTGAGTATTTGAGAGATTATTCGCAAAATTGATTGTGATACCATAAATTCAACCTGAAGCATGAGTTTTTCTTATGGCTACCTTAAGAGACATTGAAGCAGCCATCAAACAATTACCTGAAAGTGATATCCGCCAACTCTCTGTGTGGCTACAAGAGTATTTGGATGAGATGTGGGATCAGCAAATTGAAACAGATGTAGTGTCAGGAAAGTTGAATAAGCTGATTGCTAAAGCAGAGGCCGATATTACAGCTAACAGAGTGATGGATCTTGATGAAGTCCTTCACAACCCCTGACTTTTGGCAAGCATAAGCAAAATTAGCTCCAGAAGTGAAGGAACAAGCAAGAAAAGCATATCAACTTTGGCAAGAAAATCCTGTGCATCCTTCTTTACACTTCAAAAAAGTAGACAAGAATCTATGGTCTGCGCGTATTAGTGGTGGTTATCGCGCATTAGCTTTGAAAAAGGGCGACGATTATTATTGGTTCTGGATTGGTAATCATGACGAGTATGAAGCTCTGCTGAATTAGGCGATAATTTCAGCTATCAATTACAGATAATACTCAACCGAGTTTGGTAGCGAGTTGAGGCGGCTACATTAAATATAAGAATAATGTCCAGGGTGCGATCGCCCAAAATTGGTGTAGCAACCTGACTGGGATGAAAGGCTATTCATCATTACTTTTTCCTCGGTTGCCTACTTTGCCTGTCTAAACTCTGCCTTTGTTTTACTTCACATATTCCCGAAAAATCCCTAGACAGAAAATACTAAATCGTCAGGAAATTACTTTGATAACCATGTAGATATGACTAACCCAATGTTAAACATAAATTTACTGACAGATGTTTATACCAGTTAAAAAAGTAACACTTAATACATATTACGTCGAAATGCTGATCAGGTAGCTCAGAATTTAAAGCTTATCTGTAGATTTGAATAGCTATTGGTTCAATCAAATGTTCAACGGCCGAAGGATTTCGGCATTAATGTTGGAAACACTAGTGCAGTTTTTGAAAAAAAATTGTATTGGAATCCTCTACCGTGTTATTTCATCGCAAATCACGGGAACAATAGCAACAGTTGATTTTGATTAGCTGACCCTTCGGGGAACGCAGTCGCCTACGGAGGTTGTGTCCTCCCGCCGCGCTGACTCACCGTAATCTATTGTTACCTGGAGCCATTGAGACGATATGCCAGCAACATCTTTTTACCCGGATGCCGCCTACAATTCCCAAAAGTCCCGCCAGGTTTTAGACCCAGATATCACGGTTGACGACGGTGATTTATCGGTCGAAGAGCTTCACGATTTGGAGATAGTTTCTGTTGACCCTGCTAGTTTTGGCGCAAATACTAATCGCCGCAGTACAGACCTGGTACGTCTATATCTTCAGGAAATTGGACGAGTCCGGTTGTTGGGGCGTGATGAAGAAGTTTCAGAAGCTCAAAAAGTTCAACGTTACCTACGGATGCGGACAGTACTTGCCAATGCAGCCAAGCAAGGTGATGCTGTAGTTGAGCCTTACTTGCGATTAATCGAAGTTCAAGAGCGTTTAGCATCGGAACTTGGCCACCGTCCATCATTAGAAAGATGGGCTAATACTGCTGGTGTGCAAGTGTCGGATCTCAAGCCGATTTTGTCAGAAGGTAAACGCCGTTGGGCAGAAATTGCCAAAATCACAGTCGAAGAATTGGAGCAAATTCAATCTCAAGGACTGCAATCTAAAGAACACATGATCAAGGCGAATTTACGTCTTGTGGTTTCTGTTGCCAAGAAATACCAAAATCGTGGCTTGGAATTATTAGATTTAGTCCAAGAAGGAACTCTTGGTTTAGAAAGAGCCGTAGAAAAATTTGACCCCACTAAAGGTTATCGCTTTAGTACTTATGCTTACTGGTGGATTCGTCAAGGGATTACAAGAGCGATCGCAACTTCTAGTCGCACAATTCGCCTCCCAGTTCATATTACAGAAAAATTAAACAAAATTAAAAAAGCGCAACGCAAAATTGCTCAAGAAAAAGGTCGGACTCCGACTTTAGAAGACTTGGCAATTGAATTAGAAATGACACCATCTCAAGTTAGAGAAGTGTTGTTGAGAGTGCCGCGTTCTGTTTCTCTAGAAACCAAAGTCGGTAAAGATAAAGATACAGAGTTAGGAGAATTGCTAGAAACCGATAGCGTGACTCCTGAAGAAATGTTAATGCGAGAATCTTTACAAAGAGACTTGCAAAATCTGTTAGCTGATTTAACTAGCCGCGAGCGAGATGTCATTCTGATGCGGTTTGGTTTAGCTGATGGTCATCCTTATTCTTTAGCCGAAATTGGCCGCGCCCTGGATTTATCACGGGAACGAGTACGCCAAATTGAATCGAAGGCTTTGCAAAAGCTCCGTCAACCCAAGCGTCGTAATCTCATCCGCGACTATCTAGAGTCTCTGAGCTAATTGATGTATGAAGTGTAAAGTGTGTAGACGCGCTTTGCGCGGCTTCCTGTTCGCGTAGCGTCTCCCTTGGGGAGAAGGGCAGTGTGACGTATGAAGATGAAGTTTTATCCTTCATTCTTTACACTTCTATAGATTTTTGACTTTGGATTCTTCCGTTTTAGCACAGTTAATTTGGATTTTAGTGCTAAAAATTCTCTATCTTATGAAAAACTTTTGCAGCTAGTCTTGGCTATACTGCCAGACACTGCTGCTGAATTGTCCGAGAGTATGGGATCGCCACTCAAGTGGGGATTTGAGAACTTTACGGATTATTTATGGGAACTTAACAAAGATTGTCAATAAGCATTGTTTGTTGCAAATTGCTCCGAACATTTGTTATATTCTCAACTAATAGGCTTTGTTGAGAAAAATTAGTATGACTGTCTACACAACTACTTCACTCAAAGCAGAGTTAAATGAAAGAGGCTGGCGTTTAACTCCCCAACGAGAAACAATTTTACACATTTTTCAAGAGTTACCACAAGGTGAACACCTCAGTGCCGAGGATCTTTACCATCGATTAGAAACCGATGGCGAAGGTATTAGCCTTTCAACTATCTACCGGACGTTGAAGTTGATGGCACGGATGGGCATTTTGCGGGAATTAGAATTAGGCGAAGGTCATAAACATTACGAAATTAACCAACCTTACCCGCACCATCACCACCATTTAATTTGTGTCCGGTGCAACAGTACAATTGAGTTTAAAAACGATTCGATTTTAAAAATTGGTGCGAAAACTGCTCAAAAAGAAGGGTTTCATTTACTCGACTGTCAAATGACCATTCATGCAGTATGCCCCAAGTGCCAAAGGGCATTAATGCCGCTATAGCATTGGGGCAGGATAACCAAAGAATTTTGGATTTTGGATTTTGGATTTATCAATCAGCTAATCTAAGACTCAATTGGTGATAGACCAAAAAAATCTAAAATTGGCAGAGTTATCGGAGGGAAGCAACCTATTGGGGATTCACATCGACAAGCCATAGCGGATGTTAAAAGCGTCCGCTTCTAATATCACTAAGACTGACACCGTAAAATTCTTGGGCTTGCTTAATGGCTTTTCTTGTGTCTTCTGCCATAACACCATTGAGCTTTCCTTTATAAAAGCCCTTGTCTCGCAGCCGTCGTTGAATTTCTAAAACACTAAAGTCGCTCTTGGGCGCATTGCTCACCTTACTGTATAACCTAGCTCTGGTGGTAGGGCCAGCAACTCCACTGGCGGCTAAGTAATTATCAGCTTGGAAGCGGCGTACAGCATCGGAAGTATAAGAACCAAAGTAGCCGTTTGGTTCTCCCTGTAAGTATCCGGCTTTAATTAATTGTTCTTGCAGCATTCTCACGGCTTCACCGCGATCGCCCATGCGAAGATTATCTTTATCAGCTGCACGTCTTGGGGGAGCATCTTCACCATACCCTACACCGCTTCCTGGCAGTTTGCTGATGGTTGCTGGGCCAACAATCCCATCAACGTTTAGTTTATAGGCTTCTTGGAACCGCTTCACCGATTCTTCGGTAATGGGGCCAAATATCCCTGTCGCATTTCCGTAGTAGTAACCTGCTACCCGCAATTTTTCTTGCAGAACTCTCACTTGTTCCCCTTCATCACCTCTCATCAGGTATTGAGAATTACTGCGTTTGGTAGCTTGGGTTGTGGTTTTGTTGACTGATGTACTAGATGTACTAGCAGGCGCAACTCTTGTGGTTTGAGTTGTCCGCACAACCGTTGGTTTTTTTGCTTGGTTAGTTGCAGATGACTTACGCCAGTTGTCTAGTTTTTGGATGGCACTTGCACCCATCACACCGTCAACAGGCAAACCCGCAGCTTTTTGGAAGCGTCGGACAGCTTCTTCTGTGGGAAAATCGTAAACTTGCGTGATGGGTGCTTGATAAAAGCCTGCTTGTTGGAGTTTTTGTTGCAGACTTCTCACAGACGGGCCTTGATCTCCTCGCTCTAGAGCCAAGACACTATTAACACTACTGAGAATAGACAAGGTAAGCGCCAGAGGTAACATATACTTCCAAGCCTTACCAGAAAGTTTACTCCAGTCTGGGGCTGAGGCTTTGTTTAATAAATCACTCAGCAACACCAAGTCACTGGATTCACAGTCTTCATAGGCGAAAGCTAGGTGCAAATATGCAAGGTTGTCCATAGTAGATTCCTACACCGTTGATTTGTCTGGAATATATTTTTCTTCGATGGCTGCTTCTGCTTGATGTACTAAATTTCTTAAATTTTCCAGTGTCAGTATATCGACATTCTCCCATAAACCACGCTGGTGTGCTTCAAGTAATCTTTCCGCAATATCACGCAACGCATGAGGATTATTGTACTGAATAAATTCGGAAACGGTAGTATCAAATAAATAAGACTCCGCTATCCCTTGATACATATAGTCTTCTACGCATTTGGTCGTGGCATCGTAGGCGAATAAAAAATCAACAGTTGCTGACATTTCAAAGGCACCTTTATAACCGTGGCGCATAACTCCGGCAATCCACTTAGGATTAATCACACGGGAACGATACACTCGCGCAATTTCTTCTTGAAGTTTGCGGATGCGGGGATTAGCGGGAATAGAATGATCACCGAAGTAAATTTGCGGATTTTTGCCTTGCAAAGAACGGGCAGCAATTGTTAAACCACCTTGAAATTGATAATAATCATCAGAATCGAGCAAATCATGTTCGCGGTTATCTTGGTTTTGCAGAACAATTTGCATTTGCTGTAAACGTTGCCCAAATGCTTCTGGTGCAGCAATTCCGGTAAGTTGGCCCTTTTCTTGATTGGCAGTAATGCTGCTGTAGGCGTAACAACTCCAGTTGATGTAGGCGCGGGCTAAATCTTGGTCATCAGTCCAATTTTGCGATTCAATTAAACCTTGGAGTCCTGCACCGTAAGCACCGGGTTGAGAACCAAAAATGCGATAACGCGATCGCAACTTGGCCTCTGATTCTGGTAATCCTTGCGTCACCCAATACTGTGTATCTTGCTGTACTTGCACTGCTAAGGGATTTTCCTCTGGCGATTCATCTAAGTCGGCGACTGCGATCGCTGCTTGTTCAAATAAGTCAATCAGATTGGGGAACGCATCACGGAAAAATCCAGAAATTCTTAAGGTAACATCTACACGGGGACGACCCAAAATCGACAAGGGTAAAATTTCAAAATCGATGACTCGCCGCGCTGCACCATCCCACACAGGACGCACACCCAATAAGGCTAAAGCTTCGGCAATGTCATCACCACCAGTCCGCATGGTTGCTGTCCCCCACAAGGATAATCCTAGTGTTTTGGGATACTCTCCATGCTCTTGGGTGTAAGTTTCGATTAAGTTCTCGGCTGCTTTTCTACCGACATCCCAAGCTGTTTCAGTGGGTAAGGCGCGGATATCTACTGAGTAAAAGTTTTTACCTGTGGGTAAAACTTCTGGTCTGCCGCGTGTGGGTGCGCCGGAAGCACCACTGGGGACGTATCCGCCATCAAGTCCATGTAGTAAGTTGGTGATTTCTGCGGGGGTTTGTTGGAGGGCGGGGAGGAGTTTGGTGTTGATCCAGTGAAGAGAAGTGCTGAGTGCTGAGTGCTGAGTGCTGAGTGCTGAGTGCTGAGTGCTGAGTTGTTCTATGAGTTCTGCGGCTTGTTGTTCTAGGAGTTCGACTACATCGCCGATGGTGCGACAGGAGTTAAGTTTCGCGCAGAGGCGTGGAGGCGCGGAGTGAGATAAAGGGAGGGTGAATAAGGCGCTGAAGTTGTCGGTGAGGGGGTCTATGTCTAATCCCCAGGCTTGGGATAGGGCGCGGGTGATGCCGATGGAATGGCGGTTGGGGATGCGGGCGATCGCAACTATTAAGTCGCTTAGTTGTCTATCTTGGGGACATTGCCCGAATATATGCAAGCCGTCGCGGATTTGGGCTTCTTTGAGTTCGCATAGATAACCATCAAGTGAAGGCAAAAGTGAAAAGTCAAAAGGCAAAAGTGATGGGTCTTGTTGAGGAGTATTTTCTACTTTGGTGGTGATTCCTAAGTCGAGGTGGAGGTTTTCGTTGATGACGAGTTCGCGGATGCGATCGCGGATGGCGGGTAATCTTGAAGGGTCGAGACTTTCGGCTTCGTAAAATTCATCAATTAAGTTTTCTAATTGTTGCAATGCCCCATACAATTCTGCACGAGTCATTGGTGGTGTGAGGTGGTCGATAATCACCGCTTGGGCGCGGCGTTTGGCTTGGGAACCTTCACCCGGATCGTTGACAATAAAGGGGTAGAGGTGAGGCATTGCACCAAAAGCAACTTCGGGATAACAATCGCTGGATAAAGCTAAACTTTTCCCTGGTAGCCATTCCAGGTTGCCATGTTTGCCAAGATGTACCACAGCATCCGCACCAAAGTATTCTCTTACCCAGTAATAAAAGGCTAAATAAGTGTGGGTTGGTTCTAAATCTGGGGCGTGATAATTCAAACTAGGGTCGATATCATAACCCCGCGCTGGCTGAATCCCAATGAAAATGTTGCCGAGTTGGATTCCGGGAATGGGAAAAGGAGAATGGGGGTAAGAAATTTCTTCTTGATTCTCTACTCCCGACTCCCCACTCCCGACTCCCCACCGTTCCTTAATACCTTGTTTAACTGATTCTGGTAATGAGGCGAAATATTCCTGATATGCTTCATTTGAAAGACTCTGCTGAATTGGACGCAATTCTCTGGCTTCGGGGTCATTGGTTACGCCATCTGTAAGGCGTTTGATTAATTCGTTACCATCTTTGGGTAAATCATTTACTGCATAACCAGCGATTTGCAAAGCTTTGAGAATTTCTACGCAACTAGCTGGAGTATCTAAGCCAACACCATTGGCAAGGCGACCATCACGGTTTGGGTAGTTAGCCAAAATTAGGGCAATGCGCCGTTCTTGGGGTGGTTTAGTTCTGAGGCGTACCCAGTTAGCAGCAAGTTGAGCGACAAAATCAATGCGATCGCTCACTGGTTCATAAACAACGACATCTGTTTCTAGGTCAGAATTGCGTGTTTGCAAAGCTTTAAAAGATACTGCGCGGCTGATAATTCTGCCGTCTACCTCTGGTAGTGCCACATTCATCGCAATATCACGGGGAGACAAACCTTGGGACAGCGACTCCCACTGTTCCACCGAACCACCACTGAGAATTACTTGTAAAACTGGCACATCTAATTTTTGCCAAATCTCTGTTTCGGGCGCTTCTGTGTCTAAACGTGCCAGAGAAAAACTAGTAGTGTTCAACAGGATGGCAATTTGTTCAGCATCTTTTGGCTGGAAAACTTCACTCAATTCATCTTGTACACTGGGGTCACGTAATGAAGAAACAAACACTGGCACTGGTTGTAAGTTTCTGTGCGCTAAAGCTGTACACAAGGCATCAATTACATGAGTATTTCCCGCCAGATAATGAGCGCGGTAGAACAAAATACCCACTTTGGGAAGTGGAGGATGGGATGGGGTGCAGGGTGCAGGGGGCAGAGGGGAAACACTGAAAGTCAAATTTCCCCCTTGCTCCCTGCTCCTTGTCTCCCCTGCCTCTTCTCTCCACTCATACAACCCCACACGAGGAACAATTTGCGGCGGAAGGGATTGAAAGGATGTTTCTAAACAAGTGTCAGCAATAAATTGCAAAGCATTAACAAAATTATTAACACCGCCTTCATTGAAGTATTGCCAGACTTGGTTAACAATCTCTACAGGTACAGTAGATTGGGCAATTAATTCTGGGTCAAGGGCATCATCCCCTGGCATTACAATTAAGGTTGTACCGTTACGTTGTACAATTTCCTGCACCACTTCTAAACCGTAACCCCAATATGCACGTCCGCCTAAAAGACGTAAAATAATTACCTTGGCGAGTTCCAAAACTTGCTCGCTGTATGTATCAATAGTGATTTGTTGTTGTAATTGCAATAAGTTAGCGACTCTTAATGCAGGAAAATTCGTCGGTAATTTGGTAACTGCTGCTGCCAAAGTTTGAATGTCAGTATCCGCAGCCGTAATAAATACAAACGGTGCTGGAGTTTGTTCTAAAAACATTAAACTTTCTGACTGATTCCATCCGACTGATTTAGCATTTATTCGGTGCATGATCCCGCCTTACCGTCTTAAACTGTTGGTTAGAACACGATTTAAAGAACATTTCAGCCTAGCACAGCCAGTTGCTAAACCAGAGGTAACACCTCCCATAAACTGGTTCTTCAACCCCTCTCACTAGACATTGAAAATGCTTAGTTCACCTGATTTGAGCTTTTCTCAAAATTTGCCTTTAGTTGTATTTAATCAGCTTGGGGAATTGTTACAGCAAATGGCTCAATCTGTGGAAAGTTCTGTGCTAGTGCTGACAGAATCTGTGCTGGCTAGAGTTCTCATAACTGAAGAATGGCAAAGTCAAAGATTCACTTTGGTGGTTTCAGAACAGTTTAGTGCGCTGTTACTAGGCGCTTTGACGCAGGAGGAGCAAGAAGCAGAAGAAAATCCCCACTCAGCACTCAGCACTCAGCACTCAGCACTCAGCACTCGGCTGACGTTTAATTCAGAAGCGATCACGGACTTTGTGAGTAACTTGAAGGGTTTGTTTGCTAGTGATTCCGAGACTTATCAAAATCTTGACTACTACAGTCAAATTCTCCGTCCTAATGATGCTACCCTCCAAAGTCAATTCACGCTGTTGTTATTAGAATATCTGCTACCTCCAAAAAATCAGGCGGTAACAGAACCTCTGAATACAAGTCCATCTGGGAATGCTTGTCAAGCGATTGAAATTGCTTTACAAAAACAAATCTCCCAAGAGCGATTGTTAAATCAAGTTACAACTCAGATTCGCAAAAGTCTAGATTTGCCAGTGATTATGGCAACTGCGATCGCCCAAGTGCGTGAGTTTCTGAAGTTAGACAGGTTAGTAATATATAAATTTGCAGGGTCAAGGGTCAATACCCAAAACTCCACAGCAAATGGGCAAAGTCCTGCTCCAACCCTGATCTCAGACTGGCAAAAGTATGGTGGTTGTATCGTTTATGAAGTCAGGGCGACGGATGATATTCCTTCGGTGTTACATTCCCAAGAGACAACTTGCTTTACTCGCCATTCTCCTTGTTGGGATAAGTATCGCCAAGGTTTTACCTTAGTGGTAGAAGATGTGGAAAAAACTTATGCTCTAGAAGAGTGTTTGTTGAATTTTCTCCGTGCTAATCGTGTTAGAGCAAAGTTAGCAGCCCCAATTATGTTTGAGGAAAAACTCTGGGGACTGTTAATTGCTCATCAGTGTGATATTCCGCGCCAGTGGACTGAAAATGAGCGAAATTTACTCTCTTCCATTGCTGAACAATTAGCGATCGCTATTCATCAATCAGAGTTAATGCGATCACTTACTCAAGAAAAACAAACTCTCGAACAACGAGTATTAGAGCGTACAATGGCCTTACGTGATGCTTTATTAGCTGCTGAAGCTGCAAGCCGATTACGTAACGAATTTCTTGCCACCATTAGTCATGAATTATTAACACCGTTAACTTATGTAATTGGGATGTCTTCTACTTTGTTACGCTGGCCGATAGGTGAATTGAGTCAACGACAACGAGACTATCTGCAAACCATCCACGACAGTGGCGAACATTTATTAGAAATGATTAATGACATCCTGGATTTATCACAAATCGAGGCTGGAAAAACAGTTTTAAATATTAATGAATTTTCTTTAGCAAAGATAGCAGAAAGTGCTATCTCTGCCTTAATTGATAAAGCGAATAACCAACAAGTTACCCTCAAACTAGATTTACAAATTGATCCTCGACGCGATATCTTTAGTGCTGATGCCGAGCGTATCGAACAGATTTTATGGAATTTGTTAACCAATGCGATTAAATTTACACCAGAAGGTGGCAGTGTCACCCTCAGAATTTGGGTAGAAGATAATACTGCTGTGTTTCAAGTTGAAGATACAGGAATTGGGATTTCTGAAGAGCAATTACCATTAATGTTTGAGAAATTTCAGCAGTTAGATACACCTTATCGTCGGCGTTATGAAGGTACAGGATTGGGTTTAGCTTTAACTAAACAACTGGTAGAATTGCATCGGGGTCGAATTGAAGTAGAATCGACTGTGGGTATCGGTTCTATCTTTACTGTCTGGATACCTCCCCAGTCTGCGAAAGTTCTCAGTGCTGAGTCATAGCGCCGTGAGATAACTATAGTATTCCTATTTGAGATGAACCACAGAGACAATTTGAAAGCTTGAATGCCAGGAATAGTAAGACTTTTCCTCCTGCCTTCTTTTATAAGGGAGACAAGGGAGATAGATATTTGTAAATTATTTAGAGATGCTAGATGTAATCAATGTGAATATAAAAGTCAAACAAAAATAAAAATTCTACTATGGCAGAAATTGAGGACTTAGGTGTAAGTGTAGAAGAATATTTAGATGGCTTGGCAGCAGGCATTGATATTTTAGAATTGAGACGATTAGAATCTGGGGGAATTCCTACCCATTTAGCTTTAGAATTGATGACAATTATGCCAAAAGTAGTTGATGGCACAGCTACGCCTGAAGAAGTTGTCAGAGGGCTAATGATTATGTCTCCATCCCTCAGACAGCAACTGGAATAGTTGAGATTGTATATACAGTAGTTCTATCTCAAATGACCAATGACCACTTAATTCATACCTTAAAAAACGGACTGATTGTATCTTGCCAAGCGCCTGTTGATTCACCTCTACATAAACCAACTATTATTGCTGCAATGGCGCAGGCTGCGGTTAATAATGGTGCTGTTGGGGTTCGTATAGATACTCCAACTCATATCCGTGCGGTAAGAAAACAAGTGCAAGTACCGATTATTGGGTTATGGAAACAAGTCATTCCTAAATACGATGTATACATTACACCCCAGTTTCATCATGCTGCGGCTGTGGCTGCGGCTGGAGCCGATATAATTGCGATCGATGCTACAACTAGGCATCGTCCTGGTGGTGAAACAGTCGCAGAGATTATCAGCCACATACATCAGGAATTAGACAAACCAGTAATTGCTGATGTTGATACAATTGAAGCTGCCAAAGCTGCTGCTAGTGCTGGTGCAGATATAGTGGCGACAACTCTTTATGGCTATACTCCCAAGACTAATAATGATTCTCCGCCTAGTTGGGAACTACTAACGCAAATGCTAGAGGAGTTAAAGATTCCGGTAATTTGCGAAGGCGGCATTTCTTCACCGCAAATGGCATGTAACGCTTTAAATTTAGGTGCTTATGCCGTTGTCGTTGGTACTGCAATCACTGGCATAGACTTGCAAGTAAAGAATTATCAACGGATCATGCAAAACGGAGAATAATTGTTGAATACTATCCCACGGAATTCCTGATACAAATTCCTTGGCCTGCTCTTAACACTTTAGGGCAGGTTTATTTTTCTGACTCAAATGAAACTTTTTCTCAAAAGTATCTTAATCTTAATTAACGGCCAACAGAGAATAGGGAACAGGGAACAGATTCCTGTTTTATTCCCTTATTCTCTAGAAAAGTCTAATTTTCAGCTTGATATTTGTCAGGGGTCGTTATAAGATGACAGAGTTTAGTGATAATAGGTGGCAATAACTATGAGCTTTTCCAGCATTGCTATTGAGCAACGTTCTAAAGAAGCTCAAGCTCTGAAGTTTGTTCTGGGTTACAGTTTGGTGGGTTCTCTAGCGTTGCATGTTGCATTGCTGGGTTCTGGGATAGGCAACTTTTTGACAAGATTACCTGCTGATGATAAAGAACCAATAGAATTAGCGATCGTAGATGCTCCAGCTACTCCAGAACCAGAAATAGAAAAAGCTCCGATAGAAGAAAAAAAGGAACCGCCTCAGCAAGTTGTATCTCAGCCTGAGCCTCGGATTCCTGAAAGGTCGCCTGTTATTCCTCAACAACAGTCAGTAGCAATAGCTCCAGTCCAAAAGTTTGTTGAAAAGCCTCAAATTCAGCCTGTTCAACAACCAAAACAGCCTGTCTCATCAGATAAGCCTTCAACTACTACTGCCAGAACTACCCAGACATCGACCAGTACTAGTACTACATCTGAATCAACCAGTACTAATAACGGTGGCAGTTCAGGATCGAGTGGTGGCACAGGAATTTTAACTGGGAGTGGTAGTGGTATAGGTGTAGGTGTTGGTAGTGGCAGTGGTACAGGCACTGGCACAGGTAATGGTACTGGCATTGGTACTGGAACAGGTACAGGCAGTGGAACAGGTACTGGTACTGGGACAAGCAATCCTAATCCAGTAGCTGTTGCTCCCAGTCAGCCGAAAATTGAAGCACCAGCACCAGCACCAGCTAATCGTAGTAGTGGTAATGGCCGTGCCGCCTGCCGTCAGTGCGATAACAAGTATCCCGAACAAGCCAGACGCAGAGGTATTGAAGGCAAGGTAGAAGTTGCAGTTGATACTGATGCTAATGGTAATGTTACTAACGTTAGATTAACTCGTTCGAGTGGTAATCGAGAGTTAGATGAAGCCCATCTGAGACAAGCTCGTGATTGGAAATTGAAGCCAAGTGAAAGTGGTAGACAAGGCGTATCAATTGCTACCGATTATGCAATTCGTGGCTCCCGGAGATATCGAGAAGCCCAAGAACGTAAACGACAAAGACAAGCTAGAGAAACCGAACAAAGAAATCAAGCAACAGCTACTGCTAATCAAAGTACAACCAGCGAAACGACTAGACGTAGGCGGCGTTTCACGTCTGGAACTATTGTTGATGTTCCTCCAGAAAGAAGAACGATCAGAGAAGCAGCCGCTACATCTGAAAGTACTCCGTTACGCCGTCGATTACGCCCACGTACTGAAACTGCTGCGCCAGCATCACGTCCGAGTCAAGCAACAACATCTAGTGGTGAAAATAACGCTCCAAGAGTGCGTCGCCGCCGTCGTCCAGATTCTGCAACTACATCCGATAGTGCTAATAGGTTGAGAAATGCGCTGCGCCGTTCTCGACCATCATCTGAGTCTGCGCCTGCTGCTGTGCCTGCGGAGTCTAAACCATAGTAGGACGGAAGAAAGAGGTTATACCATTTCACGAAAAAAATGATACAAATTCATGGTTTTTTTATTCTTTCCCCTTGCCCTCTGCTCCCTGCCCCCCTGCGGTCTATTTGTATCAAACTTAAAGTGAAACAGTATTAGAGGTTAGGGGCTAGAGGCTAGATTTTGATAAGTGTCTGGCCTCTACATCATTAACTTGCGGTTTTTAGCGCGGATATCTGAGACAAGGCGATTTGTTATCGGTGGTGGCTTCATCACCATAAATTGCCAAGGTATGATAGCCAGGGTCAGAATCTGTATATAGCACGCGAAATGTGTAAAGCTTACTTTTGCCTTGTGCTTCAGTAATGACTGTTAACAGTGTTTTATCTGTGTTGGGAAGTCCGGGAATTTTTAATTTGGGAATGCGTCGCATTTGGATGACATTGGCGGCGGAGTTTTTACAATCTCCAGAATTAAAATTTTGATTTTGTCCGAACTGGGTACAAACTGGCCCGTCAAAGTCTATGGTTACTTGTGATGGATCATTTAACCAGACTTTTTTAATTGTTTCACCAGCCGGTAAAAAGCTTAAATTTGTACCTTGGACATAAGATACGGTAATTGTTGGTTCTATACCACTTAAACCTTGTGCTTGACAAGAAAGCATAGAACGCAAAACCGTATTTTGAGCAATGGCACGGCCAGCTAATAATATCACTCCGGTGGAAACAATTAAGGAGGCCAGAGAGAAGAAAGGAGGAAATTTGGCATTTTTCATGACTGCGATCGCTAAACTAAGTCAACATTAAAAATTAAAACTGTAACTGCTGATTAACATAGACTTCCACTTCTTTACCCGCAGCGATAAACCACACGTTAGTTTGTTGAGTTAATTGGGCAATTGCTTGCTGGTTACGTTGAGAAATTTGGGGAATTACAGAGTTAAAACCACCTTCTAATACCCCAGCTAAAATGTTACGTCTGGGATTAGTGTTACTCACAATCGTACCTGTAGCAGTTGTTGTGACTACTTGAGCTTCTGTACGGTTAAATAACTCTGCGGCTTTACCAATACCACCCAATACAAATAACCCTAAATCCATACTTGCAATCGAGCCACTAGCATTAGGAAATTTATTTGCGATTAAAGGTCTACCTTTGACACCACGAATAATAATCGCATTTTTGGGCAAGGTTGTTTCTGTTAAAACACCGTCTTTTTGCGAGACAATTTTGGTCACATTCAACTGCAACAAACCTTGATCAGACAAAGATTTAATTTCAGCTAATAACTCAGTTTTTGCCGGAATCGCAACTTGACCGTCGATGGATTTTAAAGGTTGTTTTAATTGAATGACAAAGACATTTTTATCTTCATCATCATCATCTCTGGCGTTACCTCTGGTTCTGGTAGTTTCGCCAAAAATCGCTGTAGCAACTACGGCTTTAGTACTAGTACCAACTGCTACTGTCTTCGGCCCTTGAGTTTGGGTTGTACCAAGTCCAGGATTTGTTTGAGGTTGTGGTTGGGTTTCGGGTGGTGTTACTTCTGGTGATGTCACTCTATTGTTATTATCAACTGGGGGAACTTGACTGATATTTACTCCCGATGTTCCAGTGGTAGAAACTTGACCATAACTGCCTAATTTAGCTAATTTTGCCCATTCTTGTAGCGGATCTGGTGGCGCAGGTGGAGTTGTCACCACTGCTTGTGGTTGTAAGTCTGGTACTGAGCGAGTTTCAGGAATAGCGGGTGACACAACAACTGGTCTTGCTAGTGGTGGACTAACTTGACGCGGGACATACACTACTTGGGCTGGTGCTTGGACTGCTGGGCGGACATTTCTGATAGCTGTACGGTTAGGTCTACTATCTACCGATGAAACCAACCTGACTGGATTTCGCAAGCTTTGTTGGGATGCGGCGACTTCATCGGCTTGTTCAGATAGGGCTAATTTTGTTTTTAAATCTTCGATTTGTTGTTGTAAGTCTTGCTGGCGGGGTGCTGTATTAGTTGCGGCTGGAGTGGGAACGGAAACAGGGCGAGTTGCTGATTTTTGACCGCCACCGCTCATAATTTGCGATAAAAAGCCACCAGCTAACAAAACTACTACTAAGGTGGCAGAGCCGACTAAAGTTAATTTAGCAAAAGGATTTGATGATAGGGGTTGGGTGGTTTTAACTTCTTGTGGTTCTTCGATTAAAGCTTCGGGAATGTCTGGTTCTTCGGTGGCTTCCACATTCACCGTTTTTGATTCATCTTCAAAACCTACCAATCTGGCGATTTTTGATTCCCAATCGGAAGATTCTACGTGTTTTTGCGAATCGGAATGAGAGCGATTTGTTAGCCCTTGGGGGTTAAGTTCTGAAGAAATGGAATATGAAGTCATGGTATATAGCTTTGGTAATAATGTTTAAGAACAATTTTTGTCTTTTATGTCACATATATTGTAAATTTGTAGCCTTGCTTCGCCAAGACGGTAAGCAGCTAAATGCCAGGATAGGGGTTTGTCTGGTAATGATGCTAAGGGTTCATCAACAACCTGGACGAGAATTTGTTTATTAAAAGGACTGGACACTCCTAGTTTGTCATAATTTGTAAAACTTAATTGGTGAGCATAAATTTCTACTTTCCAGGTTCCTTCTGTGATTTTGGTAGGTTGGGAAATACTATCAATCACTAATACATATTCACTACCTTTATTAATAGTTTGAAATTGTGAACCGGATTTTAAACTGATGATTTCTAAGAGTAATTTTTGTTTAATGTTATTGGATACCATCTGAGAACTAATATCCCAGGCTGTTTGCGGTGGTTGTTGTTCCGACCAAGTGAGCATCAGGCTTATGGTTTCGCCAACAAACCGCCGAATGGTTTCGGGATATCTTTCAAAGCTGGGTTTAGGATCTACTGTTACGGCTTGACCATCTATTAGTTGTACCAAACTTTGGGGTGTTAGTTGTTGTTTCAGAGCTTGTAACATTGACCCATGAAACATTAATAGCAGTAAGGCAAATATATTTAACCCAAAGGTAGCGACGGCAAATAAGGGGAGAATATTGCTTTTTTTATTTTCGGTTTTGAGGATTTGCATGAATAATATTTTTGTGGGAGTGGGGAATGGGGTTTAATTATTTAGCAAATTTATCTGAGAAAATTACTGTTTGACTTATTATTGAGACATTGCTTGGTTTGGTCGTCTGGGGAATTATATTCGTCTATTAAACATAAATTCCGAATTTCATAAATTTCTAATTTATCTGTGCGGGTACTGTATATGGCTTTTTGTAAGTCTGTGCTGTTTTCACTTAAGGGATAGGGAAAATAATCAACTGCACGGACTAATAAATCTTTATTAAATGCTGTAACTTTGCGGCGATTATCGGAACGTTTGGTTTGTACTAAGTCTGCTACCATACTGACACGCCATTTACCAGGGGCAATTTTTTGGGGTGGATAAAGGCGCTTGATTACTAATTGGGCGGTGATGCTTTGACTGGAGTTGTTAGCAAAAACTTCTGGGGGTGTGAGTTCGGCGATCGCACTTAACAAACCTTTACGAAAATCTTCGGAAATTGCAAAACTCGCTATCCAAGTGCTAGTGGTGACGTTTCTGTTCCCACCTTTGAGGGTTCGCACTTGAATCCCTGGGTCTGGTTTAGGTTTAGCGACTTCTTCAATGTTTTGGGGTGGTAAGTTTCCCGACCAATTAAACATAGCGGTCATGGTTTTACTGACAAATCGGCTGATGCTTTCCGTGTCTCGTTCTAACTCATCAGTGGCGGTGGGTGTCTGACCATCAATCATCTGCACAAAGTTAGGTGGTTTTCTCAGACTCAGTTGCCGGATATTTAAACCTTGAATAATAAATAAAATTAACACTAAGATTTGCAAACTGAAAGTGGCGATCGCAAAAGTTGTCAATACACTTCCTGTTTGTTTGGGTTGTCTTTTTTTAAGTAAATTGACCATACGATCTAGGGACTAGGGAGTAGGGAGTGGTGAGTAGGGGAAGAAAGTCTGTCTTTAAATTGCTTGAAAGCCTTACTTACTATAAGAGTTTCTTCATTTCATACTTCAGACTTCAGACTTCAGACTTTTTTGCTAAATTCTATTCCTCACTAAACTTTCAGTATTATTAATCGCGCTGAAAACTGCAAACCCTCCAGCCGCAGCTAAAAACAACGATAACAACGGCGCTAAAATTCCCAAAAAGATAATAAACCACATTAAATCAGGACTGGCATTAATATCTTGTCCTGGGCCATTGATAATCACTGCGGATGTTAATGCAGCCACAATATTAAAAGAAATTTTGGCAATTCCCGCCGCTAAAAATCCGGTAATCCAAGCGAAAATCGGCTTACCAGCTACAGGTAATAATGAAGCTCCGACAGCTATGGGGCCTAAAGCTGCTATCAGCAACATCGTAGCTTCTAGCAAGTTTTGAAAAGCATATTGTAAGGAAATTAAAAAGTTTTTAATAGTTGTTTGTCCTGTATTTCCTAACAGCGCGTTAAATGCTGCGTCGGTGATAATTCCTGTACCGAATTTAATTTGATTAACTTGATTTTCTAATCTATCTATCCAAGTTCGATTACCGTATCGATTACGATATTCTTGCCAGAGGTCATCAATTTGTTCAGTGGCTTTGTTCAAACATTGAGTTTGTTGTTCACCAGTCAGTGCTTGACAAGGGCGTAATAAAGAACCTGCAACTTCTTCCGCCACACTCATACTAATGGCTTGCTGATAAGTTTGTTCAGCATCGGCGGTGGTGACTACTTGTTGATTTACTGTATTAATAAAATTCCGCACACCCAAAGTCAGGTTAGAAAGTGCGCTACCATTGCCAGGGTTACTTAATAAAACTACCACCACAAACGGCCAAATTAACCCAGATATCGGGCGAGAATATTCACTGTAAATGACATCTTTCAGCCATTGCACCATAAAAAATAATAGTGTTCCAACAGCAAAAAATACACCTAAATTGGTAATGGCTCCATATAAGTTATTACTGGTGTCATTTTGTAATAAATTCACCCATTGATTATCCCAGCTTTCAGCGATACTTTTAGCTGTTGTTGCTCCATTTTCTAGAGTATCTGTAATGCCGGGAAAAACCTGTGCAAGATAAAGCTGCATTTTAAATCACATTGTTTGATGATAAATGATTATGGTTCGCGTCCAAATAAATCTGTTTGCGAAGCAGTCCGTAAAAGTCTTGCTGCTTCTGTAGCAGAATCAACTCGCCGAGCGCGGTTTGCTTCTTCAACTTGCTGAGAAATATTCGCTAAATTTAAATTAGTGTATTGTATTGACTGATTTGTTTGGATGGTTTGAGCCAGATTTTCCGCGTTAATTTTTGCTTGTTCTTGGAGGATTTTAACAGTTGTATCTTGTTGGATAGTCGATTGACATAAACTTTGATTGGCAACATTTACAGCCCCGGCTGAACCAGTTATTTTACATACCTGGTCTTTCAAATCATCGAGAAAACTATCAGCATCTTCAATAGTCTGGGCAATAGTTTCGATACTTCTTTCTGTATCTTCTAATTTAGTTTTTAAGCGTACTTGCCCCTCTCTACCCAGTACCCCAACTACAGCACCGCGAGTAACTACGCGATTAACTTCATTACTCACCCCTGCACCATTGACTGCGGAATTATTTTCATATCTTCCTGAGATGGAGTTAATAATAATATCGCTGCGTACTTGTCTCCCTGCTGACACTGGATCAGGTAAATTCAATTCACCACTATAATTACTCAGCGCACCTTGAGTTCTAATATCTAGTGGTCTAAAAGTTTCATTGACATTACTTCTGAGATAGTTTTGTAAATCTACAGAATAATATTGAAAATCAGTCCAAACTTTGCCGAGTTGTGCCATTGCTGGCAAAATTAATAAGCTAGAAAATATGAATGTGAATAAAGTTGTTTTCCGCATAAGTTTTACCTGAGATTGTGTGAGGAATTGAATTTAGGCAAATTAAAATTAGTAAATTTTCTCCCTTGCTCCCTGCCCCCTGCTCTCTGCTGTCTCAATGTACTTTCTTATATGCTTAACAGTTTATCCTCCGCGCAAAGAGGCTAATAATTGACGGGCAAAAATAGAAACTGCTTCGTATTTGTCACTGTGTTGTTGCATGACTTTTCTGCGGGCAGTTTGCTCATGGGGGTTATTAGCAACTACCGCTAATTGTTCGTAACCTGGATAGTAGCGGCAAAATGTATAAATGCCGTTATCATCTAATAACCATTGGCTATAAACTCCTTCTTTGCGTGGGAAAAAGCTTTCAGAAGCATTACGGGCAATAATATCGCGGGGATATTTCAAAATATTGATGAAACTATCAACGGCGACTGGTTGAATCCGGCCGATGAGTCTGGTGGATAAGTTTTGCAGAATTTTGGATGAGGCTTTAGATTTAGCAATGGTATCGGGGTCTTGGGCTGATAAGATAACGCGAATCCCGGCTTTGGCACCGTTGGCGCAAATTCTGCCTACTAAGTCGGCAATTTGGTCAAATTCAAACAAAATGGGAGCTTCATCAATAAAGAAGATAGAAGCTGGACTGCTTAAAGCGCGGCGCAAGGCGGCGGAATAGGCGCTTAAGGAAAGGACGGCTGCATCTTCGTTGTCAGCTAAGTTTCGCAGGGCAAAAACCAATAATTGGGCATCGGTGGGAAAGCTGGACGGTGAAGAAATTGCTTGTCCTACCCTACTAGATAGCCAAAACCGCAAGCGCAGTTGAATTTGACTGAGTGCATCTTCGACTCGACCACTCACAGAATCGAGACGCAGATGTTCTGGTGAACAGAAATAGAGAAAATCTTGTAAAGTTGGGGTTTTTTGCCATTCTGGGCTGCCAAATCCACCGTTAATGGCGAGGCGATATCTTTCTTGAATACCTTCATCGGCAAAAAAGGCTCCTAATGCAAGGTTTAGGAGAGAACGTACAGTTTGGGAGAGGAGTTGATTTTCGGTAGATGAGCCTAAGACCATTGTCATTAAGGCTGATTCGAGAAAGGCGACATAATCCAGGAGGCGATCGCGTTGTTCTTCCGCAGAGAGCGATCGCAAATCCGGTTGTTCAAATAAGTTATTCGATTGTTTGGAAATATCAAAGTACGCCCCATTCCCTTCCATAAACTCGGTATAGTCGGTAAAGGTCGATGAGCCATCTGGTTTGGGGAAATCTAGAGCAACCACAGGAATATTATGAGCTAGAGCCTGAGTTAAAATTCCCGATACCAACACTGATTTCCCGGCGCGGGTAGTCGCAAACAACGCCAAGTTTTTGTGTTGGTGAAACATATCTAAATGTATGGGTGTGCCACCTTCTTCAGCAACCAACTCAAAGCCATATTTATCGCCTGCTTTGGTCATTACTAACGGCATTAATCCAGGCACTTCACTGGTTAAATACAACTGTCGGCGGTTAAAGGGTTTAACTAACAAACCTTCCCAAACAATTGGCAGAGATTGTAACCAAACTTTCCAAGCATATTCTGTTTCTCGAATTACCTGCGCTGGACGTTGAAAACAGTTTTCAATATATCTGATGGCTTCATCTAATTTGACTTGGTTGGGACGATGGACAAAAATGGCAATTCCTGTATGAATCGGTACGGCTCCTTCATACAATTGTTCTTGGGCTGCTACCGATTTTTTTAATTTTAATTGGGCGTTGACATCAATAGTTTTACTTTTTTCCTGTGCCAAAAGTGCTGAGACATTGGATTGTTTCAGCACTCGTTGTAATGTGGTTTTGACTATGGCGGGATTAGCGGCGGTTAATTGGCAAAAAATTTCGGTATCAACTACACTTTCCCTCGCTAATAATTCCCATAAATACCGCAGTTGGGAAAATTTATTCGGCCAACCACCGGGTTTTTCTAAAAAGGTCATCGCGCCGACGTAGTGATTGTTGATATATACCCAACGGCGATCGGCACGAGGTACGCTTGATTCCATCAGTAAAGTTGTACTGTGGATATTCTCAACCAATAATTTGCTACTTGATAAATCAGAGTTAACTTGTTCGTGTAACCCGGTTTCATCTAATGTGAGTAATTGCGGAATTTCTATGGGGGTTGTATCGTTAAATCTCAACCAAACTTCTTCCCAAAGTTCTTCTGCACTTAAAGGCTTAATATCTAACCCCATTTTGTTAGATAACAACTGTTCCCAACGGCAAAAACCTTGTTTATAAGCCTCGGTAATCACAGTTTCAAGGCGTTGATTTTCGATTTCTTCCAGTTCGCCTTTGAATTTCAGCCACCAAGATTCTGCTCTAGCCAAGAGTTTTTCAATCCAATCATCGGCATTAGTAGAATTTGGTTCTACGGTATAAGTGACGTAAATCCGTAAAAATTTCGGTTTACGAATGCCAGAATTAGTCAACTCTCTAATTCTGGCTCTTTCTGCCATAATTAAATATTTA
This sequence comes from Nostoc spongiaeforme FACHB-130, assembly GCF_014698475.1. Lineage (GTDB taxonomy): Bacteria > Cyanobacteriota > Cyanobacteriia > Cyanobacteriales > Nostocaceae > Nostoc_B > Nostoc_B spongiaeforme. Next base: position 275,778 of record NZ_JACJTB010000003.1, on the reverse strand, counting down.
ATATCATTCGATGGCGTACTTTTAATTAAATCTGCTAGTTCTTGTTGACGCTGTTTATCGGAACTAAAAGACCCTATATGTAAGGTCATTCTTTCGCCTTCAGGGATATCTTTCAGCCCAGATTCAATATTATTAAAGATAGTATTTATCTGTTCAGTTCTTAAAGTGGTATGGATGCCTTTACATTCAAAGCCAAAGACAAAGCAAAATCTATCTCTTTGCGTGCCTTTCGCCAAAATATAAGCGCCAAGATCACGTCCATCCACTGCAATGCGGAGCATTGTTGCTAGGTGTAAAGCGTCTTCAAATGGCGTTAATCTACTTTCGTTTCCTGGGGTGCCGATGCTCTTTTTTCCGATTTTTTGCTTCATGATTAATTTCCAGCAAGCTTTGATAACGAGCAAAGCCTCTAGTCCAAGTGGGAACTCCGATAAATTTGCTTAAAAAACGCCAACTCCTACCACCAGATAATATCCACCAAGTTGCAATTCCCCAACCAGCAATTAAAAATGTCCACAACCATTTTTGAAATTCATCGGTGAACAAGCCACCAAAAACGCCATTGATAATAAAGTATGAAGTTAGGGCAATTACTAACCAAGGAAAAATTTGATCGGCAGGAATTGGCCCTAATGATGGTTGTGCGCCTAAAATCTGATTGACTGGTCGAAAATCTTGCTCTCGTTCTTCAGACATACCATTAATTACCAATCACGAAGCCTGTCATGACATCGGCAATTGTGACAGCCAAAACAACTAATAATGGGGTTCTGGCAATACTTTGCCAGTCTTCATCTTTCCGTACAGCATTAATTACTCCAATTAACGAAACTGCAATATAAAGCAGATAAATTCCTCTCAGAACGTTGAATATTAAACTAACGGCTGTTTCTGTACCAGCAGTATTAGTATTAGCACCTTGTGTCAGATTAGTTTTGAAAAATCTTTCGGCTTTACCAAAAAATTGGGCTTGGGCTGGGGCAGCCAAGTAATCTAACCAAAATAAGCTTAAAATTACGATTGGTGCCAAGATTTGTAATGCAATCCGCCACCGATGCGGTAAGTTGACTAATTGCCCAATTTGTTGTATCGATATAACAATTAAACTACCAATTAATAAACAAAAAAGCAGTACTGGGCTGTGTAAGCTAATTACACTCAAAAATACAGTGCAAGCCAGCAAAAACGGTACTGACTCTAAAAAGGTAATCCGCAAAAATTCCAATTTTTCTTTAATATTAGGCAATTTTTGTCCAGCTTTCTGCTTGCTAATTTTGTGGATGTTGCCTGCCCGATAACCCTGTCTAAACATTTGTGAGTTTCCTTAGTTATTTAAAAAAGTTAGTTGATGTTGATGGAAAACCATGTTAATTTATCACAAATGATGATTCATATAATAAAAATTATGTACCAAAAATATGATATGTATTCAGACTCTTATTAATTATTAAGAACAAGTTAACCAAGTCTTAACATTGAGTAAAAGCTTGAATACTTTACGTTTTTTTAATTTTTTGTTTTGGTGAATAATTAGCTTCTTTAATTTTATTTATTGCAGAGTTCGTTGATTTCATCAAAACTTTTAGCTCCTGAGAAATTTACTTAAATGTGATATTTTCACCTGTATAAATGCTAGACAGTTAAACAATTTATGATTGATACTCTATTGATTGTAGTTTCTATCTCACGATATGTACTGAAATAGAAAGCTAGTGTAATTGTGCAACAGTTGTCAATCACGATGATAGATGTTGTTTGCTGAAATCAGGGATATTTTTTACACAGCGATCGCCTCAGCTTGTATTCCTACAGGCAGATAAGCACTGTCGAGTTAATCTGTGATTATGCTTAAGACTGAAACGTGATTTTAGAGCTTTTTCATCAACGAGCGATCGCTTATAATACTGGTAACAATTAGCAGTAAATGAGCTTTGCCCTACGTGATTACCCGCAATTTTATTGAGGTTGATCTGGAGCATTGGCACGTTTTTGTGAAATAACTGTATTTTATTCAGTAATTTTGTCAAGTCTAGCACAATCGGGAATATTTTTTTTACATAAAAAGAATAAACAATAGGCGAAGAATTGAACTAACCAGCTAATTAGCTGCATTTGGCAACTCAAGCCTACACTGATGTCTAGCACAGTTGTAATCGGGAAATGTACGGTGAATGGGCAATATAAGGTTTTAATTTCACCCAGTAAACTACTGAAGTAAACGTTACTTTTCCGCAAATAACAGTAGGTTTAGTTGAGTAATTATGAAAATTATCAAAAAATCTAGATAAGAGTTTTCTTGGTGTCGAAGATAACTCATAATATCTTCACATTCTAGCGGAGAATTCTTGAAGTTTCCGATGAATACGAATGCTCGTTTACAAGTAATTTTAACTGACACACCGATCGCAACTGTATTACCCGCGATCGCCCAAGTCAACTTACCTAACTGGTGGTTAGCTGGAGGTGCAGTCCGCAACAGCGTTTGGCGGTCAATATTTGGCGAAAACTGCGCCTTAGTCATCAATGACTTTGATATTGGCTTTTTTGATGCAGATGGCGATCGTTCTCAGGAATTAGTAGCCAAAACCAGTCTCACAGAGAAATTCCCCAACTATAAGTTCGATGTCAAAAATCAAGCCAGTTTTGCGCGGTGGCGGGCTGGTAGGCGGACTTACACTAGTACTGAGGATGGTATACAAGATTGGCTACACACCGCCACTGCTATTGGTGTGAGGTTAAATAGCCAAGGTGAATGGGAGTTTTTGACACCTTACGGATTAGATGACTTGTTTTCTGGCATTATTCGACCAACACCAGCCCATATTCATAATCCAGATGCTGAAAACAAAGCAGCAACGTTTCTCTCTAAGTGTCCCCATTTGAGATTGGCATAAGGGAGACGAGGAAGAAAAATTTATTCTTGATGGTGTATACAAATTCTCGATAAATCTTGTCGAGAATTTGGATTAATAGCAATTCTCTATAATCAGACAACAGAATGCAATAAATTCGTAGCGTGGTTGAAGCGATCGCAAAACCCAAAAAATCTGGATGATTTTAAGCTTTGTCACTGTCACCTCTAACCTGTCACCTCTTCTTATCTTTTCGTTATTTATATATTAACTTTGCAATATTTGTTAACCAATTATATTAATAATACTTCGCCAGTTAATTTTTAGCAGTATCGCTATTAGTTACTTATCAGTATTAACTCTCAGGCATTATTGATTAATAGTTTTGATAAAGAATTGTATTGTTGAATAAGCATATACTTATGGCTATTCCTATACTGGATATTAATTTCCACACTGTGCGATTTGCACTAGGGGGTTCCAATGGTTCATACTTTTGAGGTGTTGGTTGATATTAAGGAATATGCCGATCAAGCTAACAGTGCCTATCAATGCGGAACGTCAAGATACGAAATTAGTGCTGAGTCAAAAGAAAAAGCAGATGGTATGGCAAGAGTTCAGGCCAGAATTGAACATCCAAAAGGTACTGAATATGATGTTAGAGTAACCAGACTCTTGAGATAAAGGACAGTCTGTATTCCACAATAAATTTATTAATTGTTCTTGTTTGCTAGTAATAATAGATAACCATTAGTTGTGCAGTTTTCCAAAAATAACATCGATATTTTGTGCAGATATTTGTTGCCATAAGGAAAGTTGTAACAAATCAATATCTGCATCACTACTGGAATATTGCATAACTTTACGAAGAAACACTATCACTTTCAAGATTTTTGCAACAAATACATAACTAACTGTTCACCTGCGGTATCGATATGACGTTTTAGTAACCGCACGGCAGTTTTTGTATCTCGTTGTTTGCAAGCATCTAGAAGTTGATAGTGTTCTTTTTGAGAACGTTCTTGATAATCCATTTGTGCCATCTGCATACGTACATAGCGATCGCAATTTATATGCAGATTTTTGATCATTGCTAATAGTCGCGGACGTTCTGCGCTGGTGTAAAGTGCGGCGTGGAATTCCCAATTAAGTTGCGCTAACAAACCTGCATCGGTGGTTTGATCAGTGGTTTCGAGAATTAACGCAGCTTTTTCTAAATCTGCTGTGCTGAATTTTGGTATCGCTAACTGTATGGCTTGGACTTCTAAAGCACTGCGAATCTCACAAATTTCTTGCGCTTCGGCTGCTGTGAGTACCGATACCATCGCACCACGATTCAGATGCAGCGTTACCAAACCTTCTGCTTCTAATTGACGCAAGGCTTCCCGCACAGGAATGCGACTCACGCCAAATTGTGTGGCGATTTCATCTTGTCTGAGAGATTGTCCTTCTTGAAAAATGCCGCGTAAAATCGCTTCCCGCAAAGCATCGGCAATTAAATCGGGAGTGCTGCGTTGTTGTTGCAGCACATTGGCAGCTAAATCATGTAAGTTCATATTTTATATTGTATACAATTTTGGAAAGATTGTATACAATATCCAAAGTTACAAATAATTCCCTTAACCAAATGGGAGACTAGTTATGAGCATTGCATCTCAAGCAACAGACCGAGTTATCATTTTCGACACCACCTTGCGGGATGGTGAACAATCCCCTGGTGCAACCCTAAATGCAGAAGAGAAATTAGCGATCGCTCATCAACTAGCTCTGTTGGGTGTAGATGTCATTGAAGCGGGTTTTGCCGTCTCTAGTCCAGGAGATTTTCAAGCCGTCAAAACCATTGCTGAACAAGTCGGGAAAGCAGACGGGCCAATTATTTGCAGTTTAGCCAGAGCCACCCGCAAAGATATTCAAGCCGCCGCCGAAGCCTTACAACCTGCCGCCCATCCGCGCATTCACACCATGATTTCGACATCGGATATTCACTTGCAATATCAGTTGAAAAAGTCCCGTAGTGAAGTGTTGGCGATCGCTCAAGAAATGGTGGCTTATGCCAAATCCTTTGTCGATGATGTGGAATTTTCGCCAATGGATGCTAGTCGGACAGATCCAGAGTTTTTATATCAGGTTTTGGAAACTGCGATCGCGTCTGGTGCAACCACAATCAATATTCCTGATACCGTTGGTTACTGCACACCCAAAGAAATCGGAATTTTGATTCAAGGAATTCGGGAAAATGTGCCGCATATTGACAGCGTAATTCTTTCCATCCACACCCAAAATGATTTGGGTTTAGCAACTGCCAATGCCTTAGCCGCCATAGAACATGGTGTGCGTCAAGTAGAATGCACGATTAACGGCATTGGTGAACGTGCCGGAAATGCTGCATTAGAAGAAATTGTCATGGCCTTGCAAGTGCGGAAACACTACTTCAATCCTTACTTTGGCCGTTCTGTGAATTCTGATGTACCCCTCACCAATATCAAAACCCAAGAGATTTACAAAACTTCTTCCTTAGTTTCTCAATTAACCGGAATGCTGATTCAGCCAAATAAAGCAATTGTAGGAGCAAATGCCTTCGCCCATGAATCTGGCATTCATCAAGATGGCATTATCAAGCATCGTCAAACCTACGAAATTATGGAAGCAGCATCCATTGGCTTACCAGAAAATCGCATAGTTTTAGGCAAACACTCAGGACGAAATGCTTTCCGTACAAGGTTGAAAGAATTGGGATTTGAACTGAGTGAAGCCGACTTAAACAAAGCCTTTAACCGTTTTAAAGAAGTTGCAGACAAGAAAAAAGAAATCTCCGATTGGGATATAGAAGCACTTGTGCGGGATGAAACCCAAAATCAAGTAGAAAGCGGTTTTCAACTCGAACACGTCCAAGTAATTTGCGGTGACTGCACTTGTCCAACCGCAACCATTACAGTCGTCACCCCCGATGGCAAAATCCTTACAGATGCTAGTGTCGGCACAGGGCCAGTAGATGCAGTCTACCAAGCAATAAACCACTTAGTACAAATTCCTAATCAATTAATTGAGTTTTCTGTACAGTCAGTCACAGGCGGAATTGATGCCTTGGGAACAGTCACAATCCGCTTGGCATATCAAGATAGAATCTTTTCTGGGCAAGCATCCGACACCGATATTGTCGTAGCCGCAGCTTACGCCCATCTCAATGCTTTAAACCGCCTTTATCGTTACTTGCAAACTCAAAAAATTCCCGCTCAGGTAAGCGAGTAGCAATGTCTATCTTGTAGTTCACTAACTCAAAATTGCCATGTAGAACTAGCAGGGGAGCAAGGAGGAGAATTTTTCCCCTCCACTCCCTGCCTCGAAGCCCTATACCCTTTCGCCCCTACACCCAATCTTTACAGACAATTTTTGTATTCATTTAGCTTGATCTATTATGTATACTACGGTTAATGTATCGAATAATAGTACTATAGATCATGGTGTCTTTACACTCAAGCTTATCTACCGCACCTACTAAAAACGCCAAGCAGCATTTTACTAGGCGCTCATTTTTGCCAGATCATCAAAATGTACTTTGGCAAATCGAAAAAGGTTTTGTACGTACTCATACTTATTTAGAAGATGGCACAACAGTTGCTTTAGGGTTATGGGGGCCTGGAGATACCGTTGGCAAAGCCTTGTCAAAAATGGAACCTTATCAGATGGAATGCTTAACCAAGGTAGAAGTTAAAATCTTGCCCATAGAAGATTGGTATCAGGCGCAAGAAACACTACTAGCACATATCCAACAAGCTGAAGAATTGATGGTAATTCGTAGCTACAAAAAAGTTGATACTATGCTGATTAAATTATTAGCATGGTTATCTAAAAAATTTGGTTATCAGGTTGAACAAGGACGTTTAATAGATATGCGTTTAACTCATGAAGACCTAGCAGAAATGCTAGGTTCTACCCGTGTAACTATCACTCGGATTTTAGGACAATTTGAAGATGAAGGTTTGATTGACCGTCTCTCTCTCCATCGCATTGTCGTGAAAGAAGAAGACATTTGGTACTATGAAATTTAATGGTAACAACACGCAAAAATATTTATTAGCTAATAATTTTGGGGGATAAAGAAAGCTAAGTTTTTGAGTATAGCATCGGTAATTACTCTAGTTGTTAGTCTTTTGATATACTTAAACTTTTAAGTGTAAGACTAGGAAACAAAGATTTTTATACACTGCTAGCTTGATTCCCCCGATAATTATTCATGACTTATATAAATATATAGGAATAAAAAAAGCGAAATTATTCTAAATTTGCGAGGAACTCTTCATGTAAGATATAAAATCATAAGCTAAGAAACTTAAGCGCAGTTCTGCACAGGTTTTGTGCAGGAATTGTTTCTAGCAAAGCACTCAAAATTAACAAATTGAGGTAAGCGTGATGTTACAAAAACGTTATCTGGTCAGCATCTTCTCGATTGCAGCTTTAGGATTAGCTTCTTTACCAGCTTATGCTGATACTAATCAAACCAGTACTCAGATAATTAATCAAAATGCTGCGGCTGTGGGTGATGAAAACTATATCGATCAAAGAGCTGAACAAATAAACATTCAAAACAGCCGTCAACGTATTAGAGGGCGGCGTTCTGGCGGACGTGTAAATCAAGACAATGCCCAATTTACTGGTCAATCTGCGGGCGCTGTGAATTATCGCAACAACATTAGGCAAGGCTCTAGAACAATTAACATACAAAGAAACTCCATTCGTCGTGACCGCAACCGGAGATATTCTGATTACTAAGCGGTTATTTATAAAGTAAAAATCAAATCTTTGTGGGGTGTGTCTAGTTGATGTGGCGAACTACTAGCAGTTCATAATGCAAAACACTAAGTCTTGACACGCTAATACACAATATTTACTTTATCAATGATCTCTGAAACTCCCAATTCCTAAATAGGCTTGGGAGTTATAAGCTAATTATTCAGTTTTTTGCATCTGCGATCGCAATTAGCAATCAGCAACATATTTCAGCTTTTTGAATCAATTCTCAGTGTCAAAAAGCTTTTGACTCCATCATTTATGGAGAAATTTCATGATGATAGCAAAACAATCTTTACCCTTAGCGGTTTTTTTAGCACTAATCGTTTTACCAGGTGCAGCCAGCGCATCCAGAATTGAGATTCGTACCGATGACGGTACAACAATCGTTGATTCTGATGAAGGGGTCAAAATAACTTCTGACGAAGACAGGGATCAAATTACAGATAGTTACTATACTCAATCAGAGTCTTCTGCTCGTCGTCGTCTACGTCGATATTATCGCCAAGCACCCTGTCGTCGCTACACTTCTAGCTATACCAAGCGCCAAACAAGTTACTCAGGTAGAAGCGTTTCTCAAACAACCACTTCTACAACTGTATGTCGATAGTAATTACCAAATGTTGATTATGAAATCCAAACTTGTATTACTTGGATGGTTATCGAGCAGTGCTTTACTACCGATATTACCTGCTATGACTCATCCTGCGGCGGCTCAATGTGTCATGACAGATGTTTCTGTTCAAGTAGCTGTTCGTGGTTCTCGACGGCCTTCCCGACAAAGTAATAATGTTGATTTGCAAAATCAAGGTCGATGTTCAGGAAATGCAATTACACAAGTTGGGACTCAAGTGTACACCGGGAGTGGACGCGCAAACCAACAGCGTACTAGCAGACAACGCATCAATGGCGGTAGAGGTAACAGTACTGGGATAAATGGGCCGACTATTAAGGTTCCCGTTGGGGTACAGGTGGATGTTTACAACCCAGCTTATGACCCATCTTTCCTGAGAAATCGCAATTATCGTCGTTGAAATCTTTAACTCTCCCCTTCCCCACACGAGAAGGGGTTTGAGAGAAATTTATATAAGTTTTGATTTTAATTGATTGTATTTAAGGTATGGCAAAGATGAGGAAGCAAAAATTTGTTTTTGGTTTTTTAACAGCAGTGGCAACTTTTGGTCTGGTTTCCTCACCTACACTAGCACAGGTTAACAGTAATCAAGGAGCCAGCCAAACTGCTGCTATTAATGGAAATAACAATACAATTATTCAAATTATCAATCAAACTAGTCGTCAACAAAATAATCGAGGACGAGTATTAAATCGTCGTCAATTACCCAATCAACGACGCGGTTTTAACAGAAATCAAGAGTATGGCAGACGCGACAACGATAATTATCGTAGACGCGACAATGATAATTATCGCAGGCGCGACAATGACAATGATCGTCGTGACCGTGGGAATCATTACGGACGTGACAAAAAGTATCGCTATGAAAATCGCTGGAATAGGTAGCTGTTATTGATAGGGGGACAAGGGAGATTGAAAATTATAAACTTATTTTTCTTTGACCCACAATGCTAATCCACCTCCGCGACCACGGGCAGCGATAAAATTATCTGTGACTAAAAAGAAGGCAAAAAATGGCAATTTAGCGATGGGTTGGTTGTCAAAATCTGTTGTTTGTGATTTGTTTTTTCCTAGAGGTTTGTTATAGAGAATGCGGCCAAATAAACTAATTTGGATATGAGTAAAATCAAATGCCAAGAGGTTTTTTTTGCCTAAATATTTAACTGGGCCTGTGATTTTTAACAACGCAGACCCTAGTTTTACCTGATTGCTAATTTCTCCTGTGATTGGTGTTGTTTTACTAAAAGAAATATGAGTTGGCGTAAATTTAGGCCAATAAAAACCTTTGCCTAAAATAATGCCGCCACGCTGTTTAACTTTGCGTGTCCCGGTGGCAAAACAAAGTCGCCATGTTCCGACAAGAGAATCAAAATTATAGCTAATGCGTTGCTGTTTGGCAGTTTTTTCAGCTTGCAATAAAGCATCAACTACTACTTTAGCTGATGGGCGATCGCTATTTTGACCGGCTTGTGCTAACGTGGCGACAAACTCTGATGCCGTAATTGATGGTAACTCAGCAGTCATGAACAGTTAACTATTGTGAAGAAGACTTTGGTTTTAGTCTATCGCGCCAATTTGGTGTTGATGCTCCACCAGAACTTGAAGAACCAGAACTATTACTATTTGAAGCAGGTTGAGACCTACGAGGTGCAGCAGAACCTGATTCTGTTTGCCTGGATCTTCTGCCAGAACGAGATGGTTCTGTGGCTGTTGCACTAGACTCATTTTCGACAGTACCAGAGCGTCGCCGTCTTCTGGGTGTATCACTGCTGTCTTCTTGGGCTTGATATCGCCGCCGTCTTCTGGGTGTTTCTGTATTATCTTCTTGCTGCTGGTAACTACGTCTGCGTCTTCTGCGAGATGAACTGCTATCATCAGAATCGCTGGAATTTACCTCTTCATTATTTTTACTGGAACTGTTGCGGATTTTCTTTGGTTTAATTGGTTCGGCTTTAATTGTGCCTTTGCGACCTTCTAATTTTGGTCTTTCGGGGAATTTTTCCACTGGCATTCCCTCTGTTACTTTTTCCATAAATTCATGCCAGGTGTAGGCAGCACTACTACTAGCGCCATAGGTAGGACGGTTATTATCGTTACCTAGCCAAACTCCTGTCACAATTTGCGGGATGTAGCCAATAAACCACAAATCTCTCGCTTCGTCAGAAGTACCAGTTTTGCCAGCTACAGGTCGATTATCGAGTTGGGCAGATGCACCTGTTCCTTCGACAACCACGTTACGCAGCATCCAAGTCATGATGGCGGCACTGTCAGCATCCAAAGCCCGTTGTGATTTAAAATCGGCTGACCAGATAACTTGACCTTGGCGGTTCAGAATGCGCCGAATACCGTGAGTTTCTACGTGTAAGCCCTGGGTGGCAAAGCTGCCGTAAGCACTGGTCAATTCTAGAAGGTTGACTTCATTAGAACCAAGGGCTAAAGAATAATGGGAATTCAGTTTTGATTTAATGCCCATATTGTGGGCTAATTTAATGGTTGGCTCAAATCCCACATCTAGTAATACTTTCAATGCAACTATATTCACAGAGCGCGTGAGAGCATCTCTAATGTTGATCATGCCCCGGAATTTTTCGCCATAGTTTTTGGGTTCGTAACCATCGACGACAAAGGGTGCATCTAAATAAGTATCGTAAGGGCTTTTGCCGGTCGCGATCGCCGCAGCGTAGACAAATCCCTTAAATGTTGAGCCTGGTTGACGTTTGGCTTGGGTAACACGATTAAATTGGTTTGTACCAAAATCTTTACCACCTACCATTGCTTTAATTTCGCCACTGCGGGGGTCAATGGCCACTAAAGCGGCTTGCTTAAAGTTTTCCCAGCGCCCTTGATTTTTTAATACTTTTGTAACTGCGGCTTCGGCGGCTTGTTGCCATTTTGGGTCTAAGCTGGTTTCTACGGTTAAACCTCCAGCCGCCAGCACATCTGCTGAAACATATTTGGGTAATTCTTGCTGGACGTAACTGGTAAAATATGGTGACTCAACTTGTAACCGTTTGGGCAAGCTAGTTTTGACCACTAACGGTTCTTGAGTAGCTGCTTGACTTTCAGTGGCGGTAATAACGCCATCTTCCCGCATCCGTTGTAATACCAGATTGCGTCTTTGTTTTGCTGCTTCTGGATTTTGGGCTGGAGAATATAAACTCGGTGCGGGGGCTAAACCAGCAATTGTAGCTGCTTCGGCTAAAGTGAGTTGGTCTACTGGTTTGCTGAAGTATACCCAAGCAGCATCAGCCACACCATAAGCCCCGGAACCTAAGTAAACCAAATTCAAGTAACGCTCTAAAATTTGGTCTTTCGTCAATTCTTCCTCAATTTTCTGGGCGAGGCGGACTTCTTTGAGTTTCCGCCAGATGGTTTTTTCTTGTTTTAAGAATAAAATCCGGGCTAATTGTTGGGTAATGGTGCTACCACCTTCTACCACATTTTGCGATCGCAAGTTATTTAAACCTGCTCTGGCAATCCCTTGGGGATCAACACCATTGTGTTCTGTAAATCTGCGGTCTTCTGAGGCAATAAAAGCTTTTTTTAAAATATCGGGAATTTGTGTGATTTTAAGTTGTTCTCTGGTAGCTTCTCCTTGCTGTTGAAGAATAGCTCCATCAGCAGCTTTGATGGTTAAGGTTTGCTCCCGAACCACAGCTTGCAATTCGGATTTATCTGGCAGAGTTTTATCTATGGAGGTAACGATATATTTCGCACCCACCACACCACTACCGACAGTGAGTACTGCCCAAAACCATAAACGACGATAAAATGGCTTTTCCCTACTGGTAAATATGGTTACTATCCCAGAGGAAATATTAGCCACCCGGCCAAATAGTTGGCTGGCTTTTCCCACCTTGGTTGGGCTTAAGCTCTCGTCGGTGGATTCTTCATTTTTATATTGATTCCCAGGCGACAATCGCGGTTCCTCCTTGTCAGAGTCACTCAAACTTTGTTGGTTGTTGCTTGAACCAGGAGGTGAGATTCCCCACGTTAGTTCCTTGTTCCAAGTAAGCACAGGTTAACCGCCTAAAAGAGATTTTAGGGCTTAATTAACTGTGTTCGTGTTAGTATATTATCCTATAAATAATTAACTGAATTCATTGCTACATAAAATATTATTCTGATGTTTAATAGTCTAATTTTGTCAAGATTCAAGCTGTAATTTTATTTAATTCTTAAAAGAAAAATTGTTAAAAATATCCGGTCTCAACGGGGAGCAAAAGATAGCAAATCATCCTGATGATAATGGGCAAGAATTTCTTAGTAGTAAGCAAGGTGTACGGATAGCAGTAGCACTAGGAAGTAATCTAGGTGATTCTCAGCAAATATTAGCAGCAGCGATCGCCCAGTTAAGTACAGTACCAAAAATGCAATTAATAGCAACATCCAGTTGGTATAGAACTAAAGCAGTAGGTCCGCCGCAGCCAGATTACATTAATGGCTGTATCATCATGCAAGTAGACATGACACCGCAGGTATTACTAGAAACTTTGTTAGCCACAGAACAGCAATTTGGACGAGTCAGGCAAGAACGTTGGGGGCCGCGATCGCTCGATTTAGATTTGTTGTTGTATGATCAGGTAATTCTAGACATCCCAAATTTGCAAATCCCCCATCCGCGAATGCGAGAGCGAGCATTTGTTTTAGTTCCCTTAGCCGAAATTGCGCCAGATTGGATTGAGCCAGTTTCCGGATACAAGATCAAACAGTTGGTAAAAGATGTAGACTGTTCTGATGTACATTTACTGAAGAGCAATTAAAGTCACTACCCATAAACAAGCAAAATCCTGATCCCACAAACGACAAACACAGTTTGTTCGTTGATTTTTAAAAGATAAAAACATCACTATGCCATTAGGTAGAGAATTACCACAATTATTAAAGCAACGCCTATTTCACAAAGGACGCAAATTTGATTTTGAAGTGAATCGTTTGCGTTTACCCAACAAATCAGAAGGGGAATGGGAGTGCATTCGTCATCCCGGCGGGGCGTTGGCTGTACCTGTCACCAATGAAGGAAAACTGGTACTTGTGCGTCAGTATCGCTTCGCCGTTCAAGGCAGAATCTTAGAATTTCCCGCCGGCACTTTAGAATATAACGAAGATCCCCAAGCAACAGTCAAGCGGGAAATTGAGGAAGAAACAGGCTATAGCGCCCAAACATGGCGCAAACTCGGCGAATTTTTCCTTGCGCCGGGATACTCCGATGAAATTATTTATGCTTTTCTCGCCCAAGATTTAGAAAAGCTAGAAAAGCCGCCTACCCAAGACGAAGATGAAGACATTGAAACAGTCCTGATGACACCAGAGGAACTGGAAGCCGCAATTTTACAAGGCGAACCAGTCGATGCAAAATCAATCGCCAGCTTTTTCTTAGCGCGTCCTTTTTTAGTTTCATAGCAAGATGCTGTTTGATTAATAATCAACATACTGATTGAGTCAGCAATGAATATGCTCATATCGTGGGCATATTCATTACCAAAATGACTTTAACTGCAATCACAACAGAAGGCGCATTTGCTGTCCGCCTATGATTTTAAATATTTTTTAACATTTTCGGAACCATAGTTCTTTTGACTGTTATTTCTGTAAATTGATGCAAAGTCTAGAAATTCAAGAACCGCCTCTTCCTCCATCCACTGCTTGTTATATATGTGCATAATCCACTCACATAAACTAGCATCATCAGTAATTTCATCAAAATCTACATCATAATTCATGCGTCGATGACGCATTACATTTAACTGAGGTACATAATCCCAATACTCAAGATTTGCAAGAAATTCTTTTATATCATTTTCCACCTTTTCTCTTAACTCATGAAAGGAGTAGATACGAGACTCCTCTTCATTTTTGCCTCCGATTCTCATAATTTTTTACCCACAGCAAGAGTTTCCTTATTAATAACATATCTAAAATACTGTATCTAAGCAGAAAAGTAGGTTGGGTGGAGCGTAGCGAAACCCAACAAAGTATGTTCGGATGTTGGGTTTCGTTCCTCAACCCAACCTACGCCTGAACTAAGTCAAAAGTTAAAAGTCAGAAATTCTCTAACTTTTGAATTTTGACTTTATTGTAGAGGTGTTGGTGTTAAAAACCCTTACCCTTACACCCCTATACCTTTTGATCTCTATTTTTCTGGAGATTAACTAATTCCAAATCCACTATATTCTCTCATATATGGAGGTTGCAGTCCCAGAACAATATCGTTTTTTGCAACTCCTTTAGCTATTAATATATCAGCAATGATTGTGTCTGTTTGATTGCGTTGAATCCAAATTTTTTCTTCTCTAATTTCTAAATGAAGTACACAGTTATAAATCCGGCGATGTTCGTTCCACCCCAAATCAATTAATAAGTAACGGTCATTGACTAAATCAAAAACTGTTTCTGATTCAATTTCTCCCCCTAAAACTTTTCCGTGAGATTCTTCAGTTAATACTTGCTGAATATATTGGCGATATCTCGTTAATTTATCCATTTGACAATTAATCTTTTTTCCCTGCTGCCTTGTATAGCAGTCCTAAATCAATTACAAACAAATCTACTCCCCACTCCCCACTCCCTATTCCCTACCTTTGCTATTTTTTATCCCGATTTATCCAAATCCCGCGCATCCCAACAGCCTTCGCCCCTTGATAATCTTCAACAATGCTGTCGCCAATGTGCCATGCTGCTGACGGCGAACAATCATGTTTTTCTAAAGCAACGGCAAAAATTTGGGGATCGGGTTTAGCCGCACATGCTTGAGTGGAAATTGTCACCGAAGTAAAGTAGTCACTAATTCCCAGACTTTGTAACACAGAATAAATTCGAGAATCAAAGTTAGAAATAATCCCTAGTTCAATTCCTAAACGTCGCCAGTTCATTAAAGATGGCACGACATCAGCATAAATAAACCAGGGTTCAGCCGTGCCGAAGTGAATGTAAAGTTCGCTAAAAAAAGCCGAAAAGTCAGAAAATTGCTGGAGAACACCAGCCGTCTCAAAGGTGTTGAGGGCTATTACTCGCCACCAGTCAAACTCGCGTTGGGGTATATCGGCTGGTTCCGCATCTAAAAATATTGGTGGTGGTGCAGCTTTAAAACTTTGGATAAATGCTTGATTTAATCTGGGCGCAGAAACTTCCACACCAAATTCTTTGGCTATCTGACTATATACTTCGCCTACACTGCCTTTGACACCAAATATTGTGCCGACAGCATCTAGAAAAATAACTTTCGGTCGTTCCATCAAACTGTTAGTAATGAATGTATTTTGAACGTGATACTAATGTGAACCAAGACAAGGACAGATGGATTGATAGAACCCAAATACTCAAAACAATTCCCAACCCAAAATAATATGAGATTAAATTGATTGGGAAATTGTCTCTATAATAGGACGGACTAGCCAGTTAAAGCCAACTTTGAGTTGATGTTCTAAAGTCGGCATTCGATACAAATAAGCAAGACGACGCGCCACATAGCCTAAAGAACCGTCGAGTTTCACGCCTAAACCCGTGAGAGTGGCGTTATCTGTACCCAGGGCCAGCATTTCGCCAAGTTTTTGATAGCGGAAGGGTAACAAGGGGCAATCGCTCAAAGAAGCCCAGATATTCCACGCAGTATAATCAGCTTGTTGAAAAGCGGCTTGGGCTGTGGCGGGAATTTGTTGATCTTCCGCATCTCGACAGTCGGCTAAATCTCCCAAGGCAAAAATTTCTGGGTGGTCAAGTACTTGTAGGGTTGGTGTGGTAGTAATTTGATGACGTTGGTTTTGTTTAAAAGGTAAGTTTTTCACCACAGGCGCGACTTGTGTACCGACAGTCCAAATCACTAAATCTACAGGAATGGTATCAATCTGATTTTTATATTCCAGGGAAATGGTATCTGCACCAATTGATTCGACTTTGGTTTCTAAATCAATAAATACACCCCTGGCTTCTAAAGCTTTCTTGGCGGTTTCGCGGTTAAACTCTGGGGAGGTGCGTAAAATTTGGTCGCTGATTTCAATTAACCGCAAACGTGCTTTTTCGCCTAGTCTGTCGGCTAGTTTACAAGCTAGTTCTACACCACTGTAACCAGCACCCACAATGGCAATGCGGATTTTATCAGCCTCGGATTCTGCTAAAATTTGCAGCCGTTGTTCTAGGCGGTAAGCATCATTGATAGTACGGAAAGGCAAGGCGTAGGATGTAGCACCGGGAACCATATCAAGCGGTGTTTCGCCGCCTAAAGCCAGCACTAAGCGATCATAGGGAATTTCTGGCCCGTCTTGTAATTGTACTCGTTGCTGGTCGGTGTCAATTCCTGAAACTACTGCTTGGTAAAAACGTACACCTGTACCTTGGAGAAGTTCGGCAAAGGGAGGCGCAATTTCCCAAGTTTGCAATTCGCCTGTGAGCAATTCGTAGAGTAAGGGGGAAAATAGAAAGCGATCGCTTTGATCTACCAGTACAATTTCGGGTTTTTGCTGCGATTCCCAAGGTAACTGGCTTAAACGCAACGCTGTGTAGAGACCACCAAAGCCTCCACCAAGGATTAAAATTCTCTGAGTTTGTTGAGTCATCATTTGTATGGGATGGTTAATCCCAGTCGTCCATCTACCTCTCAGTGTAATGATTTTAGGACTTACTCACAAAGATTTCCTCTGGAGATTGGGTGAAAAAGTGAAAGGGTGTAGGGGTGTAAGGGTGTAAGGGTTTTAGATACATACACCCCTATACCCCTATACCCCTTCTTCTGAGTTAATTACCACCAGAAGTAACTGCTTTATTGTGTACGGCGGTATCTTCAGGCTTTCTGTGCCATTCGCCATTTTGACCTTGTTCGTATTCGTTTCGTACACTATTCCAAGCAACGTTAGTAGCACCTTGTTCACTTAACCCATCACGTTGGGAAGCGTTGAAAGCAGCACAGAAGATTTGTTGGGCGTGTTGAGGAAGTTTGTCTTGAATTTCTTGAGGGAGTTCTTCTATTTTGTTGTAAGGCATAAACTAACTCCAGTAACTTTAACCTGGGTCAATCCTAGAAAATCTAGTCATACAACTTCCTCTGACTTTCAGTAGAAATGGGTAATAAATATCAATAGGTCAATAGAAATATTTACAAACTCACATAATCGCGCCATTTATCTAGCATCTTAGTACTTATACCAGGAATTTTGTCTAAATCTTGGAGGGATGTAAACTTTTGTTGTTGACGTGCAATGATTATTTTTTGAGCTAACTTTTTACCCACACCAGGAAGAGTGGCTAATTCTTCCAGGCTGGCTGTGTTGAGATTGATTTTTTGGGTGATGGGATTTTGACTAGAAATTGGTGCAGAGATTGTCGGACACTTTTTTGTTTCTGCTTGAATTTTTGCTTGAATTTCTGATGGTAAACCAATTTGCGCTTTGGCATAAAGACGAGCAAATTCTCGCACATAATGAGCCGCAACAGTAGGATTTTCAATAACCATCAAAGTTTCATCGTTGCCATTGTTAGCTGCATCTGACCAATTATGTGAACCTGTGATGATTATTCTATTATCAATAATTGAGAATTTATGATGGAGTAAATCACCTTTGGCTAATACAGGTACACCCACACTAGTAATTGGCTTTGACCAAGGTTTATTGTCAATTTCATACTTACATTTATTACTCAAAGCAACTCCCAGCATATCTAAGGCTTCGCTGTAATAACGATAGGCAAATTGAGCATCAATTAAAGCCTTAACATCTATATTTTGTTGATGACGTTGTTCTAAAACATTGGCAAGTTGCTGTTCAGAAAAGACAAATAATGCCAAATCAATTGATTTAGTGGCAGTATTTAACTTTTCCCCAATTAACCCATTACTAGTTTGACTCCAAGGTTGAGTAGGAGAAGCCGGAGAAAATTGGACTGTGATTTTACTATCACCCACAGTAATTTGTTGGGGAGGACGCAGTGGTTTTTTAATGCCAAATCGGCTGTCTGGCTTACCTCCAGTGCCATCACCCCACATAATATTAAACTCTTGGGTAAACACAGTTGCTAATTCTGGACTATCAATTTTGAGTAAATTATTGGCATTACCTAAACTGCTAGGATTGCTGAAATCGCCTGAAGTGTCGCTGAGAGTGAGGTTAGCCGAAGTTACAATAACCATGCGATTATCCACAATCAAAAATTTGTGGTGCATTAAATTACTACCTGCGGAACCATCAGCTTGATCATCAATTACGGGAGTTTTGGCATTTTGTAAAATTACTAATGCGTCTCTTTGATTAATTTCTTCTGGGCTGAGTTGGTTATCTTGATTTAAGTCAATAAATTTATGAAATTCGTTATATCTTTCTCGTTCTCTAGTTGCGAGTTTTTTAACTTCTGCTGTTGTAAAGCTACTCCAAGGACGACTATAAATATTTTCTAAAATTACTCTCACTTTTACCCCGGCTTTTTGTCTGTCTACTAATGCTTGAGCAACTTTAGGTAAACGTAATTCTTGGACTGCTACATCTACTGTAGATTTCGCTTGAGAAATAGTATCAACAATGATTTTTTCTAAATCATCACCTAGTCGTGTTTGCTGACGGTAAGATTCACGATATTCTGAAGATTCAGACTGATTTAGATAAACTTGAATCAATGGATCTTGTGGTAAAGCTGATAAACTTTTATCGGATGTTTTAGCCTGTTGACAAGCTGTGGTAACAAATATTAAGGCAAATAGCCAAAAATACCTTGATCTACGAAAAATTGGCACGGTAATCTGCTAAAAGTAAATTGGTGGCGAACATAGTTATTGTTCCCAAAATGCAGTACGCCAATTTAAAGAGGTAAACAGCTTGATCGGCAGTTAAAAAATCTTCCTATTGATGCACATTAATTCACATTTTCTCAAGATTTAACCAGACATCTTTGTATGGTGAAAATAGTGAGTAGCCTATTGCCCTTGTCTTTCCGCCCTAATGTTGTGATATGCAAATATATTTAGATTACAGTGCTACTACTCCAACTCGCCCAGAAGCGATCGCAGCGATGCAAGCAATTCTCACTCAACAGTGGGGTAATCCTTCTAGCTTGCATGAGTGGGGACAAAGGGCGGCGATAGTTCTGGAACAAGCCAGAGTTCAAGTTGCAGACTTAATTAACGCTATTGATTCTGAATCAATTATTTTTACGGGTGGCGGTACAGAATCTGATAATTTGGCAATTATTGGTGTAGCGAGGTTGTATGCTGTACCGCAACATATCATTATTTCTAGTGTGGAACATTCCGCCATTTCTGAAACGGTGCGAATGCTAGAAATGTGGGGTTGGGAAATCACACGCTTGGGAGTGGATAGCTTAGGAAGAGTTAACCCGTTAGATTTACAAGCTGCTTTGCGACATAACACCGTGTTGGTGTCAATCATTTACGGACAAAGTGAAGTCGGGACAATTCAACCAATTAGCGAGTTGGGTAAAATAGCGCGATCGCATGGTGCAATTTTCCACACCGATGCAGTGCAAGTTGCTGGACGTTTACCCCTGGATGTGCAGACATTACCAGTTGATTTACTCAGCATTTCCAGCCATAAAATCTACGGGCCACAAGGTGTCGGGGCATTGTATATTCGTCCTGGGGTAAAAATTATGCCTCTGTTGACTGGTGGTGGACAAGAAATGGGGATGCGTTCGGGAACGCAAGCTGTCCCGATAATTGCTGGGTTTGGTATCGCTGCTGAATTAGCCGCCAAAGAACTAGCAACCGAAACACCAAGATTGATTAATTTGCGCGATCGCTTGTTTGCTTTGTTAGCAGATGTCCCCGGTTTAATTCCCACAGGCGATCGCATCCATCGCTTACCCCATCATGTTAGTTTCTGTTTAGAATACGCCGACGGTGAAAAACTCAGTGGTAAAACCTTGGTTCGACAATTAAATTTAGCTGGTATTGGCATTAGTGCGGGTGCTGCTTGTCATAGCGGTAAACTCAGCCCCAGCCCCATATTATTAGCAATGGGTTATTCTCAAAAAGCAGCCTTGGGCGGTATTCGGATGACATTAGGGCGTGATACCACCCAAGCAGATATTGATTGGACTGCAATGGTGTTGAAGCAAGTTTTGCAAAGGTTGACACCGAACTATCCTATTCACGAAAATCTTACTCAGTATTCATATCTAACCTGATACTCACTAGCCTCAAAAATACCCCCAATTTGTTGGTCGATACTGCTTTGGCTAAAGTAAATATCCTGGGGATGCTCGCAACTATCTTCTGATACCTCAAAATGTAAACAGATTTCTTTATTAACTGGGTTAAAAATTGTTTCCACGTATCTCAATTGGGAAAATACTGGTATCTCGTTGTGGTCAACAAACTCGTAAATATTACCTGGTTTAAATCTGAGTTCCTGCATAACCAACTCCGTATAGTTATGCAGTTTATTCTAAGCTGCCGAAAATCATTCAAACCCTATCTATATGGAGATTTATGTACGGTAGGTACAAGGCTTGAAGAGTCAGGCTGGTTCTGAAAATGAATAAATTCCAACTCCAGAAAAAGTAGCATATCGCTGAAAAAAAACAACAAGCGATCGCTTGGCGGCAAAACTGCAAGAATTAGGTATTGACCCAGATTATATATAGTGGATTATACTTCTGGTTCAATTTCAAAAATCCTATAGCTACGTAGTTTTTTATCTAAGTTTAAATATTTTCCACCCACAGAAGATGATTAACGTAAACAGTGTTTTGCAGCGCATTGTAGAATTTCTCATCTGCTGTCACCATCTCGCATTTTTGCGAAATTGCCAGGGCTAGATATAAACTATCATATACTGCGCGATCGCTTTGCATGGCAATATCTAAAGCAAGTGGCATCAATGGCTGAGATAAGTAAACTTCTACAGGAACTGTATTTAAATCTGCCAAAGTTTGCCTTGCATTTTCAGCAGTATCTTCGCTGCGACGTACTCGTTTCCACAAGACATTTGCTAATTCTGCGAAGAAAAAATCTGGCACTAAAAAAGTATGATTACTTGCTAGTAAACGTCTAGCAAAATCAGAGTAAATTTCTGGCACAAATCATTTTATAGCAATGCTGGCATCTAAAACATATCGGCTCACCGTTCTCTATCCTCACGGATAAGTTCAGCACTGTCAGTGAAAAATTTATTTGCATATCTTACCTGAGCGCGTGCTACTGCATCTCTAGCTTGTTGCATATCGCCCCCAGTGTGGTAATTTGTTACTGTTTCTGCGGCTTGTTGAAGAATATGTATTAATTCTTCTTGCAAAGACCTACCGTGCTGCTTGGCAAGATTTTCTAGTTTTTCTAGAATTATAGGATCTAAATTTTCAACTAAGATTTGAGCCATACCGACCCTTCGGGTAATTCAAAAGTTAAAAGTCAAAAATAAGTTGTGTAAGGATTGTACTGCACCATTCTTAATTTTATTGTAGTTTTTCTGTTTCTTTCTCCCTATCCCTACGAATAAATTTAATTTTGTCCAACTACTTATGTGAGAATTAATCTATGTATTTGGGGAGTTGCAAAGATGGCTTGGGTTGCAGGTGATCAGTTGCAAGGTGGAAAATACACGATTGAAAGGGAGTTAGGAAAGGGACGCTTTGGGATTACCTATTTGGTAAAAAACAGGAATAGCGATCGCTTAGTTATTAAAACCTTAAATGATGACTTGCTTCAATCTCTCAGTCCAGATGAACGCGCACGACTGGAGAATATGTTTTACGATGAAGCTTTCAAACTTCGAGGATGTAAACATAACCATATTGTGCAGATTACGGAACTCTTTAGGGAAGGGGAGTATCCGTGTTTGGTAATGGAATATATCGGTGAAGATAGTTTAGCTAATCTTCGTCCATCAATACTTTCGGAACCAGACGCACTGCGTTACATTCAGCAAATTGGCGAAGCACTGATAGAAGTACACAACAAAGGGTTGATTCATCGGGATGTGCATCCGGGAAACATCTTACTGCGGAAGCGAGATGGAAATTTAGAAGCAGTGTTGATTGATTTCGGTCTAGCTTTAAATTTTGACCACATCTTAACTACAAGCCGAACTCAAGAAACATCTGAAGGATTTACACCACCAGAACTTTATGCTAGAGGTAATACAACACAAGCTTATAGCGATATTTATTCACTGGCAGCTACTCTGTATAAACTTCTGACAGGGAGAACACCTGTAGGTGCGGTAAAGCGTAAAGCAGATGGTGAACATTTAGTCTCTCCAAAAGAATATAATCCTCAGATTACCAAGAAGACCAACGACGCAATCTTAGCAGGAATGCAGCTAGATCCCAAGCAGAGGCCACAGTCTATGCAAGAATGGCTTAATTCTTTGGGATTGACTGGGAGCAAGATAGAGACAACAAAACCACTTAAACCTAAAGCAAAAATTGATTGGGTTGCTATTACTGCCATTGGAACTTTACTTGCAGGTATTGGAGCTATGGCTGCTTGGTATACAATTTTCAAACCTTCTCCACCGCCTCCCCCGACAGTGACCAGTCCGCCATCTAGTAAAACTCCGTAGAATCAGCTAAACTTTCATCATCATTCCAATCTCATAGTAATTTTATTTACCAAGAGGTATTCATGCCCTGGATAGCAGGACAACAATTACAAAATGGCAAATATGTAATTGAGCGAGTCCTGGGACAAGGTGGATTTGGGATTACTTACAAAGCATTGCAAGTTGAGCTAAATCGTCCAGTTGTTATTAAAACACCCAATGAATTTCTCAGCCATGATCCAGAATACGACAGATATGTAGAACGATTTATCAAAGAAGGGCAAATATTAGCACGCCTATCTCAAGGTTCCCATCCTCACATTGTGGGAGTGATTGACCTGTTTCGAGAAGGCGCAACTCACTGCTTGGTAATGGACTTTGTACCAGGAGAAAACTTGTTTGAGGCGGTAAAGCGCAGAGGAGCTTTACCAGAAGCCGAGATTTTGCCTTGTATCTGTCAAATTGGGGAAGCTTTAACAGTGGTGCATAAAGCCGAACTGGTACACAGAGATGCACACCCAGGAAACATTATGTTGCGGAGTGATGGTAGAGCCGTTTTAATAGACTTTGGCATTGCTAAAGGAATTGAGCCTCAAACTTTGAGTACAACAAGTAAGGCAGGTAATCAGGGATTTGCGCCCTATGAACAGATGACTAGGGGTAGTCGAGAGCCAACAGTTGATATTTACTGTCTTGCTGCCACACTTTATTATGCAGTGACAGGTCAACCCCCAACAACTTCTCTAGCTCGCAAGCTTGATAATACTTTTCTTATACCGCCCAAACAATATAACCGAGCCATCAGTGAGCGATTAAATCGAGCAATACTCAAGGGTATGGCATTGGAGTCAAAAGATCGCCCTCAGTCTATGCAAGCATGGTTGACAATGTTAAAAGCACCAAAAGCAACACCTCCGCCTTTTGTTGAATCATTCTATAAAAGAGAATTTGTTCGTCCTAAAGTCAAGGTAAACTCAAAACCCACACCACCTAGAATTATTCCTTGGGGCTGGTTGATAGGTGTAATGTTAAGTTACCTATTAGTAGGCTACTCATTAGTTGCGTCTAACGCTCCGATCTGGGTTTGGGTTGTGGCTGTGTCTGTGGCTGTGGCTGTGGCTGTGGCTTGGGTTTGGGCTGTGGCTGGTGCTGTGGCTGGGGCTTGGGCTGTGGCTGGGGCTTGGGCTGGTACTTGGGCTGGGGCTTGGGCTTTTGCTTTTGCTTTTGCTTTGGCTTTGGCTTTGGTAGGAGAGAAATTACGAGAATCTTTTAGCCAGTTTCATACTTTTTTAATTTTGGTTGCTACTTCCTTTATTGGCTTGGGTTTGGGAGTGCTAGTACACCGAGTTTTTAACGGAGGGCTTCCTATACGTGCCTTGTGGTGATGATAAAGAACAGATAACAGAAAAGTAGTTTGGGTGGAGCGATAGCGCAACCCAACATCCAAAATTCCTGATATGGTTAGGTTTCACTTCGTTTCACCCAACCTAAACTCTCTCCAATACAGTCAAAAATGCGATCGCTAATCAACAGCATTATCTAATAAACATTCTGTCGTTAGGACACAAAGGTCTGTCGTTAGAACAAAAGGTTCTGTCGTTAAGACAAAAGGTTCTGTCTTTAGGACAAAAGGTTCTGTCTTTAGGACACAAGGTTCTGTCTTTAGGACAAAAGGTTCTGTCTTTAGGACACAAAGTTGTGATGTTATTACTCAATTAAGTCATATCTTGCACCCAGCGACTGAAGTCGCGGCTACACGGATAAAACCCGCCTGCGCGGGTTCAAAAACTTTGATTTTATCTTAGTCCGCGCAGGCGGACTTTGTTTTTATAGCCGCGAATTCCATTCGTCGGGGCTAAGTTCTACTTAGCTGAAATTGCTGAATATGCTTTTTATTTTAATACACTGAATAAATCCTGAAAATTTTTCTCATCCTTATTTAAATTCCTTTATAAACTGCGATTTAAACAGATTTAATTAGTTGCAAAAATATTTAAATAAGTGATTGACAAGTATAATTTTATACTTTAATATAAATAGCATGAGAAAGGCGATCGCCGTCCTGTCAAAGTCTGCAATCGCCTTTCTTCCAACACCTAATTAGGAGTCGATTATTATCATGGCACAAGAATATAAATTCGGTGATGATCAAAATTCTGCTCAAACACCACTAGAGCAATTTTTGAGAAGGGAAAATTTTGATGCACCTACTCCCAAAGCATCTAATCAACAGCCATTACCCAACAGAGAACCCATTAAACATTTGTTGATTGGTTCACCCAAAGCTGTCACCAGTACAATACATTATTTGCAGGCGATCGGTTATGCCGAGGTGGGCGATTGGAGTCCACTAATTCCAACTGACAACCCTGATCAAGTGATGAGTATTTTAATCCGTTACATTTTAGTTGCATAACTAACCACAACACCCCGGCTTTTTTTTCACAGTCGGGGTGATTTTCAAATATTCAGCAACAATATGAGTCACAATTAAAACATCTTATAGTGAGGTAGATTATGGGAAAAGAAGAACAATTACTTGAAAGCTGGCGAGAACTCACACCCGAAAAGCAGCAAATGGTTTTAGAGTTTGTTGAAACCCTAAAATCCCAATCAAAAACAACAGCAATCAATAAAGAATATATTCCACAAACCCCTTTAGCCAAGAAATTGTGGGAAATTCGTCAACAAGCGATCGCCTCTGGAATAAAATTACTTAACGAAGCAGAAATTGAACAAGAGCTTGCTGAACGTCGGGGTGGATACAGTGAGTCGTAAGAAAACTTACATCGATTCTGGAGTTCTGATCACTGCTTTTAGGGGAGTTGAATCTATCAGTATTCGAGCAAATAGCATGAAAATCGAGAATTTGTATCGAGTCAATTTGTCAAGTTAGAAGTACTCCCCAAAGCAATTTATAACCAACAGCAAACCGAAACAGACTTCTACGAAACCTTCTTCAATGCTGTTAGTGATTGGGTGATAGACTTGGAGCGAATCACAAAAGATGCTCATCAACTAGCCTGTATTTACAGTTTAGCGGCGATGGATGCACTTCATGTTTCTGCTGCTCTTTGGCTCAAAGCTGATGAACTAATTACTACTGAAAAACCAACCAAGCCAATGCACCGAGTTAAAGCTATCCAAATTATCTCGATTTGATTCCAATAAACCTAAATTCCGATTGAGAAATTAAAGGAAAAGCGATCGCACTCTCCGGTAAAGTAAGAAATGCGATCGCTCATCAACAGCATTATTAAAAACTAGTTAACTTCCTTGTCCCTTATGTCCATGTGTCGGACATGGAGGTGCAGATATTGATTTATCTAACCAACCTACAGCTTGTTCTAAACGGGGAAGGGCTTCTTCTGGCTGATTTTTGAGGAGATATACCAGCGCCGCCGCTACTTGTTCACTAGCACGAGAATTGCGGTTAGACTTGAGGCGATGCCAATCGTTAGGAGAGATGGTGAGTCTTTCCATGAGGGCTTGTGCTAGTTCTTGAGTGCTGAGTTCTTGAGTGCTGAGTGCTGAGTGCTGAGTATTAAGAGATTCCATATCTATAAATTTGGGGATTAATTAGTAACTTTCAACTATTGGCATTAGATTAATCTTAATTTACTACCAGTCAATGAAGCCGCCTAAAAAATCACATAATCCTTCAGCCGAAGAAAATCAAGAGCCGGATTTTGAGCAAGAATTAGCCCAAGTAGAGCGATCGCTCATTTTAATTAAAGAACGATACACTCAAGTTAAGCAGGATCAACAGCAAAAGGCAGAATGGCAACAACGTCAACAAGAACTAAGAGACAATAAACCCCAAACGCCAGAAATCAAAGCTGAGTTGCAACAAATTCAAAAGCAGTTGGATTTGCTAGAAATCAATTTAGAAAGTCGGTTATTTTCTTGGCGTAGCTTGAAAAAACCTTTCTGGCAAGCCGTCCGCTTTGGTGGAATGGGCGTTATCATAGGCTGGATATTAAAATCCTGTGCTGGGTAAATATGGTAAATAGACGAGTTGCAGAAATATTGCGAAGTGGTCAACCTGATGAGTCTCTTGTAGTTCAAGGCTGGGTAAGAACAAAGCGTGACTTGAAAGGATTTGCCTTTATTGAAGTCAATGATGGTTCATCACTAGCGAATTTGCAAGTTGTCATCAATCAAGATTTGCCAGACTATGAGGCGATTTTGAAAAGACTGAATACAGGTGCGTCGGTGGAAGTTAACGGTGTATTGGTAGCTTCTCAAGGGAAAGGACAGCGTATTGAATTAAAAGCCGAGGCGGTGAAAGTCTACGGTGAAGCTGATCCCGAAACTTATCCATTGCAAAAGAAACGCCACTCTTTTGAATTTTTACGCACAATTGGACATTTGCGATCGCGTACAAATTCCTTTGGTGCAGTGTTCCGCGTCAGAAACGCCTGTTCCACAGCCATTCACCAATTTTTTCAAGAACGCGGCTTTTTATGGGTACACACCCCCATTATTACCGCCAGTGATTGCGAAGGTGCAGGTGAATTATTTAGCGTCACCAGTTTCGATCTCAAAAATGTTCCCCGCACTGACAACCAAGCTATAGATTACACTCAAGACTTTTTTGCTAAACCCACATATTTAACAGTTAGTGGACAGTTAGAAGCCGAAGTTATGGCGATGGCGTTTTCCAACGTCTACACCTTCGGCCCCACCTTCCGCGCCGAAAATTCTAACACCTCTCGCCATCTTGCAGAATTTTGGATGGTCGAGCCAGAAATGGCATTTTGTGACTTAGAAGGTGATATGGATTTAGCCGAGGCATTTCTCAAACATATTTTTAATTATGTATTAGAAAAATGCCCAGAAGATATGCAGTTTTTCAATGAACGCATTGATAATACAGTTTTAGCCACAGCCGAAAATATAGTTAACAATCAATTTGAACGTCTGACTTATACAGATGCCATCAAATTATTAGAAAAAGCTGATGTTAAATTTGATTATCCTGTAAGTTGGGGCTTAGACTTACAATCAGAACATGAGCGTTATCTGGCAGAACAATTATTTAAAAAGCCTGTAATTGTCACAGATTATCCCGCGCAAATCAAAGCATTCTATATGCGGTTGAATGACGATGAAAAAACCGTCCGCGCAATGGATATTCTCGCACCCAAAATTGGGGAAATTATTGGCGGTTCCCAAAGAGAAGAACGTTTAGATGTGCTGGAACGTCGGGTAATAGCCCAAGGAATGAAACTCGAAGATTTATGGTGGTATTTAGACTTGCGCCGTTTTGGGACTGTACCTCATGCGGGTTTCGGCTTGGGTTTTGAAAGACTCGTGCAGTTTATGACAGGTATGGGAAATATTCGTGATGTGATTCCATTCCCCCGCACACCACAAAATGCTGAATTTTAGTCAGGGATAGAAAGGAAGGTGTGGGGAGTGTGGGGAGTGTGGGGGGAAAGATTTCTTCACTATCTTCCCACCCCTCCCACACCCCTAGATTTCTCTCTTGTGAGAAATCTAGGTTACACCCTCACACCTCTTTTAATCACCTTTAACCTGTAACCTTCTTAATTACAATTAACTGCGGAAGCCGAGGTTACTTTTGTTAAATCACTAGTAAATATGGCGGTATATTTATAAGGTGATGCACCAGCGCAAGTCATAGAATTTTTATCAGCACGCCGTGGATTAGACCATGAGTCTGCTAGTACTTTTAAGGTGGTGCCGTTCCATGATAAGTTAGTAATTATTAAAGAATTACTTTTACCATCATTTGGTTTTTTAGCAGTGACAAATGTCGCAGATAAAACGCTACCGTTGCTCGGATTAATCCTGGCGATAACTGCTACTTTTGCACCGCCACCACTACCATAAGAAGATAGCCAACCTTTCTTAGCAAAGCGACGAAAATCGTTACCGCTCTGGCTACCAGTTGAAGAGAAAATGCCATATAAAACGTTATTGCCATCCCATAACAACCCATAGCCTGTACCATCATCAATAGTGGTTTCGTAGTCACTGCGACACCATTTTTTCACACCATTATCAAAGCGAACGATGCGGGGGTCTTTGTTGAGAGATGTTACTTGTTGATAACCAATGTAGATAGTTTTTGCACCTATTGATATTTTCGGCCCGTTTTTCGCTTTGATGCTGGCTTCACTGTCATTGCAGGTAAATGCTACACTTTTGCCAAAAGATGGCCTAATACTCGTTTGAGCAACAACTTGAGGATGGACTAAATCAATTCCTAATACTGCAAATAAACATAAAAATGCTAGAGATTTGGGTAATTGGTGGCGCTTAGTCATGATTTCTTAGTAGGGAACCCTGTCAAAGACGACACCTTAACACAAATTTTTCTCAGCGCCAATTTCGTAATAGATAAATCATGGGTGCATAGGGATAAGAGTATAGGTGTGTAAGCTAGTAGAAAGCTTATTTTGATACACAATTTGGCTCTTGAGTAGGAAAATAGTCACATTTTCACATTTCTGCTATATAGCTGTAACAAAAGTGTAATAAACCCTGTCTACATTAGTAATAGATTCAAAATAACCTTTCAGACGGCAATGCAAAATCAAATACCAGACGGAAATAACCCATTAAATAGCACTTCAGATGCCAAATACCGTAAACCAGCACCTTGGAGAAAGGCGGCGGCTTCTCTATCATTGGTGTTGCTAGGTTCTGGTATGACCTTAGCTGGTGGTTATCTGGCTAACCATCAGTCGCAGGTGTCGCAAAGTGCATCGAATTTGGCATTAAGTCGGGTGAATGCTGCACCGCCAATTGTTGCGGGTACAGATCCTAATTTTGTGACTCAGGTAGTGCAGAAGGTAGGGCCAGCCGTGGTACGAATTAATTCTTCTCGCACCGTCAGAAGTCAAATACCAGAGGAATTCAACGACCCATTTTTCCGCCGCTTTTTTGGTTCACAACTACCAGAAAGCCAAGAAAGAGTAGAGCGTGGTACTGGTTCTGGCTTTATTATCAGTGGTGATGGTCAAATCCTCACCAATGCTCACGTTGTTGATGGTGCAGATACAGTGACAGTCATCCTTAAAGATGGGCGGAGTTTACAAGGTAAAGTTTTAGGCAAAGATGAATTAACAGATGTTGCGGTTGTCAAAATTCAAGCCAACAATTTGCCGACTGTCACCGTGGGTAACTCTGACCAATTGCAACCAGGAGAATGGGCGATCGCAATTGGTAATCCTTTAGGATTAGATAATACAGTCACCACAGGCATCATCAGCGCCACCGGACGCAGCAGCAACCAAATTGGCGCATCTGATAAGCGAGTAGATTTTATTCAAACTGATGCAGCAATTAATCCTGGGAACTCTGGCGGGCCATTACTCAATGCCCGTGGTGAAGTAATTGCCATGAATACAGCTATTATTCAAGGAGCGCAAGGTATAGGTTTTGCTATTCCCATTGCGACAGCACAACGTATTGCTAACCAATTAATTTCTACAGGTAAAGTCCAGCATCCTTATCTTGGCATTCAGATGATTGGGTTAACACCACAACTCAAACAAAATATCAATTCTGACCCCAATAGTGGTTTGAGTATTAATGAAGATAAAGGTGTCTTAGTTGTGAAAGTTATGCCTAATTCACCCGCCGCCAAAGCCGGGTTACGTGCAGGTGATGTCATCCAAAAGATTGAAGGTAGCACTGTCACAGAAGCCGAGAGTGTCCAGAAAGCCGTTGATAAAAGCCAAATCGGTGCAGATTTGCGCTTAGAGTTACGCCGTAATGGACAAACACTCAATTTATCTGTCCGTCCCGGTAGTTTCCCCACTCAAGTGCAATGATGAGTGCTGAGTATAGGGTATATGGAAATACAGTTCATTTGAGGCAACAACTTAGACTGGTGTAGGTTGGGTGGAGGAACGGAACCCAACATTCACGCATACTTTGTTGGGTTACGCTATCGCTACACCCAACCTACTATTCTCTTAACTGTATTAGTTTATAGCAATAGTATGGGCGAACAGCTGTTCGCCCACATACACCCGCACTCTCACAAATTAACGGAAGAACAAATATCTTCCACCTATGATTAATAAAAAGATGCCATACAGCTTCTTCATGGTTTCACTGCTAATAAATGGCTGATTGGCAAATAAAGCACCAAAGAGATTTCCTACTACTAAACCAAGAGCAATCATGACTGCATATTTGATGTTAATGTTACCGCTACGGTAGTAAACTGCTGCGCCTAAAATACCTATGGGTAAGATTTGGGCGGCTATGGATGTACCTGTGGCAAATTTTTGGTCTAGCCCCACTAGTAGTACCATTGCTGGAACCATAATTGCACCACCGCCGATACCAAACATCCCACCAGCAACACCAGCCGCTAAACCAATGAGCAGCATTTGTACAAGAATATTAGACATACAAAATGTTTGTTGTTGACTTACAGAATTAAGAATACAGAAGTCAGAAGTCAGAATTTTACCTATAGTACAATACAGTTCAGTTAAGGTAACAATCTAAACTGGTGTAGGTTGGGTGGAGGAACGGAACCCAACATTCACGCATACTTTGTTGGGTTACGCTATCGCTACACCCAACCTACTATTCTCTTAACTGAACCGTATTGACCTATAGTAGAGGACAAGTGACGGGTGATATCTCTGAACTTCTTCACGATTCTGACTTACTGGATTGTGAGTTCTTAATTCTGGCTTACAAACTCATTTTAGGTGAGAAGATTGATTTGGGTAACATCCCGTGAACGCCTTTATGGGGACTGTTCACAACTTGGGTGATGCGAAAATTGACAGCTAAACTACACAAAATATATGCTTCCTCTGCTGATAAATTGGCGAAATCTTGTAGAAAAGCAATCATATTTTTTAAAGCTTGTTCTAAAGCTGCGTCTAAGGTTTCAGCAAAACCCATTGTGATGATGTCTGTTGGGGTTTCGGCGATGGGTGTTGTGAGTGATAAATCTTTGCGGAGTATGAGAGAAATTCTCCCGTTCATGGAAGTTTCAATGGCTGTAACATTTACTTCTCCATCTCCTTGGGCAGAATGTCCATCACCCATAGAAAATAATGCCCCAGGGACGTAAATCGGTAAAAATAACCGTGAACCTGCTTGGAGTTCGCGGTTATCGATGTTACCGCCATAATTGCCGGGGGGAATGGAATTGCGATCGCTTTGCGGTGTCGCCACACCTAAAATCCCAAAAAAGGGTGTAAGCGGAATTTTAATGCCCCTGTTAGCGGGAAATTCGGCGATATTATTAGCTAAATCTAGGGGAATGAATCTTAGTGCAGGTTGGGTAAATTGCTGTGGTAAAGCTCCCCAGCCTGTACGAATAGCATTAAAACCCACTGGTAAACTTGGGGCGATCGCTTCTAATCTTACTTCTAAAACATCCCCTGGTTCAGCATCCCGCACATAAATTGGCCCAGTGAGTAAATGCGGCCCCCCAGCAATTTTGCGTTCGGCTGGCAAATTTTGGCAGATATCCACAAATTCTGGAGTGAGAAATTCTGGGGGTGCTTTGTCGTAAATGTAGTAACCAGTGAAGGTTTCGACATCAACAGTGTCGCCAGAATTAATCATGAGTGCTGGTTTTAATAAATGGGAGAACCCACCAAGATGCACTGTTTCTGTGGTGGCTTTTAAGATGTGATGCGTCATAAAAAAGAGTCAGAAGACAGAATTCAGAATACTCCACCCATAAAGGAATGGAGTTTTAAATCAAAGAAGAAAGTTTTATTTTGATTTCGCCCACGTTCGCGGTAGCGTCCCGCAGGGAGGGACGAGGTTTTCCACCAATATTCATCACCCAGTCATACAGAATTCATCCTGGAGATTACTGTGGGATAAGACTTTATATAAATTTCAGTGTTTTTTCTCTCAAAAATCCGAAAAACCATTAGTTAGCTTTGAAACTGATAGTAATCAAACTTTAGGACTGATTATGAATAGCTTTTATCAGGTACACAATAAGTCTTTTGCTTTAATTTTAGCAACAGCTTCACTACTGTCTGGAGTTGCAGGTATATCTTCATCTGTGAGTGCTGCACAATTAGAATCTACTCCCGTTTCAACAGTTAATAGTCAGAAAATTGCCCAAGCATCTAATTGTCCTCGTTATGCAGGTGGCGGAAGATTAGAAGCTTATATTGAAACTACTAATTTTTATATTCATATTTGCAATAAAAAAGGCAATCTGTTTTACACTGGGATTTCTAAGTCAACGGGTAAAGGTATCCGTTCTCTCCGTGCTTACTCCGAAGAAGGTACAGGATATGTAGCTCGAAATAATAACTATGAATATGTAGTTAATGGTGCAGGCCTTGATATTGTCAAAAATGGTCGGGTGATTCAAACAGACCGAGTTCTTAAATATGTAAGCGGATACTAAAAGTCAATATGCAAATTCCTGGCGTAACAGCTTAGGATAGAGATCCAAGTTTCAACTCGTAAGTCTCTCCCTATGTCTGTTACGCCATCCATTTCTCAAGTTGACTCACCCGCTACGGAAAAATTAGCAATTCCTCCCTTACTCGGTGCTTCGGTTAGCGAGTTAACTGCTTGGGTACAGCAGCAGGGACAGCCGGCTTACCGGGGTAAACAGTTACATGATTGGATTTATCATCAGCAGGTGCGATCGCTTGCTGATATTTCCGTTTTTCCCAAACAATGGCGTACAGAAATTGCAGATATCCCTATTGGTCGTTCTACCATCCATTACCGCAAAGTTGCCCCAGATGGTACAGTCAAATATCTACTGCAACTAGCTGATGGACAGATTATTGAAACTGTAGGTATTCCCGCCGATAAGCGATTAACTGTCTGTGTTTCTACTCAAGTGGGTTGTCCGATGGCTTGTGATTTCTGTGCGACTGGTAAAGGTGGCTATAAGCGCAACCTCGCCCGTCACGAAATCGTTGATCAGGTGTTAACTGTCCAAGAGGATTTTCAAGAACGAGTTAGCAATGTGGTGTTCATGGGTATGGGTGAACCGTTGCTAAATACAGATAATGTCTTAGCCGCCTTGACATCCTTAAATCAAGATGTAGGTATTGGACAACGGATGCTAACTGTTTCGACAGTGGGAATCCGTGATCGCATTCGTCAATTCGCCCAACATCATTTGCAAATTACCCTGGCGGTGAGTCTCCACGCCCCTAACCAAGCCCTCAGAGAACAACTCATTCCCAGCGCCCGCCCCTATCATTTAGCAGATTTATTGGCGGAATGTCGGGAATATGTAGCAATTACAGGCCGTCGTATGACTTTTGAATATATCTTGTTGGCTGGTGTCAACGATTTACCAGAACACGCCTTAGAACTAGCACAACATCTGCGGGGCTTCCAAAGTCATGTTAATTTGATTCCCTATAACCCAATTCAAGAAGTGGATTATCAACGCCCTAGCCGCGATCGCATTCAAGCTTTTGTTAACATTCTTCAACAACAAAAAATTGCTGTAAGTGTACGTTATTCTCGCGGTTTAGAAGCTGATGCTGCTTGTGGACAATTGAGAATGAATAAAAAGTAAATTGAAGTCTGAAGTATGAAATTAACTTACTCATACTTCATTTTTTTGCCTTTTTACTTTTTATCTTTTACTTAGTTGAATTCCAGGGGCGTAAGCTTCAATTACTTTACCAGTACGGGTGCAACTAATCATCAAGTAATCACAACTTGAGCATTGTGTCCGTGTTAATTCACTATCTGAAATGTAATAACGCTCTGCTTTACTACCACAATTTGGGCAGTAAATCTTGTGTACTATCTGCATTTTTTAACCCCTGGAGATAACTAAATTTTTGTTTTTGAACTGTTAATCTTAACTTCGATGTTGGGTTTAACCAACCTAACAAATAGCCAGAAGATTTGTTGGTAATCTTAAGAAAGATTTTAGCTAATAAACCTTTACAATACTTTTATTGATTATCTTAATCTGTAGGTGATTTTATCATCTCACTTTAGATATATAAATTCACTTAGAACTGGTTTTTACTTAGAGATGAGATGATCCCTGTGATTAAAACTTTGAGAGAGCTTGATTTTACGTCATTATAAATTTATTACATTGCTATTTATGTATTCAAAAGTCAATCACTAAGGATTACTGTATATTTGGTAACAAAATCCTAATTTTAAACATTGCTTAATTTTTATTAGAGGGTATAGATATTGCAGAATCCCCCAAATCCTACTCCTTGGTCTGATAGATAGAGCAGAAATTGAGAATGAAACTCTCATCACCTTAACTGAACCGTATTTTCTTATAATTGGGGGAAGGCTGATACCATGATGAATTGTGAGCAGTCTTCTAACTCAGCACTTAGCACTTTCAACTCAGCACTTTTCATTTCAAAGGTAGTTTAATACTAAAGGTAGAACCTTGTCCTTCGCCCAGACTGATAGCTTGGATTGTTCCACCGTGCAGTTCTATTAAATAACGAGCGATCGCTAACCCCAAGCCTAAACCGCCTTGTTTGTGAGTCCGATCATCTTGGCGGTAGCGTTCAAATACATAAGGCAAAAATTCTGGGCTAATTCCAATACCTGTATCAGTCACAGTTATTTCAATATGAGATTCTTGACGCAATAGTTTGACATCTATACTTCCGCCGTTTGGGGTGAATTTAATGGCATTGGAGAGTAAATTGCCGAAAACTTGCAGCAAGCGATCGCCATCTCCAGTTATTGTAGATATGGACTGATCAATCACAGATTCTAGATGAATGTTTTTCGCCTGGGCGCTGGGGTAAGCAGTCTGAATAGCTTGACTGACGATTGTGCCTAAATGAACTTGTCTCAACTCTAGTTGTAACTTGCCTCGCAGAATCCGAGACATATTCAGCAAGTCTTCTAAAAGTTTTGCCTGAGATTGGGCATTGCGTTCAATTGTTTCGAGGGCGTGGTTGATATTTTCTGGACTCAACTTTCTAGTCCGCAGTAATTGTGTCCAACCTAAAATGGAATTCAAAGGCGATCGTAAATCATGGGATACCATCGCCACAAACTCATCTTTTGCACGGTTAGCAGCTTCCGCTTCCGCACGGGCGGCTTGTTCTAATTGCAACAATCGCTGACGTTCTGCTTCTACAAGTTTGCGTTGAGTGAGATCCAGCACAAAGCAAACACTATAACCTCTCTGATCTGTATCATCAATTCGCGCAATTCCGACCAGCACCGACACACGCTTACCATCTTTGCGAAAATATTCCTTCTCAAAAGGAACACAAACACCAGAAGTATGCAATTCTTCTACTTTTTGCTGATCAAGAAAGAGATATTCTGATGGAGTTAAAGTATCCCAACGCAGATTTCCGGCGATTAATTCTGCACGACTGTAGTCTAACAATTCTAAAAAAGCATCATTAGCTTCATAAATCAGACCACTAAAATCACCAAAATAAATGCCAATGACATTTGACTCGACAATTCTACGAAACTTGGTTTCACTTTTTTGCAGTGCAACTTCATGATGTTTGCGAGCAGTAATATCATAAGCTGTGCCGACAATTTGACGTGGCGAACCATCTTCATTTCTGGTGAATACCGTATCTCGACTGTAAAACCAACACCATTGGCCATTTGCATGACGCATCCGGTATTCAAATTCCAAAATTTCGTTATCTTGAATTGTGGCAACTTTTTGCAGATGTAAAAAGAATAAAGGCAAATCATCGGGATACATTGTCTGTATCAAGAATTCCTTCCCCAAATCTTGAACTTGCTGGGAAGTATAACCAAGCAATCTATTAACTTGACCATTCAGATACAAATTGCGCTGTTCTAGCAAATCATAAACATACAAAATTCCTGGGGTTGTTTCCGCAATGCGTTCGATAAACTGCTGACTTTCGCGCAAGCGTGCTTCACTTTGCTGTAGTTCTTGACGCAATTTGACTTGTGCGACTGCTGAGTGAATGGTTGAATGCAAACGTCCGGCTGTTGTTTGTCCTTTGACTAAATAATCATGAACCCCACTTTTCATCGCTTGAACAGCAATGGCTTCATTACCATACCCAGTCAACATCACCACGGCTGGAACTGGTTTAGCTAGTTTTGGCAATTCTGCCAAAAATTCTAGCCCATCCATATCTGGCAATAAAAAATCTAATAAAATGCAGTCTGTAGGGAATTGGCGATATACTTCTAAGGCTTTCTCTCCTGATGCTGATTCGAGAATATTGTAATTATATTCCTGGTCTTGCAGCAGATAGCGACGATAAGCCTCACGGTCTTCAGGGGAATCATCAATAATTAAAATGGTAAGCGGTTGCACCATGACTAGTTGCTTGCAGCATCAGGGAAAATCAAAATATCTAACCAATGAGTGATAAATATTTCAAATCTTTATACCTATCGGTGGATATCAATTGGTGAAAAATATAGGGATTCACACAATATCGATAGCATATTGTATCTCTTTTGGATGAGAAACAGCAGTCAAGATAATTGTTGCATTGGTATTATTTTGATAATTTTGATTAACCTCAGTGTATTACAGTAAGAAGCCGTATTATTATTTACATTTGCTTAATTAGAAGATCAGCGATAAGTCATAACATCAAAATTGAAAATCTTTGTGTCATTGGATGCGAGGAAAATTACTTACTCCCAGCCTTTATAGATAATGTCAAAAATTAACTCAGTTTACTCTTAGCCTGTCTTATTGATTTTAAAGTTTGTAGTTGGGCTTTAGCCTAATTACCAACAAATCTGCACCTTAGTCTCTGTCTACAAAAGTAGATTCAGAAATCAAATCTAATTTCTATATATCTTAAGAGATAAGACTTAAGTTAGAGGATAATTCAGCTTAATCATCTGTTATATTAAACAGGATATTGATGAGAATATTATTTATTTTATCTGTAAATAATTATTCACAAAAATTAATTGATATGGTAAACAAAATAGCCAGCAAGTAAAAGGTATTAAATACTAATTATCGTGGAAAACATCAGGTTTTTAGGTAAAATCTGCTGTGAAAGCAGTAAAATTGTTAATAGTATATTCGCTGAGGAAAAACAAAAATTTCACTTGGAAAAATCAGCATTTTTCAACGTAAATGGAGATTGTATGGAAGCTCCTCTACCGCTTGCTGGCTTAAATGTTTTGGTAGTTGACGATGATGATGATAGTCGTTTTTACGTCACTACCGTGTTAGAAACAGATGGAGCCAATGTTGTTGCAGTAACATCAGCCGCAGCTGCACTAGAAGCATTAATGACGCTACAGCCAGAAGTTTTGGTATGTGATATTGCTATGCCGGAGGAAGATGGTTATACATTGATCCGCAAAGTACGATCGCTCAAACCAGACCAAGGAGGAAGAATCCCAGCGATCGCTTTAACCGCCTACGGTGATACAGAAGACCGTATCCGCGCCTTAGAAGCAGGTTTTCAAACTCATGTTGCAAAGCCAGTTGACCCAAATGAACTAGTGGCGATTGTAGTTAAGTCGGTAACT
The DNA here is from genome assembly GCF_014698475.1 of Nostoc spongiaeforme FACHB-130. Lineage (GTDB taxonomy): Bacteria > Cyanobacteriota > Cyanobacteriia > Cyanobacteriales > Nostocaceae > Nostoc_B > Nostoc_B spongiaeforme. The sequence continues at coordinate 237,568 of NZ_JACJTB010000003.1, read as the reverse complement.
AAGTGTGAAAATTATTAGGAGAGAGGTTAGTACAACAAGGCAAAAGTCAAAAGGAAAAAGGAAAAAGAAAGAATAGTCATACCACAAACCTTTTAGCAACTCTAGATGGTCATCGAGCGTGGTCGAAGTGTGGTCTGTTTATTTACGCCGACCTGTACTAAAGGCTAAAGGCTAGAGGTGATAGGTAATATATCTCTCCCTTGTCTCCCACATCCCCCACATCCCCCTAACTAAAACTAATCTGTTCCGATTTATACTCTGGTGGTTCGACGTGAATTAATATCCTCACAGGATGAAAGCGTTCTTCTAAGAGTCTTTCTACATTTTCTGTGACGCGGTGTGCAGTTGCTACATCTGGTGCATCTACAATCAAGTGCATTTCGATGAAAACTTGCCTACCTAAAATCCCTCTCGAAGCAATATCATGACAGTTTATTACTCCTGGTACAGAAGTGGCGATTTCATGGATTGCTTCTGGTGCGATCGCCATTTGATCTACCAGCCAAGGTAAATTAGCTTGTAACACTGACCAGCCACTCCAAAACACCAGCAAAGCCACAGGAAACGCCAACACTATATCTAACCATTGAAAACCCAGCCAAACCCCGATTAAACCAAAAATTACCGAAATCGTTACCCAAATATCGCTCATCGTGTGCATTGCATCAGCAATTAAAATTGGGCTACCTACACGCTGACCAACTCTTCGTTCATAAAATGCCACAAAAATATTTACGCCCAAAACTATTAGTAATAACCACAACTCAGGCGGTGAAATTCTCACAGGTTCACCACCTTTTATAATCCGCTCAATTGCTCCTTGAAGAATTTCAAAGCAAGCTATCCCTAAAAATGCTGCAATTCCTAAAGCTCCCACCGCTTCAAATTTTTGGTGTCCGTAAGGATGTTCACGGTCAGGATGTGGCGAAGAAAATTTACTAGCAAATAATCCTAAAACATTATTGGCACTGTCTGTCACACTATGCAAAGCATCAGCTAATAAGCTTAAAGAACCAGTCCAATAACCCACAACAGCCTTTAACCCCATCACGAATAAATTTAGCAGCAGGGTAATTATTAAAACCTTTCTAACAGTCCGGCGATTATCGTAAGTCATAGATATTTTTTAACAGTAAGTTCTATGACTTATAAGTGTAAAACTCAAAATGTTAATTAGGTAAAATAACTTTTTGCTTGTTTAGAATTATTGTCTATATACCCTATAATATTTTGTCGTAGTTGTTGCGATTAATTACACTTAATTTCTGCCATAAGCTTAGTATTATTAATGCCTCAACTTTTATCATCAGCGACTTATTATCATTAATTTCTGCAAAAAATTCATTAATTTTCTTTTTAAATGAATACTCCAGTCAGTTCACACCATCGGGTCACAATTAAATCTGTATACAAAGACTTATCCAAACCATAGCTACCTAAAGCAAAACCATCGTTCCACTCAATCAGGGCAGTAACACCATCTGACAAAACACCAAAGTCAATCCCGTAAGCAGCAGTTCCTTCACCAGAAACGTTTAACAACTGCACTGCTTCTGTAATCACGCTTAAATCAACTGCTACAGATGAATTTCCCCAGTAATGTTTAATTCCCACAATCTCACCGCGAATCACAAAAACCCGATACTCTGACAACCACTCAACAACCTCAGAACAATATACAGGTGTACGGTGAGATGTTCCTTGCAAATACATTAAATCGCTGGGTGAGGCAAATACATGACCTGTAAATTGCTTTTTGCGATTTTGAGGTTTAGCAAATATGGGTGCATGATCATCATAAATTCGCTGAATAATCTGCCCAACTGTGCTTCGCCAAATTTGCCGATGCAGAAATGCTTGTAAACACTGGGGATAATCAGTGAGATTTGGCAAATCTATACCTAGCTGTCGTAATGCGCCCAATACTACTGGGATATAACCAGCAACTAATGTGTCAGTAGCCAATGGTAGCTGTCGCCTGTGTAGACGTTTTTCGGTAAAAGTTTCAACCGGAATTCCTCGGTGATTTAACTCCGCCAATAAATCAGCCATTTCCGGTTCCATTCGTCCATTACCCTTTTCTTGGATAAATGCTTTCTGAATCATCTTGACCTTTGGTAGAGATGCCCCAGTCTAGACGAACTCTTCCGGTACTATTAAGTAAGTATCAAACAAATTTAATCAAGCCCATGTCTTCAACTCCTCTGACATTAAATTTAGTTGAAGGTTCTGTATCCTTCAGTTTTTCACCCCAAGCCGCACGAGAATTAAAAGCGGCGATTGATCAATTAATGGCAAGTCTGAAAGCTGTTGCGGCTAAACCTGCGGCTGGTGGTAAAGTCACCCCCCAACCGCCTTTGGAATATCGTTACACTGGTGAGGTATTTTTAGAAATTTTCTGTAATCCTAATATCTGGCCGACTCCCTTTGCTGCTAAAGTTTTGTTGACAGTGCGAGATGTCACCATTCGCTTAACTACGGAAGCTGAACTCACTCGCCTCATTGAAGACATTAACCAATATTTAGAACAAGTTGGGTAAACGGGTAAGCTAATCGTCATTTAAGTTGCACCATGTTCATGGTAATAAAAGCTGCAAACCCTCTCCCCTGCTCCCTGCTCCCTGCCCCCCTGCGGCCTCAATGTGCAAATTAAATGCTTAACAGCTTACTAAATTGAAAGTGCTGAGTGCTGAGTAAAAATACTAATGACCAGCAGAATGGGTGCATAAACTCAAATCAAACATTTTCGCGGGAGGTATTAACTAGCTAAATAGCCTCTGATTTTATCTTTGTGTCGGCGAAGAGTGCTTAAAGCTTGCGATTCGATTTGCCTGACTCGTTCTCGACTAATACCCATCTGTGTGCCAATCTCAGATAAAGATAGGGTATTTCCGCCTGTCAAGCCAAATCTTAAGGTTAATATTTCGCGTTGCTGAGGAGTTAATTTTAATAATAAATCTTGGATATTTTGTTTGAGAAAACTTTGGTCAGCGTATGATTCAGGAGAGATGCCTTCATCTTCTAGCATACTAGATAATTCTGTATCTCTTTCGGGGCCGACTCGTAATTCTAAAGACAAAGGTTGGCGTGCTAACAGTAGATAATCTCTAATTTGTTGTGGTTCTAAAGATAATTCTTGGGCGATGTCAACGGTGGAAGGAGTACGACCTAATTTTTGTGCTAGTTCCCGTTGAGTGCGTTTAATTTTATTGAGTTTTTCTGTAATATGAATAGGTAAGCGGATAGTGCGTGCTTGTTCTGCGATCGCTCTTGTGATTGCCTGACGAATCCACCAATAAGCATAAGTTGAAAATTTGTATCCCCTTTGAGGTTCAAACTTCTCAACACCTCTTTCTAAACCTAAGCTTCCTTCTTGAATTAAGTCCAAAAAATCTAAATTGCGTTTTTGATATTTCTTGGCGATCGAAACAACTAGCCGCAGATTAGCCCTGATCATTTTTTCCTTGGCTTGATATCCTTGCTTGAGTTGTTGCAATAGTTCTGATTCACTCAGATGGACATATTCTGCCCATTCTAATTGTGTTGATTGGCGTTGTAACTGCACAGTTAGTTTTTCTTTAGCAGCCAGTAAATTCATCATTTGTTGGACTTGCTGACCAAATTTTATTTCTTGTTCATGACTTAATAAAGGGATACGTCCAATTTCATGCAGATAGCTACGTACCAAATCAGCTTGAGACAATGATTTTCTGTTTGTGTTGCTGACTTCAATCGATTTATCAGATAGGTATTTCATTTTTTTTATCATCCCGATAATAATTTCTGGATTGAGCAGAAAATGATTAGCGTTCTAAATATCAAAGGTTAAGTATTCGCTAAAATTTATCCCGCGATAACTAGATACACTTTTCTATTTAAGAATTAACTTTTCTTAATGTAAGAGCTTGATGTGACAGAGACTTGTCAAAGATTTGAAAAAATTATGTCTATGGAAAAATGATATCAGGTTTATTTGAAATATGAATAAAAGAGACAAGGGAGATAAGGTAGACAAGGTAGAGAGATGTTTATAAATTATTTAGGATTGCTACATAAGTATAAGTCGATAAAAATAAACCAAAAAAACTATATTACGAAGCGTAAATATTCGTGAAACTCTTACCAATGACAAATGACAGCCCTCACTAGTTATCTTAAATTGCACCGACCTACTTAACTAAAAAATAATCAGTATAAATGAAGTTTAAAAAGTTCGGAAAAGTATTTAAAATTGCTATAAGCTTTCAGTAATTAGACTGAATTCAGTATAAATTGGTAAACAAAAGTGAATCTCCCTTTAATTACTCGTGCTGAGGCACATAACGATAAACCAGCGATTATTGCAGATACAGGAGTATTTACATATCATGATTTGCTGCAAGCTTCGGGTCAAATAGCGGCAAATCTATTACAAAATACAGTAGATTTACAAGAACAACGAATTGCTTTTCTCATCCCTCCAGGGTTTGAGTATGTAGCGACGCAATGGGGGATTTGGCGGGCTGGTGGGATAGCTGTACCATTGTGTATTTCGCACCCAAGACCAGAATTAGAATATGTAATTACAACTTCTGGTGCATCGATTATTATTGCCCATCCGCAGTATAAGGATATAATGCGATCGCTCGCTACAGAACACAATCTCAGATTTATCCTGACTTCGGAAGCACCACCAAATCATATTGTTAGTCTGCCAGAAGTAGAAATTACTCGACGTGCGTTAATTCTCTACACCAGTGGTACAACAGGTAAACCAAAGGGTGTGGTGACAACCCATCAAAACATTCAAGCGCAAGTTACAAGTTTAATTACAGCTTGGGAATGGACATCAAGCGATCGCATTTTACACGTACTCCCACTACATCATCTTCATGGCATTATCAACGTCCTCACCTGTGCTTTGTGGGCTGGCGCAGAATGCTATATGTTAAGCAAATTCGATGCAGAAGTTGTCTGGAATCGCATTTGTGACGGGGACTTAACTTTATTTATGGCAGTCCCGACAATTTATGTAAAATTAATCGCCGCTTGGGAAATCGCCACTGCTGAACACCAACAAAGAATGACCGCAGGTTGTAAAAAAATGCGCCTGATGGTTTCTGGTTCCGCCGCCTTACCAGTGCAGGTTTTAGAAAAATGGCAAAATATCAGTGGTCATTTTCTCCTAGAACGCTATGGAATGACTGAAATCGGGATGGCATTGTCAAATTCTTTACACGGTCAACGTTATGCAGGTTATGTTGGCCAGCCTTTAAAGCAAGTAGAAGTTAGATTAGTTGATGAAAGTGGAGAACCAGTACCACTAGGAACACCAGGCGAAATTCAAGTTAAAAGCCCTAGCGTGTTTTTAGAATACTGGCAAAATCCCCAAGCAACCGCCAAAACCTTTAAAGACGGCTGGTTTTGTACAGGAGATTTAGCTGTAGTGGAGAACGGTAATTACCGCATTCTCGGCAGAATGAGTGTAGATATTATTAAAACTGGGGGCTATAAAGTATCTGCTTTAGAAATTGAAGAAGTGTTAAGAAATCATCCAGATATCCAAGAATGTGCAGTGGTGGGAGTTGCTGATCCTGAGTGGGGTGAGAGAGTTTGTGCGGCGTTAGTATTACATCCCCAACGCCAGTTAACATTAGAATCATTTCGGAGTTGGGCAAAAGAGCAATTAGCAGTTTATAAAGTGCCAACTAAAATACTCACAGTTGCAGAGTTACCCCGCAACGCGATGGGGAAAGTTACTAAGCCGGCAGTAGTTGAGTTATTTCGTTGCATAATTGCAGGATGATTTAGCTCACGCAGAGGCGCAAAGGCGCAGAGAGAACAAGGAGTTTGAAATCCGGTCTGATCAAATTTCATCCAATGATTCAGCAACGCCTAAAAATACGATCGCTCAAACTCTCATTCTCCGCGCCTCTGCGTCTCTGCGTGAGTAAACAATCATAGTCTTCATTCCTTAACGCGCACGTTGGGAGGACACCAAAACAAATTTTTGCTAGAAATACCCAAAGATTCTAAAATTCCGCGCATAATTTCTGTGCAGTACATCCAATGTTCCAAGTCATCATACATCCGGTCGGGATTAAACTCGGCATTGTAATGCAGCACATTGGGAATATCTAAAAACTCATCAGAGTCTTGGGGCGAAAGCAGCAAAAGTTGAAATGGTTTACCTTGGCAGTGTTTTTCTAGTTTGCTGACTAAATCTAACACGCCATTGCGATCGCAAATGCCAGTGCGAACAAAAAGTGCTTGGTCGCAATTTTCAATTGTGTACCAAAATCGTTGAGAACGTGCTGTATAGCGTGACCGCATCCGTTCATATACAGGAGACATATCATGTACAGGGTTGTCTGTGGCTTCAACTTCATGGGCAAAAGATAAACCAGACCATTTGCTATGGTAAATTCTCCCTGCTTCTGGACTGTAATCTAGCAAGCTGGGATTCCACATATCATCAAAACGATTTTCGATGATATCTGCGATGTCTGCAATCTTGGTAGTGCGGGTCAAGTCAAAGGGAAAAGCCGGGCCATCATATTCCATTTTGTATAACATCATCCGCACCGCACAGCGATCGCCCAATGGCACAATTGCTACGCGACTAATGTCTGATAATTGACATTGATATTGAAATAACACCGCCGACTGTGAGGGAATTTTCACCCGACTTTCCAGACCGTCTTTACCAATCATCATTGTGCGGAAGGGAATTTCAGGGTGTAATGGGTCTTCGTAAACACCTGCTGGTACAGCTTTTAGTGCTTGCCGTACTTCTTTCCACATGGGATGGATGTTATATTCATGGTCTGATTCATTAATTAGCCAGAGGTGACGTTCATCTTTTTGCAAGATTCCCAGATGCCCATCATAAAACAAAACTTGGGAGTCATTCGGGGCGAATAAGTTGAAAGATGCTGTATATTCTAAATCAGAGCCGGATGGTATTTCTACAGTTGTAGCGATCGCGCCATCTTCCTGTACAGCAAAAAATGGCAGTGTTCCCGGCTGAGGATTTTTGGCAACATAAATACCTGGAAGCAACTTGGCTTTGCTTTGCAGAACTGTTTGGAGTTCTTGCCAGTAAGGCGCAATGGTGTAATTGTGGGGTGATGGATTACTAATTCGGAGACTTTTTTCTTCGATGTAGGCACAAACATAAAATCCCGCATGATCAAGATAAATCGGGATTTCGTTGGGTTGCCAGAAATGGGGGTTCTCTTTTGCTAATTTGGCTTTGTCGATATCAAATAATTGTAGGTCAATGGCTTCAAACATCAAGTGATGACCGAAGGTGTTGGGATGCGCCGGGTCAAAAGATATCCCCTCCCGCCAGCGTCCCTGGCCATTATCTAATCCAGGCAACCAATTCAAAATCGGCACGCCCCAATTTAAAATTCTGTTGTGGGTATCTTTTAACAGCCAGTAATGCTCAGAAGAATAATTGTTATGAGGATAAACCCCCCCTAAAACTGGCAACGCGCCTAGTTTGCGCGTCATTTTCACCAACTGCTGCAAACCGCTTTCAAACCGCCTTTGTACTGCCCGCCGTTCGTGGGGCGCACAATCAGCCAATCCTTCGTTACCTAAAGATAAGGCAATAATTACGACATCAGGTTGTTCTGGTGTAACTACTGAAGCAAAGCGGGCGATCGTTCTACTGACATTGGCTCCCACTTCCGCTACATTAACTACTCTATGCCCATATTTTTGTTGTAAAGCTTCCTCTAGCAGACTAACCCAACCTTTCAATAACCAAGCTTTATGACCCAAAGCCACAGAACTACCAATCACTACTATTTTTAAACTGTCAGAATCTGCTGTGAATACTTGTTTAGTAGTTGTTGGCTGTTCAGGGTAGCCGAAGGGATACGGCTGTAAATAACCGAATGCCCCATCATCCACAATAATAGTACTGAAATGCTCATGATTAATTGGTATCCAACGATTCCACCCAAAAGCTTCCCATTCCCCATAATCACTAGCATTAAAACGCACATACTTATATTCAACTTTCTGATCATTGCCCGCATTTAAAGATGGCTGAATGTCAACTTCATCTGTCCACCATAAAGGATAGCGATCGCCACTGGTGCGGAGGCGAACACATCTAGTAATATCCCACGATCCCAACTCGGAAGTAGAACCAACCAGCCCAATGGATTCACCAGTTTGGGTATATGCACTAACCTGGAAGCGATACATAAGATTTTTTGTGAATTCTTAGAATAAAATGCAACTGGAAAGGTTGAATCCTCCAGATGCTTTGACAGTATCACATACTACATCTAAAGTCTGTATTCCAAGAACCTTGAGTGCAATCTCATCTAAATAATAAGACCTCCTGCATTTAGCAACTTATACTAAGTTGCGTTCAGAAATAGTATTCCTACTCCCCACTCCCTACTCCCAGCCCAAATGACTATCTTTGATTGCAACTTGGTATTATTTAACAGTTCTTCTAGCTGTGATACTGGCTCAAATAATCTATGAGCTATATTCTTGCAGTTTTGCCGCCAAGTTTAACTAATATCTCTTGCAGGTAAGGCGACTGTGCGAATTGCGATCGCCTGTTTTTTGCCATTACGATTAATGGTAATTTGCATGACATCACCAACTTTGGTAGTTTCTACTTGTTGTTGCACTTGTCTAATATCTTGAATTGCTACACCGTTAATACTGTCAATAATGTCGCCCGGACGCAAACCAGCACGGGAAGCTGGGGAGTTTGGGGCGACTCCTAAAATAATTACACCTGTATCTTGATTAACTTTTAAACCTGTATCACTTTGATTAATTTTGCTGCGTAAATCAGGAGTTAATTCTCCCATTTGAATGCCAACATAAGGATGATCTACTCGTCCTTTAGTGATTAATTCATTAGCAATTCTTTGGGCTGTTTTGATGGGAATGGCAAAGCCTAATCCTTGCGCTCCTTGGATGATAGCAGTATTCATCCCAATTACTTCTCCTTGAGCGTTAAGCAAGGGGCCGCCAGAATTACCAGGGTTAATAGCCGCATCCGTTTGAATAAAATCAACTCGTTCTGTGGGTACTCCTAAATCAGCAACAGAACGTTGAGTTGCACTGATAATTCCTTGGGTAACTGTATTATCTAATCCTAGAGGATTGCCGATGGCGATCGCCCATTCTCCTGCTAACAAATTATCGGAGTTACCTAATTTAACTGTTGGTAATCCTGTACCTTTAATTTTGACTACTGCTACATCGGTTACGCGGTCAACTCCTACTACCTTACCTTGCAGACTACGACCATCTTTTAACACAACTGCGACGTTATCTGTATCTGCTACCACATGGGCGTTAGTCAAAATAATCCCATCACCACTAATAATAAACCCTGAACCAATCCCCCGTTGTACTTCTTCTCGACTCGGCTGTTCGCCAAAAAAACGCCCTAAATAAGAGTCTTGGGGAGATACTGCGACAGTGCGAGTAGAATTGATGCGTACCACAGCTGACCCGACTTGCTGCACTACTTGAGTGATGTAATTGGCATCTTGATTGGCATTGACTGGTGCTGTTGCTAAAGGATTTTTCACTTCTTTATTAGCAACACATCCAGTTAATAGCAAAGTTAGATAAAGCGAGAATTGCGAAATCAGGCGTTTCATTATGGGTTAATGGGGCTATTGAGTTGTAGTAATAACCAAGTTAAATAAGTGCCGAAAGGCCCCCATAGTGCATAAGGCAGAAATAGCCACGCAGCTGTTTGCGAAATTGGTTTGACAACAAAAGCTAAAATGTATACCAAAAGAGTTGCTAAACCGCCCACAATCATACCACCAATCAAACTGCGGAGTTCTACCACCACCGGGCTATACAGCGATGTGAGTAAGGCAATAGCGGCATAAACTAATAGCAAATTCCCAGGGCGAGAACCTTTCTTGCTGCTTTTTTCCCAGACAATAATTGCAGAAATCGTCAGGCAAACCCAAATGAACGTCCAAATAAAGGGAATGAGAAATTCAAAAGTTAACCAACTAGGACGTTGCAGATTTTGAAACCAAGGGTCGCGTAGCGATGTGAACAAACTACCACCAAAAAACAAAGCTGCTGAAGCTGCTGTAATTATCCATCTAGCTTTCACAACGACTCCTGCTAAAGTAATACATTTGTATGTTAAATCGAATCTGCGATCGCTGCACCTATCCTGAGTCTGGATTCATTGGAGGGGTTCAACCTGGATTTCTCACAAGAGAGAAATCCAGGGGTGTGGGAAGGGTGGGAGGTGTGGGAGGGGTGGGAGGATGGTGAAGAAATCTTTCCCCCACACTCCCCACACTCCCCTCTCTCCCCACACTCCCCACACTCCCTACCCATACGTGAGAAATTCGGGTCAAGGGTGTAGGGGTAAAAAAACAAATGACAAATGACAAATGACACAGGACAATACTAACGTCGCAAAAATAACTGCGTCATGTAGTACGTATTCCCAACGCGCCAAATTCCCACACCAGTCTCTTGAAACACCGGACGCAGAACATTAGCCCGATGTCCAGGGCTATTCATCCAACCTTTAATGGCGGCTGGTACAGGTTGCGGTACGTTCGTACAGGTAAATAAGTTTTCTCCCACCATCAAATAAGAGATTCTCCCTGCACTTATTCTGTCTTTTAAGGTGCTACCATCGGCACCAGTGTGACTGAAGAATTTTTGCTGCGCCATCTGGCGGCTGTAGTTGCGGGCTACCTGGGTGAGTTTGTCATTATTTTGCAGAGGCGGAAGTCTGTTTTCTTGCCGTACTTTGTTGATACCTTGGCGGACTGCGGCTTCCATATCTGCAATTTTGGCAGAGGCTGGAGGAATTATAGGACGGGGTGGTTGGTTAGATGGTAATTCAATGTCGGGCAATGGTGGTGCGTATTTGAGCATTTCTTCGCAGCCACTTACCAAAAGTGCGATCGCGGCTGAAGCTAACCAGATAATATGAGGTAGTTTATTTTGCATCTACTTATCACAACCCAATTACCTCACCCGCATAATTCTTTCTCCAGACAAGAACTATCAATTTAGCTGTCATGATGAAGTTGCTGTGAGTTCTGTTCTTAAGGTAACAAAAATCGCCAAATTCAACTGACCTAGATTTGAGAGTTGCATTGCTGGAGAAAGAAAAACAATGAGTCCCAGAGGATGAGATTGGATAATAATCTCACTCCTCTGTTATCTGGTATTTACAGGCGACCAATATTAGTTAGTCCTAAAACAATACCAATGCCAACAATGTGACCAAAGGCCATAGCCGCGATAAAGGTGGTAACACTTACGGGCAACCCTGGTAATTTAGGCCCAACTTGAGGCTGCTCAATGCGGGTAGATAGCAACAGCATAACTACGCTGGTAACGCTAATAATGATGCCAACGGTAGGAGTCCACGCAGGGGTGGCGGGGACATTAGCTGCTGCTGCCAGTAAATTTGATAACATCTAGATTTGGTCTCCTAAATGAAAAAATTCATAAAACCTTCAAAATTATAGAATTAGTGAGTCAGCAACCAAAAATTGTTAGCAAAAATTCGCTCTTTAGAACTATGCGGGTTAAAATCTGTGGCATCACTCAACCACAACAAGCAACTGCGATCGCATCTTTAGGCGCAACTGCTCTAGGATTTATTTGTGTACCTAGTTCACCTCGTTACGTAACTGCCACCCAAATCCGCGCAGTCGTTACCCAATTACCAGATAACATTGATAAAATCGGCGTTTTTGCTAACGCTCACATTCAGGAGATTAACCAGATAGTTCAAGATGCTGGTTTAACTGGCGTACAGTTACACGGCGATGAATCACCGGAATTTTGTTACCAAGTCAGGAAAAATTTCCCCAGTGTCGAAATTCTCAAAGCACTGAGGATACGCAGCCTTGACCATCTGGAACTAGCCGCCATCTACGCTCAATACGTAGATACTTTGTTACTTGATGCTTATCATCCCCAACAGTTAGGCGGTACAGGCAAAACTTTAGATTGGGCAATGCTCGAAAAATTCCACCCCGGCACACCGTGGTTTTTAGCTGGCGGATTAACCCCAGCAAATATCTTAGAAGCTTTAAGTCTGGTTAACCCTGACGGTATCGACTTATCTAGTGGAGTCGAAATTCAACCAGGAAATAAAGATTTAAATAAAGTAGCTGAGTTATTTCAGAAGTTAGGGAGTAGGGAGTAGGGAATTGGGAGTAGTAAATTTCCCATTCCCTACTCCCAATTCCCCATTCCCTACTTAAAAGAATGATGGTTGATGGCGAATCAAGTTGAAGAATTCTTCACGGGTTTTTTGTTCATCTTGGAATACGCCTAGCATGGCACTGGTAACAGTCCAAGAACCGGGTTTCTGCACACCCCGCATTACCATACACATATGAGTGGCTTCCATGACTACTGCTACACCTTGAGGTTCCAAAATCGTTTGAATTGCTTCGGCGATTTGGCGAGTTAACCTTTCTTGGACTTGCAAACGGCGAGAATACATTTCCACAATTCGGGCTAACTTACTTAAGCCCACAACTTTTTGATTGGGAATATAAGCAACATGCGCTCTGCCCATAAAAGGTAGCATGTGATGTTCGCAGAGGCTAAAAAAGTTAATATCTCGGACGAGTACCATTTCGTTATGCCCTTCATCAAAAATGGCACCGTTAACCAGTTCGTCTAAAGACTGGTTATAACCACTGGTGAGAAACCGCATTGCTTCCGCCACACGTTTGGGAGTTTTGAGCAATCCTTCGCGTTCAGGATCTTCACCAACGCCGACTATGATATTCCTGACAGCATCCATCATTTGCTCCATCTGTTCCTCAGAAGGCGGGTGCAAATCTGGTTGTCTGCCGTCGTGGGTGTTGCGATCGGGTCTGGTATTGATGGCATCTGCCAATTCAGAAATCAGAGGAGATTGAAAACGATTGGAACCGTTAGAACTAGCAATAGTCATGATGTAATTTTTAGTTAGTTTTTGGATGTTTGCTATCAGTCATTGGTCATTGGTCATTGGTCATTTGGCCTTTGTGATTCACTCATAACAAATGACTAATGACCAAGAACAAATGACTAAAATGTGCCTGCATTGGGCATCAGAACCAATTCATCAATCACTGCTTGTGGTGGCAATAAGACAGTGTGGAGAATTGACTGTGCCACAATTTCTGGAGTTAACATTTTTGAACGGTCAAAGTTGGCGTGAACGGTGTCTGTGTCCCAAATTTCTGTATTTACAGAACCAGGACAAATGACCGTGACACGGATACCGTGGGCGCGTTCTTCTTGAGCCAGGGTTTGAGAAAGGGCTAGAAGTCCGGCTTTGCTAACACAATAGGCTCCCCATCCAGCAAAGGTTTGCTTGGCAGCGATTGAGGCTACGTTGATAATTGTGCCTGTGCTGCGATCGCGCATTCTGGGTAAAATTCCTTTGATGCACTCAAATACACTGGTGAGATTGATGTTAATAACGTTTTGCCAGTCTTCTAAGCTTGTGTCGCTTAGATTACCTGTATAGCCTATTCCGGCGTTATTTACCAAAATATCTATGTTGCCAAAATCTTGGGCGATCGCGGTAATTTTCGCCGCTACTTGGGGTAATTCAGCTAAATCTAGGGAGTATGCTTGAGCTTCTACTCCGCTTTCCTTGGCTGCTGTTGCTACCGCCTCTAATTTATCTAAAGAACGGCTGACTAGGGCAACATCTATGCCAGCTTTGGCAAATGCCAAGGCGGTTGCTTTGCCAATTCCGCTACTCGCCCCAGTAATCAGGGCGCGTTGTTTCTGCTTACTACCCATAGTTTCCCCCATTATTTTGGCAGTGACTCCAGCCCTTTGCCACCCAATTATTTAAGTCCTTCGGATTGGCTACATTAAAGTAACCTTAAATTCCGATAATTTTTTTTGACAATTGCTATATTGAATTGTCAGTATGGGAAATTTCCCCAATAAAATACCTCCCAAAGATAAAAATTAAGTCTTTATCTGGGAGTTTAGGCTGTCTACTCGCAAAACTAAACGAAATCTCTCATTTAAGTGAGTCGATTGATCACAGATACAAATGCCTGTGGTTAAAAAGATTGTTAAAAATCTTTAAGAACCACAGGCAATTATAACATTGTCTTGAATTAATGACCCAGCTTTAGCTTGCTAGTGGGGAATTTCTGTAAAAACACCGATTTTGCGGAATTTATCATAACGCAGTTGCCGTCTTTCTTGGGATGTTAACTGTTTGAGTTCATCTAAATTATCTAAAAGGGCTTGCTTGAGGGTGGTTGCGGCTTCTAAGGGGTCTGAGTGAGCGCCACCAATAGGTTCTGCCAGAATTTGGTCAATAATCCCTAAATTTTTTAAATCATGGGAAGTAATTTTTAAAGCCATAGCCGCTTGGGGTGCTTTGCCGGCATCTTTCCAAAGAATTGCGGCACAACCTTCAGGGCTGATCACAGTGTAAACAGCATGTTCAAACATCAGTAGGCGATCGCAAATGCCAATCCCTAGCGCCCCACCAGAACTTGCTTCACCAATCACTGTGCAGATAATTGGTACATCCAAGCTAAACATTTCCCGGAGATTGTAAGCAATGGCTTCGCCGGCACCTTGATGTTCGGCTGCGACGGTGGCTAATGCGCCTGGTGTATCGACAAAAGCTAAAATCGGCATTCCAAATTTATTGGCATGTTCCATCAGCCGCATTGCCTTGCGATAACCACCAGGAGCCGCCATCCCAAAGTTCCGTGCAATGTTATCCTTAGTGTCACGCCCTTTTTGTTGACCTAACATCACTACTGGCTGCCCACCTAAACGAGCGACACCAGCAATTAAAGCCGGATCATCAGTCCCACAGCGATCGCCATGCAACTCCATCCATTCATCGGTAATAGACTGAATATAATCCAGGGTACTGGGACGACGAGGATGACGGGCGACTTGTACCTTTTGAGCCGGAGATAATGTACTAAAAATCTCCTCACGCAGTTTTGTGGCGCGTGCTTCTAGCTTGCGAATTTCGCCGGATACATCAACACCATTTTCTTCTGCTAGTTGCCGAATCTGCTCAATGCGGTTTGAGAGTTCGGCTAACGGCTTTTCAAAATCCAACAGTAGTGGTTTACGCTCGGTAGTGGCCATAATTTAGGGATGAGGAACTAGGGATTGGGGATTAAAGAAGTAAAAAGCAAAAAGGCAAAAGTAAAAACATTCTTTTACCTTTTAACTTTTTACTTTTGACTTTGTTAAAGCAGCAAAGGTCTAAAGCCATGTTTCACCGATGCTTGACCAATCTGCTCCATTTTGTCTACGGTAATCTGATTACGCCCCCAAGAAAAGTTCGTATGTAACTTCTCAAATTCCAGCAGCATCGCTTCGGCGAAACAAGCAAATAGCTGACGTTCTGGCACTTCCATATTGACGATTTTCATGATTTTCCAGTCAATATCCAAAGAATGCTCAACAATGCCACCGTTGAGTATATGAACGTCAGGATGTTGAATTTTTGTGGCTAAATTTTTGGGATAGCCGCCATCAATCAGGACACAAGGTTGTTTTAAAACTTTGGAGTCAATTTCGACACCTTTGGGCATACTTGCCACCCAAACCACAATATCAGCTTCGGGTAAGGCTTCCTCTAAGGCCATGATTTTGCCCCGCCCTAGTTCGTCTTGTAAATTTTGCAGGCGTTCTTGGTTACGGGCGATGAGCAGAATTTCTTTGACATCTGTTTTGGCATCTAGCCAACGTGTGACTGCACTACCGATATCCCCAGTTGCACCACAGATAGCCACTGTTGCTTTCGACAGTTCAATTCCAACTTGTTTGGCAGCCGCCTCTACTTGCCGACAGATAATATAAGCAGTATGTGTATTACCTGTAGTGAAGCGTTCAAACTCTAATGTGACGTTACGGACTTGGCTGAACTGCTCTAAATTAAAGTTTTCAAAAATAATTGATGAAAAACCGCCTAAAGCCGTGATATCAATATCATGCTTTTGAGCATGAGCCATTGCATTTAAAATTTTGCGAGTTGCCGCTTTAATTCGTCGATTTGCCAGCATTTCTGGCAAAAAGCACGATTCTACGTACTTGCCTTCGATTGTTTCTCCAGTCAAACTGGTAACTTTAATGTGATCAACAATTTGCGGCGGGGCGCTGCACCAAAAATCTAGACCTTGATCGGCATATTCCGGGTATCCCAATTGTTGAGCTACCGCTTGAGCGTGTTCCAAACTAGTCAGATGTCCAATTAGACCAAACATGTAGTGTGTATTAGGCGTTTGCTGCGTCGAAAGCGTGGAATTGAGTGGTAAGTGAGAATACCTAACCTTAAAAATACAACAAAGTGTGAAGTCTGAAGTATGAAGTATGAAGTGTAAAGTCTGGAATTTTAGCAAAATGATGAATTTAATTCTGACTTTTTAGTTTTTTTTAACTTTCATTACCTCATGCTTCATCCTTCATACTTGTTTAGGCAGCTGAGAGTCCGTAGGCTGATAAGCGCATGATATCTCTGGTTGTGAAGCCAATATTACTTAAAGCTTCACCGTATTGAATCATGAAGTCTTCGACTAAAGCTTCTTTTTCCATTGCTAACACTTCAGCATCGGCCGCCACTTGGTTAAGCATTTTCCAAACAATGGGTAAGTTTTGGCGGTTTGCTTCTTCTAGTTCAGCTTTTGATGCTTCAAAGTTAGCTTTTAGCCAAACTTCACCAAAATTTAAATGACTGTATTCATCTTTGACTACACCCTCAGTAATTTTGCGGGCAAAAGCATCAGCAACGGGGATGTAGATGTTGTAGGCTGCGATCGCAAAACATTCAATAATCAAAGATTGAATCAGTAAGCAGGTGACAACGTTACCTTGGGCGGCGGCGACTTTAAAGTTATCGTGTAGAGGTGCAAAAAACTCCTTAGCAAATTGCAAATCTGGTGTCACGTTTAAATTGCGTCCGCAAGCTTCAAAGCCTTTTTTATGGCGGCTTTCCATTTTCGACAAGCGAATTAAATCATCACGATTATCAGGCAGCAGTTCAGCTAGTTTAATGTAATTCTCATAAGCTTCTTGTTCCCCTTCAATCACGATCGCATTAATGCGACTATAGGCATCTTTATATGTCTCACTGTGGAAATCTATTTCTAATCCATCTGCTAACTGCTGCATGGTATCGTCACTCCTGTAAAATGAATCATTTGATACTAACGCTTAATTTACCCTGTAATTTTAGGGCAATCTTCACTGTTGTTTAATTTAACTTAACAAGTCACTATGTAATAGATTAGCTTTTGCTGGGGGCGATACTCTAGTACTAAAGAAACAAATGCAGAGAGTCGATTAATCGTCAAGAGTCAATCATTAATTTTCTCGTTATTCCCTAGCCTTTAGCCCCTAAGCTCTGCTATCTCACACTTATGATGAAATCAAGTTGGCAAATCAAATTTGGCGATATTTTTAGTTTAGCGGTACTGCTGTTAGGCGCATTCATTGTCTTGCTACCGCTATTTGTCGTATTTTTCACTTCTTTTGCACCCCCTGGCGCGACTCCAGATATCACGATGCCGCGAAATTGGTCGTTAGATAATTATCATGATGCGTGGCAACGAGGGAAGTTCCTTTTAGCTTTTGCTAATTCTACTGTAGTAGCGATCGCAGTCACCGCATTTCAGCTAATCACCTCTGCTTTGGCTGGTTACGCCTTGGCAAGATTGAAATTTCGAGGCAGACAAGCATTGCTGTTAGTTGTTTTAGCAACCCTGGTGATTCCTTTTCAGCTGTTGGTTATACCTATATTCTTGGTGTTGAAGTGGGGACACTTAATTAATACCTATGGGGCGCTGATTTTACCCACGGCTGTCAATGGCTTTGGCATATTTCTTTTACGCCAGTATTTTCAGACAATTCCTGTAGAACTAGAAGAAGCAGCCATCATTGACGGGGCAAACAGGTTACAAATCTTATGGCGGGTGTTATTACCTTTAGCCCGTCCCGCTTTGGTGACGTTGTTTTTGTTCACCTTTATCGCAGAATGGAATGATTTGTTTAAGCCGTTGGTATTTACCACACGCCCAGAATTAAGAACCGTACAGTTGGCATTAGCCGAGTTTCAAGAACAATTTACCAACAACTGGCCTTTGATGATGGCAGCCGTAACTATTGCAACCGTACCAGTGATGGCACTATTTTTAATTGGTCAGCGTCAATTTATTCGGGGAATTGCTACAACGGGAATCAAGAATTGATGTTGTCAAGAAGTTAAGGCCTCCTCCCCTTCCTCTCCCTATCAAATAGGACTGCTAAATCAGCAAAGGGTGTTCTATGTCTTGCCAAAAATCTTTGCCAATAATTTTGGGCTTCAGTTTGGGTGCAATTTTGCTATTACCAATTTCTCCTTCATTAGCAGAAATAGCTGCTGTTCCCTTACCTTCAGATGCGCCGTTGGAACTAGACTTATTAACTAAACCTAACAGCAACGTAATCACAGCGAATACCATTAACCCACAAGGATTAACAACTCCAAGTTTATGGTTAGCGCAAGCTAATTCTGAAAGTAAGTTGTTGGATAATTGGATAGCGTATCCTGCTACTGCAACCACCCCTGGAAGAGTAGATGTCATTGTCAATCAACAAGTTTGGAGCATACTAGATTATCTAGAACGCTACAGCTTTGTCAATCGCCTCGGCAATGTTGCGAGAAAGGATGTTTATAATTTGAGGGTGTTTAATTATCAGCAGGAACTTTTAGGGAGTTATACCTGTAATTTTCAAACTAACCCAACATCATGCCGCATTCAAATTAATTCTTTAAATAGATTAGTATTGCAGCAATCGTCTGAATGAAGTTGATAGGTGATAGGCTACAGGTGAAAATGTTATTAGTATTTTTAGGTTAATTAAACTAAAATTTTCTTTACTTCTGCCTCCTGCCTTTTCCCAACTATTTAATTAACTGGTCTTGATTTTAGTAAACAGAGATTCATACTGCTTTACTGTCGATGCTGATAATGGGAGCAAAAATTCACTTTTCGAGAAAACTTGCTGATTTGTTTGTAATAAACTGCGTATTGGTTCAGCAATATCGGTAATTTTAATATCAGAAATAATCGGTGAATTGGTTTTAGTTTTGGTGGTGATTTGTTTGGCGATTTCCTGTTGCCAACAAAAGTCAATCCATTTAGATGATATGTCGTTTTTGCTGGCTTTAGAGGGGCGTACCCATAAATCTGCCCAAATGGCTGTTCCTGATTTGGGAATGACTACATTAAGTTGGGGATAACGTGACAAAATTGGTAATACATCACTTGACCAACCAACGGCTAACCAAGTATCTCCTGTAATTAAAGGTTCGAGGTAGTTGTTAGAACTGTAGAGTTTTACTTGTTGGTTTAAAGCTTGCAGTTCTTTTTCCAGGTTAGGTACGGTATCGAGGTTTTCTGTGTTGTAGGATTGTCCGAGTTTTTTCAAGACTAGACCGATTACTTCTCTTGGATTATCCAGTAAAGAAATTTGCGATCGCAACCCATCCCGCCATAAATCACTCCAGTCTTGGGGTTGCCAGCCTAATTCTTGAAATTTCTGGCGATCGTATACAATCACTGTACTACCCCAACGATAAGGTGCAGCCCAGACTTGTCCTTGCGGATCTAAGTTTCCTTGGTCATTGCGAGTTACTAATTGTCGCCACCTTTCATCCAAATTCGACCAAGATTTTAATTGTTGGACTTCTGCTGCTGCTAGGGGTTGAATTAATTTTTGTTCAATGGCACTTTTTAACCAGTAATCTCCCAAACCTACCAAGTCTACTACATTAGTTGTTTGGGAATTAATAAATGGAATCCAGCGTGTCCAATTTTGTTTATCGTTGGTTTTTGCTTGTTCTTGCCAATGTTGCAATTGCTGATATAAATTTTGAATTTGCTCAACGGGAGAGAATTTTAACTTTGGCTTTGGCTGCAAAAATTGGCTAAATTGATCAACTACTTGAGCAGGAATAGAATTTTTTAATAACTGAACGCTGAGTTTGGTTTGGTTTTTATTCTCGCACCCCACCAGCAGTTGCGACAGTGCCAATCCACTTATACTGAGTAAAAATGAGCGTCGATCCATTGATTTTGGATATGTAAACTTAGATTCTAGACTATTGTCTTACATTGCAGTTAAAAGTGAGGGAATAGGGAGTGGGGAGTAGGGAGTAGGAATATTACTATTTCTGAAAGCAACTTGGTATAAGTTCTATTCTTTTCCCCACTCCCTTACTCTCGACTCCCTACTCCCTACTTTCAAGGCAGTATTATTCCCAAAATAAATGCCTCCCAGTCATGGAGGCAAAGCGTAAAGCATCCTAATATTTCTGGTGAAACAATAACATAGACGGTGTGAGATTGAATGAGGGCAGTCACCCTTCATTAAACCTGAATTTCTCTCTTGTGAGAAATCCAGGGGTGTGGGAGAAGTCGGAGGATGGTGAAAAAATAAGAAATCTTTCCCCCCCCACCCCCCACACTCCCCGCACTCCCCACACTCCCCACACCCCCCACACTTCCCACACTTCCCACACTCCCCACACTCCCCACACCCCCCACACTCCCCACACTCCCCACACTCCCCACACCCCCCACACTTCCCACACTTCCCACACTCCCCAAACTCCCCACACCCCTATGATCTCTAAGGAAAGATTTTGGCTAAGAACGTGGTGATTTCTAACCAAGCGGAGGTAGCTGCAACAGCATCGTAGCGATAACCATCATCGCGCATAAATGTATGTTCGGCTTCGTATAAGAATACTTGATGAGGTATATTAGCATCTGTAATTGCTTTAATTAATGTATGGCGATCGCTTTCGGGAATGTGAGGGTCAAGAGTACCAAGTATCAGCAGTAATTCGCCTTTAATTTCACTCACTCTATGGATAGTATCTGCTATGCCTTGACCAAGTTTGCCACTGGGGATACCAGTCGGGTAACAGCAAACCGCAGCTTTGATTTCACTGTGGAAGGCGGCGCGAAAAGATAAATGTCCGCCGATGCAAAAGCCAAGAGTAGCAATTTTATCGGGGTTAACCGCAGCGTCGGTTTTAAGAAAATCAATCACAGCCCGACAATCTGCATCATACTCTGCGATCGCTGTTCTGCGTGCATCATCATTACCCCGCATTCTCCCCAAATCATCGGGTTCAATGACTGTACCAACAGTTTCAATGCGGTGAAAAATTTCGGGTGCGGCGACAACATAACCAAACCCGGCTAGGTAGTTAACCAGGCGAATCATCGGACTACCTAATTGATAGATATCACTGTAAAACAAAATGCCTGGGTAAGTTCCGGCTGGTTTAGGAGAGGCGACATACACCCGCATTAAGCTGTCATCTACCCTTAACTCGACATTGCGCTTAGTAATTTGCACTTGTTTGGCTCCCAGTCATAATTGTTTTCATTAGCTTTTACAGAATGACGTGATGATATCGGGATTGTAGAGCGATGCCTCACCACGGAAATAAAGATACATTTAAAATTAGGTAAAAAACTCATATTATCGAAATATGTAAGTACATTGAAGAAGAATTCAGGCTTCTAACTAACTTGTGTTATAAGTTCAAATCAAACAAACCAGAAAAATTAAAATGTCAGGCAAAACTTTATAATCTCGCCAATCTTATGACAGCACTCATGTCTAAGTAAAATATTTATTCAGCATCATCAACTAAAAGCAAAAACACTTCAAACTTTGATAAATAAATTAATCAAACAGTGTTAAGCTGACTATAGGAATCAAAAAGCAAGAACGCAAAAGACTTCAAGAAAAATATTGAGTTTACCTCAATAAAGTCCTTTTGCTCTGGTAAATCCACTTCAATATCGTGACGCTTTTGCCAACGGTAGAAATTAGCCAGGTAAACAGGATTGTAACTTCATTACAAACTTGAAGTCAGTGATAACTTGCTTAGGTAATTACTAGTAATGAATGACTATACAAGCTAGTATTATCAGCCAGAAAAATTACTCTAAGAACCTGGGAAGAAAGACTCTTAGTACAAGCTGGCATTCTGAAAAAATCAGCATGGTTACTGAGAATAATGCAAGCTAAATTAACTCTATCTTTGTCATGAAAGATTGATTTTATTGCATTAATGATCAGCAGATTGAGTAATTGAGCAGGAATCATTGTCAAAAATATCAAAGTAGGAATTACCAGCATAAATTTTGAAAATTTGTGACACATCCAAAACAGGAAATTTGTAAATAAGCACCATTCAGAGTGGAGTGCAATTTTGGTTGGTTGGGTTTATCAAAACCCAGGGAAATGTCAATTGTCACTGTCACCATTCTTAAGGCTTGAGCAACCGATGGGGATTTAATTACACCAGCCTGTAAAGTTTATGTCCAACTTTTCTCAAATTGGCGTTATTGAAACCTGCATTTGGTAATACTTGCAATATTTCTGCAATCCCAATTCTCGTGTATGCCGCCTTTAACCATTATTGACTCTCGAACTTTGCAATCAAATTAATTGTAGGAAAACACCAACCATGAGTACTGACAAAAAAATCAGACAAATCGCTTTCTACGGTAAAGGCGGTATTGGTAAATCTACCACTTCTCAAAACACCTTGGCAGCAATGGCAGAAATGGGTCAACGCATTCTCATTGTAGGTTGCGACCCTAAAGCTGACTCCACCCGTTTGATGCTGCACTCTAAAGCACAAACTACAGTATTACACTTGGCTGCTGAACGCGGTGCAGTAGAAGACTTAGAACTCGAAGAAGTCATGCTCACCGGTTTCCGTGGTGTTAAGTGCGTAGAGTCTGGTGGCCCTGAACCCGGTGTAGGTTGCGCAGGTCGTGGTATTATTACCGCCATTAACTTCTTAGAAGAAAATGGTGCTTACCAAGATGTTGATTTCGTATCTTATGACGTATTAGGCGACGTTGTATGTGGTGGTTTCGCAATGCCTATCCGCGAAAACAAAGCACAAGAAATTTACATCGTGACATCAGGTGAAATGATGGCGATGTACGCTGCAAACAACATCGCTCGTGGTATTTTGAAATACGCTCACTCCGGTGGCGTGCGTTTGGGTGGTTTGATTTGTAACAGCCGTAAGACAGACCGGGAACACGAACTCATCGAAACCTTGGCGAAACGGTTGAACACCCAAATGATTCACTTCGTACCCCGCGACAATATTGTTCAACACGCTGAGTTGCGCCGGATGACAGTTAACGAGTATGCACCCGACAGCAACCAGGCTAACGAATACCGCACCTTGGCTAACAAAATCATCAACAACGACAATCTCAAAATTCCTACCCCAATTGAAATGGAAGAATTAGAAGAATTGTTGATTGAATTCGGTATTCTCGAAAGTGAAGAAAATGCTGCCAAAATGATTGGTAAACCTGCTGAAAGCACCAAGTAATTTTGATGTAGTCATCAAGTCTTTCTAAGCAACCAGAACCTCGTTTTTGTCAAAGTCGGGGTTCTGGTTTTTTTCATTATTACTTTTTTTGCCATCATTCAAGTAAATTGTGTGGTACATGGAGTTCTGAAGCTCAATGTTCAAGTTCTGAGGGTGAACGTTGAGCCTTTTTACTCGAAGGTTGAAGTTCTGAGGGTGAACGTTGAGCCTTTTTACTCGAAGGTTGAAGTTCTGAGGGTGAATGTTGAGCCTTTTTACTCGAAGGTTGAAGTTTTGAGGATGAATGTTGAGCCTTTTTACTCGAAGATTGGTGTTCTGAGGGTGAATGTTGAACCTTTTTACTCGAAGGTTGGTGTTCTGAGGGTGAATGTTGAGGCTTTGAGGTGAAAGTGTCAGGAAATTTTCTGCGTTGGGTGTTGTGGGATGGGAGATTTTCTCACGCAGAGGCGCAGAGGCGCGGAGAGGAAGACGGGAGTTTTTGATTTTTTTGACAACTTGTTTGCGAAAATTGCTGAGTCCGGCATGATTTACTTAACAGTCATCAGTGAACAGTCAACAGTAATCAGCAATATATTTTAAAGTCCCTCACTTGTAAAAGGTGGTAGTTAACAAGAGTCAAATCTTGGACTGAAATTGTGATAACTGTTCCCTGATAACTGATAACTGACTTATACAAGCTGGTGAGTTGACTGTGAAAAAGTTATTCAGTGGGATTAATGCTGCGGGTATTTGTCTTGCACCTTGGATGGTGGTGGGTGCGATGACAACAGGGTTAGTTTTAAATACACCAGTCGCAGGGATAGCCCAACAGCAAACCTCTGAATATTCACCAGAGCAACAAGCAGCGTTAAAAGAAGCGTTAGAACTGTATCAACAAACACAAAAGTTATACCAAGAGGGTAAATACAGTGCAGCCATCCCCTTAGCAGAACGCTCCCTTGCTATCCGAGAGAAGGTGCTGGGGAATGTTCATCCCAATGTCGCCCAAAGCTTAGATAATTTGGCTGCACTGTATGACGCACAGGGAAAATATCAACAAGCCGAATTATTGTTGCTCCGTTCTCTGGCTATTTATAAGAAAGTGTTAGGTAACGAACATTTCTTTGTCGCCACTAGCTTGAATAATTTGGCTGCACTGTACCATGCACAGAGAAAATATCAACAAGCAGAACCATTGTATCAACGCGCTCTGGCTATCTTTAAGAAAGTGTTAGGTAACGAACATCCCAATGTCGCCTCTAGCTTAAATAATTTGGCTTCACTGTATCAAGCACAGGGAAAATATCAACAAGCAGAACTATTGTATCTCCGCGCTCTGGCTATCATGGAGAAAATTTTGGGCAAAGAACATCTCAATGTTGCCGCAAGCTTAAATAATTTGGCTGGACTGTATCAAGCACAGGGAAAATATCAACAAGCCGAGCCATTGTATCTCCGCACTCTGGCTATCTTTGAAAAAGTTTTAGGTGACGAACATCCCAATATCGCCACTAGCTTAAATAGTTTGGCTTCACTGTATCAAGCACAGGGAAAATATCAACAAGCCGAACCATTGTATCTCCGCTCCCTGGCTATCATAGAGAAAACTTTGGGCAAAGAACATCCCAATGTCGCCTCTAGCTTGAATAATGTGGCACTACTGTATCAAGCACAGGGAAAATATCAACAAGCCGAACCATTGTATCTCCGCTCCCTGGCTATCAGAGAGAGGGTACTGGGAAAAGAAAATCCTGATGTCGCCAATAGCTTGAATAATTTGGCTGTACTGTATCAAGCACAAGGAAAATATCAACAAGCCGAACCATTATTACTCCGTTCTCTGGCTATCTTCGAGAAGGTGCTGGAGAAAGAACATCCATTGGTCGCAACTAGCTTGAATAACTTGGCTGAATTGTATAAAGCACAGGGGAAATATCAACAGGCAGAACCTTCGTATATCCGCTCCCTAGCTATTTTAGAGAAGGTGCTGGGTAAAGAACATCCCAATGTCGCCTCTAGTTTGAATAATTTGGCTAGGCTGTATCAAGTACAAGGCGATATCACTCGTGCTGTTGATTTCTTACGCCGTGGATTAGAAGTTCAAGCACAAAATCTCAATCTGATTTTTGCTACTGGTTCAGAAAAAAGCAAACAAGATTACATTAGAACTTTTTCAGGAACAACCGATAGTATTGTTTCCCTATCTTTACAAGAAGCTCGGAATAATCCAACAGCCACATCTCTGGCTTTAACTACTGTACTCCGTCGCAAAGGGCTGGTGTTAGATGCCGTAGCTGACAGTATTCAAATCTTACGCGCTCAACTTGACAAAAATCCCGAAACGCAAAAATTATTCTCTCAATGGCTGCAAGTACAACAGCAACTCTCAGCATTAATCTACTCCCAGTCAGGAAAACAAACCGCTAACTTGAAAACTCAGCTTGAGGAGTTGGAAGCACAAAGAGAAAAATTAGAAGCCGCAATTAGTAGTAAAAGCGCCGAATTTCGTCAGCAAACCCAACCAGTCCAATTAGCCGCCATTCAAGCCAAAATACCCAAAGAAGCAGCTTTGGTGGAGATTGTGCAGTATCAACCATTCAACGCCAAAGCTAAAACGGATGCTCAAAAATTCGGTAAACCGCGTTATGCGGCGGCGGTGTTACGCTCATCTGGCGAACCAAAGTGGCTTGATTTAGGTGAAGCGGCAGAAATTGATAAATTAGCCATTGATTTTCGTACAGCGTTAGCTACTGGAAGAATATTTAAAAAACTCGCCCGTACTTTAGAGGAGAAATTAATTGCACCCATTCGTCCTTTATTGGGTGATGCCAGTCATATTTTAATCTCGCCCGATGGACAATTAACATTAATTCCCTTTGAAGCATTAAAAGATGAGCAAGATAAATTTTTAATTCAAAGTTATGCTTTTTCTTATCTCACCAGTGGAAGGGATTTGTTGCGTTTCAACTCAAATGTTAACAATGGTTCTGCACCTGTGGTGTTGGCAGATATTGACTACAACAACCAAACCCAAACTGTAGCCTCAGCAAAACCATCTGGTGTACGCGGTTCCCAAAATCCCCGTTCTGGTGAGTTGGCTAACCTAGCGTTTGACTCATTACCTGCTACTAAAGAGGAAGCAGCAGCGATTAAAAAAGTTTTACCAAATGCCAAGTTACTGTTAAGTAAAGATGCCACAGAAACGGCTGTTAAACAATTACAAAACCCTAGCATTTTACATTTAGCAACTCACGGTTTCTTTATTACTGATGTGGAACAAAATCTCAACGCTTCACTAGATTTAGAATTAACACCACGCCCAAAAGAAGTGATAGAAGTGGAAAACCCGTTGTTGCGTTCTGGGTTGGCGTTGGCTGGGTTTAATCAACGCAAGCAAGCGACAAATAACAATGATGATGGTGTGCTGACGGCGTTGGAGGTGGCGGGTTTAGATTTGCGTTCTAATCAATTAGTTGTACTTTCTGCCTGTGACACTGGTAAGGGTGATGTGAAAGTTGGTGATGGGGTGTATGGTTTGCGTCGGGCTTTGGTAATTGCTGGTTCGCAAACTCAGGTTTTAAGTCTGTGGTTGGTGAATGATGAAGCGACGAAGGAATTAATGGTGAAGTATTACCAGAATTTACAAGCCGGAAAGGGAAGACATGAGGCTTTACGTGCTGCACAGTTAGATTTGCTCAATAGTCAAGAGTATAGTGAACCGCAATTTTGGGCGGCGTTTGTTCCTTCTGGTAATTGGACTCCTTTGAGTGGTAAGTAGGAGATTTAGATCCCCGACTTTTTTGAAAAGTTGGGGATCTGGTTTTTCCCCACTCCCTACTCCCTACTCACCACTCCCTGAACAAAGTTAACCGTGTATGGTTCCTCTAAAGATTGCTGGGTGCTGGCTTTGACGGCGGCTAAATAGCGACGCAAGGCTGATAATTGCTGGGAGTTGGGACGATAGCTGAGATTACCTTGTTTTTCAAATAAAGGTGCAGTTGCGATCGCCTGATAATCTAAATTCTGAGATGAGTTTAGGGTTAGCCATGCTGACTCCGGTGGTGTGGGAATCAAACCGGCTGGTAATTCTCCTTCTAAAAATGCCAATAATCTCTGCTGACAAATGCTTGTATTAATTCCTCTGCCCTCAAACAACTGAAGCACTTCGTTAAATGATAAACTCCGCTCTGGCAGTAGGCGCAGCAATTCTGTAAACAGAAAATAATCGGTGTACTGTTGTCTTGGTTCTTCTAAAATCTGGGAATGCAAGGGTAACATTGCCAAACCCAATGCAACTCGGCTGCAATTCGGTGCGCCATTCTCTCCTAAATATGAGTCTTGAATAATCTTGGCGTTGGGGAGTTTTTGCCGTAGCCAATGATAAACAACTCCTAAAGATGCGACTCCACCAGTCAACACGGCTTGATTAATGTCTTCTGTGGGAATACCCCGCGCCACGAGTAATTTATTCAATTCCCGGTTCAGGCGGCGCACAAAGGGGACAAACACTTGACTTTCTAAGTCTCGCCGTTGCAATGTCCACTGTTGATCTGCCAATTCTAGGATGAAGTTTTCTTGATGTTGCAAAATTAACTTCAAAGCCAAGGCAGCTTCGAGGGCAGCTTGTCCTAAAACTGAACTTTCCAACCGTTGCTGTAACCGAATCCGCACACCAAGATCAGGCTCTCCCGCCCTTGGTAAATCAAATTTATCTAACCCCAAACTTTGCCACTGCATTCTGTCAACATTGGCAAAGGCTGGTTGCCAATACCCAGAACTACTAGTATTCTTTTGACCATTAACTTGGTTATTTTTCCGTGGTTCTCGGTATTTTGGCGGAATGAGTAACTGACAAATAATATCCTGTTCTATTCCCTTGCTGGCGTAGGGGAAACTGTGCAGCATGAAATCTGTGTGTGCTAGTTGCAGCAGATTTGCTGGGATATCAACCAAAGCCATTTCGCTGGCGGTTGCGCCAATATTAATTACCAAAGTATTGCCGATTAACGGTTCTGTGGTTTCGACGGGACGTAAACCAGTACGATCGCTCACTTGAATGAGTTGGCTGTCACTTTTATCAAATAAACTAATTAAACTAGCGATCGCTTCTTCCACAAAAAAGACTTGCTGGGGATGTTGGACAATTTTGCTAGTTAATAAAGCTTCCCGCACATTAAATCTATATTGTTCTGACCAACTCGCCGGACAAGTACAAATCACCCCAGCGATTTTACTCATAATGGTGTGGAAAGTCTGCTGATTAATTCCCACCGCCATAGCAATTAGACCTTGGGTGGTACTCTGGCGATCGGATTTGAGGGTTAATAGTAATTTAGAAAGCGATCGTACCACCCAAATTAATGGCCCTGCGGAAAATTCATTAAATTGCAGTACAGGTTCCCATTTTTGCTGTTCACCTTTGTAAGGTACAGCTATTTGTAAATAAGGCTTTAACTGTGCAGAACATTGACTACTCTTAACATTACTGTCACCTTGTACCACGGAAGCATTCGGGAGATAAACTTCCGCCGGTAAACGAAATGAATGTTGAAAAGCCGTCGCACCAGGAATATTTTCTGCTGACCAATATATCGGGTATACCACCGACTGAGTGCGATTTAACAACGCCGCAGAAATTCCAGTTGTGCCTAAATCAATACCCAAATACCAAACCGAGTTATGCACATCTACCGGAATTTCTATCTGAGTTGGGGAACCAGAACCCGATTTCTCTTGCTTTTTTTTTTCGTTGGACGGAGAGAAGTTTAAATCAACTTCGGTTTGTGGCGATGATATGGGTGCAACTGGCGCTACAGCCGGACGAGAAAAAGCCACATTTGGCGTATGGTCTAGGGTTTGTGCATTGGGTAAGGTGACATTTGGCGGTTCTTCTATATCTGCCAAAGTGTAGACATCTGTTAACTGATAGTTGAGTAACTCATCAAAGTTTGCTAAATCTTGATTTAATTGCTGCAACTGTTCTTCATTTAAAGAAATATCCGGTATGCTTCCCGACTGCATCACCTCTGGCGCAAGCAAATTCTCCTGGGGAGAAGCCGCAATATATCTATCGGACGCATTCTCCAGCACTTCCCCCTCAGATGTCACTCCCACATCAGGAGTAGGTTCAGGTTCATCTAAAGTCGATGCAATTTCCGTCGGCGACAAACCCGGCCATAAATTCTCTGCACTACTAGCATCGGCAAACAGTTCAGTTAAAGAAGTAATTGTATCAGTATGTTCTGGCTGCACAGGAATATTTTCCCGCATCGCCGGCGAATAGCTGAGTGTAGTATTGGAAAACTCCGGTTCTTCAAAAAATAACTTTTGTTGAAAATCTGAAGATAAATCAATAAATGGCGGCGAATTAGTCGCTGTGTTTTGCGGTGGTAAATGATTTGCTTCTAACAAGCCTGCATCGGACTGAGTGAATATCGACTCTGGTAAGGCGACATTTTCCTCAAATAACGGTGCGGTTGTTGAGTTAACAGCATCTTCTGTGACAGTCGTGAATGATGTTTCTGGTTCTGCGGGAGGAATTTTTGCAGAAGTATCGGGTGTTGGTTCTGTAGAAGTCGGTGGGGTTACAGAACTGGGTTGAAATTGCTGAGTGGATGTTTCGGTCTCTATTTCATATTGGGTTGTGGGATTTTCTGGTGATTGACTGACGTGAAATAAACTGGCGTAAAGTTGATCTACCTCATCATTCAACTCTAAAGTTGGTGGCGACAAATCACTAAACATCCCAGAGATTTCTGGCGGTGGTGTTGCGGCTTCTGGTGTTGGTAAAAGTGTCGGCGCAGTTAATGGTTGTGGGGAATCATCCGCCAATGTTTCTAAATCTTCCAACCCCTCCATTTCCAGGGGAATAGCAGCATCCATTCCTTGGGGAATGCCACCAGTCAATTCCAGTAGCATCGCATCCAAATCATTAGCCGCCACATCAGCAGTAAATTCTACTTCTGGTTGGGGTAATTCTAGTGATGGGTTGGCTACTTCGGTATTGGTAATCACTACTGGTTGAGCAGTTTCTACAGTAGCAGTTTCTAAGGGAGTTGGAAATGGCGATCGCGCTGCTGCTGATGTTTCTTTAACTACTGTCGTTGCTGGTAGATTATTAATCTGTTGCTGCAATTGCTGAGTCCAATTATTCAGGAAACTCACTAGCAATTGTTCACTTTGCAAGCCTGTACTGTGCATTCTCGCCAGTGCTTGCGATAAAGACTCTTGGTAAGTAGTAATATTGCGCTGGAGTGCATCAAATACGACATTTACCGTACCATCCAGCGACAATAAACGTTGGTCTAATTTCGTGGCAAACTGATTTAACTGTTCTAACTGCGCCGATGAATCTAATGTAGGCGTACTTGCAGCCGGGGATAGTTCTATACTGTTGTACTGACTAGGACTAGCAGCACGAAAATCATGGGCTGGTGTTGAGTTAATATGTGGTGCGATCGTAGGGACAAGGCGATTCATCAACACCTGTAAAAATTCCCCAATAATTTGCTCTTGATTGGCTAACTGCTGACTTAAAGAATAATTTTGTAACCTCTTCTGCTCTAATTGCCGAATTTCTTGCATCAAAGTCGAGCGTTCTTGCAACAGCGCCGTTAATTCTGCTTGCAGTGGTTGAATTAATGTCGCTAATTCACTTTTTAGCTGGCTACTCAGTCCAATATTTTCTGCTGACTCAGATGGATATAACTCTTCTGAAGATTGGTGATTAACTTGTTCAGCAAACTTCGCCAACAAAGGTGACTGTTGTACCTGTCCCGTTAGCTGGGGAATATGACCCTGCAAAGCCTCTGCTGCTTGCAAATTCACCAGAAAGTTACGAACTCTCTCTAAAACCTCTCTGGCTTCTGGCGCTTGACCAGACAGCAACTTCGGCAGTCGCTTACCATTGTTAGTGAGTAAGTTATCAATATCTGCGATCAGTTTTTGAATTTCATCAGCGCGGGAAGTCACTTTAGAATTACCTTAGCTAGAACTGGATTTTTAACTTGGGTGAGAAATTGACGCTTATCAAAGTTAATAACGGTAGTAACTGCCCTTCAGACTTCTGATGGCAATTTATGATAACTGGGCATCATGGTAATTAGCTGGAGTGCTAATTGAAGTACCAGGATACAAAAATATTTACCAATTGTCAGCCAAATAAGTTGATTAGGTACTTTGTTTGACCTTTTACCATACAGGCGATGTTACAGCCTCTGGGACTTCACAATTAAAAACATAAAAAAATGCAACAAATCAGCCAGAAGTCCGAACCCAATTAGCAAATTGCCTCCACTTTACATCCACACGCGCCATTAATCTAGCTAAGGAGTTTAGGAATGGCAAGTTAACTAGAACACAAATCAACTTGCGCCCCAAGAGAGTCTGTTAAGACTGGGTGTAGGGGTGTACTTCGACTGCGCTCAGTAACCAGGGTATAAGGATGTTAGGGTTTTGGATACATACACCGTTCCGACGTTCGGCGAAGCTCAGTCGATCTGCTGACGCTCACGGCGAAGCCCTTATCCCCTTGACTTTCGCCTCATCTGACCCTTCCACCCTCAACCCTTACACCCCTGATCCCCAGATAACTGAAACTATCCGAAAATTTTGCGTTAGCAAAAATTAACTAGTTTGAGTATCATTAATGTGGTTTGCCTATATTTTTAAGTAAATATTTTTGCAATGCAGCTAGAGTTTTCAAAATTATCCCACAGGCACTTAGACATTACTTGCAAAAGTTTTGCTTTATTTAAACTGCGTCAGTAAGACAGTTCTGAAAATGCTTTTATTGTGATTTTGTTTACCTGGCTGAACTCTGTATTTTAAAAAGTATTGGCATTGATGGCTTAGACTGCAATTAACTTTTTTGTCTTTTTGTGTGTAACACCTTTAATGAAGATGCCGTAATGGGAGACAGATATAGCTTGCAAGAAGAACCTTTTCACCCGTGGATCAGAACGGCTCCCTTTTTTCAAGGGTTGCCAGAATCTGTTGTCGAACCAGCCCTTATCCATCTTGTGACACGAACACACCCAGCAAATCAAGTGATTTTGTTGGAAAATGACTGGGGTGGTTCTGTATATTTTATCTTTGAGGGTTGGGTAAAAATTCGTACCTATAATTTGGAGGGTAAAGAAGTAACCCTCAATATTTTAGGTAAGGGCGAATTATTTGGTGAAATGGCAGCTTTAGATGAAGTGCCTCGTTCTACCGATGTGATTACCCTAACCACTACTGTTATTGGTAGTTTGCCTGCTCAAGATTTTGTCAAGTTACTCCAAATTGAACCCTTGGCAGGTGTAAGATTATCCAAGTTGATGGCTAGGCGCTTGCGCCAAGTCAACCGTCGTTTGCGGCTGAGAGAATCTGATAGTCAATCGCGGGTAGCTGATACTTTGTTATTCTTAGCTGAAGGTCAGGGAAAACGAGCGCAAACAGGAACAGAAATTCCGAATCTGCCTCATCGAGAATTAAGTAGTTTAAGTGGGTTAGCGCGAGAAACAGTGACAAGAGTTTTAACTAGGTTAGAAAAGAAAGGGCTAATTCAACGGGATCAAGAAACTATTTGTATTCCTGATGTGTCAGCCCTGGAAAGATTGATTGTATAAAAAATTTTCAAAATGAGTATTGTAGATTCTCTGCCCGATGAGCCAGAGGAAAGCTTATCTTCTGCGTCTTTATCACCTAACCAAGAGGAGTTACCCCAAAACCAGAGTCAGTTACAACCTCCCCAACTCAAAGCCGCAGCACCTTTACGGATGGTAGAAACGGCATTTTTAGCCAGTACTGCCAGTTTAATTTGGTTTATTAACTTTTATTTTCCGTTGGGGCCAGTATTGCGGATTTTCTTTCCTGTACCGATCGCTCTAGTTTACCTGCGTTGGGGACACAGAGCATCATGGATGGCGGCTGTTACCTCTGGACTATTGTTATCGGTACTGATGGGGCCTGTTCGTAGTCTATTATTTGTGATGCCTTTTGCGCTCATGGGCGTACTTTTAGGCGCAACTTGGCATCGTCGGGTTCCTTGGATTGTGTCGATTACTTTAGCTACGTTATTAGGTACTTTGGGCTTCTTTTTTCGGATGTGGTTGCTATCTATCTTATCCGGGGAAGATTTATGGATTTATTTAATTAATCAAGTTACAGAAATCTCTGAGTGGATATTTCTCAAACTCGGATTGTTAAACAGTCCCAGTGTATTTTTGATTCAAGTCGGGGCTTTGGCATTGGTGGTGATTAATAATTTTATTTATTTATTTGTTGTACATCTAGCTGCATGGCTACTACTAGATCGTTTAGGCAATCCTATTCCCCGTCCGCCACGCTGGGTACAAGTCATGATGGATTATGAAGGGTAGAGAAGGCAGGAGGCAGAAGGCAGGAGGCAGGAGGCAGGAGTTTTTTCACTATTAACTCTTGACTTTTGATACTTGACTCTTAATTTATGATTCGTATTTATACTCAAATAGAACAAGGTAAAGCCTGGATTGCTAAATATGGTGGTTGTTTACCTGTGTTTACCTGTGTTTTAGGTTTTACAGAAACTGCTTTAATTCCTGGAATTTCGGCGGCTGGACGCACGCCAACCGACCGTAAGTATACGGCTTGTGCTGATGCTGAATTTTTATACTATGGTGCCGAACATCAACCGCAGTATCATTTACCACCACTCACAGCAGGCGCATCACCTGTGTTAATTTCTCGCGCTGTGGTGGAAGGACTCAAAATACCTGTGCGTTTGTTTAATGGGGGATTACCTTTGTTTCCGGCTGTACCTATAATTGATTTGGGTGGTGCGCCTGCGAGGTGTTTAAGTACAGGTCAGGCGATGGAATTAGCCACTGTCAAACACTTGCTAGAACAAGGGCTGATTTGGGGCGATCGCTTGGCGGCTGAAGTTGGACAAAGTTACTTAATTTTGAGTGAATGTGTGGTTGGGGGTACAACAACCGCTTTAGCTGTACTCACGGCTTTAGGCATAGATGCAACGGGTAAAGTTAACAGCAGTCACCCCATTTGTAACCATCAACAAAAATGGCAAGTCGTCCAGTCTGGCTTACAACACATTTCTGATGATGCTGATCCACTACAAATTGTGGCTGCTGTGGGTGATCCGATGCAAGTGGTATTGGCAGGAATGGCGATCGCAGCTAGTCGTCGTTGTGGAGTTATGTTGGCAGGCGGAACACAAATGCTGGCAGTTTACGCTTTAACTACAGCAATTTCTCAAGCTTACGATTTATTTTGGCAACCAAATAAAGTCATCGTCGGAACAACTCGCTGGGTAGCAGAAGATATCACTGGCGGAACTGTGGATTTAGCCCTCAGTTTAGATAAAAGCAACAAACATCCAGGTATAGTCCCACCACTACTATCAACACAGCTAAATTTTGCCAATTCTCGTTACCCACAACTCCAAGCTTATGAGCAGGGTTTTGTTAAAGAAGGAGTAGGAGCTGGCGCAGCTTGCATTGCAGCTTATCTCTACCAAAATTGGCAACAATCTCAACTTTTAGCAGCTATAGAAGACCAATTCCAAAGGCTGAGTAAATTGAACGATCATTGATTCTGAATTCTGACTTCTGAATTCTGCTATGAAAACAAAAATACCGGACTTAACAAGTTCCGGTAAATCTTTGGAAATATCTACTAATGAGCCATTAATGAATTCTTTCGCGGAGTAATTGTTCTTCTAATGCCGCAATTCGATTATAAGCTGCGGTTAATTGCGCTGTTAGTCTTTGTATCTGAATTTCTGGTGTTAAAATCTTATCCCCACCTTGACGATTCATGTCTAAATAAATGCCGTCTGTTAAAACATCCTTGTGTTCTAATTCTTGATTAAAACTGATTTGACCTTTCAACTGATAAGGAAAAGTATCACTATTTTCTTGATAGTTATCTTTTACAGATGTTTTAGCCAAGGAACACTCTGTGAAAGCCTGAGCAACTTTAACATCTAGCTGCTCAATTACCTGGTAGAGGGCATCCAGCTTATGGCTCAAAGTTAGAATCTGGTTTTGTAATGGCTCCATCTAATACCCTCGTCAGTATATTTCCTCCATGTTATTCAATTTACTGGCAATGTTAAACATACTTATGAATTATTTAATTATTCAAATAATTTGTCGAAATGATATAACTAAGTCATTAATTATCAATCTTTCTCCAAAAAATTGGAAGTGAATACCATTACTAATGTTAAAAAATGTAAACTTGAGCTAACTTATTTTTAGAAAATTTTGAAATTTTAAAAATTAAAAAACTATTTACGTATAACTAAAACGATAAAAGTTACTCTAGTCTGGTTTATTTTAGAAACTCTCTGTACAGCCTGAGAGTCGTGATTGGGGAGTCGGGAGTAGAAGAGAGTGTTTTGTGGGTTTACTGTCTTTTCAGAAATCAAAATGTCATTTATGTTTATATTATTATTTTTATCTAGTTCTCTCATAATTGATATTTTCTTGACAATTGTTTTTTAAATACAGTGTATATGCAAGCGAGTAGGTTGGGTGTAGGCGCACAAGACATATTAAAAACAACACAACAAATGTGTATTGCGCCGTAACCCAACACCAAATCATGATATGTTAAGAAAATA
The DNA here is from genome assembly GCF_014698475.1 of Nostoc spongiaeforme FACHB-130. Taxonomy (GTDB): domain Bacteria; phylum Cyanobacteriota; class Cyanobacteriia; order Cyanobacteriales; family Nostocaceae; genus Nostoc_B; species Nostoc_B spongiaeforme. The sequence continues at coordinate 201,584 of NZ_JACJTB010000003.1, read as the reverse complement.
TTCTGACAGCTAAAATAATTGCAGCATAAATTTTACCGTCGGAATTGAGATATTTTGGTGGTTGGAAATCTTGTGGTTTTATTCATAGCATTTGTTGGCTTCCACTACCATGCGGGAAGCCACCCTTCGGGTGTCTACGTTTCACCCAACCTGCAAGCTTCAGACTTTCACACTTGATAAAGTTTTTCCCAGTCAGGAATCGCCGCACGTTGAGCAATTAATAATTGTTGAATACCTTTTTCGGCAAAATCTAATAGTTGATTTAACTGAGTGCGAGTAAAACTACCTTCTTCTGCTGTTCCTTGAACTTCAATGATTCCCAGGCGATTATCCATAACGACATTGAAATCGACTGTAGCGGCTACGTCTTCTGGGTAATTTAAATCTAGATATGGTTCACCTTCTAATAAGCCTACAGAAACGGCTGCGACTTGTCCACATAAAGGCGATCGCTCTAACACCCCGCGCTGTAATAATTGGGAAATTGCCTGCGCTAAAGCCACAAAACCACCAGTAATGGCTGTGGTTCTGGTTCCTGCATCTGCTTGCAATACATCAGCATCTACCGTGATTGTACGTTCTCCTAACGCCTCAAAATCTAGGGTGGCTCTTAAGCTGCGTCCGATTAACCGTTGAATTTCTTGCGTCCTTCCCGACAATTTCAACAGTTCCCTTTCCTGGCGTTGCTGGGTGGCTGCGGGTAACATTCGGTACTCAGCCGTTAACCAACCTTTGCCACTTCCCGTTAAAAATCTTGGCACTCCCTCAGTCACGCTAACATTACAAAGTACCTGAGTATCGCCGCATCTAGCTAAAACTGAACCAGGTGCAAAGCGAGTAAAGCCAGACTGAAAGCTTACAGGGCGGAGTTCGTAAGGTTGTCTGCCATCGGGACGCTGCCATGCCATTGGATTTGCCTCAAGATTTTCCTATTAGGATACTGTGGGAAGTGTGAAGTCTGAAATTTGCAATCTGAAATTTTATCTTTTGACTCAAAATTCACACTTCGACTCACCTCGACTCCTGTCAACTTCGCTCGCTACAAGTCGCTCAGTATAAAAAACTCAGCACTTAACATTCAGCACTCAAGAGCAAATTCAGAATATTCTGCTCGACCATATCGGGTAGTTGATCACCGTTGATGGTTAACAGGCGGCGGCGACGGTCGTAATATTCTAGGATGGGGATAGTGCGATCATAAAAGAGTTCTACGCGACGCTGGACGATTTCTGGTTGGTCATCTGGTAGAGAACGCCCCAAAGAACGGCTGACCATGACGGCTTGTGGGACTTGTAAATAAATTGCCCAGTCTAAGTTTTGTTCTAAAGTATCCAATAAAAAATCTAATTCTTCTGATTGAAAGGCTGTGCGGGGATAACCTTCTAATATCCAACCACAAATAACATCAGGCTTTGTCAGGCGCAGCCGCATTAATTCAATCATCATTTCATCGGGAACTAACTCGCCTCTGGCTACGTAGGGTTGTGCATGGCGACCAAGTTCGCTATAGTTAGCGATCGCTTCCCGTAAAATTTCACCCGTAGAAATCTGAGGTATATCAAAGTGTCTACCCAGCCTTTGTGCTTGAGTGCTTTTACCTGATCCTGAACCTCCCAGAATCACTAATTTCACTTGACTTCACTCCTCATCTGGTAAAATTCACAACATTCTACTCTGTTTTTTCCAAATTCAGAGTTCTGATGAGACTCGGCTAATTTCATTCATGGCTCCAAATTTTGCGATCGTGTTGCGACTAGTTTCATCCAAAAAACGAAAATGTCAATATCTCATCTGTAAACCTTGACCTGAGAACAAACCTAGTACAATAAGGCAAAAGTAAAAAGGTAAAAGGCAAAAGACAAGTCGTCATTAGTTTTTGCCTATTACAGACAAATTTGTTATAAATAGCTGCAAAAATTCTCGCATTTTGTGTAATTTTCTAAATTTTCCTTATGGTTGCCCAGTTAGAATCTTTCAGCACCAATTCGACAATTTCCTTGCCAAATCCAGTAGAAGGGCTTGTGCAGGTTTTCACCAGTTCTCACCGTAACTTTTTCACCACTGTTATGGCGCAAGCCTTGAGAATTGCTGGTCAAGGCACATCTGTATTAGTAGTACAGTTTCTCAAAGGCGGTATTGGTCAAGGACAGGACAAACCAATTCAGTTAGGGCAGAATCTTGACTGGATACGCTGTGACTTACCTCGCTGTATCGATACGCCACAACTAGACGAAGCCGAAAACCAAGCTTTACAAAAATTATGGCAACACACTCAAAATGTCGTCTACGAGGGTGAATATTCCCTGGTAGTTTTAGATGAGTTAAGTTTAGCCATCAACTTTGGTTTGATTCCCGAAGCCGATGTTTTAGCTTTCTTAGCAAAACGTCCGCCCCACATTGATATCATTCTCACAGGCCCAGAAATGCCCAAATCCCTGTTAGATGTCGCCGACCAAATTACCGAAATTCGCCGGAGCGATCGCCCCTAAACAAAATACTCCGTTCACGATATTCTAGTAGTTCGGTTGGAATTACCTGTGAACTTGTGATTAAGAACGATAAATGGATTACCGAAATGGCTCAACAAGGGATGATTTCACCCTTTGAGCCAAGCTTAATCCGAAAAGTGCAGAAAGAAACATCTGTAGATGCTCAACCCGTTATCAGCTACGGTCTTTCTTCTTATGGCTATGATATTCGCCTCTCCCCGGCTGAGTTTCGGATTTTTCGCCACATACCGGGAACTGTGGTTGACCCCAAAAACTTTAATCCGCACAATTTAGAGTCAACACCACTGCATACAGATGTGAATGGTAGTTATTTTATTTTGCCTGCTCACAGCTATGGGTTGGGTGTTGCTTTAGAACGGCTAGAGGTTCCAGATAATATTACAGTAGTTTGTATAGGTAAAAGCACGTATGCACGTTGTGGTATAATTGCAAACTTGACTCCTGCGGAAGCGGCATGGCGTGGTCATTTAACCCTAGAATTTTCTAATTCTTCCAGTGCTGACTGTCGTATATATGCCAATGAGGGAGTAGTGCAGTTACTCTTTTTAGAAGGAGAACCCTGTGCGATTAGTTATGAAACAAGGCAGGGTAAATATCAAGATCAGTCAGAAATTGTCACCTTAGCTCGCGTCTAGTTCAAATTCAAAACCACAGGTTATGTTTAATTTTACCTGTGGTTTTTGTATTTGTTATGTGCGTAGACGCAAAGCGGCTTGTCGCTAGATATCGAATATATTGCCTCATCAAAAATCTAGGATATAACTATCAATGAGAATTGCAAAAATTCTTGATAGACCTTAAATGATGAATTAAATATAAAATGGGCGCAGAACCTTGGCACTATTTTGTTCCTTACGAGGAAAACGTTAATTTTACATTGCAAAATTTGCGTCAGCAAGAATTTAAAGCTGGAAACTACTATGGTAGTGAATTTAATCCAAAGAGTATAGATGAAGCCGTTGCTAATGTAGAACCTGATGGAACAGCTTCTATTTTAGATATGTTTGAGGTTACGGATCATCCTCAAACCTGCGCTGTTTGTCCAGTCCCTACTGATGATTTAATCAGATGGTTTGGTACTGATAAACCTACGCTTCAAATGGTGCAATCAATTCTTGTAGAAGAAGAACAGCCAGATACTTGTGAGGAATTTTGGGATAGCATCGGGCGAGGTGAAGGGAGATACATAATCATTTACGATGAAGACGAACCATTTGAAATCTTCTTCGCAGGTTATTCTTTTGACTAATTTATATTAATTTATGTTGGGCGAAGTATAGCTTAAACCAACATAAATTATGTATATTGAGGGAAGTAGTCAACCGTCCCAACTTTTTAGTTTTGCAGGTTTAATTAAGAGCGATCGCCTCAACTTGGTGTCTGGTGAAAGCGTTATGATAGAGGCGATCGCAAATCACACTTTATTGGACTTGTAAGGTGTCTGGCAATGACCATCTCCTTAGAACAATTTAGCCAATCTTCTCTGGTGTTTCAGCAGTATGATGCAACTTGGCAAGACTATGAGAAGGTGCGAGATAACCCGGATATTGATTGGCGTAAAATTGCATTTCATCAGGGATGGTTGTGGGTTGATATGGGAACAGAAGGACTAGGACATTCTTCTTTTAGCGATTTGATGACCATGATTTTTGGGTTCTGGGCGTTCCTACACCCAGAGATAGTATTGCAATCTTACGGACGCTGTTTAATTGAAAAGCCCGAAACCCACGCCTGTGCGCCAGATTTAGTTTTGTACAAAGGTGAAAATATTCCGAAATGGCAACCAGGTGAACCCCGTCGGATTATTCTTGATTGTCATCGTCTACCTGATTTAGTGGGAGAAATTGCTGATACTACTTTAGGTATTGATTTGGATGAGCAAAAGCGACTTTACGCCAGTTTAGGAATTGCAGAATACTGGGTAATTGATGTTAAAGGAATGCGACTATTTGCATTTGGTTTAACTGCAACAGGTATCTATCAAGCCATCGAAGTTTCTCAGGTGTTGACAGGTTTACCCATCGCCCTGATTGAACAAACACTGGAAAGATTACCCCAAGAAACTAACACCGCAGCAGCTAATTGGTTGATGCAGCAATTACAAACAAAATAAGTGCAAATTTAGAATAGACAATTTTTCCCTTGCATATACAGTGATAGCAAACGCATAAAATTGGGAAATTTAAGATTAATCTATTCAAATTGACGTACAAAAGTTTACATGAATTTTTTGGGCAGAGTCCCCTTAGCTTGGTTGCAATTGACTCGCTATAAACTACGCCTAGTTGTAGCAATTTTAGGTATTGCTTTTGCAGCCATTCTGATTTTTATGCAATTAGCCTTTTTAGATTCTCTCTATGACAGCCAAACAGCACTGCATAAACTTCTTAAAGCTGATTTGGTTTTAATCAATACTGATATGAAAACTTTGGCGAACACTGGGGATTTTTCCCGCCAATATTTATATCGCGCCCTCAATTTTAGGGAAGTTGAATCTGTAAATTATGTCTATCACGCACGAGATGATTTCCGCTATGGTAGTGTTCGCGGCGGCAAAGGAATTATTATTTTAGGGATTAATCCAGATAATCTTCCTTTTGAGATTAAAGACTTTCAGACAGTTGCACATCTTTTAAAAGCTAGAGGCGTGGTTTTATTTGATCGTAACTCCGACGCAAAAGAATATGGCAGTGTTTTTCAAGATTTGCAAGTAGGAAAACCAATCGCGGCTGAAATAGCTGGACATCAGGTTTGGATTAGTGGCTTAGTAAATTTTGCTGGTGCTTCTTTTGCTGATGATGGTAATTTGATTACCAGTAGTATGACTTTTAACTATCTATTTCCTCATCGTTCTTCTAATAATATTACCCTGGGTTTAGTGACTCTTAAACCAGGAGTAAATTTACAGGCGATCGCTCAACAAATCCGCGCTCAACTGCCTCGCAAAGTGCGGTTGATGACACGCCAAGAATTTATCGAATATGAAAAACATTATTGGGCTACTAGTGCGCCCATCGGATTTGTCTTTACTACAGGGGTTTTTGTCGGTTTCTTAGTAGGAGTAATTATTGTTTATCAAATTCTTTATGGCGAAATTACCGACCATTTACCAGACTACGCCGTTCTCAAAGCTAGAGGTTATAAACATCGTTTCTTCTTAAATATTTTGTTTCAAGAAGCATTGATTTTGGCAGTTTTGGGTTATATTCCTGGTCTCATCATGTCTTTGGGATTATATGCCATCGTCAATGGTGCCACGTCTTTACCGATGAATATGACATGGCCGCGAGCTTCTCTGGTGCTGTTATTAACAATAATTATGTGCTTTACTTCTGGTTTTGTGAGTATGAATAAGCTCAGAGAATCTAATCCGGCTGACCTATTTTAAATTAGTAATTAATCTGAATTATTGTGGTTAATCAAACAGTTATTTCCATTCAAAATCTCAATCACTTTTTTGGGGAAGCCGCACTCAAAAAGCAGATTCTATTTGATATTAATATCACTATTAAAGCCAAGGAGTTTGTCATTTTAACTGGCCCTTCTGGGTCAGGAAAAAGCACATTGCTGAGTTTAATTGGCTGTCTGCGTTCGGTACAACACGGCAGTTTAAATATTTTAGGACAGGAACTCAACGGTGCAACCCAAGAACAATTAGTCCAAATGCGGCGGAATTTTGGTTATATTACCCAATCCAGTAATTTACTCGATTTTTTAACAGTCCAGCAGAATATTCAAATGTCCTTGGAATTACAGCCGGATTTTGCTGTACAAGCGGCGTGGGCGAAAACAATTGCTATTTTAGAATCTGTAGGATTAAGGGAAAAAATCGATGTTTATCCTAAAAATCTGTCTGGGGGACAAAAACAACGGGTAGCGATCGCTTGTGCTTTGGTGACTCAACCCAAGTTGGTACTCGCTGATGAACCAACAGCAGCACTGGATAAATCTTCAGGACGTAATGTCGTCGCTTTAATGCACCGTTTAGCCAAAGAACACAATAGTGCTGTTCTCATGGTGACTCATGATCATCGCATCTTGGATTTGGCTGATCGGATTGTGCATGTGGAAGATGGCAAACTCGGTTTAGCTTTAAACCAAGAACTGTCTTTGATGTTACCTGGTTTTGATGAAACCTTACTAGAAAAAGCCAATACTAAACCAACTGTTTTGACTTACGCATCCGAGGAAATCATTGTTCGTCAGGGAGAACCCGCCACGAAATTTTATATCTTGCTGGAGGGAGATGTAGAAGTTTTCCAAGATTTCCCCGATCAGCCGACTCGCCTGTTAAATCGCCTGAGTCGCGGAGATTATTTTGGGGAAGTTGGTTTACTGCGGGGTGGAAAACGTACAGCAACAGTGCGTGTCACCAAAAATTCAGAAGTGAAAGTGATGGTGATTGAAGAAGAATTATTTCAGTTGTTCGTGAATAACTCGGAATTGACTAGTAATGATGTTGTTCGTCGTTTGCATCAACGGGTAATGACAAGTCATCTATCCAAAGCCTTACCCAATGTTGATCCATCGGAAATTGTGGCGATCGCTTCTCAATCTAAGGGAAGTCAATACAAAGCCAATTCTATTATTGTTCAACAAGGTGAATTTGGCGATCGCGTTTACTTGATATTAGAGGGAGAAGTGGAAATATCCGTAATTGATCAAGGGGAATCCAGAACAATTCAACTCAAATCGGGCGAACATTTTGGGAATGTACAATTTTCTGATGGTCAAAATTATCCTGTTTACCTTCGAGCCATAGCTTGTACTGACGTTGAATTGATGGCAATTAATCGAGACAGTTTCTGTAGTTTGATTTTAAAATCCAATACAAATTCTGATATCGTAGCTTCTGTACTCCACCATCAATTTCTCAACTTGTGATTTCAATTAATCTGAATTGAGGCTCTAACTTGTAACTTATTCAATGTCCTCACCCGTTCACTGTCATCTGGACGTAGGCGAATTTTCACTTTCACGATTCTAACATCGGCTTTGGCGCTGGGATCATCATTAATGATTCCTGGCTGTTCAATTTGCAATCCAATGTGATCTACCTCTCCTTTGATTTCTCCAGTAAATCCACCATATTCACTGACAATTGTTGCTTCCTGACCAATTTTTACATAATGAATATCACTTTCGTAAACTTCTGCAATCACATACATTTGTTGTGTTTGTCCAATATCGACAATCCCTTTACTACCCACAACTTCACCAACTCTGGTGTTAATACTTAAAATTTGCCCAGCTAGGGGTGCTTTCACATAAAGAGATTCCAAGTCAACTTTTGCTTTTTCTAATTGAGATAAAGACTCATTCAATTCTGCTTTAGCAACTAAAATATCTGTGGGTTTGACATGAGCTAAACTATCTAATGTTGCTTCCGCAGCTTTTACACGTTCCTTACCGATGCTCACTTGTTTGCGGAGATTGGCTTTGGCTTCTTGCAATTTTTGTTCCTCAATCTCCACTTGTAAACGTCTCTTTTCCGTTTCAGCTACAGAAACCGCTCCTTTATCTAACAAATCCTTGTACCGTTCATAGTCATCTTGGGTTTTGCGTAATTCAATTTCTTGACTAGCAATCACAGATTGTTGCACCTTAATATTTTCAGTTAATTCCGCTTGTGTTTCTGCAACTTTCATGCGTTGGGCTTCAATTTGTCCAGACTCCTCACCAGCTTGCACCTGCGCTAAACGCGATCGCGCCACGTACACTTTTGCTCTGGCATTTTCTACACTTGCTTGATATTGGTTCACATTATCCATGACTGCAATAATTTGGTCTGCACTCACTTGTTCACCTTCTTTTACCAACAGTTTCGCCAAACGTTGATTTGCGCCTGTCGCAGACAGATGAATAATATCTCCTTGTGGTTCTAATATTCCTAAAGCTGCTACACGAACTATAGACTGTTGACTACTTGATGTTGCTTGTAATTTATTCTGATTAGTATTTTTTGATTGCCTATTGATAATCACAACAGCAAGAATACTAATCGCAGTAATGATAGACAAAGCCATAGTAATTACTTGTAGTTTTGATATCGATTTATTTTGATTAAATTCAATTTTGACCATTGTTTTATCAGGGAAATATGCTGTTATGAAATATCATGATTAGAGGATGTTTTAAAAGCCCTCTCATTGGTAAAAAACATTTTATATCCCCCTAAATCCCCCTTAAAAAGGGGGACTTATACCGTTTCTTGATGAAGATGCACTTTATTCTGTACTGTAGAGAAGTTGCATACAAAGTCTCTACATCATTTATTTGGCGCAACTTCATGGAGAATTGGTGTTAGAAGTATTTCCCCCCTTTTTAAGGGGGGTTAGGGGGGATCAAGAAGTGCTAATAATCACAATCAGCCACTTTTCAAATATCCTCTTACAAACAAAATGAGAAAATCATGTTACTTTTAATGAGTATGAAATATAGCAGTTTTATTTGATATATGAACAATACATAAAAAGGATGTCAGGCGGACAGGGAAGACAAGGGGGAGATATTTGTAAATCATTGAGGATTGCGGTAGATGTATAATTAATATGTTTACCCAGGTATTTCCTAGCTAAAAATATTACTTTGTAGGTTTGTAATTCTAGACATCAGGTTGACCGATTCTTATTTTCAGTTTTCCCTTAACAATGGCTTCGCTAACAATTATCTGGTAAAAGAATTTTGGCACGAGTTTAGTCGGGTAGTGGGTATGTTGAGTCTAGGCTTTGGATCGGGGTTAGTTGGTGGGTATCAATAGGAGAGAGTATGAAGCGTCGTTATCAAGTCATAATTGCAACTACTACTGGAACATTAGCCGCGATCGCTTTTGGCTATTTCGGAGTCCAAATACTCGGCAAAGATACAATGTACAGCATCAGTGCGGGAATGTTTGGACTGGGGGCGGGAGCTTCTGTGAGTCAAGTGGTGAGCAACAGAAAGCCGCGACGGACAGTAAGAACCTAATTAGAAAGTCAATAGCCAACAAAAATACCCCCTGATTGATCAAACAGAGGGTGAAAAAACTGTTTATTTGTAGCTTTATCAGTATTCTTTTGGTACTAAAGTTGTGTTTGCTAGGTTACAAGAAAAAATTTGTCTAATTGCTGAGGAGTCCTCTGAATAAATAATTATTCACTTTCAGAGGCAACAATTCAAGATTTAGATGAAATTGTGAGTATATTGCTCGGAGTCATCTAAAAGCAGCCTCTAAGCTTTTTGATAACATTCGTGCAGGTATATAGAAGCCAAGCATATATAGTTACAAATCCCTGGTTTGGTAACAGAATATTAAATACACCTAATGAAATATTATGGCTCACTTTAATGCTTTAGTCATAATCCCTCCAGATACAAGTGATATTGAAGCAAAAGTCAAGGAATTGATGTATCCTTACTATTCCAATTTGGAGGTTGAACCCTATAAAGAATATTTAAGTCCAGAAGAATTACAACAAGAAATAAATTATTTAAAAACTCTAAGTCAGCAAGAAATTGAGAAATTAGCAGCAGATTGGGAAGTCAATAGTGATGACCTAGAAAATTTAGCCAAAATGAATCTAGAATGGTTTGAAGGAATGATAGACGGTATAGATGAAAAGGGTGAATATAAAATCTACACACACAATCCTCAAGGTAAATGGGATTGGTACACATCTATAGAACAAGAAAATGTTGAGTCAGCAAAACCTATCTTTTACCCGTGTCAAGTTAATGAAATCCCTTCGGTAGTGCCTTATGCAATTATCACTCCTGATGCCCAATGGCATGAGTTAGGTATAGAAGCAGGATTAGAAGCCTGGGTTAAAAATTTAAAATCTGAAACAGCTTTGAGTGAAAACCAAATAAACTGGGAACAAAAAGTTCAGGCAATAAAGGTACGTTATTCAAATTATTTAGCCGTTGCTTTACACTGCCATGATTAATTATGGTAAAAATATGAACCATTTAATTAATGAACTCTTTAAAAAGATAAAATCTGATGATGAGCGTATACGTAGTAATGCAATTACTGACATCTCATTAGTTCTAGAAATGAACTCTTGGCAGCTACCCCTAGAAAAAAGGATGAGTAGATATAGAATCCTCATAAAAGAGGAATTAATAAATATAAATTTAAGTCAGAGCGAAGAGGCGGAAATTATAGAGTTTCTCCAAAAAGAAATTACTGAATTTAATAAATCAACTTATAGTTTATTATTTACAATTGGTCAAGCTTCATCAAGTACAGGACTTGCACCACTACTAGATATTATTAAAAATTATTCTGGTGGATTTAATGCCAATGAGTCTTATCAAGCTTTAGTTTCTTTAGAGAGATTATTATTCTGGGATGATAATGGTATTAATGATTATCAATTATCTGATGAAAAGAAAAGAAACCTTATTTATCAAAGTAATCCCATACCTTTTATTAAAAGTAAATTGGTATGGGCATTAAATAATTCTAATTCAGCTCATTCATCCGGCTTGTATGATACTGCCAAACGTTTACTTGATGCTTTAAGCGAGTTCCTTGACAAACCAAATAAACTCAGCGATTAAGTAAAAAATTAAGATCCGAGCGGAGAGGTTAAGGCTCCGGGAAGCTGATTAGGTGAGTTCCGATGACACGGCTTGTATGATTGCGATATTTTTAACTACATATAGCAGGATACAGATCAGAAGTAACAGTTTAATCACTCCATCTTTTTACTCCAGGTATTTCTAATACCAAATCCGCACCGTAAACATTCCCTGGGGTTTGAAATCCTGGCTTAACTTCACCTTGAATGATGTGTTTAATCACTACTACAGCAGCTAAAGCCGTAAAATCGTAAGCTTCGGGGCCGATGAGTTTCGCTGTTACTTGACGACCAGATTCATCTTCTGCAATAGCAACAACTCCAACTTTACCTTGAGCGCGTTCTGCTGCACTTGGCCCTTGTGGTAGTTGTTTAATTAAATTCGCTAAGGCGCTTTGAAAAAGAGATGAGTTAAATAACCAGCCTAAATACTGACTACTTTCCATCAAGAAACTTACAGGGTTAGGAAAGACTGTGTAAGTTTCGATATTAGGAATATTTGTACTGTGGAATGCGGTAACAAGATCAGCACGCCAAGGGTTAGTTACGGCGGTAACTAAACCAGCACCAAAATCAACTTGACGTTTTTGTTCTGCTGGTCGAGAAGGAATTAGTTTACCTGCTTTGCGGACGACACCCATTTCATGTAAGTTGGGCAGGATAGTATTGGCAGTTCCTTGAGAAACACCGCCTTCAGTTTCATAGATTAAGGTGAGACTGTTGGCAGTTGGTAACTGAGATTTGAGGTAAACTGCCAGACAATCTGTCGGGACTACACCAAACCCAACGCCAGGAAGCAGCATAATTCCTGCATTTTTCGCTTCGTCATTTCGTGCTGCTAAAGCCTGAAATTCGGGAACTTCGCCAGCGATATCTAAATAATGGGTGTGAGTTTGCAAGCAGACATCAACCAATGATTTGGCAGTTTTGGCAAACGGCCCGGCACAATTGAGAACAACTGTAACATCTTGCAGAGATTGTGCGATCGCCTGCGCGTCATCCAAACTAAACACCCGAAAATCAAAGTTTAATTTCTCCGCAACTGATACCAATGCACCTTGATTTCTTCCAGCCAAAATTAACTCTACACCCTGACTTTTTGCCGTTTCTGCTATTAATTTCCCTGCATAGCCAGTCGCACCATACAATAACACCTTTGCTGTCATGATTTTTCCCAAATTAAATATTCACAAATCCCCCCTCTCTCCCCACACTCCCCACACTCCCCACACTCCCCACACCCGCTACCCATACGTGAGAAATTCGGGTTTTTAAGGCTAGGGGGGATCTAAACTTAATTTGACTTAATTATTAACAACTTGTTGCCATAACTTAACTTCCGGTGGCTCTACCAAAAACTCCTCTGCTTTAGCCCCCAGCGCCCGAATATAAGGCTGTTGCAAATGTTGATCCAAAATTGATTGACTAGCCCAATTTTCATGCAGCAAAAATACAGAAGGGTCTTCGACAGATTGATGTAAATCATAATTAATACATCCATCTTCCGCACGGGTGAGCGCAATTACAGGTTCAAATTCTTCTCTAAACCTATCTTCTAAACCTTGTTTGACTTTTAACCGAGCCGTAACTGTAACTTGTTGACTTGACATGATAGATTCTCCTGTTTAATTAGACAAAAATAGGGAGTTGGGATAATAAACTTTTCACCACTCCCTATTCCCTACTCACCACTCCCCTTTTAAGTATTGATACTGTTAATAATTTGGGAAGGTTTGAGGAAATTATAAGGTATAGGACGAGTTTGATTTCTAATATCAATTTGTCGTTCTATATCATGTAAATTCTGTTGGAACTGTACAACTAATTCCTGTGCTAATGGGTCGGCAAATTCTTCATCGTAATAACCCAATTTATCGTAATGGTAAGATGTTAAAATATGTGTCCACATTACTTGGTCAGCAGCTTGCTTAAAAGGTGGCAATAGTTTCATGATGGTTTGCATATCCACACCTTTACTTTCGGGCGTGGGATGATAAGCTGCATAAGGCATATTCGGCACGAAAGCCATGTATTCGTACTGGGCAAAATTTAAAGCCGAATGGAAAGGAGCGCAGGTAAAAACTATAACCGTAATAACTTGAATTAATTGGTCGATAGTTTCAATTTTCTCTGGCATTCCTTTAACCCGTCCACCATCTTGAGCAACTAATTCTCTTGCCCAATTTTGCAATTCATAATCTTCGCTTAAGTCTTGAGGTATTTTGTAATAAAGTTGCAAATAATCTGTGACAAATTTATGAATAGCATTCCAAATCAATATACCATCATCCCGGAATGGAAAATGCGGTAATATATCTGGGTCATCCATATTTTGACTTTTCATTAATGTCGGAAAGACAAATTTATCAACACTCCATTCTTGGTAAGTTTTGACGACAAAAGTTAAAGATTCTTCTAAAGAACCAGCCATAAATTCATCGACTGGGCCACCTGGCTGTAGAAAATGAGTGCGCCCCAAATCGTTATCAAATAACATGAACCGGAAGTGCGGTTTTAGTAGTAAAGCAATGGGATGATTGGCTGCTAATTGGCGTGCTGTGGCGATACAAAATGGAGCCATAACAGCATGAGTATAGGCAAAATGACTGCCTAATTCTTGATGGTTCCCGTCAGCTATTTGCACAGAGGTTTTTGCTAAAAACCAATCTAGATAAGGGTCATCGGGAGTGTAAATCAATCCATCTGTACCAGCATCATTATTTAATTTAATCGCTACTGGACGGAGAGAACCACCATTTGCTACACCATTGCTCTGCCAGTAAAATAAGGCTTGAGGCTTAGGTAAATACTTTCTCGCATTTTGAGAAGTTCCACCTTTAATATCAAAGAGTGTGGGATAATCTAATAGATAAAGTTTACCTTCTTTGAGAGCTGCTTCTAAGTTACTTTCTGTGCCGACAGATTTTTGAAAATGGGCGTTTGTGATACCGAGATTTTCTGGTAAACTATCAATTCTCCGAATTGCTAAAGGGTTAGCACCTGATAATCTTTGCTCGGCGAAACATGAATCGGTTTTATAATTATTCATCACTGCTGGTTTAGGTAGCAGTGTCAACAGTTCTTCGTATTCTTCTAATTCATCTAAAGGGTCAAGAAAATTTCTGGCTTTGGCAGCTAACATATTTGGTGCTAAATTTGCCATACTCGCAAGGCGTTTAGCTGTATATTCTGCCGAGAATAGTTCTTGATGAGGGACTTTATCAATAACAGGAATAGGAGCTAGATAATCATGATTAAATTTATAATCTTCTCGATTTTTTACTAGCTCATCTTTACGGATGTTTGGGTTAGGGTCTACCTGGGGTAAGTATGGTTTCATGATAGTTTTTAAGGAGAAAAAAGAGACAAGGGAGAGAGATATTTATTATGTTTTGCTGGGCAAAGCCCAGCTGATGAATATGAATGATTATTTAGACTTGGAGAGGTCGAAAACTAAACAGATGTGGGAGTTTCTTGTTTGACAACATTAATGATTTCTTGAGTTACTTTGTTGTTGCGCCAGTAGCTACCATGTGCGTCGCCACCAGAAAGCAAGGGTAAAAGTGTTTGTGCAAGGGGGATTTCTAACCATCCGGCGTTGTGGGTGGGGATATCTTGAATATCTAAGTATTTGGTATTGCCATCCACTAAATCGATCATCAGTTTTTGCAGTGGGTAAGCAATTGGATCACCAGGATGAAGATAATTGCGCCAAGGTAGTTTTTTACCTTTGCGTAATTCTTGCAAACACTCTAAAAATTTTTGCAGGTTGGGTGTAATGTCGTGGCTACTGGGTGAATCTGCACTATCTTTACCAGGATTGATATTAGTCAAGCTAAAGATAGCTACAGGTGAACCGAGGGTGTGAATACTTGCAATGGGAATTCCTTGACGACGATCGCTATTTTTCCCAGCTACACCAAAAATGCTATCGCGGATAGCCATCACATCATCTTTACCTGGTGCTTTATCTTCATCCCAACGGCTGGCAAACAAGATATCAAACAAAATCACTGTTCCCCAACTGTGGCTGACTATGTGTAGACGATCATCTGTTTGGGCTTGATGTAACCCGTTGGCGATCGCTTGAGTTTTCATTCGGTTGACAACTTTTGCACCAACATGACGGCTAATATAAAGTGCAGCATCGCCAGCAAAGGGAATAATTTGCTTTTCTCGAAATTCTTTAAACCAAACATCTTTCCAATAAGGTGAGACTCGAAGTTGTCCTAGAAGTTTATTTTCTAGTTCTTCATTCACATCACCCCAGTAAAGAGCAATTTTTTTGATATTTCGTTGGCGATCGCTCGCACTTTTTCTCAGCCGTTCAAACAGTTCATCGGCGTATTTATCGTTGCGAATACTTACACCATGAATAAACAACACATAGTCTGTAGCCATTTCAACACCCCTTTTCTGCAAGTTTGATCGAAACGACGATACTGCTTAGGTCTACAAGGTTTTTAAGTATTCAATCAGTGCTTTTTTATCGTCACTGGGCAAATCGGTGCCATAAATATGTCCCTGATTGGAATTGGCAGCAACGGTCGTATCATATTTAAAACCTACACGTTTAGCTTCTTCTCCTTCGGAAATAAAGCCAACTCTTTGCGAATCGTAAACATCGTAACCCCGATAAAAGGTTTTGGGACGATCCTCTGGTTTTGCTAACAAATCTTGCAGAGATGGGACGGAACCATTATGTAAATATGGCGCTCTAATCCACAATCCATCTAAAGATACAGCCACATAGCCATCAGTTTTCCGTAATTGGCTGAAATCCCAAGGATAGCCATCACCAAAGTGATTGTAGGTGTCGGCGGCTTGCTGCGTCCACATATCTAAACGATGGCGGTCTGTTCCCACTTCTTCTACCGGAATTACTGTACCTGTTCTTTCACCACCAAAGGCGTGACAAGATGCACAGGTGTTAGCAAAAATTTGACTCCCTTTATTAGATAATTTTTCATCCACGGGGAAAGGATATTTAGGTGGCGAGAGTTCGGTGATATAGTCTTCTACTCGTTGCAAATCAGCAACAGGTAAAGAATCTTTAGTTGCACCATCACCAATTGCGCCTGTTTGCACAGTTTCTTTCAAAGAAGTTTCTAAACCATCCCAATGTAAGGCAAATCCCTTGTGTAGTTTCTGATTCCAAATTGGCATCATATCGGAGTTACCGATAGTATCATCTTTGGGCAATTTTAAGGTGTTGAATTTCACCGGATTAAATGGGTCAATTCGACCAGGCCCCCAGTCGGGACGAGAATCCATCCAAGCAAAATCGGCGCTTTGTTGTAGCAGAGCTTTTTTAGTTTGGGGAATAATCAAAAACCGATAAAGTAAGTTTTCGATCCAAGAAAATTCATGATTGTACTTGATTTCATCCAAAATATAGTCGGCGGTAAATCTGGGGTCGCTGGCGGCTGCACCTAAAAAGCGTACATAAGCTTGGGAGTTGAATTTGTTAGAAGGCCCAGCCGGAAAAATATGAGGTTTTTCTAGGGGACTGGTTCTATAGGTAGCTGTGTGACAAACTGCACAAGTAATTCCCACACGAGGAAAACCAATGGTTTTTTTCGTAAAACCAACAGGGGTTTCTTTGCCTTCTTCCCAAGTAATCCCTAAAGAAGTGTAACCGCCTGGCCCTGGTAATTTATCAGGAAAGATGCGTGGTAAAACTAACCAAATCCAATAAGGTATCCCTTGAGCTGGTTCTGTACCAATGGAACTATATTTAAAATGTTCTTCTGGTGATTCGTAGGTAAGTGGCACATCTCGAAATAAATGATACCAGGCTATGTAGCCTACGCCCCCGACTAACAAAACAAAAACTAAAGCAATGCTGGCGAGAATCCTGCCTAATTTCTCTTTAAATATTTTCATAAAATTACATTGCTCCTTGGTAGAAATTAGGAGAATTGTTTGGCTGGTTCTTTGGCGATCGCCTCAGCATTTTCACTCCGCGTCGCTAGAGTTAAGAAAATTGCTTCTACTACACCAAAAAATAAGTCTACAAAGGCAATTGATAAAAAGCCTTTATCTTGCCCAAAAAACAACACGGCACAAATAAAAAATGTTGAACCAAAGGCTCTAGATGGGAATATTGATATCCAAGCAGTTGCCCGATAGCGATTAGGATCTAGTGCGCCCGGAATGTAAAACGCACTAATGATAAATAACAGCATTCCCGCCGCCCTTACCCAGATAATTGGGTCTGGTTGGTGCATCTTTAAAAACCACAACATTAACTCTGGAAAGAAGCAGGAGGGAATTACAAACAACATATTTACAATAATTCCCAGCCAAGTTACACGACTAAACCATTTTGCATAAGTATTCATTCTTTGCTCCTAATTAACGTGTAAAAACTCTCCTCCCACCAGCATGATTTTCTGCATAAGATTTAACTGTTCTGACTTCTGAATTCTTTCTAAAATTACAGTTGCTTCATGTATTCAACCAACGCATCTTTTTCTGCTGGTGAGAGTTCAGTTCCATATACATGGCCGCCGTTGCTGTTTCCAGGTTTAGTCGTATCAAATTTAAAATATTTCTTGCCGTTTTCTTGGGCAACAGTTGACACAAACCCAACTTTTTCCCGATCAATTACGTCGTAGCCCCGATAAAATTCTTTGGGTCGATTCTCTGGTTTTTCTAGTAAATCTCGCAAAGTCGGAACTGAACCATTATGTAAATAAGGGCCGCGTAACCAAATACCATCTAGAGGTGAATTAGCATAGCCATTCGTTTTACGGAAATTATTAAACCGCCAAGGATAACCTGCATACAAAGTATTTTGGTTAGATAAAGTTTCGTAGGTAAAGGAATTTAGGCGATGGGGGTCTGTACCAATTTCTTGAATTGGTACAACTTTACCTACATATTTTCCGCCCAAGGCATGACAACTAGCGCAATTATTTGCAAACAGTTGTTTTCCGGTAGCGGCTACAGTTTGATTAACTGGATAGGGATATTTGGGTTCTGGTAATGTCCACAACCAATCAGCAACTCGTTGAATTCTATCTAAATCAATTGTGGTGGGTGTAACGCCTGCACCTAAAGCTGCACTTTTGTTACGTTCATCAACAGAACTGTTATTCCCATCCCAGTGTAATTCCATGTCTTTGCGCTGTTTTTGATTCCAAACTGAGGGGAAATCTGATGTACCGATTAATTCATCCTCACGCAATTTATCCATTGGGAAATGAAATTGAATTGCTTTATAAGGATTAAATGTATCGACTCTACCCGGCCCCCAATCTGGTTGATCATAAACAAAAGAAAGTCGGCTTCTTTGATTAATTAGTGCGTCGCGGGTTTGGGGAATGGCAATAAACCGATAAACTAGTTTTTCTATTGGGTTCAAACCACCACTGATTTTTTCAATTTCTGGTAGCATCCGGTTGGCAGTAAAGCGCGAATCGATCGCTATATCTGATAAAAATTTAATATATCCCTGCAAGTTGACGACATTAGCAGGCATAGCTGTGATAATTTGGCGATCGCTATTTGGTGTATCACGCATTGTTCCTGTATGGCAAACCGCACAATTCAAGCCAACACGGTTAATAAAAACTCGCCGTTGTGAAAACCCAATGGGTAAATCTTTTCCCTTTTCTTGAATAAATCCCAAGGAAGTGTAACCTTTATCGGGCAATTTATCAGGAAATAATGCTGGCAGAACTTTCCATATCCAGTAAGGTACTCCATTGACCGCCTCACTACCAATGGAACCATACTTAAAATGCTCTTCGATATCAGCATAATCAACTGGGGAGTTAGATATAACAGGCCAAATTAAAAATACAACTACTGCAACCACTCCCACAATTGCAGCCACAATCCACTTAAAAACCGCCTTCGTTCCCTTAACGACGGTGGGAACTAGTGTAGGGCTTGTTTGAGTCATGACAAAATCACTCTCTGGTTAATAGTCAAGAGTCAATGGTTTACCAGTGCGTTGGGCGGGTTTCCCGACTCCCTCACTGGTGTTAGCGCAGCGTTAGCGACACAGGAGCGTCACCCGAAGAGTCAATGGTCATTTATAAATTTGTGTTGTGTGCAACTTTCTCTAAAAAATAAATTGCACACTGCATTAAATCTGAATGACAAATGACAAATTAAATATGTAATGCTGGAACCTCTGCGTCACGTTTTGCCGACTCATCACTATGAAAGACTGACATAACTTCTGCCATCATCGCTTTATAATCATTATCAAAGCGACTGAGTTCATAACAACCCAAGGGATTTTCAATGACATTGAGTAGACATTTATTGCAGTAGGTACATGGTCTATCAGGTAAGTCTTTGCCTTGTTGCAATTGTTTCGGTAAATCGTTATTAGCAATCAACTGTCGAGCAATTGTTACACCGTCACAATAGCCTTCTTCAATGGCTTTACGAATAAATGAACCTTGTTGAAAACCACCAGTACACAAAACTGGAATATTCACGGCTTGTTTAATTGCTTGGGATGAAAGTAAGTTTCTGCCTTGGTTTTCTGCTAATAGTTTTCTCATTTCATCGTCGGCGACATAATCACCAGTAAATACTGGCGGCGGAATTTGTTTCTTCACCCGATTCCATAAGAATTTGAAAATTGGCCGTAGCAGTTTGTAACGGAATAAGATGTAGTTGCGAATTGTTTGATTCCCACTGGAAAGCATTGTGTCATAAGTTTTAGTGATGATATCAAAGTTAAAATCACCAATGGGGTTAAGTGGGTGAGGGAATAAGCTTCCTACAGAGACATGAACAGCATCAGCGCCGGCTGCTTCAGCCCATTTACAAATCTGTACAGATTCTTCTAAAGTATTTCCAGGTTTTTCACAAGGAATTACAGCATCGTTGTAATCAATGGCACTAATTTTAAATTGCAAATGGAAATCATTACCAACTTCTTGCCGAATTGCCCGAATTACATCTAGTAAAAACCGCGCCCGATTTTCGAGTGAACCACCATATTCGTCGGTGCGATCGTTAATTCCGGAACTCAGAAATTGGTTAAATAAATAACCATTAGCACTGTGTAATTCTACACCATCCAAACCAGCTAAACGCGCCCGTCTTGCGCCATCAGCAAACATTTGGATGGTTTCTTTAATTTCTTTCAAGGTCATTGCTTGGCAGCGCAAGCCGTGAAATGATTCAGTACGACTGGTAGAACTTAAGGCCTTTAAATCATCGTTTTCTACACCACCAATGTCTTGCTGTCTTCCTGAATGGCTGAGTTGCAAAATTAATTTACAGTCGTATTCATGAACTTTTTCACCTACTTTGCGCCAAAAAGGAATTCTGTCATCGCAGTGAATTGTGGCATAGTTAGGCATAATCCGGCCGCGAATTGCTACAGGTACAAATGAAGTAATAATCGCGCCAACTCCACCACTGGCAAATTTTTCTTCCCAGTTAATCCTGGCTTGAGTACCTGAACCATCGTAGTTATCCCATCTACCGGATATACTGGAGCGAAAAATCCGGTTCTTGACTGTGAGATTCCGAAATTGCAATGGCTTAAAGATAATATCATTTTCCATACTCTCCCCCCTGTCTGCAATAGAATCAAGTATTAAAATTATTACGTAATCAAAAACTACCCAGATCACTACCATTGATAGATCCTCTGGGGCTTTGTTTGGAATACTTACAAGTTCAAGATTGAGTTTTTCGGATGTGAGGACAAAGATTAAGTTTTGGTTACTTAGTTTTCTACCCAAATATTCAACTAAAGGCTTACCAGTTAAAGGTTAAGCAATTAAATCAGAATTTTTTATGATTGAGTAAAACTAGCATCCTCAACAAAACAAATCTTAAGAAATCCTGTTTTTGATGCTAAGGTTAACGCAACATTAATACACTCTCCCAAATATAATTTGTTACAAAATTAACCTAGTCTAAAATCTCGCTTACACGATAACAAATGATATTTATGATGCCATGATAAATTTACATTTTTTAAATAAATCAGTTGACAAAATAGCGGTTTTTTTAGTGACGTTTAGCTAACTTGTGTAGTAACTTCATATATGACCGTGCCTAAAATTAAGGTGCAATATTCTTTATTTGCCATTTGCCAAAAATATCTGAAGGATAAATCAGGAAATTGGCGAATTAATGGTGAAGCTTTGTTATTAATATGCACCTGATTAGGTTTAGGTGTTACTCATAGAGAGTTGTATGAACAAAATACGCCTACTGTGGAAGGGCTGTTTGGTAGTTTTGGCGGCGATCGCAATTATAATTTGCGGTTGGTACAGCACCCCAACAGCTTTAGCTGGTGAGTATGGTGAAACACCTGCTCCTATCTCTAAAGAGTATAATGATGCGGGTTATGCTGATAACTGCGATGGTATCGGATATCTCCCGCCATATACTAAAGAAAATCTCACCGACTCTGAAAAAAGAGGCCGTTGTACTTGGTACTTATGGACTGGTGGTAATGGCGAATACTATCGGGATATTGCCAAGCGGACTCATGGCAATGTTGACTTACTCCAACTAATTGACTCGAAGTACCATGACGAGCGTTTGAAACTATTTGGTGCAATCAACGATCCCGGATGTGAAAAAGCCACAGAACCAGATGAATATGGGTTGTTGTTGGATAAGTGTAAAGACCCTCTGTCTACTGGTGTGATTGGGTTACGCAAGTTCCCCAACCCCAAGTTTGAACCAGCAAAATGGGATGCTAAAAAATACGTCAAGGATGTATCAATTGAGCCTCCATATCTAATTGGACAGTCTTGTGCTATTTGTCACGTTGCTTTAGACCCACTCAACCCGCCCAAAGACAAAGAACATCCCCAATGGGAAAATCTCGTTCCAGCTTTGGGTAATCAATACATTAAGGAAGCTGCATTATTTTCGCTCAAGCTCAGGGATGATAGTTTTATCAAGCAAGTTTTGATGGCACAACGTCCCGGCACATCTGACACCTCAAGAATTGCTACAGATCATATTAATAATCCAAATGCGATTAATGCCATTTTTAATTTAGGCGATCGCCCCACCTATCCCGAAGTGATGAATGATGGTTCCACTAAAAATGTTAATCACATTCTCAAAGATGGTGCAGACTCCACAGGTGTAGCTACAGCTTCTTTGCGTGTGTATGTCAACATTGGGATGTGTGGTGACTATTGGTTAACACTGCACGAAGCTATGCTAGGCCGAACTCCCCAACGTCCTTTTGATATTGAAAAAGCTAGAAAGGATTGTGAAGGCTGGAGACAAACAGAAGCACGGATGGCTGATGCAGAAGCATTCCTCAAAACTATCAAACCGATGCACCTCAAAGATGCACCCGGTGGTGACGCTTTCTTAACCAAAGATGAAAAGGTTCTCGAACGCGGCAAAATAGTTTTTGCTGATACCTGTGCATCTTGTCACTCCAGTAAAAAGCCACCTGCTGAAATTGCTGCTGACTCCGAACAAGCGAAAAAATGGTACGAAGAATCAGTACTCAGTAGCAATTTCCTCGACCACAACTTTTTATCGGATGACCAACGCTACCCAGTCACACTGCTTGGTACTAACATTTCCCGTGCTTTAGGAACCAACGCGACTAAAGGCCATATTTGGGATCAGTTCTCTTCTAAAACTTATAAAGAACTTCCTTCTCCTGGTCAATTAACGCTGTCTAATCCCTTCGATCAAGCCAAACCAATTAATTTCCAAATACCAGCAGGTGGCTTAGGATATTACCGCACACCTTCACTCATTAGTATTTGGGCAACCGCACCATTTCTCCATAACAACACTTTAGGTTTTTATAACGAAGATCCTTCTGTGAAAGGTCGGATAGAAGCCTATAACGATGCGATGGAAAAACTGCTGTGGCCAGAAAAACGGGAAAACATTATCAGCAGAACTGACCGCAAAACTAAATTAGATTTACCCCCAGGAGATCCAAATCCGAGATTGCGTTTACCTGTACCTAAAGGTACGCCTGTCAACTTGTTGGCAAATGTCAATATGAGAGAAGCAATTACTTCTCTCAATTTGGGTAACTTATTCCAAGACTTAAGACCAGGAGGTGGCATCAAAGGTAAACTCGCCCGCGTATTATTGAGAGCGAATAAATCTCCTGACTTCATTGAAGACAGAGGTCATACTTTTGGTTCCAATTTATCTGATGAAGACAAAAAAGCACTCATCGAGTTTGTGAAAACTTTCTAAACAACTCGTTAGAATGCTGATCATTTAACTATTCGTTCCTAAGTTGTACTTAGGAACGATAAATATTTGGAACAAGAATCAAAAATAAATGATTCCTATATAAACAAATGACCAACAATAAATCATAAATATGGAGGAGATAAATGCAGTATTTACCAATTATTTATGTGCGTGGCTATGCAGGTACAGATAAAGATGTTGATCAAACTGTGAATGATCCATTTTACGGGTTTAATAGTGGTTCAACCCATATTCGTGTGGGAGAAAAAGGTACGCCAGAAAAGTTCTTTTTTGAGAGTCCCTTATTGCGTTTGATGACTGACCACGGCTATCGTCCTGTGTTTGATAATAAGCAATTAAGCAGTAATATCAAAACAATTTGGATTTATCGATTTTATGATATGACTTCACCGAGTTTTGGTGAAGAAAAAACCGTCAGGCTAGAAATGGAGGAAATTGCTGAGGGTTTACGAGATTTAATTAATGTTGTTAAAAAAGAAAGCAGCGCAAACAAAGTTTATTTAATTGCTCATTCAATGGGTGGTCTGGTCTGTCGGAGTTTAATTCAGAAAATTTATCCAGATCATGGTGAACAAGCTGAAGACCATATTGATAAATTATTTACGTATGGTACACCACATGGGGGAATTTATTTTCAAGTCGGTGGCGGTTTAATTGAAGGTATCAGAGATACTTTGAAATGGAATAATTCTGATGATTTTGGCCCACAAAGAATGTATGAATATTTCACTCCAAAAGTGAAATTAATGCCAGAATTACCCCAAAATTTTGATACTCAAAGTCTAGATAATGCTTTTTCACCAGACAGAGTTTTTTGTATTATTGGTACAAATGCCCGTGATTATGAAAATGCTGCTGGCTTTTCACAAAAGGCTGTGGGGCCGCAAAGTGATGGTTTAGTACAGATAGAAAAAGCTTACGTCAGAGGGGCGCATCGTGCTTATATTCATCGGACTCATGGCGGCCGTTATGGAATGGTCAATTCCGAAGAAGCTTATCAAAATCTCCAAAGATTTTTGTTTGGTGATATCAAGATTAAGCTGTCCTTGAGTAATGTGGAATTAATTGACAGCAAAAATACTTTTTATCAAATGGAAGTCCGGGTGGCTTTGCGTGGTCTTCCTACTCCCATACATGAACAAGCTATTGACCGTTATTGTCCGATTACGGTGGAATTAATGCGAGATAAGCCTGTACCTTTGTTTACGGCTTTCTTAATTCCCCGCTATGCAGTTCATAGTGATAATACCTGTAGATATGCAATTCGTTTGGCGCTGCATTCTTTTACAAAAAAAGAAAGAGATTGGTTGTTTGATAGCCACATTGACCAGTTACCTTTATGGTCTGATTATTTAATTGTGGATGTCACAGCCGAAGATAATACATACAAAGCAAAATACTGTTGGAACTCTGAAAGTTTAGAACCAAATATTGATTTAAGTTTAGGTACTGATATTCTCTTACCGCAACGTGGTCGAGATGTTGTTGGTGCAGAATCAGCTATCAAGTTGGAAATTTCGCAATGGCAATAATTGGTGAAACTTTACTGTTCCCTTGTTTCCACAGGGAAAATTTCTTAACTGAACCATATTGAGTAATAACCAAACTATTTTTGTTTACTAGATTTTAACTAAGGTGAAGTTATGCAAAGCGATCGCAAAAAAACTGCCCTAATTACTGGTGCATCGGGTGGGATTGGTTATGAATTTGTTAAATTATTTGCTCAAGACAAATACAATTTGGTCTTAGTCGCCAGAAATGAGCAAAAACTCCATCAAATTGCTGCTGAATTAAGAACTAACTTTAGGATCGATGTCAAAGTTATTGCTAAAGATTTGGCAAATCCTGCTGCGCCAGAGGAAATTTTTGCTGAGTTACAACAAGCATCAATCAAAGTTGATATTCTGATTAACAATGCGGGATTTGCCAGCTATGGTTTGTTTAACGAAACAGATTTAACTGCGGAACTACAAATGCTGCAAGTTAATGTGATGTGTCTGACTCATTTAACCAAGCTGTTCCTCAAAGATATGGTGAAGCAAGGTTATGGCAAAATCTTGAACTTGGCTTCAACTGCGGCTTTTCAACCAGGCCCGTTAATGGCGGTCTATTATGCGAGTAAGGCTTATGTATTATCATTTTCAGAAGCGATCGCTAATGAATTAGAAGGTACGGGTGTCTCTGTAACTGCACTTTGTCCAGGGCCGACAGAATCAGGTTTTCAAAAACGCGCCGCAATGGAAGACTCAAAACTTGTCAGTGGTCAAAAAATTATGGATGCGGAAACTGTGGCTAAAATTGGCTATGATGCCTTGTTTGATAACAAAACCGTAGTTGTTCCTGGCTTGAAAAATAAACTACTTTCTGAAAGTGTGAGATTTACACCCAGAAAACTTGTGACCAAAATAGTTAGAAGTATGCAAGAAAGTAAATAAGACAAGGGGGACAAGGGAGACAAGGGGGACAAGGGAGATAAGAGAGCAGTATTTCTACCTTGTCTCCCCCTCTCAGCACTCAGCACTTTTCTCGTATCAGGATTTACACTAATACACAATCTACTCAGTACGGTGTTAGGCTGAAGTCCTTAAATACCAATTGTGTAAATTCTGATGCCATGTCTAAATTAGTATCAACTTTGTTAATTGCCGCTACTTTACTATTAACCACCAGCCATGACTCGAAAATTTCATTGGCTGGAACTTGTGCTTCTAACTGTGGTAAGGCTCCACTCCAATTTACACCAGGGCAGCGTGTCCGGGTGCAAGTAGTTAACAGAACTCCGCGTGTGTTGAAACTACAAAAGCCTTCCATTACTGACCCAATTTCCCTCAGTCCCGGACAGATTTTATATTTAGATCAGTTAGAAGGTACGGAACCAAACACATCTTTAATATTTTGGGATGAAACGGGTAGATCAATAGAAGCTAATCTTTCTCGACCGAATTTAACTACCTTGCGCGTAGAATTGCGTCCAACTTGGCGCGTTCCTGGCGATCGCTCGGTGTACATTCAAGATGATGGTAGAATCAACGTGCTTTAAATGTGCGATCGCATCTTTCAACACCTCCAGCAAGGTTAACTATCAATTTTTGCGCCTTTACGCGAAAAAAAATCATCCCATTAATCAGCAACACCAGAAATTTCACCGCGATCGCATCTTTCAAAAGCCTCATTAACAGTGTTACTGAAGTTTTGATTTCCCAATTTGAAACACCGAATTTTTACTTAAAAAATATTTCGTAAAATTAAGCATAAGTACGGTGGATAAATGCTGAGATACACAGCACAATAAGATTTATGAAGTTAAGGCAAAGAAGGGTATCAACCGAAACTTCTGATCAGGGAATCTACCTTTTCATGACCTTAAACTTGAGATTGCTTGTATTAGTTGTTCTTCTCGCATTACTCTTTCCATCTTTGCGTTAGTCCAACAAACATCTATGCAAGAACTATTAACCACAATTTTAGATATAACTTTTGAATAGTACCATTTCCATAACTCAATCTTCAGTTAAAGAAAACGGGTTATAAGCTCTAGGTAAGAGCTAAAAGCGGAAATATATACACAAATGAGGTATTCTGTCGCATTTTGGCTAAAAATGATACATTATAAATATTAATAAATCTGTATCAAATGATTCTAATTTAGATTTAGTTAAGAGTTAAGATGCCTTAATTACATTAAATTGTGGTTAATCTACAAAAAATTGTCACAACAATTAATTCATCCTGTTTTTCCAGCCTCGATTTTAAAACTTGATAATGGCTTAACATTTATTCATCAAGAGATTCCAACTACTCCCGTGGTTGTGGCGGATGTATGGGTGCGTGCTGGAGCAGCCAGAGAGCCAGAACAGTGGTTTGGGATGGCTCATTTTTTAGAACACATGATTTTTAAAGGCACAGCCACAATTGCCCCTGGAGCTTTTGATTATAAAATTGAAAACCGTGGTGGTGTGAGTAATGCAGCCACCAGTCATGATTATGCTCATTACTGTGTGACAACGGCTGCACCTTATTTAGAAGATACTTTGCCTTATTTGGCAGAACTACTAGTAAATGCGGCGATTCCTGAAGATGAATTTCTGCGCGAACGAGATGTAGTTCTAGAAGAAATTCGCTCTTGTTATGATGATCCCGAATGGCTAGGATTTCAGTCCTTGATCAAAAATGTGTATCCGCAGCATCCTTATGGACGTTCGGTGCTGGGTACAGAACAGGAACTAATGCAGCAGTCAGCCGATGATATGCGCTGTTTTCATCGCGCTCACTATCAGCCAGAAAATATGACTGTGGTAATTGTGGGCGGAATTGAACAAGCCAAAGCCTGGGAATTGGTAAATCAATCATTTGCTAATTTTGCCCCACCTATTGATTGTCCACCATCGATCACAGTCCAAAAACCAGTGATTCAAGGTATACAGCGTCAAGAACTCTGTTTACCCAGGCTAGAGCAAGGGCGGTTACTAATGGCGTGGACTGCACCGGGAGTTGATCAACTCCGCACCGCTTATGGCTTAGATGTGTTATCTGTATTCTTAACAGAGGGGCGGATTTCTCGCTTAGTGCGTGACTTGCGCGAAGAACAGCAATTAGTGTATGGAGTGTGTAGTAATTTTTCCCTACAAAAAGAATCGAGTTTATTTACTATTACTGCTTGGCTAGAACCAGAAAACATTGAGAAAGTAGAGTACTTAATTCGCAATCATTTACATGATTTGCAAACTGAAGGAATTAGAGAACAAGAATTAGCGAGAATGCGTAGGTTGTTATGTAATGAGTATGCTTTTTCGACGGAAACGCCCAACCAATTAACAGGGCTGTATGGTTACTACAACACTATTGCCAAAGCAGAAGTAGCCACAACTTATCCCCAGCAAGTCCAGTCATTTACTACCCAAGAACTGCAACAATTAGCTAAACAGTATCTTTCACCGCAGAATTATGCAGTTACTATCCTGAAACCATGTTAATCCAGATGTTGTTCTAGAAAAGGCAAGGAAGCAGGAAGGCGGAAGCATACAAAATGACCATTGACTATTGACCATTGACCATTGACGATTAAAAAATGACTCCAACTGTAAAACCTTCCCTGTCTCATTCCTTGATTCATCGCACCGTACTCAACAATGGCATTGTTGTGTTAGTAGCAGAAAATCCGGCGGCGGATATTATTGCTGGGCGAATTTTTCTCCGGGCTGGTAGTTGTTACGAACAACAAGGACAAGCAGGTTTAGCACATTTGCTTTCGGCGGTGATGACCAAAGGCTGTGAAGGACTGTCTAGCTTAGAAATTGCCGAACAAGTAGAATCTGTAGGGGCTAGTTTGAGTGCAGATACCTCTACAGATTATTTTTTGTTGTCTTTGAAGACTGTCACCTCGGATTTTCCAGAGATATTGGCATTGACGGGACGAATTTTGCGATCGCCCACTTTCCCCGATGAACAAGTAGAATTAGAACGGCGGTTAGCCTTACAAGATATTCGCTCTCAAAAAGAACAGCCTTTTACTTTGGCTTTTGAGCAAATGCGACAAGCAATATACCAAAATCATCCCTATGCGATGTCATTGCTAGGTGACGAAACTACCATGAGCCGCATTACTCGCCAAGACTTATTGCAGTATCATCAAACTTATTTTCGCCCTGATAATTTGGTTGTGAGTATTGCCGGCAGAATTACCTTAACAGAAGCCGTCGCCTTAGTAGAGCAAGTGTTTGGTGATTGGCAAATACCCCCACAACCACTACCAGTATTGCATCTGCCCGAAATTCCCGTTAACCCCCAACGTCTACTCAAGCCGCTACAAACACAACAATCTATTGTGATGTTGGGTTATTTAGGGACAGCCGTCAATTCTCCAGATTACGCCCCACTGAAACTGCTGTCTACCTACTTGGGCAATGGCTTATCCAGTCGTTTATTTGTGGAATTACGCGAAAAACGTGGTCTTGCTTACGAAGTCTCTGCTTTTTATCCCACGCGCTTGTATCCTGGTTCGTTTGTCGTTTATATGGGTACAGCCCCAGAAAATACCACCATTGCCGTTGAGGGACTGCGAGCGGAGGTAGATTTACTTTCAGCAACGGAAGTTTCCGCCAACGCCTTTCAAGCTGCAAAAAATAAAATTCTCGGACAGTATGCTTTAGGTAAACAAACTAACGGGCAAATTGCCCAGATTTACGGCTGGTATGAAATTTTAGGCTTAGGGATTAATTTTGATAGTCAATTTCAACAGCTAATTGCGGATGTGAGTGTTGAAGATGCTCAAGCTGCTGCTAGTCGCCACTTACAAACCCCTTACTTATCTTTAGTTGGTCAGGAAGAGGCAATTAATTCGGCATTGAATTGATATAGCAGGAGGCAGGAGGCAGGAGGAAAAGTCTTACTATTCCTGGTATTCAAGCTTTCAAATTGTCCTCACATATCTGACTACTGCTATATTTGAACAATAGAGATAGAAGAAGTCAGGACTACTATACGGCAGTCCTGACTTCTCTAGTAATACAAAGATGATGCTTTTGGGACAGGAAACAAGGAATAGAAGAGAGCTAACATATAGTTCTAAATGAGAGCCAAACCAATCTGTTCCCTGTTTCCCGTCCTCATTCAATAAGATTGCTATCTCTGGATATTACTCGTACCGCAGAGTGCCATCAATGTTGGCAACATGAGCGTCAAGGTTAATTCTGGTAGGAACCCACTGTTGAGCGCGGGTTTTACATTCAGCACTTAATTCATTTGAACTTACTAGTTGGGTGTTTCTGCAAGTCTCAAAAAAGTTGCTAGGTTGCCACTTCAGACTACCATCAACATTTTCAACTACTGGGTTCAAATCAATAGAACTAGTTTTGTAAACGCCACCGCTCGCTCTTTCGCAAGTAGAGGTTAGAACGGAACCTTGAATACCAGTGTTACGGCAAGTCAGACTAAACTGACCCAAAGCCAAAGCAGAATTTGTAGTCATAAAAGACACAACAAATGTAAACAGGACTGCAATACATAGTTTCAGAACTGATTTCATTGTTTTCATCTCCAAGATAAAGAAAATCTAAACAAAGATAGACATTACAGCTATCGCTTCTATACAAACTCTATCCAAGTAGGTGGTTTGTACGTGGCTATTATCAAGCAATAATTTCTGAAACGACAAGGGTAATGATATAAAAGTTTATACTTGTGTTCAGAGTATTTTCAGTAGATAACAAAGTTTGGCGATCGCTCAAAAAAGAGCATCACTGGTAGTTAGTAATATAGGTGATAAAGCTCGATTGTTACGGCAATTCTGTTAATTACAAGATTGTGTTAAAAATGGCTTGAGATGCTAATTCTGCTTGACGACGAGCTACTTCTAGTTCTTTTTGTTGTTGGGTTTCTACTTTGAGTAATTGAGCTTGAGCAATAGCAATACCTATTTGGTCAGTAATTTGTCGCAGAAGATGAGTTTCAAAACTTGACCATTGGTGAGGCGAAGCGCATTGGTAAACAATTAATAAACCACACAGTTCCTCTTTAACCAGAATGGGTTTAATCAGCCTTGTCTTCCTTATCCACCAAATATGGTACTGAATTCTGTGAAAAAACCTGCTAATCTTACATCAAGATTAGCAGGCTAGGGATTTTATCAATCGGAGCGGCGGGATTCGAACCCACGACCTCCACTACCCCAAAGTGGCGCGCTACCAAGCTGCGCTACGCCCCGGTCAGAATTATCATTATATCGCAACGCTTCGGGAGAATCAAGGGTCAAGTTTAAAAAACTTTTAACATCCCAGCAGCTTGCAACAGACCAGGTATAGCAGAGGCATTCCATTTACCTTCTGCACAGCGTCCGGTATTCAGGATGAAGCGCAGACTGTATTCATGGGGATAACCTTCTACTTCCATCCATAATAAATCGCTTTCGGCCTCACAAGCAATCTTTTCTTCATCCATTAATTCTGCTGTGAGTTGTTTCATGGTTTCTGCTAACTGTGCTAACAAACGGCAAAATTCATTTAACTCAGCCTCTGTTAGTTCAATAGCCCAATCATCTGTACCAACTAAACCTTTAAACTCAGGTGCATTAAAGCTCCAACCAATACGCCAACCTATACCGCTTTTAATGAGACGTTCCATTTGCAAATTTGAGATTTTGGATTTGAGATTTTAGATTCTATCTTTTTTTGTCTTGTATGAGATTCGAGGGCGATCGCTCCCTCACTACTGTAATTAAAGCCGTATATAATAAGACTATTATTTGAAATTTACTACTTATTAGTAAGTGTAAAATTATATGAAATTAATTAAGCAGACTTTAGCAGTATGTTTTTTATTATTTGGTATTCCATTTTCGACTTTAGCAATTCTCGATATTCTCAATCCTAAAACTCCATCTCAAAGTAAAAACGATGCTGTCGCGGCTTTAGTTATTTTGACGATTCCATCAACAATTCTAGGCGGCTATTTGAGTTGGTCTTTAGTGCAGCAAAAGCAGAAAGAACAAGCATTACTAATTGCATCAGAGCAGAAGCGGCTTAATTTAGTTTTTTTAGAATTACTTGAGCAGAATTCTGGCAGAATAACGTTATTACAACTAGCGAAAAATGGTGAAATATCAATCCCAAAAGCTAAACAATATTTAGATGAAAAATCAAAGGAACTCAATGCTTCTTTTGAAGTTGATGAAAACGGAAATATTTTGTATCGATTTTTTTTGTAATCCCGCTTCTTGATGAAGATACAATTTATCGGTTGTTGTAGGTAGAGACGTTGTATACAACGTCTCTACAAGTATTTCAGTAAGTCGGTGGAAAAAATAAAACTATGTTTAAGAGAGGTTAATGAACCTCTTGGCTCCTTGCCTTCTCATATCACTTCAAGAGTTCAGCACCGCCTGTTTGGGTTGTTTGGGGAGTAGTGGAAGTGCTAGGGCGCGGTTCGTTGGTGGTGTTCTGTCCGTTGGGGTTAAAAATATTGACTAATGTTTGGACTAAAGCATCTCGTTGGCGGAGACTCAGGCGAGAAACGGCAGCGCGATCGCCCTCTATGGGATTTTGGCGTAATATATCATTACCTGGATAGGTGGTGTCATACATAATTTCATTGGCTCCTAGGTAATCAGCTATTGTTAGCTTCCAGTCCAAACGATAAATTGGCGATCGCTCTTTGACGTAAACGTGATAGCGTATCAGGCGATTAGCCAAAGTATTATTTTCCGCTTTTTTGCCAGTTTCTTTGCTGATGTACTGGTTTTCTTTCGGCAGGTCTGGTAATTGCTGATATACTAACTGCCAAACATCAGAAGGACTAATTCTTTGAGCTAAAGCAGGCTGAATACCAAATATACTAGATTTGTGTAGTTGACTTGTGCCGAAACTCACAACAAGCCCACCCACAACCAACACCATAATTAATGCTGAATTAAACTTCACAACCATTAGTGGGATAATTGAGCAACGCAGAATTATTCTGCTTGTAACATCGGCAAAAGTACATTAAAACCCGACTATGCGGGTTTTGTTCGTGTAGTTAGGCTATAATGCTGGACTAATTTTACATTTCACCAATAATTTCTGGCTGAGTCAGTTCATCAGACATTTCGATGATTGCCCTTAACACGGGTTTCATCATCACATCTTCAGAACTTTCAAAATCTTCATAACGCCGCCGCTTGGCGCGATTTGCCACCTGAACCGTGATGCGGTAGCGATTCGAGGCTGCACTAATTAAATCCTCGGCGCGGTGCATGATTTGAGTTTGGGTTGTCTCGAACTTAGATCGCTTGAGCATAGTTAATGGTTCTTGGGGACATTCCCCAGTTTAGCAGTACTATACGAGATATGGCTTTTTATACATAATTATGATTATGTTGATATACCAATTAATTCATACTTCTTGAAATTTCTAATCACGCCACAAGGCAATTCCGCCTAACAGACCTGTGACATTGGGTATGAGTTTAACATTTAAAGGTAGTTGTAAATTTACCTTCACGGCTTCACCACCGCCGATATAAAGACAATCATAATTAAATAAATGCTGCAAAGAAGCGATCGCTTTTTCTAAGCGCCTGTTCCATTTCTTCTCGCCATACTTTTGTAACGCTGTACGTCCTAATTGTTCTTCGTAAGTCTGGCCTTTGCGAAACTGATGGTGTCCCATTTCCATATTCGGTACAAGTTTACCATCGACAAATAAAGCCGAACCAAAGCCAGTCCCCAAGGTAATTACTAACTCTACACCTTTGCCTGCGATCGCGCCTAAGCCTTGCATATCTGCATCATTAATTACTCGGACTGGCTTATTCAAACGTTGGGATAATGCTGTGGCAAAATCAAAACCAATCCAATCAGAATGTAAGTTAACTGCTGTTTCTGTGACTCCGCACCGCACTACACCAGGAAACCCAACGGAAACCCGATGAAAATTACCTTGAGAATCGGCTAAAAGTGCGATCGCATTAATTACGACATCTGGTTTAGCTGGGGATGGTGTATCTACCCGCGCCCTTTCTGTGATCGGAGTTCCGGTAATATCTAAAACCATCGCTTTCACACCGCTACCACCAATATCAACTGATAAAGTGCGAATTGAGCCATTGTCATCAACCATTGATTCTTCCTTGTTACTACTTGTTCTTTGGCTATTATGCTTTAACTAAAGACTGAAGATTAGAAAACTAATTTCTTTAATCCTCATTCTCAATATTTAAACAGTAATTACCAAGTATCAATTAAAAATTACGAAACCTTTGTAATAACTAGAGAGACATACAGCGTTTTTCGGTTAAGTGCAGTACCAGTTGATAGGGGATAAAGGCTAGATGAATGTACCTCATGGGAATGAAAAACGCTGTATTAAGTAAGTCGGTGGGAAAAAACCTAACTATGTTACGAAAGATTAACTAAGCTAAAAACCTCTTCCCTCCTGCCTTCTGCCTCCTGCTCTTATTACTTTACTTGGACTTGTGTGTACACCGTAGCCTTTTTAAGGGGAGCCACTGCGTTGCGGAGGTTCCCTCCGTTGTAGCAAGTGGCGTGGATTTAAGGGGATCGAAATATGTGCAATTGGTATTGCACTATAACTCTTTCAAACTCTGATAACTTTGTGTCCTACTCTTCTCCCAAAGGGAGACGCTACGCAAACGGGAAGCTGCTTGCGTGTCTGCGTTTCTTCATACTTTTGTGTAATTCCTATACAAGAAGTTGTAAGATAAATTCTGTACCTTCACCAAGCACAGAATTACAAATTAATTTGCCATTGTGAGTTTCTTCCACAATTTGACGAGCGATCGCTAATCCTAATCCTGTACCTTTACCGACTGTTTTGGTAGTAAATAAATGGTCAAATATTTTTTGTTTGACTTCTTCTGTCATTCCTTTACCATTGTCAGCAATTGAGATAATTACTTGCTGCTTTATCACAGAAGTTGTAATCTTAATTTGATTAGGGTTAGCTTCGATTTCTGCAAATTTCTTCCCAATATTTGATTCATCCAAGGCATCAATCGCATTGGCGAGAATATTCATAAATACTTGGTTTAACTGTCCTGGGAAGCACTCAATATTTGGTAAGTCGCCATAATCAGTAATTACGACAATAGCAGGACGTTGGTTATTAGCCTTGAGGCGATGTTTGAGAATTAAAATTGTACTATCGATACCTTCATGAATATTGAATAATACTTTGCAATCTTTATCAGCACGGGAGAAAGTACGTAAACTGGTGCTGATATTTTTTAAGCGATCGCAAGCTAAAATCATAGCAGAAATCATCTGTGGAATGTCTTCTAGTGTGTAATCTAAGTCTATTTCTTTGGCATGTTTGAGAATATTTGAATTGGGAGGATTTGAGCTTTCTTTGTACAGCTTTAAATGTTGAATAATATCTGTCAACATAGGTTTAGCTTGTTCCAAGCTAGCAGAAATAAATCCCAGAGGATTATTCATTTCATGTGCTACCCCAGAAACCAAATTACCCAATGCAGACATTTTTTCATGTTGGACTAATTGGATTTGAGTATGCTGGAGATGTTGGAGTGTTTGTTCGAGTTTAGTGGCTTGTTTTTGCGTTTCAATTAATAAATCTGCTTGCTTGATGGCAACTCCCATTTGTACGCCAACTTGTTGGGCAAATTGAATTTCAAAAGTTTGCCAATGACGCGGGCGATCGCACTGATGAATGCAGAGTAAACCCCAAAGTTCATTATCTTGCATAATTGGTACGACCAACGATGCTTTAACTTGGAACTGCACTAAAATTTCTCGATGACAATCCAGTATTGCATCTGTGTTGATATCATCAATGGCACAATAGCGCCCTTGTTTATATAAGGTAGCAAATTGTTCTCCAAAACAATGATCTTGAACTTTTACCGCTAAAGCCGAAGTAAATGAGGGTAAGACATCCTCGGCGATAAATTCACCATATTCATAATTTGTATCTAGGTGAAACTGATAAATTCCCACTCGATCAGTATGGAGAATTTGGCGAATATTTTGGGTAACGGCGCGGAAAATTGCCTCTAAATTTAAAGATTGTCGAATCTGCGTTACCACCTCAAATAAGGTTTGTTGCTGCTGGAGAGTTTGTTGTAGTTGTTGGGCTTTTTCTTGGGATTCTCGATACAGACGGGCATTTTCTAAAGAAATCGCCGCTTGGGCTGACAACATTTGGATAACTTCCAGGCGATCGCTATGAAATACACCACTTGTCAGTTTATTTTCTAAATAAACAATACCAACTAAATGCCCATGATAAATAATTGGCTTACCTAATACACTACCGGGCTTGACTGTTTGCATGTATTCCCCAATTATGCCAGGAATATCTGTTTTACAATTATCAATAACAATTGTTTTTTGAGTATTTTTGACATAATTAATCAATGTGGACGGAATATCGGGGCAAGTCTCTATTGATTGAGGGTTAATTTTAGTTTCTGTTTTCCCTTGAGAACTTGTTTGATGATTAAGTTTAGTTATTGCCTTGACTTGCCAAATACTATTTTCTGCCGGGAGAATTAGTACTGCTTTTTTCGCACCGGAATTTTCTAAAATAATTTCAGTTAAGCTGGCGACAAGTTCATCTAATTCAATGGTACCAGAAATAGTTTGAGCGGCTTTGAGGACAGAGGCAAAATCTATAGCATCAGTAATATTAGTATTGTTACTAGAAGATGTTTGAGCAATGGTGGCAATAGTTTCTAATGGATTGAAGTTGAGTCTTTGCTGTTGTTGAATGGGTTTGAGGAGTTGCGGATAGCGTTTTTCTAAGTCATTGGTTTTAGCTTTTGCTCCCCAGCGTGCATAGCCGTAGTATGCTGCTTGCATATATCCTTGGGCAGCATTTTCTTTATTCAACTTCAGATAAAATATAGCTAAAAGTTCATTTGCTAGTGCAGATTCACGGATATAGCCATTATTTTTAGCTCCCACAATTGCCCGATCATAACTTTCTATGGCTTCCCAGTGATTATTAAGTAACTGATGACATTCAGCCGCTACTAATTCAAATTTATGTAGATAATTCATCGGTGCTTTATTAGCCCAATTTTTCATCTTTTGCTGATTTTCAGCTATTTTTTTGAGTAACTCATCTAACTCCAAATGTGGTTTTTGTTTGTACACCGCTATGTGTGCTAGAGAATCATAAAAATAAAATAGAGGAATATAAGGAAAACCAACAACACCATCTAAATATTGTGCTGTTGCAGCAGCATCAACAATTGCTTGTTGATAATCTCCTAATAAATAATTTAAAAATAATTTATGAAAATGAAGGTAGAATAAACCCAAGCGATCATTTGATTCTATATACTTGGATAAAATAATTTGTTCATTAAAAAACTCTCCTTGTAAGTATAGCGATGAACTCCTACTAATTTGGCAATATTGTAGTACCTGTTGCAACATTTTTAAATAATAAACAGAGGTAGTTTGCCTGATTTGAGTAAGAGAATCATGAAAAGCTAATACTTCTTGTTGTAGTTCTGATAATTCCTTTTCTAGCCCCGTAAAATATGCAAATGCACAGTGCATAACTGCGCTATAGCCTGCAAATTGAAAGTCTCCAGTTTCTAAGCCAATAGTATAAGCATCACACAGAGGTTTTAAAGTCGTACTCAGAGCATCTTGCCAATGTTTAATAAAGCCATAAAAGAGAGAATAAACTTTACATTGCAGTTCTTTAGCATTCAGTTTATGTAATAAATCTAACGCAAGTTTCCCAAATTTATAACCAGTTTCTGTATCTCCCATCCCACTAGACATAATCGCTGCATAGCAACCATAACTATGGGTAGAAATAGCGTGATTGCCAGATTCTACTGAGATTTTTACTTCTTTAAATGTTAGTAACACATAAAGAATAGGAGATGAGAGAAAAGCTGCTGGTAAAATGCTTGATATCAGGCGTAAAATCGCTAATTGTACTGGATCAGTCATTAATGGTAAATTGATTAATGACTCAATTTCTTGATTTTGATAAGCTAATTGTGTATCTTGTAATGCCACACTAATATCATTAGGTGTGGGATTTTCGGGAAATTCTACGCCTAATAATTGTAGAACTTTCAGTACTATTTTTATCGCTACTAAAGCTTGATTTTGGGCAATTAAAGCTTGAGTTTTAACTTCATAAACTGTGATTGTGTCAAGAATTGTCTTGGCTTGTTGCAATAAAACTTCTGCTAACCTTTCCATTTCGGGAAAATCACCACTGAGATAAGCAGCTTCTATGGCTGTTTGATATACTTTTAAAGTAAATTCATATTGATATTGCCAACTGTTTTCGGGTAAAAGTTGTAGGCTAAATGTGCAGTATTCCCAAGCGGCGCTATATGCTGTTGAGGCTTTGGCTTTCTGGGCTGCATTGAGATTTAAATGTGCGAGTTCGTCTCGCTGTTCGGCTGTTGCTAGTAATTTAATTCCCCAGTTCAGTTGATTAACAATGGCAAATATTTTCTCTTCTTGTTGATGTTTAGGAGTATTGTTTAACAACAATTGCCCGATATGCAAATGGGTAAGTTGTTTGTGTTCTTCAGGTATTAATGAATAAGCGGCTTGTTGGATACGATCGTGTAAAAATTTATAGGTGATAATTTCAGAAGTTTCTTGATGAATATTTTGATGATCTGAACTGATGAAAAACTTGTAAACATCACTTTGGGGTAAAATTAAACCTTCTTTTAAAGCACTCCACAAAGATGTTGCAGTTTCTGGTTGTGATCTTTGCGAAACAATGGCTAAGATTGCTAAATCAAATTGGTTGCCGATGCAAGCAGCTAATTTTAAAATTTCTTGTGTTGTTTCTGGCAATTTTTGGAGTTGTAATGCCATAAATTCAACAACATTATTAGTGAGCGATCGCTGATTAATTGCTACTATGTCACATTCCCAATGTCCTTGCTCATAATTAAAATAAATGAGCTGATCTTGGTGTAATGCTTTGAGGAATTGTGTCGTAAAAAATGGATTTCCTTGAGTTTTTTGATAAATTAATTGCGAAATAGGCAAGGCTACAGCTTCGGAACAAACTAAGGTATCAGCGACTAACTGATTTAATTCCAATTCATCCAGGGGTTTGAGTGTGATTTTATTAATTGTAGTGCCATTTTTAGCAATTTCATCTAACGCTAAGATTAAATGATGTGCCGCCGAAACTTCATTATCTCGATAAGCTCCAATCAGAAGTAGATATTCAGGATGTGCCTCACTCATTAATGATTGCACCAATTTTAATGAGGCTGAATCAATCCATTGTAAATCATCCAGAAATATTACCAATGGATGTTCTGAGGCGCTGAATAGTTTAATAAATTTTTGGAAGAGCAAATTAAATCTATTTTGGGCTGCACTACCTGATAATTCTGGTGCAGATGGTTGTTTTCCAATAATTAGTTCTAATTCCGGGATGACTTCAATAATTACCTGGGCATTTTCTCCTAATTCCTCAGTAATTGTATGCTGCCATTGTTGAATTTTCTTATCGCTTTCGGTGAGTAATTGTCCCATTAAATCCCGGAAAGCCTGTACAAATGCCGAAAAGGGAATATTTCGGTTAAATTGGTCAAATTTACCTTTAATAAAATAGCCGCGCTGTCTAACAATTGGTTTATGAATTTCATTCACAACCGCAGTTTTACCAATTCCTGAAAAACCCGCCACTAGCATAATTTCTGTTGCACCATTAGCAACGCGAGCAAATGCTGTTAGCAGAGTTTCAACTTCTAGTTCACGTCCATACAGTTTTTCAGGAATAGTAAAGCGATCGCACACATCCCTTTGGGCAATTTTAAAACTTTCAATCCTACCCGTTGCTTGGAGTTGAGTTAAGCAATTTTCTAAATCATATTTGATTCCCAAGGCACTTTGATAGCGGTCTTCGGCATTTTTCGCCATCAGTTTCATGACAATCTTGGAAACTACCTGGGGAATTTCGGCAATGTTAACTAATTCTGGCGGAATTTTGGCAATATGACAATGCAACAATTCTATAACATCGTTTGATTTAAAAGGTAATTCTCCAGTCAATAATTCATAGAAAGTGACACCCAAGGAATAAAAATCAGTCCGGTAATCAAT
Source organism: Nostoc spongiaeforme FACHB-130 (assembly GCF_014698475.1). Lineage (GTDB taxonomy): Bacteria > Cyanobacteriota > Cyanobacteriia > Cyanobacteriales > Nostocaceae > Nostoc_B > Nostoc_B spongiaeforme. The sequence continues at coordinate 161,741 of NZ_JACJTB010000003.1, read as the reverse complement.
TAAGCGATTCATTCTCCCAGTTTGTTCTGGAGAAATGTACGCTAATGTGCCTTCTAATACATGAGGATTAATCAGCGTTTGAGTTTCTCTAGGTAATAAAGATGCAATACTAAAGTCAATGATTTTTACTTGTTTGGTATTGGGATTAATGACAATATTGCTGGGTTTAATATCTTTATGGATGATGCCATCACGATAGAGTGTATCTAATATAATGCACAGAGCGATCGCTATTTCTAAAAACTCTTGCAAAAACTCAGGAGATTGCCGTTTTCTCGCAGTCAAATAATCCTTTAATGCAATTCCCCCCATATCTTCCATCACAATCGCATAGCCGTTTTGATAAGGTTCCAGGCTATAGGTTTCAATAATTCCAGGTTTATGTAAATTTTTAGCGATCGTGTATTGATTGCGAAACTGCACTAGTTCATTAAAACTCGGATAATGGTTTTTTAGCAGTTTAATTACTACAGGTTTGTGATCAATTTCTCGATATCCACGATAAACCAGTGTTCTCAAGCCATCGTAGAGTACTTCACTAAATTGATATCCAGAAACTGCTAACATACCACCAAATCCTAAAGACGTTTAAATATTATTGTTCCCATATATCACCAATTTCTCACCAATAATTTTGATTTTTAAATTTAGGATTTTAATGAAATTGTCACTAAATTATCTTACCTATGTTTACAATAGAAATACTTGCCTAATTTTTTCTGCATCATTGATTCAATCTTTCAAAAAAACGTCTAATACAATTTAGTATTTGAAATTTTGGATTGGTTTAGGTGAACAAAAACTTTTACGCCTAATGCGTCAGCATCTAGCCCTTGAAAGTCTGGGGCTATACAAACAAAGGCTGCCTTTGCAGGCTAATTGTATGCTTCTTTATATCAATTTGGTAATAGATAACAAAGGACTTTTAACTCTGTCACCTATTACCTGTTTTTTACTATTTTTGTACTGTAAAAATTCTCAAAGCAGTGGGTGACGAGGGATTTGAACCCGCAACCAATAGATTAAGAGTCTACTGCTCTACCGTTGAGCTAGTCACCCCCACTAAATAATGATTATAGCAGCTTTTGTGGGGTGATGCCAAGGTAAAGTTAATCAGGAAGCGGGTTACAGCGTAGTTGATATAACAGAATTTAACAGTCAGTTACTCATTTTGACTGCTAAATTCTAGTTCATCTGGGCAATGTAATGATGAAGGTGGTTTGGTGATTTACACTCTCTACATTAATTGACCCGCCTAAATGCTTGACCATTTTCTGCACTAAAGCCATTTCTAAGCCTGTACCACTATACGTCCAGGGGTCATTTTTCATTAGGCGATGGAATGGTTCAAAAATCCGGGGTATTTCACTGGCGGGAATTTCCAAGCCGGAGTTGTGAATCTTAAGTTGCACTGCATCAATTGTCAAATCAGCCGAAACGGTAATGACTTCGCCTGATGGGGTGTATTTGCAAGCATAGCTTAAAAGTTCGGTGACTATGCGTTCTAAATCGGTGATGTCTGTTTCTAGGGGTGGGAGTTGATGATTAATATTGAGGTATAGTTTTTGTTTTTGGCAATGGGAAATGTCTCGAAAGGATTCAACAATGGGTGGTAGCCATGTTTGTAAGTCAATAGTAATCAATGTGGGTATATTTGGTTCGGCTTCGAGATAAGAAAGCTGCATCAAATCGTTGATTAACTTACTTTCTCGCCCACATTCGTTTTGCAAAATCTGCAATAGTTGGGGGACAAGTTCGATATCTAAGATGCCTTCTGGGGTAAGGATACTTTCGAGGGTTTGGGCGGCGAGGCTAATGCTGGTTATGGGTGTGCGTAGTTCGTGGGAGAGAGTTCTTAAAAATTCGTTTTTGCGGCGTTCTTGCTGTTCTAATGTTTGCATTTGTGCTTGATTGGTGGATGCAGTTTTGGCTTGGCGAAGGGCGATCGCACATTCATTGGCTACCTGTTGTACTAAACTAATTTCCAGTGGCTCAAACATTTCTTGGCTTGGTCGATGCAGCCACAAGTTACCCAAAATGCCTTGGTCATCAAAAATTGGGCAAGCTAACTGAGTCAGAACCTTAAGTTTTGGATGCCATCCCGGAACGATTTCTAAAGATTGCCAATGTTTTTTGGCTAACAATGGTTGATACACTTCTGGCAAGTCGGTAACTTGGCGGGTTAATCCTTGATATTCTGGGGTGCTAGTGGTGTATTCATAGATAACAGTTGTTTCACTTCCACCAGCATTGTAAGTTTCAATGTAACAAGACTGGAGTTGAAATAACTGAGTTAGTTCTTGAGTGGCTGTTTGCATTACCAGGGTTGCAGATTGATGGTCGCGGATTTGTTCGGTAATGCGACGTACTAGTGTTTGAAAGTTATTTGCTTGCTGTTTTTGCAGTTCTAGCTGGGTTTGCAAATGCTGTACTTGTTCTTGCAGTTTGGCTTGATGAACGGCTATGCCAATTTGGGTGGCTAGTTGTTTGAGTAGGTCAATTTCGATTTCTTGCCATTGATGGGGTTGATGGCAATGCTGGGCGGTGATTAATCCCCAAAGTTTTTGCTGTGACCAAATTGGCACAACTAAATTTGCCCTGACAGGCCAAGATTCCAGCAACTTAACTTGGTCAGGATGTAACCCGGCTGTGTAAATATCTTCAATAATTTGAATGCAACCGCGTCCACTGCGTTCTTGATATTTGCCAATCAAGCTAGGATCGGGGAATTTCTGCCCTAAACAAGAATTGGTGGTGACTGTCGATTCGGCAATGACTACGCCAGTTTCATCAGGCTGTATGGCATAAACCAAAATGCGATCGCACCCCAAACAATGCCGCACTTCTTTTACAAGTTGATGCAGCAATGTATCTAAGTCTAAGGATTCTCGAATCCATTGGGCGATCGCTTCTAGCAGTTGTTCTTGGGCTGTTTGAATTTCTTTTGCTTGGGCTACCTGCTTCACTGGAGTGATGTTACTACTTGTGCCAATCAGTCGATAAATGCGAGAGTTTGTATCTCGCAATGGTGTTAATGTGGTACTCCACCAAGTCGCCACTCCTTGAAATTGCAAGCATTGTTCGTAGGAAATGGTTTTACCAAACCGCACGCAGTCAGCATAATGCTGACGCACATTTGCCGCATCATCAGGCGAGAGAATATCTTCTGGTTTTTTTCCCTTCAGATTCTCAGAACTAATGCCAATCCATCGTTCATGGGTGGGGTTTAAGGCTACGTAGCGAAAATCTCCATCGTCGAGAACATCCACGATAAATATAGATGTCTGCACAGAATTATAGATGCTCAGTAAAAACTGTTCACTACCACTGTGTTTCGCTAATTCTGGATCAAAGAGAATTTGAGAATGCAATTGTTGTTTCAACTCAACGGTTGATTCACCCGGATTTATATTCATGGGAGAGTCCCTGTCTGCTATTAATGACTCCTCTAAGCGCAACCCCTGATGATGCTAAGTGATGAAAAATGCTTTTTTGCGCTTACAGCAAAGCATTGTCTGTCTTTGCTCAACTGATTTTTCGATCTTTTTCTATTCTTATCAGAAATATCGGAAACTTAATAGCAGTCAACTCAACAAATATATCTCCTTGAAGATCAGAGTGCATTTGCAATCAGATGCAAATTTATTAGTCATTTTTTATTAAGAATGATTTAAGATTGTTGCATACATCTAAGTATACTCAAAAGCAATATTTGCCAAAAATTACATTTCTTAATGTTATTTTAATATGCAGTGCTATTAACAGCATAATAACAAAATATTGCATGATGATTTTGCCTGGATAAGAAATGATAAATTATCGCAATAGTCGGTAAGCATTGATCCCTGTGAAGATGGCGACAACAATCCAAGCAATAGCTAAACCAACAACTTCACCTAAAAACAACCGCGTTAACCGGAGTAACACCATTCCCACAATTGCGCCAATGGGTACAGCCATCGCCCAAGCGATCGCACTCACAAATATCCATTGCCATGACAAAGCTACAGACTTGGGGATCGCTGTCCACTGTGCGAAGCCAATAATCAAACCAGCAACAGCACCTAAATTTGTCCCCCAAAATATTCTTAGGGGTAAAGCTGGTGTATTGGGGACAATCCAACCCACAGCACCCACACCAATAGCCGTGATGATTGCCCAAGCCAACAAAGTTGCTAACACCCAGCGCCCAGATAAAATTTGATGGCGGATGAGTAAACTTTGGGGAAATGCGATCGCCAAACCACCCAAAGAAGCCTGCGCCACCCCCACATCTGGCTTTTCCCCGACTTCAATCCAGCACAAACTGATCAAAAAACCACCCAAAGTAGCGATCGCCCACTGCAAGATAAAACCAACTTGAGTTTTAGTAGATGTGAAGAACATGAACTTCTCGCCAGTAAAGCATGGTAGAGATTACTATACAGCGCGAGAAAAATCAAAAAAGTTCAAATTGTTAAAAGGGAACAGGGGGCAGTGGGAGAAACCCGAATTTCTCACGTATGGGTAGCAGCTGTGGAGAGAGAGGGGAGTGTGGGGAGTGTGGGGAGTGTGGGGGGAAAGATTTCTTCACCATCCTCCCACCCCTTCCACATCCCTGGATTTCTCACAAGAGAGAAATCCGGGAGAAAGAGTTTTGTCTTTCTGCACAGATGTGTTGAGTCATAACTGATTTGCCGGACATGATATCAGTTTTAGATTTCAGATTCAATCCAAAATCTTTACCTACTGCCTCCTGCCTCCTGCCATACAACATGAAACAATCGGCTTGTTAGCAATCTCTTTTAAACCAACATCACCTAGTAATTTCTGCCAATCTTGCATCAAGGTTTTGCTTTGGGGATTGCGGCGGCGGAGTTGGGCTAATTGGGTTAAAGCATCGTACCAAATGCCTTTTTGGGCATACAAAATCACTTGCTGGCGATTCACGGAAGGAGTATGTTGAAATTTGACTCGTTGAATCCAGCCGTTGACATTGATTGATTCATTGTCACCCTGACAATTGATATTTAGGGATAAATACCAATGATAGTTTTTATCTGGTTCTAGTTTAACTGTGGATGGCAGACTGAGAGCGATCGCACCTGGTGTTTCCTTAACAGTGAAAGTTCTTTGATAAATTTGCTTGTAATTTCGCTGTTCGCGGCTAGTTTCGTCCCATAATTCTAATTCAGCCCCCTGAATATCTTTGGCCTGGTAAGGAACATAAAACCAGAGTGTCGGAGAGGCGCTAACAGTTAAGCCCCAAACATGGCTCATTTTTGGTTCTGATTCCACAGCCGGTACTAAAGCGGTGAGACGCTCTTTAATATCTAGGGCGGCGCAATTGCGCCCGTCACGAGTTCCGCCACCTTGGCGATTTCCCGGTGCGCCTCTGGATGATAAGGGTGGTTGATTAAAAATTACCGCAGAAATCCTAGAGGGTTTTGACTGGGACTGCTTGATAGGGGATGAATAAACTTCTCCCTGATTCACAGCTAAAACCCATACCAAACCTAATCCCATCGTCCAGCCAAAAAACCTCATCCCAGTCATGATTTCCCTCCCAAATGCCGCTTTAAACCAGTTTTAATCACGTAGGTAATTGCCAAAGCAAATACTGATGGTATCACTGGGAGACAAAGACCGCTCAAGAAGAAGCCAAAACACAGACTAACAAGGATAACACTGGCGATCGCAGCTAAAACTCGACGATATAAAACCGAGTCAAATCTCCAAACACATAAACCCCCAATGAGTGACCAAATCCAAATCCAAATCGCATCCCAACCCTGGGGCCAAAACCTTAGTAAAGGGCGTTCTTGTTGAGCGATACTAAGCATTTGACTCACCATTTGGGCGTGAATGACGATACCGGGCATTTTTTTGTCAACTTCTTTACTAAAGGGCGTAAAAAAGCGATCGCCAATCGAGGGTGCTGTGACACCAATCAAAATAATCCGATCTTTCACCCACTGGGGCGGCAAATCATTTTTGAGAACGGCGGCTAAGGTAACTTCCCTGGCAACTTTTTGCGCTGAACGGTAATTGAGTAAAACTTGATGACCACGCGGATCAATGTTGTGATAAAAACCAGTATGATTTTCCAAAGGCTGAAAAACAGTAGAGCCAAGCTGCAAGTTGCCCTCTGATGTGGCTTGTGGTTTGATGCCCTCAAAATCGAGGTAACGCCGCGCTAATTCGGCACTGAAGGCAAATGAAGACTGACACCGGGAATTTCCTGGATCTATATGTAACAAAGAACGCCTGATTATGCCATCTGATTCCACTACAAAATCACTAAAACCCACATTGCTTGGCGGACTAGTAGGGGGAGGTGCAACACCAAATTTATCAGTGTTCGACTCTGGTTTGCTGACTTCGCAAGTCGTTACCAGCCGGGAGTTTTTCGGGATGTGGGCGGCTAGTTCCCGGTGTCCGGGTTCCACTGGTAAATCGCGGTAAATATCTAAGCCAATCACTCTGGGTTGATAGGACTGGAGTTTCTCTAGGGTTTGCCAAATTACGCGATCGCTCAGAGGATACCGCCCTTGCTCTTGAATATCTTGTTCTGTAACTTGGACAATCAAAAGACGCTCATCAATTCCACCATCTGGTTGTAGGCGCATAAATAAATCAAAAGCCCACAATTCTATCGGCTGGAGTCCACCTAAAAACCGCAATGTCATAATTAAGCCAGTCGCCAGTAAACTCCGTACCAAGATATCTTGCAAATCTTTCCAGTCTAGCCGACGACGGTAATTAGGAAGGCTCATCGGCCGCAAATCTTTCCAAGTCGGTGGTACTTGGGCGGGATTTTGGTAAATCATCGGTAGCCAAGTCGCCCCCGGTAAATCCGTAAATTCCTCTAGTCGTTCTTGGGCGCGGCGCACAGCAGTATATAAAGTTTGTCCCGCCGCATATTCCCGCAAGAATTCTTTGAGAAACGATTGAGCAACGACATCAGGGACAATCTCTTGCATAACAATGATCACCGGGACGTGTAAATCAGCTAACTGTTGCGCTAGTCCCAAACCTTCACAAGAGTTAAAAATGGCAATCTTTAACCCTTTTTGCATCGCTTCCCGAAAAGCATGTTTAAATTGCTCAGTTTCGATGCTTTCTCTGGTACTGAGACTAATGCGCCCTCTTTGTTCTACAGTCTGACTATGGCCAGCAAAAAAGAAAATATCCCAGCCTTGGGGATTTCGGAGTTGGGTAATTAATTCTCGCCCTTGGGGTTGATGACAAAAAACTGATTCTGTTTGTGGAAGATTGGCGATCGCCTGACGATCTGCTTCTAAATCTAGGTGTTGATGATCACCAAAAATTGCCAGCAACCGGACGCGATCGCGTGGCGTTTGCTGCTGCGGAATTTCCCAAGATTCATATTCTATCGGACTGTAGCTAACACCAACATTTGGATAACTTGCTAGTAAATCCCAAGTATGCCAAGGTAACTTCCATAACATTACTTCCTTGGCTTTAATCGCTAACCGCAGAGTATCCGGCTGACTGGCTAACTCTTTACTCAACCTTTCCCGAATTTTTTGCCAACCGACTTCCCCAGATGCTTGTAACCATTGATTGAAGTTGGTTTCTACTTGTCTCATTCTTTGCCAACAATCAGCCGCAATTTCCTTAGTCGCGCGATTCGTCGGTAAGCTTTCCTCAATTTCCCAACCATCATAGCGGGCGAGAGTGGTGAGATTCCGAAAAGATTGTTGCCACAAAAAATACAAGCCTTCAATCTCAGTATTAGCTCCCAACCTACCTTCAATTTCCCCCACCGAAGAACCGCCATCTTCCCTCAGTTCTAGGGATACTTCAAACCCTTGAGCAAAATCTCCCCTACCAATTTTGAGAACTGCTACCCTGCTCATCGCTGCTTTCCAGTTAATTTTTTGTCTTACGCAGAGACGCAAAGATTAACACAATAATATCGTCTAATTTGTTCACGCAATAAAAGTCTCACTCACGCTGACTTTATCCAAAGTTACCTGCACTTGGAATTGAGTTCCAGGCGGGGGACTAAAGCCTAATTGCAGAATTTTGTCTTTCCCTGCGCCTTGTTCGTCGCTTCTGGTTTCTGCTTGCAAACGAGTTTCACCGCCAGCAATTACGCTCAGTGTCAGATGGGGTGGTAGCTGATGTTGCTGGTTGATTGGCTGCATTTGTAGCCGCACTGCGATTTTTGATTCTGTTTTGGGACGAATAGTAACAATCAGCGCCATTTGACAACCCGCCAATTGCAAGCCCAAATCAATCAACCGGGCTTTACTGATTCCGGCTTGGGGATGATCAGGGGCGATTTTGCCTAAACTTAAAGCTGCTTCCCAACGGGTTTCCTCATCCTGAGCAACTTGTAACAATTCTACCAACGCCGCGATCGCCTCTGGATGACCGACACCAATTTGTCCTAACACCCCGGCGGCTTGAGCGCGTTCCTTTTCGGGGCGATTGGATTTGAGGAGGCGAATTACTGGAGCGATCGCTTCCACAGAAACTTGCTCTTCCGCACCCCGCACAGCACTGAATTCTGGCGGTGTTAAAACTGACTCTACAGCTTGCCAAATTTCTGCAATTATGCCGTCAGCCATTTGTAACCACTGACGCAAGTTGACGACAGCTAAATTCGGTGGTGATAACCGTTGTTGGTAGAGTTTTTGCCGCAACTCTTCATTGACTAGCAATGCTGCCCATTGTTCAAATGTTACCGCTAATCTAGGGGAGTATAAATCAGGATTACTGATTTGTGTGCATAAATCTGCCACTACTGCTGTAGATAACTGCGGTGGCGCTGCTGTTTGGAGACGAGAATTGGGTTGAGGCAGGAGGAGTAATTGTGTGATATCTTCCGTCAAGACAGCCTGATTAATATAGTAAGAGCGATCGCCCTGATCATATATCCCCCGACTCTTCAGTTTTTGATAGCTGACATATCCCCACAACCGCAGCCAAGATTGCTCAGGCTCACCTAAACTAATCTGCACAGCCAAATAATAATCTTTTCGCCAGCTAGGAATATCAACCCACTCGCCGGGAACAACAAATTCCTCTAAATCACTCGTTTCACTGGGAATTAAAACTAATCTAATTTCCCCCAAATCAATAGGAGTTCCATTCACAAATTCCCACAGGGAGTTACAAGTATTTGCAGCAAAAATATTATTGATGCTAATGTGAGCATCTTCTTCTGCTAACCAAGCCTCTAACCAAGGCACAAAAGACTTGAAACACAGATAATTCAGATAAGCTTGACAGCAAGCTGCGGCATTAGTATGAGCTTGAGATTGCTGCCAAGCTTCTGCTTGCAGTTTTGGTGATAACGGCAAGCATATCTGATTCGGATAAATCGTGGCAATTTTTTGCAAATTCAGCATTTTCCTTCCTCAATTTCTCTGAATTTCTTGGTAGAGCAAGTTTGTCGATAGCCAATCTTCAATTATTTCCCCAATTTGTTGAATTTCTGTTTCTAAATAAATACAAAACTTCTGATCAATCCCCTGGATAAAAGAACGCTGTAACTGCTGTTTAGCTGTGGTAATTGTTTGAACATCACTATTAGATTTGAGGATTTTTTGAGCATATTTTTGCCATAAAATTTCTTGGTATGGTGATTCTAATTGGGTAAACGATTTTAATAATTCAGCTTGAATTAAATTTTGATAATAGTTTTTCAGCCATGATTTGATATAGTTATTTTGCCATTGTTTGAGGATATTTAAGAAATTGCTCTGTAATTCATCTTCAGCTATAATTAGTTTTTGTGTTACTTCTTCTTGAGTAAGAGATTTATTCTGAGTAATAATTTTAGTTAGCTCGGTAATATTCAATTTTTGACCATATTTAAGTTTGATAATTTGTTGTAATTCAGGTTCTAAATCTGCAAGTGCAGCAATTAATTGAGAGGCAAGGGGATTAGCTACTAGATTAAAATTGCTAAATTTATCATTTAAAAATGTTGTGACATAAGTTGTCGGATTCAACTGTTCACGGGTTAACTCCTGAAACTTTTCTAATAATGGCGTTTCTATATACTTGGAAATATAGCGCGAGACGGTTCCTTGATGGACGTTCATTCTACTAGCAAACTGTTCTTGAGTTAACAGCGCCAAGCGATGGGGATAGCACAAAGGCATCACAGCCTGACGGTAAGATATGGGAATTTGACTGCGAATTTTAGCTAAATTCTGCTCAATCAGTTCAAGTTCGCTACGTAAAATCAAGTCTACTGCTGCTAAAGATTCTGCGTTTTCTGCCTCTGTTTCTCCAGCTTCCCAAAAGTTGAAACTAGCTGTATCTGGCTGTTCATTACTATTAGCATCGTAAGGCACTTCCTTAATTTGCTCCGATTGCTGTAAAGCTTCAATACAGGTATTCATCCATTTTTGAACCATGATTGGTGTGATGGCTGCACCAACGGCGACTTGCAGGGGTGCGCCTGGTTGAAATCTCTGAGAATTATAATCTTTAGCCGTTTGAACAAAATCTGAAAATTCTGGTTCTGGCCATTTTCCCCCGCCTTGTCTCTGAGGATGGTAAACGCGGTTGTTTTTGTAAACAGGAATAAAATATTGCCAAGCAAAAAGATATTGGTAAATTTCTGGTTCCTGTTTACCAGTGCTTTGCAATGCTGCTTTCAGGCGTTCGGCTGCGGTTTGCAATTTTCTGCGACTATTAATATCAACATTGCATAATAAATGCCAGGGTGATTCCCAATTGATATGCTCACGAGTGACATTTCTCAGTACCCCTAAGATATAGGTTTTGAGACTTGCACCACTATAGTCATTAGTTTTGTACTTATTGAGATATTGCTGTAATTTCTCGCGGTTACACAGGTGTTCGTTAGTCAGAGCATATAAATTTTCGGCATAAGCAGCGTAAAACGGCAAACGACACCAATTGCGCCAAATGAGATAACAGCGATCGCGATCGAAGTAAGCTAGTAAGTGCCAGTGAGCTAACTTTTTCTCTGTTTCCGGTTGGGAATCATCATTGAGAATTGTGACAAAATAATCCACATAGTCGTTCTCAACCCATTGGGGATGCAACCGCACCAGCTTTTCTATTCTCTCTCGCAAACGATTTTGAATTAACCGTTTGAAAGGAGGATAACCACTAGTTTCTATAAAGTCATACAAAGTCCAGAATTGATCATTCATTTGCAGAGATTTTCCGCTTAGTGTTTAGTAGCTTGCTCCTTGAGCGCAAGAAGCTAGTTTAACAGATACTTTTCAGAACTTACGCACTAGTGACAGAAGACTAAACACAAAAAAGCCAGTACATTGCTTTGGTTGCCAAAGCCATAGCAACTAGCACAACACCAAAAAATGAAAGTTGCAGATGATTTTTGCGTAAGTGTTACTTTTTTATGAGAACTTGATTTTATTCTTCCATATTATTTTCATGGAAGAAACAACAATTTTGTAATTCAACCAAAATTGTCACCGTTCAAGGAGTAATAAAATAATGAGGGTAAAAGGTTTTAACCAGATGATTTAGTCTACTTCCTTTCACATCTTGCACCCAGCGACTAAAGTCGCGGCTATACGAACAAAACCCTTGATTTGAAGTTAGTCCGCGTAGGCGGACTTTGTTTTTATAGCCGCGAATTCCATTCGTCGGGGCTAGGCTACAGTGGTGCGATAACAGGGAAATCAATTCCACTGAATGCAGGGTTTTGTGTAGTGTTAGTTCTCTGCATAGTTACCACGAATGAGTAAAGTCTGTCCAAACCTACATCATGGATCAGATCCACATATCGGGTTGTATTATCTATGACGTTGAACCCATTAGAACTCCATGTACCGCCGACTGTCGTTAAACCAGTAGCGTCTCGGTAGGTAAGATTTACCTTAATTTCCGATGCCGTTCCGATTCCGTCAGTATCTCGATAATAGACTCGGTATCTGGAGATATCGTTGTCGTTGGAAAAATCAACTAGTGTGTTGGCGTTAATTGGGAGTGGACAGTAAAGGGTGACTGTACCAGTAGCAGAGCCATTGAAAACATAAGCTCCGTTCGAGATGACAACTGATGCATCCCCACTGTCACTATTTGGACGGCAAGCGGTAGCGGGAATGGTTGTAGCTGTTATATCCCGATCATTGGCTGATGCAACACTAGGAACAATCAAGGATGCGGCAATGGTGGCGGCTGCTAAGAAGTTTTTGGAGATAAACATAAGAAATCCTTTGACTAGTTATTGTTATTTGGGGTTTGAACCCTTTGATTTGGTTATTGGGATAGGATTTGCTAATTTATGCACTTCCAGCAATTCACAGTTAAAAAAAGCCGTTTGTAAAGGATTGTTAATAAGAAAAATAATCACTACAACCCTATCAGGGTAATAATTTCAGCAATTTTACTAGCTACAAAAACATTTATAACTCAGGGATAAGTACATAAATCAAAAAAGCCTATCCCATTAACTCTAATGAAAGGGTTCAAACGCAACGATGTAAAGGAAGCAAGTTAAATTCACTGTTGCTCATCACATCGTTAAGTAAACACCCTTTTAATAAGTAAAAAGTAAGAAGTAAAAAGTAAGAAATAAAAAGTAAAAAGATAATCACCATAAATAAATTTAGGTGCTTGTAACCATTATTCTTTTTCTTTCTTTGGCTTTTAGCTTTTTACTTTACCTTGTTCATTCAACATTTTACGTCATTTAAATTAAGGAGAAAAACCATGTCTAACTTTGACATTATTCGTGCTTGGAAAGATGAAGACTACCGCAATAGCTTGAGTGATGAACAACGTTCTCAATTACCTGAAAATCCAGCAGGTCTAGTTGAATTAACTAATACCAGCATGGAAACTGTTGTAGGTGGTAATCAACAACTCGTCGCCGGAGGAACAGTTAGTCTGAAAAAACAAACCATCACTGTTTCTATTGATGTTTGTTGCTCAACAGGTGACTTGCCTTGTAATGGTAAGACCCAAGACTTACTCTGCATAGTCTACTAAATAACAGCTACTTCTGAATAGGCTGTAAGAATGCGCCCATATTAATTTATGGGTGCGTCATCTTCCAAACATAAATTATTATCTTGCTGTTTAATATAGAATTATGAATCAATTATTTTTTGAATCTTCAAATTGGTATTTTGCTAATACTCTAGCTGAACGCATTTCATCATTACACACTTGTGAATGTGCGACACAAACAATTAAGATTCAACTTGCCCAGCAGCGAATCCAGAAATGGCGATCGCAGTTTCCATTGCCCATCGAACCTTATTTTCAAAAACGCTTAAAAATGGATGGGATAACTGAGCAGGAATTTTTATACCTGCTTGGTGAATCAATTGAGAGTGTGTACAAACGTCAATCTGTTAACCCAAAATGGTTAACAGACTTAATCAGCGCATTTTCTAGTTCTCATAACGAAGCATCAAGACCTCTGCCTCAAATATTCCACAAAGAGGCGATATTTAAATTCAGCCATGTAATTGAGCAACTAATTCACCAAGCACTTGAGAGGATACATCACCAAGTCAAAGAACGTGTGGAATCAGCAGCCGTTCTTCCTTTTAATTGGGAAAATATTGACGATATTCTTTGTGCGTGTTTACCATCACAATTGCTGAAAATACTAAACCGCACTATGGTATTAGAACTCAATGTTGCTCGCCTACAAGGGCTGCTTAAAGGCAATACTCCAGATGAACGGTTTAACAGTTTTATAGAGCGACTACGCCAACCAGATATAGCTCTTGCCATCTTACAAGAGTATCCAGTTCTTGCTCGTCAAATTACTATTTGTCTCAATAATTGGGTAAATTCTAGTTTGGAATTTCTGCATCATTTGTGTAAAGACTGGCAGAAAATTCAAACAATTTTTAGTCCTGAGAATGATTTGGGTGTTCTGGTTGCTATTGATGGCAATGTAGGCGACAGACATCGAAAAGGGCGGTCAGTTTTGATTGCTAAATTTAGCTCAGGATTACAGATAGTTTACAAGCCAAAATCACTAGCTGTTGATGTTCATTTTCAGGAATTTCTCACTTGGCTCAATCAACGAGGTGATCATCCACCATTCCAAACATTAAAAATTCTTGATTGTGGAACTTATGGATGGGTGGAATTTGTGAGTGCTAAAGGTTGTTCCTCCACAGAAGAAATTTGGCGTTTTTATGAAAGACAAGGTGGTTATCTTGCACTCCTGTACCTCTTAGAAGCAACTGATTTTCACTCTGAGAACATAATTGCGGCTGGTGAACACCCGATTTTGCTTGACTTAGAGGCGCTTTTTCATCAGCGCGTTGGTGGTTTAGATGAGACAAAAGCTAAAGAGCGTGTCATTAGTACTTTTAGTAACTCTGTTTTTTCAACTGGTTTATTGCCTTATCGAACTTGGTCAAATGCAGAATCAGAAGGAGTTGATATTAGTGGATTGGGTGCGTCTGCTGGACAAATGATTCCCTATGAGGTTCCTAAATGGGAAGGAGTCGGGACAGATGAGATGCACTTAGTTCGCCAAAAGCAAGAAATACCAAAAAGACATAACAGACCAACTTTGAATGGTAGGGATGTTAATTTACTGGACTATGCAGATGCTATAGTTCAGGGATTTACGCAGATTTATCAGTTACTGCTGAAACACCGTGATGAGTTGTTGTCAGATCAGGGGCCATTGTCGCGCTTTGCTGAAGACGAGGTGCGGATTGTCATTCGAGCAACATCAACTTATAGCCTGTTGCTTTATGAAGGCTTTCATCCTGATATGCTGCGAAATGCGCTAGAACGCGATCGCTTATTTGATCGTCTGTGGTCGGGAGTTGAAACTGACCCCCAGTTGATCAAGATTATCCCTACTGAGCGCGATGACTTACAAAATGGTGACATTCCCATGTTTCTCACCCGTCCCAATTCACGCGATTTGTGGACTAGTTCAGGTGAAAAAATTGTTAACTACTTTGATAAATCTGGTGCAACTCTTGTCCAAGAACGCACACAACAACTTTCTCCCGCCGATTTAGAAAAGCAGCTTTGGGTGATTCGCGCCTCCCTAGCGACATCTACGATGGGAGCAGACCGCCAGGGATCAAGATGGCCAGCTTACTCCCTGACAGAACCTCAGACAATCACCAATCAAATTTCTTTGTTAGCAGCAGCACGCGCAATTGGCGATCGCTTAGAAACACTCACATTTCATGGTGAAAGCGATATTTCTTGGATTGGTATCACAGTTACCGAAAGAGGTAACTGGACTCTCGCTCCAGTGGGAATGGATGTCTACGACGGAGTGTCGGGAATTGCACTTTTCCTGGCTTATCTTGGAACAGTCACAGGAGAGGAAAAATACACCAAGTTAGCCCAATCCGCCTTGACCACACTGCAACTGCAAATAAAAGAAGGACAAGCATACCTCAAATCAATTGGTGGCTTTAATGGTTGGGGAGGAATGATTTACACTTTCACTCATCTGGCTAGATTGTGGAACAAACCAGACTTATTAGCTGAAGCTGAAAAGTTAGTTGAATTTTGCTCAGATTTGATTGAGCAAGATGAAATGCTTGACATTATCGGTGGTACTGCGGGATATTTAGCCAGCTTAATCAGCTTATATCAATGCCAACCTTCATCACGCACTCTTGATGCTGCAATTGAATGTGGAGAACATTTGCTTGCGAAAGCACAACCCATGAAACATGGTATTGGTTGGGTCAATCATCATATAGGAGAAAAACCCTTAACTGGCTTCTCTCATGGTAATGCTGGTATTGCTTGGACACTTCTAGAACTCGCAGCACTAACTGGCGAACATCGTTTTCAGATAGCAGCACTAGCAGCTATTAACTATGAGCGCAGTCTTTTCTGTCCGACGGTGGAGAATTGGCCTGATTTACGCAAATTCTCCCAGAAAATTGCGGGAAATCAAGATAATAATTTTACTTGTATGACAGCGTGGTGTCATGGCGCACCAGGTATTGGCTTGGCTCGATTACTTTCTTTGCCATACATTGATGATGCAGAAATCCGTTCCGAAATTAACACAGCCCTAAAAACCACCATCAACCAGGGCTTTGGTCACAACCATTCTCTCTGTCACGGAGATTTAGGCAACTTAGAACTGCTGTTGCAAGCCAGTCTAACTCTTGATGAGCCGCAGTGGAAAACTCAAGTTGATCGCTTTGCTGCTGCCATTCTTGAAGGTATCAATCAACATAGCTGGCTGTGTGGTGTTCCCTTGGGAGTTGAAACACCAGGACTGATGACTGGACTAGCGGGTATTGGTTATGAATTACTGCGCCTCGCTACACCAGAGATTGTTCCTTCAGTTTTGGGACTGGAACCGCCCAAGGTTAATAAGTAGTTGGACAAAATTAAATTCATTCGTGGTGACAGGGAACAGGGAAGAGGGAACATGAAATACCACCTAATTCAACAACATAGTGAAGAAGACTGCGGTGCTGCTAGTCTTGCAACAGTGGCTAAACATTATGGTAAAACCTTTAGTATGACTCGCTGTCGGGAAGCGGTCGGGACAGGACAGCAAGGAAGCACTTTATTAGGATTGAAACAAGGCGCAGAAATTCTGGGTTTCAATGCACGAGCCGTAAAAGTACCTCTGGAGACTTTCAACGAAATCACCCTTCCCTTACCCGCGATTATCCACTGGAAAGGCTATCATTGGGTGGTTTTCTACGGTCAACAAGGTAATAAATACGTTGTTGCTGACCCAGGTGCAGGTATCCGTTATCTAGAAAAAAAGTGGTTTTTAGAAGCATGGACAAACAAAGTTATGCTGCTGCTGGAACCAGATCCAGTGCGCTTTTTTACCCAGGAAGATGAAGCAGAAAAAATTGGCGGTTTTGATCGTTTTTTGCGGCGTGTTGCCCCTTATCGCGGCATTTTGAGTCAAACCTTATTACTCAACTCGGTTTTAGGTTTACTTTCCCTCGCTTCGCCCTTTTTGTTGCAAATTCTCACTGATGATGTGCTGGTGCGGGGAGATACGCAACTGCTAACTAGTGTTGCCATTGCTGTGATTGTGATGCACTTGGTTAGTAGTAGTTTGCGGTTAGCCCAATCAAATTTGGTCGCCCATTTTTCGCAACGGTTACAACTAGGATTAATTTTAGAATTTGGCAGGCAGATTTTACGCTTACCTTTAAGTTACTATGAATCTCGGCGCAGTGGTGAAATTGTCAGTCGCCTAGAAGATATTCAACAAATTAACCAATTAATTTCACAAGTTGTTGTCAGTCTACCTAGCCAATTTTTTATCGCTTTAGTATCTTTAGGTTTCATGCTGTTTTACAGTATTAAGCTTACAGTATTAGCTGGGGTGATCGCGCTAGTCATGACTTTATCTACCGTGATTTTTTTACCCACCTTACAGCAAAAAATCCGCAGTGTTCTAGTGTTATCCGCCGAAAATCAAGGTGTTTTGGTAGAAACATTTAAAGGTGCTATTACCCTAAAAACTACTACTGCGGCTCCGCAATTCTGGGAAGAATTTCAAAGTCGATTTAGTCGCCTCGCTAACTTGACTTTCCGTACTATGCAAATTGGGATTGTTAACGGTATATTTTCTAATTTAGTATCCAGCATTGGCAGTATTACTTTAATTTGGTTCGGTAGTAGTTTAGTCATTCAGCAAGAATTATCAATTGGGATGCTCTTAGCTTTTAATAGTATGAATGGCAACTTTACCAACTTTATTCAAACTACTATCGATTTTGTTGATGAATTTACCCGTGCTAAAACTGCTACCCAACGGCTCACAGAAGTCATTGACGCGACCCCAGAAATTTTAGACCATAATCAAAAGCCTTGGGTAAATATTCCAGGCAATGCAGATATCACTTGTACCAACCTCAACTTTCATCATCCTGGTAGAGTGGAGCTACTGCAAGATTTTTCGCTGACGATTCCTGGGGGTCAGGTAATTGCTTTGATTGGTAAATCTGGCTGTGGTAAAAGCACTCTGGCAAAATTGATTGCAGGTTTATATCAACTCCAGTCGGGTAATATTCGTTTTGGTATTTATAATTTAGAGGATCTTTCTTTAGACTGTCTCCGCCAACAAGTGGTGCTAGTACCGCAAGATGCACACTTTTGGAGTCGGTCAATTATGGAAAATTTTCGTTTAGGTTCACCTCACATTAGCTTTGAGCAGATTGTCAAAGCTTGTCAAATTGCTGGGGCTGATGAGTTTATTAGCAATCTCCCCGACAAATATCAAACAGTATTAGGAGAATTTGGGGCAAATCTTTCTGGTGGACAACGGCAGAGGTTAGCTATTGCTAGAGCAATTGTGAATAATCCACCAGTGCTGATTTTAGATGAATCTACGGGCGCACTCGACCCCGTGAGTGAAGCTCAAGTCTTAAATCAGTTACTCGCTCACCGTCAAGGTCAAACCACTATTTTAATTAGTCACCGTCCCAAAGTTATTCAGCAAGCTGATTGGATTGTGATGTTGGAACAAGGAAAATTAAAAATTCAAGGTTCTCCAGAGGCTTTGTGTCATCAAGCTGGTGAGCATTTAGATTTTCTTGATGCTGGGAATTTATCAGTCAGCAAAAATTCTTGCCACTGTTATCCGAATGCAAGTTTCCCCAGTAGCATTCGCTAATTTCTACCGTACTCAGTACTCAGCACTCTTCATCAGGAATACTGTTATGCTTAGTCAGTTTAATGCAGACTCTTTGCCCCCAGTGGAAGACCATGAATTTCTGCCACCGTTGAGTAATTGGGTGAAAATTGGCAGTTTGATACTTGTGGGTGCTGTGGGGGGTGCGATCGCTTTATCTTCGATAATTGAATACAGAGTAACTGTACTAGGACAGGCGATCGTCCGTCCTACGGGAGAATTACGGCTTGTCCAAGCGGCGATGACTGGGCAGATAACCAATGTTTTGGTTAAAGAAAATCAGGCAGTGAATCAAGGAGATGTGCTGGCGACAATTGATGATTCCCGCCTACAAACTCAAAAAAGCCAACTACAAGGCAACATCCAACAAGCGCAATTACAATTACAACAAATTGATGCTCAAATTCAAGCTCTCCATCGCCAAATTCAAGCGGAAACTGAGCGCAAAAACCGTTTAGTGAGTTCGGCGCAAGCTGGATTCAATCGCGCCCAACGCAACTATCGAGAACAGCAAATTAGCGTCCAAGCAGAAGTAGCCGCAGCCCAGGCGAATTTAAACAGAGCGCAAAATGAATGGTACAAAGCCCAGATAGAATTACGTGGGGCTGATGCTCAGTTGAAATCCACAAAAATAGCCATGAGTGCGGCGGAAGCTAAACGCGATCGCTATCAAAAGATAGTTCAAGCGGGTGTTTTATCTTTGAATCAATTAGAGGAAGTGCAGTTAGATGTGGCTCAACAAAAACAAGCGATTGAGATGCGACAAGCGGCGGTAGAAGCACAAAAGCAAATTATTGCCCAACAACAACAAACTGTAGTCGCCGAACAAGCCAAACTGCGCCGCGCTCAAGCTGCACTCAATCCGATTGATGCGGAAGTAGCGATCGCACAAGAGACGATTGCTCAAGAAATTGCCGGTGGACAAGCTACTCTCGCCACTCTCAACCGTGAATTGCAAGCTTTGTTGCAACAGCAACTACAAATGAAAAATCAGATCCAGCGCGACACCAGAGAACTACAACAAGTGGTTATGGATCTCAGCCAAACTAAAATTACCGCCAGTGACAATGGAATTGTCGCACAACTCAATTTGCGAAATCCTGGTCAATCGGTGCGTCAGGGTGAAGAAATTGCTCAAATTGTCCCTAGCAATGCTCCTTTAGTCATCAAAGCTGCCGTCGCCCCTGATGATGTCAGTAAATTAGCCAAAAATCAAGAAGTCCAGATGCGGGTGTCTGCCTGTCCTTATCCCGATTACGGTACTCTTAAAGGTGTTGTTAGTCAAATTTCTGAAGATACAATCAAACCTTCAGGAAATCAAGTTGTTTCCACCGTTGCCAAGAATCCTGTTTCTGCTGTTTACGAGGTGACAATCATCCCCAACAGTTTTAGTTTTGGTAGAAACCACCATCTATGTCATATTCAAGCGGGAATGCAAGGTAGAGCTGATATTATTTCCCAAAAAGAAACAGTTTTGAAATTTTTGCTCAGGAAAGCTCGGTTAATTGCCGATGTTTAACCGCCGAAGTCCGCAGAGTGTTTGTTAAGGAAGGTTCTGAAGAAATTCATCTACAGAGTTGACAGCGATCGCCGCAGCCATTAAATTTTCTAGTTGTTCAATACTCTGATCTTCCAGCCTGTCTTGTACTTCTTGGGGAATTGCACCGAAACGCAGTTGCAATACCTGTATTAACTGTCTTCTCGCACCTTGCTGTACACCTTGCTGTAGTCCTTGCTGTAGTCCTTCCGTAAGAATTTCTTGATACCAAGGTGATTCACGTAATACTGTCATATCCCACCTCATAATTTGTTGGACTAAAGGTATGTCTAGTACAAAACTAGCAAAAAATGCTAACAATGGTTCTAACTGATTAAATTGCTCTGAGGTTCGGAGTTGCTGTAATGCACGTTGTACAACTGATGTTTCTGCACCACCTCGTAAAATCGGCACAAATGGCAATAGTGAGGGTAATGGTTGGCTAAACACAATCTCTGCGTCTACTTCCCACAAGTTAATCACGTGATAGTCTTGAATTACTCTTAGTCCCAAAAACTCGGATTGGTAACTACTGACAACAGTGATTGTGGATGGAGGAGGCAAGATATTGATGAGTACCGGATAAATCGGTAGTTGATATTTTTCTTCTGCTAAGGCTGCATAAGCCCTCATACGGAGAGGCATATTTTTTGGGTAACGCAACTGCAACTCGTTGAGAATTAAAAAATCTCCACAGGATTCGCTGTATGCTTTGATTAGCACATCTGTTTCCCGACTAATCCATTGAAATTCAGCACTCAGAATTTCCTGAACCACGACATCTGGAAGTTGTGTTATCCATTGCGCCCAAGCATTAGGCGCGAGGCTAATTAATCTTTTACTGCCGGTATCTGCTGCTTTTGCCACTGGATAATTTTTAAGTTTAACTGTGATCAGTAATCATCATATATATCAGGCGATCGCACTCACTACAAGGTAGCTAAAAACCGCGCCAGCTAGTTGTCATACTACTTCAATTGCTTAACTATCAGACCATGAGTTAAGATTTGGGGGATTCTCCCCCAAGCCCCCGATTGGGGGACGGTTGCGTCCCCCAAACCCCCTCCAAAATTATTCTTTGGTCTTTTGTTGAGTCTAGTTATTTTCACTTGGGTAGAATATAAATTCATCTGCGTACCCTGCGGGAAGCCGCTATCGCGTCTACATCCGCGTCCATCTGCGGTTAATTATCTCAATATCATTCAGGAGTCACCTACACCTGTCAGCTGCTCCCTACCTATCTGCGGTCTTTGATGATAATTCTGTTACAGGACAAGATATCACCTCTTTGATTACAAGCCATTACCAATCAAAATAAAGGCTGACCAGTAAAAAGGATGACTGAGATGCTCGCTTAACTGTGGTGTTAAGTTACCGTATTTGCCAGTAATTAGGGCGATTTGTGCTTGACGTAGGGCTGCGGCTTTGGTGGTTTTGCCTTGGGACAGGATGTTGTAAAAAGCATTCATTAATACTTGTGTACCGCCATCATCTACCGACCATAAAGAAGCGATCGCGGCTCTTGCGCCTGTTTGTTGTATCTGGTAGCCAAAACCCAAAATTTCTCTACCATTGCCAAATTGATCGCCTAATCCGGTTTGGCAGGCTGAAAGTACGATTAAATCGACATTGGGCAATCGCCAGTTTTTGATATCTCGGAGGGTGACGCGATCGCCATTTCCTAACAAAATAAATGATTCTTCTGGCTGTCCAGTGGTAAATGCGGCGTGAGTTGCTAAATGGATGACGGCGTAATCATTCATTTCCAACACAATATCTGAATTGAATTGCTGGTCTAATAATTTTTTGGTGCTGGGAATGGTTTGAGCGAGTGTTTCTACTTCTAAACCAGCAAAGGGTAAACCGGAAAAGTCAAACTGCTGAGATCCTACATGAAAACTATAGTTGCCTTGGGTAAAGGCTGCCGCTAAGACATTTAATTGATTTTGGGGTTTGGTGTTGAGGTCGGTTAAGCTGACGGCAGTAATATTATTGATTTGGAAGCGTTCGATTAACCATTTTTGACCGTCATAAAGGGCGGCTAGGGGAACATAACGCAGTTGTCCGTCGGGAGCGTAGATGATGGTTTGGGCTTGTGCTTGTGCTAAGTCATTTTCTAGGGGTTTAATCAGCAAATCGTAGAGTTTTTGGGCGGGAACTGTGATTTTTGGGGTACGTTTTGGTAAGGTGGTGCGAAATTCCAAAATTGCTCGGTTGAGTTCTTCTTGGGTAACAGCTACGGTGCGGCGGATTGGTGGTGCGTAGGGAGTGACTAAAACTAGTTCTAAGCGATCGCTCAATACTAGGGGATAAAGTATGACTGCGCCTTGCTGGAGTTGTTTTAAGTTATCTTGTAAGGCGCTGGCGGAGGATTCCAGGTTAAAACTCTGCCCTTGGGTGGTTTGCTGGAGTTGGGCGACCCATTCGCGCACTTTCGGGCTATCGAGGAAGGTGTTAAAGTCTTTGGCTAGTGTCTGCTGAATTTTACGTAATTCTAAAATACGCTGTTTCTGGGACGGGGTGCGGCTGCTCACACTAATGTTTTCCAGTCGGGCGAGTTCTCGACCAAGGGTGATCGCTTGTTCAAATTCCGCTTTCATTACCGCTCGAATTTGCCGTTCTTGGGGACGTTCCACAACACCAGTCGCCGTTTTTTCACTCCCCCGCACGTCGCGGAGATAGTCGTCAATTTCTTGGACTTTGAGCAAGTCTAGTACTTGTTGCGCTTCTAAAATTCGGTTGCGTTGCAGAAGGATATCGGCTAAATGGCGATAATCCTTGGCAATGGTTTCTGTATAAGATTGCTGTTGTTCTTTGCTTAATTCTCTAATATTATTGCGAATTGTTTCTCTAGCATTTACTGATTGTTTGAAGAAGATAATTGCTAATTCTGGTTGGTTCTGTTTTTCGAGTAACTTCCCGATAGTATTGAGGATGTATCCTTCACCTTCTTTGTTGCCAATTTCTTGAGCAATTACTAAACTTTGGTGTAAGAATTTTCCGGCTAATTCATATTGCCCTTGCTCTAAATAAACGTTTCCTATGGCGTGGAGATTTATCCCTTCTGCATTTCTGGATTTGAATTTTTGATAAATAGTTAAAGGTGGTTGCAAATACGCCAAGGCTAATTGATATTTTTCTTGCTTGAAGTAAACAATCCCAATATTGTAATATGTTGTTGCTTTGAGAAATTCTTGTTGTTCTTTGTTCTGAATTTTTTGCAGCACTGTTAAGGCTTGCTGATGGAAATCTAACGCTAATTCATACTTTTCTTGTCTGTAGTGAATATTGCCGATCGCATTCAGCGCCCTCACTTCACCTGCAATGTCTCCTATTCTGTTTCCGTCTGATTCGAGCAGTACGGGTTGTCTGGCGATTTTTAAGGCTTCCTGATAAGATTTCAAAGCGAGTTCGTATTGTCCTAACACTTTATAAATCTGTCCCATATCAAATTCAATTCCTACCCAGTTGCCTAAAATTTCTTGCCGGATGGGTAAGGCTTTTTGATAGTAATCGAGAGCTAATTTATACTCTCCCAAGCTGCTGTAAACTCTCGCTATGCGATGGAAAGTCGGCCATTGTCTTGGCTCGCTGCCTAATTTTTTCGCAATCTCCAAAACTTGCTGGTATTTTTCTAAAGCTTCTCGATATTTACCTGCTCTCGAAAATTCATTACCTTGGATGGTGTAAATGTCTGCTATGGAGTTGAGGCTGGATTTTTCCCAACCGCGATCGCCGATTTCTTGTTGAATTGCCAAAGCTTGCTGATAATATTTCAACGCCTGCTGATAATTTCTTTGGCGATGGTAAACGTCTCCCAGGTGGAACAAAGTTCTGCCCGTACCTGTTTTATCTTCTATTTGTTGATAAATTAATAAAGCTGCCTCAAAGGTTTTGATGGCTCTGGCATATTCCCTTTTGATATACTGCCGCCAACCTGCTTCATACAGTTGATCAGCTTTCAATTTTTCTGGTGTTTGAGCGAAGAAAATCACGCCACCTGCGGGGTTAAAAGTCGTAATTTTGCCAGATGAAAGGCGAATTTCGAGCTTTTCGCCATCAAAAGTCCCACTCAACGGCGTTTTACCCAGAATAGTTGCTGTTTTCTCACTTTGTTTTGCGATTTCCTGTCTAATTGCCAAGGCTTGTTGATCAACTTGAGTCGCGGCTTGATTGTCTCCTAATTGTTTGTAAACTGCACTCATCTGGGTGAGAATTATCCCCTCCCAAGGGCGATTTTTTTGCTGGCGAACAATTGTTAAGGCTTGCTGGTAAGCTTGTAATGCAGCTTGGTACTGAATTTTGAGGTATTGTCCTTGGGTGGCGTAACTGTTTCCCTTGGCAAACAAAACTACCGCTTCTCCTTCTAATGGCTGTACTTGCACAAGGGTTTTTTTCGCTGCATCTCTACCAACTTCTGTAATTAAGACGGCTTTTTGACCAGTAATATTTTCTAGATTACGGTTGCTAATTTCGCGCTGTAATGTGTTTGCTTGCTCACGATACTCCTGCGCTGTTTGCTTCTGCCCTAATTTGGCGTAAATTGCGGCGATACTGTTGAGAATTGCGGCTTGATCTGGCTTTTCAAAGGGTATTCTTGTCCAGCGAAATAATTCCTGTTGTCCAAATTGGCGGATTTGTTGTTCTGGTACAAAATAGTTATCTTGAGTTTGAGGATCACGGGCGATCGCTAATGCTTGCTGGTAAGCTGTCAACGCCGCTTCATACTGGCCTAAATTGGTGTAAATTTCCCCAATTTGGGTTAACAATATCGGTTTTTGATTAACCAACCTGTGGCTGCTGTTCTCCATGTTCACAATTGCCAGAGATTGCTGATAATCATCCAAGGCAGTTTGATACTGTCCTAATGCGGCGTAAACTTCACCCATACTTCTTTTAATTCGCTGTTCCTGCTGGCGATAATCTCCTGGTGACAATTCCTCTCTGCGCCGACGAACTTCGATATTTTCTGGGCTGGACATTTCTGCATTGATGATTGCCAAGGCTTCTTTGTAGAATTGCAAGGCAGTTTGGTACTGTCCTAGAGTTTTGTGGATATCTGCAATATTCGCTAAGGTATTTTCTTCCTCATTTTCAGCAAAGTTATGCCATCCAGCTACCCCAGCGATTACTTCTAGCCGTTGTCCGCGTTTCTCTATTTCGGCTATTTCTGCGGATTCAACAGTCGTGATGGCAGTTTTGATTGGTTTTCCTTTCCCTACCTGAATCAAACCGTTGCTGAGTCCATCTTCTAGTTTGATTCCCTCTGGGCGATGAATGTTGACATCAGTACCAAAGGCTACCCGAATTGTCTGGGGGATTGGTGTTTTTGTTGACTGTTCAGCAACTTCCCGACGAATTGCCAAGCTTTGCTGATAGGTATCTAAGGCTACTTGTAACTGTCCGATAGTTTCGTAAATTGTTCCCATTTGATTGAGAATTACCCATTCCCAGGGGCGATTTTTTTGCTGACGGACGATCGCTAAAGCTTGCTGATAGGATGACAAGGCGGCTGGGTATCTTGCAAACTTGGCGTGTTCTACACCGTTGCGGTAGTGGATGAGTGCTTCCCCTGTCAAGAGTGTAATTAAAGTTGGTCTTTTTTGGGGTATATTGTAAGTCACCAAAATTGCCCGTTTGACAATATTTGTCGCCCACCCCACATGAATACCCATTTCCTGTCTGATGGCTAAGGCTTGTTCTTGATATTCCTGCGCCGTTTGCGGGTAGCCTTGGTTATGGTAAATATAGCCCAGATTATTCAGGATTTTCTCTTCCAGGGAACGATCGCCAATTTCTCGTGCTATTGGTAAAGCCTGTTGATAATACTCCAGGGCTATTTGCGGCTGTTGTCCTTGATTTTTGTAGGTGGAGGCGATCGCATTCAGGATTTTTGCTGTTAACGGGCGATCGCCAATTTCGCGGACAATAGCTAAAGCTGGTTCGGAGAAATCCAGGGAAATCGGGCAAGATTCCCGTTGATTGTCGATTCCCCAGTTATAATCTTGGCTCAAATTCAACATTACTGTAGCTTCGCCGATGCGATCGCCTGCTTGGCGCATCTGGGCTAAGGCTTGCTCGTAATATTTCACAGCTTGTTCTTTTTGATTTAACGCGGCGTAAGTCATCCCAATTCCGTTGAGACTCCAACCAACACCCGCGCGATCGCCTAAAGCCCCCATAATCATTAAGGCTTGCTGGTAATATTTTCTTACCTCCAGGTAAGACTTAATTTCCTCCGGCTTTTTGATTTTCTGGTAGTAAAGTTGCGATTTAATATAGCTGACGTAAGCATTTCCCAAGCCAATCAAAGTAATCGCTTCCCCAGATTTATCTTTTACCTCACGCCGCATCGATAAAGCTTGCTGGTAGAATTGCACAGCATTTTTGTACTGTCCTTGGGTTGCGTAAACGGCGGCGATTTGATGCAGTGATGCGGCTTCCTCTGCACGGTTATTCAATTCCCGTGTAATTTCTAAGGCTTGTTGATGATGTTGAAGGGCGGTTTGAATTTGTCCTTGATGGCGATAAACTTCTCCTAATTTATTGAGAACTGCGGCGATGTAAGCGCGATCGCCAATTGCTTGATGAATATTTAATGCTTGTTGAAAAGATTGTAATGCCGAAGTAAATTGACTTTGTGCCAGTTGTTGATTACCTTGCTCAAACAGTTGTTGCGCCTCTGGGATTTGAGCCACAACTTGGTTATTAGCAATTAATTCTGCTGCCAACACTCGCCCTTGTATGGGATGATAATTCATCAACCCACTATCAATAGAAAAGATAACCAATAAAACAGCAAGTGTAGGCATTCTCAATGCGGGGAATTGCATCAAAAATATTTTGATAAATTTGTAAGTGGTGGGACAAAATTCAATTCAACAGTGGAAATAGGATTGCTCTTATACCAATTTAATGTGAAGCTGCACTAAATGAAACTCTAGATTCTTGGCGTTCTTGGCGCTCTTGGCGGTTCGTTTCTTAAGATTCTGTGCATCTTCATACAGAATTGGTATTACTTAATTATTAGTCCCTTGCTATTAATATCTTGAATAATTTCTGTTAGTCAATCCAATGTCACAAAAATATTATTAAGTCGAAAAACCCCTCATCCCCCTTGTCCCGAATTTCTCACGTATGGGTAGCGGGTGTGGAGAGAGAGGGGAGTGTGGGGGGAAAGATTTTTTCACCATCCTCCCACACTTCCCACCCCTCCCCCCCCTCCCACACCCCTGGATTTCTCTCTTGTGAGAAATCCAGGCTTGTCTCCCTTGTCTCCCTTCCCTCATCCCCCTCTCCCAAATCACAACCTCAACCTACTACCTGTTTCATCAAGAGGAAATGGCCTGATGGCTTTGGTGTTAAACAGTTCTTGGAACACCTTGCGGCGTTTGTGGGGTGTTTCGGGTGCGATGTAACCCCATAAACTTTCCCAATAGAAAAAAGAGATACCAGAAAAAGAGCGATCGCGTACCATATCAATTTGTTCTTTAATTTGGGAAATTCTCACCGGGTTGCGTAAAGTCCCGGTAGAGATACCAATTACAACCGGAATTTTGCTGAGGGCTAATTTTATGGCTGGTTGTTCTAATTCAGTCTTAAAACTATTTTGATTATGGCGGTATACTTGCAACACCAACTCATCCACCCAGCCGTTTTTTACCCAAGTTTCCCAATCTTGCAAATAATATTTATACGCAAAAGCTTTTGCATTGGGAGACAGAGATAATTTTGCATTCGGTTCAATTTCCTTGATGCTGCGATAAATTCTCCCCATGAATGCCGTAATTTTGTTAGCACGCCAACGCATCCATTCAGGGTTAAAGGGATCAGTCGGCGGATTTTGACCTTGATGTTCTTGTTTGTAGAGTTCGACAGTGAAGCGATCGTAACCAAATTGTACTGGCATTCCAAAATGATCATCTAGTTGAATGCCATTTACATTGTAATTACTCACAACTTCTAAAATGAGTTCTAAAATAAAATCTTGAACTTCCGGATTTAGAGGATTTAACCAAGCTTGTTTAGTTACAACCCCATTGTTAGCATCTTCTGGCAAAACTTCTTTGACAGAATTTACACCTGCTTGTCCAATTGTTAACCAATCAGGATAACGTTTGGCTAACTCAGAATTTGGCGGTGTCATAAAACCATATTCAAACCACGGAATCACAGTCAAACCTTTGGGTTTAGCAAGTTTAATAATCTTGGCTAAAACATCTTGTCCACCGTGCATAAAATTCAGTGTTGGTTCTGCTTCTTCCCCAATCGTATTTTTAGCAACAGTACTTTTATAAAAAGTATTACCCCGATTCCAAACTACAGGATAAATCGTATTAAAATTCAACGCTGCTAATTGATTAATAGCGCGATCAATTCCCCAAGGAACAAATAAAACACCACTAGCAACATTAGTTAACCAAACACCACGAATTTCCGTGACCATTTGTTGGTTTTTTGGTTGAGCATAAAATGAAAAAGAAGGTAGAGTAAATACTGTTAAACAAAGTATAAATTCTAAAACTATTAAGTAAATAATCCAATGTTTAGTCAACCGATTCATCAGTGGGTTTGACTGCTTTTGCAAAGAACAATTATAAATACAAAATAATTCAGCATCTTCCGGAGGATGTGAATCTAATTCTTAATTCGTAGGGGCGGGTTTACTCAAATCATCATCAATCTCTTAATTATGTATCAACCTGCCGATACATGAGCATATAATCCCCTCAGAAGTTAATGATCTAACAACAAAATAAGTTGTCGTGACGAACAAACAAATATCATCAACAACAGCGCAACCATTCTAAAATTTCATCAACTGATTGGTGGGATGTAAAGACTTTGAGAGTGCTGTAGTTTGGTATGAGGTCGCTAATCAAACAAACTGCACCCTCAAATTTGCTGATGGCGTTGAGAAACGCATGGCTGTATGTCGCCTCACCTGTAGGATTAGTTGCGCCTGGGTGAAACACTAAAACTACTCGTTTGTCAGTTTTTAGTAATTTGAAGTAAACTTTTAAACCTGACATGTTGTTTGCTTCGCCAGAAGCACGTTCTGGACAACCTTGGTTAACCATTTCAGCATAAATTTCGGCTGCTGGGTTATCTGATTCAATAAATTTGCTGGTGTCGATACAGATTAAGTGAATGTTTTGGCTAAGTTGAGGGTCATTTTTAATTGCAGCTTGCAAGCGTTGGGGTAACTCAAGATGGTTAAGACTGATTTCTTTACTGTTTCCTTGATGCCAAGCTTGGTAGAAATCGGGGTAAGCGATATTTTGGGCGCAGTGCCAAAGTATCAAGTAGCATTCTACGTATAAAGCACGATAATTGTGATAGACAGAATCTTCTAAGTAGCCTCTTAAGTGAGAAACTGCTAACGAAAACATATCACCACTTAAAATTGACCCTAAGCTCCCAAGAGAATTCCAACGCAAACCTTGCATATTCTCATTGTGGAGTAAATTGAGCAAAAATTTAAAAACATCTTTGTTACCAACACCAACTATTCCCAATGCTCCAATAGCTTTTTCTTTAATGGCATAGTTTCCATAATTTGACTTACTACTTACCACGTCCATTAGAATGGAAATTCCCTCTGAAGAACAACTTCCAATTTTGACAAGACATTCAATAGCCTTAAATAGTGGATAGTAATCATTTTCTAGATTAGAAGAAAGTGAACGTTTGATAACTTCCACAACAGGAGGAATAGCTTGGGGATTCCTAGTCACTATTTCTTCCAACCTTAACCTATACTCATATTGCTTGGGATTACTATCTTCAGTCCTGTTAATTAAGTCAATCAAGTCTATTATCTCTTCTGGTCGATAAGAAATCTCTTTTTTACGTATTTCAGAAGGTTGATGGTTGTGTAACGAATTCAAGAATACATGTCGTCTGACAACTTCTACCTGTGCATTAAATTCAATATTCCTCAACCAGAAAGGAGGAACAAAAAAATCATCGCTATTATGAATTAATTCTTTTAAAGCTTCGTTTGCTTTAGAATTCTCTGGACAAAAATCTAATAAAGTTAATGAAACTTCAGCTATTTTGATTTTATCATAACTTGTTCCATTTTTCTCGCTAATCTTTCTGCGTATTTGTTCATCTTGAAGGAAATGTAACAATTCAGTTAAAGCAATGATAACTTGTTTATGAATTGTTTCTTTAAGTAATATACAAGCTTTTGTGTTAAGTGGAATGAAAGACAGCCATACCTGTTTTGCGGTGTCAAAATATCCAAAAGTCCATTTCACTACCTGTTGTACAATTTCAGCAGAATGCCTACAATTATTAAATTCTTTAATTCCTACTGCTGCCAAAAAGTAGGCTTGATACCAATAAAGATTTTGAAATTTATCGTCAAATTCCACCAATATCTGAATAAACGCTTCTTTCTCTTCATTCTTTACATCCTCCCGCCCAAACCACAGCAAAATTACCTCTTTCCACTGCGGTTTAAAAATGCGGTAAGTTCCTTGTGTTGGATTAGCAGGAACATGATTCAGAAACTCATGCCAATCATCAACCTTTAACGCAGCAAAATATTCTTGAAAGTTAGGATGAAAGAAAGCATAAACTTCCTCATCAGTTTCTGCTACTCTGTCTACTAAATTTAACCAACCAACATCACAAGCTAATTTAAATAATTCTTCTCTCATTTCTTGACGTGCTAAACTCCGCCGCAAGCGAAACCGCGCAGGACTGTTAATACCTGCAAAAGCTAATTTGCTTAAAGCTTGGTGTAATTCATCTTTTAAATCATCAGAGTTACACAACTCAGGAGATAACTCTGATTTCCATTCATAGAAATAGAAGGTAAATCTCTGATAAAGTGCGGCTTTCGTTTCTGGTAATTCTCCCTGCTTATCCAAATAAAATGTCTGACACAACAGCGACAACCGCAAAGGATTCGTCACCAATTTACGAATATTTTCATGTTGAGTTGCTTTTAACTTATCCTGTAGTGTCTTTCCTTTCGCTAAATCACCAGCACGCTCAAACCACTGTTGAATAAAATCATCAATTTGTTCTGGTTTAAACTCTTGAGTTTTATAAGTATTAAATCCTGTGAGTGTATTATTAACCTGGGCATCCCAAACATTTAACCGACAAGTTAAAACCACTCGCGCTTGTCTCAAAGATGCTGTCAGTTCTCGATTAATTTTGGTTAATGCTTGCACGGGTGAATTTTCACCCATTTCATCCACACCATCTAACAGTAGCCAAACTCTCTCTTTAGCAAAACACTCAATTAATTGACGTTCAATTTCTGGCGTGACGACAACATCAGATTTAACTAATTTCATTGCGTCAGTCAGCCATTGCTTGAGTAAATATTCCTCAATTGTTCTTCCCTGTAAGTTGGCGAGAGAAATACAGATGGGTAAATCTTGAGTGTTGTTTTGAATAAAGGAAGCTATTGTACTCAATAAAGTAGTCTTACCTGCTCCTGGTTCACCAATGACGGCAATATGTTTATTATTGCCGCTTGACTGTTGTGCAATTACTTCTTGTAGAAATGCGTCATGTTCATAGGTTTTGACTATGACTTCTTGCGTTAACTCATAGACATTTGCTCTGTCTGGCTGTTCATTTAGTTGTCGGCGTTGCTGCTGTTGGCGTTCCACTAACCCCAAGGGAACATAAACGTTAATTTCAAAACCTTGTTCTGTCGCTTTGCGTCTGAGTCTTGCTGCTTCTTGCTGACTTTTCAGCATGGCTATGCAAACTTCACGCCAGTCAATGCTGTGAGATTTAGCAGCCGATGGGTTAGAAACTTTACGAGGTTTAGATTTTTTAGCTTCCCGTCGCTTATCCCATTCTCCACCGGAACGAAACAAACAGTTGAGGTTTGTTTCTTTGTCGATGCTGGGAAACTTTACCGCGAAACGCCACACTTTTGAGTTAGTTCTGGTTCTAGAGTTAGTTGCTTCGCGCTTGTCTTCTAAAATGCCCAAAGCTATTAGACAATTAAGTGCATTCCGAATTGCCTCAACATCTAAACTGTTTGTTAGTTCAGCCAGTCCTTCTAAAGTGGAATGCCTTACCCATAGCTGATGATCATCTTGCCAATCAGCTTTAATATCCTTTGATTCTTCCACGTCGTCAACAAAGGAGAGTAAAGCATTTAGCAATATCTTGGCATCTTCTCTACCACGAAGGTAGCTAGGTTTCCCCATGTGAATTTCGCCATCAAAAACCAAAAGAGTTCGCAAAAAAGTTTTTGGCTTTCCTAAGCACAAAATCTTTCCCAAGCATCTTGTATTGATTCTACAAAGTTTTGCAGTGTGCTTGGGAAGATTTACTTGTCAATAAGTCCCACCCTTAACCTCGATTTGTACATAAGTTGAGGTAAATCAATGAAAATTCAACGCCAGCAACACCAAAGTCATCGCCAGAAGTTTTTTCGCCAAGTTATGGTAATTTTACTAGTTGTGCAAACTCTACTGTTAGGTGTTCAAGCTAAAAACCGCATTCAACAAGGGGACTCAGCTATTGAGGTGATGATTTGGCTGATTAATCAATATATTCCTGTGTTGCAAAAGGCTAAAGGTTTGGAGGATGAAGATAAAAAGAGTAATGAGCAGTAATGGCGTAGCAAGCCTCAAATATTACACTATGGTTTCTTGTGGGATGTGCTTCTAGTCCGTCCAGTGCAGGCAAGATGCCTACACCACAAGAGTTATATTTGTCATAAATTAGCCTTACCGTCAGTATGATACAGGTGTGTTATGGCTAATTTATTCTCTTCCTAAAGCTCAAATCCTTTGCTGTATAGTTAACCTTCGCGGCGGCGGTGGTTGGCTGCTTGTAATAAGAGAGATTCAGCAAATGCGATCGCATCTGTTGCAGATTTACCCCCTGCTAACTGCGCTAGTTCGTCTCGACGAGTATTAATGTTATCTAAATAAGTAACTCGGACAACGGTACGCTGTTCTGTGCTGCCATTGTTGGCTTTTTTACCTTTGCCTTGGGTAATAATTTGCTTATCAACCCGGAAATGACGGTCAGCCATTGCTGCGACTAAGGGTTGGTGGGTCACACACAATACTTGATGATGTTGACCGAGTTGGTATAATTTTTCAGCGATCGCTTGGGCGACTCTCCCAGAAACCCCGACATCAATTTCATCAAATACCAATGTTTCGGCGGAGTCTGCTTGCGAAAAACAAGCTTTTAAGGCTAATAAAAAGCGACTCATTTCTCCACCGGAAGCAATTTCGGTTAATGGTTGCAATGGTTCGCCAGGGTTGGGACTGAACACAAAGGTAATTTTATCTGCACCCGCCGCAGTGGGAACGATGGGTACTATTTCCACTTGGAATTGTACTTTTTCCATCGCCAATGGTTTGAGTTCTGCAATCAACCGCGATTCTAAATTATTCGCAGCTTGACGGCGCAATTTGGTTAATTTTTGACAAGCTTGAGTCAGTTTATCAAAACAAGTTTTTTCTTGCTGTTCTAAACTTTCAATTGATTGTTCGCTATCGTTGAGTTCGGCTAATTCTTGTTGGATACGTTGATAGTAAGCGATCGCTTCTGTGAGTGTCGGCCCATACTTGCGGCAAATTTGCTTTAATTCCCGGATTCTTTCTTCGACTTCTTCCAATCGTTGCGGATCAGCTTCTAAACTATCCCCGTAGGCGTTAATTTGTCTGCCAACTTCCACAACTGCCGTTTGGGCATCTCTGACTAATTCTAATAATGATTGCAGTTGGTTATCATATTCCACCATATCGTTTAAGGTGGCTTCACTATCTCCGAGTAAGTCGGCTGCTGCTGGTGTATCTCCGTCGTTTTGATACAAAGCCTGATAGATTTTGTAACTCATCTGTTGCAAGTCAACGACGTGATTTAAGCGTTCCCTTTCTTGCGTCAGTTGTTCTAATTCTTGCGGTTCGCTGAGGTTGGCGGTGGATAACTCCTGCACTTGATAAGTCAGCAAGTCTAGTTGTTGTAAACGTTCCCGTTCGGATGTGCGGCGTTTTTCTAGTGCAAGATGGGCTTGTTGGTAAGCATGATAAGCTGTGGCAATGACTTGACGTTGCTGAATTAAAGCATCGCCACCATACACATCTAACCATTCCCGGACTTGGGCTGGTTGTCCGACTTGGACTGTTTGACCTTGGGCAGTAATTTCCACAAGGCGATCGCGCAATCCTACCATGATTTGCCGATTCACTAATACACCATTCACCCGCGATCGACTGCGGACATTACTACCTGTGGCGGTAATTTCTCTACTAATTACTACGGAGTGATCATCAATTAAATCTATTTCCTGTTCCGTTAACCAAGCGGCTAGGGCATGATGAGATTTAAAGGTTGCTTCTACCATTGCGCGAGTTGTTCCAGTGCGGATAACTCGACTGGAAACTTTACCACCCAAGGCTGCATCAATCGCATCTAAAATAATCGATTTTCCCGCGCCGGTTTCACCTGTCAAAACATTTAACCCAACGCCAAATTCTAGTTCCAGTTGGTCAATTAGGGCAAAGTTTTCAATTCGCAGACCAAGCAACATCAAGCTTCTCCCTCGTTAGTGCTGAGTGCTGAGTTTTGAGTGCTGAGTGTGTTATTGAAAAAATCTTTAATTTTTTAGTGCTGTAGGCGCTCATTGCCCTGACTCAGCACTCAGCACTTTCAACTCAGCACTTAAAATGGAACTAGTACGTTTTCAGTGTAGCAAACCTAGCCTTTGCCTCTGCTGGTGTAAATAAATATTTTGAGTCTTAGTAGCCACAGCTATATTATGCGGAAAATGCTAATTAAGCTGATCCCCAATTTTAGGGATGTGGACAGCTAAACATATTGTTACAATACTTAACATGTTTCATTCGACTGGTGGCTTTCTTCATGATGGTTAAGACACTTCCCCCGACCTCCCAAACGATTGAGGGTGAAATATATAAGACTGAAGTAGTATCAGACAATGGTACATCAGCTTTAGTTGTGCGATCGCCCAATCGGCTGATTCCAAGTACCGAACCGGAAGCAGTGAAATATAACGCCGCAGAAATAGCGGAACATTATCAAAGCCGACCTCTACAGGTTTTACAACGAATTATTACTGTACTGCGTCCGACCTTGGCTTTTTTCTTCGGTTTGTGGTGGGACAGCAAACGCGGAGTTGTCATCAAAAATGACCGCCGTCGCGCTGTGCAGTTACGAGAATTGTTAACGCGACTAGGGCCTGCTTACATTAAAATTGGTCAAGCCTTATCTACCAGACCTGATTTAGTTCCGCCGACATATTTAGAAGAACTAACCAGACTCCAAGACCAGTTACCGCCGTTCCCTAATGAAATTGCTTACCAGTTTATTGAAGAAGAACTGGGCGCACCACCAGAAGACATTTATGTAGAATTATCCGCGCAGCCCATTGCCGCCGCTTCCTTGGGACAAGTTTATAAAGGTAAACTGAAAACTGGGGAAGAAGTTGCTGTCAAAGTGCAACGCCCGGATTTAAGAGAAAGAATTACGATTGATTTGTATATTTTGCGCCGCATTGCTGGTTGGGTACAAAGAAACGTCAAACGAGTGCGGAGTGATTTAGTCGGTATTTTAGATGAATTAGGCGATCGCATTTTTGAAGAAATGGATTATGTCCATGAAGGTGAAAATGCCGAGCGATTTTTCCAGTTATATGGTCATATTAGAGACATATACATTCCCAAAATTTACTGGGAATACACCAATCGTCGCGTACTGACGATGGAATGGATTAACGGTACAAAATTAACCCAAACCGCCGAAATTGAGGCTCAAGGGATAGATGCACGTTATTTAATTGAAGTTGGGGTGCAGTGTTCGCTACGACAACTTTTAGAACATGGCTTTTTCCATGCTGACCCCCATCCAGGGAACTTGTTAGCCACACCCGATGGAAAATTGGCTTATCTCGACTTTGGGATGATGAGCGAGATTCAGCCGCCCCAGAGATATGGTTTAATTGAGGCGATCGTTCACGTAGTCAACCGTGATTTTGAAGGTTTAGCGCAAGATTACGTCAAACTAGACTTTTTAACACCAGATACAGACTTAACTCCAATTATCCCTGCATTTTCGAGAGTATTTGCTGATGCTCAAGGTGCGAGTGTCGCCGAACTCAACATTAAAAGCATCACCGATGAACTCTCAGCTTTGATGTATGAATATCCCTTCCGCGTCCCTCCCTACTACGCTTTAATTATTCGCTCTCTGGTAACTTTAGAAGGAATTGCAATCTTTATTGATCCTAACTTCAAAGTTCTCAGCGAAGCTTATCCTTACGTTTCCAAACGCCTGTTAACCGACCCCGCACCACAACTGAGAACATCACTGCGAGACTTACTCTTTAAAGAAGGCAAATTCCGTTGGAATCGTTTAGAAAATCTGTTACGAAATGCCCGCAATAATGAAGATTACGACTTTAATTTAGTGTTAAATCAAGGTTTAGATTTTCTCTCTTCCGAACGTGGCGCATTCATTCGTGACAGATTAGTAGATGAATTTGTCAACGGAGTTAACGCTGTCGGTAAAAATGTGCTGCACAACTTCACCTACTTACTGCGCGAACAGGTAGGTTTAACAGCAGTCAACGAAACACCAGCCGCCACAGTCGAACAACAGCAGACCTTAGAGCATATCAAAAATATCTTGAAAATTCTGCAAGAAACCCGTGGTTTTGACCCCATCCAAATGGCTCCTCAATTGGCTCAATTATTAGTAAATCCTGGTGTACAGCGTTTAGGTCAACAAATCGGAACACGTCTAGTTCAAAAATCTTTAGCACATCTGATTCGGGAGTTATTAGCAGCAGAAGATATCGAACAAATCAGAACACCAAGAGAAGGAGTGAAAGCTTAATTCACATCTTGCATTTGCACCTAACGACTGGAGTCGCTGGGTGCAAGATATTTTTACGAGTTCTGAAGATACGGAACGCTGTTAGGAAAAATTCTGTTACCGGAAACTTGCGCTAACCTGACTTTTGGTGGTCAACCAAGTTGGGAAAAATCCTTTATGTACTGCGTCATGCTGATTGCGATCGCAGTTTTATTCCCTGGTACTTATTCCATAGATGCTGCAATTTTCGGACGATAAATATACTGCCTATTATGATTTAACGAGTATCACTATAATTTTATTCTATAGATAGATGTTGTCTGAGAAAGTAATAGTTAATCAATGACAAGCGTCAGATTGAAAATCAATTAAAGTCTAGCAAGTTATGTCTATTGCGGTGGATTTTGATTAGACCAGATTGGCAGTTGATTTACTTTTTGAAGTGTTAATTCTACATAAGTTGTTTGGCTTTGTCCGATTGTTGTTGTGCCAAAATAGCCTTGAGAACCGCTATGAGCATGAGGGCCTGTCTGCAAAACTTGATAACGTCCTTGACGACGAGCTTGATTAAAAGGTGAACCGACTGTGATTGGCCAACGTGAAGCAAATACAATCTTACTAATATCTTCAATCCAGTCTCGGCTACCGACAAGTTGGTACACATCGTCAACTTTATCAAAGCCATTTTCGCCATCAAAATCACCACCAATGGAAACAACAATTAATTGAGCATTGAGCCACTGGTCAAGATAAGTAGCTGCACCAAGCGCAACTTGCACTCCGCCACTGGTTCCAACTAAAATCAGCTTGATTTTTTGTTGGGGATTTTTTGGTACAGGATAGACAGCATTCATCCGATCAACGATCGCATTTGCAATTCCCAAGTTATAAATATGTCCATAGCGGTTATCAGCAGAAATAGCAAACCGCCAGAGATTACGAATTTTAATTAAAACATCTGAATTTGATAACCAACCATCTGCTTTTTCGGCAGCATTCCACAGAGGCGCTAATAACCTTCTTCCTCCCAAACTTTCGTTAGCAGCAGAGTAAGGAAACACATCTCGTACTGTTACACAATTAGGATGAATTTGCTCTAATTTATTTAAGAAAAATTCTTCACCCGAAGTTAATTGATTAGCAGAAAAATCTCCGACTCCTGGTAAAAAAACTATATAGCAATCAATATTTCTCGATTTGTCAACTTTTAATTTACGGCTATCGCTGGGTACATTTTTGGTGAGGTTTTTCTTAATACCCAAACTTTCAGAATTTTGTCTCAACCACCATACCAGGGTTCCTACAGGAGCAAAAGTTCCCCAGGTCAGAAGTATTATTCCTGCCAAAACTAACAGTTTTAGTGTTCCATTTTGCAACCATAGCAGTATTTGTTCGCCAATTTTACGCATCTGAGATGATTTTTTCTGATTTTTTAGAATAAAGTCATGATGAAACAATTTTCACCATTTTCATATAAAATTAATCTTTTACCTACTTTCAAGTTAGCTAAACATGAAACAGGAATATTGACTATTCTCCATTCCCTATTTATTTTCCAGCTAAAAAGTAGAAAACAAACACCAGATTGTCAGGATTGGTAATTTAACATTTTGTATTCAATTTTGTTTATTTACTTAGTTCAAGAATAAAATAATCTTGAGCTTTAAGCTTTGGTTATTAATTGCTTATTTTTATGAAATTATGTTTTTTGTGATTTGTCATCTTTCATTAGTTAGAAAAAATGAGCAGCAATAAAAAATCAAGGACAAGTTTGTGTAGTACACTCCAGTATGCTTTAGCTTTAGATAGTAACTTCTATGAAAATGCTCACAATACAAAGCGTAACCGCATATTAGCTCTGAGTATTGTAATTTTGGCGGCTGTTTCTCATGCTATAGGTAGTGGCGTAATTTTATTAATTAATAGAGCTACGATTTTTGCATTGTTAACGGGTATTTTGATTGATGCGATCGCTATTGTTGCAGGATACTATTTTTGGACATTCACAATATGGAAAATTGGGCAGTGGCTCAAACCAATCGATCCTACCTACAATGACTTACTAATTCCTACTGGCTTTGCCTACGCACCGCAAGTACTTAATTTTTTAACTCTTATTCCCTTGCTCGGACGACCAATTGAGCTAATTTTAGCAGTTTGGAGTTTGTTGGCAATCATTGTTGCAGTGCGCCAAGGTTTAGATATTACTACTCAACGAGCAGCTTTTATCTGTTTAGTAGGCTGGCCTTTAATTCAAATAGCGATTGGTTCTGTACAAGTTTTGGAGCAACAATTGGTCAGATGGACAAGTTAAAAGGCATTTCGTACCATTTTAAAAAGAGAGACAAGGCTAATTTTGCTTACTTCATTCTGTAAGTTAGTAATATTGCGTGTCCATCAGGATATTTGACTAAGCAAGCTTGTCTATAAGGCAATGAACTATCCCTAAACTCTATGATCTGTGGTCATATAAATACTTTAATAGCTGTAGTATTTTTTGGTAGTTTTTTCGTTTTTTTAGGTGTATTTCTTGCTATGCCTTTAGTGATTGTTCTACAAATTTGTATCCAAGAATTGTTAGTGAAAGATATATTCAATCATTGGCAATAGTAAGCAGTTTATTATAAAGTAAAAATAAAATTATTGTAAGATGTGTTAGGTATATATTGTGTAGCTCATTCATCACAAAAACTAGATGCGATCGCAAAGATTGCTAGTAGAGCTTGTCCTAGTCAAGCGATAACTCGATAACCCGGCCAATTTAAACTTTTCATCCTATTTTTCCCAATCTTTAATATTGCTGTTATTACCTAAATTTTTAATAATTTGGTTATATCTTTCTTCTATATCTTTTTTGTCTTTTGTTTGGGAAATTTCTGCCAGACTATTTTGTAAAATCATGTCAGCATGATGTCTCAGGATTGCTTGATATTTAGAATTGTCTGTGTAAGTAGCAATTGCAGCTATAGCTTCTAATAAACGAATAGTGACTGCAATATCAGCACATCCATAGTGGCGAATTTGGTTAAAAGCTGCATCCATCAATTCAGTAAATTTGACACCTTCGGCAATGACGCGCAGTTTATTATAATGGTCGTAGCGATAAGGTGAAGGGAAATTTCTCTGCACAAGATGACATAATCCGGCGCTGATTTGGTTAATACAACGAATAGCAGTAAATGGATCATTCACTGCCGGGGATAGCGCACGTAGGGCAATTTCTACTAATTGATTGATCGGAAATTCTACATCCTGTTGCTCGGTGCGTTCTTTACCTAAAATAAAGGCATCATTGATTTGCTTAGTCAGTTTTTTATTAACTTTTTCAGCAGGAAAAACCAAGACTAAATCGCCGCCTTGAATGATAAATCTTCCGGGATGAGTTTGCAAACGAATGAGCAAATTATACTGGCAAGCAATATTCATTAATTCTGCGTCATCAATTGCTTGTAAATAACCTGTATTTCTAGCACAAATCGGTGCAGCTTCGTCCTCAAAAGATGTAGGAATTTCTGCGAATCCTTGTCTATCTTCTGGTTCACTCAACCCGATTTTTTCAGGAAATAAACGTTCAATGGCTGAATGTAAATCTGCACTAACGTTATGAATTACATGAGATGCTTGAATGATTGTAGAAGCATGATGAATAAAATAAATTAAAATACCGATGCTAATAATTGCGAGTAAAACACCAACTGTCACTGCTAGTTGTGGTACAAACTGGCTATATTCGTCTCCTTCTCCATGAATGGTTCGCAGTACGAGTAAGCAGTAAATGAATGTACCAAGAAATGTGCCGAGTACAATTTGATTGCCTGTATCCTGCATAAAATTACGCAGAAGCCGGGGGCCAAAATTAGAAGCAGCTAATTGCAGAGCGACGATGGTAATGGAAAAAGCTGTAGCAGCAACACTCACCATTGAACCTGCAACCGCTTCTAAGAGCGATCGCGCTCCATCTGCGCCCCCAGTGTAAACCCACCAATAGTTAATATCTATGTTGTCTGTGCGGTCAAGATTCAGTATGATGAAAGCTAAAGCAGTAGCTACCATCACCATAACTGCTGGTATAAACCAATAACTTGAGTGGAGTTGATCCCACAGTTTGCTGATCTTGACGTTTCGCATTATTCGTTAGTTTGAGTGTCTATTTTACTGTTACCGTTTTGGGAAGAGTGGGCTTGTGCTAGTAGCCTGAGTG
Organism: Nostoc spongiaeforme FACHB-130; assembly: GCF_014698475.1. Classification (GTDB taxonomy): domain Bacteria; phylum Cyanobacteriota; class Cyanobacteriia; order Cyanobacteriales; family Nostocaceae; genus Nostoc_B; species Nostoc_B spongiaeforme. Next base: position 120,572 of record NZ_JACJTB010000003.1, on the reverse strand, counting down.
AATCGCTGACACGGCGAGGCTTGGGTACTTCAGTTTTACATTTAGGCCAACCTTCTCGCTGACGGGAGCGATCGCCATCTGTCTCTTCGGTTTGATCGTGGAATAAAATTTGTTGTGTGGGGAAGGGCAAATCAATGCCGTTTTCAGTCAGCTTTTTCTTAATTGCGATAATTACCTTATCCCGCGAAGATAAATCATCTGCCCTTCTAGGTGGATTAATCCACCAACGTACACGAATATTGACGGTGCTTTCAGCTAATTCCATTGCCAATACATCAGGTGCGGGATCTTTTAAAACTTCGTCTATACTATGCAGTGCCTCTAACATTAATTGCTTGGCTAAATCAATATCATCGCCGTAGCCAATGCCGACATCATATTGTAATCGGCGGTTCTCAAAGGCTGTATTCACTGTCACTGAATTTGTAAATAACTCTGAGTTAGGAATCACAATTCGCCGACCATCATAAGTTCTAATTGTTGTTGCCCTGGTCTCAATATTTTCTACAGTACCTTCAAAACCTTTAAAGACAATTTGGTCGTCAATTTGAAAAGGTTCTGTCAGCAAAATCAAAATCCCTGCTAAGAAGTTTTGCAAAATATCACGGAAGGCAAAACCAATGGCAACACCACTAATTCCTAACAGTTGCACCAAGTCACCAGCCTTAAATGTGGGAATCACAATTGAAAGGGCAATGAACAACCCAATCAAAATAATGATTCCTTGGGCTAATCTACCTAACACTAATCCTAAATTGCGTGCATAGCGACGGTTACGAGTTAAACGTTTAACTAGTGCTTTAACTCTGCTGGCGACCACCAAAAATAATATAAAGACAATCAACGCTAAGACCATATTTGGTAATAAAGCGATGAAGCCGTCAATCATACTTTGAACTTTATCCCAAGCGGCGGAGATTTCTGCATTCATAAATATTCCTCATACAATTTTAGACTTATATGGATTTTCATGACTTTGAATTTTGATGCAATAGTTCTTGAATCTCCTCTCGCAAGGCGGCAATTTCTGTTTGCAGTAGTTGAATCGATTTCGCCCCTGCTAACTCGGCTTCGTCATTATCAGCATCACGACCAATAAAGAATGTTGCCAGAGTTGCAGTTACATAGCCAAACACGGCAAAGGCGTATAAAGATAAGAAAAAACACAGCACTCGTCCTTCAGGAGTTTTGGGCCAATACTCAGAACCCATAGTTGTGATTAACATTGCTGTCCACCACAAAGCCGCACCGTAATTATGCAGCCCAGATTCCCCAGGAACTTCATTTTCAAACCCATACATCCCGGCTGCTCCTAATAAAGTAATAATCATGGTTAACGCCACAACATAACCAAAGCCACGACGGCTGACGCTGGCTGATAAAACCCGCATCCCTCGGTTAGCACGAGTCATCACTCGCAACAGTTGTAACCCTCTGACTGCCCTTGCTGTTCTTAAGATTCTGACGACTCGGAGAACTCGAATAGTACGTAATGCTGGCAAAAATAAAGAAATAGCTGTTAACCAGTTATTTTTAATATAAGAAAGTTTATGTGGAGCGATCGCTAATTTCAGGAGAAAATCTAAGATAAAAATAATCCAAATAGTAATGCTCACAGCTTGCAGTAGAGGGTTTAATCCCCAAATAATCTCGATGATAAATAGTGCTAACCATACAAAGCCCAGTATTAACATTGGCGTTTCTAGCCAATCTTCCAACTGTTGCAAGACTTCGCTGCGTTCTCTTTCTAGGGCTTGTTTTTCAGACATTTTAGAACTATTCATCATCATTCGAGGTTCATTTTTTACTAGCAGGCAGTTCTAGTACATTGACACTAACTAAAGGTGTGACATTAAAATCTTGTTTTAATAACTGAGTTTGAATTGCTTGGGTGAGGCGATCGCTAATTTCTTGATTCGAGGCTGTAACTTGGGGTTGACGCTGCACATAAATCACCGACAGTAAAGTATCCTGACCTGTAATATCAGAGCGAGTGAAACGCACATTTGCCTCGACTAATTTTGCTAAACCAACTTGTTTTACAGTTTTCTGCACTTGAGCATTGGCACGTTGAGCGAGGCTAGAGCGTTGCAAATTGGGAGAATTGATAAACTGCCAAGTTAGTAAACCAGTCAATGCAATCACAGTGATTACCAAAGCAAAATAGAAAACTTGCTTTTTACCCCGTTGATAACGAGTTCCTTGTGCAGACAAGCCAAATACCCGGAATAACAAAGCTGCTGATAAATTAATTCCGCATAGTTGCAAAAATAATAAAAATAGCCCCGAAATTACCATGTCCCAGCGACCAATTGCACTGGACATCCCGATAATTCCCGCAGGTGGAGCCAAAGAAGCCGCAACTAACATTCCTGTGGCGGCTCCAGATACTAAACTACTCCTTTGTGATTGCACCAAGTTCAACGCCCCGGCGGCTCCGGCTGCCAATGGTAAAATGACTGCCACTGCTGAAACTTGGCTATTGTCTAGCATTGAACTAGTGGCAATTTCTTGCCTGAGTATCAAACTCAGTAGCCAAGTTGTAATTATAGTGACTGTTAAACCAGTAAAATACCGTAAAATGCTTCTTCCCAGAAGTGTGCGATCGCCCCATGCAGTTGCAATGGCCGTATTCATGGCTGGGCCTGCAAACGGCGCAATCAGCATTGCTGCGACTAGCAAGTAACTTGTATTGGTGTACAAGCCAATCCAGACAACAAAACCTGCAAGTGCTGCATAACCAATAAAACCACGCCAAGAACCAACACTTTGCAAACCAGAAAGTAAAATCTCAATCGGACTGCGTTCTTCTACATCTACCACCTGTTGCGGTGCTTCTGACGCAGGCGGTTGCAGAGTCATCACCCCAGTGGGTATCAATGTGATGTGTACTTTCGGTAAGTCTTGCAACTCCTCTAAAACTTTGCCGACTTCTCGATTAGAAACGTGAACAATTACCACATCAATCGGTTCATCTGCATAGCCTTCAAACCGCGCCAGATTTGTACCGTGATGAGATTTGGCGATTTCCATCACGGCTGTTCCGTTTCCTTGTGGCACTTGGATCATGAGTTGACGCATCTTTACCTCCCATCGCTAAGAATCTGGTTTTTTTAGGCGATCGCTCTACTATCCAAAGAGATATTTTTCAGATATATTTTCTCCTGCATTCTGGCTTAATTTTTAACTATCAAATTAGTAAATAACTTCTAGCTGGTGCAGTATGGCAGTCAGATAAATACATTTTTACTACCTTAAATCTAATATTTAAACAATTTAGGAAAATTACTGTTTTTACTGAATTTTTACATTTCTTATTGTTTTATTTTTTTAGATTTTATGTAATTTTTACTTCTAAAGTAAGAAATAAATTCAACCTTTAGTAACATTTTAATTCTATTAACAGCTTTGCCAATAAAAACTCACTCTTTACTAATCAATTTTGAGGTTTAAAATAAAGAAAAAATTACAAAATAGGAGGCTGTTATAATGGCGCAATTAACTAAATTAGCTTTAACTGGTATATCTTTACTATCTCTTAATTTAGTAGTATTCACAGTTGGAGCATTAGAAACATCTGCCCAATCTTCTTCTACTTATTTTCGTGACGTTCCGCCTAATTACTGGGCGCAACCATTTATTCAAGGTTTAGCTGCTAGAAATATTGTAGCCGGGTATCCTGATGGGACATTTCGACCACAACAACCAGTAGATCGAGATGAATTTGCCGCAATTATTCGTAAAGCTTTTGAGCAACCACCAATTCGTCAAATAGAAAGTGGTGCTGTATATAAAGATATTCCTGCTAACTACTGGGCTGTGCGTCCTATTGAAGAAGCCTATCAACAAGGATTTATGGCAGGTTATCCTGGTGGTTATTTTCGTCCTAATCAACCAGTTTCTAAGGTCGAAGCCATAGTGGCTTTAAATAAAGGTTTGGATTTAATTAATAATTCTACCGCCGTCTCTGTTCCCACCACCACAGCCAAACAAGTGCCTCAACAAACCCAATCAAAAGCTGCAAAAAGACGGATTTTCTTACCTTTAGCAATTACAAGTTTGATGCAGCCTTTAGTTATACCAAAAGCCCAAGCTGCTCAAACTAATGTTGCGACTCCTACAACACCTGCAACAACTAAACAACAAGCGACAAATGTGAGTAATCCTGCATCAGTAATCGTTGCTAATAATTATGCTGATGCCAATAAAATTCCCCAATATGCTGTAGGAAGCGTAGCCGCAGCTACAAAAAGAAATATCGTGGTCAACTATCCAAAAGCAAATGTTTTTAATCCCAATCAACCAGCAACTAGAGGAGAAATTTCCGCTTTAGTTTATCAAACTTTGGTTTCCCAAAATAAAATACAACCAATTGCTAATAATTCACCTGCCAATCAATACATTGTTGAAACTCAGACGAACAACCAAAATCTTCAATAACTGATAATTCAACAATTATTTAGCTGGATATCTTTCTTAAGGAAGAAGGAGGAAAGACATAAGTTTTTAGCATAGTAAATATAGCTATTGGAGGAAAATCAGCATGGCCTTATACAAACTTGAAGATTTCGCTGCCCAATCTGACAATACAGATTCTGATAACTACAATATCAACAACTTTGATGTTTATTCAGACATTGATAATGATAAAATTGGCACAGTCAAACACATTTTAGTAGACGATTCCGGTCGTTTTCGCTATTTAGTAGTTGATACAGGTTTTTGGTTTTTTGGTAGACAAGTTTTGTTACCCATTGGACGTTCTCAAATTGAATACAGTAATCAGCGAGTGTATGCTAAGGGATTGACAAGAGAGCAGGTAGAAAATCTCCCAGATTTTAATGATTTGGAGAAAATCGATTACGACTATGAAGAAAGAGTACGTGGTGTTTATCGTACTCCAGTCAGACAATCATCCTTAGAAACATCCACCCCTGTAGATGCTCCACCTATCACAAGCGATCGCAAATCTCATGCTCATGATCGTAATACATATAAGTATGAAAGTGAGCCAAATCTCTACAATATGAACGAACAGGATCATCAAAATCTCAAACTATACGAAGAACGATTAGTTGCCAATAAATCCCGTGTTAAAACTGGAGAGGTAGCTATTGGTAAGCACACGGAAACTGAAACAGCTAAAGTTTCTGTACCTGTTGAAAAAGAACGTGTAGTTATTGAACGTACTACTCCCAGCGCAGATGCTAGAAATGTATCACCTACTGATGCCGATTTCCGTGAAGGAGAAGTCACCCGTGTAGGAATATATGAAGAAACTCCTGATATTCACAAAGAAGCTGTTTTGCGTGAAGAAGTAAAAGTTAAAAAAGTAGTTGAACAGGATACGGTGGAAGCTGAAGAAACTCTTCGTCGTGAGGAATTAGATATTAATAAAGATGACAAGAGATTTCGTGGCAAAAAGAGAATCTGATTAATATCAATTCACGGGAAACTAAATACCTTTATGCAATCCCAGAGTGAAGTAAATCAAAGTTTTTGTGAAGCAGGAGCCAATAGTAGCAGACACGGGAGAGCATCAATTGTCACCGTGTCTTTTTTTAATTTGGAATTGGTTGTCGCCAGTTATTAGGAAATGGTAAGACATTAAAATAAATCAGTCCTTCAAGAATACCTGTGGCATCAGGGTAATGAGTTAAATAGTGCCAAGGGTAACAGGTATTGTAATACCACCAAATAATTTCTGTCTGAGCGTTACCAACAATAATACCAGGGGATGGTAGTTGAAATAAACTCATGTCATTTCCTGAACCTCCACAGACAATGGTGGCTGTTGGATCTACTTTTAACAAGTGTTGTAAATATCCTACAGCTTTACCTTTGTTACTACTCTTGGGTATGATGTCAATGTCTCGACCATTGCTAAAAATGACCTGAGCTTGCAATTCCATAAATGTCAGTAAATCTTGCAAATCTGTGATCACTTCCAATGATGCTGACATATCCAGGCAAAAACTTAATTTCCAAGGAGTTTGTTCAATATCTGGTTGAGCTTTTAAAACAGAAAAGTAGCTCGCTACTACAGCAACTTCATCTCTTTTCCAGTCTTGTGAAATATAATTAGCCCAATCCTTTTCTAAAAGCACACCTTGTTGATAAATTTCACTACCTACGCTGGTAATTAAGTAATCTGGTTTCAAGATTTTTGCTTGCGCGATCAATTGACGACTAGAAGTATAAGAGCGACCAGTAATATAAACTAAATGAATTTGATTGCGGATACATGCTAGTCTTTGATTTAAAGCGTCAATAGCTCGATAATTACCTGCTAAAGTATTATCTAATTCAATCACTAAAAGTAGTTTCATATTGTCTAATCTCTAAAAATTTCTTTAAATACAGGAAGAAAAATTTTTCCTGTATTTAAAATTACTAGCTTTAGGATTGCTATATACAAATGCTCACGCTCAACTAGTTACCCACTGAAAAATATTATTAGAAAAAGAATCAATGAGTTTTTCTAGAGCTTTAATTTCATTAGACTTTAAAGATGTTGACTTTAACAGATTTTGAATTTGCTTTTCTAAGTCAGGCGTTAACTTTTGATTTTGAATCACTTCCTGAACAAATGTATCAACTGTCAAAGATTGATAAAGTTCATAAATTTGATTAGCAACTCCTGAAGTGCTAAATCGAGACTGCACCCATTTCCGCGCAGCATTACCGTAACTTTCCGTGAGAGTGGGATTTTCTAATAAACTGCGAATAGCACTTTTTAAGGCATTAGGATCACGGGGAGGAACTAAAAGTCCAGTGTCACCATGCACCACTGTATGCTGTAAACCTCCCACATCACTAGCAATTACAGGTGTCCCGGCTGCCATTGCTTCAATTGCTACTAATCCAAATGGTTCGTAGTAACTAGGAACAACGCAGATATCGCCTGCGGCATAATAAGCAGGTAACATTGCTTGAGAAATCCGTCCTGTAAAAACTGTTACGCCTGTTAATCGCAGTTTATCTACCAAGTCTTGAATGCGTTGTTGTTCTTGAAAATCTGCACCATCCTCTCGACTACCACCAACTAAATAAAGTTGAAAAGCATTAGGCAAACAAGCACAAGCTTTGACTAAAGTTTCTATTCCTTTACGGGGGTCAAAACGTCCTACATATAAAATTATTTTGGCATCTTGAGCAATTCCTAATTGTTGACGAGCCACTTTTTTACTTATAGAACCAAAGTGTTCTGTATTTATACCGCAGGGAATGACTTTAATACGTCCAGATGGTGAAATTAACTGACGTAAATCTTCTACTTCTTGAGGACTGGTGGAAATTACACAATCTGCTTGTTCTAAAATTGCTCTTTCTACACAATGGCGAATTGCTGCAATTTGCGGTGGATTTTGTATATGGCGATATTTTACTGCACCTATAGAGTGATAAGTATGAACTTGGGGTAGTCCCAATCGAGATTTCAGTTCTAAACCTACCCAACCAGAAAGCCAGTAATTAGTATGAATCAGTGCATAGTTACATTCTGTTCGTTGTTGAAAATTCAGCCAAGCTTCGACAAATTCTGGCAAATATTCAAATAGGTTATTTCTAGAGATAAATTCTGTTGGGCCAGCATTTAAGCGAATTGTGCGACATCCTGGCGCTAATTCTACAATTTCTGGTTGATTGGGGTGTTCTCTGCGGGTAAACATATCAACCTGACAACCACGCTTTGCTAAAGCTAACCCTAATTCCCGCACATAAACATTTTGACCACCTGCACCTTCTTTACCAACTTCAGCTGTAGGGTCGCCATGAACTGAAATTAGGGCATAACTAGGTTGAGAATTTGGTATTGCTGTAGTCATATCTTCCAAATATTTAACTAAATTTTAGAGAATTGAAAATATTCATGATTAATTGCTTTAATATGTGTTTTTTAGATAATTTTGCTGATTTATTTAACTTTAAATAATAAGTGAATCATTCTTCTTGAACAGATAAATGGGTAGTCTCTACTGATTTTTCTATGATTGATTTGATATTCAGGATGAGAATCTATGATTACTTTTATCGATTCTTGAATTGATATGTGATGAGCTTGAGCATAAGCTTTTAACTTACGATACTGCTCATAGGTTAAAACAATATTGGAAATATTCACTGAAGGATAAAACATAGTAATTGCCTAAAGCTAATTAAAATTTCCAAAACTGTTTGTCTTTGTAATATTAAGTATTAAAAGTTAAATTAGTGAGGAAAAATCGGGTAAAAATCGGGGAGAAGTGAATCAGCTTCATATTAAAATTCTCTAAACTAAGTAATTAACTTAATTTAGAGAAACACGGTGTAAAAGGAGTTATTCTGAATTTGAGGTTAATAGTGGTTGGTGAAAACCACAAGTCAAAAATGAGTGGGAAAATCAGATCAGATTACTTACCAATCCATAGATATCAAAGTATGAAGACTAGATGTGGAAGTATCAGGCAGAAATCGGGTAAAAATCGGGTAGTTGTTTAAAACTGCTTGAGACGATAACCTAATCCATGCACAGTTTCAATAAACTCATCAGGCGCACCTGCATCTTTAAGTTTGTGCCGTAAACTCTTGATGTGAGACTTGACGGTTTCTTCGCTGGGTGGGTCATCTAGTGACCAGATGCGCTCAATAATTCCGGCTCGGCTCAGTACCCGCCGACCGCTAGAAACCATAAGTTCTAACAAAGCAAATTCTTTGGGTGTTAAATGTAAGAGCTGATCAGCATACGTGACTTCATAGGTGTTAGTATTTAAACGCAAACTGCCCCAGCTCAGGTCGGGAAAAGATGCTGTGCTACTATTACGGCGTAATAATGCGCGGACACGAGCCATTAACTCTGGCATTTCAAACGGTTTGACCATATAATCATCAGCCCCAGCATCCAACCCAGTCACTTTATCAGCCAGAGTGTCGCGTGCTGTTAACATCAGAATAGGTATGGTGCTGTTACGGGAAAAATTCAGCCCGACTGTAGGCGATCGCAACCTTTGACAAAAGCTCACACCATCTAATTTGGGTAAAGTAATATCTAGAACTATTAAGTCATATTCCAAAATCTTGATAAAATCCCAAGCTTGCTCTCCATCTGGAGCTACATCTACCACATATTGGCGATCGCTCAAGGCCTCCATCAGCATTTCTGCTAACTGGATATCATCTTCCACTACCAAAATCCGCATTTCCCCAAGATTTGTAAATTAAACAATTTGTCTTCATCCCAATAATTCACCTTAATACCTCTACAAAGTATCGGGTAGAAATCGGGTAGAAATCGGGTAGAAATGAAAATTATTTTCATTTCCATCCTTATGGTAAAAAGATTTACCAACATCTTATGTAATAAAATATTACTTTTGAACTATTAATTTATTCGTTTATGAAATTGTCGCTAGAAGGAAAATGGATTGCCTCTGGCTTTAGCTTATGCTTATTATTCATGGGTATAGTTAGTCTTATTTCTTACCAAAACGCTACTCAGTTAATTTTAAGTAGTAATAAAGTTAAAGAAACAAATGAGGTAATGAAAAACATTACTGATATATTTGCTACATTAACTGATGCGGAATCCGGACGCAGGGGCTATATTCTCTATGGAGAACAATTGGAACTGAAACGTTATTATCAGGCAATGGAAAGCCTCGATATAAAAGTTCAGAAGTTGCAACAAAAACTTGCTGATGATCCTGATCAACAGCAGCAACTAACCAAGCTAAAATTACTCATCGCTCAAAGAATTGAACTTTCTAAACAGTCTATCAACCTCAAAGAATTAGGTAAATCGACTTTTGCTGTTCAAGCGCCTCTGGTGAATCAAAGCAATCAAAATCGTAATCAAATCCGCCAAACACTGACTCACATGCAAGCCAGGGAAGAAGAGTTGCTGCAAATTTCTGTGAGACATTCACAAGATAATATTCACAACCGAATGTTAATTGAACTCCTTGGTACTTTTTTGAGTTTTGCGATTTTATTAGGTGTTTATGCTTTACTGTATCAACAATTAGTGAAGCGTCAGGAAGCTGAAGCTATTCAACGGACTTTAGCTCAGGAAAAAGAACTTAGCGAATTAAAATTACAATTTTTTTCGATGGTATCTCATGAATTTCGTACACCATTGAGTATTATCTTAGGTTCGGCTCAATTATTAGCTCAAAGTAATCAACAGTGGACAGAAGAGAAAAAACTTAAGAATCTACATAGGATTCAGTCTTCAGCTAGGTCAATGAACCAATTACTTACCGATATTCTCACTTTAACTAGGGCAGAAGCTGGTAAATTAGAATTTCATCCAGAACTGATGGATTTAGAAGCATTTTGTATTAATTTAATCGAAGATATTCAGTTTGCTAATCGACAAAATTATACGATTAAATTCATTAGTCAGGGTAACTGTACTCATGCAAAATTAGATGAGAAATTACTCTACTCTATCTTGAGTAACTTGCTTTCCAATGCTATGAAATATTCATCTCCAGAGGAAAGTATTTTTTTGACTCTTAGTTGTGAACCACATGCTATATTTTTTCAAGTAAAAGATAATGGTATTGGTATTCCTTCAGAATTTCAGCAGCATTTATTTCTTCCTTTTCATCGTGCGAATAATGTAGGCAAGATTGTTGGTAGTGGTCTAGGATTAGCTGTAGTTAAAAAGTGTTTAGAAATACATAATGGAGAAATTTATCTAGATAGTAAAGTAGGAGAAGGAACGAGTTTTACAGTCAAGTTACCCCAACAGGAAGCAGGAATTATCAAGGGTAAATTAAGTAGTTAATGACGTACCAGATTCAGATTTCATCACACAGAATATATGGGCTACTTCGCCAGAATTTAAAATTGCTCCTGAATTCTTACATTTGTATATTTTACGTTTTGACCATAATGACTGTGCAATTACTATTACGGGCAATCTTTTCGGGAATATTTCCTTGAATTGCTTGTTGTAATAGACTTTCACGACTAGCACCTAAAATAATCACATCGGTGTTGTCTTGTGCAGCACACTCAATGACAGCCTCAGAAACAGAATTGGACTGGACTGAAGTAGCGAGTACTTTACCATTAACTCGGTGTTGGAGAAAATGAAGGGATTTTTCTAATAATCTTGTGTCAGGTGTGAAATTACTCGGCTGAAAAACTTGACACAGCTTGATTTTAGGGGATGAACTTAAGGAACTCAAGGCAGGTAATAATTTAATTGCTTGGCGAGAGTTAGGCCCACCGGCAATTGGCAGTAACCAACGCTCAAAGGCTTTTTTGTCATCTAACTTAGCTAAGACAACATCACAAGGAGCTTGTCGAATTATGGTATCTACTATTCGGCTGAAAACTCTACCAGGCGTTGATGTAGTGCCTTTCCAACCCATTAATACTAAATCAATATGTCGCTCTTTCACAGTTTCTAAAATTGCTTCAGCAACATTATGGGCTACTCGTATCTGAGTATGAATAGGAATACGCTGTTTCTGAGCTAATAATATTGCTTGTTCTAGAAGACGATGACTTTTGGTAGTGTCTACTGGTGTTTCTGATGGAATCCGGTTTGGTGAGACAATAATCACTTGTAAGCATTCTATTTCATAGTTGCGTTGTTTGGCGATCGCAGCTGCCATTTCTAATAAAGTCTTGGCTGTCTGTGGATGTGAAAGCGGTACTAGTAATCTGCCTTTGCCTGTAGCCGGAGTGCGAGTCTGATAGACTACATAAGAAGGTGCTGATTTTGGTTCTATCCCTTGAAGCTGGCCACTTAACCTCTCTGCTTCTACACGGATAATATCACTACGAGTAATAATTCCTACAAGTTTTCTACCTTCGGTTACAGGCAAGCAACTGAGATTATAACGATTAAGTATATGCAAAACATAAGCTAGTGTGTCTGTAGGGCTGATAGTCACTGGCTCTGGGGTCATGATATCGCTGATAGTTGTATTTCCCTTTATCTGTTGTGAAGCGTTGGTAACTAAATCCTTCTGGGTGATAATACCTACAACTTTACCATTGTCTAAAATCGGGAAATTGCGATGGTGAGACTGAGAAAATGCTTGCACTGCTTCATCAATACTCATCTGACTAGAGAGAGTTTCAACACGTCTTTGCATGACCTCTGCGGCGCTGAGTTGTGCTAATAGCCCATCTGTCGTTGGCTCTTTTTGAATGTGAATGCCTTTTCTTTCAAGTAAAAGGTCATAGAGCGACCTGTGATCAATTTTGTCTGCTACTAAATAGGCAACTACAGATACAATCATCAAAGGTAACACTAGATTGAAATCTGTCGTCATCTCAAACACAATGATGACTGCTGTAATCGGTACTTTAGAGACAGCACTAAAAAACGCCGCCATCCCCACATGGGCATAGGTTGTTGCCGCACTCATTCCCAACCAACTTTGTTCAGCAGCACCCACCAAATAACCAAGAGCCGAGCCTAACACTAAAGTTGGAACAAGTAAACCCCCAGGCGCTCCAGAACCATAAGTTAAAAGAATTAAGGTAAATTGGGCTAAAAGAGCGATCGCGGCAAATAACCAATTAGCATTACCCATCAATATAATTTCTCTCAGCCCAGCATTATTGCGAAAAGTGACAGGCAACAAAGCGATCGCAATTCCACTAACCAACCCCACAATTCCAATTCGCCAAGGTAAACTCAGGTGTAGTAAACGCTGATTAACCTCCAAACTAGCAATCACACCTTTATTAAACAAAATCCCTAATAATCCTGCTAATCCACCCAAAATCAAGTAAAAAGGGATTTCCTGAGCAAAGAAAGTTGTATGCCCAGATACTAAATTGATTTGACTCAAATCAAAGCTGTGACTACCATAAAGGCGAGAAATCACTGAAGCGATAAACGAAGCCAAAATAGCTGTGCCAAGAGTAATACCTGACACATCTTGAAGTAACTCTTCTACAACAAACAGTACACCAGCGATCGGTGCATTGAAAGCAGCCGCTAACCCTGCCCCTGCACCTGCGGCAATCAGTTGACGGCGATGTTCAGGAGAAGTCGGTACCCAATTACTTAGTTGATTTGCCAAAGCTGCACCAATCTGTACAGTTGGGCCTTCTCGTCCCAAAGGCATCCCAGAACCCAGCACCAATGTAGCACTAATCAACTTGACCAAAGCAATCCGCAAATTTAACGGCATCGGTACGCGAGCCAACACCGCTTTTACCTCAGACATTCCACTCCCAGATGCTTCCGGTGCAAAACGCTCAACTAACCAACCAGCTAAAATACCTCCGACTAGCCCAATTCCCGGTAGCACCAAATAAGCAGGCAATAAGTAAGAAACATGCACTCGCCACGCCCCTGCCCAGTCCACAGCTTGCCCTAACAAAACTGCCGCTAGACCAGAAACTAGACCAATCAAGCAAGCTTCAGCAAACGCCAAGCGCCGAGGTTGGAGCATTTGTCTAGAAAGCCTCAACCAGAGAATTTTACCTCTGATGAACATATTCCTAGCAATCACTTGTCATCAGTGAAAGTCTGTAAATATCTGAAGTTTTTTACAGTTTATCTCATCAAGAGCTACTTCTCGCAAAAATGAAATTTAAATGAAATCCTTCTCTACTGCAAGATAGATATAGAAAACTGTAATTGTTTATTAACATCAGTCAATGTAACTACTTCCAAAAATGAAATTTAAATGAAATCATTCCCTACTCAAAGATAGACATATAAAATTGTAACTTTTTGTTAATGTCAGTCAATGTAACTGCTCCCAAAAATGAAATTTAAATGAAATCATTCCCTACTCAAAGATAGACATATAAAATTGTAACTTTTTGTTAATGTCAGTCAATGTAACTGCTCCCAAAAATGAAATTTAAATGAAATCATTCCCTACTCAAAGATAGACATATAAAATTGTAACTTTTTGTTAATGTCAGTCAATGTAACTGCTCCCAAAAATGAAATTTAAATGAAATCATTCCCTACTCAAAGATAGACATATAAAACCGCAACATTTTATTAATATCAGCTTATTTTCTTCTTGCGAAAATGAAATTTAAATGAAATCATTCTCTACTTAAAAATCAGCTATATTATTAAAATCTGATAGAAATACCAGACTGATTGACTACTAAGTAAAAAGTAGTGTCAAATGCTGACGTAGTATCCAGATTGTTCAAGTATATATAAACAGTCAAAATCTTAATATTGTTGGAATATCGTGCCAGAATAAAGCTACTACTGGCACAGCTTATACTTTGAATTAAACCGCCATACCTGATTTTTTCAGCAGTTAATCTAGCCTCAGCAGCAGATACGCATACGCCATAAGTGTTGCTATATAAGGCTTTTGCTTCTGTGTTGACTCTAAATGACTAACTAGAGCATTGGTAAATACTCATTATGTATGATGCTAATCTCAACGCCAGATATTGATAGTCAATCAGAATAGTAGTAGTAAGTATTTCAGAAAAAAAAGGTGATTGCTTATTATCTAGCACTCACCTTTAACTTAGTTAATGCGAGCCTTAATTATGGCATAAAAGATAAACAATAATCTAGACCATCAAAATCTAATAAATAAAATTTACCAGTTTTAATTAAATCCATAAGCTCTTAAGAGGATAAATTGCTTACTGTTATCATCACTGACCGGAGTAAAAATTAAAAACATAAGTTAACACTCGGTTAATACGCATACGCTTGAGTAAAAACTTCATCTTGCTGCTATATACTAGCTTGGGAAAGTTTATTCACGTCTCTATCAGTAAATTTTTCCAGAGTATATGAAGCGATTATTAAATTATTAGTAAAGAGATGCAGAATTTACTAGTTACATACTGTATCTTTTATTTATGTTGAAATAGTGTATGTTTCTGATAGGTCGGCAGTACAAATCATCACCTAGTTGATGATTGACAGCCTTGTAACAAGCAACTTTCCTATGAAAATCTAGAAACTTATGAGAGAGCGAAACATCATGAGGTTTATGCGTAAGCGTAGGCTTCCAACTTTGTTATTAATAGTATGCTGTTCATTTGCCCTGGCGATATCTTCGGCGGCACTCTTCCCAGAAGTCGGTTTGGCAGGTATCTTCTCCTCTGCTCCTATTGGTAGTAATGTCCCAGACGATGCGACGTTGTTAGCTCAAAGACAAACTGAGTTAGGCAATGGAATCAATAACATATTTGATGTAGCAGAACCAGCACCAGGAATCGCGTTGACTCCAGCAGAACGTGTTCCCCGACAAAAATTTGGTGTGGTTGGAGCCTTCCCACTGGGATTGAGAGACCTTGATGCCTTGGTCTATCCTTCTGCCACTCGCACACAAAAAGAGGCTTTGGTAGAAGGAATACAATTCTTCACAACACCGCACCTTGCTGTAGAAGGTGCAGGGCCAATTGCCAACCAACAGATGTGTTTGGGTTGTCACTTGAGTTCTGCTGAAGCAACTCCTAACAGCCGAGTAGTACGTGATGTTTCCAACGTATCCCGTGCTGGACGCTCGACACCAACAAACTTCAAGTTTACAGCCCTCGATCCTGCTACTGGTGGTGGACGACCTGCTGATAACCTTGATGCCATCAATAACACCGGACGGACAGCTGCCTTTACAACCTTCGGTGACTATAATCCCGCACAGAACATATTTGACCCTCTTGATGGAGTGGCCAGGGGCGGAGCTTCACCACGCCTCGGTGGCTTTGTTCAACACACTCGTTTTTCCATTCCTCAATGTCTACCAGAACGTATCCCAACAATTGCTGAAGACCCGAACCTGCCCAATATTGATCCAGTCACAAAACTTAGCTCTCTAGGTTTCCGAAGAGGTGTTGTAGAGTTCGCTGGGCCTCCATACATTGGTCGTGGTTTGATGGAAGCTATTCCAACAAACGATATCCGTCGTTTTGAAGATGAAGGTTCTGATAGTCAAAGTATCCCCTCATCTCTCAACAATGCAGGTATCTTTGCTTGTACAGGCGATTGTATTACTGGTAAAACCAACACTATTCCTACCCCAAATGGCACTACGATCGCTGCTGGTTCAGGCTTTTCTGGTGGTGTAGGACGCTTTGGGTTGCGGGCTAATGGTGTAGAAATCCTCCAGTTTGTTGCCGGTGGTTTGCAAGGGGAAGTTGGGTTTACAAGTATTCTCAACCGTAATGAACCAACAGACTCTCCTACCAACGCTGGTCGTCCAGGTTGTGTTGACCCATACCCCAACACACTAGAATCACACCTCAGTGTGCCACTCAGCGAACGGAATTTTCTGCGGATGACTGCTCCTCCCGAATTTGGTGACACACTATTGGCAGTGTTGAATAATCCTACAAGGTCTCGTTCTCCACAAAGCCCTGAAGGTCAAGTTAAGCGTGGAGCAGAACTTTTTGGAATTGATTTAGTAGCCTTCTCTAACCGGATGATTCCAGGCCGCTTCCCTGCAGGTGGTGACGACGGTCGTGATCCTAATGCTATTAACCGTACAGATTCTATGGTGAGCTGTGCCAGCTGTCATATTCCTGTTCAAAGAACCGGTCAGTCACCAGCAGCCACAACCAGAGATGGTGCGATCGTTGCTCAACATTTGAGCTATAAGTGGGCTCCTATTTTCTCTGACCTACTTCTGCACAACGTACCTCAAATTGATGCAGAACGTTGGGCTTCTTTACCTCGTGATCCGTTAGTTGTTAACAGAAAATATCAACCAACTCTTTCTAGAGAACAAGGTGCTAGTACTGCTGTAGGTCGCTCCTTTGCTACCTTTGATATTCCTCGTAACTTAGCTGGCGACGTATTTGCCAATGGTCAAGCTGCTGCGTTTGGTGATGAGTTCCGCACTGCACCCCTGATGGGGTTGGGTAGAATGGGCGCTCCATTCTTACACGATGCTCGTGTGTACTTAAGCCGACTCACAGTTAACAACAATCCTGCTGGTACTGTATTCACTAACAGTCAAGTTACTAATGCACCATTAGTTGTGCGTACTTTAGATGATGCTATTCGTGCAGCTATTGAGCTACACGATTTACCAGCCCCTGATGACAGTCGTACACCCAACGTTCCCGGTGCAGGATGTCCAGTACCACCAGGGGGAGCCGTTGGCAACATTTCTTATGGCTCTTCACCAGCAGATGTGATTTGTCCTCCTTACAATAGCGAAGTTTCTAGAACCCATCGCAGTGATGCGAAGGAAGTCATTCGTCGCTATCGTTCTTTAAGTCCTGCTGATCAACAAGCCATGATTGAATTCCTCAAAGAGTTGTAAAATTTACCACTACTAAATATTCCTAACTCTCAAGGAATTTCATCATTGTTCATTTTGATCATCAAAGGAGAGATGAGCAATGCTCACTTCTCCTTTTTATTATTCCAAAGAATCGCATAAATAGCGGTTATTAACTGGATACACCAAAAAACATGAAAAAAGTCTAGAGATTAGACGCTAAGAAGTAGAAAATAGCTTGACTCAGCACTTTTTTAAGTCAGTCACGATGAAACTGATTGCATAGCCAAGCATGAAGGAGCGAATAGCATATCTACTCAGCACTTTCAAGCTAGAAGGTAGTAAATATTTGTAGCAGGGATAAGGCTTTAAAACAACACAAACTGCAATTTGAAAATTTTCAAGTTACTGAAACAATCGATTTATTTAGGTAAAAGTTATGGTGAATATCAATGGTACAAATGGCAATGATAACCTCATTGGCACAGATGGTAATGATATTATTAGGGGTCTTGCCGGAAATGATACCTTATTTGGCAATGGTGGCAATGACATTTTAGATGGTGGTGCTGGAAATGATAGCCTCAATGCAGCCACTGGTTTTGTCAGTTCCACAGGGAACAGTATCCTCAGAGGTGGAACAGGAGATGATTTTTTAGATATTACCCGTTCTTCTGGAAATAACCTTTTAGAAGGGGGTGATGATAATGACACTCTATTAGCTCTATTTTCTGAGGGCAATAACCTTATTAGTGGCGGAGAAGGTGATGACATAGTTGATATTAGTACCTCCACAGGCGATAACCTTGTGGAAGGTGGTGATGGCAATGATGAGATTTATGCCGAACGTGTAGCAGGAAATAACAGCCTCTATGGTGATGCAGGTGATGACACCTTCTATCTGAGCAACATTGTGCCACTAGAACCAAGTCCTGCCACTATAGCAACGCAAACTGTAGATGGCGGAGATGGGGAAGATTATCTTTTTGTTGATTACAGTGATGCTGATGCAGCAATATCTTCAACCTTCAATAGTGCCACCAACATTGGCACCATCACAGCCGGTAGCAATGAAGTCAGCTACAGCAACATCGAACGTTTGAACATTATTGGTACACAGTTCGATGATTTCATCACCATTAGTAATGCACGTTTAGATGACAGCATTGATGTGAGTGATGGAGATAACAACATCGCAGGTGAAGATGGAAATGATGTCATACTAGCGGCTTTTACAACTGGGAATAACATCATCAGTGGTGGAGCAGGTGATGACATAGTTGATATCAGTACCTCCACAGGAGATAACCTTGTGGATGGTGGTGATGGCAATGATGAGATTTATGCTGAACGTGTGGAAGGAAATAACAGCCTCTATGGTGATGCAGGTGATGACTCCTTCTATCTGAGCAACATTGTGCCACTAGAACCAAGTCCCTCTACCATAGCGACGCAAACAGTAGATGGTGGAGATGGGGAAGATTATCTTTCCGTTGATTACAGCGATGCTGATGCAGCAATATCTTCAACCTTCAATAGTGCCACCAACACTGGCACCATCACAGCTGGCAGCAATGAAGTCAGCTACAGTAACATCGAACGTTTGAACATTATTGGTACACAGTTCGATGATTTCATCACCATTAGTAATGCACGTTTAGATGACAGCATTGATGTGAGTGATGGAGATAACAACATCGCAGGTGAAGATGGAAATGATGTCATACTAGCGGCTTTTACAACTGGGAATAACATCATCAGTGGTGGAGCAGGTGATGACATAGTTGATATTAGTACCTCCACAGGAGATAACCTTGTGGAAGGTGGTGATGGTAATGATGAGATTTATGCTGAACGTGTAGAAGGAAATAACAGCCTTTATGGTGACGCAGGGGATGACTCCTTCTATCTGAGCAACATCGTACCGCTAGAACCAACTCCTGCCACCATTGCGACACAAACAGTCGATGGTGGAGATGGAGAAGATTATCTTTCCGTTGATTACAGTGATGCTGATGCACCTATCTCGTCCACATATAATGCTTCAACCAACAGTGGCAGAATTACCGCAGGTACAAATCGCATTCGCTACAGCAATATCGAAAGTTTAAATATTATTGGCACAAGCTACAGTGACAACATTGTTGGCAGCAATGGAAATGATACACTTTTTGGTGGTAGTGGTGGTAATGATCGAATCAGTGGTGGTGCTGGTAACGATACATTAAATGTTGACTATTCGACCGGGAATAATCTGCTAAAAGGTGATGTAGGAAATGATACGCTTTCTGCTATTGGCGCTTCTGGTGATAACACCTTAGATGGTGGTGCAGGTGATGATACTTTAGTTGCGGATGATTCCACAGGCGATAACTTGCTAAATAGTTTTAGTGGTAATGATTATCTGTCTGTGGTTGGTTCATCTGGAAATAACACCCTCAATGGTGGTGCTGGTGACGATAGGCTAATTGCGGATGATTCCACAGGCGATAACTCACTCAATGGCGGTAGTAATGATGATTATCTGTCTGCGGTTGGTTCATCTGGAAATAACACCCTCAATGGTGATACGGGTAACGATATATTAGTTGTGGATGATTCCACAGGCGATAACTTACTCAATGGTGGTAGTGGTGATGATTATCTGTCTGCGGTTGGTTCGTCTGGAAATAACACCCTCAATGGTGGTGCTGGTAGAAACACATTAATTGCCGATAATTCTACAGGCAATAACCTGCTAAATGGTGATAACGCTGATGAATATCTGTCTGCTGTTGATTCATCTGGAAATAATACTCTTATCGGTAGAAATGGTCACGATATATTAATTGTGGATGATTCTACAGGCGATAATCTGCTGAGTGGTGACAATGGTAATGATTATCTATCTGCTGTTAGTTCATTTGGTAATAACACCCTCAATGGAGGCAATGGTAACGATACATTAACTGTGCAGAACTCTAGTGGCACTAATGTACTGAATGGTGGTAGTGGTAATGATAATCTTTTGGCAATGGGAGCTTTAGGGAATAATACCCTCGATGGTGGTACTGGTAACGATATCCTAATCGGCGGTAGTGGAGATGATGTTTTAATTGGTGGCACAGGTAACGATCTGATCACAGGCGGTAGCGGTGCAGATACCTTTGTCTTTAATCGTTTTAATGAAGGTATTGATACGATTACTGACTTTAGCATCAGTAATGACATTATTCAGATATCTGCGGCTGGTTTTGGTGGTGGTTTGTTAGCTGGGGCGCTGTCGATGAGTCAGTTTACTTTGGGAACTTCTGCAACCACGACTGATCAAAGATTCATCTATAACAACATTACTGGTGCGTTGTACTTTGACCAAGATGGTAATGCTGGTGGATTTAGACAGGTGCAACTTGCACAACTGTCTGGTTCCCCGGCGCTGAATGTCAGCAATTTTGTGATTGTTTAAAGACTGTCGCAAAATAAACACAAATTACGATCGCTCATAGATACCCGACTTTTTTAAAAGTCGGGTATCTGAACACCTGTAATCTGTCAAAATGAATTGAGTAGAGTATTACAGAGGAATTCGGACTGTAAATGTACTCCCCAGTCCGAGTTGACTTTGAACGTGAATATTGCCTTTGTGGGCTTGAGCGATCGCTAAAGCAATGGCTAAACCCAAACCAGAACCACCAGAACTACGAGAGCGATCGCGATCTACTCGATAGAACCGATCAAAAATTCGCTGTTGATGTTCGAGGGCAATACCAATTCCTGTATCTTGAACTTTAATAATGGCGTAAATTTCATTAACTTCTAAAAAAACAGTAACTTTTCCTTCACTCGGTGTTGCCTGAATTGCATTGATAATTAAGTTAGAAATTAAGCGATAAAACTGTTCTTCATTTCCCTGAACATAAACTTTTTTTGTCACTAGTATCTGTTCAGAGAGATTTACTTGATTTTCTACGGCTAAAAATGCTAACTCTTCAATTAAATCGCTAATTAAATCATTCAAACAGCAAGGCTGATGTTCTGCTATTATTTGTTTTTGATCTATCCTTGTTAACAACAATAAATCACCAACTAATTGTGATAAGCGATGATTTTGGCGTTTGAGGACATCTAAAGTTCCATGATTTGCTTTTGCTTCTGGTTGTAACTTGATTGCGGCTTCAATAGTAGAGTGCATTGCTGCTAAAGGGGTGCGAAACTCATGGGCAGCATCAGCAGTAAATTGTTGCATCTGTTGATAAGAAAGATACACAGGTTGCATTGCCCTTTCTGCCAACCACCAACTAGATAAAGCCACAAAAATCATCGAAATTGGCAGTCCCAAAATTAAAGTTAATCTCAAATAAGCCAAATGTTGATCTAAATCAGTAATACTACGTGCGACTTGTAAATAACCTGAAATTTGGTTTTGAGTATACAAAGGTAAAGTGATTTGGCGGTATCGCGTACCAAAAGCATCAGTAATAAGTTGCCAAGGTTGTGATGATAAGGCAGGTTGTAAATTATCAAATTCTATGCCTGTGCTTGCAAATACTTTTTCTGAACTATCTAATAAGCGCACATAGTAATTAACCTGATTAGCTGTCTCATTGATTGGTTGTTTAATAATAGTTTTTTGAGGCAAACAGTTTGTAGAAGCTATACATAATTCTAAAGAAAGTTCTTTAGCCAGTTCTTGTAAATGTCCAGGTTGTTGCCAAGCTGGTTCAACACTTTTACGGAGTGCCTTGGCGACTGATTTTAATCCTTGGTCTATGGTTTCATAATAAGTGTGGGCAACCACGGTATATACTCCAAAACCAGATAGCCCTAAAATACTAACCATCACTAGGGTATACCAAGCTGCCAATCTCAACCGAGTTTGGTAGAAAATAGGATTACATTTCATATAAATCAACTACTTATTTCTGTAGTCTGAATATTAAGACGATAGCCTACACCATAAATAGTTTCTATCAAAGCTTCGCTGTCTTCTTCTCCCAATTTACGTCTCAATAAGCGGATTTGCGCTGCTACGACATTGCTGACTGGTGCTGTACCAATTTCCCAAAGTTGATTAATAATTTGGTCACGGTTGATAATTTGGTTAGGATGTCGCATAAAAAACTCTAACAATTGGAATTCCTTAATTGTTAAAGTTAATACTTGTGTTTCTCCGTTAGCATACTGGCGAGTCAGTTCATGAGTGTTGTAGTTAAGCGTCAGATAACCTACTTCTAAAATTCGAGGTTTGACTTGGGGTGTAAACGTTGCGCCTGTGTAAGAAGCCCGCCGATGCAATGCTCGCAATCTGGCTAGTAGTTCTGCCATATCAAAAGGTTTAACTAGATAATCATCTGCACCGCTATCTAAACCAATAATTTTTTCTTCCATACGGTCTTTAGCCGTTAGCATTAACACAGGTAGAGTTAACTGGTACTTTCGTAACCATTTACACAACTCTATTCCAGAGACTCCAGGCAGCATCCAATCAAAAATCGCTAATGTGTACTCAGTTGAGCTATTTTCGAGATGTTGCCATGCTTGATTCCCATCTAAAAACCAATCAACTACATACGCTTCATGGCTGAGAACTTGTTTGATGGCTGCACCTAAATCTGTTTCATCCTCAACTAATATTAGTCGCATAGTTAACTAAGTACCTAAAAGCTGCTGAAAATTTCTGCTTTTACACGGATAATATCATTTCGCACCAAGACTAGGTATTGCATAGCTAATAGAATCAACCATCCTTCACTTTTCTAAAGGTAACTGACTACTTGACAGCTTGAGCAAATAACTAAGACAGTTCCCACAACCATTTTGTACAATTCCTGTTCGGATATCGTAAATGTGCTTTAATGTCATCAGAATTTCAGATAAAGCAGCATTATCGGTGCGATCGCCAATTCCGTTTACTGTAATGTTGACTGATAAGCTCCCAACTTCCACAGCAACCGATGAATTTGTCATTGTTTGCTCAAAATTATCTGCTAACTCTTCCTCAAACCAAAATAAATCCTCCACTTTGCAACCCAGCGCCTTGGCTAAACGCAGAGACATCCCCACAGAAGGGGCGTGTTCGCCTGATTCCACACCACTAATACTCTGACGACTTACGCCAGCCATATCAGCCAAATCTTGTTGACTCATACCCAAGCGAGTTCTAATTGATTTGAGATTGTTGCATAGATTCATATCCATTTTCATGAGGTTTTATCTCTCCGTTGTACCAAGTTAAATTTTGCATTGTGGAATTAAAAATTAACTGTAATCGTCAGAATTCAGCACACAGAAGTCAGAATTCAGAATTTAAGAGTAATTCAGTATGATTAATCTATCGTTCTTGGGAAGAATGTGATTAAGCTTTTTAAGCTTCTGACTCCTGAATTTTTACCTGTAATCTTGTGAATCAAAATGCTAAAACTTCCACAACTACAGCAAGTAGATGCAAAATTTTTGCTTCATCACAGTCAGATGAAGACTAATTTCTTCTCGAAAAGCTATGTATAGAAAAATCAGTCCAGCTTGACATTTAGAAACAGCTTCGCCAAACGAAAAACCGAATTCTTGGACGGCTTTGCTCCTTTTCGATTAACGTTAAGCCGTCACTAATTAATGACTAGGCTGGGCTGATATTCAATTGGCAAGCACATGAGGAGTTGTAATTTGACGGTTGAGATTCCCCTAAATCAAGAATATCATACATCTTGCCAATTTATTTGCGCTAATCAAATTTTTGACAAACAGTATTTGTGATTACAACTAGTTCACACTCAGAAGAAATCAAAGCTCATAATTGCACTATGCTTTGATTTTTTGAGTTGTGAAATATCATCAACTCATCATATAAGCTATTTCTACTCAAGACAGAAATCAAATAATTCATGTTGCTGATTTGAGATAGAATAGTCTGTATATTTATATTAGTAAATCTGGAATTATTTCACTAATAAGTGCTGCGATGCTTACAAAAACTTCCACTGCTAAAGATTAGCTAAAAGGTGCAAGTTATTAAAGAAAATATAAGTTAAAATCATTACAATATGATATTCTACACTAAGTTTCAACAGACAAGATTTGTGCAGAATTACTCAGTGTTTTATAGATAAATCAATATACCTATAACAATGTCAAATTACTGAACTGCTAAAAAAAATTTTCTAGCGCAAGTAAAATTGCAAGATGTATGTTATTCTTGACATATAAGGAATCAAAAGCGTAAAGCAAACAACTCAAGTCTATAACAGGTACGGCATTGTAGTATCTGGTTGATGTAGTAGAGTTCAATCCTGTAAGTTAACTAATTCTTTGATGGACTGATGGTCTAACTCTGCAAGTTTCTGGAGGTATTGTAGAGTTAATGGATCGGTAATAGTCTGAAGTATGGGGAAAACTTTAGCCTGCTTGCAGTTCATCAATTCAATTGGAATCAACCGCAATTTTATACAATTACTTCTGCAACCTGTGATGTGTGAAGTGCGGCGAATACAAAGCTGGAAGTTTTTGCTACATAACAACTAGAAATTAATTTGTGTCACCTCTCAAATGTAATATTCCGCCTTGATTGCGTGAGGTTTTATCACCATAAAACCAAGTGTTTGAGAGGAACAATCTGGCTAATAAATTTGATTTGTGGCTACTACGCTGCTTGTTGGTAAGTAAAATGACGCAGATGGAGTTTATATTTTACACTCCATCTGCCCTTTATTTTCTCTAATATTTGGGAATTTGTAATCCTCACAACTTATGAGTTGTGTTTTTTAGCTACTTCTAAATCATTAAGTCTTGTGGCAATTTTAATTGTGACTGGGCTGATTTTGGCAAATGGAGATAATTAGCGATCGCTATGCTTTTACTGTCTTTCATTATTCTAGGGCTGGCTATATTTTTTTGGATGATTGGGTTAATAATCCTTAATCCAATCTGGCAACTACCAATCATATTGTTAGGACTATTATGCTTTTGCATCAGCCTGAAGTTTTCCATTATACCTTTGGAATTACTAGGAATTATTGCCTTAGTAATTACCAGGCAAAAAATCAAATCCCTCAATATTTCTCACTAGTTAATCTCTTTTAGCTTATTTACCTAAATAGCAGTCCTAAATGAATTACAAGCAAATCTACTCCCCACTCCCCGCCTGTACAGATAATCTCAAAAATCAAACCTGATTACTTTATGCGGTACTAACCTATGGAATCATCTATGCAATTAACTAACAACATAGTTTTGTTTGACGATAACGATCGCCTCCTAGTCAGATTATACGCTGCCAATAGCTTAAAAGGCGTTCTTTCGGAAGTTGCTCAAGCTTTTACCCGAAAATACAAGATTCCGATAAAGCTGGAGTTTGACTATGCAGATGTGCTGCGTGAACGCATCTTAGAAGGTGAAACTGCGGATATCTTTATTGCAGATGATGTTTACAATCCGCGTGTGTTAATGCAAGCTAGTAAAAGCAGCCCTGTGGTAAACTTTGTCAGAAATAGAATTTGTGCGATCGTCAAATCTGATCTCACAGTTACCTCAGATAGTTTACTAGATTTGATGTTGTCACCTCAAATTCGCTTAGGTATATCAGCACCTAAACCAGACCTTTTTGAAGATTACGCCCAAGCCGTTTTTCACCAAGCTGAAAAACTTCGTGTCGGTAGTTTTAAAAAATTAAATAGTAAAGCTTTACATTTAGTCGGAGGAAGCAATTATCCTATCATTTCCGACGAAAAAAATAAATTTGCTTATTTCATTCAAGAAACACAACAAGTAGACATTTTTTTAAGCTATTACACCGATGCTCGTTTAGCACATTTAGCTGCACCGAGTTTACAAATAGTAGAGTTACCTACAAATTTAGCCGTTCGGGTCAATTATGGCATGACTATTATCAACAATTCATATAGTGCTGCGGTTATTTTAGCTATGTATATACTCTCTCCAGATGGACAAGAAATATTAGCCAAATATGGGTTTGATACATCTTTAATGGGATGAATAGATAGGGAAAGGGGGGACAAGGGAGGCAAGGAAGACAAGGGAGAGAGAGGTATAAATGAGTAGTGAAATTGGATAATTTATATTTTTGATTACCTTAAATATGTGCGTTTTAGAGATGTTGTACACAACATCTCTGTTTACCTTTCAAATTCTTATGTAAGTCATGTGTAAGACGAACAATGGCTTCAGTCGCTTAGTTATTTTATTTTGTGATTTATAACTAAATAACATAAATATTATAATTAGCAATCATACAAGTTAAGAGAATAATAGGTTGGGTGTAGCGATAGCGTAACCCAACAAAGTATGCGTGAATGTTGGGTTCCGTTCCTCCAACCAACCTACACAAATCTAAGTTGTTGCCTTAACTGAACTGTATTGATGTATAACTAAATATCATAAATATTGTAATTATCAATCATACAGATTCAGAATAATAACTCCTGATTCTAGAAGATAATAATCTCTGTTTAGTAAAACCTGAATTTTCTAAATATTTGGAAGCAAAGTTATTGCTGTAACCACTATATAGCAAGGCTTTATAGAAAAATATATTCCCGGTAAATATATTTTACTCACTCTAATAGATGTCTTGCAAATAGAATATTCTGTCTATTTTATTTTGTTTAATTACCCAATATATTGATTGTTATCTTATTAATATACAGACCTGTCTTTATAAATTCAAAATGCTCATATTTTATTTATATTTTTTCGTTTTTGTCATTCAAAATACTGTTTAATAATTAGAAGAATTGTTAATCTTTAGAAAGACAAAAGAAAAAGATTTCTTCTTGAGGCGGTCATCGATTAAAGGCAAGAAGAAAGAAAGAGAAATCAGCAAAGGAGAATAAAGGAATGCCACTAAAACTATTAAAGTGCGACGAAACAATTCCTGAAAGAGAAAAGCACGTATACATCAAAGAAAAAGGCGAAGACACAACCCAATTCCTTCCTCTCTCCAACATCGAAACCATCCCAGGTTCACTATCAGAACGTGGATGTAGCTACTGCGGAGCCAAACTGGTAATTGGTGGCGTACTCAAAGACACCATCCAAATGATCCACGGCCCCATCGGTTGCGCCTACGACACCTGGCACACCAAACGCTACCCCAGCGACAACGGTAACTTTCAACTAAAATACGTCTGGTCATCAGACATGAAAGAATCCCACATCGTCTTCGGTGGCGAAAAACAACTAGGCAAATCCATCAGAGAAGCCTTCAAAGAATTCCCCGACATCAAACGGATGATAGTCTACACCACCTGCGCCACAGCCTTGATTGGTGACGACATCCGCGCCGTAGTCAAAAGCGCACAGCAAGAACTCGGTGACGTAGACATCTTCTGCGTAGAATGTCCCGGATTTGCAGGTGTGAGCCAATCCAAAGGACACCACGTCCTCAACATCGCTTGGATTAACGAAAAAGTCGGCACATTAGAGCCAGAAATCACCTCACCCTACACCATCAACGTCATCGGTGACTACAACATCCAAGGTGACACCTTCGTACTAGAGAAGTACATGGAAAAAATGGGCATTCAAATCATTGCTCATTTCACCGGAAATGGTACTTATGACTCCTTACGGGGAATGCACAGAGCGCAACTCAACGTTACCAACTGTGCGCGTTCAGCCGGTTACATCGCCAACGAACTCAAAAAGAGATATGGTATTCCGCGTCTAGACGTAGACACCTGGGGTTTTGACTATTGCCAAGAAGCACTACGGAAAATCGGCGCATTCTTCGGCATTGAAGACAGAGCCGAGGCTGTAATTGCCGAAGAAATCGCCAAATACCAAGAGAAAATGGATTGGTACAAGGAAAGACTCTCAGGCAAAAAAGTCTGTATTTGGACAGGTGGCCCTAGACTATGGCACTGGACAAAAGCATTAGAAGACGACTTAGGAATGCAGGTAGTATCCATGTCTTCCAAGTTCGGACACCAAGAAGACTTTGAAAAGGTCATTGCCAGAGGTCAAGAAGGCACAATCTATATTGATGATGGTAATGAATTAGAGTTCTTTGAAGTTCTGGAAATGATTCGTCCTGATGTGGTGTTGACTGGGCCACGGGTAGGTGCGTTAGTGAAGAAACTGCACTTGCCTTATGTGAATGGTCATGGTTATCACAATGGGCCTTACATGGGCTTTGAAGGTGCGGTGAATATGGCAAGAGATTTGTACAATGCCATTTATTCTCCTTTGATGCAGCTTGCTGCTATTGATGTTCGTGATGATGCTCCTCAAGCTCCTGCCAAGACAAAAGAAATTGAACACTTGAATGAAAAAGTGACCAATATCACAACCTACATTCAAGAACGTTGTTTGTGGCAATTCCACTCCCGTGCATGGGATAGAGAAGAGAACATCAATGGTGTAATCAAGAAAGCTGCCGAACTCTTAAGTGGAGAAAGATCAGTTCAGGAAACACTGACGGACAAGTTGCATTATGCAGATGCGAAGATTCTGGTGTCTGAACTCAAACGCAACTTACCTTGGATCAAAGAGTTGGATAAGGCGCAAGTTAAGTCTGTACTAGAGTCAGTTAAGCAAAATCTGGTCGGTATTGCGATCGCTGGTTCTCTCAACGGTGAACTGCACCACTCTCTCTATTAATAAGAGTCTCACGCAGAGCCGCAGCGAAAAGTTCCTCGAAGCCGGGTTTCCCGGCGTAGGAAACTTTTCAAGACAGAGGCGCAGAGAGGGTGAGAGAAACACAGAATCTATAAAATCTTCTCCCCAGTCGAACTTAGACAATCACCAACATAGAACTCAGAACTGCAAAATTTAGGCGAAATTCGATTCAAATATCAGTTCTGAGTTCTATTTACCCACATTTCACCCTATTTAGGAGGCAATTTAGATGACTTTAGCTGTAACTAAGAAAGAACGTGCTGGGGTAATCAATCCCATTTTTACCTGTCAGCCTGCGGGTGCTGAATATGCAACTATCGGTGTTAAAGATTGTATTCCCTTGGTGCATGGTGGACAAGGTTGCAGTATGTTTGTCCGCCTGATTTTTGCCCAACACTTGAAAGAAAACTTTGACATTGCATCTTCTTCACTCCATGAAGCTAGTGCGGTATTTGGTGGTATGCCACGGATTGAAGAAGGCGTGAAAACAATAGTAGCACGCTACCCTGATGTACGTTTGATTCCCATCATCACCACTTGTTCCACTGAAACCATTGGGGATGACGTAGAAGGTACAATCAACAAAGTCAACAAGTTCTTAAAGAAAGAGTATCCAAATCGGGAAGTGAAGTTGATTCCTGTACATACTCCTAGTTACCGTGGTAGTCAGGTAACAGGATATGATGCTGGTGTCACTTCCTTGATCACTAACTTGGCGAAAAAAGGTGAACCAAACGGTAAGTTAAACATCATTACCGGTTGGGTTAACCCTGGTGATGTGACTGAAGTTAAGCACATCCTCAGCGAAATGGGCGTTGATGCCAATATCTTATTAGATACTGAAACCTTCAATGCTCCCACCATGCCAGATAAGAACAGCTTTACCTTTGGTAATACTACCATTGAAGATATTGCTGGTTCTGCCAATGCTGTGGGAACGATCGCTCTGTGCAAATATGAAGGTGGTAACGCTGCTAAATTCTTACAAGAGCAATTTGACGTTCCTGCGATCGTTGGCCCTACACCAATTGGTATCAAGAATACTGACGCTTGGCTACAAAATATCAAGAAACTAACCGGTAAGCCAATCCCAGAATCCTTGGTAGTAGAACGGGGTAAAGCGATTGACTCCTTGGCTGACTTAGCACATATGTACTTTGCTAACAAGCGTGTAGCTATTTACGGCGACCCCGATTTAGTAATTGGCTTGGCTGAGTTCTGCTTAGAAGTTGAATTAGAGCCAGTATTGCTGTTGTTGGGTGATGATAACCAAGCTGCTTCCAAAGACCCCAGACTAGCTGAGTTAGCTAAGAGAGCAAACCACGCTGAGTATGACATTGATGTCATCTGGAATGCTGACTTGTGGGAACTGGAAAGCCGCGTGAAAGAAAAAGGCGATATCGATTTGATTTTGGGTCACTCCAAAGGTCGGTATATTGCGATCGATAATCAAATTCCAATGGTACGCGTAGGCTTCCCCACCTTTGACCGTGCAGGTTTGTGGAAAAACCCTGTGATTGGTTATCGCGGTGCGGAATGGTTGGGAGATGCGATCGCTAACGCTATGTTTGCAGACATGGAATACAAGCATGATCGTGAGTGGATCTTAAACGTTTGGTAAGAGGTTTATAAACGCAAAGGAACGCTGAGTATCACGCAGAGGAACGCAAAGTTTTAACTAAATTCCTCTGCGTTTTTATAGAACATGGGAGAGAAGAATTATGGCAACAAATATGGATGCGAATGTCGTATTTTACGGGCATTTAAGCGAACTGTATCAACTGGCAAAAGAAGGTAAGATTAAAACCACTTTACAGGGTAGTCACACTCGACCCTGTAAATTTTGGACTGCAATCAAAATTTTAAGTGGGATTAAGGATGCGATCGTCATTTCTCATGGGCCGAGTGGCTGTGCTTATGGAGTTAAACGAGCATATAAACTTACTAATAGCCGCAACAGTGGTTCGCCTTATGAACCTGTTGTCACTACTAATATGAGTGAGAAAGCGGTGATTTTTGGTGGGGAAAAGGAATTACGCGGTGCGATTCTGGAAGTAGATCAAAAATATCATCCCGATGCGATCGTTGTTGCTACTAGTTGCGCGTCGGGGATTATTGGCGATTGTGTAGATGAAGTAGTGGGTAAAGCTCGTAGCGAAATCGACGCAGAAATTATGACGATACACTGCGAAGGCTTCGCCGGAGAATATCGCAGTGGCTTTGATATCGTCTTCCGCCAGATTGTAGACTTTATGGAGCCGCCTACTCCAGAACGCCAAGCACAACTAGCTGATTCTGTCAATATTGTGGGCGCGAAGATGGGGCCAGAAAGGACAGAAGTAGAAGGAGATGTTAAGGAACTAAAACGACTAATTAAAGGGATGGGTGCAAGAGTTCACAGTGTGATTGCTGGTGACTGCACCTTAGAAGAACTCAAACAAGCACCAAGCGCAGCCGTTAACTGTACCTTATGTTTGGATCTGGGCTATACCATCGGTAAAGCTATGTCAGACAGATTTGGTACACCTTTAAATTCGACAATTCTGCCCTATGGTATCAGTGCTACAGAAAAATGGTTGCGTGGGGCGGCAAAATATTTAAAGATGGAAGCACAAGCAGAAGCCCTGATGGAACGGGAATATGCAGCTATCAAAACAGAATTTGAAGCAGCCAAGAAATATATCGAAGGTAAGTTAGCCATTATCGAGGGACATGACGCTATTAAGTGCTTGTCTATCGCCCATATGTTGGAACGTGATTTTGGGATGCGTGCGGTTATTTATAACTTCCATCCTTGGAGTACAGAAGCACGAGAAACCAGTGTAGATTACTTGCTGGAAACAGGCTTAGACCCAGAAATCTTGATTACCAAGGGGACTTTAGCTTTTGGTAAGTATGAATCCATGAAACAAACTGAAGATGAATTACTAGAATTTATCGGTGGTTTAGATGCTGATTCTGTAGTTTACTTCGGTTCTTCCTTGAGTTTCCCCCACATTCCCGTTGTCGATTTAAACGCCATCTTAAATCGTCCTAGATTTGGCTATCGCGGAGCTTTAAAGGTCGCCAAGTGTATTAAAACCGCCCTTGAATATGGTTTTAGACCCCGCAGTTCCCTAACTAAGCAAATGGTATTCCCGAAAAACTCAGGATTAGCATCTACTCAATCACTCACCGGAAAATTAGCCCAAGACTTGCCAGATTGCACTGTATATGCAGGGAAGAAGCGGGGCAAATGTTTTAACGAGTAATGGCTTAACTAACTGTACCGTATATGCAGAGAAGAGGAAAATGTTGTCAGGAATAACAAGTGAAAACTCCCAGAAACTCAATGTCATACCCTCCCACACAGAGCCACTAACCTTTGATAATTGCGATCACAGCAAAGACCCCATCGTTGGCTGTGCGTTAGAAGGTATTGCTAACATGGTCGCGGGGATTAAAGATGTCAGTATCGTGATTCACTCTCCCCAAGGTTGCGCCTCTACGGTAGCGGCTGGCTATGATAACCATGAGGTGGATTTTACTAAGCGCAAAGTCGGTTGTACGCGCTTGTTTGAGTCAGATATTGTCATGGGTGCATCTGATAAACTCAAAGGTTTGATTAGAGAGGCGGATCAATCTTTTAATCCCAAAGTAATGTTTGTCGTTGGTACTTGCGCCGCAGATATTATCGGTGAAGATATTCAGGGACTATGCAATAATATCCAGCCAGAAATCAACGCCAAGCTTGTACCTCTGCTGGCTGGTGGTTTTCGTGGTAATGCTTACGATGGCTTGGAAATGGGTTTAGAAGCTTTACTTCCTTTCATCCACAAAAGAAAGAAGCGACGCGGCGGTAAAAAACCCAGAATTGTCAATATTATTGCACCCCAAGCAAATGTCAATCCTACCTGGTGGGCTGACTTGGAATGGGTGAAGCAGACTTTAAAATCTTTGAGGATTAAGGTACAAACAGTAATTTCTCATGGTACTTCCTTTGAAGAATTGGAACAAGCGGGTAACGCAACTGCCAATATTCTTCTCAGTCATGATGTGGGGTATAAGTTTGCGCGGAAAATGCAGCAAACCCATGATATTCCGCTAATTCTGGATGATATACCTTTACCCATTGGTGTGCAGAATACTACACGCTGGTTGAAGGCTTTAGCGGCGCATTTCAAAATAGACGAAACAAGAGTAGAACCACTCATCAAAGAAGGTGAAAACAAAGTTGTCGAGACCCTCCGCAAACGAGCATTGATGATTATTCCCCGATATCGTAACTGTAGAATTGCTGTGTCTGCGGATGGGACGATGGGTATTGGGTTGGTAAGAATGCTGTTTGAAGAGTTGGAAATGATTCCAGAAGTGTTGTTGTTCCGTTCAGGAATGCGCGAATCTCGTTCAATTCTAGAGCGAGAATTACAAAGTATGGGAATATCTCCCCGTGTAGTATTTTCTGCTGATGGGTATCAGATTAAACAAGCTTTGGCGGAGGTTGATACTGATGCTGTGATTGGCTCGGCATGGGAAAAATACATGGCGGAGGAATTGGGAATTAAAATTGCTTTTGATGTGTTTACTCCGACTAACAGAGAGACTTATCTTGATAGACCATATTTTGGCTATGAAGGGATGATTAACATGATGGAAGTCATTGCTAACGATTGGGAAAGAGCATTTCGTTCCAAACATATTCACTGGACTTAGAAGCAGGCGATCGCTCTTGGGGAATCATGAGGGCGATCGCTTTATAATAGAATATGGAAAATAAATCTCCATTATGTAAAAAATATGACACACTCTTCACCAGAAAGAATCGTGAGACGTGGAAGAGTATTCCCGGAAATTCAGTGGACAAAAGCCCAAAAAGCCCAAGATAGAGCCAGAAGACAAGCATTTTATGAGCGTTGTTGGGTAATTTTTGAGCGTTTAAAACCAGAAATACTAGATAAATATTCTGGCTGGTATATTGCCATTGAACCTGATAGCGGTGATTATTTTATTGACCAGGATAAAGAAGTAGCCAGTAAAATGGCTAGAGAAAAACACCCTCAAGTGATTCATCATATTTTTGGCATTAATGAAACAGGTGTAAGTGGCAGAATATGATTGAGGGAAGATTTGGAGAATATGGACAAATTTATTTTGAAATAGATTTAATTGGCGGGGATGGCTTGAGTTTTCCTGTAGAAACAATGCTAGATACAGGATTTACTGAGTTTTTAGCTATGAACAAACAAGATGTAGAAAGTCTTGATTGGCAGTTTTTAAATCAAGATAAATTGAGAACTGCTCAAGGAGAAACTGAATTTGATGTTTATAGCGGTAGAGTCATTATAGATAATCAAGAATGGGAAATTCCTGTATTTGCTGGAGATGAAATACAGGAAATTTTATTAGGTTCTCGATGGTTGAAATCATTTATTTTAGTCGCTGATTATAGTCAAAATAGAGTTACATTAGATTACATATAATATATGGTGTTACTGAATAAAAGGATGAATTAATTATTTAGTGCAATTTGGCGATCGCTTCCACAGTCATAGCCTTAAATGCGATCATTTTTTTGGTCAGTGCGGGGAAGAAAAATAATAACTACAATGCGTTACTGGCCTCGCCCTGGTTTACAATCTGCAAAACCCAACGCCTCTGAGTCAAGAAAACTTGCGATCGCCATCTCAACCACGGCTTCGATTGGATATTCAATTTCAGCAGCACGCGCAATTAAGGCTGTGCGGATTCGCTCAGGCAATCTTCCTAAAATCACCTCAGCATCAGCACTTGTAAGTTGCTCTTGAAGTTTGGCCTGCATAACTTTAAATCTCCATTGGGATTTGAACGTTATAAGGTGGTTCCGTGGCTCTGAGAATGATGGCTTCTAGCTCCAATAGTAACGCAGGGTTTTCCCAATGCGAAATTATCTGCACTGCGATCCGAACGTCCTCATCGTCATATTTATCGAGCCATGCCCAAAGAAAAGCTTTGTGTCCACCACTGAAACGCCCCCGCAGACTCTTGGTTTTACCAATGTAGAGCAATCCGTCATTTCTGTGTCTGACTGCATAGATACCAGGACGAGGAGGAAGGCTTTTAAAGTCACGGGTTAATGGTTGACATTGCTCGAAGGGGATAAAGGCGATTTCATCGATAATATGTCGAGCTTGGGCTTGTAGATCAGAATCATTTGTTGGCATGAAGACAGCAATACTACCTGCATTGGCGCGTGGCGATTATTTTATCACCATAGGCTTGGTGTATTACTGCCAAATTCGTGATCGCTGATGTTTAGCAAAGCACAGGCGATCGCTTCCACAGTCACAGTCTTAAATGCGATCGCTCTTTTGGTCAGTGCTGGCAAGAAAAAACAATGCTACAGCGATAAGCGATCGCACTAATTAGCCATTTCCAATATTAATTTCAATAGAAAATTTCACACTATTCGCTGCTGTATTTATTACGTCTTGTCTTGGGTCTCCAGCAAAACCAGCTACTAATATTTCTGAGAACCAATACCAAAGAGGCATACAGTTAGGCAGAATGTCCTTTAATTTTGCATCTTTACTTTTTTTTCTCTGAGCTTCTACAGCCAGGGCTGGCACAACTAAAACTCCACTGATAGAATCTATTTGACTATCTGATAGAAGTGGAAACCAGATTTCATCACATCCAAAGTGTCCCATATCCCATATTGGAGACGAACACTCTTTCCCAGCATCAATAAATGCAGTAGGTATTAATGAATAATCAATATCAAGCAAGCACGAGGGAGTAAAAATAAAATAGAATGAGCTAGGAGTAATATCAAGCATTAAACTGCTTTGAGTTTTCTCCTCGTCACCAACTGTATGATAAAAGTCATCTATTTGACCATTCACATCAACTCTCTTGCATTGAATGAGGCAACTATATTGTATTTCCGACCGACTATTATTTTGCTTTATCCGACGTTGAATGATTAGACCAATATCTGCTCCTGTTTTATTTTCTTTTGTAGACTTTCGGATCTTAGTGTTTAGATAGATGTTCTGATCTCGTAACAACCCAATAACACTTCCCCAAACATTTTCTAATGATGAAGTATCTAAGGCATCTACCAAATACTCTGTAAAGGCACGTTCGTCTATATTTTGTTTTGAACCTTTAATCCGGTTGTTTAATCTTCTCGCTATTACAGATGAAATAGTGAGACAAGGTTGGGAAAGCAAATATTTGACCTCATCTGTCAACCAAGAATCCATAATTTTTTACAGGTAAATTGACTGAATATTACACTATAACAACAGTCAGCTTTATCTTAAGAAAACTAAACATAAGCTAAATATAATTACTTGTTTTTCTTTCAAAGTTTTTCCTATAGATAATCCTCACTTTTCCTCTCAACTTCCTCTTCCGCAGTAGAATGATTATGAACACGATTGATTAGTTAGGGTTGGCGATCGCTTAACTCATTGTTACCTGAGTGTTATTCCAATTGATTTATTTTCAAAACGGAAAAACATAGCGAAAAATTGAGCGCAGGAAACCCACGCTCAAGACTTTTCAAAGTAGAGTTTTTCCTATTGGATGAATTTACAATAACTTGAAGCCAAAGTTATTGAGAGTCTCGCGTAAATTTTTGCAGCCTTTGAGATAGTCTA
The DNA here is from genome assembly GCF_014698475.1 of Nostoc spongiaeforme FACHB-130. Classification (GTDB taxonomy): domain Bacteria; phylum Cyanobacteriota; class Cyanobacteriia; order Cyanobacteriales; family Nostocaceae; genus Nostoc_B; species Nostoc_B spongiaeforme. The sequence continues at coordinate 84,166 of NZ_JACJTB010000003.1, read as the reverse complement.
AGGTAGCTATTCTCTCGGCGGAGTGTTCTGACCAATCACCGGCTACATTCATGTTTTGTTCGGTGTAGAACTGTTTCATAATATCGTTGTAACGAGCGATCGCATCTTCTTGTTCTCCTAATTTATAAGTCTCCCGATGCAACACAGCTGCTTGGGGTAGACGGGGTTTAATTGCTGGTTTCACTTCAGGATTGGGGAAACCCACACACATCCCAAAGACAGGGAACACAAAAGGAGGTAAGTTCAATAATGTGGCGACTTCTTGAGTGTTTTTACGGATTGCACCTATATAGATTGTTCCCAAACCCAAAGACTCAGCAGCAACGATCGCATTTTGTGCTGCAACTGAAGCATCAACGATGGCTTTCACCAACAGTTCTACATAGTCAAGAGCAACATGAGGTAGTCCGCGACTGTCAGCAATATGAGCTAGACGACCTAAATCTGCTAACCATACCAAGAATACAGGAGCTTGTTTAACATGGGCTTGGTTATTAGCCAGTTTGTATAATTCCTCTTTGCGCTGTTCATCTTCAACCGCTACCACACTCCAAGTTTGCATATTCGCTGAACTAGCAGCAGACTGAGCAGCAGCCACTAGCAACTCTAAAATTCCTGGTGGTAAAGGATCAGGCAAATAAGACCGCACCGAACGGTGAGATAATATTGTTCCGATAGAATCATTCCAGGGAATATTGTAATCAAAAGGAATTTCACCGTAGCGCGATCGCAAAACTTCCACAGGATTAGTCATAGTTAAAAACTCCAAATATTTCAAAATTGCAAAAACTCTCCGCGTTCCTCCGCGTTTATCAACTACTCTGGAAACAAAAACACAATCTTAGTCAAAGATTCTAATTCGCTTGAAGAATAATAATCAGAGTAAATATCCACTGCTAATATTTCTCTTACTGACATCACAAAAGAGATAAATATCAGCAAAACAAACAGCGCAGGAACAATTTGTTTCCAAAGTCTTGAGAAATGATAAACTTTGCTATTCATCATCCATTTTTCCTAGACAATAATTAGGAGGTATTCACTAAACATTCCGAAAAAAAGCTACTCGTAAAGCCAAGCGACTTTCAGATGTATGAGAAGTAACTGGAGTTACCATGTGCCAAGAATTATCAGAACGTACAATTACAACTGAAGAATGACTCAAAGGTAAAATATCTTGAAAGGCTGAATCAGGTTCAGAGTCTTTCAGAATCCGCAAATAACCACCCCAATTTTCTGACCATTCTTGATTGAAAAATAGTAGATGAGTTAAAACTTTATTCGGTTCATCTGTATGCGGAAAATGTTGATGTCCCGATTTATATTGACGAAATCCAATATCCATTACACAATCTGTCAAATCCAATCCAGTCATATTTCCTAAAGCTTGACGATAAGTATTTGTCCATAGTCCTTCTATCAAATTTCGCCACACATAACTGAGGTGTTTTAAATCAGAAGTTAATTTTCCTTGTGCAAGTCTTTGTCGCCAGCGATCATCTTTAAATTTGAGCAGTAAAGGAATATCTTGATTAGAAGCAATTATCTTTCCCCAATAATAGCCGTACCCCTCCCCAGTTGATAGAAAAAAATCTTGTTTGGGAAAACTGGCGGTTAATTCTAGACTTACTTCTTTTGATAATAAATCTTTAATTAAAGCCCAATGATACGGAACTTTTTGCATGACTGCGGTATGAATAGATGGGAGATTTAGCATGATTTGGTTAAGGTAGATGACTAAACTAAAAACAAAACGTAAATCTGTCTACGATCGCATTTTGCATACAGCATCAGATTTGTTCTATCGGGAGGGTATTCGCAATGTCGGGATTGACAGAATCATTGCGGAATCTGGTGTAGCCAAAATGTCGTTGTACAATCATTTCAAATCAAAAGATGCTTTGATTGAAGCTTGGTTGCGACAAGAGGATGAAAAATGGTGTCGATGGCTAAAAACCACTGTTGAACAACAAACCTCTGAGCCTGCTAAACAACTTTTGGCAATATTTGATGCTTTAAGAGAATGGTTTGAAAGCCCAGATTTTCGAGGTTGTGCATTTATTAACGCCTCCGTAGAATTAGCTAATCCTGACCATCCTGGGTATCGAGTAGCACTAGAACATCAACAGGCGATTTACCACTACATCAAAACTCTTGCTCAAGCAGCAGAAGTTACATTACCAGAACAATTAGCTAGACAACTGCTGTTGCTCATACAAGGTGCGATCGTAGTTGCCATGATGGAAGGCAGTTGGTCAACCGCATCACAGGCGAAAAAGGCTGCGGGTTTGTTGATTCAGGCGGAGATTTAGGAATGGGGGCAGGGGGCAGGGAGCAGGGGGGATTTTAATAACCCCAAGTTCACACCCTTAAACAAAATGCGCGTCTCTGGGATGGAATGCGAGTTTTATTAAACTGTGATGGTAAACATTCTCTGACACATCATTCCGAGGAACTCTAGCCGTTAAAGTTTGCTCTCCCACCTTCACCTTGATGGTATAAGTTCCGACACCGCGCACAATCCGTTCCACCCTGCCTTGAATGGAGACTGCACCTGGTTGTAGTGGAATTGTGGAACTGAGATCATCAATACGGAAAGCATCGCCGGATAGACAACAGGCTGTGATGGGTGCGTTAATTTCGCCATAATAGGAAAACTCCATAGTGTTAGCTAACTTAATCAAATAACCACGGTGTTCTGCTTCTATTTGACAAGGGATGACGTTATCCATACCGACAAGTCTGGCGAGTTGTTGGTTAGCTGGGCGACGGATGAGCATTTCTAACTTATCGTCTTGGATAATTCCACCGTCAAATAATGCGATCGCGCGATCGGCAAAGTTCAAGATATCTGTAAAGTTATGGCTGACTAATATCACCGCCGCCCCTCTAGCTTCCGCCCATTGGCGAATTTTCTCGATGATTTGCGGACGAATTGCTACATCTAAGTAAGCGGAAGGCTCATCTAATAACAGCAATTCTGGATCAGCTACTAACCCACAGGCAATACACACCCGCTTACCTTCGCCACCAGACAGTGCGCGGGCTTGTCGATGTGCTAAATGTTCAGAGCCAAATGTTTCCAGGGCAGTATATACCCTGTGTTTGATTTGATGCTTTGGTACACCGCGAAACTGTAAGACTCTAGCAACATTATTAAATACAGTGTCATCTAAGAGTAATGTTTCTTGAAACACCAATGCAGAACGACGACGCAAGACTGTTTGATTAACTTGACTAGCATCCTGTCCAAACAATTGCATTTCCCCACGGTAGGATTGCAACATATTGATGGTTCTTAACAGAGTGCTTTTACCCGCACCGTTAGGGCCAACTACGGCGACTAGTTCCCCTGGACGGACGGCGAAATTATCAATTGATAGGATATTTTTGCGGTTTTTACTATCAACCTTCACCTGACGCATATTCAGGATATATTGATTGACTTCCCCCAGATTTTCCTGTGGTTTTATAGGAGGGGATTCTAAATTGATAAATGACCTTAACTTATGCAATTTACTCATAACATCTTCTTATCGTGCTGCAAGATAGTCAGCGACACAACAATGCTGTAGGTGATGAACAGGAGAATGTAAGCGATCGCCATCGCTACATCAAAGTTACCTTTTTCTACTTCTGTGACAATAGCTGTAGTTAAAACTCTCGTCTGTCCTTTGATATTTCCCCCCACCATCATCGAAGCCCCAACTTCCGAAATGACGCGACCAAAACCCGCAATAATAGCAGCTATTAAGCCAAGTTTTGCTTCCTTAATTAATAACCAATGAGCTTGCCAAGGTGTCGCCCCCATTGATAATAATTGCCAACGTAGTTTCGGATTAATACTAAGAATGGCTGCAAAACTAAACCCTGCAACTATCGGGAAAGCAATAATAGTTTGAGCGATAATCATGGCTGTGGGTGTGTACATTAAATCCAAATCACCCAAAGGGCCAGAACGCCACAAAAATAGACTCACCACCAAACCAACCACCACAGGCGGTAATCCCATCCCGAAGTTAACGACACTGTTTAATACAGGTTTCCCAATGAAATCTTCTAAAGCCAACCACAACCCCAAAGGTACACCCAACAACACACTAATAGTTGTCGCCACTCCAGAGACTAGCAATGTCATCGTCATTACTTCGATAACATTGCGATCGCCACTAATTAATAACTCTAGAGCCTTATTTGCTCCATCAATGATTGTATCCACAAGTCTCTTAAAAATCGAAAAAATACTGAAATGTGCAGTCACCCAAAACCACTCTTTCTTTCTACCTTTGTGCCTTTGCGCCTACCGCAAGCGGAACGCCAAGGGCGAATGCGTGAGCTTTTAAAAAGACTAAAAACCATAGTCCTTTTCACTCTTACCCCCATCAACAAAAAACAATGGCTGTCCAAATTCTTGCTTACCGTGAGCAGCAATTATTCTCTGTCCTTCAGGAGATAGAACAAAATCAATAAAAGCTTTAGCTCCCGCACTATTAACTTTGGGGAATTTTTGCGGATTTACTTGCATTACATGGTAGAGATTTAATAATTTTCTGTCTCCTTCTACCAATACTTGTAAAGAAGTAAGATTTTTTTTCTGAAATATATAAGTTGCCCTATCTGCCAAGGTATACCCCAGTTTTTGATTAGCGACTTGTAAAGTTTTTGCCATTCCTGAACCTGTTTGTTGATACCAACTACCAGCAGGATTAATATTTGCTTGCTGCCATAAATCTTTTTCTAATTTATTCGTACCTGAATCATCACCTCTTGATACAAATAATGCTTGATTTTTGGCAATTGCATTAAACGCTTGCACAGCGTTTTTACTACCTCGAATCTTGGCTTTATCAGGATTACCTGGCCCTACAATTACAAAATCGTTGTGCATAACTAAACGGCGGTTAGTCACTGCACCACCTTGTAAAACTTTGCGTTCGGCTTTGGGTGAATTGACGAATAGTGCGTCAACTTCGCCTTTTTCTGCTAAAGCTAAAGCTTGTCCAGTTCCTACGGCAACTTTTTTGAGTCGATAGCCTGTTTTTTTCTCAAATGCTGGAACTAAATCATCAAGCAATCCGCTATCTTCGATGCTAGTTGTCATGGCGACAATGACATTACGATTTCTTGCAGATTGAGCGTTGGCTTGTGGTGTTAACAAGTTACTAGTGTTAGCAGTTACAATTGCTAAACAAGAAGCTAAAGCTGCAATGACAAATCTTCTTTGAACCATATAACCTCTCAGGATTTACACAGATTAAACCAAACGATAATTTTGGTTGATTTTTATAGTTGGTAAATTAAATATGTTTTGAATATTTTTTATAAAAATCTGAGTCTTTTTACTAACTCAGCAAGTATGGAACGCAGATGAACGCAGATAAACGCAGATAAATTTGTACCTCCGCAGACAGGAAAGGCTATAATTTTGCTTCTACTTCTCCAGGTTTTTAGCTTTGAGGAACTAAGCTTAGTAGTTCTTCAACGGTGAGGCTGCGTTTAGTTTTGACTGATTGATGACGTACTGCATCTAATACTGATTGAATTTCGGCTTGACCGAGGGTAATACCATGTTGTTGCAGGACGCTGAGTAGGAGATGGCGACCGGAATGTTTACCTACGACTAATCGTCGTTCCCAACCTACATCTTCTGGTGCGAATGGTTCATAGGTGATGGGGTTTTGCAGTACGCCATGAGCATGAATTCCTGATTCGTGTGCAAAGGTATTTTCACCGACGATCGCTTTCCAAGGAAGAACGGGAAAGTTAGTCGCTTTGGAGACTAATTTTGATACTTCTACGAGTCTTTTGGTATCAATACCTGTGGGTATATCGTAGAGATATTTGAGTCCCATCACCACTTCTTCTAAAGGTGCATTCCCCGCCCGTTCACCTATACCATTGACGGTGGTATTAACGGATATCGCCCCAGCTTTCACACCGGCTAAGGTGTTCGCCAAGGCCATACCAAAGTCGTCATGTGTGTGCATTTCGATGACAATTGATAGGTGCGATACTAGATAGCTAACTTTTTTGTAGGTGGTTGTGGGGTCGAGAACTCCTACAGTATCACAGAAGCGAAACCGAAACGCGCCCCATTCTTGGGCAGATTGGGCAACTTCTAATAGAAAGGATTCATCGGCTCTCGAAGAATCTTCGCCACCAACGGAGACAGATAAACCGCGATCGCACGCAAAATTAATTGCATCCCGTAGTTTATCTAAGACTAACTGTCGTTGTCCTTTGAATTTAGCGGCTATCTGAATATCGGAGACGGGAACAGAAACATGAACTCTATCCAAACCACAATTGATAGATGCTTGGATATCCGACAAGTTAGCCCGATTCCAGCCAAGTAGTTTGGCATTTAATCCTAGATTGGCAATCCTTTGAATTGATTCAGCTTCTTCATGTCCCATTGCGGGAATGCCAACTTCCAACTCATGAACACCTATAGAATCGAGTAGAGAGGCGATCGCAATTTTTTCCTCAACATTAAAAGCTATGCCCGCCGCCTGTTCCCCATCTCGCAAGGTTGTATCGTTAATGTGAATAGCCTGCTTGTTCATAGTAAATAGATAACCAATGGTTTAACTCTAAATAGTTGCGACAACTTCCCCAATATCTCTAATGTCATAACCACCAAGCACCTCTAATTGTGATTGCACTAGGCGATGTCCCAAGATACTTAAGAATTGCTGTACTGGTGATTCTTCCAAGTATTCCTTGAGAATCACTAAGTCATATCGCGCTTGATGCAAGGGGATAAATCCCAGACCAAAAGCCGCCGCCACGGAAGCTGTACTTACTCCTGCATCGGCGATTCCTGCGGCGATAGATAAAGCCACATCTTGATGGCTATGAACAATATGCTCATATCCTTTAATTGTATTGGATGATACCTGTTCTTCTTTTAGTTTGCGTTCTAAAAGCATCCGACTACCAGAACCCGGTTCACGGTTAATGATTTTGGCTTCTAGTTCCACCAAGTCAGACAAAGATTTGATTTCCATCGGATTCCCTGGCGCAACTACTAGCCCTTCTTCCCAAATGCCGAGAGTGATTAAAACTGCACTTCTACCATCTAACGCTTCCCGTGCAAAGGGAATATTATGCTCCCCTGTTTGCGGATCATACAAGTGCATCCCTGCAATGTGGACTTCACCCCGGTTCAAACTACGCAAAGCAGCCATACTGTTGGCAAAATGATAATGAACCCGTAGCTGGGGATGCCAGCGTTCAGTCGCTCTTGCTAAGAAGGAAATCACCGGCGTACAACCAGCGATAACAACCGTATTTTGCAGTTTGTCTACATCATCAAGCAGCCGCACTTGGACTTTATTCGTATGTGTCTGACTCTCTGCTTTACCGTCAGCAGGAATCATTTCCATCCGAAAAGCTTCTTTGCCCACGAGAGGATAAGCTATCCATTGACCTCCAACTTTTGCTAGACTAACCCTCAGTTGTTGTCCAGTGGGGACTGGTTTAGCCAGAACTGCTTCAACTTCGGGTAAATCATCTTCTAACCAGAATAAGTTTTCGACTTGACAACCAAGTGCTTTAGCTAAACGTAGAGTAATGGCGACAGAAGGAGCATATTGCCCAGATTCCACGCCACTAATTGTCTGACGGGTTACGCCAGCTATATTAGCCAAATCTTGCTGGCTCATGCCTAAACGGGTTCTGATAGACTTGATGTTGTTGCAGATATTGATATCTAGCTTCATGAGACTTTATTTACTCCGTGACAAGAAGCTACCACGAGCAAATTTAATCTGCTGAGGTAATAGCACAGCCTTCTACTATATCTTTGAGAAGACCTATGATTGAGTTTAGATGACTGCATACATATTCCATTACTTGCTGGATTGCTATGTTCACAGTAAATTGTCAGTTGAATTGGTTGCGAGTTGATTTACAGGTTTGGTTTTGTCCCCCCTTAACGCAAGTTTAACATACATTTCGCCAAAATAATTGCTAAAGAAAAAACTTTTTATACCTGTATTTTCTATCAGTAATGTATATGCAGTTACAGAAATTTGTGACTTTTATACTTTTAAGAAAAGGGGTGTAGGGGTATAGGGGTGTAAGGGTTTAGGGGACAAAAACTCATCTATAATTTCTACTGTTCTAAATGCTGTGATACCAACAGTTGGAGTTCTAACCAGAGAATGGGGTCTTTTTGTTTTAATTTGGAACAGCGATCGCGGATAATGCGTGTAGCGTTCATACAAATCGCATTGGCTATTCCCAGATCCTCAGCGACACTTCTAAAAGTTTCTTTGTAAGCACTTACTGAAGCCAACAGTTGATGAGGAGCGTAAATTACAAAATACTGTAGAAGTTTTTCGGGTTTACCCCAGTAGGAGTTGACAAGCTCGACATGACAGTATTTAAGTAAAGTATTGAGTTCAGGACGGCGTTCTTTAACTACGGTAGTAAATTTCTCAACTAAGGTTTCTTCTGTCAGCATCATCAAAATGCTCCGTGATTTAGAATTATGTGGGTGTGAGGGTTTAGGGGTGTAAGGGTGTAGGGGGAATATTTAGACGCTCAAAACTCCCGAATTGAGCAACAGTTCTTCTAGCTGTTCATCAGACAAAGGTTTGGGAATGACAGAATTGGTGTTTTGGTCAATTGCTTTAGCTAGATGACGATAATGCTGTGCTTGTTCGCAATCAGGTGCATACTCAATCACCGTCTGACTATAAAATTCCGCTTGCTGTACGATGTTGTCTCTGGGAATAAAGGCAATCATTTGAGTTCCTAATTGTTCTGCAAAAGCCTGAACTAAATCATCTTCTTGCTCAATATTGCGAGAGTTGCAAATTAAACCCCCCAGCCGCACACCGCCAATGACTGCATATTTGTGAATCCCTCGACAAATGTTGTTAGTGGTGTACATAGACATAATTTCGCCAGAAGTAACGATATAAACTTCCTGCGCCTTTCTTTCCCGCATCGGCATTACAAAGCCACCGCACACCACACTACCCAAACCATCATAAAAAGTGTAGTCAAGTTGGAGTTTTTCATCGTAAGCACCCAGTTGTTCTAACAAGCCAATGGATGTAATTACACCCCTACCTGTACATCCCACCCCAGGTTCAGGTCCGCCAGATTCCACACAAAAGGTCTTACCCCAGCCTTCTTTGCAGAAATCTTCTAAATGCAAATCGTCTGATTCTTGACGTAAGGTATCTAAAACAATCTTGGGGTGTAATCCTCCTAACAACAGCCGGGTAGAATCAGCCTTGGAGTCGCATCCAACCACCATCACCTTACGCTCTATTTCCACTAAACCAGCTACCATATTTTGGGTAGTTGTAGATTTACCAATGCCCCCTTTACCGTAAATAGCAATCTTCCGCATAACGTTCACCAATAGAAAGAATTTACCTCACGCAAAGGCGCAAAGGCGCAAAGGTTAAGATAACTCTGCGTACCTCTGCGCTTACCTTAGCGTCCCTCCGCGTTTCTACTCCCCATAATGAGGGCTAACAACCTTACCTTTAAACACTCGGTAAAGATAGATATTGTAGAACAGTAGAATCGGGACAAAAAAGCCGATGAAAGCAATCATGAAGGCTTGAGAACTCAGGGAGGAAGAAGCCTGATAGATGGTGATTTGAAAGGGAATAATGTAGGGAAATACGACGAAAGCCAAGGCCAGAATAGTGATCAAGAAAAGTACAATTGTCCAGATAAAGGGCTTGATTTCTTGACGGCGGTTGATACTATTCATCAGTAGTCCGGCTGCAACGGTCGCTAAGACAGGAATAGCTGCAAATATCACTACTTCTGGTTGGTGAAATAGCCTTTCTTTGACTCGTTCGTAAAACATTGGTGTCGCAATTGTCAGCACTAATGCACCCAAGTATGTGGTGATGGCACTAAATTTGGCTGTGATGTAGTGATATCGTTTGAGTTCACCTTCTGTTTTTGCAATCAGGTAAGTTGAACCAATCAATACATAGCCTTGAACAACTGTTATTGCTATTAATATTGATGGTAAATTCAACCAATCCCAAGTCCCACCAATAAAGTTTCCGGCTGCATCAACTTTAATTCCCGCAATTACGCCGCCTAATACTAATCCTTGGGAAAAAGCTACTAACAAACTACCGCCACCAAAACCGATATTCCAAAAGGTTTTGTCTAGGGAATGTTCCCGAAATTCAAAAGCGACGGCGCGGAAGATAAACCCAACTACCATCATGGTAATTGGAATGTAGAGGGCATTAACGATAGTAGCGTAAGCCAGGGGGAATGCTCCATACAATAAACCCCCTGTACACACTAGCCAAGTTTCATTAGCATCCCAAACGGTGCTGAGGGTGTTGATAATGATCCCCCGTCGTGCTTCGTTAGCAGCAGTTAGCGTCAAAATTCCTACGCCTAAATCAAAGCCATCGGTAATTAGGTATAAGGTGAGGAACAGGGCAACAAGGCCAAACCAGAGCAATGGTAGAGTGGTGCTTACGGATTCCATGAGAGTTGTGATTAGTTGGTATTAGTTGTGTACGCTTTCGGTGATTTGTCCTATGTCGCTGTGCTGTGCATCTTGATTGGGTAAGGGTAGTGCGAAATTCGGCCCTTGGAGAACTATCCGACGACCAAAGTATAAGGCGCAGGCGAACAACAACAGATAAATACTGGTGTAACCCAGGAGTGAAACTAAGACGTTGCTGGCTGGGACATTAGAAACAGCATCGGCTGTGCGAATTTGTCCGTACACAATCCAAGGTTGTCTACCAACTTCTCGTACCATCCAACCAGATTCCACGGCGACATAACCCAAAGGTGCAGCCAATATCCACGCCCGCATTAACCAAGTTTGTGTGGTAATATTTTCTGCACTCAGCTTACCGCGCAACCATTGGACGACGCTGACACCCATCAAACCCAGGAAAAAGAAGGCAATACCTACCATGATGCGGAAGGTATAGAATATCAAAGAAATTGCATGGGGTCGGTCTTCTGGCTTCCACTCATTTAAACCCAGTACAGGTTCAGAAAGTGTGGGCTTCATTTCCAAAACCATACCTAAACCATTAGGAACACTGAGTGACCAATTATTCTTGTTCTCTTTATCGTTAGGTGCAACTAAAACATTCCAAGGTGCTGCTTCGCCTGCGGGTACAGTGTCCCATAAAGCCTCGATCGCAGCTAATTTACTGGGTTGGTTGTGGTATACTTCCTCACCACTGAAGTGACCAATGACAATTTGTAGGGGTGTGACGAGAATAGCTAAGGCGATCGCAATCTTGAAAGACTTGCTAAAAAACTCCTCATAACGCTTGTTGAGGATATACCAAGCACTAATCCCACCAATCACAAACAAAGCGGTTTCGAGAATCGCCAAGATCATGTGAAACCAACTATTCAAAGCTGCGGGGTTAAAGATGGCCTCTAGATAACTGTGAACCAGAAATTTACCATTCACCATTTCTCCGCCTGCTGGTGTTTGCATCCAAGAGTTAGCAACAATAATCCAAAAAGATGAGAGACTAGCACCAACAGCTACACATAAAGTTGCGAATAGGTGCATCAATGGTGGTATTTTATTCCAGCCATAAATCATAATCCCCAAAAAAGCAGCTTCTAGCATAAAGGCCATCGTACCTTCAAAGCCTAAAATACTGCCTAAAAAATCACCCACAGCTAGAGAAAATGGAGCCCAGTTTGCACCAAATTCAAATTCAATCGCCACACCAGAAGCCACACCTAAGCCAAAATTGAGAATGTAGAGTTTTGACCAAAAACGTGCATGGTAATAAAAAGTAGGATTTTTGGTTTTTAGCCATAAAATCTCGACAACAAATAAATACCAAGACATCCCAATGGTGAGGATAGGCCAAAACATGTGAAAGATGCTGGTGACTGCAAATTGAAGACGCGACAGCATCACCGTATCTGAGAATAAATTCATCGTGTGTTCTCCAATCTTGAGTTCTGATTTATTTAGTTAAGTTCACTGTTCACACATCATGCTTATTTGTTGCTGCATCTTGATTTTGGGTGGTATTTTCTGTTACTTGTTCATCTGTGAGGATATGGGATTGTGTAAAAGTCTCTTTTCCTTGAATACCCATACCTTCATAGATTTGATAGCTATAACCTGCAATCCAAAACACTAAGAAGATAGGAATTGCTGTCCAGATAATTTCGAGGGTGATATTTCCATCAATCGGAGAACCATCAGTAATATCAAAGTTGTCGGCTCGATGCAAAACTAATGAATAAATCAGGACTCCGATAACTCCGAGAAAGATAAATGAGCCGATGCTAATTAAGAAACTAATTACATCATCAATGAGGCGTGATTCTGCTGTGGCTTGAGTAGGTAGCCAATAATATGCTATTCGTCCTATTCCCAGACTAACAACAGTTGATGTCAGCGCGATCGCACTCAAACTCAAGATATTTCTGATGTTCATAGCAGCATCTTTTTGCAAGCTACACAGATAAATTTGTACTGCAAATATTACATCCCTTCCCAATAAGGAAAGGGGTTAGATGTAAGACATTAAGTCTCTTAATTTCACACTTAAGACTTCACACTTCTAAATCTTTTCCATAAACAACTTCTTGCTGAACCTGTTTAATTTTTGTCGCTAATTCTCGGCGGGAATTAGCTTTCAGAAGATATCGCAATACAAACCAGACAACATAAACAATTCCCACAAACTCAAAAGTTAAATTGATAAAGGGAATGTCATTTATTGTATACAGTAAAACCAAGAGTAACTTGACTGTAAACAACAGCCCAATAGTTAAAGCAATACCAGCAACTATGCGTTTAACTTCATGATAAAACTTACCAAATAATTGAGGAATTTTTCTTAAAAACCCCCAATATTCTCGGAGAATTTGTAACCATTTTGGTGACTTTTGTTGATTAGTTGGCAATGCTTGAGCCTCAACTGGTAAAATTTGAGCTTCAGTGATGACTTCGCTAGAGGTAATATCAACAAATTTCAATTGTTCTAGATTACTTTCCATAACTCTCCCATTTTTGTGGGTGAAATTTAAATTCAAGTATTCGGTATTAGACAAGTCTGTGACACCATGACTTGGTTCATTAGATATTTCCATGATTGTTACTTCTTTAACTAAGATTTCGTCGGTTATTTGGATATCGATAGGGATGTTATTTTGCTGCTCAAATACACGGGGTAAGTTTAATTCTGCGTCTTGTATTTGCTCATCACGAACATCGAAAGCAGCAAGTTGCATCAAAGGAGAATTGAGTTGAAAGTTACCGTTGTCGCTGGGGTAGCGTTTGGTGTGCCAGGTGTCGTAGGCGCAACCGATGGGGCCGTGAATCATTTGGATGGTGTCTTTGAGTACGCCACCGATGACGAGTTTGGCTCCGCAGTAGCTACATCCACGTTCTGAGAGTGAACCGGGGATGGTTTCGATGTTGGATAGGGGGAGAAATTGGGTGGTGTCTTCGCCTTTTTCTTTGATGTATACGTGCTTTTCTCTTTCAGGAATTGATTCGTCGCACTTTAATAGTTTTAGTGGCATTCCTTTATTCTCCTTTGCTGATTTGCAAATTGGTAAAATAGGTGCGATCGCACTACATCTGATAACAAAATCGCTGTTCTTCACTGACCTATATCAGTGCAAGATATCAGTAACTAAAATTCAAAATGGAGATAAACTTCAACCAGCAATCAACAAAAGATGAGAAAGATTGCCTGAATCATGACTAAATTTGTAGCCACATTACAACAAAAATAATTAAAAACTAGATATTCAATGTTAATTATGGATTGTTTCTAAAGCAAAACATTTAGATTATTACAATCCTTAGTATGGATATTCAAAATATTTTAGAAGGAGAAATCAAGAAATAATTCTTCATGCTTTAACTAATTAAATATTAGTATTTCTGATTCAACGCAATAGTAACTAGAATAACAGTTGACAAAAATAAATTTATAAATATTTTCTTTTGATTAAACAAATAAATTTCCCATGTTTCCACTAAAGTAACATGAGAAATAAACCGATTTATAAATTTTCAAAGATTCATTTAAAGGCTCACGAAATCTATCGATTAATTATTTGTGGATGACTTGTTTCTAATACTGCTGCTTGCTTACTGTTTTCTCGCACAAGCATTGTATTCACTTCCAATTTACCCCCATTAATGGATTCTGTTTTAGTAATGACAATATTATTAGAGTTAATCACCGCATAAGCTTCTATTCCTTCGTCTAAACCTAATTCATCTGCGGACGCATTAGTAATTACTGATATTAACTGTAATGTATTAGATACTTTGAAAATTACTTCAGTATTTAATTCTGTCCTAACTATTTTTGTAATTACTCCTTTAACAATATTATTAGAATTTAACTCCAGATTTTTACCAAAGGAGTTATGAGTATATTTTCTGGGTTGCTTTCTAATTGATTTTGATTGCTTTAAGTTGGGGTAATAATTGTTCAACCCTCTAACTAATTCTCGTAAGATTTCTGTTTTGGTACTTTGAGATTTTCTACATAATTCCTCTAACAGTTCTAGTTCTTCCTGAGAAGCTTGAAATGTGATCCAACCTTGGTCTTTTCTTGGCATATATTGTTTCCGAGGGTTTTTTGATTTTGAATAGTCCTTAAAAATAAGAAAAGTTAAATTAACCGCAGATAAATTTGTACATCAGATGACTAGAAAACATTACATAACATTCAACTAACATCATGATTAACTTTGTAATTTGAGAACTTACGCAGTAATACAAAAAATCAAGGGTTTGCAAGATAGCAAAAATCTTGACACCCCTAAACCCTGAAACGCATTCTCAACATACAATCTCTGTGGATAAGACTTGATAGGATAGAGAACTCGCATTGTAGAAATGAGTATTTGCGATCGCAGCATATTTCTCTAGCAATTATTTTAGCATAATGTTAATTTAACTTGCTAAAACAAGAATTTTGGTAAGCATTTTTACAAAATCTCCAATTTTTTGCAGAAAAATCTAAATAGCAAGTAAATTAGCAAAATGTATGCTATGCTTGCATTAAAGGATAAAAAAGCAGCAACAAGTCTTTCATCAAAACTACAAGACTTGGCTATTTTTCCTAGAGGTGCTACTTAGTTAGTTCTCGCAGTCTCCGTAGACTCCGTACTTTATTCGTTCTGCAATCAAGAAGTTACAAGGCTGTTTTAAATAGTGAGTTTATTTGTTCTGTGCTGTATTAAACTCAAATAAATTCACTCAACATCAAAGTAATTACAACTAGGCCAAGTACATTGGTTGGCCTGTAATAGTGTTTTGCTGATAGGGGATATGAGGTAAATCATCCGACTCCTTTCTTTTTGTAGAGTTATTGTGCTTGCTCCTTTTACTCTCTATTCCCCTATCTTTCTTCTTCTAAACCAGCATACTCCAGTACTATAAAAGTTTGTGGATAAACAGACTGTTATATGTCTTGTCACTTTGAGTCTGCTAATTATAAATTCAATTTTTCTTGTTGTAATTTAGCCAGGACTTACGCACAAAGATTATCTATGAAGATTGGGTGTAAGAGTTTTAGATACATACACCCTTATACCCTGTACCCCTATACCCTCACTAAAACCCTTGATTTTTCGTTTTTATGCGTAAGTTCTATTAACATTACTACCTCTTCACCCATATCATCTGACAAGAAAAAAGCAATGAAACAGACACAAGAACAAATCAACCAATTACTCAACGAAATCGCCTGCGAATATAACGTCAAAAAATTGCAGAGCAGAAAAACTAAACCTTGTAAAAAACCACCCAAACCAGGCGCAGCCCAAGGTAATTGTCCTTTTGAGGGGGCGATGGTTGCGCTTGGGCCAATTACTGATGTGGCTCATTTAGTACATGGGCCTGTTAGTTGTACTCGTAATCCTTGGGGTAGTCGTGGTAGTTTATCTTCTAATTCTCAACTATATCAAATGGGCTTTTCTACTGATCTAGGTGAGAATAATATTATTTTTGGTGGTGAAAAAAAACTAGATAAAGCAATTCAAGAAATTGCTCACCGCTACAATCCTGCTGCTATTTTTGTCTATGCTACTTGTGTAACTGCTTTGATTGGTGATGATATAGAAAATATTTGTAAGCAAGCAGCACATCAAGTCGGGATTCCAGTTATTCATATAGATGCACCTGGATTTTTGGGAAGTAAGAATTTAGGTAATCGCATTGGTGGGGAAGCTTTATTAGAATATGTAGTAGGTACTGCGGAACCGGAATTTACTACACCACTCGATATTAATATTATTGGTGACTATAATGTTGCTGGTGAAATTTGGAATATTTTACCGCTTCTCAAAAAACTAGGTATTCGGGTTTTGAGCAAAATTACAGGTGATGCTCATTATCAAGAAATTTGCTATGCTCACCGTGCCAAATTAAATGTAGTAATCTGCTCGAATGTATCACTACAAATGGCACAAAAAATGCAAGAGCGTTATGGCATACCTTATATTGAAGAATCTTTTTATGGTGTAGAAAATATTAATCATTGCTTGCGAAATATTGCCGCAGCATTAGGTGAACAATACCTACAAGAACGAACTGAATGGTTAATTTCTGAGGAAACAGAAGCTTTAAATATTGCCTTAAGTTTTTATCGTTCGCAACTGCAAGGTAAACGCATTGTTCTTTATAGTGGTGGTGTAAAGAGTTGGTCAATTATCCTAGCAGCAAAAAACTTGGGAATGGAAGTTGTTGCTGCTAGTGATAGAAAGAATACCCAAGATGAAAAAGTTAAAATTAAGCAATTACTTGGTCAAAATGGGATGGTTTTAGCCAAGGGTAGCCCCAAGGCTTTACTACAAGCAATAGAAGATACAAAAGCCGATATTTTAGTTGCTGGAGCCAGTAATCAATATACAGCACTGAAAGCAAGAATACCTTTTTTAGATGTTAACCATGAACGCCATCACGCCTATTCTGGCTATATAGGAATGCTAACGATGGCAAAAGAATTTTATGAAGCTTTGTATAGTCCTGTGTGGGAGCAAATTAGACAGCCTGCTCCTTGGGATTAGCAAAAGGTGGGAGGGTGGGAGGATGAAAATTGATGAACTTACAAACAACAATTAATTTTTGACGGAGCAAATCAATGAAAGTAGCTTTTACCACTAGCGATGGTACTCACATTAACACTCATTTTGGTGTTGCAAAAGAAATTGATGTCTATGAAGTAACCAAAGATGGATTTGAATTTGTTGAAACTTTAATCTTTGAAGGTGATTTAGAAGAAGCTGCCCATGAGGATAAAATCACACCCAAAATGGAAGCAATTATTGACTGCAAAATTTTGTATGTTAAGGCTATTGGTAAGCCAGTAGGCAACAAGTTAATTAAGCAGGGTATGACTATTGTCAGAGCGCAAGAATATGATACAGTGCCTGATATTTTGCATGTATTGGTTAAAAGTCTGAATGGTGATGCACCACCTATGTTGCGTAAAGCCTTATTACAAGAAAATCATGAATTAGCATATTCTTGTAAGGAAGAGTAGTTCATCAAACAGTTGAGTAGAGAAAATCTACTGACCACCTGTTTTGGCTGCTGTAATTAATAGTTTTAATAATTTCCATTGCTCTAATGTCAGAACACTAGAGTATGGTTTATTTATTGCTCTCAACGGTGCTGTATATACTTATTTACAGCTGATGCCTTGAGAGCTTTTTTTACTCAACTGTCAACTTTTCCAACATCCTCTAAGACGAACTATTTGCTGATCTAATACCGCCGAATTTTCTGCCTGTTCTCTAGACAAAACATGGACATAAGCGAGTGATTAGTTGGAGAATTTTAGCAATTTTGTCCTGACTGTTCACAAGCACCAATACTCACCCAAGTGCTAGAACCATTTTGCCAGTGTTCTTTTTTCCAAATTGGCGCGTTATGCTTGAGAGTATCAATAGCATAGCGACAGGCTTCAAACGCCTCACCGCGATGAGGACAACCTACTGCAACTAAAACGCTGATTTCTCCTACTTGTAACCTACCAATGCGGTGATGAATCACAACTCGTTTAACATCAGGCCAAAATGTACGAATATCAGCCGCAATTTGATAAAACACCTGCATCGCCATTGGTTCATAGGCTTGATATTCTAAAGCGACTACAGGTTGTCCATCAG
The DNA here is from genome assembly GCF_014698475.1 of Nostoc spongiaeforme FACHB-130. Taxonomy (GTDB): domain Bacteria; phylum Cyanobacteriota; class Cyanobacteriia; order Cyanobacteriales; family Nostocaceae; genus Nostoc_B; species Nostoc_B spongiaeforme. The sequence continues at coordinate 66,022 of NZ_JACJTB010000003.1, read as the reverse complement.
TGTTGTTGCGTACCATACCACTCATCATTACCACAGCCCCGTTAGCTGGATCATCAGCCTTGGCGTAGATTTCCTCTACGGATAATGGGACAAAGGTAATTGCAAAACTATCTTCACTTCTTGGTTTAATGGGAGAAGTCAATGTATTAGTCATAATGGAGTTGATCATAATTTGGATTTTGGATTGTAAAACAGTTAATTTGTAATCTTTTAAACAATCTTTTATCTTAACTACGTAAGTCTTATAGTCTTTTTACCCAAACCCTACGCTACTTCAGAATTACTACAAGTTCTGCATAAAATTCTGGATGAACAACGATAAATCAATAAACACATTGTAGGGGAGGTAATAAAATTTATGACGAACTACTAATTACTATGACTAATCAAGATTCGGCACTGATTCTGATTGTCGATGACGATGAATTAACCAGAATTCAACTGCGTCAACTGATGGAATATGCAGGATATCGAGTTGTAGAAGCTAGTAATGCTTGCAAAGCTATTACTATCTACACTAATTTACATCCAGATATGGTAATTATAGATACAATTATGCCCGTCATGGATGGGTTTACTTGCTGCCATCAATTACAAAAATTACCAAATATTCAAGATACACCAATATTAATGATTACAGCTGCCTATGAGCCAGAATCTGTAGAGCGAGCTTTTGCTGTGGGTGCAACCGACTACATTACTAAACCAATTCAATGGGTCGTATTATCCCACAGAATTCGCCATCTTTTAGCAGCATCTCGCGCCATCAAGCAATTACGTCAGCAAAACCAACAGGCGCAATTACGAGAGGCTCAAATGAAAATTGCCTTAGAAGCTGCCCGGATGGGAACTTGGGACTTGGATATAGTTACCAATCAAGTTACTTGGTCAGACAACAAAGAAGCACTGTTTGGCTTAGAACCTGGTAGTTTTGATGGTCAGTATAAAACTTTTCTGCACTATGTTCACCCCCAAGACCGTGATTTTGTCAATATTGCGGTAATCCAAGCAGTGCAAACAGATGCCGAGTATGATGTAGAATTTCGCATTGTTTTACCTGATGGTAGCATTCGCTGGTTAGTGAGCAAAGGTGTAGTTTTTCGCAACACGGCTGGGGAACCCGTGCGAATGTCTGGCATAGTGATAGATATTACCAAGCGTAAACAAGCAGAAGCGGAATTACGCCAGAGTGAAGAGCGATTTCAAATTATTACCCGTGCAACAAATGATGTGATTTGGGATTGGGATTTGCTGACGAATCAAGTGTGGTGGAATCAAGCTGTACAAACACTGTTTGGCTATCCATTGGCAGAATTGAATGCTGATTTAAGTTGGTGGTATGAACGCATACATCCAGAAGATCAACAAATAATTGATCCTAGTATGTGGGCTGCAATCAATAGCGGTCAACAATTTTGGTCACATGAATACCGCTTTCGTCGTCATGATGGTTCCTATGCTTACATTTTAGACCGGGCTTATATTGTCCATGACCAAACAGGTAAACCAGTGCGGATGATTGGTGCTATGATGGATATTACCGAACGTAAGCGAGTACAGGCACAATTGCAATGGCAAAATCTGCGATCGCAATTATTTGCTGATATCACTGTAAAAATTCGCCAGTCTCTACAGATTGACGAAATTTTGCAAACCAGTGTCACAGAGGTACAAAAATTACTGTGTGCTGATAGAGTTGTGATTTTACGAATACGTTCTAATGGCTCAATCTTGATTTTAAAAGAAGCTGTAGTAAATGGTTTACCAATGGCCTCTAGTCTGGAATGTAACGAGCCAAATATTGGACAAATGTACCTTTTAAAATACAGTCAGGGAACAATTAACGCCATTAGTAATTTAGACCAAGAACAAGCAGCAGACATCTCACCAACACATCTGAAAATGCTGCAAAAATTGGGTGTCAAAGCCATTGTTTCGGTACCAATTTTTCTACAAAATCAACTCTGGGGCTTATTAATTGCCCATCAGTGTGTACATCCCCGACAATGGAATAACTGGGAAATTGAACTTTTGCAACAACTGGCAGATCAAATTGGCATTGCTTTAGCCCAAAGCAAAATTCTAGAAACAGAAACTCGTCAACGACAAGAACTTAGCCGTTCTAATGAAGAACTGCAAGAATTTGCCTTTATCGCTTCCCATGATTTACAAGAACCGCTACGCAAAATTAAAACTTTTAGCGAAAGGTTGATGATTACTTGCGGTGACTCTTTACCTGAAGCTGCGTCTGATTATTTAGAAAGAATGCAGAATGCTGTTTTGAGAATGCAAACTTTAATTGAAGGTTTGTTAACACTCTCAAGGGTAACAACCAGAGCGCAGCCTTTTGTATCTGTAAGTTTAGCGCAAATTACCCAAGAGGTATTGTCTGATTTAGAAGTGCTGATTCAACAAACAGGCGCAACCATAGAACTTGGAGATTTACCAACTATTAAAGCTGATCCCTTGCAAATGCGCCAATTAATGCAAAATTTGATTGGCAACGCCTTGAAATTTCATCACCCCCAAATCACACCTATTGTCAAAATATATAGTCAACATTTAAATAATCAATCAGCCCAATTAGCCGTGGGTTTGGAATTTTGTCAAATTATCGTCGAAGATAATGGTATTGGATTTGAACAAAAGTATAGCGATCGCATCTTTCAAATTTTTCAAAGGTTACATGGTCGTCGAGAATATGAAGGTACAGGCATTGGCTTAACGATTTGTCGCAAAATCGCTGAACGGCATTTTGGCACAATTACTGCTCAAAGTACCCCAGGAAAAGGTACAAAATTTATTGTTATTTTGCCAATTAATTTTCCTATATAATTTTTCTTCCTCCAAAGGTATTACTCAAGTCCTGAAAAATAGGGTTTATTGGACAAATACATCCTAATACTACCAACACCTTCCCAGCAAAGCCATAGAACTGATGACTTGAAAGCCAGAATCTAGAACAGCTACTATAAGCTAAAGCATAAATCAAGGAGGTGAATATCTACTTTAAATCGCAAGTTTAGTAATTTAATCTCAAATCATGGCTGAAATCTTTACCTGATGTCTCAAATGGCAGAATATTTAAGTTTTTTCTCAAGCTTTAATCCATACTAATAAGTATATATTTCAGGAGAAAATTCAGAGTGAAGGGTCGGCAACCAACCGTGACTATCTTAATGGCTGATGATGACGAAGATGACAGTATGTTAATCCGTGAGGCAATAACCGTCAGTAAATTGCCAATCGATTTACATAATGTCAGCAATGGTGAAGAACTGATGGATTATCTCCATCGTCGTGGTCAATATGCGGACAGCACCCTTGCGCCACGTCCCGGCTTAATTTTACTGGACTTGAATATGCCCAAAAAAAACGGCTTGGAGGTTTTGGAAGAAATTAAAACTGACCCAGAACTAAGAACTATTCCGATTATTGTCCTGACAACCTCAAAGGCAGAAGAAAATATCCATCACACCTACAGTTTGGGTGCTAATTCTTACATAGTCAAGCCGATGACATTTTCTGCCTTAGTAGAACTAATGGAAACCTTTGGAAAATACTGGTTTGAAATCGTGGAATTACCACTAGCAGTAGTGGGAGGCGAAAATGAAGAAAAACCCAATCAGAGTTCTACTCATTGATGATGACGAAGATGATTATATTTTGACTCGTGATTGGTTCGAGGAATTTCAAGTAGCAAGCTGTGAGTTGTCATGGATAGATAATTATGCAGATGCACAACAGGCGATCGCCCAAAATTTACATGATATATATCTCGTAGATTATCGTTTAGGTATCCACAACGGACTCGAACTTTTACACGAAGCAGTGGCTAATGGTTGTACTGCACCAATGATTCTGCTTACAGGCCAAGGCGATAAAGAAATTGATATCGAAGCCATGAAAGCCGGTGCAGCCGATTATTTAGAAAAAAGTCAATTAACCGCACCTTTATTAGAACGTTCCATTCGCTACGCCATTGAACGCAAACAAACAGAACAAAAAATCCGCGAACAAGCCGCCTTACTTGATGTCGCCACCGATGCAATTTTTGTCCGCGATTTAGACGACAAAATTTTGTTTTGGAACAAAGCCGCAGAAACTTTATACGGTTGGCAAAAAGACGAAGTAATTGGTAAAAAAACACCAGAATTGTGGCAAGAAAAAAATTTGTTTCAATTGCAAGAAGCACTGCGGTTATTAATGAAACATGGCTCTTGGCAAGGAGAATTACACCAAACCACAGCAGCTAATAAAAAAATTATTGTCGAAAGTCGTTGGACATTAGTACGAGATTTTGCACACCAACCCCAAGCAATTTTAGTTGTCAATACAGACATTACGCAAAAACAACAACTAGAAGCCCAATTTCTGCGGGCGCAAAGGTTAGAAAGTATTGGCACATTAGCTAGTGGTATTGCTCACGACCTAAATAATGTCTTAGCACCAATTTTAATGACAGCTCAACTTTTAGAAGCACAATTACAAGATGAGCGTTCTCGGAAATTATTACCCATATTAATAACTAACGCTAAACGTGGTGCAAATTTAGTCAAACAAGTCTTATCTTTTACGCGGGGAATGGAGGGAGAACGTAGCCTTTTACAATTTAAGCATTTAATCATCGAAATTCAGCAAATTGTCAAAGAAACCTTTCCCAAAACTATTGAAATTACAACTTTAGTAGCGCAAAATCTGTGGGTTATATCTGGTGATGCAACTCAACTACATCAAGTGCTGATGAATTTGTGTGTTAATGCCCGTGATGCTATGCCCAATGGGGGTATTTTAAAAATTACCGCCGAAAATTTCTTGGTAGATAAAAATTATGCCAATATGCACCTTGATTCTAAAGTCGGCCCGTATATAATGATTTCTGTAATTGACACCGGTCTGGGGATTCCCGCAGAAATATTAGACCGTATATTTGAGCCATTTTTTACGACTAAAGAAATTGGTAAAGGCACTGGACTAGGACTTTCGACAGTACTAGGAATTGTGAAAAACCACGGTGGTTTTATCAATGTCTATAGTGAAGAGGGGCAAGGTAGTCAATTTAAAATATATTTGCCTGCACAGGAAATCACAGAAACTTTAGAAGAAGTAGAACCAGTATTTCCTATCGGTAATGGAGAATTAATTTTGATTGTTGATGATGAAGCTGCCATTCGGGAGATTACTAAAACATCTCTGGAAAGTTATAATTACAAAGCAATTACCGCCAGCGATGGAATTGAAGCTATAGCTTTATATGCTGAAAATAGAGATGAAATTTTTTTGGTATTAACTGATATGGCTATGCCTTCTATGGATGGTCTGACTACTATTCGCACATTGCAAAAAATCAACCCAGAAGTCAAAATTATCGCTATCTCTGGACTTGCTTCTAGTGATAAAGTGAACGCCGCTTATGATATGGGAGTTAAAGCTTTTTTGTCTAAACCTTATACAGCTAGTCAGTTATTAGAAGCGATTAGTTTTATCAAAGATAAAAACTAAACTTTATGACGCGATCGCCTTTGTCTTGGTAAAAGCGCGGTACTTTAATGTGGCTTTCCCTCAGCCAAGAACCACCTTTGAGACAACGGCTGATAGCAGAAATGAAGCTGTTCACCCTCAGTTACTTGCAAAACTATTTAGAGTAGACAACCAATGTAATATATTTGTATTATATAAGTAATACTAAAAATACACAGATTTCAAAAATCCATGAGTTACAGATTTTCTTTCAAGAACACAGTGCAGAATCAACCTGCTAGGGGTTCAGGTAGAGCTATTGTTCTGTTTGCTGTTTAGACTGGATGTGGAGTGTAAGAGTTTCTGAATTAAGAACCTTGTTGAATCCACTCCCGCCCTGCTTTCTCCGCCGCTTCGGGTGTAAAGTAAAGTTTGCGCTCACCAAAAACGGCACCACCAGGACTAATTAACCGAAACTGCCAGCAATCAATCTCTGTGTAAAACACCAACAAAATCATCTGATGAATGGCAACAGCTAAATGAATTTTGGTAGTAGTCATTAGTGGTAGCTCAAACTCTACCCTTGTTTTATCAAACTATATACAGGCAAAAATGCGATCGCTTCTACAAAATTCAATCACCTGAGCCTTCTAGTAAATGCTCAGATTTAGTCAGAATAAACAAACTACCATCACCACCACGTCCAATTCTTAAGGTTTCATCCAGGTAAGTAATGTCAAGGGTGGCGACTCTACCAGCAGGATTATTAGCAGGAATCACCTTAAATGGATTGAGTTGCGGAGTGTTAATCCCAATAATCTTCTCAACTGATAGGTAGCGTTTGTCAAAATAGACGTTGATGCGTTTGTCGGCTACAGGCTCGAAATTAGCTGTGACTCTTACGTATCCCGATACTAGCCCCAGAGCATGTTTCACTTGAGCTAAATTGAAAAATCTTTGATTGGCAACATCAATCACTTGATAAACTCTACCTACCTTTAAGCCTAGTGGCAAGGAAGCTAAAGAACGGATTTCTCTGGCGGTGGAGTATTGCAATTGCCAAGCGCCATCTAGTAAAGCAATCGCAGATACAAGCGGGTAAGGATAAGGATTAACACTTTCTAGTTCTGTGGTTAATTGTTCAATTTCTGCGGCTGTAGTTTTGTCTAGCTGCAAATTGGTTATGGGAGAGTCATCACTGTTGGTTTGGATATTCTGGAGTGATGCTTGCAATTTTTCTTTTGATAAGAGTTGACTAGTCAAGGGTTAAAACCTTATAGAGTGCTGAGTTCTGAGTGCTGAGTTCTGAGTATGTTCAGAAGTTTCAGCCACAAACATAGTCCTAACTACTCACACAGAATTAATTAGACACATTCTTTTTCTGTTCCCTACCTCCACGCATGAATTTAATTTTGTGCAACCACTGGTTTTAATCTCCAATTAACTCTACTGCATCTCGCCCATCTAAATCTTGTAAATAAACTTTGACGACTTCTTCTTTAGCGGTGGGTAATTGTTTGCCAACAAAATCTGCTTGAATTGGTACTTCTCGATGACCCCTGTCTACTAACACTGCTAAACGAATAATTTCCGGTCTACCATACTCAGTCACAGCGTTTAAAGCAGCGCGAATGGTTCTACCTTTGAAAATGACATCATCTACCAAGACGACGGTTTTTCCAGTCAGGTCAAAAGGAATGTTGGTTTTGGCAGGAGTCCGCAAGCCAATTTTGTCAAGGTCATCTCGATAAAAAGTAATATCTAAAGCTCCTACAGGTACGCTTACGCCTTCTAGGGTTTCAATTTGACGTGCTAGTAATTCTGCTAAGGGTACGCCTCTGGTATAAATACCCATAAGTACTAATTGCGATAAATCGCGCGATCGCTCGACAATTTGGGAAGCCAAGCGAGTTAAGGTACGCCGTAAATCTTCTGATGAGAGAATTTCAACTACTTTTGCACACATAAAAAGTTTGGTTAATAGTCAATAGTCAATTGACTGATTACTTCTATCATTACCTGTTTGGCAGCAAGAATAGTATAGTGATCGCTATTCCTAACCACAATAAAAAGCTATAGCGCGTTAGTTGTAAAGCTTGATCAATACTAGTCGCCGTAATTGGGTAAATGGCATCACCTAACAAGGGTTTCTCTTTCGCCACACCCCGATACCAATTTATCCCACCCATCTGTACACCCAAAATTGCCGCATAAGCACATTCACTCCAACCAGAATTGGGACTGGGATCTAAAATGGCATCTCTGCGACATATCCGCCAAACATGCAATAACTTACCCGATAACAGTGCCAAAGTAATTACAGTTAAGCGACAAGGTAGCCAAGTTAAATAATCTTCTAACCGGGCGCTAAACCAACCTATATAAGTGTAAGGCGCTTCTTTATAACCCACCATTGAATCTAAGGTGCTGCTGGCTTTATAGGCTAAAGCCAAAGGAACTGCACCTACATTTGGCAAGCAAGCACCAACTACAGCATAAAACAATGGAGCCATAACTCCATCGGTGGCATTTTCGGTGACTGTTTCTAACACAGCACGCAAAATTTCTGCTTCTGAAAGGTTTTGGGTATCTCGACCCACATAATTACTTAAAGCTTGACGCGCCTGGGATAAATTACCCGCAATTAAAGGTTGTAAAACATCAGTGGCGGCGGTTCGTAAACTTCTCAAGGCAAAACAACTAGCCAAAATAATACTTTCTATAACTATGGCAAATATTGGATGTAACCAGTGAGCAACGCGAATGATTAACCAGCCGATGCCGCCACTACCCATAATTAAAATCATCGCCAGGACAATTCCCGCGATTCTTTGTGTTATGGAATTTTGACATATCGATAATGCAAATTTTGTGAAGCGAGAAATTATCCATCCCATGACTTGGACTGGATGCGGCCAACCCCAAGGATCACCTATTAAGAAATCTAAAATTGCTGCGATGATTAATGTCATTTGTCCTTTGTCATTTGTCATTAGTCATTTGTCTGGAGTGTTGCTAAGAGGTTTTTTTAAAAGCGGTTAGTTGTGTTTATCTGCACTTCCAGATCCCCCCAACCCCCCTTAAAAAGGTGGGCTAAGAGTCTCTTACAGTCCCCCTTGCTAAGGGGGATTTAGGGGGATCTAAAATGTTTGGCTACCAACGCTAGGAATTTTAAAACATCCTCTAATGACTAATGACCACTGACTAAACCACAAAACTTGCTTCTTCCCCTAAAGATGCTTGCCAACTGCGGGCATCGTAATAAAGATCAGCCAAGGTAATGCTGTATAAAGCTTCTTTCAGTTTTTGGTTGAGTCTTTGCCAGAGAGTGTATGTTACCCAATCTTCTGCTTGTATTGGTGTTGGGTGGCGATCGGGAATATGGGTAATGGTCTCGCCGACGGCTTCTAATATTTGTCCGATAGATATTTCTTTGGGTTCTCTTGCTAGTTGGTAGCCACCAATGCTGCCCCGAATTGATTTAACTAACCCCGAACGGCGCATTTCTATTAGTAATTTTTCCAGGTATGGTGCAGGAATATCTTGACGTTGAGCGATCGCTCTGACAGATACCGGCCCATAATCTGGCTGTAAGCTTAAATCTAGCAATGCTTTGACACTGTAATGTCCTTTGGTAGTTAGTTTCATTATTTTTTAGTCAAGAGTCAAAAGTCAATAGTCAATGCTCAATGGTCAATAGTCACAAGTTAGAAAATTACTAATAAATAGATTTTGCCTTTGACTGTGGACTATGGATGATTGACTAAAAATCAGGGTTGCTTATCATTTTATGTTCCCAGAAGCAAGCTGACTGAGTAGATAAACTTTTTTGTCTTAGTTTAAAAAACTTAAACAATTATAGTTTAGCAGTTTTTTCCAAACTATATATAGCCATCAGCATTGTCGATATCTAAACAATAGATTGTCTTGACATTATTGATAATTGTGCAACAATTCTGGCTAGGATTGTAATATACTTGGCTAGGTTGATATAAAAACGAATGAATTTTGTTCCTATCAACTCAACCTCAGCTAAAATAAAATCGATTCAACTACTTCAACCATTCATTTTCAACCTAAGTTGATGCCTAAACAGAAAAAAATTGAACCCCTAGTTGGGGAGGATCTGCTCAAAAAAGTCAAAGAGCTAGAGAACCTTAGCAAAGAAGAAAAAGCTAAGGAGTGCGGCTACTATACCGTGACCAAAAATGGTATAGAGCGTGTCAATATGATGAAATTTTTGAATGCTCTCATTGATGCTGAAGGCATTCAATTAGATAGTGCGCCGAATGCAAATGGACGGGGCGGACGCAGTGCCAGCTATCGGATTAGTGTGCAATCCAACGGTAACTTACTGATTGGTTCTGCTTACACAAAACAGATGAATCTCAAGCCTGGTGACGAATTTCTGATCACTTTAGGGAAGAAGCACATTCGTCTGCGTCAAGTAGATCCAGAAGACAGAGAAGGTATTGAGGAAATCGAAGCCTCAGCATAATAAATAGTCAAGAGTGCAAAGTCAAGAGTCAACAGTCAATAGAAATCATGACTATTAACTATTGATCTTTGACCATTGACTTTTGACTAAAAATATATTTATGGAGTGTTTTGCGGGTGGCGGCTAAATTGCAGGTTAATGCAATTTGCTCTTTTTCTAATAAACCCAAAATGCGCTCTTGGTTGTCTCTAGCTACCACTGGTAATTGATGCAAACCACGCAAAGCCATCCGATCTAAAGCTTCAGATAAAGGTTCATCCCGCCAAGCATAGAGAATTTCTGTGGTGCAAATATCCATGAGAGTTTGATTGGATAATTCACCATTATTTTCTGTGGCAGAATTTTGGTAATTTTGCCAGCGAGTCAGAGCGCGATTAATATCTTCTAAAGAAATAATCCCGACTAATTGCTGGGCTTCATTAATTACTAAAGCACTGCGTATGCGATCGCGGGTCATTTCTATCGCGGCTTCTAACAATCCTAAAGTTGCAGGTAATTTTTTTGGGCAGGAAAGTACAGCATCTTCCACTAAAATTTCCTGCACAATTTCTGCTTGCTCATCCTTTAAATCGGCTAAACCAAATTGTTGCAGCTTCGAGTTAGAGTTAACATTTGGTTTAATTTGGTCTATCAACCATACACTTAAACCCACCGCAGCCATTAACGGTAAAACAATGCGGTAATCACGAGTTAATTCAAACAGCATAATAATCGCAGTTAATGGCGCTCTCACACTAGCAGCCAACACAGCAGCCATCCCCACCATTGCATAAGCTGGGGGTGCGGCCATATATGCGTCAATTCCTGGGACGATGAGACATAAAATTTTGGCATAAGCCGAGCCGAAAGAAGCGCCTAAAAACATGGCTGGGGCAAATAAACCACCCACAAAACCACTCCCGGCACTAATGGCTGTCATTAATAATTTTACTACCAGCAAAGCCAGCAACAGATTTAAGGAAAATTCCACATCTTGCAGCATGGCTTGGACAGTACCATAACCAATGCCTAAAATTTGGGGAAATTGCAAAGCCACTAGGCCTAAAATTACCCCGCCGATAATTGGGTGAATTGATTTGGGGATACTTTGAAAAAATTCCAAGCCAGGAATTGTACCAGCAAAGCCAGCTTTCGCTAACCGAATTAATTCGGTATAAGACAAAGAAATTAAACTCGCGCCCAAACCCAAGCCGAGATACAAAGGTAATTCAAACGGGCTACGGACTTGGTATGCAGGTAAAGTAAAGGCAGGTTGCGTCCCTAAGCCAATTTGGGCAATTAACGCCGCCACCACCGCCGCGAGTAACACCACACTCACCGCCGAAGTGGCAAAAGATGTCGCCCCCATAACTACTTCTAAGGCAAAAAATACCCCAGCGATCGGTGCATTAAATCCGGCGGCTAAACCTGCGGCTGCACCAGCACTTAACAGCAAACGCTGACGTTCTTGGGAGACTTGGAGAATGAGCGACAACAACATCCCAAAGTTAGCGCCAATTTCCACACTCGGCCCTTCTGGCCCCAACGAAGCCCCACTTCCCAAAGAAACAGATGCGGCAATCATTTTGGTGACAGGCCTTAAGGGACGCTGAACTGCTGTTCCTTGGGAGGCGGCGATTAAAGTTGACAAACTAGGGCCAAAATCTTGGGTGCGCCAGCGCATTAATCCGACAACTAATCCACCCAAAATGGGGACACAGGCTAAAGTCCAGCCGCCCCAAGCGCCAATTACACTCATCAAATCTTCTAACATCAGATGGTGAATTAGCTCAATTAAATAGTGGAATGTCACTACACCCATACCAGTACCACCACCAATTAATATGGCTAAAAACAGCACAACTGTTTCCGGTGTGGGTTGAAAACGGTTAATGAGATGTGTTAAGCGGTTAGTAGGTGTAGGAAGTGCAGGTTGTTCCGTTACCTTCCTGACGTTGGTGGGAGGCAAGAGAGTCATTGAACGGTTGGGGTAAATGTAAGAAAAAATTTAAATAGTTATCTGTTATTTCTCATTGTGAGCCATTATTTATCAACCAGACAAGTAAGTGAGATTAGCGGGATTTATAAAGCTTTGATTAAAAAAATGTATTGGGTGAAAGTTTTCTAGGAGAACAGCCAGATGACGGAAAATTAATATTCAATGGTCAGCGATCGCTGGTATGGTAAAAATTAGCAGTTTCGCAATTTTCTTCCGATAAAATACATTATTAAGGTATTGAGTAGATGTACCATAAGTGAGCAGCAAACAGCAGTCATCTTCACTCAAATCTAGCTATACTCGTGTTGCAACCATTGAGTTATCCCTAGTAGAACACTTAAAGGATGATTGACTGTGCCGATTTTCGATTTGAGATTGCCGATTTTAGATTTTTTTGGTTCATCTGTCGTCGCTGCTGGGCAGAAAGTATCCAAAATCCTCCATTTAAAATCTTCAACTTCTGTACCCCCACGTTCAGAGTCAATCCTAAATCACTGGCTTCAGGTCATCATCCTCAATTAGTAAAGCTACTATGTGTTACTCCCAAATTCAATATACCTATCTTTATCGAGCAAGTAGATGGACTAGGCGGACAAGGTAAATGAACACACCCATATTTGATAATCATTATGTTACTTGCCCAATTTGCCAAAGAAATGCTAGACCCAAACCAATCAAGGCTTATATAGGTTTATTTACCTGTCCCTATTGCCAGGAAAGATTAGTTGTCTGTCGTAGCGGTCATTATGTCCGCGACCCCTTTACTTTTAAGCATATACTTCTAGCTTCGGCATTGCGTCGCCAAAGTAGCCCCTTAGCCAGAATTGTCCGGGATTTTCTCCCACTAAGACGACCTTTGCTTACTCTAGCACTTGGCGGTGCAGTTTTATTCGGTGCGATCGCCATTATGCAGCAAAACACCAACCACGATGAGTTGACTTTGCCGAAAAACGAAAGAATTCAAGACTAAGTTGTAGAGACGTTGTATACAACGTCTCTACAGAATTTATAGGTGTAGCTTCATATTCAATTGGTATGAAGTATGAATTCCGGCAATTTCACACTTCATAACCTTGGTGCTTCTTTTGTCACTAATTTCCAACCTTCAGCTTGATCGATGATTTTCATTGATTTTAACTGGAGGTTATTTAGTGCTGCACCATTGAGTAAAAAGTAGGGTTTGCTGCTGTATTGCCAATAATATTGTAGTTCGTCTGCCTTAGCTGGAATAATAGTGCGATCGCTGTAAAAATCTAAAGACGAACGATGGTAAGGAAAAGATGTATAAATCTTTTTGACAGCAGGATTCACACGGGAGATCATCATCGCTACTGGTTTAACTGGATAAGCTTCCGATAATTCCCAAGCCCAATAGTTAGATTTGACTAATAAAAATAACGCAATATAACTTCCCCAAAATAAAATCCTTAAAAATTGTCCATCACCACGTTCTGCTAAAATTGCTGCCAAAATCATCGTGATTGCAACTGCGGCAAACATCAGTTGTAAATCTGTTTTGGGTGGTATACCCCAACTAAAATACATACTACTAGCAGAAGCCAGAACCGCCAGTACAGACAATCCCACTACCCAACTCCGGGGATAAGATGACAGTAAAGGTAAGTTTTCTGTCTCAGCTAATAGCGCCCCAAAAGCTAAAGCTAAAGCTGGGTAAATTGGCAAGATATACCAAGGTAATTTGGTATCTAACAAAGAAATACTAACCAAGTAAAAGCCACACCACACCTGAATTAATTTCGCCCAACTGAGGTTGCGATTTTCCCAAACATAACGCCCAGTTTGGGGTAAAAATAGTAACCAAGGCCATGTCCACTTCAAAAGCTCAATCACGTAATACCAAGGTACTTGATAACTGTTGATGAGAAATGTATCAACTTGGCTACGAGATTGATTTTGTAAGCCTGCTTCCACAACAGCATAACCATAGTGCCGGATTTGGGCAACATACCAACCCACAGCCGGCAAAATTCCGATCAAGATACCTGTCCAGAAATAGTAACTTGTGAGCAATCTGGGGGTATCCCAAAATAAAAATATCATGGCGATCGCACCCAGAAAAATACCGAAAAACCCTTGTGTGAGGCAAATCAAACCAAAACTAATCCCCACTCCCAAGCAATAGCGTAAATCACGGCGCGATCGCAATACACACAGCATCATCACTAGCAAAAAGCAGACTAACACGCCATCGCTCATCGCTAATCTGCCATAACGTACCACAGGCAGCATTGTCAGATAAATTAAAGCACTATAAACCGCCGCCCAACGTTGACGAAAGATTTCTCGCCCAATGCAGTAAAGCAACGGCACAGACAAAGCTGTTAAAATTGCTCCGGGTAAACGTGTTGTCCACTCATTCACGCCGACAACAGCGTAAGTTCCCGCAATTAACCAATGGGCTAGAGGTGGCTTGTTATAGTAGGGTTCGCCGCCTAAAGTCGGATAAAGCCAACGTAGGGAACCTGCGGGTGCATTCCAAATTTCACGGGAAATTTGGGCAATGGTTCCTTCATCCCAATCTCGTAGCGGTAAGCTTCCCAGATTGATACTAAATAATAGTACCGCCGCCAACAGCAATACTAATATCCAAACGCGATCAATCCATTTTTCCAGCGCCCGATGCTGCTTTTCTCGATGACCCCAAATAAAGCTTCCTTGTTGCATATTCTACGATCATCATTTTACTTGCTAGTTTGACTGCATAGAGACCAAAGCGCATCTCTAATGTTGCACCCTGTTACAAAATTTGTTTTTACAATTACTAGATTCCCAGGTTAACTCAATTTTCTCTGATTAGCGATAAATTTTTTGAGCAACCCTACTATTATTTTTCATTTTATTTAACACTCATTGATTGATAAAAATGATACAACTGTTACCAACCAGGTGTGTATTATTCGTTGGGAAACAGTCGATGAATCTACCTTTTATACTAGATATAACAATTGGATTAGTATTTATTTACTTAATATTAAGCTTATTGGCTTCAGAAATCCAGGAACTAATTACTACAGTCTTACAATGGCGGGCTGTTCACTTAAAAAAGTCCATTGAAATTCTGATTGCAGGTGATGTCAGTAAATCAGATGATGATAATGTCATTCAACTAGTAAATGACTTATATAATCATCCCTTGCTGCAAAGTGTTAACCAAGAAGCTAAAGGATTTTTAACAACTTTACCACGGAAGTTTATTTGGTTATTATCTTCTATTCTGAATAAGTTTTCTCTACCAGGAGAAAAGAGAACGAAAAGTATTTTTGGTTATGTTAGAAATGGCAAAGATGAGGGGCGAAAGCAGAAACATAGTGCGCCTTCTTACATCCCTGCAGAAACATTTGCGACAACCTTAATGGACACATTAGGCTTACCCAAGTTAGTCCAAAAGTTAACAGAATCAAGACTGATAAATTTTACACATCAGCAATTAGCGGAATTTGAAATTATCTTATCTAGGATAGAAGCCAGGATAGATAATACTGATGCTCATATTCAGCAGTTTTTAGCAAATACTCGTGATGAATTTCATCAAACTGTGACAGAAAGTTTTAAACAGATTATTGCTGATTTACAGAAAGATAAAATAGATTTATCTACTGGACTAAATCGGATGGCTAAAAGTGTCGATAGATATATCGGATGTTTTGCTGCTGATATGCCAGAACATGAATTATTAAACAATGCTCTTGAGCGGTTAAAAATTTTAAGAGCAGATACTTTTGATGATATTGAACAGACAATTTGCTTAAAAGGATTACGCCCTGGGATTAACGAAGTTGTACAGTTAATTAGTGTTGGTAGTGACGTTCAACAAGAGTTTATCAAGGAGTTTCAAGATCAAGATAGCGAAGCATACCAAACATTTCAATATCTCAGCCAAAGATTAGAACAGTTCAGTCAAAAACTACCGCCATCGGTAGTGGGTAATATGGCGACATTAGCCAAACGCGCTCAACTTAAAGCCAAATCCACAGAGGATGGCGTTAATATATTACGCCGCGAAATTGAGCAAACCTTCAATAACTCAATGGAACGCGCCTCTGGTGTTTACAAGCGGAATGCCAAAGGTGTAGCGTTGCTAATTGGTTTTGCGATCGCTATTATTGCCAACGCAGATACATTCCATATTGTCAGCAGACTATCGAAAGATACAGCTATTCGCACAGCAATTGTCAATAGTGCTGGTCAAATAGTCGAAACTAATACATCTCAAAATTTAAAACAACTCAAAGAAGCAACCGACCAAGTTTTGACAGATATTTCTCTCCCAATTGGCTGGAACCAAGTCAACCTCAACCAACAACTACCAAAAGCCACGGGAAATAATCAATCTACCACTTCCCTCATCCCAAACTATTTCACAATGGTTGCAGGCTGGTTTATCAGTGGAATTGCCATTTCAATGGGTGCGCCTTTTTGGTTCGATTTACTGAGTAAGGTTGTCAATGTGCGTAATTCCGGGAAAAAACCCGCAGTTCCTGATCGTGAATAGTCCGAAAAAATAAGGATGGGTTTCATCACCCATCCAACGAAAATCATGCCTTAATTGTGTGTTACCAGATTTTGATGTCTAAATGTTAATAAATTAGAAAATCTGGGCCATAATTACCACTACCATCAGGTAAAGGAATTTGCATAAGTTGAATAGCAGGTGCTTTCAAACTAAACATCAATCCAATTGCACTACTAAGTTTATCTTTATTGCCAGTAGTCCAAGCTAGTTCAAGTTCATCTAAAACTGCTTTAAAAGCACTATTAAATTGATTTAACAGTGCGCTGACTTCTGGTGATGGATTTTGCCAACCACCTTCAGGAACTTGTGCCATTGGATATGTTTCAGGAAATGGTACAACCTCACCTGCATATCGCCAAACACCATCGACTTGAATTAATTTCCGACCATGAGAAATTTCATCAAATTTATAATAATGGGCAAGTTCACCACCAAATCCTTCTGCATCTGGCGACAGGGAAGTTCCTTCTCCTTGCACCTTAATTTCTGTAATTGCTTTTTCGACATCAGCTAGTGTATTGATAGCATATAACTTATGTCCGCCGACTGAATCATCAGTTAGCTGATTAGTGCCAGACATTGCTGGTTTGAGTTCTTGAAATGCTACAAGAACAGCATCATAAAAAGCGCCAATAGTAGGGTAAGTTTCACCAGCAAAGAAAGCAATTGGCCCACTTTCAGGATATTCAATTTGCTTACAAACTTCGTCTAAATAAGTTTTACTTAAACCTGCTAAATATACTGTTAATTGAGGTCTGATACCTCCTGGTAAATTACCGGGATAGCTTGGTAATACACTGTTGATTTTCGGTGTACCACCGATAGTTGTCAGCATATTAGCAACTAATCCCATGTGCAGCATTTCTTCCATCAGCACAGTACGAATTAACTTAGCAGCAGTTTCATTGTCATCTTTAATTGACCACCACGCGCAAAGATACGGGGGTAAAGTTGCTAACTCTAATTCTATTGCTGCATTTAAACTATCTTTAAGCCAATCAATATCTCTATTTGCACTTTCCGTTCTTAATAGTTCACTAATTGCAGTGTTCTTAGTTGTGGTGAAACTCATAGATGTACCTTGACTATTGTTGTAGGAATCAGTCAATACACGGAAATGACCGTATATTTCCGGTACAAGATAGCTTTAGCTTGATAATTCAGCCTTCCGTGATATTACTGATAAGAAGACAATTTATAGTCAAGATTTATTTACGGAGAATTTTCTAAAATGTTAAGTTATGACAATTTTTCCGAGCGATCGCTTTAACCTCATCTTCTTAGCTCAACTAATCAGACCATAATACCTGGATTGCTCTCTCTCCCCACACTCCCCTCTCTCCCCACACCCGCTACCCATACGTGAAAAATTCGGGAATACTCCTTACTGCCCTAAGCCTCGTATGATCAAGATATAAGCAAAATATAAACTCGCCAGATTTTGACGGCATAACATGGGCAGTATTTGGGAACTCGATTTTTACTCTCGTCCAATTTTGGATGAAAATCAAAAAAAAGTTTGGGAAGTTGTCATCTGTGAAAGTCCCTTGGATATTCGGACGCAAACAGATTCGTTATTTCGCTACGCTCAATATTGTCCTAGCACCCAAGTCAATTCGGGCTGGTTGCGGACAGCGTTGCAGGAAGCCATTGATAAAGCCGGAAAAGCGCCTATAAAAGTCCGCTTTTTCCGCCGCCAAATGAACAATATGATTACGAAAGCCTGCCAAGATTTGGGTATTCCAGCCCAACCCAGTCGGCGCACGTTGTTGCTGAACCAATGGCTACAACAACGGATGGCGGAAGTTTACCCTCAAGAACCAGGTTATCAAGGCGGAACGAACCCTTCTGTGCGTTTAGACAGTCCTTTACCTCAGCGTTTACCTGATGCTTTAGAAGGACAGCAGTGGGTGTTTGTCAGCTTATCGGCGGCGGAATTAGCAGAAATGCCAGAATGGGATATTGGTTTTGGTGAAGCTTTCCCCCTAGAAATGGCGCAATTATCCCCAGAAACGCGCATTCCGGGAGTTTTAATTTTCTCACCCAGGGCTTTACCTTTAGCAGGCTGGATGTCTGGTTTAGAGTTAGCGTTTTTAAGAGTTGATGATAGTGCTGGTACAAGGTTGATTTTAGAAACTGGCGCTACGGAAAGTTGGATTTTGGCAAATATCAAAAATCCCAAAATCTTAGCGGAAACCCAAGGTTTTGCCGAAGCGACACAAAAAGCCAATGGAGTACATTTTATTGGTATACAGTCAAGTCCTCAAGCAGAATCTTTTGCTGGGTTTTGGCTGTTGCAAGAGATGAATTTGCTGTGAATGAGGGAATGGGGAGTGGTGAGTGGGGAGTAGGGAATCCAAGATAAAACGGCATATAGGGAAAAATCCCTACCTTTTTCTGTTCCTTCTTCCCCTATTCCCTACTCCCTACTCCCTACTCCCTAGCCTCTAAGTACAAACTGATACATACCGATGATTTGTTGGGAATTCTCTGCATTGATGGCACGCTGATAGATGCCCATGATTTGGGATAATTATCTGCGTCCATCTCCGTTGTCAAAAGCAAATTGCTGATTTGCGCGGATATGCACCAATGATTTGGGATAATTATCTGCGTTTGCTTGCAGTTCAAAATCCGAAATCCACAATTCACCAAGGGTCATGGGTTCTGAAAATTTCTCACACGATACACTAGCAGAACAGCTGCTGGAACTAGCCATCAAATCGGGAGCGGAAGCCGCTGAGGTGTATCAGTCGCACTCGCTTTCTCGTCCGGTATTTTTTGAGGCTAACCGACTCAAACAGCTAGAAACCAGCCAATCTGAAGGTACAACGCTGCGGTTATGGCGCAATGGTCGCCCTGGACTGACGGTAGCTTATGGTGATGTGTCGCCACAGGCTATGGTAGAACGGGCTTTGGCTTTGAGTGAACTAAATCAACCGGAAACAATCGAGTTAGTAACTAACTCGAAGCCTGCTTACCCAGATGTGGGGAAAAGTGTACCAATAGAAGTTTTAGTCAACTGGGGCAAAGAAGCGATCGCCATTATCCGCAATACTTAC
Source organism: Nostoc spongiaeforme FACHB-130 (assembly GCF_014698475.1). Classification (GTDB taxonomy): domain Bacteria; phylum Cyanobacteriota; class Cyanobacteriia; order Cyanobacteriales; family Nostocaceae; genus Nostoc_B; species Nostoc_B spongiaeforme. The sequence continues at coordinate 46,490 of NZ_JACJTB010000003.1, read as the reverse complement.
CCAGATGTACTATGTAATAGTGACTGGGAATGTGATGTGGAAACTACTAGACTTGTGAATAGTCAAGGTCTAGATTGTCACTACACTGATACTACCCTTAGCTGTTATATGTCAGCCGAATGGGTGCGGGGTGATGATTTTTTAAGTGTTTCCGATGGTCAAACCCAACGCAATACCCTAGACCCAGAAAAGTTAGCTTATCAAATTTTACAGAGGCTAGTCTGGGCGCAAGAAAATGTTGCACCGCCTAATGGACGTGTGCCGGTTTTATTTACTTCTAAAGCGGCTGATATGCTGTGGGGAACTGCTCAAGCTGCTTTAAACGGGAAACGTGTCTTAGAAGCGGCTTCTCCTTGGGCGGAACGGATGGGTAAACAAGTGGTTTCACCTAGTTTGACACTTTATCAAGACCCGGAAGCAGGCCCTTACAGTTGCCCATTTGATGATGAAGGCACGCCGACAAAGGCTTTAGTGTTTGTCAAAGATGGTATATTACAGCATTTTTATGGCGATCGCACCACAGGCCGTCAACTCGGTAGCGGTTCCACTGGTAATGGTTTTCGTCCCGGTTTAGGTAGCTATCCTTCCCCTGGGTTGTTTAATTTCTTGATTCAACCCAGTACAACTCCACTACGAGATTTAATTCGCAAATTAGATAATGGTCTAATTGTTGATCAAATGTTAGGTGGTAGTGGGGGGATTTCGGGAGATTTTTCCATCAATATTGATTTGGGCTACCGTGTACAGAACGGTCAAGTTACTGGCCGTGTGAAAGACACAATGGTTGCGGGTAATGTTTACACAGCCCTCAAACAAGTCGTAGAATTAGGTAATGATGCGGATTGGAATGGTTCTTGTTATACCCCATCTTTAATAGTTGAAGGACTATCTACTACCAGTAGAAATTATTAAGTGTAGTCGAAGGCAGTCCCGATGAAACAAGTTTCATCGCCAAGCATGAAAGTGGGACTAGCATTTTTACTCAGCACTCAGCACTTTGCTATAAACAGCCAAAATTATGAACTTTGCCACTAGCATAAATGATGCTCTCCAACTGGATAGAATTGTATTTCTGGGTCGTACTTTATCGGAGTATGTGAAATTTTTTGACCTAGATTTATCGCAGTGGCAAACAGCGAAAATTTTAGATTGTCCGGCTGGCGCAGCTTCCTTTGTGGCGGAACTGCATCAAATGGGTATTGATGCTGTAGCTTGTGACATTGTGTTTAATTTCGATGCAACAACTTTGCAAGCTAAAGGACAAGCCGATTTAGCTCATGTTATGGAAAGATTAGTTGATGTCACCCATAACTATAATTGGGATTTTTATCAAAATATTGCCAAGTTAACTGAATATCGCCAGATAGCATTAGAAAAATTTTTGGCAGATTATCCCAATGGTCGCCAAGCCGGACGGTACATTCACACTGTATTACCAAAATTACCCTTTGGCGATCGCAGCTTTGATTTGGTATTAAGTGCTAATTTGTTGTTTCTCTACAGTGACTGCTTGGATTATGCTTTTCACTGGCAAACAATTTTAGAACTTTATCGAGTTTGCTCTCAAGAAGTCAGAATTTACCCCTTGCAGGGTAAAGATGCTCAAACATATCCTTTGTTAAATAATTTACTTCATGATTTAAATCATGCGGGAATTGCCGCAGAAGTTGTCAATGTACCTTGGGAATTTCTCAAAGGTAGCAATCAAATGTTGCGTTTGTGGCGGCGCGGAAGTAAAAAGTAAAAAGTAAAAAGTAAAAAAGCTTATAAGTCGCTAATATAGATTTTGCGATTATATTTGCTTTGATTGTGCTGAACCGACCTTTACCTGAACGTTCACAAATTCGCAGGCGCTTACCGAATCAGCGTTGGCAAATTTACCCACAAAAAACAGATTTAGCTGAAAAACTGGCAGTTTCTATCAATCTTTCTCCCATCATCAGCCAGTTATTAATTAATCGTGGCATTGAAACACCAGCACAAGCACAAGCATTTTTAGAACCAGAATCAATAGTTTTACCTCCGCCTTTAGAAGAGTTTCCTGATTTGGCGATGAGTGTGGAATTACTGCACGAGGCGATCGCATCTCAAAGTAAAATCGCTATCTGTGGCGACTATGATGCAGATGGTATGACTAGCACTGCATTATTATTGCGGAGTCTCCGAGCTTTGGGCGCACAGGTAGATTATGCTATCCCTAGTCGGATGCACGAAGGTTACGGTATCAACAAACGCATCGTTGAAGAATTTCACAGCGAAGGTGTCAAACTCATTCTCACCGTTGATAATGGGATATCTGCTTATGAACCCATCGCTAGAGCTAGAGAACTCGGCGTAAAAGTTATTGTCACCGACCACCACGACATCCCGCAACAATTACCCCCAGCCGATGCTATCCTCAACCCCAAACTCATCGCCGAATCTTCACCTTATCGTGGTGTGGCTGGTGTGGGTGTAGCCTATATTCTGGCAGTTTGTCTTGCACAACAGCTAGGCGAAACAAAAGGTTTAATTCAGCCAATGCTAGAATTATTCACCCTAGGAACCATTGCAGATTTAGCGCCTTTAACTGGTGTAAATCGCCGTTGGGTAAAACGCGGTTTGAAGCATTTGCCTAAATCTAAGTTACCAGGAGTACAAGCATTAATTCAAATCGCCGGAGTGCAAGCGAAGGAGGCAGGGAGGCAGGGGGGCAGGGGGGCAGGGGAGAAAAATTCTTCTAAGTCACTCAAACCAGAAGATATCGGCTTTCGTCTCGGCCCCCGGATTAATGCAGTTGGACGCATTGGTGATCCGCAGACGGTGATTGATTTGCTGACTACCGATGATATGGGAGTTGCACTGACAAGAGCAATGCAGTGTGAGCAAACCAACACCAGTCGTCAGCAAATGTGCGAGGAAATTGAACAAGAAGCGATCGCTTATGTAGAATCAGAATTTATCGCCTCTTTACCACAAGACCGAGTGTTAGTAGTTATCCAATCTGAATGGCATCATGGTGTAATTGGGATTGTCGCCTCTCGCTTGGTGGAACGTTATGGTGTACCTGTATTTATTGGGACTTATGAAGATGAAACACATATCCGTGGTTCGGCGCGGGGAATCCCTGAGTTTCATGTGTTTGAAGCCTTGGAATATTGTCGGGATTTGTTAGGTAAATTCGGCGGTCACAAAGCGGCGGGTGGATTTTCTTTACCAGCAGAAAATTTAGAATTGGTGCGATCGCGTTTAATTGATTTTGCTAACCAGTGTCTAGAACCGCAACACCTCAAACCACTGCTCAAAATTGATGCTCAAGCCAACTTTAATCAAATCAATCACCAACTTTTCCAGCAATTAAATGCGTTGCATCCTTGCGGTATCGATAACCCCGATCCAGTTTTTTGGACACCAAACGTCCAAGTTATCGAACAGCAAACCATCGGCAAAGGTCATATTAAAGCGACATTAGCGCAAACTATTGATAACAAGCAATATACAATTAAGGCGATCGCTTGGCGTTGGCGTGATTATTATCCTCTACCACAACGAGTTGATATTGCTTACAAGTTACGCGAAAACACTTTTAACGGCAATACTACCATCGAGTTAGAATTAGTCGGCGTGAGATTAACAAAAGCCTCATCTCAAATCTTTTACACCTCGTTACCAAACCCACTCCGAGCCACATTTCAACACAATCAACGGCAGTATACTTGTGGCATCTATCAAAATAATTCTTTCCCAGAACTCAGAATCAAAAATCCTGAAGGTAAAATCTTAGTTATGCAGCCAGAACGCACAATTGGCTTATTGGGAATCAGTCGTGAAGCGGCAATAGAGGTTGATGTCACTCAACCACAGTATGATTCCATTATTCAAGCAGCGTTGCAAGCATTATCATACATAAATGCTGAGTTATGAATACTGATGTTTCACTCAGCACTCAGCACTCAGCACTTTACACTCTTACAGGTTGCCGTTGCGAAAAGCCAAGACAAAAATTACAGCAGGGCCAGCAATGACAATTAATGCAACAGAAAGCAGTTGGAAAATAACTTCCCAGTTGATGCTGGTGAAAGTGCTAATAATACCGTCTAACATTTTTTCTCTTTCCTCCCAATTGTCTTAAAAAGTTCGATAATCAATCAGTTGCAAAACCCGCAATTGATCATATCCGGGAACGGTGTGTGATTTTTAATTTACTTAACAAAATTATAGGAAAAAACACAAAATGGCAAACTGGCAATGTGTCAAGCAATGTGGAGCCTGCTGTAATCTCGACCCTAACGACCGTCCCGACTTAGATGAATATCTCACGCCGGAAGAGTTGAAACTGTACCTGAGTATGGTAGGCGAAGACGGTTGGTGTATTAATTTCGACCATACCACGAGAGAATGCCAGATTTACCCCAATCGTCCGCGTTTTTGCCGGGTAGAAGCAGAAGCATTTCAAGATATGTATGGGATTGAGCCAGAAGAACTGAATGATTTTGCCATAGATTGCTGTCGCCAACAGATTGAAGGGGTATATGGCGATCGCTCTTTAGAAATGCTACGCTTCGACAAAGCTGTGGGAATTTAAACTTATGTGAACTTGATTCTAATCTACAACATCTTTTGTAGGTTGGGTGGAGGCGCACCAGAAATATTCGCAGCAACATGGTAAATGTATATCGCGCCGTAACCCAACACCCAATCATGATGTTTTGAGAAAATATTGTGGAATTTTACTGTTTGAATTGAGATATTTTGCTAGTTGAAAGTTTTGCAGTTTTTTCATAACTTCGTTCTATCCAATCTACGGATGAGGCGATCGTACTCTGTTATTGAACGGGAGTATTTAATGGTTAGTTTCTCATTCCAGACCGATGAAGACACTGTGCGCTTATTTCAAATAGTTATCTGGTGTCTCAAGAAATACTTTTTTCATACAGATGACTCAGCCGTAGGAATTGTAAACAGCTACTATGAAAAAAATTTAAAAATACATGATGATGATTTTTACCACCATGAAATGCCATTTAGAGTAGCACTAAGAATTCATTACTTTGAAGTTTTGAAAGGAGACGCTAATAAATTCCATGACTGGATACAAGAATCTCATTATAATTATTCCCCTAGAGAAGCAATTGATTACTTTAAAAAGCATTATTTTGTGAAAAATTAATATGAGATATTGTAATTTATCTAGATTGAAAACTTTTATATTTCCCCAAGTTCCTGCAAATAAGACGGTCTTGGTGTAAGTTGTCTAATCAGTGCAGCGTCAGCAGTCCAAAACTCAGCAGATGTCATCTCAGCACAAGCGAGAAATGCGGCATCATAAAGAGTTGATAATTGGTATTTCTCCGCAATTTCCCAACTTTTTAACCGAATTGTTTCTTCTTCAAGATAATCAATCGGAAGTTCGCAGAAGTCTTCAAAAAAACCTAGTGCTTCCTCTGCGGTAATGAATCCCATTCGTGTTTTCTTACGTAATACAGAACCAACCTCTGCCCAAGCAAAAGCGGGAGCTACTAAGCGGATATTCAAGCTTAACGCTTCTGCTATTAACGTTATTGCTTGTGCTTGATTAGCTTCTGGGACAAGGTAGGGAATCCAAACACTAGTATCTATACACAAAACTCTAGTCACATCGCCCCTTATCCTCTCTCAGGCTGCGAATCAAATCTGTAGAGGCTGGTTGTATACCTGTTTTGGCTTTGACGATTTCGCTACGGGCGAGAATTCGTTGATGTGCAGCCCATCCGCGCCGGCGTTTTACCTCTCGTTCTAAAGCCTCAACTATTAAATCATTGAACGATTCCCCATCATCTTTGAGTTTTCTGGCTTTGGCAAGTAATTCAGAGGGAAAACGGATTGTTAAAGCTTCACGTTCCATAACATTTATTGCAACCAATTAATGGTATCACTTCTTGTAACTATTTTACTGTTGCCATATATTCAAGCAAAATAGTTGCAATTTATGACAACAATCTGAGAAAATGAGAAGAATATGAAAAACTCCTAGTAACAAAAATACTGCCTGTGAAACTTGACACTGCACCTGTGGTAATTTCTGCGAAAGACCTACCAGAATTAAAAGAAAACAATAAATCTCAACTGGATATTGCAACTATTGAGCCTCTGCAACCTGTAATCACTGAAATTCCCAAAAAGCGGGAATCAGCGTTTGTTGTTTTCAGCACAACATTCGTGACGATATTCCTCGCAGAAATTGGGGATAAAACCCAGCTATCCACTTTATTAATGAGTGCAGAATCTCACGCACCTTGGGTAGTGTTTCTAGGGTCTGCGGCTGCATTAATCAGCACCAGTTTACTAGGTGTACTTTTGGGAAGTTGGATATCTAGCCGCCTCAGTCCCAAAACTGTAGAAAAATCAGCCGGAGTTATGTTGCTGTTAATTTCCGTCATGCTGTTTTGGGATGTATTGCAAGGTTAATTCCTATACTCCCCACTTCCCATTCCCTACTCCCCTTAACATTATGGATTGGCATCTTTTAGGACTAAGCTTTATTACAGTTTTTTTATCAGAATTAGGTGACAAAAGCCAGTTAGCTGCGATCGCACTTTCTAGTCGTGGTCAATCTCAAAAAGCTATCTTTTTTGGTACAGCAGGCGCGTTGTTATTAACTAGCCTTTTAGGCTCATTGGCTGGTGGTGCAGTTGCAGAGTTATTACCCACTCGGATATTAAAAGCGATCGCGGCTGTAGGTTTTGCGATTCTGGCTGCAAGATTATTATTTTTTAACCATGAAGAATCAGCCGAATCGGAATAAACATTCTCCGGTTATTTACCTCATTTAGTTGCAACCTGCTGTAAATTTTAACTAAAAAATGAGAACCCCAGTTTTTTAAAAAAGCTGGGGTTTTTTCACCTTCAATTTTCACTGACGGATTAGTTTTTCAATTCAAAGACAATATTGAAGTGAGTTTCTTACTCCCAATTCCCTATCATTCAGCCTGCATCCGCCAGCATTGGCCTAACAATATTCCGCCGATTAGCAGCTTGACTGCATCTAACACCCAGTAACCACCATGTAATAAATCCATTGCTGCGGGAATTGTGGATGTTGCAAACAAATTGAGATGAACTCCAGCAGCGCACATATTGGGAGTTAAAAAATAAGTTTCTAGTAGAGATACTGTGAGCAGAATAACAGCAAACACAATAGTATTGGGATGCCAGTTATGTTGAGTTTTACTTAAAGCCAATACACCAGTTAAAACGATCGCCGCAGATAACAATTCTATGCGATTAAAATTCCAGAAAATTGCGTAGCCTGCTGTAGTAAAACTACCTTCGTTCATCATGCCAGAAAAATAAAGCGTAGGCATTATTACCCAATCTAAAATCAGACTAGCACTTAACCAAAAACCCAAGGTCAACATAATGGCGGGTTGCCAAATTGACCGCTTGAATGCAAATGTAGAAAGTGTATTCATAATACGAAATAATTGCTGTGCTTTTACTCTTAGTTTCTAACTTTAAGAGTAACTTTGACAACAAATATCAATTAAATTTTGCAAAATAGTATTAACTAAGAGCAGAAATAAGTAACAAAGATGTAATAAAAACCTCTATCGTTGTGCTTGTTTAATACTGAAGATGATGGAAATAATACAGGCAAGACGCACTCAACTTACAATATTAATTAAGTAACCATCCCAAAAATTTATGCGTCCTAGAGTATTGTTGGGTGCAGCGATCGCCAGCATAACCTTAATCAAGGGCTATCTGCTGCCAAGTTACGCCATTCAATTACAAGATGGCACAGTGTATTTTGCACAACCACCCCGTTTAGTTAATGCCATCACTACTTATAAGGAGATTTACGCCTGGGGTGCGACATATTACTTTACAATCAGTTTGCCAGAAAATGCAGGTGAACCACTACAACGCCTAGCAATTAATCAGCATGAAGGTGTAGACAATATTACTTTTGATTTAAACGATAGTGTGGCTTTTGAAGGTAAACCTTCTGGTAAAGGACAAAAGGTAGCATTACAAACTGTAACAACTGATAGCAAAACCAGAACAGTCACTCTGACATTTGAGCCGCCAGTGTCTCCCGGTAAAACCATTACCATTGGTTTAAAACCCTGGCAAAATCCCCGCAGTAGTGGTGTTTATCTGTTTGGAGTCACGGCTTTTCCTACAGGTGAAAAATCCCACGGACAATTTTTAGGTTATGGCAGATTACACTTTTACAATAGCGGTGACTCAGTTTGGCGGCCTGGTTTCTGGCGCTAGAAAATCGTTATCAATTAATAAATAAGCTTGATAATTTACGTTTAATTTACCAGCGATCGCCATCAGATATCTTTTGTGATTATGGAGGGCGATCGCTTTGATGAAGAGTGCTGAGTTGAAAGTGCTGAGTGCTGAGTTAAAAGACCGCCCACAATTCATCGTGGTATCAACCTTCTCCTGATTATAAGATTCCGCTTAACGTCGGGCGGGGCATTTACCGAGTGCGAAAGTGCTTCCTTCCTCTTTTTCTTACTCAGCACTCAGCACTCAGTACTAAGTACGGTAAAATAACAGACATTATCCGGCGTAAATCATTTAAATAATGACGAGATTTATTCATGATCAATTCTCCAAAGACTATTTAGAAGAACTCCTCAAACCATTCGGACAAGTCCAAGCACCAAGCCGAGTCGCAGCCGAAGTGCGAGAAATCGATGTGTTATTTACACCAATTCCCAACCAAACAGCTAATCTAGCCACATTGGGATTATTAGGAAAAATGGCAACAACACCAGCCATCTTTGAACCCTTTCGCAACCCAGTATCCATCGAAGAAATTAAAGATTGTCTATCAAAATCATTAGAAATAAACAAGGCAATTCAGCGAGAAGCAAATCGCAGCAAAAGCAAAATCTCAGACTTAGAAATTCCTCAACAATGGATACTCACACCCACTGCATCAGAAACAATTCTTGCTGGTTTTGGTGCAGTTCTCAAATCAGATTGGGTGGAGGGAGTATACTTTTTACCTGAATATTTGCGAACAGCTATAGTCGTAATTCATCAGTTACCACCTATTCCCGAAACACTATGGCTGAGAATCCTGGGGCGTGGTAAAGTACAGCAACGAGCGATTGATGAATTAACCGCACTACCAGCAAATCACCCCTTTCAGAGAGTAACGCTAGAATTACTTTATAGCCTGCAACAAAATTTGCGAATCAACCAGAATATCGAAACAGATGATCGGGAGTTAGTGATGAGATTAGCACCACTGTATCAGGAAGATAGAGAACGCGCTAGACAAGAAGGTTTACAAGAAGGTGTACAGCAAGGAGAGCAACAACTAATTCTGCGGCTGTTAAATCGGCGGCTGGGAGAAGTCGAGATATCTTTCACCGAGCAAATTAAAAGATTATCTATTGAACAATTAGAATCTCTGGGAGAAGCATTATTAGATTTTGTCACAGTAGCAGATTTAGAAGCTTGGTTAAGCCAACACAAAGATACAACGAATCAGTAAATTAATGACACAATAAATTTGATAATTTCAGTTTAATTGACCAGCGATTTTAATACCATTTCTTTATGAATATGTAATTAATGCCTGATTGTAGAGATGTTGTATACAACGTCTCTACAGTTTTTAATAGCAGTCCTATTTGATATATAGGACTGCTACATAGAGTGTATCTGCTCATATTATACAGATAATTTTACTTTTCATTAAATGTCCAAACGCCGTCATCCCAATCGAAATCAGTTGGGGGTGATTGTAGCCAATGCTGACAACGCAAAAGATGTAACATTGCGGCTTTATCTTGGTTGTCAAATGCTAAAACCTTGGCAAATTCAGCCCTCGCATAAGTGAACTGACGCTTGAGATAATACTCACGTCCTTTGTGATAATGTTCAATAACTTGCAATTTTTCACTGGGAATCGGGTCAGAACGTAAACCCACTAATTCATAGATAGATACTGGTTCGTTTCTACCTTTGACGCGAATGTAATCTAATTCTCGCGCCCAAATATATTCTTGGCAAGGTTTAAAGGTATTGTCACTCAAAATAATATCGCAACCATATTGTTTGCTGACACTTTCTAAGCGAGAACCAAGGTTAACACCATCACCAATGGCGGTAAATTCCATCCGCTTACTTGAACCGATATTGCCACTAATAACTGTATCGGAATTAATGCCAATGCCAATATTAATTCTTGGTTTATTTGCGGCGTAACGACGTTGGTTAAATTCGTGCAGCCGATGACGCATTTCTATGGATGTTTGTACCGCCATCCAAGCATGTTCTTCTAAAGGTAGAGGTGAACCAAACACAGCCATAATGGCATCACCGATGTATTTATCAAGTGTGCCTTTATGTTTAAATACGGCTTCTACCATTGATTCAAAATATTCATTTAGCATACTCACCACTTCTTCTGCTTCCAAGTTTTCTGTCAAAGTGGTGTAGCCGCGAATATCAGAGAACAAGATGGAAACTTCTTTGCGATCGCCTCCTAATTTGGCATCATCTAACTTGAGTAATTCTTCCGCTAATTCCTGAGTCATGTAGCGGTACATGGTACTCTTGAGGCGTTTCTCATCACTAATATCTTCCATAACCACCAACGCACCCCGGACTTGCTGTTGGTCGTTGACATCGGCTATGGAGTTAATTGATAAATTAATACTGTGTTGTTCTTGTTCTGTACCAGTGCTGATGAGCGTGCGGTCTGGATAATATTGCTGACGGCGTTTGATATCATCTCCGTGTAAAGCGTCTTGAAACCATTTGCTAAAGTCGCCTTCTTTAATGGCGATCGCTTCATCAATTGATTTCCCTTCTAGACGTTCTTCGGCTTCTACACCTAGCAAGCGTTTCGCACTTTCATTGGCAGCAATAATACAACCTGATTTATCGGTAGAAATGACACCATTAGAAAGACTCCGCAAAATATCTCGCTGCATTTGTTCTTGTTGCTTAACTGTGGCAAACAATTGAGCATTTTGCAGCGCCACCCCCGCTTGAATGTTAAAAGCTTCCATAAAATCTTCGTCGTTGCGGTCAAAGCTGGCTTGGAAGCATTCTGGCGCTTTTGGCCAAGTAGCAGGATTATACGGCGGAAATTCACCCGATTTCTTTTTGTTTACCAACTGTGTAACACCAATCAATTGTTGATCGGCGTTAAACACTGGCATACACAATAAGCTACAGGTACGGTAGCCATTTTGTTGGTCAAGTTTTTTGGCAGTTTCTGAGTCGGGATTATCGTACAAATCAAAGGGAATATTTAGGGTTTTGCCAGATGCAGCCACTATCCCTGCAAAACCTTTACCGATGGGTACACGCAATTCTCTTTTTGTCCCGTCATCTTGAGTAATTTTCGTCCATAATTCATGGCGATCGCGGTCGATTAACCACAAGGTACTGCGATCGGCGTTCATCAGTTCCTTGGCTTCGTCCATTACCCGCTTCAGGGTATCTTCTAAATCCAGACTGCTTTGACTCAAAGATTTGATGGCTTTCATCAACGCCGCCGCCGCTCTTTGTTTTTGCGTCGCCATATAAAAAGAGCGCGAAGATTCTAAAATCAGGCGAATTGAAGGCGCAAATTCTTGAAATAACTGTTCGTCGCTATGGGTAAAACCTACGGTATCAATTCGCTCTGCTAATGGGGCGTTGATATCGTGGATAGACTTTAATTTGTTCAGTAACTGCACTACTGCTACTAACTGCCCTTGTTCATTTAACAGTGGCAAAGCCAGCATTGTATAGGTACGGTAGCCGGTCACTTTTTCTTGGGCTTGGGCAAAGATTGACCGGGGGTCGCTATAAAAATCAAACGGAATATTAACTACTTGTTTGAGGGTGGCGACTTCACCCGCAATGCCTTTATCGGCTGGGATGCGAATTTCTAAGGAGCGATCGCCTTCCCCCGCAGCTACGATTGACCATAATTCTTGTTTTTCTTCATCTAACAAAAATATAGTCGTCCTGTCTGCTCCTAATAATTCCCCAGTTTTTAAGGTAATGGACTGCAACATTTCTTGCAGGATTGTCTCAAACCCGTGAGAATCCAACATTGACAGGGTTTGATGTACAATCTGTAGCTTATGCTCAACCTCAGTCACCACTTGTTTAAAAGTGTCCTGAGTCAAGGGAGCAAGAAAAGTAGAAATAGTTCCTTTTCTTCTGGCAAGAGCACCCACAGGAGCTGAATTGGGTTGTAATTGTTGATTTTCTTGGTTGTGAACACCAATAATTAAATCAGCGGTCTCCCCAACACCACGTTGATGCACTGTCATAAGTAGTTTTTTATAGCAAGAATTAGACTTTAGGAATAATTAACAATGTCATTAGTTTTATTTATGTATAGCTCAAAGCTATACAAGGATTGACATTACCCACAGTTTAATCGCTGGTTGAGCAAGCGTCATCCTGCTTTACCCCTGTCTTTGCCAATCCTAGGTTTGATGGAAGTTGGGCGTAAATAAATATAGTTCTTTTTCTGGCCATGTTCTTTGCTGAAGATACGATAGCGAATACTCAGCTGTAATTCGGAATCTTTGTGGATGAGACTAAATTCCGTCAGCTGTGATTAATCTGGCAAACAATATCTATGAGACTAGTATTTTGATAATTCCCAAAGTTTTGGCTAAACTAACAGCCCCAGTTTTTGGAAAGATGGTAGTTCCCTGTACTAATGTAATTTTATCAATTTTTAGAATTTTCTTGAGTCTGACTCAATTTTGTACAAATTGCTCAGTGGCAATGATACTTAGTTGGACAAGGTAGACTCAAATCTTATAAGTTTGGTGGCGTAAGCTATCAATGCTGCGAATTTATATAGCAATTCTAGATGATTTACAAACATCTTTCTTCCTTGTCTACCCTATCACGCCACTGAGGGAGTCGGGGAACCCTAGTCGAGCAATGGCTATTCCTTGTCTCCCTTGTCTATGTTGTCCACATATTAAAGAGGACTACTATAGGACTCATATTTGATTTATGAAAAAAACCAGTATACCCAGGTCAGGCTTTTTTCCCTACTCCCCATTCCCTACTCCCTGCCTACACAACTAGATTCAGAAATCAAATCGGATTCCCATATATATGGTTGCTATAATTGGGAAATTACATCCAATTATTAGAGATTTTTGATTTATCAAGCATAGAAACTAGCTTTGATTTTTGCAGAAATCTAGATATCTGTCAGTTGCTATAAATCTATCTTTGGATAAATGAAATTTTCATAAAATTTTCTATTAAGTTTAAAATATTTTTAATTGTTTGTTAAAGAAATATAACATTATTGAGGTCTGTAATATGCCTCTAGACTTACTTTACAGCTAGGATTTGACTCTGGGAAAGAATCTCTAGTTTAATACCGGGGTTTAAAAACTCAGGATATTAATTATTGGCTAACAAACATCACTATTTTAGGGGTTATTGTTAAAGAAATCCGGTAAATTTATCGGAATTAATGACTTAAAAAAAAGACAAAAAAATCTATTGACCCCTGAAAAATATCAGATTAACGTTATAGGTAAGTCCGGCAAAGGACGCTATAAAAGCATCAAAAAATCAGGAGATTTTTCTTATGATGATGATGATGACTGAATCCATGACTGCGGAAATGCAAACCTGTATGAACGCTTGCATGGAATGTCAGAAAATGTGTATGGAAACTATGACTTACTGCATGACTAAAGGCGGTAGGTACATGGATATGGCCATGATGGGGATGATGCGTGATTGCGCTGAGATGTGCATGATGTGTATGAACATGATGATGGGTGGTTCCGAATTTATGGGACGCACTTGTATGTTGTGTGCTGAAATGTGCGATCGCTGTGCCATGACTTGTGAAAAAATGAGCGATGATGCCAAAATGATGGAATGTGCCGCAGCTTGCCGTAAATGCGCCGAAGCCTGCCGTTCTATGCAAATGATGCCTGCTTAATTTAACTACTTCGCAGAAGTTTCTCTGCAACCTATTATTCAAACGCCCAGATTGATACAATCTGGGCGTTTGAAGTTGTTTTGAAGCAATCTCCCATCTCACCCATTTAGGTGAAGGCGGTTAAAATTACTAGAGACTAGTATTAAGGAACGTTAATTAATCTCTAACAGCGTTCTCAATAGCGATTCCCTAGCCTCAAAGTATAGATTAGACCGTGATTATGAACACTTACATAGAAGTTCCCGTGATTGGTAAAGTTTATCACCCATATCGCTGGCTAATTGGGTTGATAGCCACGGGTGCTGTTGTGGTAGGTGTTGCGACTACAGTCAATATGGTGAATCGGGGAGCCAGTGAACAAGATATTACACAACTAACTGTACCCGTAGAAGCAAAAAATGTAACTTTAAAAATTACAGCCAGTGGTAAGGTTGTACCTGTGCAGAGTGTGAATATCAGTCCGAAAAATCCTGGGGTGCTGGCAGAATTATATGTGGAACAAGGCGATCGCGTACAACAAAATCAAGTTATCGCCCGGATGGATATAGGCGATTTACAAGCCCAAATTCTGCAATATCGAGCTAACTTAGCCCAAGCCCAGGCGCAGTTAGATGAAGCTTTAGCAGGGAATCGTCCCCAAGAAATTACTCAAGCCAGGGCGCGGTTGCGACAAGCCGAAGCCCAATTAGCCCAAGCGCGTGCAGGGAATCGTCCCCAAGAAATTTCTCAAGTGCAAGCCCAAGTAGATGCAGCCCAAGCCAGAGTAAATTACACCACTGAACAAGTCAAACGTTACCAATATCTTTATCAACAAGGCGCAGAAAAAAAGCAGTCACTAGATCAAGCAGTTAGTGAAGATAAATCTGCAAAAGCTAATTTAGAAGAAGCGCGTCGGCGGTTATCACTGATGGAAAGTGGTTCTCGCAGTGAAGAAATTGACTTGAAAGAAGCTGCTGTCACTGAAGCCAGAGCCGCTTTAGTTTTATTAGAAAATGGTACACGTAAAGAAGAAATTGCCCAACGCCAAGCCGCCGTCAAAGCCGCCCAAGCACAGTTAGCGGCTGCTAACGTCAAAATGGAAGAAACGGTAATTCGCGCCCCCTTTGCGGGGATTGTGACACAAAAATATGCCAACATTGGTGCATTTGTGACACCAACTACCTCTGCTTCTAGCAGTGCATCAGCAACTTCTAGTTCGATTGTGGCGGTTGCTAAGGGGTTGGAAGTACTAGCACAAATCCCCGAAGCCGATATTGGACGAGTGAAAGTAGGACAGGAAGTCGAAATTGTGGCTGATGCTTATCCAGATCAAGTATTTAAAGGTAATGTACGCTTGATTGCACCAGAAGCAGTTGTAGAACAAGGTGTAACATCCTTTCAGATGCGGGTAGCTTTGGAGACAGGCATAGATAAACTACGTTCTGGGTTAAATGTCGATTTGACTTTTTTAGGCGATCGCGTCAGCAACGCCTTAGTATTACCCACAGTAGCCATTGTCACCGAAAAAGGTAAAACTGGTGTCTTGGTTCCCGATGCCAAAAATCAACCCCAGTTCCGAGAAATCACCACAGGCGCACAAATTCAAGACCAAACTCAAGTTTTGACAGGGGTAGAAGCAGGCGATCGCGTGTTTGTGGACTTACCCAAGGACTATAAAATCAAGAAGGCGCAAGAGCAGCAAAACCAATGAACTTCTTAGAAAGCGTACAAATGGCAGGTAAAACCCTGCTGGCGAATAAGTTGCGTAGCGCCCTCACAATGCTGGGTATAGTGATTGGTAACGCTTCGGTAATTGCCATGATAGGCATCGGGGAAGGTGGACAGAGATACATTGCGAAAGAATTAGAATCTTTGGGGCCGAATGTGTTATTTGTCATTCCCGGTAATCAAGAAACTGAGCGAATTTCCCGTGATACGCCGAAAACTTTAGTTTTAGAAGATGCTACAGCGATCGCTACTCAAGTCCCCACCATAGCAGATGTAACAGCAGAGTTAAATAGTCGGCAGGTGGTGACAGTAAGTAATAAAAACACCGATGTCAACATTATTGGTACAACTCCTAGCTTTTTGACAGTGCGCGACTTTACCACCGATAAAGGGCGGTTCTTTTCGGAAGTTGATATGAAACGCAGTAACCAAGTCGTGGTGTTGGGGGCAAAATTAGCCCAAAGACTTTTCGCCAATAGTAACCCTGTGGGACAGCAGTTACGCATCAACAATACTAGTTTTCGCGTGATTGGGGTATTAGTTTCCAAAGGTTCAAATTTGGGTGTTGATTATGATGATGCGGCTTTAATCCCAGTAATTACAATGGCAAATCGCATTGTCGGACGCACTTCTCCTTATGGATTAGAGTTAACTTACATTGTCGCCTCAGCGAAGAACGCCAATAGTGTAGATGCAGCCGTTTTTCAAATTACCAATTTGCTGCGCCAACGCCACAAAATCATCGGTGAAGATGACTTTACTATCCGCACCCAAAAAGACGCTTTGCAAACTGTCGGACAAATCACAGGTGCATTAACAATTATGCTGGCGGCGATCGCGGGTATTTCCCTATTCGTCGGTGGTATCGGTATCATGAATATCATGTTGGTTTCTGTCACCGAGCGTACCCAAGAAATCGGACTACGAAAAGCCATTGGCGCAACCGAGCAAGATATATTGCTTCAGTTCATGATTGAAGCTGTGATTGTGTCGGCAATTGGCGGTGTATTGGGAACTGCCGTTGGTGTCAGTGGAATTATGATCGTTGCTAGTCTGACACCCCTAGAAGCAGGTATTTCTCCTGTAGCTATTACTACCGCCGTTGGTGTCTCTGGTGCGATCGGTTTATTCTTTGGTGTCGTTCCCGCCCGTCGTGCAGCTAAACTCGACCCGATTGTAGCCTTGCGGAGTGCTTAGAAAGTGCTGAGTGCTGAGAGGGGGGAGACAAGGGAGAAGGGGGAGACAAGGGAGCAATTTTTCTCCCTTGTCTCCCTTGTACACCTGTCAGGCAGGGAGCAGGGAGTATCCACTTTTGGAAGAAATATCAGGCGATTGGAAATCGCGGCTATGCGGACTATCTTGAAACCCGCGCAGGCGGGTTTAGTTTGTATAGCCCCAGACTTCAGTCTGTT
This sequence comes from Nostoc spongiaeforme FACHB-130, assembly GCF_014698475.1. Lineage (GTDB taxonomy): Bacteria > Cyanobacteriota > Cyanobacteriia > Cyanobacteriales > Nostocaceae > Nostoc_B > Nostoc_B spongiaeforme. The sequence goes on along the minus strand of NZ_JACJTB010000003.1, from coordinate 29,447 downwards.
CGCGTAGCGTGCGCCTTAGCGCAGGGCTATGTGCTGAAAGTGGATGCACCCCGGAAGCATGGGAGCAGAGAAGAGTGAGAAGAGTGTTTGTTGTTGCATCACCCGTTGAGATTTCGGCTCAAAGGCTAGGGGTACAGTCATGGCAATGGAGTTAACCATATTTAGCCACAATACTTGTAAAGATAAAATAGGCAATTCTCTGGCAAATAAGACGCTAATTAAAATCGTCATTGATTCACCACCATTAACAGGTAGGATGAAGGCGATCGCTTTCAATAAATTACGATACACAGTCCGCCCTTCTTCTACCGCCGCTTCTATCGAGGCGAAATTATCATCAGTCAAAATCATGTCTGAGGCTTCTTTGGCGACTTCTGTACCCGCACCCCCCATTGCAATGCCAATGTCTGCTTGTTTCAAGGCTGGTGCGTCGTTCACACCATCTCCCGTCATCGCCACTATTTCGCCTTTTGATTGCAAGGCTTCGACGAGGCGGAGTTTCTGTTCTGGCGCAACACGGGCAAATACTGAACCATCTTCTATCGCAGTAGCAAGTTCTGATTGATCCATTTGGGCAAGTTGACTACCCGTAAATGCCAAAACTTCACCATTTTTATTAAAGCCCATGCGCTGGGCGATCGCTCTTGCTGTTACTGCATGGTCACCCGTAATCATTTTGACTTGAATACCTGCGCTCTGACAGGCTTCTATCGCCTTAATCGCCTCTGCTCTTGGCGGAGATCAATCATTCCTTGCAATCCCAAAAATACCAAATCCTGCTCGATATCTGCATGGTCGAGGGTATCTTGAGTTGCTGAGACAGATTTTTTCGCCAACGCCAGCACCCGTAAACCCAGGTTCGCCATCACATCAACTTCTTGATGTATTGTGTCTGCATCAACAGAGGTTTTGTTACCCTCCACGTCTAACATCTGCTGACAACGTTTGAGAATGGCTTCTACCGAACCCTTAACATAGATGGTTTTTTGGGAGGGAACTTGTACCTTTTGACCGTTGCGGAGGATAGTTGCATTGGTTTGGACTGAAGAAGCTAAAGCTGCGATCGCACTTTCGGCTTTTGATTCTTGAATAAAACCTATAATGGCGTTAATCAAAGTTACGCCCCAAATTACCCCAGTATTTACCCACTGTCCAATTAACGCTTTAATTGCACCTGCAATCAGCAAAATATATAGTAATGGTTGATTAAATTGCAATAAGAATCTGATTATTATTCTTTTAGAAGATGTTTGAAAAGTATTAAATATTTCAACTGAACCCCCCTAACTCCTCAGGGCTGTTTCATTTTCTAGAGAAAATAAGTTTAGCACAGGGTATTAGAGGGGCAGGGAGACTCTGCCCTCTACGACTAACCTAAATTCAAACGAAAAAATAAGACTTCCAGATTTTTCTTCTCAGAATGAAACAGCCCTGCCCTAACTCCTTAAAAATGGGGGATTTAGGGGGATATATAAAGTATTTGATGTATCATTTTTTATTTCCTTATCCCGAATTTCTCACGTATGGGTAGGGAGTGTGGGGAGTGTGGGGGGAAAGATTTCTTCACCATCCTCCCACCCCTCCCACACCTCCCACCCTTCCCACACCCCTGGATTTCTCTCTTGTGAGAAATCCAGGCTTATACTTTTCTATGAGAGCCTTGGCTTTGTAGTCTGCCAAAAGTGGTAAATTGAAGAGTATTTTTCACAAAGCGATCGCCAGGAGTTTGACATCCTACTCAGGAACAGGTTCAACTATTGACCGTCTAGAGGGACAATAAAAGTCAAGACTTAGGAGTAGTAGCTCATGGTTAATTAATGCAAAACTCTCCGGATAGCTTTTCTTGCTCCCGTATGCTTACCCTTTTCATTCTGGGGTGACGTGGTTAACATGGGTTGAACATATTTTTAATGATTCAACTTTATGCCTAGAACACCGAATGAGTACGCTGTACACCTGTTGCTGGAAACTGGTCATCGTGAAGAAGTGCGGTTTCCAACTATTCAAGAATTTCAAAAATGGTATAGTGGCGAACTAGTACCCAAGTCTACCTCGAATGATTTTATCAGTGTACCGATCAAGAATATTCAGGGAGAGTATATGGTTGTCCGCCCATCTCGGATTGTAGCAATCCGGGTAGAACCACTGTTTAGTTCTAGTGTTGAAAGATTCGACTAAATCATGAGAAAAACCCTTGCTTTGGCTTCTTTGAGTCTAGGAATTGCCCTTGTTAACACAATTTGGCCAGCTGTTGCTCAAGTTCCGACGACGATACCATTACCTGTACCATTACCTACACAGCCAAGCACTCCCCCTGAGTTACAATTACCACTCCAACCTGTAGAAATTAGTAATACTTGTACTCCTGTATCTACTTGTTTGGGATGGGATGAGCAAATTTTTGGTAGTCCAGGCAAAAGTGGCGATCGCAAAGCTCTTTTAGCTGCCATTGACAATAGTTTAAGTTATTTGGCAAGAGATAGTGCGATCGCCGCCTATCAAGATTATCCGGTGCCAGGAATTACCCGCGATCGCGTGCGGCGCAGTTTACTGCGTTTCCGGCAATTAGTCGCAACAGCCAAATCTGCCAGTCAACTCAGAACTGCCGTTCAGCGAGAGTTTGTGTTTTACAAGTCCGTTGGCAATGATGGCAAGGGTACTGTTAAATTTACTGCTTACTATGAGCCTATTTATCAGGCCAGTCGCGTTAGAACTTCTATATATAAGTATCCCCTTTATCGACTACCGCCAAATTTTGACCAATGGGCTAAACCTCATCCAAAACGCATTGAGTTGGAAGGCAAAGATGGTTTACTGGGAAATAAAAGCCAGTTGCGCGGTTTGGAATTGTTGTGGTTCCGCGATCGTTTAGACGCATACATGGTACACATCCAAGGTTCTGCCCAAATCAGGTTAACCAATGGCAAAACTACTTCTGTTGGTTACGCTGGCGGTACTGATTATCCTTGGACTAGCATCGGCAAAGAACTCGCCAAAGATGGTAAACTGCCCCTAGAAGGCTTAACCATGCCGCGTCTCATCAGCTACTTCAGACAAAATCCCCTAGAGTTAAATAATTATTTGCCTCGCTGGGAACGCTTTGTGTTCTTTAAAGAAGCTCCAGGGAGAAAAGCCACAGGTAGTATTAATGTGCCGGTTACAGCTGAACGTTCCATTGCAACAGATAAATCTCTTATGCCGCATGGCGCACTAGCACTAATTAATGGTACATTCCCCTATCCAGCTGCTGGTGGCAAATTACAACCGCGCACTGTCAGCCGTTTTGTCCTAGACCAAGATACAGGCAGTGCGATTAAAAGCCCAGGCAGAGTAGATTATTTTATGGGAACTGGTAAACTAGCAGGCGATCGTGCTGGAATTACAGGTGGCAATGGTTCACTATATTATTTGCTACTCAAAAACTAGGGAATGAAGTCTGAAGTATGAAGTCTGAAATTTCATACTTTACACTTCATACTTCAGACTTTAGTAAGGTGGATAACCAAAATCATCTTCATCAGCGTAAATATAGGAACTAGAAACACCAGCCATAACTGGTTTACTGGTTTCTGTTCTCACTGGTTCCTTACCAAATTCTTTGTATTCTTCAAAATACTTGCAAATAATTGCCGACTCAGGCGCATCAGAAGCAATCAAGTATTGTGTTAATGTTCCCACTGTTGGATGCTTGTAATCTACAGTCGAAGCAACTAATACAGTATTCGGCTCAATACCTCTTTCTTCACACTCAATTATCGGGCAGAAAATTCCGTGTGCGTGGAACAAAGGGCCTTTTGGTGTTAATGGTTGTTTGCGATATACAGCATAAGCTTTTTCTAATTCGGCAACAAAACCACTCACCACTTTGCCTTGTTGAAACTCACAATAGGTTTTGCTGAAACTTGCTCCGGCTGCACCATTCAGGGTTAATTGTAGTGGCAAGTCATGTAAAAATTTCTTATCTTCATTTACTAAGAAAATTAAATAGCGCGTAAAAGTTTTAAACTTCAGTTTATCCGCTAAAAAAGCATCATAATTTTCTTTGAGCGTACCTAACTTCAGCCCTGTTTCGCGGTCTTTGACTGACAAAGGGCCTCGGCGCACTATCACCAAGCGCGGAGTAGTAGTCATAAAAACTGTTTCAACACCAGAGCTAAATTCATGCTCTACTTGCTGCCAATTTTCATCCGGCTGAAAACCCACAGCATTAGCATTATCTAACTTGATGGCGAGGCCATAAGTTTGCATACCATCCGTGCCGTATCGAGGATTAATCATCTGACACCAAGGGATGACTTGAGAAGGCGGTGCATTAAATTTATCGTCCTCAAAGTCGAACTTAGCAGATGCTTTCATCGTTTTGTGCTGTAGGTGTGTTTTGCTAGACAAGTTGATGGTTGTGCGCTGATGTGGGAATTGTATTTCCCATTTGTACCATTCAAATGGTACATTCTGCACATTATGAAGTAGATTTTAACAGGAGGGGCTAGAAGCTAATACAACAAGGCAAAAGGCAAAAGAAAGAATAACGATACCACAAGCCTTTTAGCAATTTCTTATGGTCTGTTTATTTACGCCGACCTGTACTAGGATGAGAAATAATCTCGCAACCAAATATAAAAAATCTTTTCCCCCTACACCCTTATACCCTGACACCCCTACACCCTGTGTCAAGTCAGAGAGTTAAAATAAACCCATCACTACCAGATGCAGTCATCTCCTCATGTCTCTCGCCAAAGAACTAGACACTCCTCAAGCAACCCCAGAAGATGTTATCTTTCCTCCAGGTGATTTATACAGCGACGAACCTCCATTGGAAACAGAACTGCATCTAGAGCAGATTATGCTCTTACTCAAATGTCTAAAGTGGTTGTGGCGAGACAGAAACGATTTCTACGCGGCTGGAAATCTAACTATTTACTACAGTTGGAATAAACGCAAAGATGAACACTTCCGGGGTCCAGATTTTTTTGTCGTGCTGGATACAGAGCGTCGAACTCGCAAAAGTTGGGTTGTTTGGGAAGAAGAAGGGAAATATCCCAATGTAATTTTAGAAATTCTTTCAGAATCAACAGCGAAAACCGATAAAGATTTAAAGAAAAAACTATACCAAAATACTTTCCGCACACCCGATTATTTTTGGTTCGACCCAGAAACTCAAGAATTTGCTGGATTTCATTTAGTTGATGGTCAATACCAAGTTCTAGAACCCAATGCTCAAGGGCATTTGTGGAGTCAGCAGTTGGGTTTATACTTGGGGATTCATGAAGGGCTATTGCGATTTTTTACTCCAGTAGGTCTATTAGTTCCAACGCCAGAAGAAGCAGTAGAATTTGAACGCCAACAAAAAGAACTAGCCGAAGCACGAGCCGAAAAGTTAGCAGCGAAACTGCGGGAATTAAATATTGACCCAGAAACAATTGATTAATAGGTTACAGGTTACAGGTGATAGTAAAGGTTACTGAGCGAAGTCGAAGTACATCCTCATACCCTTACACCCTTAATTTTGATTATTATGCGAACGATCGCCGAAATTAACGAGAAAATCAGCCGTCAGCGAGCGGTAGTTTTAACAGTTGAAGAAGTCAAAGCCAGAGTTGCAGAAGTTGGTGTCAGCAAAGTTGCCAAGGAAGTTGATGTGATTACCACTGGCACATTTGAGCCAATGGAGTCTAGTGGTGCAATTCTTAATCTCGGACACACTGACCCCCCAATTAAAATTCGCCGTTGTTGGATAGATGGTGTACCCGCATATTCCGGTTTTGGGGCGGTAGATTTATACTTGGGTGCTAGTTGTGCCGTGGAGACGATGGACGGTGAGGAAATCCGCGAACGTGGTGGTGGTCATGTGATTGAAGATTTGATTGCTGGGAAACAAGTACAAGTCAGGGCGCAAGGACAAGTCACAGATTGTTATCCACGGGCAACATTTGAAACTACCATTACCCGTGATACTATCAATCAATTTTATTTATTTAATCCGCGTAACCTTTATCAAAATTTTATCGTGGGTGTGAATGGTGGCGATCGCCCACTTTTTACTTATCTCGGCCCTTTACAACCCCATCTCGGTAACGCCGTCTACTCTAACCCTGGGGCAATTTCGCCTTTATTCAACGACCCCGATTTGCAACTCATTGGCATTGGGACACGAATTTTTTTAGGTGGTGGTATCGGCTATATCGCTTGGGAAGGAACGCAACACTTCCCCTTACAAAAGCGGTTAGCTAATCGTACACCCATTGGCCCGGCTGCTACCTTAGCCTTAATTGGTGATGCTAAACAAATGTCAGCCCGTTGGGTACGTGGTTGTTATTTTAAAAGTTATGGCCCTTCGTTGATGTTGGGTGTGGGAATACCATTCCCCGTATTAAATGAAGCTGTCGTTGAACACTGTGCAGTGCAGGATAAAGATTTAGTCGCGCCCATCGTTGATTTTTCCATTCCCCGGCGCGTGCGTCCCACCTTTGGGTTGGTGAGTTACGCCCAACTGAAATCCGGGCGACTCATCATTGAAAATAAAACTGTGCGTGCTGCACCTTTAGCGAGTATGTCCTTATCTCGGCAAGTCGCCGCCGAATTAAAACAATGGATTGCAGCCGGCACTTTTACCCTCACAGAACCAGTCGCCCCCATTCCAATGGAGCGATCGTTTTTACCCCAAGACCGTTGGACAGATTTTTAGAAAGGCAAAAGAAAAGGCAAAATGCAAAAGTAAAAAGGCAAAAGCAAGATTCAATTCTTACTTTTACCTTTTTACTTTTTACTTTTAACTTTTTCCTTACTCTTGCGGTGGCTTTTGCTTTTTAATTGGCTTAGGAACTGGAGCAGAAGATTTTGGCAGAGGTTTGGATACTGCTGAGGCTTCCCCGCCGCCGATCTTTTTGACTGGACGTGGGCTGGAACTGTCTCCAGGGCTACGTCTGGGCGGGAATGGTCGGCGACCACCGCCGCCACCACCACCACGGAAACCACCAGGGCCACCTCTTTGGGGTGGTCGGCGTTTTTTGGGTAAATCCGCGATCGCTTCTGCTGTTTCGATGGCTAATAAATCACCATCTCGTTTGACTTGAAAATCCCAAAACTTGCCCACAGCTTTAGTCGCTAGGACACCTTTGAGTTTTAATTTAAAGTATTTGGGTTTTTCATCTTGTTTGCGAGCAGCCTGCTTAATTTTGACAACTAAATTTTTGTCATCAAAAGATTGGTAAACTACTTCGCCACGCACAGAAAAACCACCATCGGGAATATCTGATGAAGGTTTAATGTCGCTTTTATCTGTTACAGCAGCATCGGCTTGAGGCAATTCATCATCGGCCGAATCTTGTGCTTGCTGTTTGGCCAAATTTTCGGGTTCCCATACACCCACAATTTGCAGATGTAAGGCATCGGTTTCTTGCTTAGTACGGGGATAAACTACCCAGAGATGATTTTTTTCTAAATCAAGGTGATTCTTGACTAAGCTCATAATTCGACCAAGCAGAACAGCTTGGATTTCCACACCATCCGCAGTCAGGAGCGTACCTTGAGTAAACTGTTCACTGCTTGCAATGTAGCGACCCCGGACTAACCCGATCGCTCTGTACTGCATTGGTTCGCTGGGTGGTGGAATTGGTTGCTGTCGATTGACTAAATGAGCATCGTTGGCAATTTCACTAGGGTCAGTAGGCGAATTTTCCGATTCAGAAACAGTAGCTACTACTGTTGGTAGATCAGCAGTTGTATCTGTTTCGGTTTCAGGTTGATTGGACTCAGACAAATTAGAAGATTCAGGCGAAGGCATCAGGTCGGAATTCATAAAAACTCCTTGCGGCGGAGACACATCCCATTGTGGGATTTTACTAAAGCAACTGGAAAGCGCGTTTGTGCGGCTGATGAAAGTATAATTGTGTTCCACCAAGACACACGACAACGCCCAATACAATTCCAAAAACGCTAAATTTACATTTATACTCTAAATGTTTAATCTAACGTCTAGACACTAGTTTCGGAAGCATATCATAGGTAAAACTCTGACGGCTCCCCCTAAAGTCATCAATTACTTTAGCAGCGTAAATAGTTATTTGTTATAAAATTCACAGACAATTGGCGGTATTCCGCAAAGTTTTGGAAATTTTCACTTTTCAATTTGTGTCAATGATCATGTCATTAAAATTCTGGAGAATTATAAAACTGTGTCTGAACCGCGTAATCGTTGGATAGTCCGAGTCATCTTGGCATTAGCAGTTCTTATGTTTGTGGGTGTATCTATAGTTCCTATTATTAGCGCATTCAATAGCCCGACATCGACAAACCAGAATGCTGCAAATCCTACAGGTAACTTAGCTTCCTCTGACCAAAAAACAAAATTACAAGATGAAGTACGGGGTTATGAACTAGTTTTACAACGGGAACCTGAAAATCAAACTGCTCTGAAAGGTTTATTACAAGCACGTTTACAACTTTTAAGCCTGAATCAAGGGGATGTTCAAGGAGTAATTGCCCCTTTAGAAAAACTAGCTAAACTCAATCCTGAAAGATCAGAATATGGAGTCCTCCTCGCCCAAGCCAAACAGCAAATTGGTGATAAAGAAGGAGCCGCCCAAGCATATCGCACAATTCTGGATACTAAACCAGGCGATTTGAAAGCTTTACAAGGTATGGTAGCACTGCTGTTAGACCAAAAACGCCCGGAAGCTGCGATCGGTCTATTACAAGAAACTTTAAATAATGCTACCCAAGCTAACACCATTCAGCCAGGAAGTGTGAATGTAGTTGCTGTGCAAGTGCTACTAGGCAATGTCTATGCAGCCCAAAAACGCTTTCCTCAAGCAATGAATGTCTATGACCAAGCGATTAAAAAAGATCCCAAGGATTTTCGCCCCGTATTGGCTAAAGCCATGCTATTGAAGGAACAAGGCAAAACAACCGAAGCTAAACCTTTGTTTAGTAATGCAGCCAGTTTAGCGCCTGCCCAATACCGAGACGAAATTAACAAAGCTGCAACCGCTTCCCCAACTCCTGCGCCTGCTGCATCTGCCGCACCTGCACCTGCAAGTACTCCTAAGCCGTAAAATATTGGGTGGTTTAAGATAACTGTAAAAAATAAATGTTTTGGGGGTTTCTGTTGCAGGAACCCCTAATCAATGCAAAAATTCCAATCTGGAGAGATAAATGGCACGCCTACTCATTCATCCAGGAGAAATTCTTGGGGATGAAATCACAGAACTTGGTATGACAGCAAGTGATTTAGCGCGTGTTCTTCATGTTCCTAAAAACCGGATTACCGAAATCATTAATGGAAAAAGAGGGATAACAGCTGATACAGCTTTGCGATTAGGTCAATATTTTGGAACTGGTGGAGAATTTTGGCTAAATCTTCAGAAAAACTATGAATTGAGGTTAGCTGAACATGGCAGCCAAGGATCTTTTTCATGATGCAGTCAGACGGGCGTTAGAGAAAGAAGGATGGTGTATCACTGATGATCCTTTATTTCTACGTTTTGGTGGTTTGGATATGTACATAGACCTCGGTGCAGAAAAAATTCTAGCAGCTGAACGAGGTGAAGAAAAAATTGCTGTTGAAGTCAAAAGTTTTGTTAGTCCATCTGCTACAACTGAATTTAGTACAGCTTTGGGACAGTTTCTCAAATACCAGTTAGCACTCGAAGAAGAACAACCAGAAAGACTTTTATACTTAGCGGTTCCTTTTGATACTTATCGTGCCTTTTTTACGTTAGAATTACCGCGCTTGTTAATTCAACGCTATCAAGTGCGATTGATTATTTTTTCTCCAGATGAGGAGGCGATTATCAAATGGCAAAAGTAGAACAATATCGACAACTTATTCAAGAACTTTTACAAGCTTATAGCGAAATTAAAGCTAGTAATGAAGAAGTTGATGCTGAGGTTATTTTTGATCAAGAGCGCGATCGCTATCAACTAGTTCATGTCGGCTGGTCAAATAAACGGCGTGTATATGGTTGTGTTTTACACTTAGATATTAAAAACGAAAAAATCTGGATTCAGCACGATGGTACTGAAGGCGGTATTGCCTATGAACTAACTAGCCGAGGTGTACCTAAACAAGATATTGTCTTGGCTTTTCATTCTCCTTTTAAACGGCAATTTACCGAGTTTGCAGTCGGCTAATACCATTTTGGATTGTGAAAGAACTTATTTATCAGTCCTTCTGCACTCCATCTGCACATATCTTGCACGTAGCCCCGACGAATGGAATTCGCGGCTATAAAAACGTAGACGCGCAAGCGGCTTCCCGCAGGGTAGTCCGCCTACGCGGACTAACGTAAAATCAAGGTTTTTAAGCCTGCGGAGGCAGGCTTTGTTCGTGTAGCCGCGATTTTAATCGTCAGGTGCAAGATGTGTGTCTGTAGATAATTATTTTTCAAATTAATATTACAAATGACAAAGGACAAATGACCAATGACAAACTTAATTTACTGTCCCTAAATTACTAAAAATTTCAATTAAATTACCATCGGGGTCACGAAAATGAGCGGTGCGGAGTCCCCAAGCTGGACGGTCTAAAGGTTGGGTGACAATTACAACGTTGCGTTCTTTGAGTTTTTCGTACACTTCATCAACGTTATCAACGGCGAAAATCAAAGCCATTTTATTGTGACAGTCTGAGGCGGAAGGTAGGTAAGCACTGGGAATTGCTTCCGCCATGAAATCTTTTCTAAATAAGGCTAATTTGAGGTTATCTCCGGTGTGTAACTCAGCATAGCCACTATTTTCATCGCCCCAATCAATCCAAAAGCCTAATACGTCACGGTAGAAGAAGAAACAATCTTTATAGTTGTTTACTAACAGCCTGATATGTGTTAACTGAAGCATGATAAATATGATGTCTATTAGTGAATATATAGCTGTAGTTACTGAGGTTAGGACAGTATTAATTTCTTAAGACTTTGAATTTAACTGGTTAATACTCAGCACTCAGCACTCAGCACTTTGGTATTCTAACTGTGTATTCTCGGCTCTGGATGCAAGTTTACCAGGATATCGCTTTCAATAATTGCTAACTCATCAAGTCTTTGCTGAACAATTTCACGCTCAAAGTAAGTATCTGCTAAAACCCAGTATGTACCAAAGTGTCTTGCTTCTGATGCCATTAAGCCTTTATAAAATTTAGCTAATTCTGGTTCTGGACAATGTGCGGCTAAAAGTCCTAGTCTTTCGTGACTGCGGGCTTCTATTAAGCCGGTGACGAGTAAGGAATCTAAAAAACGGTCTGGTTCATTTGGACGGACTGCGGCTTTCAAACCTGCACCATAAGGAGGCGGCGATAAAGGTGCAAGGGGGACGTTGCGACGTTCTAGCCACTGGTTGACGAGTTCAAAGTGTTCTAATTCTTCACGGGCGATCGCAGTTAATTCCCTGACCATTTTAGTATTAGAAGGATAGCGAAACATAAAATTTAACGCTACCCCGGCGGCTTTGCGTTCGCAGTGGGAATGGTCAAGCAAAATAATATCTAAATTTGCGATCGCTTGTTCTACCCAAGCATCAGAGGTGGGTTGCTTGAGGGTGTTGATAGTCGGTAATCCAGAAGTAAGCACAGGCTAAAACAATAAAAATGGCAATCCTGCTGAGTATCCCAGCAACTCGATTGTAATGGTGAATGGGGTGAATTAGGGTGTGCGATCGCTGAAGAAACTTTAAGGCTGTAGGGGTTTAGTAAAGAACAAGGGAGACAAGGGAGAGATGTTGATCAATTATTAAGGAGTGTTCTATTTTTTTGGCATTAATATTTATTTTTCAAAACCTATGCTTATGAAATAGGTAGGCGAAGAATAACAAATGTCTATTGAATCTTGACAAAATTTTAAGTAAATCACCAAAGCATAGTAATTTTCCTATGTTCTTACAAAAACATTGTGGTTGAAGTTTATCAATCCTACTTTCCTAGGAGAAACTATCTATATGCTTTGGTGCTTTTGTAGCGGATATTTCCGCCATAAGGGTAAAAGTAAAGGGCTTATAAACAATATAATAGCCCTTTATAAATTACTGTATCAGCCCGCACAATTTTTCGAGATTACTGAATAAATTTTGTCTAGCGATCCCCATGTCAAGAAAAGTGTATATTTTCGCCAACTTCGTCTGATTAATTATCGTGAATTCTTTGTATCGATTCATAACTAAATACAAAATTTTACCAAGCTATTGGTTGGCGATCGCGGAAAAACCCTCCAGTAGTACCATCATCTGGAAGGGTTGCCAGCCATACAATTGTGTCAACTCCTTGTTCTGGTGTACGTGGTGCATTTGCGCCACCCATATCAGTTTTTACCCAACCAGGACACACAGAGTTAACTAATATATTTGTGCCAGTTAATTCACTAGCAAAAATTCTAGTAACGGCATTTAAAGCTGTTTTAGAAATGCGGTATCCTGGGGAACCTCCCTCCATATCTGTTAACTGTCCCATCCCGGAAGAAACATTCACGATTCGCCCATAATTATGTTTTTTCATTAAGGGAATTAATGCTTGGGTAACGCGCACTACACCAAAAACATTTGTATCAATTGTTGTCTGTAAAGTATCAATTTTTGTATTTAGAATGCCGTTGCTTCCAGCTTGAGTATCAATATAGATACCAGCATTATTTACTAGTGCATCAACTTTGCCAAACTGCTGCCGAATAAACTCAGCTAAACTTTGACTACTTTCGTCACTGCTGACATCCAAAGGATAAGCAATGACATCTAAACCCTCAGCCTGTAACTTTTGTGCTGCGGCTTGACCTTTAGCTTCATCCCGGCTGGTGAGAATTACTTTATAGCCTTGTTTAGCTAATTGGCGAGAGGCTTCAAATCCCAAACCACGATTTCCACCAGTGACGACAGCAATTTTTTGGTTTGTACTCATGGTGATTTTCTCCACATCAGACTTTTATGGTGGCAACTTTTAAAATACAAGGGGTAATGCGAGAACACACCCATCGTTTGACAGAAAGGAATAAGCAATGGAAGAAGGCTCACTTCTCCTGCGGAGACCCTAACGCGAACGACTGCGCTCAGTGAGCGGAAAGGATAGTGTGTATACTCAGCACTCAGCACTCAGCACTCAGCACTTTACCATACTGAAATCTGCATCAATGCCCAAATCACACCTGCTGTAACTAGTGGCACACTGAGGTTATCTGTACCGTGGGGTGAGATGGCTTCAACTAAAGTTGCAAAACTCGCACTAATTAACGCTGTTAACAAAGCCTTGCTCAAACTAAAAGGTACAGCTAAAGGACTCAGAAAAGAACCAGGTAAAAACATCAGTACCAAAAATATTGCTGTTGTGCTGGCTAAAAACATCGCCAGTGAACCTTCCCAAGAACGCACAGATGAACCGATTTGGTATTTGTGTTTTCCAAAACTTTTACCAATTAATGCGGCTAAAGCATCTCCCCAAGTCATAGCCATAATTCCAGCCACAGCAATGGGGACATGATCAACTGAATTATCTGGTCGCCAGAATAACCCAAAAAGTAGCGTGACTGAAATCGCAAAATAAACCGTCCCTGGAGAACTATCTTCAGTATCCATTGCACCGATGATTCGATAACGGTAAAGCAGATAGTTAACACCGATAAAGGTAGCAAAGGGAATAATCCCAATTTGCCAATGTTTAAACAGCAGCAACACACCAAAAATCCACATTCCGGCACTGATGTGGATAACTTTGCGAGTTAAGTCTGGCTGAATACCAAAAAATCTTCGCAGTCCTTCACCAAGGGCTAATAAACTTATAGCGTAGGTGTAAGAAGCGGCTAGTCCAAGCAAATCAGCGTTGGTCATTTGTCACTGCTCAAGGGTCAATGATTAATAGTTATTTTCTCTTTTATTGCCTATTTCTCAACGACATTTTTTCAGAGGGGTGTATGTATCCAAAACCTTACATACGGGAGTATCCACTTTTGGAAGAAATACCAGGCGATTGGAAATCGCGGCTACACAAACAAAGTCCGCCTACGCGGACTATCTTGAAACCCGCGCAGGCGGGTTTAGTTTGTATAGCCCCAGACTTCAGCCTGAGGGCTATGCTTTTCTGCTTAACTGAGCCGTATTGAGTTTTAAACGACTATTTTTGTACGTAAGTTCTGCATTTGTAGTTGATGAGCAGGGGTAAATAGTAAGCGAGTCAAGCCTTGATGAATATCTACTTGGGGAGACCATTTTAAATATCGCATAGCTGTATTATCGGCGCGGCTGTGGTGAATATCTCCGGGAAGACCTGGGCGAAAGATAGGACGCAGATTTTGTTTAGTAATTTTATTTAATAGCGCAATTAACTTTAATAAGCTGGTAGCTTGGCCGCAGCCAATATTGAGGATTTTACCTGCGGCTTGGGGATGTTCCATTGCAATTAAGTTGGCTTGGACTACATCAGAAACGTGAATAAAATCACGACTTTGCAATCCATTACCATAAATTATTGGCGGTAAGCTTTGACGGATACGATCGCAAAACTGAGAAATCACCCCTGTATAATCACTATTCTGACGCAGACCAAACACATTAAAATAGCGCAACGAGACAAACTCCACCAAGCCTTGTTGATGATAAATTTGTCCCAACTGCTCAGAAGCGAGTTTATCTGCACCGTAGGGACTAATGGGATGAGTCGGCATTGATTCTCGTTTTGGCAATGTAGGATCATTCCCATAAACAGCCGCACTACTAGCAAAGATGACTCGTTTGACTCGACAGTGATGGGCTGCTTTTAAAACATTGACTGTCCCACCATAATTAACTTGATGTGTCCTGACTGTATCTTGGAAGGATGCGGCGATATTAGCGATCGCAGCTTGATGAAAGACATAATCACAGCCTTGAGTCGCTTTTTTGACATGATTATAATTTGTCACATCACCTTTAATCCATTCCCACCTGTCTGGAGGTACAGCCAGTAAATTTTCTAACTTGCCTGTGGAAAGGTTATCCAGCACTCGCACATAATACCCTCTATTCACTAATTCTTCGACTAGATGGGAACCGATAAAACCACATCCGCCTGTGACTAATACTACTTGGCGATTCATGATTCGCTCGCTCCTAACCACGGTATGGTGATGGTAGAAACTTCTGGCATAGTTTCTAAGGACTGTATAACTGCTGCGGGTAAAACAATTTTGAAACACTTATGAGCTAACCAAATTCCTGTCAACAAGGCTTCTTTTGCGGTCATTTGTTCTGCCTGCTGTAACAAGTCATCCCAGGGCTGTGAAGGGTAACGGGCGATTAAGGCGGCGATTTGGTAAACTTTCAACAGCGATCGCTCCCAACCAATTTTCGCGGCACTAAGACAAAGTAAAAGTAAGTAATCTCGCGGTGGTAGGGTCTGGATTGTGTGATTTTCTAACTCTACTTTACACAGGCGTTCTTTTTGCCATTCCCAACCTAAAAGCTGCCAATGTAGCTCAATTTTTACGGCGCGTTGGGGATGGGTGAAGGATTGCTGCCCAATTTGCCAAATCTCTCCCGGCTGATATCCGGCGGCTGTGAGGATTTCTGTAGCGGTGGCGCGATCGCTGGCTGCTATCCACAAATCCAGAGTTTGAAATTGCCAGAAAGATAAATCACCATCTACCAAGGCGGCGAGGGCTGGTTCGTTGATGGGAATCGCCGTGACTTGGGCGGCGGCGAGTTGATTTAATAAATGCAGTAAAACTTGGCTATGAGAACGATTACGCAGGGCATTAGCGTAATAATATTGTTGCAATTCTCGCAGTGTAGACTCTGGGACAAGGTGAGGAGCCGTTTTGTTTAAACTCCAATAGACCAGTGATAATACACCTAACTCAGAGGCAACCTTGATAAAATACTGCCAATCAATCTGCACGAGGCGAGAATAGTCTTTGTCGTCGTTTAACAGAGACTTGAGGCGATCGCTAACTGTCTCATCAAAATATAGCGGTTCTCGGTTGGATGAGGTACATTTCAACCCCACCCCCAACCCCTCCCCGCTTGCGGGGAGGGGAGCGTTTGCGTTAGCAAATGCGGGGTGGGGTTCCGACTGTATTACAAGCAAGTAAGAACTGCTATAGACTTGGAGACATCCAGACAGCAATTGCATCGCCCGTTGTTGTTCGTCTTTGATATATTGTTGCCAGTTGCGAAAACTCACACCAGCAAATGCTTCGTAATCTGTGAGCGATCGCACATTTCCTAACCCATAAATGCCAAAATCCTCAGTCATCGGTTCCATCTGCAAAATTTGGCGAAATCGCTGTTCGGAAATAGTATGGCGCTGATACCAGTCTTGATTGTCTTCCCAGTTTAGCGGGCGTGGCTTTTCTTGGATGTCATAGTAATAGTGCCAACAGGTAACACGATGGGGATGGTAAATATCCCAACCATTTGTCCAGGCGCGGACAGAATAAGCCACCTCAGTAGCCGAAAAGTACAGCAGTGGATCATGGGGTACTTCCTGCATCAACCGCGCATCGGCAAACATAAATCCCCCCGCCATAAATGCGCCAGATTTAGGGGCGTGATAGTTGCTTAAATCTTCCACAGCCCTTGGTGTCATCATCCCATTGTGGGCAAATCTGCCTGTGGCTGTACCTGTGGGGAAATTCGACACAATTACTCTGGGGGGATGATAACCAGGAGGAAATGCTGTGAGTACAGGCTTTTGGCTGGGACACATCGCCAACATTTCAATCAGTAGGGTATCCCAGCCAGTAGCAAAGCGCATGTGTGCATCTGTTTGCAGGGCATAGCGTTCTCCTTGCCAAAGTTTTTCAGTTTGGGATCTTGCCCAACCCAAACCGCAAGATTCGGCTGCTGGTACTGTAGCAACCCGACAATTGGGAATATCTTTCAGCCCATCAATGAAGTGTAGTTCTTCATCATTGCCATATTGCCAGCAAATACCAAAACTGATGCGTTCGGGACATAGTGCCTGGGCTAAGGCATCTTTGACTGTGGGGATTAATTCAAAATCGCGGTAAGCCGCAATCTGGACAAAAATGCGATCGCTGATCATATATCACCGCCAAAACAGCAACAAATTACCAATTAGTAGGGTTTGTAAACACCGATTTCCGAATCCAGCCGTTAAAAGTGAAACGGCTGTTAGCAAACATTTTTGATGGACAACAAACAGGTAACACTTCATGTAGATAACGACTGGGAAACAGAATGATGCTGTTTTGCTGGGGAGTTATCTGTTGTTCTAAGAGTTGATTACTGTCATCTACGCAAAAACGCAACTCACCACCAGAAAATGCCTGTAGTTCCCGATAAAAGTAGTAAACATAGGAAATTTCTCGGTTGAAAGTATCGTAACTACCGTTATCACTATGCAGTTTGTAATAGTTGCCATCGTTATGTGCAGTAATTTGTGTTTCAATTAACGTCACAAAAAATGGTGGAATATCTAACTGCTGGCAGACTTGTGGCAGTAAGGACTTTACTTTATCAACTATGAGTGATTGGACTTCTGCAACCGCATTCAAACTTTGGGAAACTCGATAGTCTGGCTGATTGGTAAAAGTGGTACTGCAAACAAACTGATTTGCTTGCGCCAGAGTGTAATCGAGTAACGTTTGCCATTCTTTGTGGTCTAGAAAATTTAGCACCTGTACATAAAGTGGAGTCTTGACCACTTGTTGGTCATCTGGCTGTTTATCAGTTCCCGGTTCTAAACAGACAATATCTTGCATAGTGCTGCTAACAGTAAAAATCTGGAAAAAGCGGTAACAGAAGTGTGTCAATCACACTAAGAGGGAGGTGGTGTTACAAAAGATATTGTTGGCGGTGGTGTTACAAAAGATATTGTTGGAGGTGGTGTTACAAAAGATGTTGTAGTTGGTGCTGTTGTCGTTGTACTTGTAGATGTTGTAGTTGGTGCTGTTGTTGTTGTACTTGTAGATGTAGATGTTGTTGTCGGTGAAGAGGTGGAGCTAGAGCCAGTAGGAGCCGCCATTGCTGGGGTAGGAACAATAATTGATTTAATGGCTGGGAACAAAGAGCCAATGGCAAAGCCACCTACTAAACTGACTTTTTTGAGGACTTGGCGGCGGGAAGTTTGGGGACTATTCAGGGGTTCGGTAACGGCTGCATCTAACAGGTGAAACTGTTCTAACTCAGCTAATGTCAATTGAACTAAACCATGCCAATCAACTGTTTGATTTGGTGGAAACTCGAACTCTTCTTGTAGCAAACGTGCAATGGTTTCGACGGTGTTTTGACCATTACACAGATACCAGACACGTACGGCGATCGCACTGAGGCAATGGGCAGTATCTCGCGTTTCATCATAAACAATTAACTCATCTCCGACTTCTTGAATCAACAGATTTTCGGTACGAGCCACTGGAATCATCATTTTATTCTCCTTGTATTTGGTTTGGGCTTAAGAAAGAAAGTCATCTGGCTGTTTATCAGTTCCCGGTTCTAAACAGACAATATGTTGCATAGTGCGGCTAACAGTAAAAATCTGGGAAAAGCGGTAACAGAAGTTTGCCAATCACACTAAAGAGGCGCTGTGGTAGTTGGTGCGGCTGTAGTTGTAGTTGTAGTTGTAGTAGTGGTGGTTGTAGTAGTGGTGGTTGTAGCAGTTGTCGTTGTCGTAGCACTAGAGCCAGTGGGAGCCGCCATTGCTGGGGTAGGAACAATAATTGATTTAATGGCTGGGAACAAAGAGCCAATGGCAAAGCCACCTACTAAACTGACTTTTTTGAGGACTTGGCGGCGGGAAGTTTGGGGACTATTCAGGGGTTCGGTAACGGCTGCATCTAACAGGTGAAACTGTTCTAACTCAGCTAATGTCAATTGAACTAAACCATGCCAATCAACTGTTTGATTTGGTGGAAACTCGAACTCTTCTTGTAGCAAACGTGCAATGGTTTCGACGGTGTTTTGACCATTACACAGATACCAGACACGTACGGCGATCGCACTTAGACAATGGGCCGTATCTCGCGTTTCATCATAAACAATTAGCTCTTCTCCGACTTCTTGAATCAATAAATTTTCGGTGCGAGCAACTGGAATCATCATTTTATTCTCCTTGTATTCGGTTTGGGCTTAAGAACGCAATGTCAATACTTGATCAACTAATTGTGCTGCTTCACCCCTTTGTCCAGCGAAGCATGAGATACCGACAGTTGCAGCAGTCAAAATAGATAATGTTAGCTCCGGGTATAACCGAGCAGTTAAAGTGTTATCCAACAGCCCCAGAATGGCTTGTCCAGTGGATATTGCTGTTGGTTGCCATTTTGCTTGCGGATGATACTGTGTTTGTAAAATTACTTTGATTTTCACAGGACGGCTACCCACTGCGACACCTAGATTTGTGGCAGTCAATCGCTGTCTTTTGTCAGAAGAAGTACGTACAGATACGGCTCTAGGATAGGGATGAACTAATCCCTGGCGATCTAAAACGGCGTATTCATCCGAGTAATAAGTTGCGCCAGCTTGCAAAAAGGCCATGACTAAGGTCGTTTTCCCACTGAAACTACGCCCAGGAATGACGATCGCATAATCGTCCCAAGCAACTACACCAGCATGAATAAATAACCAATCCTGAGTAGCTATCCCAATCGATAAACACAGGTCATTTTCTAGTAGCGTTAAGACCTCATCCAAATCGGGAGAACAAAGCAGTTCGGTTTGTCCTTCATATAGCCGATAGACAGACTCATGATCTTTGTCTGCGCCAACCCATAACGAATAGAGTTTCTGAACAGGTAATCCAGATAATGGAAAGCGGATGGGTGGCAAATACGCTTGCAGTGGTTCTAGCAAAGTAGACTTGTTCAGTCTGATGCCAATTCCTATGCCATAACTGCTGAAGAAAATGCGATCGCTCCATTTCAGATTTTCTAAGCAGAATGCCTGTTTGTTGGCATCCTGATCAACTGGTGAAGTTGTCAAAATCATCCTAATGCAGTAGTGTCAAACCCTGAGAATAAATATTAAAACAGTTAAATTAGCTCAAAAAAATTTACCACTATGAATCAGATAGAACGTAGAGGCTAGTATTCTTACTCAGCACTTCCAGTCAGTCAATCATGGTAAACATTTGCCATCAAGCACGAAAAAAAGATTTACACCCTATTACCCCCTATCGATAACACCTTTTCTCTAGCCAGAAGCCGTGACTTTGCTAGATCAAATCAATTTATTACATTCGCTGGTGATTCTAATCTGACTTCTTCGCCAAAGCAGATGACTGGCAACAAATTGTTACTGAATCATGTCAATCGGTTTCTGATCGCTTTACTTAATTGTTCGACGCACAAGCGGATTGGCCTGATGAGGTAATACAAGAAAGAGAGTGAATTTGGCAGGTTGAACAATCGCCGATCGCGCACATTGGGAATTAACAACCGCCAAACAAAATACTGCACCCAATCCCGACTGCGATCGCGGACTCGCAAACGAAACATTGTTGTTTGCCAAGTTGTAGGTAAGGGCATAGGATGTGAGAATAAGCGATTGATCACTTGTTGAGACAATTCAGGTAAGCAAGTGTCTTGGATAATTGCGGTTTGTAAAGATTGGGGAATTGGGGCTTGTAACAAATCTTGAGCCAGTTTCAGCCCTAAAAGTAGCATTCGATGACAGTGTAATATTTGCGATCGCTCCTCCACAGCCTGCCAATCGAGATGTTTGTAAGTTTGTAATAATTCAGCAATATCACAAATCCACTTTAATTGTGACCAGCATTCTTTAGCACCGTGAACACACAATACTAACAGCAAGTCTTCGGGAGATAAGGTAGCAACATCAGTGTCTAACAAATTCACTAACTGACGACGTTCCCACAGTTGGTCAAAAGGTATTTCTAAAGCAAAAAATCTTGGTGTTAATCGCCAGTGTAAATCTATGGCTACATCCTTATTTTGCAGCAAAAAATCTCGTTCACTATCTGACCAAATATTCATTCTTTCTTGAATATTATCCACTGCCAGGGTTTCATAACCATGCTGAATTAGTAAAGCTTTTGTAGCTAGTAAATAATCTGGATGGATTAAGATATCCAAGTCACTGAAATAGCGGAGTGCGTAACTACCATAGAGTGCTACTGCTAAAGTCGGGCCTTTGTAGGGTAAAACCGGAATTTGATGTCTGTGGAAATCTTGCAATAGTCTGATTAATTCATGACTGCAAATCATCCCTTTGAGTATATAACCTTGATAATTTTGCTGGAGTTGATTCAACAAACTCTTGGGTACATTCACCGCATCAATATTTTGCAAACTTTCCCATAGCAAACCATCAATTCCATTACGACTTGATAAGTTATGCAACAACGTCCAATTAATTTGTGTCTTGCAAAGTTCCTGAATTGCTATATTTAAAGCTGGCGATCGCTGAGTATGAGCGCAATGCAAAATTAACTGCACTTCTGGTGAATAATCAAAATTAGACAGCACAATACTTTCATAGCTTTTCTTGGCTTGCTGAGGTAAAAATTCATCTGTTTCCATCTGCGTTTATCTGCGGTTAATTATTCTTACTTATACATCACTAGTACAGGTCATACCAATTCACAATTCGCAAGTCGCAATGACGCTCGCAGGCTCGCTACCGCTTCGCTAACGCAATTAAAAAACTTAGATACAGTAAACCTTTCAGGGTTTACATCTGTATCAGATTTTTCGTGAAATGGTGTCAGCAGAAATAAACAGACAATCTGGAATTAGTAAGAAGCTTGTGGTTGGGTGATTCTTTCTTTTTACTTTTGCCTTGTTGTATTAGAATGAGATTTCGGAATTAACTTCAAAGTTGTTGCTGTATTAGCTTTAATAGTCTCACTTTCCCAAAGCATCTGATGATATTCAATTTTCTGCCAAGGTTCTACCATATCTACATAATGTTGATGAAAGGCGTGTCCAGATTGTCCGGGAGTGTGAATAGCCAGTGATTCATCCAAGTTGCCCAAGTCTACTATCATCCGCAAAGAAGGAATATCTGTAACTTCAAAAGATTTATTCGCTCGCCAACGGTTAGCATTAACAGTTTCACCATTTCCCGCCGTTGCAAAAGCACCACGATTAAATAATGCTTCAATTGGGGGAACACCAGATTTACCTAATGTTGCATGACGAAAAGTAATGGTGTGCAATTTCCCCCAATTCCATTGTTGTGCATCTTTACCTTGTAGACTTTCTAATTCTGTCACCGCATCTTTTAAGGCTTGCTGCAAAATTTGGTCGCGGGTTTCTCTTTGTGGTGTTTTACTGTTGTCCCACCAAAAACTATCAGGCTGAGTTACTAAATTCTGCACTACAGCATACCAGCGATCGCCACCATCAGGATAAAATTCATTCGGTAAATTATCATGAAAAGCAGCTACTAGCAAATGTTTCCAAAAAACTTCAAATAATGTTGCTGCTGGCGATGAAATTTCTAGCTGGAAATTCCAATTTATCAGTAACTTCCGTGCTGTTTCTAATTTCTGATTATCTAAAGATATATTATGTAACAACGGCACTAAAATTTGTGCAGTTAAATTTTTATTGTCACCTTGAATTTCTTGGACATCTTGAATAGAAATGTCTTCAGTTTGTTGGTTAATCATTTCTGTAATTCGCGCCGCCCGATAGCCGTATACCCAATCGGTTGTAATCACATCAGGATAGTTTTCTGCGACCAAATTATTAGCGGTAGCAATGTAGCCTTGTTGGGGATTAAAGCTATAAGGTAACTTGGCAAAATCAATATAGCTTTGCCATTCATATTCATCTGTCCAACCTGGAACCGGATAACGCCCATTTCCCTGGGCGCGAATTGGCATTTTACCGGGCATTTGATAGCCAATATTGCCATCTATATCTGCATAAACTAAATTTTGAGCAGCTATATCAAAATCCTTTGCAGCAGTGCGAAATTCTGGCCAATTTTGGGCGCGATTTATGCCAGTAATCGAGTAGGCTAATCTCGAAGGTTCTAACGCTGTCCAACGCAAAGCTACAGCATATTTTTGTGGAACTGGAACTGATGGCTGTGATGGAAATTGTTGCAAATTGGGTGACACATCGGAAAGAATCGGCCCGTTTCGGGTGTAACGGACTGTATGCAGTATTGGCTGAGTACCTGCAACTTGGATAATTTGTGGAACAAGCTGCATATCTACCCATTTACCGTTAACTTCATACTGATTGGGATTGTTGGGATTGATTTTTTCGATATATAAATCCATCACATCAGATTGTACGTTAGTCACACCCCAAGCAATGCGATCGCTATGACCAACAATCACCCCTAACATTCCCGCAAAGGAAAAACCAGCCACGTTGTAAGGACATTCAGCATTCTTATTTGTACAATGCAATCCCACCTCATACCAAATCGAAGGAATCTGCACAGCTAAATGTGGATCATTTGCCAAAATTGGTTTCTTAGTAACTGTGCGTTCACCAGATATTACCCAGTTATTAGAACCGATACCAACTCCCGTTGCACCGATGAGGTTTTCCAACGCCTTGATTGCTGGGATAGTTGACTCTAGAGTAGAGGCGATCGCAATTGGGAAATTAGGTGGTAAATTTTCTTTGACTTTATCAACTGGATCAGTTTGCAACTCTGGCAAAATCACAGGTAAATTTTTTGGATAAGGTGGAAACAGTTCTTCAACCTGCTGTGGTGACAGACTTTTTAACAAAATAGTCCGTTCAATTTCACTTTGAAAGTTCCTCCCCAAATCGTAAGCCATCACTTTACCCCAAGTTAAAGAGTGTAGGGGTTGCCAAGGTTCCGGTTTGTAGCGGGGATTAAGTAACTGTAACACCGCATATTCTAAACTCAAGGCGCTACCTTGATGTTCTGCCAAATAAGCATTCACACCGTCAGCATAAGCTTGCAAATCAGCTTGCATCTGCCCATCCATTTGCTGAATTTCTTGCTGTGCTACCCTGTCCCAACCCATTGTCCGCAGATATTTATCTGTTTCTACCTGGGACTTACCAAAAATTTCAGCCAGCCGCCCAGAACCAATATGTCGCCAAAAGTCCATTTGCCAAAAACGGTCTTGAGCGTGTACGTAACCCTGTACCATGAATAAATCATGGGTGTTACTTGCATATATATGAGGAACTCCCCATTGATCTCGCTGGACTGTCACCTCTGCTTTCAGTCCAGGTATGGGAATTGTGCCACTTACTTGGGGAAAAGAACGCCGGACAGTATAAATGGCAAATCCTCCTAGCAATAGTCCCAACCCTAGCAGCGTAATTACCACAAGTTGGCATCCTTGGTATAACCAACGTTTTTTTCTGCTTTTGATATATGAGTAGCGTGGATTCATGGAGGAGTTCTGCCAATTTTATTACTGGAACAAATTGTCCTGGTAATTGGCAATCTGAGGAATTTTTCTTTTCAATCGTTTACATCACTGGCTTGAGTTGAAAGTGCTGAGTCACCGAAGTTTGCTCAACGCAGGGAACCCACGCAGGCATCTTCTCGCTGAATGCTGAGTGAAAATGCTAGTCCACTTTCATACTTGGCGATAAAACTTGTTTCATCGGGACTGCCTTCTTCAAAGATTTAGTCTGGATTGTACAGTTATCCTACTAACATGAATAATATTAACCCTCATCTGTGGCCAAATTGATCCACGGGTGGCGATGTAACTAGGAGAATAACTCGCCCATGAAGCTCGATAAACCCTCACATGGTGCAAATTCTGAAGAATGTGCAGCCAAAGTTATGGAGACAATTCCATTAGTGATGCGGTTTATCAGGAAGGAGATGCGAGCGCATAACGCTGGGTTTTTGTCAATTCCCCAGGTGCGATCGCTGGCATTTATTAATCGTCATCCTGGTGGTTCACTCTCTGATTTGGCAGAACATCTTGGTGTCACCTCTGCAACAGCCTCAGCAACCATAGAACGGCTAGTACAGCGCAACTTAGTACAACGTGAACATCATCCCCAAGAGCGACGGCGGATAGTTCTCAACTTGACTGATGAAGGCAAGTACCATCTCCAACAATCCCTCAATCATACTCGCGCTCAAATTGCTGACATTCTCAATGGTTTGTCAGCCGAGGAATATTCTCAGATTGAACAAGGGTTAAGCTTCTTAAAAAAAGTCTTCGATCAAACGGAAATTAACTCCTAACAGCAATCAGGCTGAAAAAACGTCAATTTCTCTCTCTACTCCCTGTTCCCTACCCCTTGCCATTAAAGTGATTGTATATTTTTTTAATTGGAAGTCCCCTAGCCCTAGCCCCTCATCCCTAATCAAAACCTCAATCTCAAGGTAGATACTAATTAGAAGTCACTTCGGATTGAATATAAGAACCGTGTACGCATACGGATAAATCTCAATGAAGCGTGATTCAACGGGTAAGTTTGTTAGCAACTGGGACTCAGAAAAAAAGCAACGATTTAGTATATCTCTGACCAGTACAGCATGGCGATCGCTTGATGAAGAAGCGCACAAGCAAGGAATTTCGCGTTCGGAATTGATTGAACACTTTGCCCGTAGCTTGGGAAATGAGCCACATCCTGATTTTCAAGAAATGCAGAGTAATGCTGAGAATGCTTTATTAAAGGAAGGCTTGTTACAAGCACTGGAAATAGAACATACTCGCTTTACTGCGGTTTTACAGCAGTTACCAACCGGTGTATTAATTGCCGATGCGGCAACTGGTAAATTAGTGCTGGCTAATGAACAAGCCAAACATATTATTGGTTACGACTATGAAGAGTTTCTAGAATTAGAAGAATACGTACCGATTACCCCATTTGTCGCTTTTCGCACTGATGGACAAATGTATGAACCCTATGATTATCCATTAGCGCGATCGCTCCAAACAGGTGAAGTTATCTCTAACGAAGAATTACGACTAGAAAGCGATGGTCGCCAAACTTTTATTAGTGTCAATTCGGCACCAATACTCAATAGCCAAAATCAAATTGTGGCAGCTGTAGTAGTCATTCAAGATATAACTGAGCGTAAGCAAATTGAGGAAAATCTTCGGCAAACAGAAGAACGCTTACAACTAGCTTTATCTTCAGCGCAGATCATCGCTTGGGACATGGATTTAATTACAAATTATGTGGTGTGTTCTCCCAATGCGCTTTGGCTTTGGGGAAGAGAAGCAGGTGCAGCAGAAGATTTTATGGCTTTGATTCATCCAGATGATCAGCAGCGAATTTTGCAAGCAGCCCAAAGAGCAGCTGCGGGAGAAACAATTTATCAGCAAGAGTATCGGATCATTGCTCCCGACAAAACGATCCGTTGGATTAATAGTCAAGGCAGAGTTTACGTGGATGCAACTGGACGGGGAGTGCGGATAATTGGCATCACTGTCGATATTACAGAGCGCAAACAACTGTGGGAACAGGTGCAACACAAAGAAAGGCAACAGGAATTTTTAATTCAATTAAATGATGCGATTCGCCCAATTCCAGACTCAAAAGAAATTATGTGGCAAGTGGTGTGTGCCACAGGTAAACATTTTCAAGTGAGTAGGTGTACTTATGGTGAAATTGATCCTACCCAAGAATATGTAATTGTTGAACGTGACTATTGCAATGGGGTGAGTAGTGTGGTTGGGACTCATCACATGAATTCTTTTGGACTGGAAATCATTGCGGAACTCAAGCAGGGCAGGACAATTATTGTAGATGATGTGGATGCTGATCCTCGGACTCAGGGTGCGGGCGCAGCTGCTTTTGATGTGATCCAAACAAAGTCTCTGTTATGTGTGCCGTTAGTAAAACAAGGAAAGTTTATCGCTTTACTTGTACTGCACCATATTTTTCCGCGCCATTGGCAACAGGAAGAAGTGACCTTAATAGAGCAAATTGCCGAACAAACTTGGTTAGCTGTAGAGCGATCGCGTGCGGAAGCGGAATTACGAGAAAGTGAAGCACACCTGCAACTGGCGCTAAATGTTGGACGTATGGGTTCATGGGATTGGGATGTCCAAACTGGTATATTACGCTGGTCAGAAGGACACTTTACAGTGTTAGGTCTGCAACCATATCAGTGTCAACCCAGTTATGAAGTTTGGCAGAATCGGGTGCATCCCAATGATTTAGCACAAGCTGAAGCTAAATTTCAGCAAGCTATGCAAGCAAAGAAAGAGTATCATCATGAATATCGCCTGCGTTGGTTAGATGGCTCGATTCATTGGGTAGAAGCCAGAGGAAAGTTTACTTACGATTTGAAGGGTAATACCAAAAATTCCATTGGTGTTGTCATTGATATTACAGAACGCAAGCAAGTAGAACAAGAACGAGAACGATTACTAGAACGCGAACGCATTGCCCGAATGCGAGCAGAAACCGCACAACGCCAACTAGCAACTATATTTGAAACTTCACCAGTGGGAATTGCTTTGTTAGATCGCCAACAACGATTTATTGCGATTAATGAAGCATTAGCCAAAATCAACGGATTAACTCGTGAACAACATTTAGGACATTCAGTTAAGGAACTTTTTGCTCAAGTTGATCCGGCCATAGTTGCCGTCTTTGATGAAATTTACAATACCGGAGATCAATTTATTTCCCTCAGTCTGGCGATCAATCCTCCTGGTCGGAGCGATCGCACTCCTGGCTACTACAATGTTTACTATCTGCCCACAACTAACTCCCACCATCAAATCGAAGAGGTTTTAGCGTATGTGGTCGATGTGACTGAGCAAGTCAGGTTAGAGCGCAACCAACGCTTTCTGGCAGAGGCGAGCGCAGTTTTAGCATCTTCTCTCGATTACCAAACTACCCTAGAGCGAGTCGCTCAACTGGCAGTACCGGAATTAGCAGATTGGTGTACAGTCCACATAGTCAAAGAAGATGGCATTATTGAACAGATTGCTGTAGCTCATATTGACCCAGCCAAACTCCAATGGGCTGAGGAAATGCAACAGAAGTATCCTCTCAATCAGGATAGTCCTAGAGGCGCTGCCTGGACATTACGCACAGGTAAATCCGATTTCTTACCTGATATCCCTGATGAATTGCTAGTCCAAGCCGCCCAAAACCCAGAACATTTAGAAATTTTGCGTTCTATTGGGTTTAAGTCTGTGATGACAGTGCCATTAAAAACTCAAGATAAAGTTTTGGGGGTAATTTCTTTTGTTTCTGCGGAGTCGGGAAAACGCTATGACCACGGCCACTTACAATTAGCCGAAGAACTAGCTCGTCGTGCTTCCTTAGCCATTGATAACGCTCAATTGTATCGCATTGCCCAACGCGATCGCGCCACAGCCGAAGCCGCCAACAGAATTAAAGATGAATTTCTTGCCGTACTGTCTCATGAATTGCGATCGCCCCTAAATCCGATTTTAGGTTGGTCAAGGCTGCTGCGGAGTCAACGGCTAGACCCTAAAAAAGCTGACCAAGCATTAGAAACCATAGAACGTAATGCCAAGTTGCAAGCGCAATTAATCGAAGATTTATTGGATGTCTCCCGCATTCTCCAAGGCAAAATGTCGTTAAACGTTGCACCTGTGAATTTGGCTGCAACCATTAAAGCCGCCTTAGAAACAGTCCGACTCGCAGCAGAAGCGAAAAATATTCAGATCCAAACTACTCTTAACTCGCTTTCTGGTACAGTTTCCGGTGATACCAACCGCTTACAGCAAGTTATCTGGAATCTGATTTCTAATGCTGTCAAATTTACCCCCTCTGGAGGACGAATAGAAGTGCAGCTAGAGCAGGTGGGAATGTATGCTCAAATTAAAGTTCAAGATAACGGAATTGGCATTACTCCAGAGTTTTTACCATTCGTATTTGAATATTTCCGTCAGCAAGATGGCGCAACGACAAGACAATTCGGCGGATTGGGCTTAGGACTAGCTATTGTCCGCCATTTAACAGAACTGCATGGTGGCACAGTTCAAGCCGATAGTCCAGGTCAGAATTTAGGTGCAATCTTCACTGTGAGATTGCCATTAAATGTTGTTGACCAAGCATTATTCTCAGATCATAACCATTTGGGGGATGCAGTTGATCTCACGGGTATGCAGATATTAGTTGTAGATGATGATGCAGATATGCGTGACTTAGCCGAATTTATCCTCACCCAAGTTGGCGCACAAGTTACTACAGCTGATTCAGCTTTACAAGCATTGACTTACTTCAATCAATCTATGCCGGATTTACTAATTTCTGACATTGGTATGCCAGAAATGGATGGCTATTCTTTGATTCGGCACATTAGACAATGCCCACCCGAACAAGGCGGAACTATACCTGCGATCGCACTTTCTGCTTATGCAGGTGAAATCAACCAACAACAAGCACTACAAGCTGGATTTCAACAGCATATAGCCAAACCCATCGCACCAGAAGAGTTAGTAAGAACAATTGCAATATTGATGGGGAGTCGGGAGTAGTATCAGGGACTTCCAATTAAAAAAATACGCCTTATGTGAGATGGGGTAGCAAAAAAGAAGGGGAAACCACAAGATAAAGGTAACGACACCAAAGCTTGAGGTCTCCCAATGAATATGGTAGACGGTTCGACCCTGTTGA
>NZ_JACJTB010000029.1 GCF_014698475.1 Nostoc spongiaeforme FACHB-130 | reverse complement strand
TTCTCACGCGTTACTCACCCGTCCGCCACTAAATCCTAAGATTCCGTTCGACTTGCATGTGTTAAGCATACCGCCAGCGTTCATCCTGAGCCAGGATCAAACTCTCCGTTTTGATTCCTTTCTTGGCTACTCTTTTTTAACCTTAGCCTGGTTATTTTATTTACTTGACGCAGGCTACTTGTGTTATTATTGCTTTCAAACTATAATCTTTTCATGGTTCGGTTTCCTTCGAGCGAGCTTCGCTTTGCAGCGCCCCCTCTCTCAGGCACTTATCCAATATATCTAACCTTCCCCTCACTGTCAACCTCTTTTGGAAAAAATATTTTTTCTCTCTGCTTTGAACTCTCTATTCATCAGCTTTCTAGTCCACAATAGTGAATGCAATGTGCAGAGTTAAGGAAAGGTAGAGCGTGAATTTTCAGTCAGTAATAGCCACACTGCATCAATTTTGGGGCGATCGCGGTTGTTTAATTGCCCAGCCTTATGATATTGAGAAGGGGGCTGGTACTAAGAATCCACATACATTTTTAAGGGCGTTGGGGCCAGAACCTTGGGCTGTGGCTTATGTTGAACCATGTCGCCGCCCTACAGATGGCCGTTACGGCGAAAACCCTAACCGCTTCCAACATTATTATCAGTACCAAGTTTTAATTAAGCCTTCACCAGATAACATTCAAGAGATTTATCTTGATTCTTTGAGGGCTTTGGGTATTCGTCCTGAAGACCATGATGTTCGGTTTGTGGAAGATAATTGGGAAGATGCAACGGTAGGTGCTTGGGGAACTGGCTGGGAAGTCTGGTTGGATGGAATGGAAATTACTCAATTTACCTACTTCCAACAATGTGGTGGTATTGACTGTCGGCCTGTATCGATTGAAATTACTTATGGATTAGAGCGGTTAGCAATGTATCTCCAGCAAGTGGAAGCAATTGTCAAGCTTCAATGGACAGATGACATTACTTATGGGGATGTTTTCTTGCAAAATGAGATTGAGCAGAGTACTTACAACTTTGAAGCATCGAACCCTGAGATGCTACTAACACTGTTTAATTTGTATGAGCAGGAAGCTAATCAGTTAACAGAGCGTGGGTTAGTCGTACCAAGCTTGGATTATGTGATGAAGTGTTCGCATACTTTCAATTTGCTGGATGCGAGAGGAGTAATTTCTGTAACAGAAAGAACTCGCTATATTGCGAGGATTCGTCATTTGGCGCGAAAAGTCGCACAACTATATGTAGAACAGCGAGAAAAGCTGGGTTATCCTTTGTTGAAAAAAACAGCAGTGTGAGTTGTTCCATCTGCAAAACTATATATATTTAGTTTTTGGCAACTTTAGTCACCTCAATTCAAGTAACTGAGTTGGGTGGCTATACCAACTAATGTTATTCATTTCCCAGATAAGCCTCAATAACAGCTGGGTTATTTCTGACTACAGAGGGTTCACCTAAAGCAATTAATTGACCAAAATCTAAAACAGCAATCCGATCGCACAAACCCATGACTAATGGTACGTGGTGTTCAATCAGAATGATAGTTAGGTTGAAGCGATCGCGGATACTGCGGATAAATTCGCTCAGTTGCTGCTTTTCACTAGGGTTCATCCCGGCTGCGGGTTCGTCTAAAAGTAAGATTTGTGGTTCTAAAGCTAAAGCACGAGCAATTTCTAAGCGACGTTGATCCCCGTAAGCAAAATTTTTAGCTTTTTCTGCTGTGTGATCGCTCAACCCTACTAGTTCTAATAATTCTAAAGCTTTTTGTTTACTTTGATTTTCTTCAGTAGGAGCGGGTGGTAGTCCCAAAACTCCTGTAATCATATTACTTTTAGTATGCAAATGCCGAGCAATAATGACATTTTCTAAGGCTGATAATTCGCCAAATAAGCGAATATTCTGAAAGGTTCTCGCAATACCTAAAGCTGCAATTTGATGCGATCGCAGTTGAGAAATTTCTTGACCTTGATAAATCAATCCACCTTCAGAAGGCGGAATTAGGGCTGTAATTAAATTAAATAAAGTTGTTTTACCTGCACCATTAGGGCCAATTAAGCCAAAAATTTCATGTTGTCTAACTTTAAAAGATACATTATTCACTGCAATTAAACCACCAAAGCGGCGTGTGAGTGAGTTGGCTTCTAATATAAATTTACTTTTATCTGAGGCATTAATTTCAGACATATTTAGATTTGCATTATTTTCTGACTTTACCCATTTTAAAAATATCGGGTGTGACTAAACCTTGAGGAAAAAAGATAGTACCTATGACTATAAGTAAACCAAAAATAATTAATCTACCATCTCGGAGAAATTGGGCTAACCAACCTAACCAATTAGGAAAAATACCTGAGTCGGCGATACCGCGTAAAACTTCTGGTAAGGCTGTGAATACCATACCACCTACAACTGAACCTAAAAAAGTTCTGGAACCACCAATTAAGACAAAAGTTAGGTAAATAATACTAGCATCAAAAGTGCCTTGTCTCGCATTCCAGGTGTTGAGAAAATGGGCGCTAATGGCACCTACAATACCAGCTAAAATTGCCCCTAAAGTAAAGGCTAAGACTTTGTAATAAGTCGGGTTAATTCCCATTGCACCTGCGGCTAATTCATCTTCGCGGATGGCTGTAAATGCTCTACCAACTCTGACTCGTTCTAACCGATAAAACAAGACCATACTAATGAAGAGCAATGGTAACGCAATCCAGAGGTATTCGATTTGTGTCTGGAAGGGTTGGGGTATACCAAAAATCCCGACAGCACCACCTGTAATTTCTAAATTTAAGGAAATAACTCGCAGAACTTCAACAAAAGCAATGGTAGCGATCGCTAGATAAATGCCTCTTAGCCTTAATGCTGGAATACCCACCAATAAACCTAGTATACCAGATACCAAACCAGCGATTAACATTTCCAATAAAAGTAAATGTAGGGGAAATAAATTACTACTAGATGTAAATACTTTTGTGGATAAAATCGCTGCAATATATCCACCTAAAGCATAAAATCCTGGACTAGCTAAAGATAATTGTCCAGTCATTAAAGGTAGGTACAAAGAAAGTCCTAATAATGCTCCTAGCACCATGGAGACAATTAGTGAACCATAAGTTGAAAAAAATTCAGTCATAAATTGTCAGAATGCAGAATTTATTAGACTTTCTGAACGAACCGCCGACCAAGTAAACCTTGAGGTCTAACTAATAGCATGATAAACAATATTCCAAATGCTACAGCATCTTTGTAACCAGAGTATTCAGATGGAACAAAAGCTTCTACTAACCCAATAAGTAATCCTCCTAAAACTGCACCAGGAATACTACCCAAACCACCTAAGACTATCACGGCTAACCCCCGCAAACCAAAGGCGATCCCAAAGTAGGGGCCTGCAATACTCACGCTGGAAGCTACTAATGTTCCGGCTAATCCTGCTAAGAAACTACTAATGAAAAATGTCAAAACGATAAAGCGATCGCTGTTAATTCCTAGTAAACTAGCTGTAGTTGCATCTTCGGCGATCGCTTGCATAGCCTTACCATATTTAGTTCGATTGATAAAATAGGTAAGAATTGCCACAATTACCATTGACACCACAAAAATTAATATCTGCACACTGCGAATGGGAATTGGTTTTTCGACAGTGCCGAAGTTAATTGCAGGTGGTAAATTACCAAAAGTATTAGCGGGATATGTATAACTTTCTGCACCTACTAAATACTGAATTAAGTTAACAATTACTACTGCAACACCTAAACTAGAAACAACCGTTAGTAAAGGGTCAGATCCTTGACGGCGTAAAGGTAAGAAAGCAATACGTTCCATTGCAACTCCCACCAATCCGGCTAGGCTACTGCCAATAATTAAGGATATGGCAAATGGTAATTGTACAGGTAGCGTCAAATTTGCCAGCAAGCCGTTAAACCCAAAAGTTCCACCCATGAGTGCATAAGTGAAATATGCACCAAGGGTAAAAATTGCACCATGCGCTAAATTAATGATGCCTAAAATCGAATACACTAGGGTATATCCTAAAGCAAAAATCGCGTAGACACTGCCGATAGATAACCCATTTAACAATTGCTGAAAAAACAGACTAATATCCATTTAGCTACTATTTCAAGAATGTAAACTTGCCTTTACTACCATCAGGTTCCATTTTGATTTGCGCTACGTAAAAATCTTTTTGTACTACTTCTCCTACGGGTGTAAAACCAATTTCACCTAGTGGTGTATTGTATTTACCATTTAGTAGTTGTTTGTTCAATTCTGTTCGTAAGGATGGTAATTCTAACTTGTTAACTTTACTCTTTTGATCTAAAGATTTTAGAGCTTCTACATATACTTGAACTGCGGCAAATGCTTGGGCGCTAAATTGTGGTGGTTCTTTTTTAAATTGATCTACATAAGCTTGACGAAATGCAGTATTGATTTCACCAGGATGTTCTGGGCTGTATGCTTGAGCAATTAGCACACCATCGCAAAGTGCCTTACAGACTGGGAAAATGTTGGATGTATTTAGACCATTACCACCAACAATTAAGCCTTTATAACCTAATTCTCGCAGTTGTCTGACTAAGTTACCACCATCGGCAGCTAACCCAGAAATAATTACCAAATCTGGTTTCAGATTAATTGCATTGGTGGCTTGACTTTGAAAATCTGTATCGCTAGTTTGGAACTTTTGGACTGTAACTAATTCTAAATTTTGTTCTTTGACAGTTTGCTGAAAAATTTCGGTTTCTGATTTGCTAAATGCGTCATTTTGCGCGAAGAAAACAGCGACTTTTTTAATGTTAGGATTTAGCTTGAGTGCAGCTTTAATTGAATTTGGTGCCACTACAGAAACTGGTGCTGAAACACGGGCAATGTAATCACCAATTTCTGGTATACCTTTAGCTGTATTTGAGGGGCCAAGTACAGGTATTTTAGCTCGTTCAGCAATGGGGTTAGCACTAAAGGCTTGTTGTGATAAAGTCGGCCCGACAATTCCCACAACTTTGTCTTTATTAATTAATGCTTGAAAGGCGTTAATTGTACCAGCTTCATCACCAGCAGTATCTTGAAAGACTAATTTAATGGGTGTGCCATTAATCCCACCTTGATCATTAAAATATTTCTCGGCAATTTTAGCGCCAGCAACTTGTTCTTGACCAAGTAAAGCAACATTACTGGTTTGGGCTACAGCAATCCCTATAGGAATAACTGTTGATGTTTGTGGAGTTGCATTGTTATTATTTGCCGGATTTGTGCTAACGCTAGAGCTACTACAGGCAGTGAAAAATAAAGCGAAAATTGGTAGTAATGCTGTGGTACGAATAAAGGCAGTGTTCATTAGAAATATTTATGTAGTGATGAGAAATGCCAAAAACTTAGTTATTAAATCATTTTTATTTGACCATGCAAATGTAACTAGTCAAAGTGTTGATCAATACATTTTTTTAAGAATGCAGATATAAAAAGCAGATGACTTTACTAACTGTTGGGGTCAACGAGAAAGTCATAGTTCATAATATCTTACTGTGTGTTGTGCTTACACACTCAAACTTTGCATAAAGCGGCAGTCAATCCAATCTTTCCAGCACCATATTAAAGAGTGGGGCGGTAAGGTGAATGCGCCTTTGGTAGCGATCGCTCTTTTGTCGCCTGTCCCAATTAAACTTAAATATTGTTGCTGTGGGATGTAAGGTTTGAGTGGTTTGCCTAAAATTATTCGTTGCAAGTTTTCAAATAACGGCTTACCTTGACGCACTGCAAATACACCAGCTTTGGGACGGGGATGATTTACCATTGTGGCAATATCACCAGCAGCAAATACCTGCGGATGGGTTTGAGATTGCAAGGTGTCGTCGACTAAAATAAAGCCTTGTTCATCAGTTCCGAGTCCGGTAGTTTTTAACCAGTCTGCTGCTGCGGCTTGTGTTACCCAAAAAACTTTGTCACACTCTACCACTAGCCCCGATTCAGATTTGACTGCTAATAATTCTTGATTTATCTGTGTAATCTGAGAAACGGACTCGCCTAGATGCAGCTTAATACCTCGACGAGTTAAAACTTGTTTTACCTGACGCTGCACTGAGTGATGATTATGCGGCAAAATTTTCTGATGGCGATGAAATAAATGAACTTCCAGATTTTGAATTGGTTGTTGGTTCGCAATCAAAATTTGTTGTATATGTGCTTGCATTGCGAGTGCTAATTCTATGCCACCCACACCACCGCCCACAATGGCTATTTTGAGTTGCTGCTGAGGATTTTCGTGAACGCTTTGCAGTAGTTTATACCAACAGTTTAGGAGTTTGGCTACTGGTTTAGCTGCAATAGCATATTCGGCTGCACCTGGTACAGAGATTGTCGCTGGAGTGCTGCCAATATCAATAGACAGTACATCAAAATTTACCGGCGGACGGTTAGCGCAAATTACTTGACGATTTTCTAAATCTAAACCGATGGCTTGATCTATATATAAATGTGTATGGGCAAAGTCAGCTAATCTTGACAAATTAATGTGGCACTCATTGTAACTATATAATCCAGCAATGTGTCCGGGCAGCATTCCCGAATAAGGTGTGTCTGATGCTGGCGTGATTAAAGTTAAACTTACTCCTGGTAGTGGTTTCATCCCAAACATTTTGAGTGCGATCGCATGACTATGACCACCACCAATTAGCACTAAATCAGGCATAGAATTCTATTGATGAACACTGTATGATTTTTGAATATTTTCTACAATATCCTTTCTGACACGGTAGCGATGACTATCCGCCATGCGACTGAAGCTGATTTACCTGCGATCGTAGCTATTTATAATGCGGCGATTCCTAGCCGTCTCGCTACTGCTGATTTAGAACCTGTATCTGTGGAAAGTCGCCGCACTTGGTTTCATGGGCGATCGCCTAATTATCGTCCTTTGTGGGTAATTGAACAAGAAGGTAAAATTGCTGGGTGGCTGAGTTTCCAATCATTTTATGGTCGTCCAGCTTATCAAGCTACTGCTGAAATTAGTATTTATATTGCCCCAGCTTTTCATCATTGCGGTTTGGGACGACGACTATTAAGCCTCGCAATTGCGGAAAGCCCCAATTTAGGGTTAAAAACACTCTTAGGTTTTATTTTTGCCCATAATCACCCCAGCCTGAAACTTTTTGAAACATTAGGTTTTCAACTTTGGGGATATTTACCGCAAGTAGCCGAACTAGATCAAATAGAACGAGATTTAATTATTATGGGTCTGCGAATTGGGGAAAAGAAGTCTGAAGTGTGAAGTCTGAAGTATGAAAAATAGGTGAAAGACTTATTCACTAGTTACTTTGTGTCTTCATACCTAGAACAGACTGATCCCAAGAGATGAATAATGATTACTATATTTATTTCTCTATGGAAAAACCATAGATATTAATCGATAGATGATATTGTTTAATTCAATCCATAGATATATAAGAATTAATTAGAGTAATTATCGCTGATTTATCTAATCAACTAATTCCCTTTTGCCTCAGATAACGGTAAGCTTAATCTAACAAAATTAAGCAAATATAAACTTGCGTTTTTGAATAGTGCAGAGTAGCGGGATCAAAGGGATTTGATCCCAAAACACTAATTTCTGTTTAAATCTAGGGGTATTTTCATGGCTCAGTTTCTACTAGAGACTGTTTGGCTTGTTCCTTTATATGCCTTAATTGGTGGGCTTTTAGCCGTACCTTGGTCGCCGGGGATCATCCGCAAAACTGGGCCAAGGCCAGCAGGTTATGTAAATTTAGTAATGACATTTTTGGCGTTTGTCCATAGTGCGATCGCCTTACAAGCAACTTGGAATCATCCACCCCAAGAAGTATTTATTCATTGGCTATCAACAGCAGGGTTAGACTTAACCATTGCTGTGGAAATTTCGTCAATTAGTGTAGGCGCGTTAGTTGTCATCACTGGTTTAAATTTGTTAGCACAAATTTATGCTATTGGTTACATGGAAATGGATTGGGGTTGGGGACGCTTCTATTCTTTATTAGGACTATTTGAAGCGGGATTATGCGCCCTAGCCTTATGTAATAACTTGTTCTTTAGTTATGTAATCCTAGAAGTCCTCACTTTGGGAACCTACTTGTTAGTAGGCTTATGGTTTAGCCAGCCTTTGGTGGTAACAGGTGCGAGAGACGCTTTCTTAACCAAACGGGTAGGAGACTTGTTTCTGCTGATTGGGGTTTTAGGTTTATGGCCGCTGGCGGGAACCTGGGATTATAACGAACTGGCTGTATGGGCGAAAACTGCGGAAATTGACCCGACAGTAATTAGTTTAGTGGGTTTAGCCTTAATTGCCGGGCCGATGGGTAAATGCGCCCAATTCCCCCTGCACTTGTGGTTAGATGAGGCGATGGAAGGCCCTGTTCCCAGTACAATTTTGCGGAACTCGGTAGTTGTAGCCAGTGGTGCATGGGTACTGATTAAACTGCAACCCGTATTAACTTTATCACCCCTAGTTTCTACAGTGATGGTAGCGATTGGGTCAGTAACAGCTATTGGTGCATCCTTAATTGCGATCGCCCAAATTGACGTGAAACGCTGCCAATCTTATTCTGTGAGTGCATACATGGGCTTAGTGTTCATCGCTGTAGGCACACAGCAAGATGATGCTGCACTGTTACTAGTTCTGACTCACGCTTTATCTGCTGCCTTGTTAGTGATGAGTACTGGGGGTATTATTTGGAACAGCATCAGCCAAGATGTGACTCAACTAGGCGGATTATGGTCACGCCGTCCTATCTCTGGTTTAGCGTTTATTATTGGCACATTAGGATTAATTGGGTTCCCACCCCTTGGTAGCTTTTGGGCATTGATGGAATTAGCTGATGGGTTATGGGAAACTCAGCCTTGGCTAGTTGGGATAGTTATAGCAGTTAACGCATTGACAGCCGTTAGTTTAGCTAGAGAATTTGGCTTGATTTTTGGTGGTAAAGCGAAGCAAATGAGTGAGCGATCGCCTGAAGTGCATTGGCCGATGGTATTACCAATGGTGATTTTATTCGGATTTGTCCTCCATCTACCTTTAGTGTTGCAAAGCTTATCACTCTTACCCGACTGGGCAAGCCTCAACAAAGATGTCGCACTCCTACTAATTTGGTCGAGTATTTTCGGTTGTAGTGTCGGTGGTGTAATTTACCTCGGCAACATTCCCAAACCAGTCCGCTTACCCTGGAAAGGTTTGCAAGACTTGTTGGCTTACGACTTTTACACCCCAAAAATCTACCGGATGACCATCATTTTCAGTGTTGCCCAACTGGCAAAATTTGCTGATATGGTTGACCGCTTCGTAGTAGATGGCATTGTTAACTTTGTTGGGTTGTTCTCCCTCCTCGGTGGCGAAGGCTTGAAATATAGCACCTCTGGACAAACCCAAACTTACGCCTTCACAGTCCTCTTAGGCATTGGTCTTTTAGGTGCGTGGGTGACATGGCCATACTGGGGCGTACAGTTTTTAGAGTTGATGTTTTAGTCAATAATCATTTCATCTGCGTTCATCTGCGGTTAAAACTTCCATGCTAAGTGTTTTAATTTGGGCACCAATTATCGCTTCCGTAATTATTGGGTTTTGGCCTAACAATGCCATCCAACCAAATCGCTTGCGCTTGGTATCCCTCACATTATCCGGTTTAATCCTGCTGTGGAATTTGTTCATCCTCTTAAAATTTGATTTAACTACTCCAGGAATGCAGTTTCAAGAATATTTACCTTGGAATGAAACCCTTGGTTTAAGTTATCAATTAGGGGTGGATGGGCTATCAATATTAATGTTGATTTTGAATAGCCTCCTGACTTGGATTGCTATTTACAGCAGCAGCAAAGATACAGAACGCCCCCGCTTATTTTACTCAATGATTTTGTTAGTAAGTGGCGGTGTTGCTGGGGCATTTCTCGCGGAAAATTTACTGTTGTTTTTCCTGTTCTACGAATTAGAATTAATCCCCTTCTATTTATTAATTTCGATTTGGGGCGGTGAAAAACGGGCTTACGCTGGAATTAAATTTTTAATTTACACTGCTGTTTCCGGCGCATTAATTTTAGCCACCTTCTTAGGTATGGTGTGGCTAACAGGTTCCACCAGCTTTGCTTTTGATGCTGTTTCTACTCAAACCCTCTCTGCTGGACTGCAACTGCTGTTACTAGCAGGAATCATCCTTGGTTTTGGCATCAAAATTCCTCTAGTCCCCTTCCACACTTGGCTACCTGATGCTTATGTGGAAGCTTCCGCACCCATCGCCATTTTGTTAGGTGGTGTGTTAGCAAAACTGGGAACCTACGGTTTATTGCGGTTTGGGATGGGGATGTTCCCCAACGCTTGGAGTATTGTTGCCCCAACCTTGGCAATTTGGGGGGCAATTAGCGCGATATATGGGGCAGTAGTTGCGATCGCTCAAAAAGATATCAAGCGGATGGTCGCATACAGTTCTATCGGTCACATGGGCTATGTATTACTAGCCAGCGCCGCTAGTACCTCCCTCGCCCTAGTTGGTGCAGTGTCCCAAATGTTTAGCCACGGCATCATCCTTGCCATTCTCTTCCATTTGGTAGGAGTCGTGGAAGTTAAAGCCGGCACACGCGAGTTAGATAAACTCAACGGTTTAATGAGTCCAATTCGTGGCATACCTTTAATTAGTGCCTTACTCGTATTAAGTGGCATGGCTAGTGCTGGTATTCCCGGTTTAACAGGATTTATCGCCG
Source organism: Nostoc spongiaeforme FACHB-130 (assembly GCF_014698475.1). GTDB lineage: Bacteria > Cyanobacteriota > Cyanobacteriia > Cyanobacteriales > Nostocaceae > Nostoc_B > Nostoc_B spongiaeforme. The sequence goes on along the minus strand of NZ_JACJTB010000029.1, from coordinate 75,995 downwards.
AATTTATCGTCTTTCAGGGCAGTTTCTCTGTCTTCCCCATTCCGACAATATTATGTGTTGTCGCCAGTGGTTTAACGGCGGTGTACTTCGTCATCCTGCTGAACCGCACCTGTTTTGGCAGACTCGACAATGATTTAGCCTACTATCCTAAAGTGTTGTGGTCTGAGAAAGTACCAGCCTTAATTTTGGCAGTCCTCATCATCTTTTTAGGAGTCCAACCTACTTGGTTAGTGCGTTGGAGTGAGACCACAACCACAGCAATGGTAGCAGCAATTACTCCTGCGGAAAAAACCGTAGTTTCTCAGGTTGCGTTGAAGTAATGGAAAGAATTCAGAATTCAGAATTATCTCTCTACTTCCTCCATCAACTGCATAGAATTAGAACTGACTCAAGAACTCTCTAAAACTCTTTTTTCTTCTTCGTGTCCTTTGCGCTCTTTGCGGTTCGTTTATCTTAATTTTTGGGAAGTTATGATAGTGATTCTAAACTCTGACTCTTGAATACTACTTCATCAAACATACAGGAGAAAATATGAATCTCACCTTAATTCCCAGTGGCCTTGTAATGTTCCGCTTTTTAATAGCACCCTTCCTCCTGTGGGATGCTTGGGATGGTGATACGAGTATTTGGTTTTTAGTGGGTTTTACTGCTGCTTTTCTTTCCGACATTTTTGATGGCATTATTGCCCGGCGACTTGGTGTTAGCAATGCCAAATTGCGACAAGCTGATAGCTGGGCTGATACCTGCCTTTTTAGTTGTATCTTTTTAAGTGCTTGGCTGGGATACCGAGATATTTTGATAGCTTATCGCCTTCCTTTATTGATGGTGATTGTTGCTCAAATTGTGTGGTGGATAGTGAACTTAATTAAATATGGCAAACCCGCCAGCTATCACACTTACTCAGCCAAGTTTTGGGGAATTACATTATTTATTGCCATTGTGGCATTGTTTGGATTTAACTACGCTGGCATAGCTTTATGGCTAACTTGTATTGCCGGAACTATTTACAGCATCGAAGAAATTGCCATGACATTAATATTGCCAGTTTGGACGCATGATGTTTTGAGTATTTTTCATGCTTTAAAAATACGTCAGCAATTACAAACAACCGATATTTCTACTGTCTAAAAATACATTTAATATCTAGGAACTAACATGGTACAAACTCCAGAAAAATCTGTGACAACTAAACTTCCACTTTCTCGCCATGAATTTGCTGAAGTAATTCATCGTTTAGAAGCTGGCGGTTCAATGTTGCCAGACACGCCAGAAAACTTAATGCAAATTATTGGTATTTATAAAGCTTACGCTGTACCGATGGATTTTTACTGGCGTGACTTATTATATATAGCTGAACGGGTATTTTTAGAGCCATTTGCCTTTTTTAAATACTTCTTACCCAAAGAGTATTTAGACCTGCATAATCATTACGCTGGCGATACTGCTGATTTAAGAATTTGGCGCGGTGAAGCAACAGCCCATCCTGAACTTTTGGCATTTATGGAAAAGGGTGAAACTGTCAAAATGCCCAAGTTCTTGCATCACTTATTCCACGATCGCATCAACATGGAATTTGCGGAAGCTTGTATGCGGGCAATGCTTTGGCATAGACACATGTATGCGCCAGTCAATCAATTTGATGTGTATCTCGACTCCGAAGAATACAAAGCCAACGCCGACAGGGCAATTAAAGCCTACTTCCAAGGCAACCCCGTAATGCTGGGACTGTACAAACTGTTTCCCGATATGTTTTTGGAACAGTGCCGCCAGATGTCATACTACTCTAACCTCGGCTTGTTCTGGGAAGTCATGGCCCCGGTATTCTTTGAAATGTCCGACATCTACGACGAAGGCGGGTTTAAAGGCGTACCTGATGCGATGAACTTTTTGGTGAATGGCATATTTGCGATCGCAGGTCGTCCCATTTACCATCATGTTTATATCCGTGGCGAATGCTACGAAATTATCCCCAAATCAAAAGGCTTCACCTGGCTATACGAAGCTGCATTACCCTACGTAGAAGCTGTATTCTACCGTACCGCCCCCTTTAGAGGTACAAAGTCTTACAACGCTCAAGCCGGACAAGTCCCAGATGACCAAAAAGATTTCCACTACGGCATTCTCTACGCCGATGTATTTCCTGTAGGTACTGCTGGTATTCCACCAACATTATTAATGCAAGATATGTTGCACTTCTTACCACAATATCTTGTTGATTATTACAAACAACATTGCCGTGGTGAAGACGATATGTTGATTCAGTTGGGTATTAGTTTCCAACGCTCAATGTATAACGTTACTTCTGCGGTAATTCAAGCCTTGAGAACTGCACTTTTATATCCCTTAGATGACCCTAATCCTAAACATTTGCAAGCCAATCGTGAGTTTTTTGAACAACAATTAAATCGCTTTACTCGCGCTGATTATGGTATGCGTGATGCTGCCCGTCTGCGGAATATTCAAACCCCAGATTATCGTTAATTAAACAGCGATGAGCTTTACTAATAAGTGAACACAAGTTGATTTGAATTGAAGGCAGATACAACTATTAGTTCCCAATTAGTAAAGCTCTAGACAATGTAGATTAGTGTTAGTAAATAGTTAGGTTGCTTCTCGTCGCTGGACGGAGTCATACTTTTAGAGCTATCTGTTTGGCTACAAAACCTATACTAGACTTCTAATCGTTGTTGAATATGGAGAGACTGTGGAAAATCAGAAACCAGTTGATGCAGATAACTTGTTGCCATCTGAACAGCCAATTCAGCCTGAGATTGCAGAAACAGGTACATTATGCAAAACTCAACAGCAGAACCTAAATGCTCAAACAGCAAAGAGTAAGTTATCCGTCTCCGATTGGCTAAACATATTTCAGATGTTAGCCCTAGTTTGTGCTGGTGTATGGACAGTATTCATATTCACGCGTTTTGAAGAGCGTGATAAGCAAGTTGCATCTCAAATCTCAGAGCTTTCCTTGCAAAAATCCAAGTTAGAGATTGAGCAGATGAATGCAATACCTTTGTCATCGATACAGAAAATAAATATTGAAGAAATCACACAGACAAATCCAAAATCACAAAAACGTTTCCGTGTTATTTATACGCCTTATTTCACTAACAAAAGTTCAAGACAAATTGAAATCACTACAGCTAGTATTCGCGTCTTCTTTCGGAAGAAGGAGGAATACAACCGTCGAGTCATTGAGATTCCTAGCTTAATTGAGCTAGATAACTTAAAAAAATGGGAGGAGGTTTTATCGAAAGCTTATATTATCGAAGAAAAATGGACACCAGACGCAAAAGTATTGACTAGGGATGGAAAGGAAATTTCTGCCTTCAAAGGGGGGTTATCCTCAGTCCTTGAAAGGGGTGAAACATCTCATGGGAGTTTAAGTTTAATCGTTCAAGGAAGAGAAGAAGATTTTATTGGTTTCCGACTAGAGATAGGTATTAATGATAATGGTTCAGCAGCAGAGCGTGTTTTTGAGTCTACACAGGAGACACTTTTAGCTCCAGGTGAGTATTCAGACTCACCTGAAATTAATGAAAACGATAGCAACAAATGATAGTTATTAGGACTTATGCATTGACAGAGAATCCAAAATAACAGGTATAGTTTTCGAGGCTTCTAGCTAGATTTTTCAACCATATTTTGGCGATCACAACCAATCTAGTGTGATTGACAAAAGCCTGAAACAACGTATTTACGTTAATACACAAGATAGTTATTTTGTACAGTGCGTAATACCATTTCACGAAAAAAATGTTTTTTATTCTTTCCCCTTACCTCCTGCTCCCCTGCGGTCTATTTGTATCAAATTTAAAGTGAAACAGTATAAGTCCTAGTTATAAGTTCTGAATTTGACGCAAGTGAAATAGCTACCTGCAATCGCCTCGAAGCTCGTCACCCAGATGCTCAAATCATGATCGCAAAACCATGCCAACTGAGTTTGGTCAGTTCATCATATCAAAAACTAGTTCTGGCATACGGCTAAACTTTGGTGCAGGCGACAAAAAAGGTGTAGGCATATTCAGGTGAGACTTGATGCCCCAAAGTTTGTAGAATATTGACCATCTCTGGCTGGTTATCAGTGAGATGTCGAATTGCCTCACTAACACCGGGTACTCCCCAGTAAGGAATTAGGAAAGAACCCCGGATTGCTTGAATCTTGCCACCAGCCTCTAACAACATCGCTTCAATCTCTGCCAGAGAAAATTCCTGAAAATGTTGGTAATTGGTTTTAAATGCAGGATAACCCAGAGCGCGAGTGATTCGCAGATGCAAACTATCTTGGTTTGCCACATTGAAAAGAAAACAGCCACCAGGCTTTAAAACTCGCAGTGCCTCCCGCAGATATTGTTGAGCGTTAGAAACATGTTCTATCATTTCAAGGCTGAGTACCATATCAAAATTGTGATCGGGAAAATCAAGTTGCAGCGCATTCATTTGTAGAAATTGGCAGTTAGACTGATTCGCGTACAGCCGTTGGGCTTGCTCAATTGCCACATCCGATAAATCAATCCCAACCATAAGTTCACAGTCTTTAATCAACGAAGCCCCACGTCCAATACCACAGCCAATATCCAAAATCTTGCGGCCTGCGGTCGCTGGCAGCATCTCCAGAGTATATTGATCAATCTCAGTTGATCGAGCTTGATCATAGAAGGTGGGAAATTCATAGCCACCTTCCAGATACAATTGATTCATCTCTTGACGAATCTGCTCGTCAGTGAGGGTCTTAAAATCTACGATTTTCTCCATTTTTTCTGGTATGCCTGTAGTGCGCTGGGGTGGCTGACGAGAAAACCATCGGCGCAAATAGCCTTTGAGGCGATGTTTGAGTTTTTGGAATCGATGAGGCCATTGTTTATTCTGGCGCAGCCAATTCTTGAAAGCCATCCAGTGCAAATCATCGTCAGGTAAAGTCGGTAAATTTGCGGAACGACTAAACACCACAAAAACAGCATTGGCAAAAACTGGTGAAAACTCCTTTAGAAGGGCTTGCAAATAGGATTCTTCAATTTCAGCTAACAAGCCTTTGTGGATAATAGCCCAATGGCAATCTGCCGCGATCGCCCTTTGGGAATGGGTAATTTTATAGGTGTAAAGGCGGGTAAACTTTTCCCAGAAGATTTCAGGGGCAAGAACAAAATCCTCTGGACAATAGTGTTGCTGGATAAAGTTAACCGTATCCATCCAATAAGAGTCGTGTTCGGGGAAAGACATAGGACAAATCACCACTAAAGAACCTGGGTATAGGCGTGCCAGAGCTTTTGACTAAAGTTGTCCAAGTTAAACTGTTTGGCTCTAGCAATGCCTCGCTGAATCAGTTGATGTCGCAGATATGAATCGTTGAGTAATTGTGTTAACTTTGTCTGTAACTCGGCAGCATCATAGGGATTGAAGTAGAGAGCTGCGTCGCCACAAACCTCTGGTAGGGATGAGCGATCGCTACTAATAACTGGACACCCCCAACTCATCGCTTCCAGGGGAGGTAAACCAAATCCTTCATACAGAGATGGAAAGATTAGACAAAAAGCCCCCTGATACAAATAAGTTAATTCATGGGTAGTTGAAAAATCTAAAAGTTTTACCCGTTGATACCAGTAACGACCAAACATACTTTCCAGGGAATCCAAATCTTGTTCAGCCCGCCAGCCTCGTTTACCCACAATCACAAGTGGCAACTCACTATCTAAAGCTAAATAAGCTTTGAGCAGCAGGCTGAGGTTTTTACGAGGTTCAATCGTCCCCACAAATAGCAGATAATCCTGGGGTTTGAGGCGATAACGCTGCAAAAAATAAAGTAACTGTTGATTTTCCAACGGGTTAGCTACATATTTCTCTTTACAGAGATGGCTTTCATCAGTGAGGGGTGTAGGTGCAATTGGCAGATAGGTAACACAAATGCGATCAGGATCAATATCGAAAAACTCCAGAATATCTTGGCGGGAATGCTCAGAAATGGTAGTCACCATTGGTCGTTCTTGCAAGACTGTTTTGAGGGTGTAATAGTAGTCTTTTTTGCGATCGCGGGTAAGATAGGGCAATTTTAGGGGAATAACATCACAAATAGTCACTACATTGGCGTGAGGCCGACGCAGAGGTACTTTCAATGGCAGGATTGGATAGGTGCGATGCCAAAGGTCAATGGGCTGACGACAGCGAATAGTTGTTTGTTGTCGAAATAAGCTATAGAGTAGACGAGAGGTTTCATAGCAGCCCTCAAGATTGAGGATATGGTCAGCCTGAAGTAACCCCGACATCGGAGAGTTCTTGAAAGCTACACGATCTGAGAGAGAAAGGGAGTGGGGTTGCTGACACCAAAGCTTAACCAAATATTTCAGCAGTTTTAGTGCAGCTTGTCCATAGCCGCCAAGTGTAAGATATTGGCGCAAATCCATTTCCTGGCGGGCGCGTTCATCAGCTAACAGTACTTCTGATAACACGGGGTCATTGCTATCTGGTAAACCTGTGAGTACAAGACTTTTCAACCCTAAATATTGCAAAGCCTGAATTAGGCTGATGGTGTAGGTTTTAATGCCAGTACCACCGGGCATTTGTAAATTGTAGCCATCAATCAAAACATTGAGTGGCTCTAAGGAAGATTGACGAACCAACTGATCGGTAGAATCCCACATACTGATGTTTAAAATTTATCCCAAATTCTGATAAAGCTGTATGAATCTTTAAAAGGTTATAAGGCTGGTGAGGGAACAATTTTAGCTTTATCATTCTATGCAACTTCATCCAAATTTAGTATGAGTACTGGTGTCTAACAAAATTGATGTGCCACGCCGTACCGAAACATACTTAGCCTGTCGGTTAATTTCAAAGGTCATCTGCTTTCGGTGACAGCGAACGTTAGATATTGAACGACTGGCAAAAATTATTGGTTTTTTTTAAATAATCAAGCCGATTTTACCTTGATTTCGTATATTTTAAGTGACGGAGATAATTATCTCTCTGAGATATTACTGGATATAGAATCCCAAATTTTAGTGCGATCGCCTGGAAGCTCGTCACCTAGATGCTCAAATCTGGATTGTTACCTTTGTTTCTCGTTATGTTCGTAGATTTGGCGGACGCACTAAGAACCGTATAATTACCGTTTAGATAAGTTCTGGGCAGTTGTTATGTAGGCTAAAACATACAAAATATCACTACTAATCAATAAACCTCTTGCATAAATCAGATTATGCCTACTAAACAAGTGAATTTTCTGTAACTCTTTGCGCTTTTGCGCGAGACTGAAAATTCGTGTTAAATTTGTATGGTTTTCTTTTGGGTCAAACACATCGCAATTCCCTTTTCGTAATATGCAGCTTCATTAATAAAAATAGGGTAAATTGTAGATGTGCCTTGATAGGCGATCGCACTTCCTTCTAATGTTAAAAATATCGATTCGCCAGGGTTAAGCGGTTGATAATCTCGAAACTGGAGTTGGGGGTGAATCATGCCGATAATTTCGCCAGCTTCGTTACGAGGATAATCAATAACTCCTGTATATTGATAATATGTCAGTGTAGGATTTTGCCGTTGAAATAAACCTTGATTATAACTTTCGATATAGTCTAAAACTTGATAAATTAACGCTTCAGTTTTTTGAAATAACTCAGCATTTAAAACTCCCTGCGCCACAGGCCCCACTTCAATTGCAAAACCCAACTCTGATATTGAACATAGAAAGTTAGAATCTCTTGTTGGTTGAGAATAACAAATTCTCACATCAGGATTAATTTCACTTAAATGGGCAGCTAATTGTAAAATAAATGGGTGTTGACTCCCCAAAATTATAGTTAACTGCATATTTGCAGTTGAACTATGCAAATCAATAATAACTTGTTGCTGATTTTTGCTTTCTTCTGCTAGTAAATAATAGATATTTTTTGCCAAAATATCTTCATAACTAGCAAGTTGGGGATTTTGTAAATCTGCTGTTGCAAAGCAACGATTTAAGTCTTTATCAATATAGCGTCTGGCTGCTGCAAACGCTTTGGGGTTACTCAATAAAACGCGAGTATCAAAACTATGACGCTGAATCAGTTGCGGAAACTGTTCAAATTTTTTCCCTAGATATATACCTGTAAATTCATTGCCATGCGTACCAGTAGCAATGACTACTGAATTGATGTTTCCCATAGTTTTTATAAATTGTTGGGGTCGATACCTTTTTGTTGTAATTTAGCGAAGAGTTCTTGAAGTTGGTTTTGAATTTCTGCTAGTTGCTGCTGTCGTGCATTAGCCAATTCTTCTGGTGTTGGATATCGCCTACCATTTTCATCGTACCAATACAACCATTCTCGCGTCATACCTTGATAAGTTCCGCATTCTTTGCCAATACCTAAACTAACTTCTGGCATCCAAATTTTATCATCAGAATCTGGTAATTCGGCTGATGAAGGTAAACATGCTAACGGATTGTAGTAAAACATAAATGTATTTCCTACTCAAACTTTTCTGGTTAACTTGCCTGAGTTTGCCTTGGTAAGCGTCTTTTTAAACTACAAAAACCAATTGCTGGTACTATTCCTAGAATAGTTGCTGTGAATCCTTGTTGACTGCCATACAATATCGCTTCTGGTATGAAGTTTTGCATTAATGATAGCAACCAGACCAGCAAACTAATTAACAAAAAAGCAACTGATGGTACAAAATTCCACCACCAGGATTTGATTGTGTAACGGCGTACAACTAGCCATTGCAATAGTCCCATCCAAATGCCTGAGAATATATAAGCAAGTGTTGATAAAAATCCAAAAATAACTGCCAATTCAGGAGATAAAGTTTCATTAAGAGAATTAGCAATTGAAGCAATATAATTAATCCAGGCAGTCGCTACACAATCAGCAGTTAACCAACCAATAGTAGTTGCAATTATCCATCGCCAACCAGAAAGATAACGACGGATAACTAATGCTTGGTCGGTAGCAAAAACCACAGCAAATACAACATTACTGAGTAATTTTATGCCATAACCCCATGATTGCATTTCTATAGATCCAAATGCAGTCAGAATTTGTGTGAGCAGTCTTTCTACAGCCAGACTAAAAACGCCACCCACTACCCAACCCAAAATTGTCATAAAAGTAAACAATACACAAAACTTGCGTCGCTGGCTGGGGGGTATAAATAATTTGCCTGATGGAGAATTGCTATTAGTAGCTGCAACATTAGAAGGATTTGGATTATTAGAATCGGTTTGCATATTAAGTTAAGTAAAGCTAAGACTTGGGCTTTTCAAGCAAGCCTTCTGAAAAAGCGTAATCTCAGAATGATAAGCTAAACATTGACATAACAAAGTGACTTAGGATGAAGTGTTAAATGGGTGTTTCCTCAACGGCCCCTCATCTCCTGCGGGCTGCTCGTGGTGAAATAGTAGATCGTCCCCCAGTATGGATGATGCGACAAGCGGGACGATATATGAAGGCGTACCGAGACTTAAGGGAAAAGTATCCTTCATTTCGCGATCGCTCCGAAATTCCCGAAGTAGCGATTGAAGTATCCCTGCAACCTTGGAAAGCTTTCCAGCCGGACGGAGTGATTTTATTTTCCGACATTGTAACTCCATTGCCTGGTTTGGGCATTGATATGGACATTGCGGAAGGTAAAGGGCCAATCATTCATTCGCCCATTCGCACTCAAGCACAAATTGATAGCCTGCATGATTTAGATCCAGAGGCGGCTCTACCGTTTATTAAAACCATCTTGCAGGCGTTACGCCAAGAAGTGGGCGACAAATCAACAGTATTAGGCTTTGTCGGTGCGCCGTGGACGTTAGCTGCTTATGCAGTCGAAGGAAAAGGTTCTAAAACCTATTCCATCATCAAAAACTTGGCCTTCTCAGACCCGGCAATTCTACACCAACTGCTGACAAAATTGGCAGATGCGATCGCTGTTTATGCCCGTTATCAAATTGACTGCGGCGCTCAAGTAGTGCAAATGTTCGATTCTTGGGCGGGACAATTAAGCCCTCAAGATTACGATACCTTTGCTCTGCCTTATCAACGACGGGTATTCCAGCAAGTCAAACAAACCCACCCCGACACACCATTAATTCTCTTGGTTAGTGGTAGTGCAGGTGTACTAGAAAGAATGGCTCAATCTGGTGCGGATATCGTCACCGTTGACTGGACTGTAGACATGGCTGATGCTCGCGCTCGATTAGGCAAGCACGTTAAAGTACAAGGTAATCTTGACCCTGGTGTACTCTATGCTTCCAAAGAGTTCATCCGCGATCGCATTTATGATACCGTTCGCAAAGCTGGTAATTGGGGTCATATCCTCAACCTCGGTCATGGTGTCCTACCAGATACCCCAGAAGAAAACGTCGCTTTCTTCTTTGAAACAGCCAAGCAACTCAGTACAGCAGCACTGGTAAGTTAATTACCTTTGTGTCTTTGTGGTGACAATTTTTGAACCACAAAGACATAATAATTGCATTGCTGACACATCTATTTTTTATGAGAACTTTTACTGCGATAATCGAACGAGATCCTGACACAAATCTATATGTTGGGTACGTTCCTGGTTTTCATGGAGCGCATTCTCAAGGTGAAACATTAGATGAGTTAAACGAAAATTTACGCGAAGTCATTGAAATGCTACTGGAAGATGAAAATTTAGCTTTTGATACCGAGTTTGTCGGTACACAGCAAATTGTAATTCGATGAATCATGAGCAATATCCCCGTTCTCAAACCTCAAGAAGTTGTTAGGATTCTGGAAAATTTCGGCTTTGTTGAGGTGCGTCAGAAGGGTTCACACAAACAATTCCGTCATTCGGATGGACGAGGTACAACAGTTCCATTTCACAAAGGTAAAGACATCTCACCAAGATTACTAAGACAAATCGCCATTGATATTAATTTGACAATTGAGGAAATGTTAGATGCACAATAAGCTATAAAAACAATATCTTATGAAAATTTTTACAGCGATCACTAAAGAGTTTATATGTCGTGCTGGTAGTAATTGTGAAAATATATAACAATTTACTTGTATGACCGTCAGCCAATCTCACCCCTACCTTTCACCAGAAGAATATCTCGAAAATGAAAAATCTAGCCCCATTAAACATGAATATATCCAAGGGCAGATTTATGCAATGGTGGGAGCAAGTGACGCTCATGTAACTATTACTGCTAACTTAGTCGCTCTGCTGAGAAATCACATTCGCGGAACTGGGTGTCGTCTTTATGTAGCTGACATGAAAGCACACATTGAATCGCTGAATGTTTTTTATTATCCAGATATTATGGTGACTTGTGACCCAAGAGATACAGAGTTTGAATATTTTAAACGCTATCCCAGTTTAATTATTGAAGTTTTATCACCTTCAACAGAAGCTTTCGATAGAGGTGATAAATTTAGTGACTATCAAGAAATAGAAACATTGCAAGAATATGTATTAATCAGCCAAAATCGCCAAAGAATGGATTGTTTTAGACGTAATGCAGCAGGTAGATGGGAACTTTATAGTTATCGAATCAATCAAGAATTACAGTTTACAAGCATAAACTTTTCTGGTTATGTAACTGATGTTTATGAAGGTGTATTTTGAATAAAAACTTTGCGCCTACCCTGCGGGAAGCCGCTACCGCGTCTATGCGCGAAAATTAATCTTTCCTGTGGAACCTTTAATTTTATTGTGAACTCTTAAACTTTAAAAAATTTACTATGAGTCAGAAAAGAATTTTAATTACAGGTGCAAGTGGCTGCATTGGTCATTACATCTCAGAAGCATTAATTCAAAATACAAATCACGAGCTATTTTTATTAGTTAGAAACCCCAATAAACTGCAAGTTAATACGCAATACCGTTCAGGTATTACCGTCTTGCAAGGCGATATGCAAGAAATTAAACACTTTGCAGATTTGTTATCAACTATTGATGTTGCAGTATTAACAGCAACAGCCTGGGGCGGAGAAAATACTTACGATATTAATGTCAACAAAACACTAGAACTATTCCGTTTATTAGACCCTGAACGTTGTGAACAGGTAATTTATTTTTCGACTGCTAGTGTGTTAGATAACAAAAACCAACCTCTAAAAGAAGCAGGCGAAATTGGGACAGATTATATCGGTTCTAAATATCAATGCTTGCATGAAAAAGAAAAACTAGCGATCGCACCGAAAATTACCACAGTTTTTCCCACTTTAGTTTTAGGTGGTGATGCCAACAAACCTTATTCTCACCTCACCTCTGGCATTCCCGAAGTTACAAAATATATTAATTTAATTCGCTTTTTACAAGCCGATGGCAGTTTTCACTTTATCCACGGACAAGATATTGCTACCGTCGTGGAATATTTAATTGAAAATCCACCAAAAACAAAGGAACAACGCAAATTAGTTTTAGGTCAAGAAAGACTCACCGCCAATCAAGCAATAGAAGAAACCTGCGCTTATCTAGGCAAAAAAATTTACTTTCGCATTCCCCTATCTATTTCATTAGCTAATTTGATTATTGCCGTGTTCCGTATTCAGATGGCTGCTTGGGATAGATTCTGCATGAATTATCGCCATTTTACTTATAAAAATGCCGTCAACCCAGCAAGTTTTGGCTTACCAAATTATTGTGCAACCATGAGTGATGTGTTGAAAATTAGCGGTGTTCCTAATAGAAAATAAACTGCTAACTGGTGTGTTTTCAGGTATAGCTATTTCTCGAAATGGTTTGGTTTCTGCGATCGCCTACAGTGAGCGGTTACAGCATCTACAGTAAAATGAGAAAGACACTTAAAGTCTATCAAACATGGTCGTCAATCTAAATGTAACGCAATCTCAGCCATCGGCTAACCTGAAGGTGACACTCTTAATAGAAAGCCTCAAAAATGGTCAGTTTGCTGCATCTATCTTTGAGTTTCCCAACTTTCGCGTTGAAGCACAAACACGAGAAGATGCAATCACCCAACTCCAAACCACCTTTTTAGAACGACTCAGCCACATCGAAGCTATTTCCTGGAAGCTACCAATAGAAGCTTCAGCACCAACCTGGATGCAATTTGCGGGTGTTTTTCAAAACGATCAAGATTTTCAGGAAATTATACATGAAATTCGATCGCAGCGAACCTCAGATGATGACAGTGAAGTTGACTCCTCATACTACTTGTAGAGGAAGCTTAGTGTGTCTCGATATATTCTCGATACGGATCATGTTTCACTAATTCTTTGTAATCATCCTCAAGTTATCGCTAATGCTTCTTTGCATCAAATTGCTGTGACTGTAATTACGGTTCAAGAACTGTTCAACGGCTGGATTGTTAGAATTAACGATCCGTCAGCAGTGCATAATCTCCCCGCACTCTACTCAAAACTTTGGATAACCGTCAAATATCTTCAAACAGTTGAGATCCTGGATTTCACACAACAGGCTGATGACTGTCTCAAACAACTGCTCAGAGAGAATCCCCCTCTGCGAAAAAACCGCCTGCAAAAAGATATGCGAATAGCTGCGATCTCATTATCTCTTAATGCCACCGTTGTTACCCGTAACCAACGAGATTTTAGTCTAGTACCCAGACTAGCGATTGCAGATTGGACGCTGTAAGCATGATGATCTGACTCAATTCCACACCCGACGCAAGTTCAACACAAAACCCGGTAAAACTTCTTCACCCAACAACTCAGCCGGATTATCCAACACTTCCACCGCCAAACTTGGGCGATAAATTTCTACCCGTCGCTGCTGTGGATCGATTAACCAACCGAGTTTTGCACCATTATCGATGTACTCCCGCATTTTTTCTTGCAGAGTTTTGAGAGTATCAGAACTAGAGCGCAATTCTACTACAAAATCTGGGCAGATATTAGCAAAAGTTCCTTTTTGTTCGGGAGTCAGGGCTTGCCAACGTTCTTGGCTTACCCAAGAAGCATCAGGAGAACGAATTGCACCATTTGGTAAGACAAAACCGGTTGAAGAGTCAAAAGCTTGACCTGGTTCACCTGCATTCCGCCACCATAAATACAATTCTCCCGAAATGGTTGCATTACATTTCCCATTATCCCAACCAGTTGGCGGATTTACGATTAAATCTCCTTTTGCAGTTCTTTCTAGCCTCAGGTTTCGGTTAGCGGCGGCTAAAGCGGTAAACTGTTCCTGGGTGACATATAATGCGATCGCTTTCAGTAACTCGATCAATAAGTTTTCTGGGTTAACGGGTATCTGTAGCATCTTGACCTCTTTCTTACATCATCAAGCATCGAGAGGCATCATATTTTTATTATCAGACACATAATATTTTCTAGTTAATAATTGCACAGACAAAACCTTTAACGGTAAGCTAAAGCCAATATAAAGTCAATAAGTAATTATTTCCGCTAGAGTGGGATAACAATCAAAGTGTGAGGTCTGCTACTACATGCGAGTTTTATTAGTTTATCCGATATTTCCTAAAACCTTTTGGTCTTATGAAAAGATTCTGGATTTAGTTGATCGCAAAGTTTTACTACCACCTTTGGGTTTAGTGACTGTAGCGGCAATTCTTCCGCAAGAATGGGAATTTAAGCTGGTTGATCGCAATATTCGCTCTGCAACAGAAGCAGAATGGGAATGGGCAGATATCGTCATTTTCTCGGCGATGATTGTCCAGAAACAAGATTTATTGGAACAAATTCAAGAAGCAAAACGACGCGGTAAGTTAGTTGCAGTTGGTGGCCCTTACCCCACTTCTACACCCCATGATGTTCAAAATGTGGGTGCAGATTTCCTGATTTTAGATGAAGGGGAAATCACCTTACCGATGTTTGTGGAAGCAATTCAACGAGGCGAAAAATCTGGAACTTTCCGCACCGCAGAAAAACCCGATGTCACAAGCACACCCGTACCCCGCTTTGATTTATTAGAATTAGATGCTTATGACATGATGTCGGTGCAATTTTCGCGCGGTTGTCCCTTCCAGTGCGAATTTTGCGACATTATTGTTCTCTATGGACGCAAACCACGCACCAAAACCCCAGAACAATTATTAGCAGAGTTGGATTATCTCTATGAATTGGGTTGGCGGCGGGGCGTGTTCATGGTAGATGACAACTTTATCGGTAACAAGCGGAATGTGAAATTGTTGCTGAAAGAGTTAAAAGTTTGGATGGAAGAACACCAATATCCCTTTAAATTTGATACGGAAGCTTCTGTAGATTTAGCCCAAGACGAAGAATTACTAGAATTGATGGTTGAGTCTGGATTTTCGGCGGTGTTTTTGGGGATTGAAACCCCAGACGAAGATAGTTTACAACTCACCAAGAAATTTCAAAATACCCGTAGTTCTTTGACAGATGCAGTACAAACCATCATCAAAGCTGGGTTGCGGCCAATGGCTGGGTTTATTATCGGGTTTGATGGCGAAAAAGCTGGCGCAGGCGATCGCATCGTCCGTTTTGCCGAACAAGCCGGGATTCCCTCAACCACCTTCGCCATGTTACAAGCACTACCCAATACCGCACTGTGGCATCGGCTGAAAAAAGAAGGTAGACTGCGGGAAAATACAGAAAGTAACATCAACCAAACCACGTTGATGAACTTTATCCCCACTCGTCCTTTAGAAGAACTTGCCAGGGAATATGTTGAGGCTTTTTGTGCTTTATACGACCCTGTAAAATACTTAGACCGCACCTATCGCTGTTTTTTAATGTTGGGTTCGCCTAAGTGGAAAGCACCTTTTAAAATGCCATCATGGGTAGAACTCAAAGCCCTGTTAATTGTAGTTTGGCGACAAGGAGTTGTCAGGGAAACTCGGTGGAAATTCTGGCATCATTTGTTCAGTATTATCAAGCGTAACCCTGATGTATTTACACATTACCTTGCTGTTTGTGCCCACAACGAGCATTTCTTAGAATATCGCCAAATTGTCCGCGACCAAATTGAAAGCCAGTTAGCCGCTTATTTGGCACAAGGCGCAGAAAAACCTTATGTCCCCGTGGCAGAAAAAGCAGAGGCGATCGCTAGTTAAATTAAAGATAGGGAATACACATATCTTGCACCTAGCCCCGACGAATGGAATTCGCACGCCAGTGAGGGAGTCGGCAAAGCCGACGACAGTCGCCTCAAGTCGGGAAACCCGCCCACGGCGCTGTCTCCCCAACGCACTGGCTCGGCTATAAAAACAAAGTCCGCCTGCGCGGACTAACGTAAAATCAAGGGTTTTGTTTGTGTAGCCGTGACTTCAGTCGCTTGGTGCAAAATGTGAAAATAGGGAGTAGGGAATAAAAAAGCATCCTCTCCCTAAATCCAAAATCTAAAATCCCAAATCCAAAATTGTATGACTTCCACTGCATCCGAAAAAGTTCGTTGGACAACTGCCGACTTAGAGTTATTTCCTGACGATGGCAAGCGTTATGAGATAATTGATGGAGAATTATTTGTGACTAGAGCGCCTCATTGGAAACATCAAAATGTTTGTGTCAAAATTGGTACACAATTACAAATTTGGTCAAATCAAACAGGTTTAGGACAAGTTGCCTTTGCACCAGGAATTATTTTTACTGATGATGATAATGTAATTCCTGATGTAGTTTGGGTAAGTAATGAACGTTTATCAGAAATATTAGATGAAGCTGGACATTTAACAGGTGCGCCAGAACTAGTAATTGAAGTGCTTTCTCCTGGCGAAATACAGAAGAAACGAGATAAGCAATTAAAGCTAAAACTTTACTCAGTTCAAGGTGTACAAGAATACTGGATTTTTGACCGCGAAAAAGAAACAGTAGAAATTTACCGTCGAGAAAATGGTGTTTTAAAATTAGCGGCTACTTTATATAAAGAAGATAATTTAACTAGTCCACTTTTGCCGGAATTTAGTTGCGCTGTTAAAGTTTGTTTTAGTTAGCGATCGCCAGTCCACTTTATCATTTAAATACCCTTGTTGAGAATAAACTTAAAAATTATAGAGTTTCTGATTATTTTCTCCCGAAAGTAATAAGAGAGGGATTACTTCTCTCTTATTCGTCAACAGTCTTATTGAATTCGTCGGGGCTAGGTGCAAGATGTGTGTACACAAATGACTAATGACTAATTTTCACTTTCCATGATGAGCGCCACTGTACCATCGCAACAACACTTTTGCGAGTTTTTGGGGATTGTGACGGACAACACCGGTTTCATCTTCATACAATACATTAGCTAAAACAACTCGTCGCCCTAGTAACGATACATCTTCTCTGTCGAGGAAAACTGGATGAGAATTTTGTTGGGCATAACGGATGAGGGATTGGGGAGAAGGAGATTTTTTGTGTACCATAACAGCATCAAATAATCGCCTTTGACCACAGGCTGCATCAATAGCTTTGATATGGTCAGCAACAGTATAGCCCTCGGTTTCTCCTGGTTGGGTCATAATATTGCAAATGTAGATGCGAGGGGCTTTGGAGTCGGCGATCGCATTGGCAATTTCTGGTACTAGTAAATTAGGAATCAAGCTTGTATACAGGCTACCCGGCCCAATAATAATATAGTCAGCTTCTTTAATCGCTTTAATCGCTGCGGGTAAGGCTGGTGGATTAGCGGGTGTGCAACCAATCTTGACAATTTTACCACCAGCTTTAGGAATATTCGATTCTCCTTCAATGCGGCGGCCATCGGCTAATTCTGCCCACAAACGCACATCAGTAAGAGTTGCTGGTAAAACTTGTCCCCGCACCGCTAAGACTTTAGAACTCGCCGCCACAGCACGTTCTAAATCACCAGTAATCTCACTCATGGCAGTTAAGAATAAGTTACCAAAACTATGCCCCGTCAAGCCATCGCCAGCCCGAAAGCGGTATTGAAACAATTCTGTTAACAGCTTTTCTTCATCTGCTAAGGCTGCTAAACAATTGCGAATATCTCCCGGTGGTAGCACACCAAATTCTTGACGCAACCGCCCAGAAGAACCACCATCATCAGCAACAGTGACGATCGCACTAATATTAGCACTATAAGTTTTCAATCCCCGCAGCAAAGTCGAAAGTCCGGTACCACCACCAATAACCACAATTTTCGGCCCGCGATATAAGCGGCGATGGGCTAACAAAACATCAATGAGTTCTGTTTCACCTTGTTGTTTGAAAGCCGCCGTAATGGAACCCACAGTGCGAGTTTGTCCCCAAAGCAGCAAAAGTAACCCGCCCAGCAGCACCAAAGGGCCGCTGATATAGTTGGGTAGGATGTTGGTAATGACTCCCAGAAAACTCCTCAACAACTCCAACAGCCAAAAAATCGGGGTCAACTTCACCCATATAGCTAACCCCAAACTAGCCAAAAATACACCGCCAAGGCTAATAAGTAACCAGCGTTTTACTGATAATCCTGGAGATAACCACTTAAACCACTGGTTAACCCGATGAGATGTGCGGCTGCGCGACTGCTGTTGCAGGGCGTTGAGGGCTTGTCTGAGAAAACCAATTGACATACCTGATTGAAAGCAGTGCTACAAACTAATGAATAAAAGAAAATTTACACTCCCTGGTTTTAACACCAAGTGTGTCATTATTAAGTATTTCAGTGCTTTGAGACTGATAGCAGAAGACAGGAGATAGAGGCCAAATGCAGGCAGGAGGTAATAGTATTACTATGCCTAACATTCATGCTTTCCGAGTATCCTAACTTCTTTGACTACAGCTAGAAAACCAGTCATCAAAGTTGCCAGTCTTCCCAGTAAAACAATACCCTGGCTTGGTCAAAGTTAGTTTAATGGAAAAACGAATTTTAGGTTTAGATCCTGGATTAGCCATTTTAGGATTTGGTGCAATTACTTGCAAACAAGGCTCTAGCAAGGTACAAGACGCAACGGTAGATATGCTTGATTTTGGTGTAATTAGTACCTCGGCAGATGCAGAAATGGCACAGCGCCTGTGTACCTTGTTTGATGATTTACACACCCTGATTAGTGAATTGCAACCAGACTTGGTTGCGATCGAAAAGCTGTTCTTCTATCGTATGTCAAGCACTATTCTTGTAGCACAAGCTCGTGGCGTTGTCATGTTAGTTTTGGGACAACATCGTTTACCTTATGTAGAATTTACCCCAGCACAAATTAAACAAGCTTTAACAGGCTATGGCAATGCAGATAAATCTGATGTGCAAGCAGCCGTGGCGCGAGAGTTGAATTTAGATACAATCCCAAGACCAGACGATGCCGCAGATGCTTTAGCAGTAGCTTTAACAGCATTGTTTCAGTTGTAATTATTCATCACAGAGCCATCAATTATTTGGGAGCATCCACTTTTGGAAGAAACACCAGGCGATTGGAAATCGCGGCTACACAAACCAAGTCCGCCTACGCGGACTATCTCAAAACCCGCGCAGGCGGGTTTAGTTTGTATAGCCCCAGACTTCAGTCTGTTCGCGTAGCGTGCGCCTTAGCGCAGGGCTATTTGCCGAAAGTGGATGCACACAATTATTTATTGTTGATATTGATTTATACTTCATACGGAAGCAGTGGTGGAGGCTAGGAAAATTTTTACTGAGGTAGATCATTTTCTCCTCTGCTAAGTGTATGGAAAATAAATTTTCATCTTGTAGAGTAAGACAGTGACAACTGCTGTTTACCAAAGTTCAACCAGCTAGAAGCTAGTTCCTGCCAAAATTTATGTATGGGAAACCAACTTAAATCCTAGAGAGTCTGGTTTCAAAATAGGTAACAGCACCAGCCCCTACCAGCCCGATCACCTATGCTAAAAGTTATGCACTCGGCCGCAGACTCAGCCACACCCAATTCTCAGTGGGAGGAGTTAATTAAGCTTCCAACCCCAGACACAGTTCAATGGGACAATATCAAAACTCAGTTGGACTTGGTACTGTTGGCGCTAGAAACCTTAACTGGGATTGGTTCTGAGGCTATGCTCTCGGCGGCAGTTAACCTAAATTTAGAGTCAAGAGTGCCAGACCGCGTAGCTTTATGGCGGCTACGGCAGTCAAATCCCCTACGCAAAGGTCAAGGAGGGCGAAAAAAGCTAGATGTAGAAGAAGCGCGATCGCTTGTTTTAATCATCTGCTATCTCGCCAAACAGCACCAAGAATTAATTCGTCGTGCTGTTGGGTTACTAGAGCAAATGGCGGAAAATAACCGGGAACCTCATCAGGCTGCTTTACTTGGAGATTACATTGATGCTTTTTGCAACACCTACCAAGAGCGAATGGAAGAGGATGACCAAATCTCAACGGAATTACTCACCCACCTAGCACTTAAATTGCTTGTAAACTTACTGTTTTACAGCGCCCCTGGTGGACACCGCCGTCTCTGGCTCGCACTCATCGACCATTCCGCAAAATATTGAAAACGTCTCCTTTGCAGTTTCTGCCATGCCTGTATTAAATTCTGTCATTCGTCGCTACACACCCCCCACTTGCACACTCGAAGTATTGGCACAAAGTTCGCCTTTGTCCCGTTGGATGGGGAAAACTGTAATTAAGCAACTCAGCTTTGAGTTACGCATTGACGATCCACGACTACCAGAAGAACGCAGGGTTGTAATTCGGGGCGATCGCGACCAACTCGAAGCTTTATGTGATGCCGTCACCAGCTATGTGCAGCAATTCCTCCAACAGTCGCCAGAAAGTTTTTCGCTGGGTTTGTCTGACTTTGCCGATGCAATCACAACATCTGATGATTCAGCCCCATCAGCTTTATCTACACAGACTTTAAAATCTTTCGCCGCCGACATTCCCAGAAGCAAAATCTATTTAGAACCGGGCAGTTCTTTAACTCACAAATTACATCTTGGTTCTTTGTCTGGTCAAGCCTCTAGCCCATTGGTGCAACTCAGTTTATTACAACTTTATGATTTAGCCTCAGCTTTGGATGAATACTCAGCTGATGTGATGGCTTTACCATCTCTGAATAATAATAATTCTGTTCTCCGCTTCCCAGCTTGGGCTCCTGTCGCCGCAGTTTTGGTTTTAAGTGTAGGTTTATTGCCAATCACTTTACAATACGCCAATTATTATCGACAAAATCAGCCAACAACAGCAAATAAAACGACTTCCCAAGAGTCTGATGTGGCTTTAGCACCTGCACCGTCAGCTAACTTGAGTACACCACTACCTGGACTGGCATCTCCAGATAATTTACCATCACTGCCACCCATCGACTCTACTCTGCCTCTGCCAACTTCTCGTTTGCCAGCACAACCTGTCATCCCTTCTGGGGCGGGTATTTCTTCGGCTAACTCCGCCACCTCGCTCGGTGTACCGTCAACATCTTCTAAAACTGGGCTGAATATACCCCAAGCAAGCATTAGCACCAAGAATAATCTCCCAAGTACGACATCAACAACAATTTCTGGTCAACAAATTGCACTGAACCCTGTACCGCCCATTAATCAGGGTGAAATTAGCTTACCTCAAAGGCGGAGTTTACCTCCGCGTCTGTCTTCCGGGGCGGATAATTTATCATCTACTAGTATCCCGTCAATTGTTCCGCCACCATTGGCAACTATACCCAATAACAACCGGGGCAATAATCTTTCTCCTGAGTACTCACCAACTAATCAGCCACTAGGAGAAAAAATCACTTCTTCTCTACCACCTTCAGCAGAGAATAATCCATTTGTTGATAGATTGGGTGATACTCCGCAAACTTCTACACCTTCTAATGTGGCTACCAACAGCACAATATTTGACACAACCCAAATCGCAGAAGCTAGAAGTTTCTTTCAGAAGCGTTGGCAACCACCTGCTGGATTAACACAAACATTAGAATACAGCTTGACTGTGGATGTGGATGGTTCTCTAGCAAGAATTTTACCTTTGAATAAACCAGCAAGAGAGTTTATTGATAATACGGGTATACCTGCAATTGGTAAGCCTTTTGTTTCTGGTAATAAATCTGGTCAAAATATCAGAATTCGAGTTGTTTTCAGTCCTGATGGTAAGGTACAAACATTTTCAGAATCTGAATAATTAAATTCCCCAACTTTATGCCATTTATCTAACTGGTACAAAACTGTGTACCAGTTATTCTTTTATTTAGGTACTTTTTAGTTAACTGATTACAGTCCAGTTATCAAAGTGGTAATTTTATTGTTGTAATTGACTACACCAATTAATAATATCGCTATTAAATTCCTGAATTTATCGGGCGGAAATATGCAGCAACTAAGTTCACAAAAAGATAGTACAGCTTGGATTATTCAAACATGGGCTGCTTTTATGCTTTCTGTTTCTATGACTAGCTTTGGAATTGTGAATTTGCCCGTGGATAACTGGGTAAAAGGCTTTATGGGTATGGGTTTAGCTTTTTCTGTTGGTTCGACTTTTACCTTGGCAAAAACAACCAGAGATTTGCATGAAGCTAAAAAATTAACAGCAAGAATTGATGAGGCGAAGGTGGAAAAATTATTATCACAACATGATTCTTTAAATTTCAAATAATTCCTCTTCTCTAGATGCAGATTTGTTGAGGGTTGGGTGTGGGATGCAAAAAGCGTCCTATTTGATATACGGACAAAGTAGACAAGGAGGACAAGGAAGACTAGGGAGAGAGATGTTTGTAAATCATTGAGGATTGCTACATATCATCCAGAAGTCAGAATTGATGATTTTCAGTTCTGACTTTTGAATTTTTCCAGAACTTCTGCGCTAAAATATTGTCAAAATACTGGGTGTGACAAACTGGCGATCGCAGTTTATCCAGGAGTGAGGAAGAGAAAAGTATTTTTGGATTATCTAAAACCTAAAATTACAAATTAATTATGTTTTCCCCTATTCCTTGCCATTTACCGCGCGTCACCATTGTTGGTGCTGGTAGAGTTGGTAGTACTCTCGCCCAACGCATTGCCGAGAAGAATTTAGCAGATGTGGTGTTACTTGATATTGTTGAGGGTATGCCGCAGGGTTTGGCACTGGATTTAATGGAAGCCAGAGGAATAGAACTGCATAACCGTCAGATTATCGGGACGAATAATTATGCTGATACGGCTAATTCTGAAATTGTGGTGATTACGGCTGGGCTACCGCGTAAACCGGGAATGAGTCGGGATGATTTGCTGAAAACTAATGCCAAGATTGTCGTCGACGCAGCAAAAAATGCGATCGCACATTCGCCCAATGCAATTTTTATTATCGTCACAAACCCTTTAGACGTGATGACTTATTTAGCTTGGCAAGCCACAGGTTTACCACGCGATCGCATTATGGGTATGGCTGGCGTGTTAGACTCAGCCCGCTTTGAAACTTTCATCGCTTTAGAATTGGGTGTTTTACCTGCCGATGTGAAGGCGATGGTATTAGGAAGCCACGGCGATTTAATGGTTCCATTATCTCGTTATGCCACTGTTAACGGCATTCCCATTACAGAATTATTAGACGCAGCTACCATTGAAAGTTTAATAGCAAGAACCCGCAACGGTGGTGCAGAAATTGTTGAATTAATTCAAACAGGTGGCGCATTTTTTGCCCCTGCATCGGCGACAAGTATGATGGTTGAGTCAATATTATTAAATCAATCGCGGCTGTTACCAATTGCAGCTTATTTAGATGGTGAATATGGTTTAAAAGATGTGGTGATTGGTGTGCCTTGTCGCTTAGGTTGTGGTGGTATTGAAAGTATTTTGGAATTAAGTTTAAGTGAAAGTGAAGTAGCAGCGTTGCATAATTCTGCTAAATCTGTGCGGAAAAATATCGAGCGATCGCAAGAAATTCTAGCAGCGAAATTATAATAGAGATGATGTACTGAGTTAAGCTTCTGTTTCAAACTATGACAGCACTAAGATACTTTCTAATTCTCTATTTCCAAATTGAATGATGGTGTCGAAATTATCTCTCAAAATTTGAACAATTTTTGATGTTGGACTGTTACCGATACGAAGATAGATGAACTTAGGAGGATGACCATAAAGTAAACTACGTTGATGGAAGTCAGAGTCTTTGGAAACAATCACAAAACCATGTGCTTTTGCATATTCCCAGATAATCCCATCATCAGTATTCGTTAGCGACAAGGTTTTTACGTGTTCAGAATCAGGATATAAGTCGATAATCCTGCCAATAATCTGATCAGAGAGATTTTCATCTAAAAGCAGTTTCACAACGGTGCCACAAATAACTTTTTCTCACGATCAGCAGCAAAAGCAAGACAAGCTTTAATATCCTCTGATGTCAGTTCTGAAAAATCCTCTAAAATTTCTGCTTCTGTCATACCTCCTGCAAGATATTCGAGAATATCATATACGGTGATTCGCATTCCCCGAATACAGGGTTTACCGCTCCGCTTTCCGGGTTCGATAGTAATAATATTTTGGTAGTTCATGATTTAGATATCTTCCCTAGAAAAAACAATTTATACGTGAACTTATTTCACAATTTTATCTCAACAATAAGACAAATAATATTGCGATCGCAAGAGATATTATAGATTCTCTCGTTGTAGTGAAGTACGAGCAAGAATAATTAACCGCCGATGGACGCGGATGAACGCAGATAAAAACCAATAAATTTGTAACTCGGCAAACTGGAAAACGCTATAGCTGGAATTTCATAATTTTGCTTCATATTTATTGCTGATAGATTTTTCAAAAGTATTTATTCTATGAGTAACTTTTAAGAAGTGTCATTTGATTGACATATATAACAATATTATTTAATTTATAAAAATCTTGCTCAGAACCCCGACTTTTTTTATAAATCAGCGATATTCTGTGTCAATATTCAGCAATTACGCGGTTATTTTTTACGCTTGGAATCATTTAAAAAGAAACAGTCGCTACGATGTTTTTTGTCAGAAAAAATACTCAATATGCCAACCAAAAATATAGCTCAGACGAAAACTCGCCTCCTTTTGGCTTTGTGGGATTTGGGAGGAGTGCAGCAGGAAGTAAAAAAAGGCTTATTGACTAAGCGTATTGTTTCCAAAGGTAAAAAAGCAGCAGATTACCAAAGTGTATTCGAGGAATTACGCAAGCAAGGCGCGATCGCAATTTCCAAAACTGGCTATTCTCTTGCTTCTCCCAAGGGTTTAGAAGTTCTAGGTGAGGGTTTGAGAAGTTCCGAGTTTAGATTTGATGGAACTATTGTTGGGAGTTGGACTGCAAATGCACTAGTTAAATGGATTGGTGGAGTCAATAGCACATTTACTAGTACACCTGCACCAGAAAAACCTAACAAGGGTGCGATCGCTTCCTACGAAGAATTTAAGTTAGTCGTGCTGGAAGTCTACGAAAAGTTGAATTATGAATACAACTTCAATCATCTAGTCCCAATTTATCGGATTAGAAGACAAGTAGGCGATCGCTTAAGCCGTACAGAATTTAATGATTGGCTGCTAGAAATGCAAGCTGACGATATTTTGCAACTACAAGGCGGAACGGTAGAAGATAACGCACCAGACAAGATAGAAGATTCTATCACCACAGTCTTAGATGGATTGCGCTGTTACGCCAAACTGTTGAAAGCATAAATTTTTTGTACTCCTCACTCAATAAACATCATCTCAAAAAACTATGATTGCCACCACATCTACCATTGATGAACTGATTAGAAATAAAAATCCATTCGCCGGACATATTGTTGTCAGACCGCAACAGATATGGGGAAAAAGTTATCCCGATGTTACCTCAATTAATGCTCATGCTTCTGATGCAGTATTTAACGCAGTTGAACAAATTCGTAAAGGTCAGCGCGACACTGTAGGTATTACCATAGCGGCTGAAAAAGGCTTGGGTAAGAGCCATATTATTAGTCGCATTCGCCATCGCTTTCAAACAGAAAATACTGCTTTATTTATTTACATGGGTAAGTATGACAATCTGAATCAGATTAAATCTCAATTTTTGCAAACTGTTGCTTCTAGCCTGAGAGCTTTTGGTAGTCAAGAATTGATGCAGTGGCAAGAAATAGCAGCAGCTTTAATTAATGAAGCGAAGAAATGTAACTACACACCACAGCAATACGTCAGCAGTATTTACCCAAACTGGTTAAACAAATACTCAACTAAGACAATTGATGCTTTAACAGAAACAGTCTTAAAGATTAAGCCTGAGATTAATAATCCTTATATCATTAGAGCTATTTTGTGGACACTTTCGACAACACACGCTCACTATGCAACTTATTGGTTATCAGGTTTAGAGATAACAGAATTACAAGCTGATGCACTCGGCTTACCAAACTCTAAAAATGAAGATAAAGAGGCTGAAGCATTAAGTAATGTACGCCAGATATTAGATATAACTAGCCATTATAAAGTTCCGGTGATATGCTTCGATGAATTAGACACGCCAGATATTTCTGATACAGGATTTACAGCACCACAAATTATTGCCACCTTAGCAAAGGATTTATACAACAGTCTCAAACGAGGCGTTTTACTACTCTCAATGTACCCTGAAACATGGAATGACCAAATCAGGCTTTTGCCACAGGCTGAAGCAGTGATGGATAGATTAGTTAGTGAGCAAACAAATAAGCAACCAATTTCATTAAAATATCTTAATTCCGATGATATTGTCGCTCTTGTTAAATTATGGCTACAAGATTTTTATCAAGATAACAAACAAAATCCACCTCATCCTCTTTATCCATTTGATGAAAGTAAACTGAGAGAACTTGGCAAAGGAAAACCTACTTTAAGGTCAGTCCTAAAATGGTGTGCGGAAAATTTTATAATCAATACACCTATTATTTCTCATGATGAGCAAATCTCTAATAATTATCTAAAATCAGAATTAGAGACAATTATCACTCCACACCCAGTTAAACCATACTTTGATAATGAATTAAGCAATGTAGAAGCTTCTATTTATTCATTAATGGAAGAAGAAATAACTCTTAGCTCTGCTATTCGGCTGGCATTTGTTAGCCTGAAAGGTCAAACATTAGAAGGAATAACAATTGAAGAAATAGAGGAGATACCATATCAAGACTATATCGATTTCAAAATAGTAGGTAATCGAAAGAAAGTAAGAATTGGTGTGGATGTATTACAGCAAGCAGCAGGTAATACTGTACAAGCAGCCTTAAATAAACTAATTGATTATAGAAAATTTCACTTAACGAGAGGTTGCCTAGTACGTTCCAAGAAAATTAGCACTAGTGCAAAGTTAGCACAAAAATATTTACAACAACTTTTACAAAAGTTAGGAGGAGAATGGGTGCTTTTACAAACTCAAGATATCAAACCTCTTTTAGCTATCTATTTTGTTTGGAAGAACAGGAAGAGTTATGAATTGACAGAAGAACAAGTGTTTGATTTTATTGAGCAGGAAAAAATAGCAATCAATAATCCTTTAATTCGAGAAATACTCAGCGATCCTTCTGGTCAAGAACCAGATAATTTGACCGATGATGAATTGCCTATGAGAATACCTCAAAGCATTTCTATCGCTGATAATATCCAACTAACTCTATAATTAATAAAGCATGAATAAGCTGTTTTCACTGCCAACAGCTTTGTGTTTACCTGCCTCTGAAATTGAAGCTTTAACACAGGGGCAAACAATAGCAGCTATGCCCAAGATGTTTATTCGTCCTGGGCAGAGATTTGCTCTTTATCCAGCACAAAGTTTACCTACTGCATTACCATTTGAGAAATACTATCGGGTCAATATCTTACCTGTTAGTAATCTGGATGCTACTCATACATCTAATATTAAGGCTTGGGCTAAATGCGAACTTTGCCAGATATTAGACGAAACTAAGCCATTAGATATTTTGTCTCAATTAACCATCTTTTCTACGGAAGCTTTAAAGGAGATAATTAAACATAATCAGCATATTTTTCTAGCTTATTTACGTGTGTATAATTTAGCTAGTTCTCAAGAATTTGCAGTTAACTCAACTATTCAAGATAAACTAGGTAAATTTGTTAGTTCACAATCTTCTATAACTGTAACTGAAGAATTACCAGTATTAAGCGATCGCACTTTTACCCAACGCAAACAGCAACTAGAAAAGTTAGAACCACCTCTACACCCTGAATTACAAGAATTGCAAAGTGCATTAGCTTCGATAGCAAGTACTAACCCAGCCGCGAAAAATTTAGATGATGAGATTAAAGTATTTTTAGGTTGGAGTAGTATTCAGCAGATTTACAAACCTGAGACAGATTTAGCATGGATTAGTGATATTGCAGCGTTAGGTAATCGTAGCAAACAAGAAGACGAAGGTAAAAGTAACTATCAAGCTGGGACAGATTTTGAAAATGTGGTGCGCGATAGTCTTAATTTTCTAGGTTTTACTGTTGATCATACTCATAAAGGTGGTGCTGGTGGTTTAGATTTATTTTGTTCTGAACCATATCCACTTTTTGGGGAATGTAAAGCAGGAAAGAAAATTCCTAATGATACAGCAGTACAGCTATTAAACTTAGGAAGTCTACATCGCTTAGATGTTTTCAATCAAGCTGTTAAATTAATCATTGGCCCTGGCGAACCAACAAACCAACTTAAAGAAGCTGCTACAGTACATTGTATGGCTATTATTAACCCAGAAACACTTGAAAAACTAGTCAAACTCCAAAGCACTTATCGTAACTCAGTAGACTTATTTAAACTTAGACAATATCTAAAACCTGGTCAATCTGATGAAGAAGTTGAAAAATATATCGAACAAATTTATACTGCCATAAATTTGCGATCGCAGATTATCACAGCATTAAAAGAACTAGCTGAACAAGATAATGAAAGTTCAAAAGCTACACATCAGAAATTTACAGTAACAGAAATTCGCGCCCACTATAATGCCAAACATAATCCTAAACTAAATGATGATATAGTTCATGATTTATTGATAGAACTTTCTTCACCGTTAACAGGCTATTTAGGTAGAGAAAAAGGAACGGATTGGAGGAGCGATCGCTTTTATTTTCTCCGAGAGTTACAAATATACTCAAGATAACTAAATGCTATAGTAGCCATTAAATCACTGATATATGGTGCGTTACGGCTAATTCTCATTCTTTGAAAATTTCAAATACTTTCATAGCCGTAACACACCCTACTTAATATTTACTGAACCAGATGTATTCATTTCCTATTATAAAAAAGCAAGGGCGATCGCTCTTTCTTCCCAATCCCTAATATCAAAATAACTCTGCGCTCTCTGTGTCTTGGCGGTTCGTTAATCTAAAAAATAGGCAGTGATATTCGCTACCACCGCCTAAAATCAACACCAGTTTAATCTATCGTCACGACATTATTTATTACTCACGTCCATATTCATCAGCCGGATCGCCAAAGGGATCTGCATTAGTTGGGCTAATATTGCTGTACTCATCAGCTTTGTCGCTATAGGGTTCTTGATTAGCTGGACTTAAACCTTCATAAATTTGGTCTTCAGGCTCAATATAATCATCTTCGCTGTCTGGACGCATATTGCTTTCATCAGTCTCTTGCTCAAACTCATTATTATTTGAGCCTGTAAAAAACTCTTTCGCTCTTTGAAAAAAGCCGTCTACCATAATAATTACTCTCCTATATTTTTCACTAAATAGATTTATTAACTTGGCACTTATTAAAAACTGATAGTAAAAATTATCAAGGAATTCTTGCAGTATTTACTCCTGCCTTTGAGAGAAATGGCGCTCACTCTCTAGAAATATATTGCTATGGCAGGTGACAGAGTTTTAGTATACCTGTATATGAATTTACCTGAAAATAACTACTTATCTTTGCGTATCTAAGTTCTGGTAATGGGCTAAAAAATTACATTGCTTGCTCATAACAAGATTGACTCACCAAGATGATCTTTTGAAAACGAGTGTAAGGATATCAGGGTTTGACATGTCTATATTCTTCTGTAAAGTCCGAATTTTGGATTTTTTGGGTCATTAGCTATGAGGAAAGGAGCGATCGCCTGTCCCCAAAAAGTTGCAGCATCCGTAAATATGAAGTTGGCTTGTTCTAAAATTTACAAAAATTTTATACTTAGTTACTGTGTAATTTCATTTACATAAATTATTTTAGTTAATACTGTCGATAAACTCAACTTATACTTATTACACTGGTAATTATCCCTAACAATTATTAAAACTAAAACCAATAAAGTTATGTATTATCAACTCTGGAATTTATTCTTGAGCGAGGATAAGTATTTCTATTGGAAGGAGAAAGTCAAATTACAGCCAAAGTTTGACCATTTTATATGGCAAAAAATTATTGATTTTCTCTCACTAGTAGAGCAGAATTTTTTCCTCAGCACTCAACTAGAAAAAATCGATAGTATTGAAGCGTTTCTGCTATTGGCTAAAGAAAATGGTTATAAATTTACTCAAGAAGCAGTTGCGTGGTTTGTGATTACCAGAAAACAAATTTGGGATTTGTTGGATACTGCACAGAAAATCCCATCTTTAAAAGAACAATTACTAGCTGCTAAAAATCCGCAACAGTTTATTAAAATAGCAGCCGAGCATCGGTTTCATTTTTCTATTGAAGAATTAGCATGGCTATTAACTGAAGTGAAATGTTCGCCAGAATTAGTATCTCTCAATAATAGTGTGGGAGAAATTCTCACAGCTTCAAATTACGGCAGAATCGAAATAGGATACTGGATTTGGTTAGCAGAAGATTGGGGAATAGTGCCACCATTCTGTCATTTGCGTAAATCTGATAATTTTGTCGGTGAAAATATCCGCAATCCATTTTTCCTGGATCGCTGCTTTTTACCTAAGAGCTACTTTACTCAAAGGTTGATGAGTGTGGTGTGAGGAAAGGGACGAGGGGGTAGAGGTTAGGAATTTGTACTTTTTGATTCAGCACTTTTGAAGTAAGTAATGAGTAATAAGTACAGGACTTACGCAGAATAATGAAAAAACGAACCGCAAAGGGCGCAAAGGACACGAAGTTAAGAGGATTCGAGAGGGTTTTTGCGTAAGTCCTAAAGTAAATTTTTGACTCATTACTCATCACTCATTACTCATCACTCATTACTCATTATTTGCTATACAATTAAGCATCCTGAGCGTTGAAGGTATGACTTCAGATCAGGATGCTTGATTTTAGTTGAGCAGGAAATTTTAGAAAAAATTAGCTAATAGAAGCTTTTAAACTGTTTGGTTGAGCAAAATCACCTTGCAACACTACACCTCGCTGATTGGCGTGTAGGTGACGCAGAATTTTGTAAATTGCTTCTACTTCTTCTTTAGCACCCACTTTCTCGGCAATTTCTGACAAGGAAAGGGGTGTTTTTTCACTTTGCAAAACAGTAACTACTTTAGTTTGCAAATCCAGAATAGCGGCGGCGGCTTTTTTACCTGCTTCTACTCCTGGTTGGTGATAAGCGTTAATGTTTACTAAGTTGCCATAAAAACCAACGGCACGGTCATACAAGGCAATTAAAGCGCCGACTGTGCGGGCATTAACTTGAGGAATCGTTATAGTAATTGAATCGCGCTGATTTTCATAAAGGGCTTTGCGTGTTCCTTGGAGGAAACCAGCCAGATAATCGCCAGATGTCACGCCAGGATCAATTTCTGGGGATTGACCTTGACGGTCTTCCAAAACTTCAATCAAAGTAGCAAAGAAGTTTGGTACACCATCACGCAATTGTTGGACGTAAGCGTGTTGGTCTGTGGAACCTTTGTTACCGTAAACGGCAATACCTTGATGGACGATATTACCGTCTAAGTCTTTTTCTTTACCCAAAGATTCCATGACTAGCTGCTGTAAATAGCGGCTGAACAGTGCCAAGCTGTCTTTGTAAGGCAGCACAACCATGTCTTTTTCGCCTTTACCATTACCAGCGTAGTACCAAGACAATGCCAATAAAGCGGCTGGATTCTTTTTAATATCAGCAACGCGGGTAGCATCATCCATTTCTTTAGCACCGTCGAGGATGGCGCGTATATCAATGCCTTGCAGTGCGGCTGGGACTAAACCCACTGTTGACATTTCGGAGGTACGACCGCCTACCCAGTCATACATGGGGAATGTGGCTAACCAACCTTCAGACTGGGCAACTTTATCTAAGTTACTGCCAGGACTGGTAATGGCTACAGCATATTGAGCAAAATCGAGATTGTGGCCAGCGTAGGCTTTTTTCACTTCAATCATGCCGTTGCGGGGTTCTGGTGTACCGCCTGATTTGGAGATGACCAAAACTAAGGTGCTGGCGAGGTTGTTGCGTAATTGGTTAAGAACGCGGTCAATACCTGCGGGGTCGGTATTGTCAATAAAGTGAATTTTGAGGGGGGGGAAATCGGCGGCGAGGGCTTCGGCGACAAATTCGGGGCCGAGGGCAGAACCACCAATACCAATGGAGATGATATCAGTGAAGCGATTAGCTTTCGGCGGATGAATTGCGCCGGTTTGGATTTTTTCGGCGAAGGCTTCAATTTGTTCGAGTGTTTGGACAATTTCTTGGGTGAGTTCTGGCGTGGGTGCTAAATCAGGGTTTCGCAGCCAGTAATGTCCAACCATGCGGTTTTCGTCGGGATTGGCGATCGCACCCTTTTCCAATTCCGCCATATCCGCAAATGCTTTGTCAAATTTCGGACGCAATGACTCCACGAAGACATCATCAAAACGCATCCGGCTTACATCTACGTATAGTCCCAATCCCTCGTGGAAATATAACCAATCTTGGTATCTTTGCCAAAGTGCTATTGCATCCATAGGGAAATCTCAAGTAAGTTGTTTTTCCATGACAAGTTTAATGTAAGCTCAGGTGCATCCCTGCCTAGCCTTATACAGTTTTAAGTGTTGAGCTAATGCTCTGTCCTAAACATCTGGCATAGGTATGACTCGCAGAAACTTGACAATTTCTCCTCTAATCTCAATCCCAATTAAGTAATCATCCAAGGTAAAACGGTGAAAAATGCCTTCATGGTCTAGCTGTCGCAGTTCAGGAAGACCATGCAACTGCCACTTTTCTCCAAATTCAAAAAACACAAAATCATACACTCGCTGATAAGCAGCAGGTTCTAAACTCTTCAGATCCATTAAAAAAGACCTGGCATAGCGCATTTCCACACTCACTAGGCATCACCTCTGTTGGGGGTTAGGGGTTAGGGGCTAGAGGCTAGTACAACAAGGCAAAAGGCAAAAGGCAAAAGTAAAAAGGAAAAAGAAAGGATATTGATACCACAACTTTATTTTGCTCCTACACCCATCTCAACTGACAATTGTTGTGCGTAGTCCTGACCGATAAACTAGTCCCTAGCCTCTAGCCTCTAATCCCTTTTTTATCACTGCATCAGTAAAACATTAAAATTTGTATCGCTTCTTCCTGAGTCAAGATATCCCAAGGTTGCTGCGATCGCTTGACTTTTTGTATGGCTTTGAGCATATAAAAGTCACAATGTAAAGCGTGAACACTCTCCCAGACGCTTTGGAGTTCTTCGTCACTCAATTGCTCGATTAAATGGTGGATTCTTATACGCAGCAAGTTCATATATCAATAAACTATGTTCCAAAAGTCAAGGCTATTGTTCCCAAAAATTGGCAATGGTGAACGGGAAGAGGTAGTATCTTGAGACAGTAATCAGTAGACAGTGATCAGTAATCAGTGGAAAAGTGTTTACCTTTCCCTGTCTACTGTTCAGCGTTAACTGATAACTGTTAACTGAATAACTGTTAACTGTTATGGTTGATTATTTAATTTTTTTGGCGATTTCGACGGCAATTTTTGCCCTATTTGGTTTGGGGCTAAATTTACAGTGGGGCTTTACGGGGTTAATTAACTTTGGTCATATTGCTTTTATGACCTTGGGAGCTTACACAACAGTATTGTTAAGTTTAAAAGGTGTTCCTTTAGTCTTATCGGCTGTGATTGGCGCGATCGTAGCGGCGTTGTTGGGCTTGATGATTGGTTTTGCGACTCTGCGCCTGCGGGAAGATTATCTGGCGATTGTCACTATTGGTACAGGGGAATTGATTCGCTTGGTGGTGAATAACCAAGAGTTACCTGTGGGTGATACTTGGGTATCTGGGGCGTTTGGGGTGCAGAGTTATACTATCCCATTCTCGACAGAACCTAATTTAGTAGTTCGCTTGATCATGATTGGGTTGCTGACTTTATTGGCGGCTGTAACTTTTTTCACATTGTGGCGATGGATTCGCACCGCCCAAAGATTGCTGGTGGCGGATAATGCTAAAAAAACCAGCAGCAAGCAGGAATTAATATCGCGTTTAGGGGTGGGGATTGTTTTGGGTTTGTTAACAGCTGCAATTTATATTTCTGGTGTGATTGGTTTGTATAATTACAATCCCAAAGCAGGTTTGATGTTGTTGTCGCTGTTGGTGTTGGCGTTTGTTTTTTGGCGGTTAGAAATTTTAGTGCGATCGCCTTGGGGTCGAGTATTAAAAGCAATCCGTGAAGATGAAGAAGTACCGAAAGCTTTGGGTAAAAATGTTTTTTGGTACAAGATTCAATCTTTGATGTTAGGCGGTGCGATCGCAGGTGTGGCGGGTGCGTTCTTTGCTTGGCAGTTAAGCGCCATTTATCCTGATAACTTCCAACCACAGTTAACTTTCGACGCTTGGATTATGGTAATTTTAGGCGGTTCGGGTAATAACATCGGCACAATTTTAGGTGCAGTTATTTACTTTGCTTACGATGCCATTACTAGAGAAGTTCTACCCAGAATTATTCCCTTAGATGAAGCGCGGCTGGGTGCATTTCGGATTATGGTCGTTGGTTTAATTTTAATGGTGCTAATGATTTGGCGACCTCAAGGTATTTTAGGGAAAAAGGAGGAACTCACCCTTGGTAAATAACCAATCACCGCCACTTCCCTTATTAGCAGCCTCTGGACTTTGCAAAAGCTTTGGCGGTATCAAAGCAGTGAATGAGGCACAAATTGAAGTTCTCAAAGGTAGCATTACTGGGTTGATTGGCCCCAATGGTGCGGGTAAAACGACTTTATTCAATTTACTTTCTAACTTTATCCGCCCAGATAAAGGACGAGTGATTTTTGATGGTGAACAAATTCAGCAGTTGCAACCATACCAAATTGCCCAGCAAGGACTAGTGCGGACTTTCCAAGTAGCGCGGACTCTCTCGCGGCTGTCGGTGTTAGAAAATATGCTATTAGCGGCGCAAAAACAAACAGGCGAAAGTTTTTGGCAAGTGCAACTCCAACCCCACGTAGTCGCTAAAGAAGAAAAGGAATTGCAAGAGAGGGCAATGTTTTTGTTAGAGTCTGTGGGGTTGGCGCATAAAGCCCAAGACTATGCGGGGGGTTTGTCTGGTGGACAACGCAAGCTATTAGAAATGGGGAGGGCGTTGATGACGAATCCCAAGTTAATTTTGTTGGATGAACCAGCAGCCGGGGTGAATCCCAGGTTAATTGATGATATATGCGATCGCATTGTCGCTTGGAACCGCCAAGAAGGTTTGACGTTTTTGATTATTGAACACAACATGGACGTGATTATGTCCTTGTGCGATCGGGTTTGGGTATTGGCTGAAGGGCAGAATTTAGCTGATGGAACTCCCACACAAATTCAATCCAACCCCCAAGTTTTAGAAGCTTATTTGGGTAAATAATTTTTAGTTCAGTTAAGAGAATAGTAGGTTGGGTAGAGCGATAGCGGAACCCAACAAAGTAGACGTGAATGTTGGGTTCCGTTCCTCCACCCAACCTACACAAGTCTAAGTTTTTGCCTTAACTGAACTTTATTGTTTTATAGCTGCGAATTCCATTCGTCGGGGCTACAGGCAAAAGTATAGATATATACTTGTATTATATTTTTATTTTAACTCTAAATCATGATTCAAATAGCAGGATATGACATTTTAGACAAAATCCATGAAGGTACAGCTACAGTTGTTTATCGAGGGAGAAAAAAAAGACAACAGCAGCCAGTAATTATTAAACTTTTTAAATCTGAATATCCTACATTAGAAGAAATTACGCGCTTACGCCATGAATATAGAATCCTCAAAGATTTTGTAAGTGAGCGAGTTGTTAAAGCTTACAAATTAGAAAAATATCAAAATGCTTTTGCGCTGATTTTAGAAGATTTTGGTGGTCAAGCTTTAAGTCAAATTCTAATATCTAAACAATTAACAGTTACAGAGTGCTTACAAATAGCGATCGCTTTAGCAGAAACATTAATTGATTTAGAGAAAGCGGCAATTATTCATAAAGATATTAAGCCCAGTAATATTATTATTAATGTAGAAAGTGAACAGGTAAAATTAACTGACTTTGGTTTATCTTCCCGACTATTTTTAGAAAAGCCGACTATCGGCAACCCTAATTTATTAGAAGGTACTTTAGCCTACATCGCACCGGAACAAACAGGGAGGATGAATCGCTCGATTGACTATCGTAGCGATTTTTATTCTTTGGGTGTGACTTTATATGAAATGCTGACAGGTAAATTACCATTTACCAATCATGATCCACTAGAGTTAGTTCACTGTCACATTGCCAAAAAACCCATCCCACCCAAGCAATATCAGCACATTCCGCAAGCTGTGTCGGATATTGTGATGAAACTGTTAGCGAAAAACGCTGAGGATAGATATCAAAGTCCAGAGGGGTTGAAATTTGATTTAGAAACTTGTCTTAGACAGTTGCAAGCAGGTGGAGACATTAAAGATTTTACTCCTGGTCAGCGCGATCGCGGTAATCAACTGTTAATTCCACAAAAGCTTTATGGTAGAGAAACAGAAGTTAGCACATTGATGGATGCTTTCTGGCGAGTTAGTCAAGGCGCAACAGAAATGATGCTAGTTTCTGGTTATTCGGGTATTGGGAAAACATCGATTGTCAATGAAGTTCACAAACCTATTGTTGCAGCCAGAGGATATTTTATTGCAGGTAAATTTGACCAATTTAAACAAGATATTCCTTATGCAGCTTTCATTCAAGCTTTTCAAGAATTAATTCGTCAACTCTTAACAGAAAATGAACGGCAAATAGACATTTGGAAACAGAAGTTATTAGCTGCTTTTGGTGCTAATGGTAAAGTACTGATTGATGTGATTCCCGAAGTCGCATTAATTGTTGGTTCACAACCAGATGTCCCTAAACTGGGTACCATTGAATCTGAAAATCGATTTAACCGCATTTTTCAACAATTTGTCAATATTTTCTGTCAAGAGAAACATCCATTAGTCATTTTTTTAGATGATTTACAATGGGCAGATTCCGCATCATTAAAATTACTTAAGCTGTTGATGACAGATGACAGTAGCCGATATTTATTCTTAATCGGCGCGTACCGCGATAACGAAGTTAGCCCGACTCATAAATTTATTCAAACGCTACAAAAAATCCGGCAAAAACACACTGTGATACATACTATCACGGTAAAACCTCTGTTGCTGACTCATATCCAACAACTGATAGAAGATACATTAAATCAAGGGAGCATAACTAACAAAATTGAGTTATTAGCCGAATTAGTTTTTCATAAAACTCAAGGTAATCCATTTTTCTTAACTCAATTACTCAAAAGTTTATATAGCGAAAATCTCTTGGTATATCATGTAGGTACAGACAGTTGGCATTGGGATATTCAGGAAATTCAAACAGTTGGCATTACTGACTACAATATTGTCGAATTAATTGCCAGAAATATTCGGAAACTACCATTAGAAACACAGAAACTTTTGCAGTTAGCAGCTTGTATTGGTAATCAATTTAATTTAAAAGTTTTATCAGCCGTCTATGACAATTCAGAGATTATCACCGCTAATCATTTATGGAGTGCTTTGCAAGCAGGTTTGATTCTGCCCTTATCTTCCAATTATAAAATTCCGTTGGTCTTTGAAGAGAAAGAATCAAATCTCTTGAGATTTAGCAATACGAAAATTAATTATAAATTCTTACATGACCGAGTGCAACAAGCTGCTTATTCTCTAATTCCTGAAACTAAAAGAAAAACTACTCATTTAAGAATTGGGAAACTACTCCTTAAAAATACTTCACCAGAAACCCAAAAAGATAATATCTTTGCTCTAGTGAATCAATTAAATTTTGGCATTGATTTACTACAAACACAAATCGAAAAAGATGAATTAGCGCAACTAAATCTCCTGGCTGGACAAAAAGCTAAATCTGCTACAGCTTACGAAGCGGCTGTGAAATACTTAAATATCGGTCTACAACTACTAAATTCTGATAGTTGGATAAGTAAATATACCTTAACTTTAAGTTTATATCTAGAAACAGCAGAGGCAGAATACATCAATATTAATTTAGAACAAGCCTTATTTTTATGTAATCAAGCCATTAAAAAAATTAGTCATCTGCTTGATGCGGTCAAATTTCATCAACTAAAAATTAAAATTTATTTAGCTAAAAATCAAGTAGATATTGTTTTAGATATTGGTCAGCAACTTTTAGAAATGCTGGGTGTTGCTTTAGTAAAATCACCGCCAGCAATTGATATTGAGCAGTTATCGCGTCTGTCACTGATGACTGACCAATATAAATTAGCAGCAATGGAAATTTTAATGTTGCTTTGGCCTCCTGCTTGTTTTGCCGAAAGCAGCATCACAATTCCCATTCTGCACACAATGATTGAGCTTTCGAGACAATACGGCAATTCTCCACCATGTATATTTGCTTATGCAGCTTATGGTCAATTGATAGCTTGGTCAGTACCAGATATGAATTTAGGCTATCAGATGGGTAAGTTAGCTCTGCAACTATTAGATAAATTAAATGCTAAAAAATATAAATCTCAATCTCTGTTAACAGTTGCCATTAGTCTCACTCATCATAAAGAGCATATTCAAGCAACAGTAAATCCTATCTATGAAGCAATTGAAAGTGGTTTAGAAGTGGGAGATATTGAATATGCCTGCCATGCAGCTAACTTTTATTGCGCTCATATCTTTTTTGCTGCTCAACATTTAGATGCTGTTGCCCAAACTCAATCTGAATATATAGAGTTTGTCAGTAAATTTGAACAAAATCATCAATTAGGACTCATTAAAACCTGCGCTCAGGCAGTAGAAAATTTACGCAATCCATCTGTGGGTAAAACTCAATTAACTGGTGATATTTTATATGAGGAAGAATTTATTAATTATGTAAAATCTACTAAAAATACTTTACCATTATTTGATGTTTATGCTTATAAAGTATGGCTGTGTTATTTATTTGAAAAATATGACGAGTGTTTGCAGTTTGTAGAATTGACTTTGCAATATAGTCTATTCATGCAAACAGGTGTGTTATTTAGATATAATAACTGGTTTTATTCTTTAGCATTATTAGCTAAAGAGCAGAAAAAACATGAGCAAGAAACATACATCCATCAAGTAGAAAAAAATCAGGAGATCATGAAATATTGGGCGGAACACGCCCCGATGAATCATCGACATAAATATCAATTAGTAGAAGCAGAAAAAGCTAGAGTTTTGGGAAAAACATTGTCAGCAATGGAACTTTATGATTTAGCTATTGCTGGGGCTAAAGATAATGGATATCTTCAAGATGAAGCTCTGGCGTATGAATTAGCAGCCAAGTTTTATTTAGCGTTGGGAAGACAAGAAATTGCCCGGACTTATATGACCAAAGCTCACTATAGTTATATCTGCTGGGGTGCAATTGCTAAAGTTAAAGATTTAGAAGCAAAATATTCACAAATAATCCTTGTTTCCCAAAAAGATTTAACATTAGCTAAAAATCAAATTTCTACTTCTTCTACTACTAGTAGTAGTTCACAACTATTAGATGCTACAACAATTATTAAAGCTTCCCAAACGCTTGCTAGTGAAATTATTTTAGAAAATTTGCTAGAAAAGTTAATGAATATTGTAATTGAGAATGCTGGCGCTCAAACTGGGTTTTTGATTTTAAAGCAGCAAGAAAAGCTATTAATTCAAGCGAAGGGTATTGTAGATAATTCCAAGGTAGTAGTGTATGAATCTTTCCTGGCTGAAACTAGCCAACAGTTACCTCATTCTTTAATTAATTATGTAGTGAGAACTAGAGAAGATGTCATTTTAACTAATGCAGTTCATGAGGGAATATTTACTACAGATAATTATGTACTGCAAAACAAACCTAAATCTGTTTTATGCACACCGATTATTCATCAAGGTGAGCTTTTTGGCTTATTGTATTTGGAAAATAATTTGGCTGTTGGTGCTTTCACCACGGAAAGATTAGAAGTATTGAAAATTTTATCTTCTCAAGCGGCAATTTCTATTCAAAATGCTCAACTTTATCAAAATCTCAAGCAAGAAATTCAAGAGCGTCAACAAGCAGAAGAAGCATTGCGAGAGAGTGAGAAAAAGTTAACGCAGATATTGGAAGCTGTTCCAGTGGGGATATTTGTGGTTGATCCCCAAGGACAAGCTGACTATGCAAATCAAACTGCACGGAAAATTTTAGCTAAGGAAAATGTTGATCAATCTCCAACTACAGAATTAACTGAGATATATCAAGCTTATCTCCAAGGTACTGCCAAACATTATCCGATGGAGAAGCAGCCAATTATGAGAGCTTTGCATGGTGAAAGTATTGTGATTGATGATCTGAAATTGAAGCTTGAGAATAAGGTGATTCCTTTGGAGGTGTTAGCAACGCCAATTTTTGATAATAAAGGTGAAATTATTTATGCGATCGCAGCTTTTCAAGATATCACACAACGCCAGCAAGCAGAAGCCGAGCGAGCTAAATTCACCCAAGAACTGGCTCAAAAAAATACAGCTTTGCAAGAAGCCACAAAGCAATTAGCAGAGTCTAACCGCAACTTAGAAGCTAAAGTGCAAGAACGAACTAAGGAGTTAAGTCAAACTTTAGAAATTCTCAAAGCTACCCAAGCTGAATTAGTGATTGAAAATGCTTTATTAAGAAGTACAGAACAAACTCTCGCTTATGAATATCAAGTAGGGGGAAGTTTACCCATAGATGCGCCTACTTATGTTGTCCGCCAAGCCGATAGACATCTTTACAAAGCTTTGAAACAAGGAGAGTTTTGTTACATTTTCAATGCTCGACAGATGGGTAAGTCGAGCTTGCGAGTACAAATTATGAAAAGACTACAAGCAGAGAATTTTGCTTGTACAGCTATGGATATTTCCGAAATTGGAAATCAGCAGCTAACTTTGGAGCAGTGGTATGCAGGTTTTATCTATATGTTAGCCAGCAGTTTAAATATTTTAGCTCAGGTGAATATTCGTACTTGGTGGCGGGAACATGAATTGCTATCACCAGTGCAACATTTGAGTAAGTTTATCGATGAAATAGTATTAGAAAATCTGCAACAAAATATTGTGATTTTTATCGATGAAATTGATAGTTTGCTTAACTTGAATTTTGCAATTGATGACTTCTTTATCCTACTGCGAAGTTTTTATAATAAACGAGCTGATTTGCCAAAATATAAGCGCCTCACTTTTGTTTTATTGGGAGTAGCACATCCTTCGCAATTAATTCTCGATAAGAAGCGCACCCCCTTTAACATTGGCCAAGCTATTCAATTAAGTGGTTTTCAATTACATGAAGCGCAACCATTACTACAAGGATTAACAGAACGAGTGGGTAATGCTCAGAATGTCTTGAAAGAAGTGTTAATCTGGACAGGTGGACAACCTTTTCTCACGCAAAAACTTTGTAAACTCATTCGTAATTCCTCAACTAGTATTCCCCAAGGTAGTGAAGCTAGTTGGATAGAAAACTTAGTCCAAACACAAGTGATTGACAATTGGGAGGCTCAAGACGAACCTGAGCATTTAAAAACTATCCGCGATCGCCTGCTTAATATTGAATCACAAACTCTTGCCCGATTAACGTTATATCGAGAAATTTGGCATCAAGGAAAAATTGTTGCTGTTGATAACCTGGAAGAAAGAGAACTGCTTTTATCAGGTTTAGTAGTCAAGCAGCAAGGAAATCTCCGAATTCATAACCGGATTTATCAATTTGTCTTTAATGCTGATTGGATAGAGCAAATGTTGTATAAACATACACAAAAGTCTAACTAGGGTTTATTCAGTTTTGTTGATAACTTAATAATTACTCAATTCTTAC
The DNA here is from genome assembly GCF_014698475.1 of Nostoc spongiaeforme FACHB-130. Lineage (GTDB taxonomy): Bacteria > Cyanobacteriota > Cyanobacteriia > Cyanobacteriales > Nostocaceae > Nostoc_B > Nostoc_B spongiaeforme. The sequence continues at coordinate 34,147 of NZ_JACJTB010000029.1, read as the reverse complement.
CTATCTAACATCAGCTATTTTCAGAAGTACGTTTTCTACCAAAGCTGAACCAATAAAGCCATCGCATTGAACAACAATATCCTCATGGAATGTTTCTATTTGAAATCCACTGATTCGATCCCAAAAAATCTTTATCCAAGCATTTGGATCATCTCCCAGTTGGTAAATCACATAGCCTTCTGTACCTGACATAGCCAATACTTGAATTACTTGCTTTGCTGGCACATCTTTTGGTGGGCTAGACTCATGATTTGGGCAACACTGTTCCGCATAATAATATTCTTTAACCTTTAATATTAAATCACAACGGTTATTAATTGTGCAGTATAATTGTAATGATTTAGTAATTCTTTGATTTTTGTTATTATTGTGTGTTGCTGCTGTAGATTTATTATAGTAACCAACTTTGTTGATTTTCCAGTAACAGCCACTTTGATGACGACCTTTGCCAAAAGAAAACACTCTTTCTTTTTGTTCTTCAGCAGTAGTGAGGCTAGTTTCTCCTTTTAAATAACCATATTCACCGTCATCATTTTTCCATTGAGTTTGCAGTCTCAAATAGTCTCCATCTACTACTTCCCGCCGTTCAGCTAAATTAAGCTGCTCAATTTTCCATTTAGCACTAACTAATTGAGGATTATTTTGATTGGCAGAAGTTAAACCCTCACCTGGAAAGTAAGTTTCATCTCTTCCTGATTTAGCATCTAGATAAAGGTTTGATGCCTGACTTTGCAGGACAACTAAATCATCGTTTCTTACAGGTTGATTAAAATCTTCTTGCTTAGTTGCAAGAATCTTCCATCTGTATTTTTGTAAGTGATTACCACTAAGACATTGCAATTCAGATTCAGTCTTAGCATATTTAACTTTATCTGCATAACAGAGATAGCGAGGCTGACCTTTAGCTGCAATACTCATTTCAATTTCATCACCATATCGGATTACTGATTGTGATGGATTATGTCCATTGTTTATGATGTATTTATCTATTTGATTTTTGAGGTATATTTGTTTCTGTTCAATATTTTCATCTTCAGGAAAATATTTTTTTGTTAATAAATTATAGAGAGGAACTAATTCCAATTTGATGGGTGTGGGATTAGTTTTAACAGATTTAGCCCAGTCATGAAAGTTTTGAAATTGCGTCTCACTGCTATAATTTATTTGCTCATATTGATTCTCAATGTTATCACGAAAATCTTGATTTAAAATTGAGGCGGTTGCAATCGAATTACCAAATTTTAAAACATCAAAAGTAGATTGGGCTTCAGTTTTAACATTGATATGATTGCCTAACATTGAAATGAAGTTTTCTTTTGTAAAGGCTAACTTATGATATGCTTGTCCACCATAAAAAACTGCATAGGCATAGTGTGTACCAAACTCTTGCAGCAGCAAAGATGATTTATAATAGATATCTGCTACTAATTTTTGGAAATAACCATTTAATTTTCTAGCTTTAGTTTTATCTAACTGAAGTTTATAATTATTGATGCTTACTTTAGTGTAAATTACAACTTTTTCGTTATATTCTATTTCTTGAGTGATATTTTCATAGGTACTACTGCGGCTATAAGCAAATAATTCTCCTATGGAATCATTAATATTAAAATTGATATTTTGATGTAAGAAAGATTGAAGATCATAGGCAGAAAAGATTACTGCTGTAGTGGCATCTAATAAACCGCTACTTTCGGAAATATGCAGAAATTCAGAGGACTTGATTCCACTACCGTCTAGGAGAGGAATAGTAGCTTCTAAATCAAATACCATTCTCAAACCTGAATTATCAACTAAATGTAATGGATCAATTTCTAAAATATTGTAGCCTCTACTAATTACATCCCAATTCTTCAGAGGACTAATATTATTTGTCGTTAATTCTTGGAGTTGCATATTTAAGTTTTTAGTCCTCAATGATAGATTGATGATTTATTGCTACGCTAGAAATTAGCCTTGATATTGGTCACAATTATTTTATGGGTATTAAAAAAATCAATAAGATTTTTATTTATCTTGATTTTGTGGCGGACGTAATTTTAAATACCATTTCTATGAAAATTGGAGCCAGAATAAAGCAAAGAAATCAGCTATATACATTGAATTATCTGAGTTAGTCATCTTTGCTTAATCTCTTAAATCAACTACTTTTAAGAGGATATTTTCTACTGAACCAGAGCCGATAAAACCATCGGTCTGAACTATGATGTTTTCATGAGATGTTTCTACTTTAAATTTGTTGTTTGAGCCAGTCAGCCAAGGTACATCCCAATAAATCTTTATCCAGGTATTTAGTTCATTTCCCAGTTGATAAATTACATATCCTTCTGTGCCTGATGAAGAAGCTATGCGACCAGATGAAGCAAATGCTTTAATAACTTGTTTTGCTGGTACGTCCTTTGGTTGACTAACTTCTTCTGGATACCATTTTCCTGAACGATGGTAAGTTTCTTTAACCTTTAATGGTACATCACAACGATTATTAATTATACAGTGAAACTGTAGTGAACTAGCCATGATATACATCTTTTATGTTGTTGTATTTTTCCCATTAAAAGCACAAAAAATGTAAGAAGGCAGCATTCTGAATACTGAAGTTTGGCTCCTGAATTATTCCCAAAAGTTAATATCGAGATAAATCCAATACATGATTAGTAATTATTTATGCAAAAATTACTGAATCAGGATATGTATGAATTAGAGAAATTGCATAATTTAGTTTTTAAAATTCATGCTTGTTTTAATAAATAAAGATTAGTCTAACAGCGTCATTTTATAAAGGCAATCGCAGTTTAGGCTATTAAGCAAGAAGTTAATCACTATTAATGGCTAATTTGCCAAAGTCAGCGCCAGACTGAGATTCAGGTTTTGGACAACTAAATTTCGACAAGAGCCAACTCTGTTAAGTTCGGATAGACTCTTATCTTCGGAAAAACCCATAGCTTATCTTCGGAAATCCTTGGTGAGTTCAGGAATTTCTGACATTGAATTATAACTTTAGATTGACAAAAAAACGACAGGTGCATAAAAATTAACGCAAAAAATAAGCGATCGCACCCTAGCTCAATTCTCAGAATTATGCCTAGGGATATGTCAGTCAAGCAAAATAGCGGCTTCAGCACTACAATCAAATAATTTTGTCTTTCTGCACAGATATACTGAATTATAACTGATTTGCCGGACATGATATAAGTAGAAAATATGCTTGCTAATGCTATCTTGTTTGATTTAGACGGAACACTGACAGACCCGAAATTAGGAATTACTAGTTGTATTCAGTTTGCCTTATCTGAACTTGGTTATCAACCACCGGAAGCTGATGAATTGAATTGGTGTATTGGCCCGCCAATTAAAGATAGTTTTTCTCAACTATTACAGACATCAGATGAGATAATTCTTACACAAGCAATTGCTCTGTATCGTAGTCGATTTTCTACGATTGGGTTATTTGAAAATACTCTGTATCCGCAGATTATAGAAACTCTGAAAGTAATTCGTTTGGCTGGTTACAAAACTTTTGTAGCGACTTCTAAACCTGATATTTATGCAAGGCAAATTATTGAATATTTTGGTTTATCGCCGCTGTTTGATAATGTTTATGGTAGTGGACTTGATGGAACGCGGAGTATTAAAGCTGATTTAATTCACTATATTTTAGTTCAGGAAAATCTGTTGCCTGAGAGTACAATTATGGTGGGCGATCGCAAACACGATATCATCGGAGCCAAGTCTCATAATTTAACCACCATTGGCGTTACTTATGGCTATGGAACTGAGCAGGAATTAACAATTCATGGTGCAGATTTTATTGTTCATTCACCAGATGAAATTGCTAAATTGTTGAGATTAGAAAACTAGTTTTATCAAACTCTTAAGATGTTGACAAAGCAATGAACAAACAAATCAGTAATAAACCAAGTAACAATAGCCAAGTTTGATTGCGTTTTATCCAACTTTGAAAAGTTGTGCCAAAACTGTTGTCTTGACGCTGTTGTTCTTGCTGTAACTGGTACTCGGCCAAATTTTGATAAAGGGTACAGTCTTTGGCGTAGGGACGTTGGGGAAAGTTGCAAGTGTCGTCAGCGTGGTAGGTGCAACTATCACACAAATATTCGTCTCCGGTAGCGCGATGTAAGGGAATACCGGGATGACCAAAAGCTTTGAGTGTTGTTCGGCAATAAGGACAGGTAATAGCCTGACTCTCAACGAGTTGATGGCAACGGGGACAAGATACAGTAGCCACAACTTAACCACAAATAAGTAAACACCCTGATTTTAGCGAAAGTTTAGTTTATTCACATCTTGCACCTAGCCCTAATGATTAGAAATCGCCTAGTGCAAGATATTGTGTTTATCGGGACAAACAGATAACAGGGAAATCTGCTTCTTACTTTTAACTTTTTACTTTTGCCTTATAGTACTATCCCAAAAATAGTTTGTATGCAAGGTTCTGGCTTTCATCCCAATACTGATAACCAAGGGTATCGAGAAAGGCTTGCCATGCTTCCATTTCGTGGGGCGGTACTTGCATCCCCACAACAATGCGTCCATAGTCTGCACCATTGTTGCGATAGTGGAACATACTGATATTCCAGTTGGGACTCATAGAACCGACAAATTTCATCAATGCGCCAGGACGTTCGGGAAACTCAAAGCGATACAGTAATTCATTGTGGGCGAGGGGCGAATGTCCGCCTACCATGTGGCGTAAGTGTAATTTGGTGAGTTCATCATCGGTTAAATCGATGGTTTTAAAGCCGCAATTTTCAAAGGTTTCTATCATCTTGGCTTTGTCGGCGCGATTTTGAATCTGCACACCGACAAAAATATGGGCTTCTTTCTCATCGGCGATACGATAGTTAAACTCAGTTAAGTTGCGTTGACCAATACATTCGCAAAACTTCCGCAAACTACCTTGTTGTTCGGGGATGGCGACTGCAAATATCGCTTCGCGGCGTTCACCCAACTCGGCGCGTTCAGCAACAAACCGCAGGCGGTCAAAATTCATATTGGCACCGCAAGCCACAGCCACCAAAGTTTGTCCTTGAATTTGTTCGCGTTCGACGTAGGCTTTAGCAGCTGCGATCGCCAATGCCCCCGCAGGTTCTAAAATAGAACGGGTATCTTCAAAGACATCTTTAATTGCGGCACAGGTATCATCTGTATCCACCAAAATAATTTCATCTACATATTCTTGGCACAGACGGAAGGTTTCTTCACCAACTTCCCGCACGGCTACCCCATCAGCAAACAAACCAACTTGCGACAGCCGCACCCGTTTTCCGGCTTTTAAAGATTGGTTCATGGCATCAGCATCAACAGGTTCCACACCAATAATTTTAATTTCAGGACGCAACCGTTTGACATACGCCCCAATTCCCGAAATCAAACCACCGCCACCAATAGCCACAAAAATTGCGTGAATAGGTTGCTGGTATTGTCGTAAAATTTCCATACCGATGGTTCCCTGACCAGCAATTACATCAGGGTCATCAAAAGGATGAATAAAAGTTAAACCTTTTTCGGCTTCTAATTGTCGCGCATAAGCATAAGCATCATCGTAAGTATTGCCATGCAAAACAACTTGTCCACCCCTAGCTTTAACTGCATTCACTTTCACTTGGGGCGTAGTTACAGGCATGACAATAATCGCATTTGTTCCCAAGCGACTAGCAGCTAAAGCCACACCTTGGGCATGATTTCCCGCCGAAGCTGCAATGACACCTTGTGCTAACAAATCTGGTGGTAAATTCGCCATTTTGTTGTATGCACCCCGCAGTTTGAAAGAAAACACCGACTGCATATCTTCCCGCTTTAATAACAGCTTGTTATTCAGTCTCTGGGAGAGATTTGGGGCATACTCCAAAGGGCTTTCTTGGGCAACATCATACACACGGGCGGTCAGGATTTGTACTAGATAGTCACAAAGCATGGGTGTCAAAGATTAGCAGATGCCGGATAAATGTTAATTTTACGGCAGTTGTGTACTCAGATTTCCGAATTGTTGAGAAGTCGCGGATCTTTTCGTTGGTGCGATCGCTATACTAACTAGCAGTGGCACAGCATCATACAAAATCAATGGGTGCAGCAATTATTATTTTTCTCATCCTGGGGTTGATTGTCACCGCGATTTTTATCAGTCCCGTTTTGACTAAACGGCGACGAAATCGCCTTAAAAAGCGTTCTTTTCCGCCACTTTGGAGTGCTGTTATTGAAAATAATCTCCCTATTTACTTACGTCTCACTCCCGAAGAACGCCGACGACTTCAAGGACATATTCAAGTATTTTTAGTAGAAAAACAATTTATTGGCTGTCAAGGCTTGCAAGTCACAGCAGAAATGAAAATTACGATTGCGGCTGTTGCTTGTTTACTTTTATTAAATGAACGCGGCGAATACTTTCCTAAATTGCGTTCAATTTTGATTTATCCCAGTACTTATTTTGTCAATCAAACTGTGGCGGTGAGTGATTATGTTGTCGAAGAAAGACGCGATGCCAGACTAGGAGAATCTTGGGTAAAAGACCAAGTAATTTTATCTTGGGAACAGGTGCAAAGAGACACCCAAAATTGGAATGATGGACATAATGTTGTGTTGCATGAATTTGCCCATCAATTAGACCAAGAAGATGGTAAAGCTGAAGGTGTACCAATTCTACCCAACAAATCAGATTATCTTGTTTGGTCGCAGGTAATGACGGCAGAATATCAAAAACTCTGTAATGATATTCAACAAGATATCAAAACTGTAATTAACAGTTATGGCGCGACTAATCCCGCCGAATTTTTTGCCGTGGCGACTGAAACTTTCTTTGAACAGCCGCAGCAATTGTCAGAGAAGCATTCGCAGCTTTATGATTTATTAAAAAAATATTACCAAGTACATCCTGAGCATTGGATTTAAATTTTAAATTACATCGAAGTATAATTTTTCGTAACAAATCACAGATAAACATAAATGAACATAGATAATTTATCGGTGATTATCTGGGTTGATAAAAATGAATTTGGGAAAAATTTCTCTATCAGTTGGCTTAGGTTTAATTCTATCGGACTCACTTGCACTAGCTTTTACAGATACTCAAGATTATTGGGCGAAAGCTTGTGTTCAACAACTGGGAGAACGTAAACTGATCACAGGTTATCCTGATGGCAGTTTTCGCCCTAATTCTACCGTCACAAGGGCAGAAGCGGCTGTACTTATGCTTAACGCTTTTCCTGATGCTTCAGTTAAACGCAGTCCGACTACATTTAAAGATGTACCTGCTAATTATTGGGCAGCAAAAGCAATTTCTACAGCTTATCAAAAAGGATTTTTTTCTGGTTATCCGGGTGGAGTATTTCAACCTAACCAAGCAATTCCGAGGGCGCAAATTATCGGTGTTGTTGCAGGGGCAAAAAATTATAGTTCTCAACCTAACCCAGCACAGATATTACAACGTTATTTTGCCGATGCTCAACAAATTCCTAATTACGCCCAGAATGCGATCGCATCTGCCACAATTAACAGTATTGTTGTCAATTATCCCAACGTTCAACAGCTAAAACCCCTGCAAAGTGTTACCAGAGGCGAAGTTGCAGCCTTGATGTGTCGGGCGTTAAATATCTACACTGTTCCACCACAATATATTGCAGGTGTCCAACCATATCCTCTAGAGGTACGTTCTTTACCAGGAAAACTCGATACTATTCCCACCTTTAACAGCAACAGCCCCGAATTAGTCACAACTGAAGGTATTTTACTTTCAACTTTCCCCCCAGATGGTAAACAAGTCAAGGAAGCACATTTAAATTACCCATTCCAAGGTAGGTTTGATGTATTTGCTCATCATATCGTTAGGGCAGAAACGCCAGCCCAAAACCGCACGGTTTATCAAGGGATAATTGTTCACAACCCAGGAAACGAACCAGTAACATTGCAAGTATTACAAGCAGCCAGTTACCAAACCAGAGAAGCGCCATTTATTGATTTGCCGGATGTGGCGGATAATGCTCAAAGCACTGTTTACGCTGGCCCTGGTAGTAGAACCATGAATGATGTGTTGCGGGGTGTTAGACAAGCAGTTTTTCCCGATAAGTTAGTCATTGAACCAGGGAAAACACAAATCTTGGCAAACTTACCCATTCCGGTACAAGCGCCTAGTTCTAATGGCCGAACAACTATGATGCGATTGGTGAGCGATCGCCCAGTTTATATGGCAAACTTAGCAAAGAATAGCGATCTTCCCCCTACTGTTAGCGAGTGGCAAACACTTTTAGATAAAGGTAGTTTAGCAGGTAAGCGCGACCCCATCCCCACACCTCTCGACCCTCCTAGAGAACCAACAGTTTTTAGTCGTGTGGCTGGTGTGTCTCAAGGTACGCAATGGCAAGGAAATATTACAGATAATTCCAGTGTGTCTCAGTTGATGATACCCCAACCAGGCAAAGCATTTTCTTATCCTTTGGGAACAGTGCATTTAATTACACTCAGCACAGGACAAATTCAAAGTGCGCCGATGCTGAAACGCTACAATGATACAGCTTACTTTGCTCACAGTAACTATGGTGTAGAATACAATCTCACTTTGCCACTACACAATCCTAGTAACCAAACTCGGACTGTAACCATATCAATAGAAACGCCGTTAAAAGATGAGGGTGGTAGGGATAGACTGCTATTTTTGAATCCCCAAGTTGAACAAGTATTTTTTCGGGGAACAGTGAGATTACGTTACACCGATGATAATCAAGTAGAACAAACGCGCTATGTTCATTTGGTACAGCGACGGGGACAAGTAGGAAAAGCTTTGATAACTTTGCAAATGCCAGCCGGAAATCAACGGCAAGTTCAAGTAGACTTTTTATATCCGCCTGATGCTACCCCGCCGCAGGTTTTAACTGTGAGAACGCAGATGTGAATTTTGCCGCAATGCCCATCTTCATACTCGATCTAAATCACAACTAAAGTACGCTCCATTGCACCACCAAAACTTACTGCAACATCATAACCAATGCGGATAGTAAACAATCTAGCATTCGGATTTTTCTGTTTTAACTTTAACGCTGTCTCTACACCTGTTAGATCAATACCATATTCACCAGTTTCGGCATCAATCACAATCATTTTACCGATGTTATCGCTATGCTCAACATTTTGACGAATACCGTTTTCGTAAAATTGTTGAGCGTGTGAGGCTACTTCTTCTACACTCCAAAAAATAGATTGCATCACAATTACACTACTTTGGCTTTTTCAATTATTGTAGTATTTACATATTTACAAGTAATCCCACCTTCAGAGAGCCTCATACTCTACACTAATTAATATCCTGACTGCTAACCTGCACTGATTTCCAAGATATTGTCCATGCAGCTACTTAAAACAACTGACACAGATTTTTCCACCGCGTTCCAAGCACTCGTCAATAATCGCCGGGAAGCCACGGTTGATGTTAGTGGTACAGTACGCGGCATTCTGGCTGATGTAAAAGTGCGGGGTGATGCCGCAGTTAAGGAATATACTACTCGTTTCGACCATTTCAGCCCGGAATCTTTGCATCTGAGTGCCGATTTTATCGCCGCCCAAGCAGCCAAATGTCCTGCTGATGTCAAAGCCGCGCTGGAATTAGCCGCAGAACGCATTGGTAGCTTTCACCAAAAACAACTGCCCCAAGATATTGGTTACACCGACGCAACAGGCGTAAAACTGGGTTTAAATTGGGTTTCTCTTTCCCAAGTTGGAATTTATGTCCCTGGTGGACGCGCCAGCTATCCCAGTTCGGTGTTGATGAATGCTTTACCTGCCAAAATTGCCGGGGTGGAACGCATTGTGATGACAGTACCGATGCCTCATGGGGAAATTAACCCGGCTGTATTGGCGGCTGCACAGGTGGCTGGCGTGACGGAAATATATAGTATTGGTGGGGCGCAAGCAGTAGCCGCCCTCGCCTACGGTACAGAAACTCTGAATCCTGTAGATAAAGTTGTTGGCCCTGGTAATGCTTATGTTGCAGAAGCCAAGCGGCAGGTATTCGGTACTGTGGGTATTGACAGTATCGCTGGCCCTTCGGAAATTTTGGTGGTTGCTGATGATCAAAATAACCCAGAGTGGATAGCTTGGGATTTATTATCGCAAGCAGAACATGACCCCAGCGCCCAATCTATTTTAATTACTGATTCAGAAGTTTTCGCCCAGCAAGTTATCACCGCCGTTGAATTAGTTCTTCCCAAGCTGTCTACTCAAGCAGTAGCGAGTGCTAGTTGGCAAAATCACGGTGCAGTCATCGTAGTGAGTGATTTGGCAGAAAGTATACCATTGCTGAATCAATTGGCTCCTGAACATGTCGAGTTATGTGTAGATAACCCGCAGTTACTAGCTAGTCAAATTAAATGCGCCGGCAGTTTATTTTTAGGACGTTACACCCCAGAAGCGATAGGTGATTATTTGGGTGGCCCTAACCATGTCTTACCAACTTCCCGTTCAGCGCGGTTTGCTTCTGGTTTGAGTGTGTATGATTTTCTCAAACGCATTACTTATTTAGAATGCAATCAAGCCGCATTGCAAGAAATTGGTAAAGCTGCGGTGACTTTAGCTGAGGCGGAAGGTTTACCAGCTCATGCGGGTAGTGTGGCTGTACGTTTGCAATCATAATTAGAAAAATTTCGCGCAAAGGCGAGGCAGTGCGTTGGGCGGGTTTCCCGACTTGAAGCAACTGCCGTTGCAAAGGCACAAAGTTGACATGGATGCAGAGAAAAAGACAACTGTTTCTTTTATCAAGAATTTGCTGGTTGCCCGTTGGCGATCGCTTTTACTCCTATTTCTTGGGGTATATTTACCATTGCAGATATTTCAAATTTTGGCTGCCCAAGTTTGGCAATATCAAACTGGCTTTCCTTGGGATGTACCAATTTTGTTAGCGGTTCACTCTACAGCCAACCCCCAGTTAGATACTCTGGCGGTGGTGCTGACTAAGTTGGGATCATTTTGGACTGTGCTGCCAATTTTAATTACTATCGCCCTGATATTACTCTGGCAAAAACGCTGGCGATCGCTAGTTTACCTGCTCATCACCGCCTTGGGAAGCGCCTTTATCAACCGCACAGCCAAGGAATTATGGCATCGTCTCCGCCCAGATTTGTGGAAGTCTCTCGCGCCAGAGTTAGATTTTGCCTTTCCTAGCGGCCATGCAATGACAAGTACAACTTTGGCTATTATTTTGTTGATTTTAGCTTGGCAGAGTTCTTGGCGCTGGGTCGTCTGGATTTTTGGGAGTTTGTATATATTAACTATTGCCTGGACACGCCTTTATTTGGGTGTTCATTTTCCTAGTGATATTCTCGCAGGTTGGATGGTGGCGATCGCTTGGGGAACTGGCGTGAGTATGATTATTAAACCCCATCTGGTGAAAACTGTACCCATCCCTGGTGTGCAGCCTGCGGCGGAAACTACTTTACTCCCAGAAGAACAGGAAAAGTTAGCCGCTAATGAGTGAATCTTTGTGGTAAGCGATCGCTCTTACTAAAAACTACTATCCTAGAATGTGCCAGTCACCATCAAAGATTTTGGGTAAATGTCACGTACAAGACTTACGCAATGAGACGAAAAATCAAGGTTTCAGACTGGGATGTAAGGGTATAAGGTGTAAGTCTGCAAAACCCTTACATCCCACTCATATCATGTCCGGCTAATTAGTGATAATTCCCGAATCTATGCACAAAACCCAAAAACTTTTCCTCTGCCCCTCTGCTCCCCTGCTTCCTCTGCGGCCTTAATGATAAGTATTTGACCGGACACGATATCACTACTCTCAACTCCCCCATTTACGCCTTTTTTGTCGGTGCAGTTGCAACATGGGCTTCGACAATTGTCTGCGACACTTTGGGAATAAACCAGTTGACATCACTGGCTGGGAGAATTGTAGCGCCAACTTGATTAAATTCAATTGCCCCAGTATCAGCATTTGTCTTGAGAACTAAGTTTGTTCCATTCGGAACCTTCAGCACAACATCACCCACAAATTCTTGACCAGGACGGTCAGGATTTAACGCTACAGCATTTACATCTGCGGGTAGATAGATACCTTTGCAATTCCATCTATCTTGAGTTGTCGCGCCATCAGCTAAAAAATAAAGTGCTGCTCCTTTTGAATATTCATCATCATCTAAATTTGGTTCTGGCCCGTAGATAGCTATAGTTTTTCCTGTTTGATTGGTGCATTGTCCCCAATCAAGTCCTGACTCAAAAGCGTATTTTTGTAATTCTAATTCATTGATTTTTTGGTCAATTTGTTCTGGTGTGTAACCTTCTAATTGCTCTTGTGTTGCTTTGGCAGAACGAAATTGATCTAGCTCTTTAGTCAGATTTATATAATCAGGATTTTTGCTAACTTTTGGGCGATCGGCTAAAGCAGGTGGAGCGAATACTAAACTTACAAATAATATAACTGTCAGCAAAACGTATTTAAATCTTTTCATATCTATCTACCCATTTTTACAAAATTGCAGCTTATGACTATCTCAACCATCTTGTCAATATTCTCATCAGCTATCAAAGTTAAATTTTTGATGAGAAATACTGAATTTTGAATTTATTAGCTTGTTTTTCTGGCTAATTACTGCATATCAACCAGACAAATTTATCATTCTGTTTTTGAGAATCTCATGTTTTGGTACTGTTTCCTAATTTATCTTTATATTTTCTTTAGATATGTCATAACCTCATAACTTCAGGCGCTAAATGGCACTTATTCCGATGATGTTTGTGGGTATTTTTCTGCACAATCAGCAAGAGAATTTTTGTGGCAATTAAAATACAAAATCTCTCATATACCCGTGTAGGTTCAGGGATTTGCTCAAATTAATAAATGATTAAATTTAATTTTTTTGTCTACTTGATTGTAGAAAATACATAGGGTAGTATTAAATCTATCTTGAGAAATAAAACTAACGATAGGCGCTGCCCATTGATAGATATATCGATATCTGTAAGTAAAACTTAGGGCTTGTTTCTTAGTATGATTCAACTAAAAACTCTCTCCTAACTTGTTATAAAAACTATCGTTTATGCGCCATTCGCCAAACTAAAACTTGCAAGATGAACAAGGAAATTTCTTCTCATCAGAGTCTTCATGGTTTAAAGCCAGAATGTCTTTCTTTTACGGAAGTTCTAGCGCAATCTTTTGCGGTAATTGCACCAACAACAATACCCGCATCTAATATTGGCTTAATCGTTGCACTTTCCGGAAGCGGCACCTGGCTCAGTTTTTTGATTGGCTTAATTGGACTATTATTTGTCAGTATTAATATCAATCAATTTGCTAGTCGGACAGCATCTCCAGGTTCACTTTATTCCTACATCACCAAAGGTTTAGGTGCGACAGCCGGAGTAGTTTGTGGCTGGAGTTTAGTACTCGCTTATTTATTCACTGGGATGTCTGTTCTTTGTGGTTTTGCCAATTTTAGTGGTGTTTTAATTGGGCATTTGGGCATTCATCCTTCAAGTATTACATTACTGGCGATCGGTGCAGGAATTTCTTGGTATGCCGCTTATAAAGATATCCAACTTTCTGCTGTCGCTATGCTGTGGATGGAAGGTATATCAATTGTTTTAATTGCTGTGTTGTGCATAATTATCTGGGCGCACAAAGGTTTTGCGTTGGATATGTCCCAGTTAACTTTGACTGGTGCGACTCCAGGTAGCGTAGCTACAGGACTGGTTTTGGTGATGTTTGCGTTCTCTGGCTTTGAAAGTGCCACATCTTTGGGTGATGAAGCCAAAAATCCTCTGCGAACCATCCCAAAATCGGTAATGGGTAGTGTAATTTTGGCTGGGTTGTTTTATATTTGTACAACTTATATAGAAGTGTTGGGATTCAATGGCGCTGGCGTATCTATTACCAACACAGAAGAACCTCTGGGTTTTTTATCTCGACAGGCGGGAGTAGGTTTCTTGGGTGAATTAGTAGGTTTGGGTGCGTTATTTAGCTTCTTTGCTTGCATTTTAGGCAGTATCAACCCCGCCTCTAGAGTATTCTTTTTGATGGCGCGTCATGGTTTATTTCATTCATCTTTAGGTACGGCGCACTCAGCTAATAAAACACCTCATGTTGCAGTCACAATGTGTTCTTTGATGACATTCCTCGTACCGGCGGGGATGTCATTATTTAATATCAAATTATTCGAGTGTATGGGATACTTGGGGGCTATTTGTAGCTATGGGTTCTTGAGTGTTTATATCTTGATTTCTATTGCTGCACCTGTTTATCTATATAAAATCAACCAACTGCGCCGCCGAGATATCGTGTTTTCTATTCTTGGCGTTGGCTTTATGATGATTCCGGTTTTGGGTAGTGTTGGCATTCCTGGTAGCAGCCTCTTCCCAGTTCCTGAAGCACCATATAATGCTTTTCCCTACTTATTTTTGATGTACATAGTCGCTACGAGTGGCTGGTTCATTGTCAAAAGAAGACGTTCTCCCCATTTAGTTGCAGGAATGCACCGAGGAATTGAAGAAATTCACGCCCGATTTAGCGATCGCAGCAAAATTCCTTAAGTTTTTGCATCTTTTAATTACAAAAATTCTGAATTGATTTAAATTGATATGAACGGGTTAGTCACCACAATTAGTACCGGGGCATTTGCCTTTAGCGCCACAAATATCGACGATTTAGTGATATTAACGCTATTTTTTTCCCAGATTAACGCCAGGTTTCGCCGTTGGCAGATCATTGCCGGACAGTATCTTGGTTTTACAGCACTGGTAATGGCCAGTCTGCCAGGTTTTTTTGGTGGCTTAATCCTACCACGTCCTTGGATTGGATTATTTGGCTTAGTTCCCATTGCCATTGGCATCAAGTGTTTGTTGAATCAAGCAGAAGATGAATCAGCAGCCGTTGAACCCCAAACAGAAACATCACAAGATACTCTTTTAGCCAAATTATTCAATTTACAAACTTACAGTGTCGCCGCGGTGACGTTTGCTAATGGTACTGACAACATTAGTATTTATGTGCCTTTGTTCGCCAGCGCCACTTGGGAAAGTTTGTTGGTAATTTTGGGTGTGTTTTTTACCTTGGTGGGGTGTTTGTGTTACTTAGCTAATAAATTAACTAACCAAACTGCGATCGCTAACTTATTAACTCGTTATGGGAATAATTTTATGCCTTTTGTTCTCATGGGATTAGGCGCTTTTATCGTTATCGATAGTGGTAGCTTAACGTTATTAAATTTATCTTAAATAAAACCCAATCGGCAGGAGATTCATTCGCAAAATATCTCAATATTTCCACATATCAATAGAGGTATGAGATTTGAACATACTAGAATTTTCTCTACTAGTTTGGCTTGGCTCATTTAGTGCTGGCTTTGTTGGTGCGTTGACGGGTTTAGGTGGCGGAGTTGTTATTGTCCCCCTATTAACTTCAGTCTTTGGCGTAGATATTCGCTACGCTGTTGGTGCTTCATTGGTGTCTGTGATTGCTACTTCTTTAGGTGCAGCCTCAACATATATCAAAAAAGGCTACACCAACTTGCGCTTAGGAATGTTTTTAGAAGTTGCAACCACAATTGGGGCAATTATTGGTGCGATGATTGCGGTGTTTGTCTCTGTAAAAATGTTAACGATTGTTTTGGCGATCGTCTTGATATATTCTGCATATCTTTCACAACGCCCAAGAATTGAAATTGATCAAAATCAACCCGCAGATCCCTTAGCAAATTATTTCCACCTCAATGGTACTTATCCCACTCCAGATGGCTTGATGTCTTACCAAGTTCATTCAGTACCAGCAGGTTTTAGTGTCATGTTTATTGCTGGAATATTGTCGGGATTACTGGGTATTGGTTCAGGCGCGTTCAAGGTACTAGCAATGGATCAAGCCATGCGTATACCGTTTAAAGTTTCAACCACTACTAGCAATTTTATGATTGGTGTCACCGCTGCCGCATCAGCCGGCGTTTATTTAGCCAGGGGTTACATCGATCCGGGATTATCAATGCCGGTAATGTTAGGAGTATTACCTGGCGCTTTTTTAGGAGCAAAAGTACTCATAGGTGCTAAAACACAGATTTTACGAATTATTTTCAGTCTTGTGCTGGTGGTAATGGCTTTTAAAATGGTCTACAACAGTCTAATAGGGGGGCTGTAAAATGTATAAGTATGAGGTTAATTCTAGTTTTCGTTGGCACTCATCAGCATCACCAGAAACTGAAGTGGCGGCAATTACCTTACCACCAGCAGAACCAGATTCTGATATTCAACAATTAGAAGAACAACACAATAACAGTGAGATTAATGCCAGTCATATAGCCAGCAAAACCCCCAGTGAACAGCAATTAGAATATATACTCAGCAATCTTTTAAAGTATGGTGTATTAATAGCTAGTTCTGTTGTTTTGTTAGGCGGCATTTTATATTTAAGTCACCACGGTTCAGAGCCTGCGACATATCAAATTTTTCACGGTGAACCATCAGAGTTTCGCTCACCAAATGGTGTAATCAATGCAGTATTATCTGGTAGCCGTCGCGGAATTATTCAATTAGGATTATTACTATTAATTGCCACCCCAATTTTACGTGTAATTATTTCTTTATTGGCTTTTACTATAAAGCGAGAATTAACTTATATAGTTGTCACTCTGTTGGTATTAGCTAGTTTAACTTATAGTTTGGTAGGAGCTTATTTTTAGCCCAATCAACTGCTTTTGTAATAAGTCTAAATTTAAATAAATGAAAACATTGTGGTGTAGACTATATGCTTGCACCACAATTTTTAGAGAACTTATAGCAGAAGAAAATTATCATACTCTTACTCTCGAAATCTGCTTAATTTATTTATGATTAAGAATTGAGCAGTTCGTTAATTTGGGGGATATTTTGCTGAATAGCCTTTGCCAAATAGTTTCTAATTAAGTCAATAGTTTCTACAGAAAAATTGCCACCTAAAAGGACAAAAGCTAAACTAGCGACCCCGATAACTAAGGCTAATACTCTACCAAAACAGCCTGGATTAATTTCAATAAATCCTAATTTTGATTGCCCTAAGACAGAAATCACTAGAAAAACAATACCTAGGGTTAAAAAAATATTTGATAAAGTAAAATTTGCCATTTTAATTTAGTCAATTACCACTTATTCAAATATCTTTATTATAGTCATTATTAATCTAAGCTGCTGTTATAAATACTGACAAAAGTTAGAATTTAATTGGCTGGATACCTCTACCTAAAGATGTGGATGGGGAAGCGATCGCCAACACCAATCCCAATAAATACGGCATATTTTCAATCGGGTAAAGGTAGAGAGGCTATTTTTCTCCTGAATTCTGACTCAGTTCGGCTGAGACTCACGGCGAAGCCTGAATTCTGGGGTATGTGTTTCAGTCCACATCAGCTATCATGCAATCTGTCTACCCTATTAGTAAACTAGTAGAGTTATTTGGTTATGGGGATGGAAAGATGAGAGTTTGGATTGCTTGCTTTGTGCTATTGTTCGCTTTAGCAGAACTATTTGACTGGTTACAAGAATTTTCTCTGCCATTGCCGATTTATATTTTAGGCGGGGCATTTTTAGCCGTTGCTTCTAATTATGACAAGATTGTAGGTTCTTACTTCAGTGATACATCAATTGCGGCATCACTCGAAACGCCACAACCACAATTAGATGTATCAACTCCACCCTTAGCCTCGATTTCTCATGCTGTTGAGGATGTGCAGAAATCGGAGAACCAAGCTTAGTCAGTTTCGATGAGGACTGTCACCGCAGCGATCGCAATTAACATATCATCATTTTTATCATTCAGAGAAGGAATCGCCCGTCCCTGAACCACCATTCCCCCAGATTCGACATTTATCGTTTTGCGTCCAAAGGGTAGTACTGCGAGAACCTCATCTGTTCTCACTTGTTCGGGATAAGGTACTGCTACTTGCACTTCTACGATCATTTCATTGGGATCATTCAACCCAGCCACTTCCCAGACTCCTGGTAAAGCATTATGCGCGATCGCATTTCGGACTGCTCTTGCAGCTGCTACAGTTGGTTCCTGTCCGTGCTGATCTACACCCATCCCCATCTCAATTACTAAACGTTTACGCGCCACAGTCACCTCCTGGATATCCTCGATATTTGTACTTCACTACTGTAATTAGATTTGATGCGTACAGCGTTTATTTAGTTAATCACCACCGCCACCGCCACCGCCACCATAATCACCGCCACCATAATCACCGCCACCGCCATAGTAATAACTGCTACTGTCTCCAATGTAGCTACTACTAGTCCCAGTCCTAGAGACAATAATGAGGAAAAGAGGCATACCAAAGACTAGCAATCCCGACAAAATCCACAATAACCTCTCATAAAAAAATTGTGAACTTTGCCATCCAGAGGTTTCAATCTTAGTACCCGCACGATCAAATATCACCTGAATTTCTAACCCCTTCCCTGGCTCTAGAAATTGTTTAGTAACAGCCTCAATAGTTTTTGTATCGACTCGGCGAATATTTGCAACTACACCAAAGCTTTGGAATGTTTTAATTTTAGTAGTAAGTTCTTCAGGAAATTCCACCCTAACCTGCGCCTGTTTAATAGGGGCTTTACGGTCAGAGAATATCGCTTCCCAATATACTTGAGCATAATTATGATTGACGCGCAATCCTCCAATAACACGATATTTCAACACGAAAATAGGGCTTTCTGGTGGTTGCAATTGATGTTCCCAACGAATCCAAAATTGATTATTTACTGTACTTGTTATACTGGGTAACACTTGACCATTTTCGGATACAGAAACTTCAGTAATTCTGTCTACTTTATCTAAAGGAATGTATCGGGAACGCTGATGATTATACTCTCCAGTAAAATTATATTTTTGTGTCTCAGTGACTAACATATCACCGTTAGGCTGTACGGCAATATCGACATTGATAAATTCCCAATAGAAAGGTGCTGATTCGGCTTGGGCATTATGAATAGTAAATGTGAAGCCAAGAACAAATGTGAAACAAAATAGCAGCAGCCTGTCTACTAATTTTTTGCTCATATCTTTACAAATTGGTATATTTTGGAAAACGAAAAGAGACGTGAAGTATTTACAAAATAATACCTTCGCAATTTTACGAGGGTGAGTTGATGTCTGAACTCTCTTTTCTCCGAATTCTTGGCAAAAACAATAAGTCCTAACAGTAAGTTCATTTCACTAAGGACAAAACAAAGTATCACGGGTTTCTCGTCCTGTGGTGGGATTAGTACCTTTAGCTACCTTGCATAATTTTTTTTGTTCATCTGGACGCAGCAGCACATCAGTAAAATCTGCTCCATCAATAATTGCACCATCAAATTTGGCATTAGCCGCAAATGCACCTTCTAAAACTGCATTAGTCAAATCTGCTTTAATTAGCCGCGCTGAATCTAAGGTAGCATTTGTCAGGTTAGACCCCTGTAAATTTGCTGACTCCAAATTAGCAGCAAAGAAACTCACACCACTTAAGTTACTATTGCTAAAATTACTTTGCCGGAGATTAGCTTTGGTAAAGCTAGAATCTGTTAAATCACGTCCAGAAAAATCAGCTTCTATCAATATTTCTTTGTTATATTCGAGTGCTAAAGCTGTGGGCGTATAAGTAAAAGTAGCTGTAATGCTCAACACAGCCCACAGCAATACACTGAGTATACCTGCCCAAATGCGATCGCTTAACCTAAAATTCATGGTACTTTTCACCAATGGCGAATCATCCTCCATCCCATTATCTCGATATTGGTCAACAAGGTGAAGACTTAGTTACACAATGGTTACAGTCTACAGGTTGGTTGATTTTACATCGGCGCTTTTCTTGTCGTTGGGGAGAGATTGATATTATTGCTCAATATCAAGAAAAAGAGGCACAAGAAAATATTACTCAGAACTCTAAACTTGCTTTTGTTGAAGTAAAAACCCGCAGTCCAGGTAATTGGGATGCTGGCGGCAGAAACGCTATCACGCCAAAAAAAAAGGCGAAACTGTCGCGCACAGCAGAAATGTTTTTAGCTCAACATCCAGACAAAGCTGACTATTTTTGTAGCTTTGATGTGGCGATAGTCTGTTGTCAGCAAGTATCAAAACTAAACACTCAGTTCCCTTCATCAGCCCAAGATGCTTTACTAAGTTTATCGGTTGCTGGGTATGAATTTCATCTTCAAGAATATATATCAGCAGCTTTCGATTTATCTGCTGGGTAAAGTGCAGTCTTATTAACTGGTGAGGAAGATTATGGGTAAGTTTCGGCAGACAAATACTCCCAAATTTGATTCGGTAAATCGATTTCGGAATTGGCTGACAATTAACCTGGGAATTTCTCAAGTCCGTAAGGAAGAAATTTACCGCGACTTACTGATTTCCGTGACTCTCAAAGATGTGAGTTATTGGTTACAAGTAATCTTCGCTGCTGGAATTGCAACTTTAGGGCTAGTGCTGAATAGTCCAGCAGTCATTATTGGAGCCATGTTAATTTCCCCGTTGATGGGAACAATTCTGGCTACTGGATTAGCATTTGCTACGGGAGACATAATTTTAGCAGTACGCGCCATCCTTAATCTCAGCTTGAGTTGCATTGTGGCGATCGCTTTTGCAATCATTTTAGTGGCAATTCTGCCCTTTAAAGAACTAACAGCAGAAATTTTAGCGCGAACTCGTCCCAATTCCCTTGATTTAGTAATTGCCCTATTTTCTGGCGCTTTGGGTTCAGTGGCTACCAGCAAAGAACCCAAAGGTGTTGTCACCTCCATCCCAGGAGTATCAATTGCTGTTGCGCTCATGCCGCCTTTATGCGTTGTTGGCTATGGTATTGGCATCGCAGCTACTTTGAACTTGACGGATGGTTTACAAATTGCCCGTGGCGGAGGGTTGCTCTTTCTCACTAATTTGACAGCTATTACCCTCATGGCAATGATTGTCTTTTTATTGCTACACATTGACACGCCGCCTGTGCGCCAACAGGTGCGAAAATGGCATGAAGAAGACCCTGAAAGCCATTGGTTCCAGTCGTTGATCCAAAACTCACCAATTTCTAATCGCTTAGAAGTTATCGGCAGTCTTCCCAGCCGTTTTATCCTCATTTTATTTCCAGTATTAGTTCTTCTCATTCCCTTGAGTCAATCTCTCACGCAACTGCGACAAGAAATTAGCCAGAAGCAACAAAATAACCAGATTACCAAAATTGGTACAGAACTTTGGCGGGAAAAATTTGCTAATTTCATAGATGGTCAACCGCGTTCTGACATTAGCAAGTTTTTCGCTCAAGAGCAAAATCAAAAGCTATTAATTCAGATGCGCGTATTTACTAGTAAGTTATACACTCCTGAAGAAAAAAATGAATTTGCTCGGTTAATTGCTTCTCGGTTAAATAAAAATCCTGATGCCGTTCAATTACAATTAATTGAAATTCCTACAGCTTCTAAAGATATTATTACCCAATTAGCCGCAGCAGATAAACCAGAACTTCCTCCCGAAGAAAAACCACAGCCGACTATTGCAGAATATCAAGCTGCTTTTTTACAAAGTACCGAGGCTGCTTTGCAGAATCTCCAACTGCCATCACCAGCCGAATTATTACGCTACGAGCTAATCATGACAAACAACCCAGTAGAACCTTTAAGTTTGAATGTAGTTTATCTCAGCCAACGTGAGATTAGTCCTGATGCGAAAAGTTTACTGGTGGATGATGTCAGAAACAGGCTCAGTTTACTAAATGCAAATATCAAATTTCAAAGAATACCTGTTTTGCAAGGTTCTCTAAATTTTGCTCCAGATCAAGCAGCACTGACACCTGCTAATACTCAATTACTTGACCGTATAGGCAGAATCTTAAAATTGCAGCGAAATTTACAACTAGATATAAGGGCTGATTTAGCCAAAAAAGAACTTACTGACATTACTCAAAAAAGAATTGAAGCTATGCAAAAATATCTAAATTCTCAATTGCAGATCCCAGACAATCAAATTACATTATCCGAAGGAACAACAGAATCTAACCGTAGTTTTTTATTAAAGATAAAATTAATTGATAAATCTCAAACACCGCTTTCATCATATTAGCTACATGCCGCTACAAATAAAAGCATAATTGGTAATTGCTAGAATATTTTTGTCAGCAATTACCAATTAAAAATTATTAGCTATTCGCCACACGGTCAACAGTTTCACGCTAAAGTTTCTGGACAGTAGCCTAATCCACGAACAAACTGTTGGCGGAATGCTTCAATTTCTTCTCTCTCTGAGCTACCATGAGAGACGATCGCTACTTGATAGCGGCGCATTACGTCTACTGGAGACTGACCAGCTTCCAAACTCCAAAGTGCCATTTGTACACGCATAGGTGGCTCGTAGCAAATTCCTAATTCATTTAGAAAAGCTCGAAAGTCTCCATCCTGTTGCGCGGAGATTTGACATTTAAGTTTGATCCTAACCACCCAGCCATCTATTTGATGAATAACTGTAACGAAAGAGACAGGCAACTGGGGCGTGGCGTGCAGATGTTGAACGACCCTCAGTGTTAGACTGGCATTTGCCAGATAATACAAATATTCCATGTTGGTGCTTGGGATCAAAGCCAATCCTACACTTCTATCATCCTCAATAGAACACTTTCCCGGTAGGGTAGAAGCCCCCGTCTTTGAATGGGGAGTTTTACCCAATTTACAATCCATCATTAGGTATTACCTAATGATGTCCGTTGGAAAACTCTATGAATGAAATGGTGTTTTCCTTAGAAAATATCAAATAAACCCGTAAAAATTAGCATAACCTTCAATGGAGCCAGCAATAACAAAAGAAAATTTTAATAAAGTTACAGATACAGGAGTAGAAAACAGACAGTTAGATTGTTCCTTAACTGGCTATGACTACATACTACCGCCAGAACTAATTGCTCAAAATCCGGTAGTTCCTAGAGATAGTTCTCGCTTATTAGTAGTCAACTCTAACGCCACAGGTAAAAATTTAGCCCCCCTACACCACATCTTCCGCGATTTACCAGAACTCCTGCGCCCTGGGGATTTGTTAGTGATGAATAATACAAAAGTTATCCCCGCCAGACTGTACGGGAATAAATCTACAGGGGCAGAAATTGAAGTATTGCTGTTAGAAGAGAGGCAAAATAATTGTTGGTTAGCTTTAGTCAAACCAGGAAAGCGGTTTAAATTAGGCTCACAGATTATTTTTTCTGGTAAAAATTCCTCGACTCCCCAGCTAACCGCTACAGTTTTAGAAAATGATGCGGCGACTGGCGGGCGGTTGTTGCAATTTGATGTACCGCCAGGAAAATCTTTGGTAGAACTGTTAGATAACTTTGGTGAAATTCCTTTACCGCCTTATATCACCACTACAGCCGCAGCTGATGAACAATATCAAACAGTCTACGCCGAACAACCAGGTGCGATCGCTGCACCCACGGCTGGGTTACACTTTACTCCAGAATTACTCGAAAAATTGCGCGATCGCAATATCCATCAAGCATTTGTGACACTGCATGTTGGTGTCGGGACATTTCGCCCTGTGGAAGTAGAAGATGTCACCACCCATGAAATGCACGAAGAATGGATTGAAGTCCCTGCGGCTACAGTCGAACAAATCCGCGCCACAAAAGCTGCTGGGGGCAGAATTATTGCAGTTGGTACAACAGTAGTACGCTCTTTAGAAGGTGCGGCGCAGTCTGGCGAGTTACAACCATTTTGTGGCAAAACCAACTTATTTATTTACCCTGGCTATCAATGGCGGGTAGTAGATGGGTTAATTACTAATTTTCACCTACCGCGTTCGAGTTTGTTGATGCTGGTGAGTGCTTTAATTGGCAGACCAAGATTATTGCAAATATACCAAGAAGCGATCGCCTCTCGATATCGTTTCTATTCCTTTGGTGATGCGATGCTAATTTTGCCAGCCAGCATCTAGCCCCGACGAATGAAATTCGCGGCTATAAAAACAAAGTCCGCCTACACAGACTAACATTAAATTAAGGGTTTTTCCCTGTAGCCGCGACTTCAGTCACTAGGTGCAAAATGTGAATAAATAAACCCTGAATTATTACATCAAAATTAAAAAGAAGCCCTAGTGATAACATAGGGCTTCTTTTTAATCTATTCAATTGACTAACAAAAACCAACTGCTTAACCTACATTACTGAAAAATGTTTCCCAGAGGCTGCCTACAGTGACCATAGCAATTATCAGGTTAGTGAAAAACCTACCTAATTCAACGTTTTGACCTAATGTTTTGTCATCTTGACCTTTACTAAAAAATAGTGACCAAGCTTGGTTAACATTGATTGTTTCAAAGTTGTTGAAATCAGGGCGAAAAACCACAGATCCAATCATATCTTTTTTAGGAAAATCAAAATCAGTTCTCATAAATTGTCTCATTAAATTTCTATTTGTTGATTGAGTCAAATTCTAAAATAGTCAAACTTATCTACAGGTTTGTTAGCCAACCGATTAAGCTATGTCCGGTGATGATTTCTACAGCGATGATTGAGACAAAACCAATCATTGCCAAACGCCCATTGAGTTTCTCTGCATACTCGGTAAAACCAACTCGTGGGGTTTCTTCTACATAAACTTTTGGTTCAATTGCATAGTTGTTGAGTTGACCGAGTTCATTCATGGTGAAGCTTTTGCTGATCATCTCTTTTTTCCTTAGCTGGTTTATGTAACTAAATATAACAGAATGTAAATAATATTTGCAATGTATTGACAAAAAGTATTTGTGGTGTAAGCCATACTAAACGAGGTTGTAAATACCGTACTCAGACAAAAATCAAGATTTTGCGGAGGTGAAGGGGTATAGGGGCAAAATCAAGTCAAAAGTTAAAAGTCAAAAATTCTCTGACTTTTGAATTTCGACTTCCCTGTAGGAGTGCATGTATCCAAAACCCTTTCACCTTTACACCCAGTCTCCATAGACACATATCTTGCAACGCCCCGACGAATGGAATTCGCGGCTATAAGAACAAAGTCCGCCTAGCCTGCGGCAACAGCAAAGCTGAACGCGGACTAACCTAAAATCAAGTGGTTTTGTCGGTGTAGCCGTGACTTCAGTCGCTTGGTACAAGATGTGAATAGAAAAACTTTGTGCGTCAGTCCTGTTTTATTCATCTGGCATTTTTAATTTTTCCGGCTGTAGTGGGTACTCTGACATATAGAACTCACTACAATACAGGCTGCTAATTATGTATAAACACCATCAAATTCGTCAGTGGTATTGCGGCTTTCCTCAGATGGCGTTTCACCAAGTGATTAATTGGCGGAAGTCGCATTTAACCATCATCTCAGCGGCCTCGGCGTTTTTGGTGTTGGCTGCACCATCAGTAATGAATTTACCAGGAAGTCGGTTACTAGCAGAGAATGTGATCTCCCAAGATTTGGATGCAGCTATTTTTTACCAAAAAGGAGTGACGCTATATAACCGCAAAGATTTAGACGGTGCGGAATCTGCCTTTCGTCAAGCCTTGGAACGTGACCCAAATATTGGGATGGCGCGGAATTATTTAGGGAATATTCTGTTAAGACAAAATCGCCTGGATGCAGCAGTGCAAGAATATGGCGAGGCGATTAGAATGAACCCCAATCAAAGTGAGGTTTATTACAACTTGGGGTTAGTGTTACAACGACAAGGACAGAAAGAAGCTGCTGTCACCGCTTACCGCCAAGCTATAGTTATAGATCCCAAAATAGCAACAGCCCAGTATAACTTGGGTGTATTACTACAGGAACTAGGACAACCGCAAGAAGCGATCGCAGCTTACCAACAAGCGGCTAATCTTGATAGTGGTAATGAGAATACCTTTTTTAACTTAGCGATCGCGCTGCAAGAACAAGGCAAATTAGAAGATGCGATCGCAGCTTATCGTCAAGTTATCCAACTCAACCCCAAAAATACAGTCGCCTACAATAATATGGCTGGTTTGCTGGTAGTCCAAGGGCAGACGGCGGAGGCAATTAATGTTTATAAACAAGCCATTCGCCAAAACTCCAAAGATGCTGTCGCCTACCATAACTTAGGCATCACTTTATATAATCAGGGCGAACTCAAAAAAGCAAATGCAGCCTTGAAAAATGCTCTGAATAACTACCGCACACAAGGTAATACCGAACAAACTGCCAAAGTTGAACAACTAATGCAGCAAATTACCCAGCAAATCGCCCAACAGAAGTTACAAGAACAACAACAGCGTCAAGCAGGTAAAAAACCCGCACCAACTGAAAATGTAGCGACACCAGAACAACCCACCCCCACAACACCTGAAGGAACACCAGCTAACCCTGGAGATGTGCCAGTTTCTTTTGGACAAGAGAGTAAATAAAAGTATGAAGTGTGAAGTTTGAAGTATGAAATTTATACTTCAGACTTCATACTTTATACTTGTTTCTGACTAAATGGCATTTCCTCATTAATGGCGGTAATTTCCTGCTGTTCTAGTTGATTTACTTCTTTAATATATGGAAGTAGAATTTGCGCCAGACGCTGATTATAAAAGCGATGTAGGCTGTAATTGGGTGTAGCCGGAAATCCACGGCGTTTTTTGTGTCTACCACCTGCACCGGGATCGAATAATTGGATATTATTAGCGATCGCCCACTCAATTGGTGTGTAATAGCAAGCATCAAAATGCAGGCAATCGATTTCTTGAAAACTCCCCCAATAACGCCCATACAATCTATCACCTTTATAAAGGCAAAAAGACATTCCCACTGGGTGACGATTGTCATGTTCGCTATAGGCGGCAAAAAACACCACCCGATGGCGATAATCGGCGTGTAGCTGTTCAAAAAATTGCTTTGTTAAATACTTACTGCCCCACCAGCCAAACTTATCACAAGTATCGGCGTAAAACTGGTACATCAAGGGAAACAAAGATTTAGGGATGTCATCACCAGTGATAGGTTTTAGTCGTAAACCCGCCTTTTCCACGGCTTTCCGTTCCCGCTTGATATTCCGGCGCTGATTGGCGTTAAAAACTCCTAAGTAATCATCAAAATTATTAAATCCGGTATTTTCCCAAATATAGCTGTGGTGCAACCAAGAACTAAACCCGTTGCGTTCCAAAACTGGTCGCCATTCAGGATCAACATAGAGAAAGTGACACCCAGAAATGCGGTATTTATTGCAGAAACTGTCAATTTCATGCACCATCATGGCGGTGATTTCGTCTTCATCTTCTCCTAGCGCGATTAAGAAGCGATAACCTTCAGCCGGTGTAAAGGGAGCCATACCCAAGAGTTTAGGATAATACTGCACACCGATGCGATCGCTTAATTCTGCCCATTGATGATCAAAAACAAATTCACCATAACTATGCCCTTTTAAATATAAAGGCGCAGCTGCAATCAAGGTTTTGTCTCGCCACAAAGTTAAGTGATTTGGCAACCAACCAGTTTTATCTGTAGCACTATGGGAAGTTTCCAAATTTTTTAACCATTGCCACTCCAAAAACGGAGTTTTCAATGACAGTGCTAAAGCATCCCAGGCATTTTGCGGGACTTCGGCAATTTTATTAATCCAGGCAACAGAATAGCGCGGCTTAAGTTGTTCCACCATCTTTTTCAAGGATGAAGTATGAAGTGTGAAGTGTGAAATGGATTTGCCAGACTTCACACTTTTCTTAGTCTAATGTTCGTTGCACTTGATAGTGTAGAAAGACCTCTTGCTCAACTTGCTTAACTTCCAAAAGTTTGAGCCGAGGAGCTAGATTCGCTAGAAATCCCTGTCCTTCTACTGACGTGGGTGCTGTCGTCCCACCTAAAATCAACGGGCAGACAGTCAGCCAAAATTCGTCTATTAAATCTAAGTGAACCATAGAAGCTACTAATTGTCCGCCACCTAAGACCGCTAGGCGTGTTATATCTATAGATGCCAAATGCTGCAAAAAAGCAGCAGTGTCAATTTTTCCAGTTGAGGTTTCAAAAACAAAAATCTGTTCAAAAAATTCTGGGCGTTTTTGCCAAATCGTTGCTCCCACTGTTGTTGTCAATAACCAACGTGGGATAGGCTGGTTAAAAAACTTGATTTCCGGATTAAAATCCGCAGACTGTGTAATCACTATATGAACCGGCTGGGGAGTCTTCCCCGCTTTGATTCGATGTTGCAGCAGTGTTGGATGTGATACGGTAATTGTCGTACCGTAAGCACGCAGTGTACCAGCACCAAAAAGAACGGCATCAGAGGCAGCGATTTGTGCTTCTAGGTGTGCTTTATCTGCCCCAGAGCCAAATCGAGCAGGCAATCGCCTAAAATCTGCTATTTTGCCATCTGCACTCATTGCCAAAACTACTGCGGTATGAGGACGATGTTGCGTCATTGGGTTGGTTTGATAGTCTGAGGATTTTCTTGCTATTGTGTCGATTGTAAAAAATCTTTGCACAGCAAGCTACTGTTTACCAATTTCATTACTGTACTGTTATGCAACATAAGCCGCGATTACATCTAGCACATAAGAGTTTTGGTATACGATATTTCTTTTTGTACATTCAATGTTTGATACTGTTAGGGATCGTCAATAAACCCCTCCCAACGTAACAAAATGTCTCATTTAGCTAATCTAATTGCATATTGTTTGCTGTTGTGGTTTGCAGATGTGAAGTGAGACAGTGAGACACCCGATGGCTAAGTCCCGTCAATCGTCGTTTAGACGTATTTTAGTAACAAGAATTTTGCTGCTGTTTGTCCCAGTGTTATTACTGGGAGAACTTGTGGCTTTAAATAAAGCGCGTTCTAGCTTGCTAAAAACTGCACGCCAAAATCTGACAGAAAGTGCGGTTTTCAAAGGAAAGAAAATAGCTGATGAGATTGCTAGTCTCAAAACCAGTTTATTAATGGCTAGTGAAACATCGGTATTACGAACAGGTTCAGAGGCTGAAGTCAAAGACTTTATCAGTCAGATAATTCAAGAATTACCAACCTACGTTGAATGTTTACAATTAGCTGATTTAGAAAACGGCAATATCATTGCTAGTAGTTGTGGTGACAAACCCATCAGAGAACCGAAACTACCCTTTGTAACTGACAGTCGATTTGAAATCAATCCAGTACTACCCCCCAAAGCAGGTAAAACTGGTCAAAGAGACACAGAAAATCAGCTGCAAATGGTTCTCTCTGCCCCAGTTTACAATCCAACTAAGCAGCTAAAGTATGTCTTGAGTGTCCAGTCATCGCTATACAAGCACACCAAAAATCTCCCAGGCTCACTCACAGGTTCTACATTAGTAATTGCTGACGATGGCACAATCTTGGCACATCCAATACCAGAGAGAATTAACAGCAATATTCAAGAATACCCTGATGCCGATAGGTTGCAAAGTATTATTCAAAATGCAATGACAGGTCAAAGCAACTCTGTCAACTTATCGTTTCAAGAAGGCAAAGAATTAGTTGCTGGCTATAGTGTAATTAGCAATCCGATCGCCAAACAACCGCCACAATGGATTATTTTAGCTGTTACCAGTGTAGATAATGCCCTGTTTGGTTTAGAAGAAATTAAACTGATTTTGATTGTGCTAACAGTGGGTTTGATTGGTGCAACTTTGTTAGCATCTTTATACTTGGCTCCTTATTTAGCCGGGCCTGTAGAAGAATTGCGGGATTATGTGCTGAACATTCACAGTCATCATGTAGCCCAAACAGTACCACAGACTTTTAAAATTCGGGAGTTTAATCAACTAGCACAAGCAATTGACCAAATGTTTGACAGGCTGAAAGCTTGGGCGGAAGAATTAGAAAGTGCTTGGAAAGAAGCTAAAACAGCCAACCAAATTAAAAGTCAGTTTTTGGCGACAACTTCTCATGAGTTGCGTAACCCCCTGAACATTATTATTAATTGTGTGCGCCTCGTACGAGAAGATATGTGCGATAGCCGCGATGAGGAAATGGAATTTCTCAAACGCGCTGACGAAACCGCCATTCACTTGCTAGGGATTATTAACGACTTACTGGATATTTCTAAAATTGAAGCCGGGAAACTTTCTGTGGTTTCCGTCCCAATGGATTTGCGACAAACACTGTTGGAGGTGATTAATATCCAATCAGTGAATGTGCAGCAAAAAGGCTTACAGTTAAAAACAACTTTGGGTGATGAGCCAATTCCAGTCAAGGCAGATGCAGCCAAACTGCGACAAGTATTAATTAATATTATTGGTAATGCTACTAAGTTTACTGATGAAGGCAGTATTGCGATCGCTGCCATGATTGAACATAGTAATAGCCATTCGCAAGTGATTGTTTCTGTCACCGATACAGGTTTAGGAATTGAACCATCTCAACAACACAAATTATTTCGTCCCTTTGTACGGATAGATGGTGGCTCAACACGTAAGTTTGATGGTACAGGATTAGGACTGGCAATTTCTCGCAACTTAATTGAACTCATGGGTGGTAGCATTTCCCTAGAAAGTCCGGGGCTAAATCAGGGAACCACGGTTAAGATTACCTTGCCAATTATAGATAGTGAGAACGGGGAAAATTTTAAACCTACCTCTGAAGAAGCGGAAATTCCAGAGGTAGATTCTTTTGACGAAACTCAAGCCGCACAATCTCAGTTAGATAACTATCAACTACCATTAGTAGAAAATCTCTTCAAAAGTTGAGCATCTGCAACAGATAAAAAATTCTAGAACCATAGTGATAAACTCTATATCCTTGGCGCTCTTGGCGGTTCATTTCTTAAGATTCTGTGAATCTTCATACAGAATTGGTATTAGGCAAAAACGGCTTAACCTTTTATTCTATTTTTCTTAACCTCTAAAGATAACTTCAAAGTTTATTTAAGTGATATTGCCACAATATTTACTTTTGAGCTTTGGAGCTTAGTCTGATGAAATCAACTCAATACTTAGGCGTTGCTAGTTTAGCGATCGCCTTATCTTTAGCAACTGTTGAAGTTAAGCCAACACAGGCAGCAGTATTTAATTATAATTTCACTGCTGATGTGACTTCTGGTGCTAACCCTGGTCAATATAGCGGTTCATTCAGATATGATGACACCAACTTAACTGGTGTGGGCGCAGAAAATCTCGATGTCAGCAATGGATTGCTATCTGTTGTGTTTGATTATCTTGGTACTCGCTATACAGAAGCTGATGACTTTGATTTTCCCGCCGGAATTGCACCCATCGTTAGCTTTAATAATGGCAATTTTGTTGGACTCAGCTACCTAGTAGAAGATCAATTTTTCATTGGCGATGCTAATAGTCCCTCAACTGGTGGCAATCGATTTTATAGTATTGTCAGTGCTGACTTGACATCCACTATAGAAACAGGCACAGTGACTTACACTAAAGTTCCCGAACCCTTGGCGCTTGTGGGAACAGCGATCGCTACAGCGACAGGATTATGGGCAAATCGTAAGAAAAAAGCATCAGTAACACAATAAAAAAGTAGGGTGGCTATGATTCTAGCCACCCTAATCAATAAAACTCCTGCTACTGAACCTTATCTAGACAAATCTGCCATTAATGGGGTTGCGGCGTTGAATCCCAATGACCGATGGACGAGGAACGCCTTGGGGTTGACCTTGAATATTGCTAGGCCAGCTACTACCACGGGGAACAGTACGAGTCTGATTGAACAGTGTGCCATCCAAAGCCAGCATTTCTATTGAGCGGCTAAGAACTGTACCATCATTAATTGGACAATCTTCACCAGGATGCTGGACGGAAATGATCAGGGTATCACCCACAAAGGTCGGCCCTGTCATCTCACAGCGCACAGGCCCATAAGCAAAAGGCATAACTTTTCCAGCATTGCTGCCGCTGGTAGGGATAAAGAACAACCAGTTGTTACCAAAAACACCTGTAAAATTGGAAATATTACCAGTACTTGTGTGATTGATAGTTGTTGGATTACCAGCCGCACCCACGTTGAAACCATTGTGAGTGCTGGTGGACATATCCGTTACACCCCAAACATTGGCTTGATTGTCAAATACCAAGTTATCGACATTGGCAAAACCAGCACCATCATCTGCTCCAGCTTCACCACCTTGAGCAAATCTTTGCCATCTAAAGGTTAGTCCTGTACCATCGGCACTGTCTTCAATAATTTTGTACAGTCCACCTGATTGTTGAGTAGCATCAACAGCAGCACTTAACTTAGCCACTTGGAAAATCCGAGAATCAGGATAACCATCACTACCAGGCGCACCATCGGTATAAGCAATGAACACTTCTCTAGTGACGGGATGCACTTCTAAATCTTCGGGACGAGCTGTAGGAGTTCCCCCAATCAAGTTGGCAGCGAGGAACGCATCGCAGAGAACTGCACCTTGGCTAGTGTAGAAATTTCTGAGTGTTCTATTTTGATAATCGGGTAACGCTGTGGCTTCGTTAGTGCGATCGCAATTAAATGCTCCACCATCAACAGTCTGTCCAGCCACACCATTACGTCTAGGTAGTGGTAAACGACCATTAGTTTGCGCTGTACCCAAAGCCGCAAATTCTACAGAAGAAAGTACTGAAGGAGAAATTGGATTGGTGCGAGTATCTAATAATAAAGGTATCCATTCACCTGTACCATCTGGATTGTAACGAGCTACATATAAAGTCCCTCGTTCCCACAAATCGCTATTGGCTTTACTAGTTGGTGAAGTGACAACATTTGTACTCACAAATTTCCATGTATGTCCACCACGTCTATCATCACCCATATAGGCGACTAATCTCTTACGAGCTTCCGCACGTATAGCAATATTTTCATGGCGGAAACGACCCAACCATGAGTGTTTGCGGGGACGAAAATTCGGGTTAGCTGGGTCAATTTCTACCATCCAGCCATATTTTTCACCAACTAAACCAAAAGTCTGTCCAGTTGTACCATTGGAGTAAGCTGTTTGAGTACCATTGGGTTGAACTGCTTCTGTGACACCCACAAAAAAGGCTGAACTACCTTGGAAGTTTTCTTCTGCTGTTAAAATGGTTCCCCAAGGTGTTGTTCCGCCAGAACAGTTGTAAGCAGTACCGATAATTCTGTTACCTAAGCCATCAGCACTTAGGGGGAAAACTTGGGTTGCAGCCGGGCCAGTACCAATTAAATAATTTTGGTCGCCTTGCTGGTGGCTGAGACTGCCCCAACTTGTGACAGTGTTGTAGCTATCCGTTCTTTCGCGGTTAATTCCCAAACCAGATAAACCATGAATTCGGCGATTTCGGCTATCTCCGCGAACTACGGTATAACGTCTAGCACTATTGCGGCGAGAAACACGAATAATCGAACCACCCAAGTTATATAAAAATTCTCCCTCTACTTCGATGTTTCTGGTTGTCGGTAAAGAGCGACCGATGACTGTAGGAAAGCTTGTGGTGAGTGCTTGGACATCAGCCGGAGCTTCGGGTGCAAAACCAGAAAAGGGAAAACTCACATACTCATGGTTAATCCATAAATAGCCTTCATCTAAGGTTCTGCCCAGAGGAATGAAACCAGTGTAATCGCAGTTGTAACCGACATAATCATCAGAGTTAGGAAATACGCGATCGCCCCAACTGACGATGATATAACGCTCATATTCTGGGGGTACAATCACATCATCGATAACGTTGTAGCTAGGCAAATTGGGACTGCTAGAAGCTGCAACTACTTGTCCTTGTCCAATTCCTGTTGGTAAAAAACTAGGCTGATTTTGGTAAATCGGTAAAGGATGCGGTAATCGGACTGGTGTAAAGCTTAGTGGAGTTGTTGTTGCCTCGGCGACACTGGACAAACCTGTTAAAAGTTTGTCTCCCAATACAGCAGCCGCAGTACTGCCACCAAAAAATATAAGAAGTTGTCTTCGACTTAATGTAGACATCAAATTTTCCTCTGTTGTATCAGGAGAAATTTACTAGTAACCAACTCTTTTCCAAGCTGAAAAAATAACTCAATTTATGTGAGTTTTTCCAGTTTCAAACTTTAGTAACCCTGCTTGAAAGCACAGGTTAACACTGAGATTTTCATTAAAGTTTCACACTATATCCCAGCTTTCACTTAAGCTAATTACCAATAATTATTAGTAGGTTATATAATGGTTAACTAAAAATTATGAATATGTTTATAATCATAATTTACGCCTTATGTGAGATGGGGTAGCAAAAAAGAAGGGGAAACCACAAGATAAAGGTAACGACACCAAAGCTTGAGGTCTCCCAATGAATATGGTAGACGGTTCGACCCTGTTGA
>NZ_JACJTB010000028.1 GCF_014698475.1 Nostoc spongiaeforme FACHB-130 | reverse complement strand
TACTCAACCATCTTCCTCTTCGTCTTCCGCGTTGGAGTACTTTTCCTCCTACTCCTGTTGACGATTTCTTTTGCTTCAATTCCTCCTAATTGTAAAAAACCTACACCTGTCAGCCACACTCCCCACACTCCCCACTCACTCCCACACCAAAAATGTCCTTCAATATCTCGGCTTGGTCAATTAAAAAACCTGTTCCCACCATTGTTTTATTCTTAATTTTGACAATTGTGGGTTGGTTATCTTTCATTTCCTTGGGAATTGACACCAACCCCAACATTGATGTCCCGGCGGTTTCTGTGACTGTTACCCAACCGGGTGCAGGGCCAGCAGAACTGGAATCCCAGGTGACGAAAAAAATTGAAGATGCCGTCGCTGGGTTGGGCAACATCGATAATATGATTTCTAGCGTCAGTGATGGTAAGTCTACCACCACGATTAATTTTGTTTTAGGGACAAATAGCGATCGCGCTACCAATGATGTCAGAAATGCGATCACCCAAATCCGCCAAAATCTCCCCCAAGATATCAATGACCCAGTGGTACAACGTTTAGAGTTTGCTGGCGGGCCGTTTATCTTTTATGCGGTCAAATCAGATCAGCGTTCTGTTGAAGAATTAAGCAACATCGTAGACCAAACTATTAGTCGCGCCTTGTTAGCCGTCAAAGGTGTGGCACAAGTCAAGCGCATTGGTGGCGTTGACCGCGAAATTCGGATTAACCTCGACCCTGACCGCTTACAATCTTTAGGCATCACCGCCACCCAGGTAAATGACCAAATTCGTGCTTTCAACATCAATTTACCCGGTGGACGTGCTGAAGTTGGCGGTAGTGAACAAACAATTCGCACCCTTGGTAGTGCCGCCAGTGTGAATCTGCTGCAAACTTATGAAATTCTGTTACCTAGTGGTGGTTCTATACCTTTATCCAGCTTGGGTACGGTGGAGGATAAATACGCGGATGTGCGACAAACTGCCCGTTTGGATAATCAACCCGTGGTAGCTTTTCAAGTATTGCGGAGTACTGGCAGTGTGGTGGTGAGTGTAGAACAAGGCGTGAAAGCCGCAGTCGCCGAACTACAAAAAACCCTGCCCCCAGATATCAAAATCGAGTTAATTTTTACCAGAGCCGATATTATTCGCCAATCTTATCAAAGCACCATTGATGAGTTGATTCAAGCCTCAGTACTAGCAATCATCGTGATTTTACTCTTTTTACGCGACTGGAGAGCGACTTTAATTACTGCCGTTGCCCTACCTTTATCGATGATTCCGACCTTTGCGGTGCAGCAAGCTTTGGGATATACCCTCAATAATATGACTTTGTTAGCACTCGCTTTGGCTGTTGGTAACTTGGTAGATGATGCCGTGGTCGAAATTGAAAACATGGAACGGCATATAGCAATGGGGAAATCTCCTTGGGAAGCAGCTTTTGACTCTTCCGACGAAGTGGGATTAGCTGTAATGGCAAGTTCCGCAACGATTATTGCGGTGTTTCTCCCTGTGGCGTTTATGGGTGGTGTACCTGGTCAATTTTTTCAACCCTTTGGTGTGACTGTGGCGGTGTCTACAATTTTTTCCACGATGGTAGCGCGGATGATTACGCCAATGATGGGGGCGTATTTATTAAAGGATAAAAAACATCAATCTAGTGCTACTGACGCTAAGAACAGATTAAGTCAAATCTTCTATCGTCAAATCAAAAAGCAACCAGCAAAACATCAGTTTCAGCCATATAAGTCCTTATTACAAACCGCATTACGCCATAAGTTAACCACAATTGCGATCGCAATGGCATTTTTCATCGCCAGTTTGATGTTAGTTCCCTTGATTCCCAAGGGTTTTGTTGATGACGGCGACTTTGGCATTTCTAACGTTTCAATTGAAGTTCCTCCTGGTTCCACCTTAGAAGATGTCAATAAAGTAGTTACTCAAGCAACTGACATTATTCGCCAAAACCCAGTGGTGGCAAAGGTGTTAGCTACAGAAGAAATCAACTCAGCTACCTTATCAATTCAGTTAAAACCCAAAGAAGAACGCAATATTTCCCAAAAACAATTTGAAGAACAAATCCGTCCCTTGTTTCAAGAAATTCCAGGGGCGAGAATTAGCTTTCAAAGTCAAAGTCCAGGAGATAGCCGCAAAGGTTTATCGATTGTGTTGCGGAGTGAAAATCCCGAAGCTTTAACCCAAGCTGCTAATGATTTAGAAAAACAAATGCGTAACTTACCTGGATTAGTGGAAGTTTCATCTACTGCCAGTTTAGTTAAACCAGAAATTTTAGTTATACCTAATCCCCAACGCGCCGCCGATTTGGGTGTAACAGTGCAAGCGATCGCCAGGACAGCTTCTTTAGCTACCATTGGTGATAATGATGCTAACTTGGCTAAGTTTAACTTGAGCGATCGGCAAATTCCCATCCGTATACAAATTAACCCAACAGCCCGCGCAGACATCAACACTATCAGAAATTTGCAAGTTCCTAGCCAAAACGGGAGTTTAGTTCCGCTAGTCGCTGTGGCCGATATCAAGTTTGGCAGCGGCCCCGCCACTATCAGCCGTTACGACCGCGCCCGTCAAGTCGCACTAGAAGCCAACTTACAAAGTATATCTCTGGGAGAAGCAGTCAAAGCCGTAAATCAACTACCAGCAATGCAAAACTTACCACCAGGAGTTGTTCAACAACCTTCCGGTAGTGCCAAAA
This sequence comes from Nostoc spongiaeforme FACHB-130, assembly GCF_014698475.1. GTDB lineage: Bacteria > Cyanobacteriota > Cyanobacteriia > Cyanobacteriales > Nostocaceae > Nostoc_B > Nostoc_B spongiaeforme. The sequence continues at coordinate 84,497 of NZ_JACJTB010000028.1, read as the reverse complement.
TTATGCAGGAAATTTTTGGCAGATTTGGTGGTGCATTAGCTTTAGCGATTATGTGCATCTATGCAATTCTAGTACTGCTATATAATAACTTTCTGCATCCTTTATCGATTATGGCCGCCTTGCCGTTTTGCTTGGGTGGTGCATTATTCGCCTTGATGGTTGCCCAAAAACCCCTGGGAATTTACGCCTTGATTGGGATTGTGTTGTTAATGGGAATTGTCACCAAAAACTCGATTCTCTTAGTAGACTACACAATTATTAATATGCAGGAAGGCAAGAACCAACGCCAAGCCTTGATAGAAGCTGGCGTTTCACGTCTGCGTCCAATTATGATGACTTCCTTAGCGACTATTGCGGGTACTCTTCCCCTCGCCTTGGGTATTGGCGCAGGTTCGGAAGTCCGTCAACCAATGGGAATTGCCATTATGGGAGGCTTTACTACTTCTACACTGCTAACTTTGGTAGTAGTGCCAGTGATATTTAGCTACATTGATAACTTCCAAACTTGGATTTTGAATACATTGCGTTATGGTTTTGGTAAAAAACCACCTGCGGCAGAAAGAGAAGTTAGGAGTGTGCGATCGCCAAACAACACATCTGTCTCGGAAATCCAAAATTAATCAATTATGGTATAATATCTGTTAGCTTTGACTTAGCTAACAGTCACTATTCGCGGGTGTAATTCAGTGGTAGAATGTCACCTTCCCAAGGTGAACGTCGTGGGTTCGAGTCCCATCGCCCGCTTTTCAAAAAACCCTTATATAGCAAGCATTTTACTGTTTTTATCTTGGATGATTATCACTAAGGGCAGTGTTTTTCTTTGTAGTAACAAACAAATATTAGCTCTTTTTCGGTGACTTTGGGTGTAAATTGGGTGTAAATTGGGTGTACTAAACAAGGTACTAGCCAGGAAAAATCTATGTACTCTAAACCCGATTCTAGTAAAGCTTCTAAAGGTACTGTTCAAGTCTTATCTTCCAATGACAGATTGCAATTAAGGTTTAGGTTCGCAGGTAAACGACATTATCTCAGCATAGGTTTGCCAGATAACGCTGTTAACCGTAAAGCAGCTGAAGCTAAGGCAAGACAAATTGAACTGGATATTGTTTCTGGAAATTTTGACCCTACTCTTGCTAAATACAAACCGCAGGCAGCACTGAGTACAGTTGTAGTTAATGAAACTAAAAGTGTTAGCTCTAAGCCATCACTAGCAGAGCTTTGGGAAAAATTTATTGAATATAAGCGACCACAGTGTAGCCCCAACACAATGAAACTTTCCTATGGTGTTTTCTCTAATCATGTTAAAAAACTACCAACTCATGATTTAGATAAAGCTTGCGAAATCAGAGACCATATTTTGAACACCATCCCTTTGTATTCAGGAAAACGATTTATTACACGTCTAGCAGCTTGCTGCGAATGGGCGATAGAGTCTGGAATGCTGACCGAAAATCCATTTAGAGAAATGGCACAAAAAATTAATGTGCCGAAGTCATCCAAAAGTAAAGAGATTGATGAAATCAATCCATTTAGTTTGCAAGAAAGAGATGCAATTATTAATGCAATTGAAACTAATCGCTTTTGTCCAAGAGCTTCAGCATTCAAGCACAGTCACTATGCACCTTTTGTTAGGTTTCTATTTTTAACAGGATGCAGACCATCAGAAGCGATCGCTCTACAGTGGAAACACATTTCTCAAGACTGTAGACAAATTAATTTTGAGCAAGCAATTATTAAAACTGAGTCTGGTAAGCAGATTAGACAAGGGTTGAAGACTCAAGAAAGAAGAAAATTTCCTTGCAATGATTTACTGCATCAGCTCTTGGAATTTAGTAAACCTGAAATCCATAATCCTGAATCTTTTGTTTTTCCTTCTCCCAAAGATAAAGTAATTGATATTGATAACTTTAGAGAACGGATATGGAAAACTGTAATTCATGGATTGGGCATTGAATACAGAAAGCTATACCAAACTAGACATACGTTTATTACTCACGCTCTGGAAACTGGTAAGTTAGACGCGAAAGATGTTGCTCGGTTGGTAGGGAATAGCCCAGAAATCATATATCAGCACTATGCAGGTAACAAACGAGAATTATTTGTTCCTGAGTTTTAAACACTTATGCTGTGGAGAAGTATGATATAGTATGTCGCTGGTGTTTCCTAAGCAAGTCAGGTACATTTGAGTAATTGTTAAGGTAGTAACTTTGAAAATGTACCTTACTGAGAGTAGAAACTCCATACTCATTGCAGGTTGCAAACTATCTACTCATAATCTGCTGTAAACATCAAGTTTTGAGTACTTTCGGAAGTTGCTTTGAGGCTCTGAAGTTCTTGAAAGCTCAAAAAACGTAATTTATCAACTTTTTGCTTAACTATACCCAAAAACTCTTGGAATTGAGGGCAAGATTGACACTTTAATTCTTTTCCAGGAATCAAGCAACTACACGTAAGAAAAGGTCTTGCTCTAAAGACACGAGAGCAATTTTTACAGACATATCGTTGTACACCATCTGTTTCTCGACCATTTTTTCCAATAAGTTTAGAATTGCATTTTGAACATTCCATTCCATAAATTTGTGGTTTTGGTTGCCATTCTTGCAATGCTTGTTGCATTGCCAACTCACATCTGAGCTTATTTAAGTTAAATCTTTCTTGCGTATTCATATATCTAAGGGACAGGTTTAAATTTTCAAAATGACTTCTTCGACTTCTGCGTTGCGAATAGTAATCTGATGAACAATTTGGTGATAGATTTTGACCTTTTCATCTGGAGATAGGGTGTACCAGATAGCTAAATTATTACCAGCACGGATAATTTCCTCTGTGGTTTTATTGAGAAGCACATCAGAGAGGAAGGGATTAATTTCCTCAGCAATTTGTAGACGCATTTTCTCTTTCAGCTTTTCTAAATCTGGATCAAAACCTGAAATTTTTTCTAGAGCCTCTAAACGAGATTCTAACTGTTTTAATTTCTCTGACTTTTCTTGCTCTCCAGTTGGCTGTTGGTCTAACTTACTAGCTAAAGTTTGAGAACGCTGTACTAAAGCATGGATAAGAGCAGTCTCAATATTAGATTTGCGGGTAGATTTTTTATTACCACAACCCATGTCTGCATATCGGCAAGCAAAGTAATAATAAGTTCCTTGCTTATGTCTGGCACTTTTACTAATACATTTTGAACCACATTCAGCACAAAAAACTAAACCTTGTTGATAAGCATATTCTCGATAACAAACAGGGTTATTAGGATCTTGATTAAAGCTAAAAGCCCCAATTTTCGAGTTAAATTTGAGGATTTGTTGAATCTCTGCTGCTTCGGAATCAGTAATGAGCCTCTGGTCTGGATGAGTATCATAGTTTAGTTGTCAGTCTTCAGGCTTATTTTTCTTTCTTTTTCCTTTGCTAAGAGTAATGCGTTGAAAATATGCCGTGTGTCCACGAAGAACAGGATTATTTAGCCAAGTATTGAAACCTGCTGCTGTCCAATGTAATATACTATCTCGACTATTTCTCTTATTATGTTTTTTGGCTATTCCATATTTTGCAAATATAGCTTTCAAAGCTCGACTAAGCCCTTGAACTTGTAGAAATATATCAATACAATCTCTAGCTATCTGTTTGATGGTTAACCCAGGTAGTTTTGTGACATCCTGTTCGTTATAGAGTTCGAGATAATTGTCTGGTCTGTCTGAAATTAGACAAAGAAATAAACGAGTGTCTAATTGATATTTATCATTAACTACTTGATAACCCCAGGGATATGATTCACTAGCGGCTAGTTTATTGCGTCTATGTTGTTTACCGTGCCTTATTCGCTCTGATAAAAGGTCAGTTTCCCATTCTGCAAGAGAACCTAAGACATTGACCATTAACTTACCTTGAGATGTACTTAAATCAATTTGCTGATCTAGAATCCTAAGATTTACACCAGCTTGTTGATAAATATCAATACATTCTCGTAATTTTGGTAAAGACCTAGCTTTTCTATCAATTCTTGTAATAATCACTTCATCCACTTGTTTAAGTTGGACTAAGTTCATCAATTTTTTCAAAGCAGGTCTATCGTCATTACTACCTGATTGAATATCTTGAAAAATTTCTGTTGCTCCAGCAGCTTGAAGCCTTGCTTTCTGTTGTTCCAAAGCATGAGAATCATCAGCTTGTTCACGGGAAGAGACTCTGGCATAGCCCACAATTCGTTTCATTTTTTCAATTTAATCTCAATAAATACATCAATTTATATTGGAATTCTACCAATTTTTTGTGCATATCCAGCACCAAGTGGGTATGCACAAATAAGCTGTTTATTGAGGCTTAAATAGAAAAGAATAGTATTGAATTGCTTTCAATTTATTTAGACATTTATTCATGATAAAGAAATCCAATCTTCTTTCCTTTACTAACACTAAAGGCTTAAAGTTAGATTTTTTTGCAAGTTAATTCAATTTTGTAAAGAATACTTAACACCAGACCCAGTGTATGTATCCGTCCTCCGTTAATACCCCTTGAATGGGTTCTTTGTTGCTAGTTCTTTTTCTCTTTTGATGTGGGATACAGTTTTTCCAATAAAGGCGAGAGTCAATCAGTTTTATCAATGCTCTATGGGTTTTTATATATTGCTTCCAAAGGCGAATAAACTCTTTGGAGTTGTTTTGATGACTCGATTCCCAAAATGCTAAGATGGGATAGCCTTGCCATCCCATCTCAAATAATATATTTTCGCTTTCTTTTACCTTTAATTTATCTTCAATGCAATCTGTAATCAACTTTATAAACTGTCGATAGTTTCTTCTAAGAGTTTTCTTGTCATATCCTGAAAAGTTTGAGCGAAACATTTCATCTTGGATATAATTCTGAAATGACTGCTTGAGAATTGTGACAAAAAGTTCTTCAAAATTACTAAAGGGAAAAGTAATGCCTTTGGCATCTGTCCATTTTTTAATTACTGATGATGCTTTAATGCCTGAAGTTTCTGGATCAAACAGGTCATATTTAAGTAGGTCGTAAAGTGCTTTATCAGCTGCTACTTCGATTTTAAGATTTTCGAGGGCAGTTGGTGGCATTAGCTTACTCAAATTGTCTTCTAACATTGAAGAATCAGGAATAAGTTTGTAAATCATGTTGGGTAATAATCCAGCTTTAGACTGCCAGTAAAACTGGATACATCGCATCATCAGTGCCTGATCGTCATTGACAGAACCAATATCAAATACAGCTACATTTTTAATTGCATAACTCAATCTCAAGAAATCTTGCGCTTCAGGAACATCTGGGAGGGGAATAAAATGCACAGGAGCTTTATTGCGCTTAATTTCTAGAAATTTATCTTCGGCAATGGCTCGTTTTTCCGTTAGTTTTAGTGCATATCCTAGCGGAACAGTTATCAAGCGACCATTTTCATCAATTATGTCAGTATAAAGCTCTTCGTCATTGCTGCTAAATTTTTCTAACATTGGGTTAACCTCTTAATTTCTGTATTTGGGCAGTCTTATTAACTGAAAAACAACCCACAATAGTTCGTTTGTATCAAAACTTCTGAAATATGCCAGGTTCTGAACATAGATTAATGAACAAATTTAGAACTTATAAGACTAAAATGTCAATTTTAGAAGTATTTAGTCAATTTAAAATCACCAATGCGAATCCTAATAGCTACAACAGCAATAATGGAGAAATGATTCAATTAACAATGAACGAGTTAGCCTTAATTTACTCAAATCCTGGTAAAACTCCTTGACCTTCGACTGTCTTGCGCTTTCGCTTGCTTGAGTTATCGCTTTTTGGTTTGCTGTTGTTTAATTTTTCTCGTTCGGCTCGGATTCGTTCTAGTAATACTGATGCAGGTTCATCATCTGGGTCTTGGGGGACGAGTTCTCCCCGGAAGGCTTTGGCGAGAATAGATTGGTTGAGGTGATCTAGTTTTCCTTTTGCCTGTTGATATTGTTTTTCTATGTTTTCAATAATTTTAAAAATAGATTGTATTCTAAAGATAATTTCTTGCTGTTCATTTAATGGTGGGATGGGAAAAATTAATGAACTTAAAATTGACTGATTCAGAAAATCCCTTGTACTACCAGAGCATAACTCAGATATTTGATCTAGTAAAAATTGAGAACCGCGAAACAAAAAGCAAAAATAATCAGAGAGAATAACTTTTTGTTCGAGGCATACACGAATCAAATTAGTAGATATTCTAGCTTCACCTAAGCCATAAGGTACTACGCATATTTCTCCTACTGTACCTGAACGTGAAATTATTATGTCCCCTCCATGTACTTCATAATCAATTAGTTCTTGAGCTTTTACCTCATCAATATAAATTTTATTGCCTTCTACAAATCCTGTTTGACTGATATTTTCAATACCTAACACGGGAATACCAGTATTTCTATGTTCATGTTTTTTAAGTAAACTGCCAAATGGCCCGGTTTTTAAGCCAGCTCGTTTTATAGAAAGAAGTGTTTCTATATAAGAATAATCCCAACTTTCAACAAGTGGGGGAAGTTCAGATAATTGTGGTATTGCAATTTCTTTATATTTTTCTTTCCATCTATCATCTTTTGGCTGTCTACCACTTCTCTGAAATTTTGTTATTTCTTCTTCCTCCCAATTTTGACGGCGTTCTTTTCTAATTCTCTCCAGCACAACTGAAGCAGGTTCAACGTCTGGGTTTTGTTCGCGCCAATCTGCTGTTAAATCACCTCGGAAGGCAGCAGCGAGGACGGATTGGCGAAAGCGATCGCACAATTGAGGTATACTGTCGAGTGCTTCCTTGGTTTTTTGAGTGCGATCGTTTAACTCCTCAATTTTGGCAACAATCCGCTTTTGCTCGTTGAGTGGTGGGAGAGCAAGGGAAAAATCAGCTAAAGTTGGAAAGTTAACTCTAGGATGCTGAACGCCATTAACGTTCTGACTTGCGTAACTAACAAAATCTTTATTTAAAAAACGATACTTTAAAAATTCATTATATATATAAGGATAATTTGAAAACACTAGAATATCAGTAGAGCAAACACCTTCAAAATTTACAACATGAACCTTGTTCAAATATGGGCGCAGCTTACCATAAAGCAAATCTCCAGAATAAAATTTTGACTTTGTACTTTTAACATCTTTAGAATTACCATAGCCTAATAGGTTTCCTGTATTCTTCTCTATGTGTTCCAGTCCTATATATGGAATAGATTGGATTTCAGTAGGTTCAACTTTTTTATCAGAAGGCAGAGCAATATCACCTAGTTTTATCCATTTCCAACTATTAGGTAATTCTGTTAATTCGTCACTCATCTCAACCAATTCCTTTAATATTTATCCTATTATAAAAACAAATCTCCTAAATTTTTATACTTACTAACAACACGTAAAATTTTAACATCTTCCTCAATTAGAAGGCTGTAAACCTACAAATGTTAATTGTATTTATTTACTCAACTTTCTTGCTCCCAATCTTCAATTTGCAACCCATTCACTCGACTAAACTCTCTTACATTATGCGTTACTAAAATTAAATTATTTGCTATTGCAATAGCCGCGATTTGTAAATCATAAGGGCCAATCGGTGTACCATTAGCAGCTAACTCAGCCCGAATTGTTCCAAAAATCGTAGCTGCTGCATCATCAAAAGGTAAAGATATAAAATTATTGAGAAATGCTTCCTGTAAAGCCAAAGTCCTTACAGGATTATTACTACGCATTGCACCGTATAATAGTTCACCTTTCACAACTGAACACACTGCAACATCTTGCGGAGATAGCATTGTCAATCGTTGCCGCACACCAGACTTAGGACGATTTAGATAAACAATGCAAGCATTAGTATCTAATAAATAAATCAATCTAACTGCTCCCTTTGTTCATACTCCCCTTGGGGATATCTTTGAATAGGGTCATCAGCTAAACAACCAGCCGTTTGTTCAAAAAAACCAGCAGGCCAACCTAATTCTTCAGGTGTGGTCTGTTGAATTTTACTGTGATTTTGTGACTGAATTTTCAAATAAAGAAACTCCACAAAATCTAAAACTTCCTCTTGCTTCTCTTTTGGAAGAAAACGCCATTTTGTTAATAACTCTTGTTCTGTAATCATGAATATTCACCCGCTAAGTAAATAGAAAAATACCAACAAACCAAGGTCGAGATGTAAATAAACCTCTTCCCTTCTGCCTCTATTCTAAAGTTGGCATCCCCACAGAAGAACTAACCGCCTCTGCTGCTTCTTCCCCTTCCAGCAATATCATCAAGGCTTCCATCTCCTTGGTTGCTATTCGCAATTTCTCCATAATCTCAGCAGCAATCACCTCTGGCTCAGGTAAATTATCCCCTGATTGTAGACTCTCATCCCGTAACCAAGAAATATCCAGGTTTTCATTACGTTTTTCAATATAATCCCGCGTAAAGCAGCGAAAACGCCCATCCTCACCCAAATCTATACGGGAACTATTGCCATTGGGGTCATCTCCATAGCATTGCTCAAATTCGGCGAAATGCTCACGAGTTAAAGGATAACGCTTACCAAAACTGGGCATATTGGTTCGCATATCATAAATCCAAACTGCTTTGGTGTTGTCTTTCTCGGTTGTTCCTCGTTGGAAAAATAAAACATTCGTCTTCACACCTTGAGCATAAAATATCCCAGTTGGCAACCGTAAGATAGTATGTAAATTGCACTTATTCATCAAATCAGCCCGAATCGCTCGTCCTTGTCCATCCTCAAACAGTACGTTATCGGGTAAAACCACAGCAGCGCGTCCCCCTGGCTTGAGTGACCTGTAAATGTGCTGCAAAAACGCCAGTTGTTTGTTTGAGGTGGGAAAAGTGAAATCATCTCTGGAAGGTAAACCACCACCCTTTTTCGTACCGAAGGGCGGATTAGTGAGAATTACATCGGCTTTGGCTAATCGCTGTCCGGCTGGAGAAAGGGTATCACCTAAATCAACTGCCCCCTCGATTCCGTGTAACATCATATTCATCAACAGCAAGCGGTGAGCATCCTGCACCAACTCCATGCCATAAAAAGCCTGATGCTGCTGAAAAGATTGCTCGGCTTCTGTCCATTCAAAGGGGTCATGGTGTTGACGAATATAGCGATCGCCTGCAATCAAAAAACCCCCCGTACCCGCAGCCGGGTCTTGGATCAATTCTCCTGGTTGCGGCTTGATCAGGGCAACCATGCAATCAATCAATGGTCTAGGGGTAAAATACTGTCCCGCACCTGATTTTTTCTCATCGGCGTTTTTCTGGAGTAACCCTTCATACAAATCGCCAAACTCATCTCGATGCTCAGAAAACCAGTCCAATTCATCAATACTAGTGACTAACTTTTTGAGGATGCGCGGTTGTTTGAGAGAAGTTTGAGCATTAGCAAAAATTGCCTGTACTCGCTGCGAAGAATCCTCAGAACCTAACATGAGTAACAGCGACCTATAAAATGTTAGCTGTTCAACTCCATCTTTACTTACCAAATCAGCCCAGCGAAAGCCTGCGGGTAATTGCGTTTCAGCCCCTGTCTCCTGCGCCATCTTCAAAAACAGTAGATAGGTTAATTCGGTAACGTATTGCAAATAAGTAACGCCATCATCTCTGAGGACGTTACACAGGTTCCACAGTTTTTGAACGATATCGGAAGTGGGCATAATACGTAATTAATAGTTTTGTACTAAAAATGGGTTGAACGCGGATTATAGCGGTTCTCGGTTGAATCTAGCAATGTTTTGACCTCTCTCCAAACCTCTCTCCTTGCAGGAGAGAGGCTTTAAGTGTTATTCCCCTTCCCTTGTAGGGAAGGGGTTAGGGGTTAGGTCTGTATTTTATTCAACTGCAAACTGCCATATATCAAATAGCAGTATTCCAAATGCTTTCATGAAGCTTGATGACAATATTCTCTAAATCTCCGCCAAACACCTTATTAAGTCGCTCAAATCCCCCACCTTGAGTTTTAAATTCCCCTTTTTCCAACGCTTCTCGATCAACTATGGTTTCTGCTTTCAGCTGTTTACCGATTCTTTCTAGCCACTTGCGTTGAGGAACAGTCCAAGGTTGACTGGTGAGGATGGTTTTTAAAGCGCGATCGCATCGTTCACTGTAGGGAATCAAAGCATCACCCAAGGCAGCTTGGCGGATAAAGCCAATGATGGAAGCAGCAATATCCTCATTGGTCATTTCTCGCCATGCAGTTTTGAGGTTAGTTTCTGTATATCCTGCTGTATCTAGTAGCATTCGCAGTTCCTTGAGTTGCGCTCTAGTCAACTCACGAGGACGCTGTGTAACAACTATTAAAGCGGGAATCTTGTTCATGTTCTCTAACAAGAAAGCTCTAAAGCTATCTAAATAATCTTCTGGACGTTCAGCATTGCCGTAACCCCGTTCAATTGCGACTAACTCATCAGCATGGCGGGAAACCAATATTGGTGCAGTTCCACCGTCTCGACGATCTAGAATTTGAGCGATCGCTTTTCTTTGTTCCCACCATTCCCTTACTTGCTGGTGTGTACTTTGCTTAAGATGGGAAACCATATTTGATAATGGCATTCCGGCGATCGCTTCTAACTGTTCTTGACTGTTAGGGCTTAAATGTCTGCGTTGACGTTGAATTTTCGCCAGTAGTTGGTTAAGGACTAATTCTAAAGCATCAGAGTTATTGACTGTTCCTAACTCCTCCACCAATTGAGTAAAGGAAATATTGGGGTTAACCACCACAGGTTTCATACTAGATACAGGAGCGATCGCTTCATATAATCGCACCGCATCGAAAATTCTAAACACTTCTTTGTTAATTTCATTACAAAGACGGGTTGCCCTTCCCAACATCTGCTCGTAGAGAATGCGAGAATTGACGCGACGAATAAATACCAAATTACAAATCGCGGGAACATCAATACCTGTGGTTAGCAAGTCCACTGTTACAGCTACTTTGGGATTAACTTCATTGCGGAACTTGCGAATCAACTCTAATGGCTTATCGGCATTGCCTGTAATTTTGACAATTGCATCATCTTCCACACTGCCATAGATAGCCTGAAACGCTTGTTTAAGCTGGTTAACAACAATATCCGCATGACCATCGGTAGCACAGAAAATTAAAGTTTTTTCTGGCAGTGATGGATCGATATGCTGGGCTAAAGCTTCACAGACAACTCGGTTAAAATCTTCAGTAATTACTTTGCGGTTAAACTGCTCAATTTCAATTTTCACCTCATCAGGGGCATGAACTAAGTCAAGTTGCCCAGTTTGGGGATTGAAAAATTCCATCTGCTCACCAGGATTCCAAACCATCCCCTCCTCAGATAACTTTGTTCTTATCTGAAAAGGTGGTTCATGGTCAATTAACCAACCATCGATCACCGCTTCTCGATAGCTGTAGGTGTAAACAGGTTCACCAAATATTTGGGTGGTGTGCAGTGCGGGAGTTGCAGTTAAACCAATTTTTACAGCGTCGAAATGCTCCAAAACTCGACGATATTTAGATACGTAATCATTAAAATCTCGAAACTCTAATTCGCGATCGCTTAATTCTCGATCCAGTAAATAACCCCGGTGACACTCATCCACCACAATACAATCATACTGGTCTGGTGTAATGGCAGATGCAGTATCGGATGGGTAGAGAACTCGTTTAACCATACCTTGCACCGTGGCAATATGGATTTTGGTATCCCTGTCTGCTTCTGTGTCCTTTAAGCCTTTAATCTCGAAGATATCAGCAAAGCTTTGTAGGTTCTCCATCCGGGAATCTTTAAAGGCATTGTCAGTTTGTTCACCTAGTGCGGTGCGATCGACTAAAAATAAAATGCGTCGAAATCGCTTAGTTTTGAGTAAGCGATATACCAAAGCAATACAAGTCTTAGTTTTACCTGTGCCTGTTGCCATTGCTAACAGTAACACGCGTTGTTCCCTAGCTAAGGCAGACTCTACAGCTTGGATGGCACGAATTTGATAATCACGCAACTCTAACCCATAGTTAAAACCTTCCTGGGTTAAACGAGTATTGGCCTGGTCAATATCTTGAGCTAAGGCATCTAATAAACCTTGTGGACTGTGCCATGTGGGGAGGCATACCCGCAAATTAGTTGGACGACGTAAATCACAGAACCAAATGCCACTCTTGGTCTGAAGTTGCTGCAAGTATGGTCTACCGTTGGTAGCGAATACAAATGGTACTTTGTAGTTTTGCCAAGAACCACTACAAAGAATTTCTCCTGTAATTTGAAAACCTTCACTGTAGCGTTTGGCTTGATTTAATGCTCCTTCAGATACATCTTTACTCTGACGCTTGGCTTCCACTACTGCGACAATCTGCAAACCACAGAATAAGGCATAGTCAGCGCGTCCATTAGCGGTGGGATATTCTGCGATCGCTAAATTCCTTCCTTTCTGAGGACGAATACCATTTTGATAAGTCAATTCTTCTGAATCTGCTTCCCATCCAGCAGCACGTAATTGAATATCAATCAGTCGGCGTGTTTCCCTCTCATCCAGCAGCACCCCACTTTCAGCGATTTGGGCTTGAGCGATTGTCTGCTGAATTGTTTGCTGGGACTGGTTTTGAGCTTGGGCTTGAATTTGGGCTAAATGTTGCAATACCTCCTGCACTTTGGCTTGGGCTTCCCGTGCTAAATCTTCGGCTGTGGTGCGTCGTTGTGCTTCCGTTTCCGCCGTTGCTAAATGTTGTTGCGCTTCTGCTCGTAAGCGTGCTAATTCTTCTTTGAGTGCCTCTGTCTCTATTTTTGGGTCAGGTGGAGGAATGAACGCACCTGGATCAAAATTGCGACCTCCACCAAAAGAGCTATGAAACCAAATTCCTAATGCACGAGCATATTTCAGCCCACTTAATGCTGTGCGGTGATTGCCAGAAAGTTCATGAGTCGCCTGATTACCAATTTTTCGCAACTCATGAAATAAACGATCTACTTCACCTTTAATTAAACCGCGATCGCGCAACCGATTGAGTAAATCAATTTGCCGTTCATCTGCTACCTCATAAAGTCCAATATTAGCTGCTGCTAACTGTGCCAGTAATTCACCAAACTGCCGCAACTTAATTAAACAAGTATTGGGGTCATCAACAAAATATCGCTCTGCTAAAGCACCCAAACGCACAAGTTGTTGATCATGGACTGCAAGAAATGAGAAGTTTAACGACTCTGGCATATTGGTTTAGATAAAAGCACCCTAATGATGGCGTTGAGAGTTACTTATAAAATCTAAGTAACTCCAATGCACCATTATCAACTTACAGTTATAACTTCTTCGTTTCAACCTGCACAGCCTGCACAGGGTAATTTATGATAGCTGAAACCCTGCTACAACTTAGTATCTATGATTGTGCAGTATGGGTTGCGAATTAACTCTTTGCACATATTGACCCTGCACTAGATAATTCCTTGTATACCAAGACTTTTGGCGACTTAGAGCAGACTGTGAAGCGTGTGCAGGGTGAACGAGGAAATTTTAACAGAGTGGGGATTCATTGATAATAGATTCGATTAATCCTCCTAAATCATCTCGTCTAAGTCCACGAATCACAAAACCGCTTCTAGTTTTAACCTTTTCGAGTTTCCCCTGTCCTAAGCGAATAATTTCTGGACTAAACTCCTTGCTGCTAAAAGGTTTAGAACGAGTTTTATGGCAATAAATACAATAATCACCATACAATTGATTGATATTATCTTTGTCTATCCCAATTGGTGCTTGGTTTTCTGGATCGTAGACATAGTTATAATTCAACCAATCAGCTACAGAGTTTGTTTGTAGTAAAGCTTCTATAGCGTTTTGCTTTCTGGTTCCGCTTTCATCGACTTTATAAAGTAGAGTATCTGAAATTTCCGACTCAGGAATACTTAACAGGTAATTAGTAAAACCGGATATCTGTGCAGTAAGTTTTGCTAAAAAATTAGTATCAATATTGGTTAATTGACGCTCAAATTTAAAAAGAATCATCCGTCTATCAAGCCCGGAATCATGAGCAGAAAATACAAAATTATTAGCAGTTATCATTACCATTCCTTTATAGATGGCACTAAAAGCTTTCTCAAATTTATTTTCGATAGTAATTTCATCTCCTCCAGTTATATTTTTGAAAATCTCTAATTTACCATGATACTTATCTGCGTCATTTATACAAACTAACCGCTTGTCATAAATATTAGCTGTCTGAAATTGGTTGTTGTTAAGAGATGTAAGATTTGAGCATTGGCTGAAAAGATTTCCAACTAATGCGATCGCTAGTTTCATTGCTGTAGATTTACCAGTACCACCTAAACCAATAATTAGGGCAAACCTATGAATTTTCCACATACCCCGTAATACAGCAGCATACCAACATATAAGTAACCGCTTTTGGCTTGGGTTATTTTCAAATATAAAATCCATCCATTCTTCTATCTTGCTCCAATCAGTAGCATTAGGGTCATGCTCCCTATCAATAATATTGCGAAAATAATGGTTAGGTGAGTGGGGTATTAGTTTATTTGTTTTGAGATCCAAAACTCCGTTTTTGAATGGCAGCAAATGTTTATCTGAATCCACGTCATCTTCAAGAAGTAGTTCTGATATCAGTAATTGCATCACACCTTCAAGGTAGCCAGCACCAAATCCTTGATTAGGATAAATCTCTTTAATTTTTTGAATAATTTTTTTTAAAATTACTTTCTTAGAGCTTATAATCCTCCAGTATCCATTTTGATATTGTATCCATTGATTAATCTTGCAATCAAATTTTATATTGTTTAATTGAAGTGCTAGTATTTCTGCCATTACAGATTGTTCTGGTAGTTTTGTCTTCTTTGGTTGTTCATGATTTTCTTCATGTTTGAATTGTTTTTTCCATTCCTCAATTCCCTGCGCTTTAGCAATCTCAATATCAAATGCTGCCTTGCCATTAGCTACTATAAAATCATCCATACCTTTACCTCTAGACTCATCCCACATAACTACTCGAACTGTGCATTGACAGTCGCATAACACTTTAGATAATCTCAGCAGTGCTTGTCTCACAGAGTTTTTGCGAACAATATCAGCATCAAAGCAGAGATAAAAACTTCTTCCTGGTTTCGCAAACAGTGCTAAATGACTAACCAGCTTTCCATCATCTAAACCCATGTCTACGCCACATAAAGCGAGTGTAGGGTATCCATTTGTTAATCCTGCACCTGCTTTTTTGCATCCTTCGGTAATAAATACTGGAATAGACTTATCTTGAATAATATCTGACCAATAGCGTGGATTTCCTGTATTCAAGCAGATAGCATCATGTTGAGCTTTGGAAGAAATATATTTAGCTGGTTTATCTGATTTGGGAAATTTAATTGGGATATCTGGCTTAAATTGTCCGTGCATCATTCCCATCGGTAATCCATTTCGAGGATTTATACCACTACACAACCAGCCAAGTGAATAAATATATTTCTTCCAACCTGCATAGTTTGCTATTTCCTGCTTATCTCCCATAGATTCGACATTGAGACGGGTGATAACTTCTGAAACTCCGCTATCATTTACCCACTCATAAAAATGTTTAGGGTTTATGTAAGGCAAAGTATTTCCTGAAGATGCAAGAGAGGGATTAGCAACAATACTGTCGCTAATATTAGAATTATTTGGTAATATCATAGAAATAATACAAAATTTTTGACTACAGCCACTAGCACAGCAAAAAGCGATCGCTAATGGCTTTTATTTTGAGAATTAAGATAGGCCGCGAAAAATTACCTTACTTGAAAGTATGGTTTTGCTTCCTTCTTAATTAAGTGTTGGGTAGGATTCATTAGTAACTATCTGAATTACTAATGAATATTCATTGATATCCAAATACAAGGCTTTATAGCTGATATTGCTTCTCTATGAACGGCTTTGTCTTTTTTTTCTTTGGTTAGAAGGTAAGTCGGCTAGATAGTTATCAATTGCTCGTAGGTGAGCGTTAGGATTACTAACATGATTTTGTACCCAATCTAAAACTAGGGTAATGTTATACCTAACTACTCTTGAGTTTAGAACCACCCAATGAATATCTTTTTGCAACTTTCCTTGTAGTCTATACCTCTTAAGCGTTTCACCGGATAAACCAGTCAGCTTAGAAACTACTTGCTTACTAACGAACTGATAATGTTGCGAATCCAAATCAGATGTAGTGTTTGCAAACTTATCCATATCGTTTTTTTGGCTTTCAAGTTTTGTTTGCATTTATGTTTATTGAAGTTAATAATCACTCTCTAAATTGCAGGAGATGATGCAATTTAGGGCTTTTTGTAACGTCCATAAGCTTATGCGAGTTCTAAGCCAAACAAAAAAATGTGCTAATTCAGTTAAGAACTGTTAAGTTGGTTGCCGTAAAAATGCCCCTAACTAATTAGGGGCATTGACTGTGTTTATGCAGTGGTAAAAGCTATTGCACTAAAATCTGACGGCTGAGAATGCTCATAAATTCTCCTGGATTTCCAGTGGGTAGCAATTGACTCCAATCTGCTACATTTGCGTAGCCAATAACCTGTAAGTAGTGAATAGTACTGGTGACAGCTTTGGAAGAACCTATCAGGAGATGTTTGAGTGGTTCTCTAAGAGGTACTTTTTGAAAGTCGGTTGGGACTGGAATGGCTGCTTTTGAGTCTTCAGAATCAAAATTGGGTAAAAAGTTAGTAGGTATCATGATTGATTAATGGCAAACAGATTTAAATCACAATAAAGTTTGCCAACTACCAAAGTCAAGAATAAAAGTCTAACTATTAAACTTATTGTTTAGATTGAAAAGTGCTTGCAAGTGCGGAGGAATTTTTTCATCAATCACTTTTTTGATTTCCAAGAGCGCATCTATTTCGGCAAGTCGGTCTAAATACCTCTGCTCTGGTTGTCGTGGGTTTTCTCGCGCAAACCAAGTTTTGACAAGCTGTATGGATACACCCAACAATTCAGCTAGTTGAGCTTGGGTTAGTTGGTATTTTTCAATAAAGTCGCGGGGATGCAAGGTATTACAGCGAATGGAGCGCATAAATTTTAGCAGCTTTAGTACCTGCTGGTAATCGTACCCCACCTCACTATCATTCATGTCGCCAGTCTATTGATTAGACCAATAATACACCTAATTTAGTTAAACTAGCTAACATCAAGGTTAATGAATGAAACATTTTGATGTTTGTTTGCAAGTAATATAACTGAGCTATTTCTTTCAATTAAGCTGGTTCGTTGATTTTTCTAGGAAATGAGGAGTGGTGTGAAAAGTCAAATTAATACGTGGATGGTGAGGCAACTGTTCAGCAAGCTTACCAAGCTACCCCACCAAGTTTGATTTTTGGATATCGTCACCGACATCACAGGAACAGGCTGGACTCTTCGGTTGCACTCTCGACAGATTCCTACCTGCCGACTCTCGCGGTAAAGAGACCTCCCAACACCGCAGACAACACGAAAACCAATATTGTTGTTGATGTTGTCGCGCTCCGCTCTATTGTTGTTGTTACGAGACGCAGAACGGCAGTTTTTAGGATTGTTGTTCCAGGAACCGCCCCGCAGTCGGGTTCGCCTGCCCCTTCTCTACTCCCTCGACCATGCGAGTAAAGTAAATATCTGTTGGCGCAATTGCCAAGTATCGCCATGTTCTAAATGAGCGAACCAACTTTGTATAGATTGATTCACTTTTTCTAGTTGAATCCTACCTTGAGCATAGTCTGTTTGCAATCGCTTGAGTCTGCGCCTTGCTTGATGTAAATTGCTATTTCGTACTCGGATTTTCTCTGCAAATATTCTAAATCCTAAAAAGCTTGTACCAACTTTCGTTTCAAACAATTGGCTTTTAACTGGGTGAATATTGAGTCTTAATTTAGTTAAATATTCTTCTACTGCTAGTCTGGCATCTGCTAATAATTCTCGTTGATCGCTAAATAAAGCAAAGTCATCGACATAGCGGACATATTTGGATATTTTTAGTTGTTCTTTCACAAAATGGTCAAAGCCATTTAAATAAATATTTGCAAAAAACTGGCTGGTTAAATTTCCAATTTGTAAACCTTTTTTCCGGTTGACAGGAGTAAGTAAATCATCTCCTGGAAAATAATCAATTACTGTTTCTTGTTCGTTGCTGTTGTCAATAAGAGTATCAATTAGCCACAATGTATCTGAGCATTTGATTTTGCGGCGGATTAATTCTTTTAAAATTATGTGGTCAATAGTAGGGAAATACTTCCTGATATCACACTGAAGTATATAGCGGCTGTTTCTAGCAAAATGAGTAAATTTTTTCAAGGCTTGATGTGTTCCAAAACCAAGCCGATTAGCATAAGAATCAGCTATAAAAGTTCTCTCGAAAATTGGCACGATGATATTACATAGTGCATGGTGAACCACTCTATCACGATAGGGTGCGGCTGAAATTAGGCGGCTTTTGGGATTTATCAGGTGAAAAGTGCGATAAGCTCCTGGCTGATAAGTTTTATCTGTTAATTGTTTCTGTAATCTTATTAATTCCGTCTCCAGGTGATAGTTAAAATCTAAAACGTTATCTCGAAATCGCTTGCCTTTTTGCGCTTGACGCGATGCGAGAAGTATACTTTCAAATTTAATGATTTGTGGGTAAAGATTGCCGTAACGCTTCATTATATTTTATTCAGATACAATTACTGTTCTCTATTTCTTTGCTTTTTTATCCATCCACCTAGTTCTGTACCAATTTCATCTATTAATTTGATTGCATATTCATATCGCTCTACTGACATTTTATTGAAGTCGAGGAGCATTCTTGTTTGGTAGCGTAAAATATCTAGTTCGACAAAAGAAAAGGGAAAAAGTACAAGTGTAAAGAGTAAAAGGAGAAAAGTATAAAGGGCTACTGGAGAATCCTCCCAACATCGCAGACAACACGAAAACTAATATAGTCGTTGATGCTGACGCGCCCCGCTCTAATGTTGAGGTCACGAGACGCAGAACGGCAGTACCTAGGAAGGTTGTGCCAGGAACCGCCCCGCAGCACGGCATCTCCTTGTTTTTGATAAAAGTTATCATTATCATCAAACCATGCACTCCCATCTGTTGGCGCACCTTCATAGTTGCTATGCCAGTCGTCTAGACACCATTCCCAGACGTTGCCGTGCATATCATATAGCCCAAAGGCATTTGCTACTCCAAAGCTGCCTACTTCCGTTGTTGCTCCTCGATACGTTCCTTCCACACCTTCGCCATAAGTGTAGTTAGCATCATAGTTTGCTAATTCTGATGTAATTGTTTCGCCAAAATGGAATGGGGTGGTTGTTCCGGCTCTACAGGCATATTCCCATTCTGCTTCACTAGGCAGGCGGTAAGCTCTTTTTGTATGGGCAGCAAGGCGTGAGCAGAACTCAACCGCATCATACCAAGATACTTGCTCTACGGGTCGATTTACACCTTTAAATTCCGAGGGATCGGGGTCTAGCTCTTGATTAACCTGCGGTAGTGCTGCTACGGCTTGCCACTGTGCTTGAGTGACTGGATATTTACCCATGAAAAATTGCTGAATGTTTACTAAATGCTGAGGGCTTTCTGAATCATCGCGCTCTAGCTCATCTTCTGGTGAACCCATCAGAAAACTGCCCCCACGAATTAGCACCATCTCTAGTTTGATTCCATTACGCAAGTCTTCAACAAAATGTAGCCCTGTGTGTCGATAACGTTCAATGATAGTTTGTGACATGGATATTCATATTTTGTAAAAAAAATTCGAGTCACCATGAAGCGACAAAAGAAAAGGAAAAAAGAACAAGTGTAAAGGGTAAAATTATAAAAGGCTACCGGAGAATCCTCCCCTGACAGGTGTAGGTTTTTTACAAAGTGGCTAAAACTATGATGATTACGTGGTCAATATGTCGGATTATGAACCTTGTTTTTCTGGGTTGTGTATGAATCCGTAATTTTTGACCTGATGCTGAAACAACGACTCAAGTGTTCCAGCAATTGGACAATCGAATCTTAAATTTTTGAGTGAGCTCAAAACGCTGATTTTCAAGTATGGACTCATGCTTATGTAAAAAACCTACACTTGTGAGAGAATCCTCCCGGCGGCACACACCACACGAAAACCGATATTGTCGTTGATGTAGGCGCGCTCCGCCCTATCATCATTGTTGCGAAACGCAGAACGACAGTACTCAGGATCGTTGCTCCAGGAACCGCCTCGCAGCACTGCATTTCCTGGTTTTTGATAAAGATTATCATCATCAAACCAAGGGCTGGCATCTGTTGGCGCACCTTCATAGTTACTATGCCAGTCGTCTAGACACCATTCCCAGACGTTGCCGTGCATATCATATAGCCCAAAGGCGTTCGCTACTCCAAAGCTGCCTACTTCTGTTGTTTCTCCTCGATACCTTCCTTTTACTCCTACACCATAACTGTAGTTAGCATCACAGTTTGCCAATTCTGATGTAATTGTTTCACCAAAATGGAATGGGGTGGTTGTTCCGGCTCTACAGGCATATTCCCATTCTGCTTCGGTTGGTAAAGTATAAGGTCTGCCTGTAAACTGAGAAAGTCGGGAGCAAAATTCCACTGCATCGTACCAAGAGACTTGTTCTACAGGTAAAGTATCGCCTTGAAAGCGAAATGGTTCTGAGCTTATTTTCCGATGTACCTGGGGTAACTGTGCTACAAATCGCCACTGTGCCTGGGTAACTGGGTATTTACCCATGAAAAAAGGTTTTATAGTTACGGTATGCTGGGGACTTTCATCTTCATAGCGTCCTAGTTCATTTTTTGGCGAACCCATTCTAAAGGTTCCCCCTGGAATCGCTACCATTTCAATTTTCAGTTGTGATGGTTCTCCTGCTGCTTTCCCTAAAAACTCTACATAATAAATTGCTTGGTTTTCCTCTCTTTTAATTACTTCTCCACGAGCATTGACTGTTACTGTATTAAACTTAAATGTTTGGCTAATAACTGCAACTTCATACTCAAAAGGTTTTAACTCAACTCCCATTGCTTTTGCAATTGCCTTTTCTTCATCATTGAGGGTAGATTCCTCATCAGTCTCATCCTCTAGTTTTAATAACAACGGCTCAAAGCCTTTCTCCCGTAGGAAATCCTGATATTTTGTTTCTAATTCTTTCCACTTGATACGTTCTTCATCATCTTCTGGTAAGGCTTCTAGCAAGTTTCGTAATTGTTCTTTGATGGCGTTTACCTCTTTCCCATCTGCCATTAAGTATGATAATGGTATCCACTCGCGGCGATAGTTATTAGTCTCATGTTTGAAGCGATTTAAAATGTAATGGGACATGAAATTAGATAAATCTTGGAGTCGCTGTTCCCCAAAGTTTTCATCTTCGTGTAACTTCTGGATTAAGGCATATCTTGTATCCTCTTCCATTTCATACAAGTCATGGCCTATGGTTTGACATAAACCCGACAGCAACACATCGGCTACTGCATACCAGGGAGAATCTTGGACAAAAGTCTCTCGCAGACAATAAAGCAAATCTGAGGTGATTGTTAAGGGGAAAGCCGCATGATAAGCTAATTCCAGTGTTTTTTTGCCATAGCGTTGTTCAACAACCCGAAGGCGGCGAGTTGTTAAATCATCCATTTTGTCCCGTTTTTGGGAATTTATTTTTGACGGGGGTTTATTTGCCATATTTGTATCTCCCCCTGTGGATTTTCTTTGGCTGCTTTTTGTAAGCTGGCAAGCTCGTAGGTTAACATCTTGCCATTAAGTATTGCATGAATTTTCCAAGCTGAAGTGTACTTCCATCGTTGAGTAGGTAAAGGATTTAGCCAAATTAATTGACGAATACAGGGAGATAAGGCAATTAAGAATTTTAATATTCCTTTAATTCTGTTTTGATTGTAGGTCATGGTTGCGGCTCCAGCATCGCTAATAATTAAGGCAACAGTACGGTAGCGATGCAGTTTTGGCAAAATATTTCTCAAGTGATGGGCAATAGTTGGATGTTCCCACTCATAAAGATGTTCGTCGGGATAGCTAGTAAAGCGATATATCTGCGCTGGGGTGATTTGAGATTGTGTAATTGCTTGCGTAAGAGGCTCAAATGCTCGAAAAAATGGTATCATGGCCAAGCTATCATCAATTAACAATAATAATTCACCGCTTCGACTCATTCTTGGACGCATTTCTACATCAGCAAAAATACCTTCTCGTTCAATCCTTTCAATAGTCGCTTCAATATCTAATTCCCAGTACCCAGTAACACGTACTGTTTTTTTTAATAAGTCTTTAATGCTTTGGACATCTTGCAACTTAATGGGAAAATTCTTGGGAGTGAGAACAATTCCCTGTCTATTATCTGGCGAGTTTATTGCACCTAGCGTTTTTGCTTTATCCGGTTGCAGAATTAGTGATTTTCCAAAATTTCTGGGTGGAATTTCGGGAAGATTTAATAATTGTTTATCCGGCGTAGGAGGTTTTTCAACAGGGGGTTCTGGTATAGGTTCTGGTATAGGTTCTGGTATAGGTTCTGGTATAGGTTCTGGTATAGGTTCTGGTATAGGTTCTGGTATAGGTTCTGGTATAGGTTCTGGTGGTGTTTCTAGTGGTGTTTCTGGTAGTGGTTCTGGTAATATTTCGGCAAAATATTGCTGGTGATAAGCATCAAAAACGCGATTAAAAATATTAATATCATAATTAGGACTGGGTTTAGCCCACAGTAACTGACATAAGCGTTTTAAATCTGCCCAACTTGTTAAACTATATCCTTTTGCAACTGCAATTTTTAATAACTCATATTGTTCGAGCGTTAAAGCCATTCCAGCTTTTCGCAATTGTTGAAATAAATCTAATAATACAGATTCATATTGTTCTAGGGTTTGAGGAATGCCAGTTTCTAATAATTGCAGTGAAGAATCATCATGAAAATAATTTTTAGATTGAGAAGTATTCATAAATGTATTAATAATAAACTTCAGAATCAATATTATTTCATGGATTTTGATGCTGATTTTTTAAGGTTTATGAGATAATAGCTTGGTCTTGCTTCGTTTTAATCAGCATTCCCAGCAATGGCGTTCTGTTAAATAAGTTATTCAAGTCTTCTAAAGGATTTTTACTTTGTGAAAGTGCATTAAAAAAATCTATAAATTCACTAGTACCCGGTGGTTTACTGCCAGGATTATTTTGCAGCAATTCACGAATTTCCTTAAAAATAGTTATTGCTTTTTCTTCTATGAGCTGTTTGCTCTTAAATCTGGATTTACCAAATCGCTTATCTATAATTTTGATGAGTAGCTTATCATCAGGGAACTTAACATCAAAGTAAATACAGCGACGCAAGAAAGGGTCTGATAAAGGTCTTTCACGATTGCTGGTAATAAAAATAATCGGTTTATGTTCTGGAGTCGAAAATGACTCTCCAATCTCAGGAATTTCAAAACGTAATTCTTCTAGCTCCAGTAATAAATCATTCGCAAAATCGCTATCTGCTTTATCAATTTCATCAATCAATAAAATGGGACGATAATCATGTTTTTTTTCTGCACCTAACGCCTTGCCTAACGGGCCAAATTCCAGATAATTTCTCTGATTCCGCAATCGATCCTTTAAGCGTCCAGTTTCTACAAATCCTAAAAAGTCTTGCATTTTTTTAGGATCAGTTCCCATTAATTGGGCATCCCTTAATCTGGCAACTGCGTCATATCTATAAAGTCCATCACGAGCGCGGGTTGTAGATTTAATATTCCAGATATAATAATCCCATAATTTTTGTTCACCCTGGTCATTTTTCTGGTTTTGTAGATATTTTTGGGTAAATTCATAAGCAACTGCGCCAGCTAAACGGGTTTTACCACAACCAGGTTCTCCTTCTAATAGTAACGGTCTTTCGAGTGCGATCGCTAAATTCACAGCTTCTTTTAAATCTTCACTAGGTAGATAGGGATAGGGACAATAAATTTGCTTCCAAGAATCCTCAGTACCATCTTCAGTGTGATACTTCTCTTCTGCTGTATATTTATAATCAGGTTGTTTATTGTTGCTTATCATTTAAATCTGCTCCAATAGTCTTCAATACCTAAAATACCCTTATTTAAATTGAATACATACTTACAAAGTTCATCGATTAAACTATGAGGATTTGTTGGAGAAGCAACAACTATTTCGTACCCGATCTCTAAATTATAATTGCTTTTTTTTAAAGCCTTTTGATTGACATTTAACCAATTTTCCACTTCTAGTGCTTGAATTTCTCTCAACTTTAGCTCAATAGGATATTCTGTATTTTGATTATTGTTATTAATAAAGTTTATATCACTGTTATTACTGCTGACTAAAAATATAACGAACCATAATTTTATCTTTTGAAGAGTTGTTCTTGAGATATTACTAATTTCCGTAAATAATTCATTACGAAAATTAATTAAGGCATGAAAATGAGTATCAGCTAAGTCATCAAAATTATTAATAACAATAACTACAGAACTTGTTTTATGAAACTCTGTCAGTTTTTCAATTACCATTCTCCGGTCTAAATTATCTTTTACTCCTACACTATTAGCGAATGTTTGCCAGAAATAATTATCAAAATTTTGTCTCACAAGGAAGTCAATATTAGCCCTAATTATTTTTGCGTCCTCAGAATCTCCAATCAATTTTGTTAAACACCATAGAAACCAAGGCTGAATTGCTTTTTCTGCTTTAATAATAAAACATCCTCTTCTATTGCCATTATTTTCATTACAAACCTTTTCTAGAAACATTTCCTTTTGACTTTTACAGTCCAAAGAAGATATTAGTTGTGCTATATCTTCGTTAATTCGTCCGATGAATTTGTTTGTAGATTGAGCATTATCAGTGATTAATTTGTTTTTTTCTGCTAGTGCCTTGGATTTTTCTGGACTCTTCTTTGTCCATTGACTATGTAAATGTTGCAAATTTTCATCTATTTTATCCTTATCATGAGGTAATTTTAAGCTAAATATCCATCGGTTACTGCCTTGCTTATTATCTTTCCTTTTATCATCGATAATGTCAATTTCATGTATCCTTCGCAATAACTTATTAATGTGATTGTTTTGTGTTCCTAAACGCTTAAAATTTTCGTATATATTATTTTTTATATTTGCAGAATATTTATCTGTCAGCGCAAGTAAATTTTCAATAGTAGTGTCAAATTCCAATATATGTAAATTTAATTCTTGATCAAAAGAAGATTTTTCTGGTAAATAACATTTCTCACCATGCTTTGCAGCCAGCAATAACACGCGCAGAATTAACTCTGCTCTATCTCTGATCTGCTTTCCCCAAGTAAGTTTAAGTGTACTTCCGCTCAAAATTAGTAAGTTCAAATAAAAAAGTTTGGGTTTGGGGTAGTTAGTAACTAACCCAAAGCCTAATTTTACATTATATTGCAGGATTTTCAGCGATTTTGCAAAGTTTTTAAGTTTGGGGGATTGCCTTGGTTTATAACCCAAATTTTAAAGTTTAAGAGAACTGAGGCAAGAGTTTTTTTATATTGCCTAGTCAATCTTTTGTAAATAACGAGGAAGCATATTACAAATGTCTTCACTAACAAATCAAAAGCCGAATAAACCGGAACCCCAGAGAACAAGCCGTATGGTTGCGCTGATTATTGCTGGTGGAATGGGATTTGGGGGGTTGTGGATGATGTCCAGGGCTGAGTGCGGTGCAAAAATAGAGATTAATATGTTCCCACTACCCCATATCCGAATTGAAAAGCTGGCTTGCCCACCTCAGTAGTAGCACTAATCATTGAAGGCGATCGCTTAGGATGGGATAGCGATCACCTTTTTTCTGGCTGTGAATGTTGCAAATGTTTTTTTAACCGTAGTTTGGGTGTAAATTGGGTGTAACGATTTGCACAAACCTGGAAAGTATTAAAAAATCAAGCTAATATTCACCTTCCCAAGGTGAACGTCGTGGGTTCGAGTCCCATCGCCCGCTTTTGTTGTAGTATACATTAACTAATTATTTGTCACTGTTAACAAATTAATGTCCTCGTCAAGAACTTACCTTTATTCTATGCTGAACCTGAAAATTATTAGCCCAAACTTTGATTCAGCCTCTACAAGAATAAAAATTGGGAAGATGACATTCTTTTCAACCCACCTATAAACTTTGAAAAATTGCAAATAACGAGCTTTCAACCCGCTTCTAGTGTACATTAACATTACGATTCTCAATTAGTTGCTGAAACGCGACTAAAGTTTTTTGATGTTGTTCGTTGGCAACCCATGTAAAATCATCATGACCTGCACCATCTACCCACAATGACATCTTAGGATTAGGTGCGGCTGAGTATAGTGTATATCCATGTTGGACAGGGATAGTTTGGTCAGCTTGACCGTGCATCACTAAGACTGGACAGTTAACCTGCGGAAGTTTTTTCAGGTTGGAAAACTTATCAAACGGAAGTAAAGGAAAAGGTACAACAACTCGAAAAGCAGATGTAAATGTACTTTCCAAAATCAAACCAGCAACAGAATGACGAGTTGCTAAATCAACGGCTGATCCTCCGCCAACAGAACGTCCATAGACAATAATTTTCTTCCCTGGAACTTTTAGCTGCTGTGTGAGATAGATATATGCTGCTTCAGCGTCTTGGTAAGCATTTGATTCTCCAGGTTTACCATCGCTTGTACCAAAACCGCGATAGTCATAGGCAAAAACGCTAAATCCCCATTGATGTAAACGTTCTAACAATGGCTGAACATCACCAATATCTTCAGCATTACCGTGGATGTAGAGGATGGTATACTCTGCTCTAGGATTAGGTAGATACACAGCCGAAATCTTCTGTTTGTCAGTAACAGGTACTTTCAAAATACTGGTATTGTCTTGATAAGTAGCAGGCTGGGGCAGAAAAATCATGCTATCTGCTCTCAAAAAGACATAAAATGCGAAAAAGCCGTAAATAAACAATAATGAGCGAACTAGCCGTTTCCAACTGAGTTCGCCAATCAGCAGGTTTCTAAGTTGCGATCGCGGCATAAATTTATGAGAACTTTATAGAGTAATAATCAATTTTTCCCAAAACCCCTAGTCTAATTAACTATAAAGAGTGTTATTTAATTTACGTTCGTTTCTTGCCGAAAGTGGGTAACTTGAGTAAGTAACATACGGAAATTAATTCATGCTCATGTTACTGTTTAAGGTTGGTAATGAACGATATGCGATCGCTTCTTCAGAGGTTGTGGAAGTTATACCGCTGATTGCCCTCAATAATTTGCCACATACACCAGAATATCTAGCTGGTGTCTTTAACTATCGTGGTTTTATTGTACCAGTCGTTGATTTATGTCAATTGATGCTGGGTAAAAGCTGTGGCGATAATTTGAGTACGCGAATTATATTAGTTAACTATTGTCGAAATAATCATACTCAACATATTTTGGGTTTGATGGCAGAACAAGTGGTCGAAACATTGCACAAATCTCAAACTGAATTTATTGATGCTCATATTCAGATAGATGCAGTGCCATATTTGGGCAAAATGATTGTAGATGAACGCGGGATGATTTATTGTCTTGATATTAAATACTTGTTATCGGAAACAGAGCAAATAAATTTCTTATCGGAAAATTTTTTAAATAGAGTTTAGGGATTCGATGCTAGGGATTAAAATGTGTATGAAGATTTTGTTTAATTAGTTAGTATTAACTGATTTTTGAATAAAAAATACTAATCTCTAGCCTATAGTCTGAGTTGATGTAGTTTAAAAAAATTAATAATGGTGCAATCTGTCATTGAAGCTTTATTAAGAAGCAAAATTGGTTTAGATGTTAACTCAATTGGTTCTGGTGCGATCGCAAGTGCGATTTATCAAAGAATGGTAGATTGTGGCATATCAGAAATGTCTAACTATTTAGGATATTTACAAGATTCTCCCCAAGAATGGGAAGCACTAATTGAGAATGTGATTATTCCAGAAACTTGGTTTTTTCGTGAGCCGGAATCATTTGCGCTGCTCAAAAGCTATGTATTATCAGAATGGTTGCCCAAAAAACCGCAAGGTGTGTTGCGGGTTTTGAGTGTACCTTGCGCCACGGGTGAAGAACCATATTCGATTGCGATCGCATTATTAGAAGCTGGGTTAACATCAACTCAATTTCAAATTGATGCTGTTGATATTAGCAAACAATGTTTGTTAAAAGCCCAGACAGCAATTTATGATAAACACTCATTTCGTGGGCATAATTTTACTGCTCAAGAAACCTATTTTCAATTAATCAATTCTAAATATTATTTGCAACCATCAATCAAAAAATTAGTCAAGTTTATCAATAGCAATTTGGCTGATGCCAATTTTAGTGTTAATAAACAAAATTATGATATAGTTTTTTGTCGCAACTTATTAATTTATTTTGACAGTAAAACTAGAGAACAAACTATTCATCTTATCGGAAATTTACTTGCTAAAGAAGGTTTATTATTTGTTGCATCTGCCGAAGCTGCATTACTCATGAAGACTCAATTAGTCGCTGTCCGCCAATCTTCAGCTATTGCTTATCAGAAGTTGAGTAACAGCCAAAATTTTATAATCGATACATCAACTAATTTTCCTCAACTAACAACACAAAAATCATCTGAACTGACTATCAACAAAAAGGGAGAAATTTCGCTATCCCAAAAGATAGCTGTAAACAATTCCAACAGTAATTTATTAGATTTAGCTAAAACTGCGGCTAATCAAGGTCACTTAGAAGATGCAATTCAACTATGCAACGACTACCTTAATCAAAATCAAATTAATGCAGAAGCTTATGTTCTGCTGGGTGAGGTACAGCAAGCAATGGGACAAAATGAACAAGCTGGAGAATCTTTTCGTAAAGCCATTTATCTGCAACCTAATCACGAAGCAGCATTGACTCATTTAGCCTTACTCAAAGAACAGCAGGGAGATAAAACCAGTGCTGATTTACTTTGGCAACGCATCTACAGATTACAGCTTTGATATGTGAATAATCGAGACAAGGGTGACGAGGTGGACAAGGTAGACAAGGTAGACAAGGTAGAGATGTTTGTAATTAATTTAGGATTTTTTCACTTATTTACAACCCATAGCACAGTATGGCGTAAATAAATAGACCATAAGAAATTGCTAAAAGGCTTGTGATGTAGTTATTATTTCTTTTTACTTTTGCCTTCTTACAAAGTTAGGCGGGACGGAAACCGACACCGCCTACTTTGCACTTTTTACCTTTGCCTTGTTGTACTAGCCCCTAAACTCTAGCCTCTCTTATCCAGCGTCAATTATAAAATCTTCACACTTGTTTAAGTAAATTAATAACATTAGAGAAAATTTAAATAGCTGAATTGTTAGTTTGCTTTTTTGTTGGGGAATTTTAGTATTTGTGAGCTTTGATCAGATAAATCAAAAATAACAATGCTAGATAATTGGAAGCTTAAAGATAGAACTTTGTTGGGATTTGCTATCCCGACAATTTTAATATTTGTTTTTAGTGTGATAGTTTACGCAACTAGTAATCAGACCAGGATTATTTATAAACAAGTGGGAATGTCAAACGAAGCCATTATAGGGACAAATAATATGGCTTTGAGTATGGCAAACATGAATTTAGCAATTCGGCGATATTTATTTAATCCCAAAAAGTATC
Source organism: Nostoc spongiaeforme FACHB-130 (assembly GCF_014698475.1). Lineage (GTDB taxonomy): Bacteria > Cyanobacteriota > Cyanobacteriia > Cyanobacteriales > Nostocaceae > Nostoc_B > Nostoc_B spongiaeforme. The sequence goes on along the minus strand of NZ_JACJTB010000028.1, from coordinate 54,962 downwards.
AAGATGCGCTAGAAAGATATGCTTTTTTTAATCAACGGTTTCAAGACGGATTGAATATTACTTCTAAGGTTACTGAAGATAAAATTCAGGAAGAAAGATTAAAAACAATGCAGAATATGTTCAATGAATTTGATATGTTGGTTAAAAATACGATCGCAACACCAAATTTTGAGAGCAATAAATTTCTAATTGAACAATATCTAGAGAAATCCGGTGATCTGAGCTATGAATTTCGTCAAATTCATGAACAGTTTGCTAGTCACCAAAAAGAAATTATGAACAAACGGATTGAAGGAACAAAAGTGATGCTCAATTTGATGAGTTTATTAGCGGTGTTAGTAACGCTGTTAACTATAGCGATCGCATTTTTTGTCACTTCCGTCATTTCTAGGTCTTTGGGTAGCCGAGTCTCTACGGTTGTAGATGTCGCCGATCAGATTTCTGCTGGTAATTTAACTTTATCTTTGCCTGAGAGCGAATTGAAGAGTAAAGACGAAATTGGTCAAATCATGGCATCTTTTCAGATGATGTTGCAAAAGTTGAGTACCTTGATTCATCAAGTCCAAAGTTCAGGTATTCAAGTCACAACTTCTGCTACCCTGGTAGGCGCTGCGGGTACACAATTAGAAACAACACTCACAGAACAAGTAGCATCAACAAACCAAGTCACAGCCACAGCCAAAGAAATCGCCGCTACCTCCAAAGAACTAGCACACACAATGGAACAAGTGGTCACAATGTCGCAAGCAACAACTACAGCAGCTAACATCAGTCAAACAGACTTGCAGCGCATGGAAACAAGTATGCGTCAGTTAGCGACAGCCACAAATACCATTGCCACAAGACTAGGAATTATTAGCGAAAAAGCTAACAACATTAATAATATTGTCTTAACAATTACCAAAGTAGCAGACCAAACCAACTTGCTCTCGTTAAACGCTGCCATTGAAGCGGAAAAAGCCGGAGAATATGGCTTAGGTTTTGCGGTAGTCGCCAGAGAAATTCGCCGATTAGCAGACCAAACAGCAGTTGCCACATTAGACATTGAACAGATGGTCAAACAAATGCAATCTTCGGTGTCAACAGGGGTGATGGAAATGGATAAATTTGCGGCGGAAGTCGGGCGGAGTGTGGCAGATGTTAGTCATATTAGTAGCCAGATTGGGCAAATTATTCAGCAGGTGCAAGACTTAAACCCACGTTTTGCGGCGGTGAATCAAGGAATGGAAACCCAATCATTAGGAGCGCAACAAATTAGTGATGCAATGGTGCAGTTAAGCAGTACCTCAATTCAAACTGCTGATTCGTTGCGGGAAATTAATCAGGCGCTTGCCCAACTTAATCAAGTCGCCCGTGGTTTACGTCAAGAAGTTTCTGTGTTTAAAGTTAACAACAATGCTGTAGCACCAACTTTATCGTAATTTCAAAATAATTATCCTCGAATTACGGATGCCAATTTCTCATAACAAAGGCTATTAATGGCTAATTAACCGAGGTTTAGCCGTTGTAGTGGAATTAAGTCCTTAAATTATGAATTTTTTGATTGATTAGTTATTAGTTTCTATTTCTAGAATAGCAAATAATCACAAAGGAAAATAATATGCCGCGAGGTATAAAAATAAATCATTTTATCATGGGTGGATGTACGATTATTGTTGTTTTAACAGGAATTGCCAGCTATATTTCTAACTCAAATACTAGTTCGCTGATAGAATCAAATAATTGGGTGAATCAGACTTATGCCATCAAAGCTCAGTTAAAAGAACTGGAAAAATTCTTACTTGATGCCGAAACAGGTCAAAGGGGATTTATTATTACTAGAGAAGAAAGATATCTAGAACCCTATAAATTAGCTCAAATCAAATTAAAAGATACTTTTAGTCAAATCAAAAGTAAGATTCTAGATAATTCCAGACAAATTAAAACACTTGGTGAAATTGAACAATTAAGCCAAGTCAAAATGGCTGAATTAGAAACAACTATTAATCTGAAACGAGTTGGACAGGAAAAAGAATTATTGGCTCTGATTTTATCCAATAAAGGTAAAAGTTTGATGGATGAAATCAGATTCAAAATGAATGAGATGTTAGCAGTGGAAGACCAAAGTTTAGTAGAAAGACAAAAGCAAGCTAATCAAATTCAAAGTGTTGCTGTCTTGGTGAATTGGGGAACTTTTTGCGGGATTGTGATTGTGACTATTGCTGTTTGTTTGGCAATTATTTTAATTCCTAGTCGAGAGTTGGCGCGGGCTTTGCAAACGGCTTTTCATTTAGCCGACAGAGTAGCGGCGGGAGATTTTACCAGTAATGTAGAAATCACTGCCAATGATGAGATTAATAAGTTAATGGCAGCACTCCAAAAAATGAAACAGAAATTGAGTACCTTGATTCGTCAAGTCCAAGGTTCAGGTATTCAAGTCACAACTTCCGCCACACAGATAGCCGCAGCCGGCAAACAATTGGAAACAACACTCACAGAACAAGTAGCATCAACAAACCAAGTCACAGCCACAGCCAAAGAAATCGCCGCCACCTCCAAAGAACTAGCACACACAATGGAACAAGTGGTCACAATGTCGCAAGCAACAACTACAGCAGCTAACATCAGTCAAACAGACTTGCAGCGCATGGAAACAAGTATGCGTCAGTTAGCGACAGCCACAAATACCATTGCCACAAGACTAGGAATTATTAGCGAAAAAGCTAACAACATTAATAATATTGTCTTAACAATTACCAAAGTAGCAGACCAAACCAACTTGCTCTCGTTAAACGCTGCCATTGAAGCGGAAAAAGCCGGAGAATATGGCTTAGGTTTTGCGGTAGTCGCCAGAGAAATTCGCCGATTAGCAGACCAAACAGCAGTTGCCACATTAGACATTGAACAGATGGTCAAACAAATGCAATCTTCGGTGTCAACAGGGGTGATGGAAATGGATAAATTTGCGGCGGAAGTTGGGCGGAGTGTGGCAGATGTTAGTCATATCAGTAGCCAGATTGGGCAAATTATTCAGCAGGTGCAAGACTTAAATCCCCATTTTGCGGCGGTGAATCAAGGAATGGAAACCCAATCATTAGGAGCGCAACAAATTAGTGATGCAATGGTGCAGTTAAGCAGTACCTCAATTCAAACTGCTGATTCGCTGCGGGAAATTAATCAGGCGATCGCCCAACTTAATCAAGTCGCCCGTGGTTTACGTCAAGAAGTTTCTGTGTTTAAAGTCAAAAGTGATGATTTTTCATCCTTCACTCCAGTTGATGTAGCAGCTTAATCAAGAGATATGACCATTGACTTATGACCACTCAAGTAGAAAGTTGTTGGAATTTAATTGGCATTGAGGGCGATCGCACTTGTGCGGAATTATCTACACATATTCATTGTCGCAATTGTCCGGTTTATTCGGCGGCTGGTCGCTGTTTACTAGAACGCCCAACACCAGAAAAATATCGTCATGAGTGGACAAAATTCATTGCGGAATCTCCCGCCCAGAAAAAACCGCATCTACCTACCTACGCTGTGCGAACCAGCGAAACTCTAACAGTCGTAATTTTTCGGTTGCATCAAGAATGGTTGGCACTGTCGGCACAGGTGTTTAAAGAAACCACGCCTCCGAGTGTGATTCATACCCTACCTCATCGCCAAAACCAAGTCTTACGAGGATTAATTAACATCCGGGGTGAATTGCTTTTATGTGTTTCTTTAAGCCATTTGTTAAATATTGAACCTAGTGAACCACCGCCATCAAGTCTGAGTCCTGTATCTCATTCCCGAATGGCAGTCATCGAAAAAGCTGGTAATGCTTGGGTGTTTCCAGTAGATGAAATATATGGTGTTCACAGATTTCATCGGCGGGAATTGCGTGATGTTTTACGCAATGTCACTCAAACGACCCAAACTTATACTAAAGGTTTATTTTCCTGGCAACCTCTGAATCTGCCAACAGTGCGTACTGTCAGTTATTTGGATGATGAATTGTTATTTACCAATTTGGCGAAGAAGGCACAGTAATGAGCGAAAATGCTGACCTCAGCCAGTTATCGTTATTTGATTTGTTCAAAATGGAAGTCACAACTCAGGTTGTGGTGCTGAACAATTGTTTACTGGCGCTGGAAACCAATCCTGACCCCAAATCAGAATTAGCGGCTTTAATGCGGGCTGCCCATTGTATTAAAGGTGCTGCAAGAATTGTTCAACTTGAACCAGCCGTTACCTTAGCTCATGTGATGGAAGATTGTTTTAGTGCGGCACAAGTTGGCAAGGTGAATTTAACGGCAGATGATATTGATGTATTGTTGCAAGGGGTGGATATGTTGCAAAACATCGCCACCAATACCGAACTACAACAAGGAAATCAGCCCCAGATTCAAGCTTTAGTCAAGGCGATCGCCAATATTTCCACAACTGTGAATATCCCAGCCCAAGATATTATACAGCCCCCGCCCCCACTCGAAGTCCGTCAACCAGAAGCCTTAGTCAGTTCCCAAAACCAAACCGTGCGGGTGAGTACAGATAATCTCAGTCGCTTGATGGGATTAGCCGGGGAAACCATTGTTAGCAGCAAATGGTTAGAATCATTTACCGAATCATTTGTCCAAGTCAGAAGCAATCAAATCGAGTTATCGAAATTAATAGTTAAATTACAAGAATTATTTAGCGATCGCACCCTAGATAAACACATTCAAGAACATTTAAGTACAGTACATCAAAAAACCAGCGAATGTACCCGTTTAATTAGCGATCGACACACAGAGTTAGAATCCTTTGCCCAGCGTTCCGAAAACCTCGCCCATCGTTGGTATCGAGAACTAATTACTACCCGGATGTGTCCCTTTGCCGAGGGCTGGCATGGGTTTCCGCGTATGGTACGTGACCTAGCCAGACAGTTGGGTAAGCGCGTGAACCTCGAAATCAAGGGACAGCATACCTTGGTAGATCGGGATATTTTGGAACGATTAGAAGCTTGCTTAACACAAATTCTCCGCAATGCTGTTGATCACGGCATAGAATCTCCCCCAGAACGGGTAGTCCAAGGTAAACCAGAAGCAGGCACAATTACCATCGAAGTTGTCCATCGGGCGGGGATGTTATTTATCACCATCGCCGATGATGGCCGGGGAATTGATCTGGAGTTTTTGCGTCAAGAAGTTGTCAAAAAACAACTGGTAAACGCAGATATGGCTATGCAATTAACTGAAGCAGAGTTAATGGAGTTTTTGCTATTACCAGGATTTTCCACCACACAAACTATTACCGAAATTTCTGGACGGGGTGTGGGTTTAGATATTGTTCATAATACCGTGCGGGAAGTTGGCGGCACAGTCAGGGCAGTTTCTCAACCAGGAACAGGGATGAGTTTCTATTTGCAGTTACCCCTGACTTTATCTATTGTGCGTACCTTATTAGTGGAGATTGCAGAGGAACCTTACGCCTTTGGGTTAACCCGAATTGACCAAGTTTTGATGTTATCACCATCAGAAATTGCGCTGTCAGAAAATCGCCCGTTTTTTTGGCTGAATCATCAACCAGTAGAATTGATTTCCGCGCGGCAAGTTTTTGAGTTACCATTAACTGCGGCAAATCCAGAGTCATTAGCTGTGGTGGTGATTAGCGATCGCCTCCATCATTATGGATTAGTTGTTGACCGCTTTATTGGTGAATACACTTTAGTTGTCCGACCTTTAGATTCCAGACTGGGGAAAATTCCCAACATTAGCGCCGCCGCCCTCATGGATAATGGGAATCCAGTATTGATTATCGATGTTGAAGATTTAGTTCGTTCTATGACCAAGGTGGTTGCTAGTGGTCAACTGAGTCAGGTGAATCAATCAACACAGCAGACATTGAGCAAAACTCACAAGCGTATATTAGTTGTAGATGATTCAATTACTGTCCGGGAAATGGAACGCAAGCTTTTAGAAAATCACAATTACCAAGTTGATGTCGCTGTCAATGGGATGGATGGTTGGAACGCCCTGCGCGATGGTAATTATGATTTAGTGATTACAGATATTGATATGCCCAGGATGAATGGTTTTGAACTCACCAGTCAAATCAAAACTCATCCCCAACTAAAAAACATCCCCGTGATTATTGTTTCTTACAAAGACCGCCAAGAAGACCGTATTCAAGGCTTAGAAGCAGGTGCAGACTATTATCTCACCAAAAGTAGCTTTCATGATGACACTTTATTACAAGCCGTAATTGACCTGATTGGTCAGGGTTAAGACTATATAAACGGCATTCACCAACAAGATATGAAAATTTCTTACCCTACTCCCCATTCCCCACTCCCCACTCCCCACCCCTCATTCCCCACTCCTCATTCCCCACGTTCCACTCCCCACTCCCCACTCCCCACTTTATGAGAATTGCCATTGTCAACGATATGCGGATGATGGTGGAAGCACTGCGGCGAATCTTAGCTACAATCCCAGATTATGATTTGGCTTGGGTGGCTTACGATGGTGCAGAAGCGGTGAGAAAATGTGCAGTTGATACACCTGACTTAATTTTGATGGATATTTTGATGCCTTGTATGGATGGAGTGGAAGCCACAAGGCGAATTATGAGTCAGTCGCCCTGTGCAATTATTATTGTCACCGCTAGTATTAATCGCTATGCGGCTAAAGTCTTGGAAGCAATGCACTATGGTGCTTTAGATGCTATCAATACACCTGCTGAGGGTAGCACAGGGCTGTTAAACAAAATTCGTACCATCGCTAAATTACTTGGTAAATCTCCCCAGGTGCGAACAGTCAAAAAACTGCCATCTTTGCCGAAATTATTACCACCATTAATTGTCATTGGTGCTTCCACTGGCGGCCCCCAAGCATTGGTGAAGATTCTGTCCCAATTTCCCCAGAATTTTGCAGCTGCTATTGTGATTGTGCAGCATTTAGATGCTCAATTTGCTTCAGGTTTTGCAGCTTGGTTAAATGAACAAGTTCTCTTACCTGTGGAAATAGCAACTACAGGTTCTAGACCACAACCAGGAAAAATTTTTTTGGCTGGGACAAATAATCATTTGGTGATGACGAGTAACTTGAGTTTTGATTATGCGGAACAACCAGCCAATTGCCTTTATCGTCCATCCATTGATGTTTTATTTCAAAGTGTGGCAAAACATTGGCTAAGTTCAGGAATTGGGGTATTACTGACTGGAATGGGACGAGATGGCGCTCAAGGTTTGAAGGTTTTACGCGATGCAGGTTGGCATACCATCGCCCAAAATCAAGAAACTTGTATTGTTTATGGAATGCCAAAAGCGGCTGTGGAATTAAAAGCGGCTGTGGAAGTTTTACCAGTTGATGCGATCGCTTCTGCTTGTGCCAAGATATTACGGATATCGGCTATCTAAATCTCAATTAAATCAATTTAACCATAGTAAATCTACTAGATTTTTTCTGAAAAAATACTGAATATTTCTGATTTTTAATTTGTTGTTAAATGGATTAATTTGAAACTACTTATATCTAAAGTCATATTTACTTTCATTTATATTAAGTTATAATAAATTCACAAATATTATAGATTTAAATACTTTTTTTAAACTAATATAGCCTTTTTTCACCTAGTGAGCTACAGCCAGAATAATTAACCGCAGATAAACGCAGATGAATTTGTTAGTTATTAGATTCACAAACACTATAATTCCTCACCCCTAACTCAATATCCACATCCTTAAAGCCAGGAAAATCCAATGCTATTACCTAATTTAAATATGCAGTTAGCATCACCAAATTTGCTTGATGAATTAAAATTGCAAACCGAAGATGTCAAGATTTTGTTAATTGATGATCAGGCAATCTTTGGTGAAGCAATTAATCGCATGATTGCGAAGGAGCCTGATATCACTTGTAATTATGTTAGTGAGCCATCACAGGCTTTGCAAAGTGCGATCGCTATTGAGCCAACAGTCATTTTGTTAGATTTAATTATGCCAGATATGGATGGCTTAATGCTGTTGCGTTGGTTTCGTTCTCATCCATCAACGCGGGAAGTTCCCATCATTATGTTATCCAGTAAAGAAGAACCAATACTCAAAGCTGAAGCCTTTGCTGCGGGAGCTAACGACTACCTAATTAAGTTACCAGATGCTATAGAATTAATTGCCCGCGTTCGTTATCATTCCAAAGCTTACAATAATTTTAAGGCGCTCTCTACTGCCACAGCAACAGCGAAACTGCAAGCACAAGAACTCGAAAATACACTCCATAAATTGCAAACAACTCAAGTGCAACTCATTCAAACAGAAAAAATGTCTAGCTTAGGCAGAATGGTTGCGGGTTTAGCTCATGAAATTAATAATCCCGTGAGTTTTATTCATGGTAATTTTAATTATCTCAACGAACATATTCATACTATTTTAAGAATAGTTGACATCTATCAAAAAGAATATCCCGAAGCTGAACAGTTGATTCAAGCTAAAATTGGTGATATGGACTTAGATTTTATCGTAGATGACTTTCAAAAAATTATCTCTTCTATGAGAGTTGGAACTGACAGAATTAAAGATATTATACTTTCTTTAAGAAACTTTGCTCGCCTTGATCAAGCTGATAGAAAAGCTGTCAATATTCATGAAGGTATTGAAAGTACATTATCTTTATTAAATCATCGTCTTAAACAAGAAATAAATATAGTTAAAGAATACTCAAAATTACCACTAGTTGAATGTTACGCAGCCCAATTAAATCAAGCTTTTAGTAATATTATTAATAATGCGATTGATGCTTTGTTAGAAAGTAAAAAATCTGAAAATCAAAAGCAAATCATTATTAAAACAGAAGCGACAGAAACAGAAACTATCAAAGTTAGAATTATCGATAATGGTTCTGGAATTGATCCAGAAATTCAAAGTAAAATATTCGACCCTTTCTTTACCACTAAACCTGTAAACAAAGGTACTGGTTTAGGTTTAGCGATTAGCTATCAAATTATCGAAAGTCATCATGGCACTATTTCTGTCAAATCTGAACCAGATAAGGGAGCAGAATTTATCATTGAAATTCCAGTCAGAGTTAACAATAATAGGTGACAGAAAAGTAGGTTGGGTGTAGCGATAGCGAAACCCAACAAAGTCTTGATAATGTTAAATCCCATTTCTCCACCAAACCTACATCAGACTTAATTTTTAACTAAAACAATATTTATGAAAAACAAGGGCGAACAACCGCTCGCCCCTGCTTATATTATTTATGTAGTGTATAAGACTAACCAAAAATACCAGCAAAGAAATCAATAGTTTCCTTCAATGCTTTGATGAATACGTCAATTTCTGCGCGGGTATTGTAGAAAGAAAAACTTACCCGTGCGGTTGCTGGTAAACCTAAATAGCGGTGTAATGGTTGGGTGCAGTGATGTCCAGAACGGATAGCAACGCCTTCTTGATCTAATAATGTAGATAAGTCGTTGGCGTGGATATCTGCAACTGTGAATGCAGCTAAAGCGGCTCTAACCTCACCATTAGCATCAGGTTTGGGGCCGTAAATGCGAATTTGGGGAATTTTCGCTAATTGTTGGAATAAATAAGCAGTTAACTCCGCTTCATAGGCATGAATTTTATCCATACCAATACTTGATAGATAGTCTATCGCAGCACCAAGTGCGATCGCTTCTCCAATTGCAGGTGTTCCGGCTTCAAATTTATGGGGTAATTCGGCATAAGTAGAATGATCTAAATATACCTCGGCAATCATTTCACCACCGCCAAAAAATGGTGGCATTGCTTCTAACAATTGCAGCTTGCCATATAAAAAGCCTATGCCGGTTGGCGCACACATTTTATGTCCCGAAGCCACCAACCAATCACAGCCTATTTCCTGCACATCCACAGGCATGTGAGGTACACTTTGACAAGCATCAATTAAGAATTTCGCACCGTATCTGTGAGTAATATCAGCAATTTCTTTCACTGGGTTAATACAACCCAAAGTGTTAGAAACATGAACAATTGAAACCAGTTTTGTTTTCTCAGAAATCAGTTGTTTAAACTGTTCTAAATCAAAAGTTTGTTCTGGTGTTAGTTCCACAAATTTCAGAACTGCACCCGTTTTTTGTGCCACAAATTGCCAAGGTACAATATTGCTGTGGTGTTCCATCACCGACAGAATAATTTCATCGCCTGGCTGCAAATTGTTCATTCCCCAGCTATAAGCAACTAAATTAATCGCTTCGCTAGCGTTGCGGGTGTAGACGATTTCTTGACGCGATGCAGCATTAATAAATTTGGCAATTTTATCGCGTGCTGCTTCATACGCATCAGTGGCTTTAGCACTCAAGGTATGAGCGCCACGATGCACATTAGCATTGTACTGCTCGTAATAATTCCGTAGGGCATTTAATACCAGCAAGGGTTTTTGCGATGTCGCCGCATTATCGAGATAAACCAAGGGTTTACCATTGACTTCCTGATGTAATATCGGGAAGTCAGCACGGACTTTATCGGCGAGGGTTTTGGTAGCTGTAAAAGTCATTGGTAATTAGTCAATAGTCATTAGTTATTAGTCATTAGTCATTAGTCAAAGACTTAAAACTAGTGACGGTGTTTAGCAATATGTCTCTGAGAGAAGCCAGGGGAACTTTGTTGATGATTTCGGCGGCGAAGGCGTTAATTAATAAATTACGCGCTGCACTTTCATCAATTCCTCGGCTTTGTAAGTAGAAGATTTCATCATCTTCTAACTGACTCACAGTTGCACCGTGAGCGCATTTGACGTTATCGGCGGTAATTTCTAATTGGGGTTTGGTATCTACTCGCGCTTTGGAGGATAGCAGTAAATTGCGATTTAATTGGGCTGCGTCAGTTAACTGGGCGGGTTTAGGTACAAATACTTTACCATTGAATATCGCATGAGCGCGATCGCCAACAATACATTTGTGCAATTGTTCACTTTTACCATAAGGATAATTGAGAGCGATCGCACTATGGGTATCCGCCACCTGTTTCCCAGATATCATCGCCAAACCGTTGAGCGTAGTTTCAGTTTGCTCACCAGTTTGCAAAATCTCTAAATTGTGCCGCGATAACTTTGCACCCAAACTAAAAGCATTACAGGTATAGCGACTATAACGAGCTTGGTTCACAGCAGTCTTCCCGATGTGAAACGCCTCAGCACCTTCTAGCTCAACCCTTGTATGGCTCACCTCAGCATTCTCACCAATCCAAACCTCCGTCACCGCATTAGTAAAATAACTCTTATCCTCCGCGCCCTCTGCGCCTCGGCGGTTCGTAAACTCTTCCACCAAAGTCACCTGCGAACCAGTTTCCGCCACCACCAAACAACGCGGCTGAGAAATAGTCGCCGTCTCCCCAGCAACCGAAATAAACAGCAGATGAATAGGTGTGTCAACCACGACATTTTTACCCACCCATACAACTGCTGCATCCGTTAAACCAGCAGTATTGAGAGCCGTGAATACTTCCAAAGCGCCCTCAGCTTGAGCGAGATATTTGCGGATGCGATCGCCTGCAACTGTTAAACCAGTTAAATTACCAACTAAAATACCATCAGGTAAATTAACAGCAGATAACTCCGGCGCATAAACACCATTAACAAACACCAACCGATTATCAGTCAGCGATGTTACATTTAACTTCTCTACATTATTAACTGGCTGCGCCTTCTGGAATTCCACACCCCGCAAATCAGACAAATCAGTAAACCGCCATTCTTCCTCGCGGGTAGTGGGGATAGTAGAGTGACGTACCCAATTTGCAGCTTGTTGGCGTAATTCCTCTAACCCATCAGCTTGAGATACAGTGACTTGATTTAACAACTGAGTCAAATAAGCATCTCTATCCAACAGAGAAGACACCAAACTGACTGCATCTGAGTTAGGAATAGCACTAGGAGAAACTTGAATAGACATTACACACCCACCTCAACCGCACTTTCCTCCAAAATCCAGTCATAACCGCGCGACTCTAACTCTAACGCCAGTTCCTTACCGCCACTGGTGAGAATTTTGCCGCGTGCCATTACATGAACGAAATCCGGCACAATATAGTTCAGCAGACGTTGGTAGTGGGTAATCATAATCGTCGCATTCTCTGAATTAGTCAGCTGATTCACCCCATGAGCGACAATTTTCAGCGCATCAATATCTAAACCAGAGTCTGTCTCATCCAGAATTGCCAACTTTGGCTCTAACAAAGCCATTTGCAGAATTTCATTCCGCTTTTTCTCACCACCAGAAAAACCTTCATTCACACTGCGGTTGAGGAAAGCCGCATTCATTTTCACAACTTCCAGCTTTTCCTCAATCAAATCATCAAAATCAAATGCGTCTACCTCTTCCAACCCTTGCGCCTTCCGCCGAGAATTGTAAGCCACCCGCAAGAAATCCAAATTACTCACACCAGGAATTTCTAGCGGATATTGAAACGCCAAAAACACCCCAGCCCTAGCGCGTTCTTCCGGTTCCATTTCCAATAGGTTCTGCCCTTGGAAAATCACCTCACCGCCAGTCACCGTATACGCCGGATGTCCCGACAACACCTTAGAAAAGGTACTCTTACCAGAACCATTCGGCCCCATGATGGCATGAATTTCACCAGCCCGAACTTCCAAATTTACACCCTTCAGAATCGGCGTACCACCAACCTCAGCCGTCAAATCTCTCACCGACAGCACAACTGCACTATTTTCAATAATCATCTTTTCTCTCTCTTCTCTTTCTTTCTTCGCGCTCTTCGCGCCCTTTGCGGTTCGTTTAAAGAAAATCTCTACCCAACACTACCTTCCAACTTCAAACTCAACAACTTATCAGCCTCCACCGCAAACTCCATAGGTAGCTGATTAAACACATCCTTACAGAAGCCGCTAATCATCATCGAAATCGCATCTTCCGCAGAAATGCCACGTTGAGCAAAGAAAAATAGCTGATCTTCGCCGATTTTAGAAGTTGAAGCTTCATGCTCAACTTTTGCTGTATTATTTTGTACTTGAATATAAGGGAAAGTATTGGCGTGGGCATTATCTCCAATTAGCATCGAGTCGCACTGAGAATAATTTCTTGCGCCTTCAGCCTTGGGATTTACCTTCACCAAACCGCGATAACTGTTACTAGATTTACCTGCGGAGATTCCTTTAGAAATAATCGTACTGCGAGTATTCTTACCGACATGAATCATCTTCGTCCCGGTGTCGGCTTGCTGCATATTGTTGGTTAACGCCACCGAGTAAAATTCACCCACAGAATTATCGCCAACTAACACACAGCTTGGATACTTCCAAGTAATTGCAGAACCAGTTTCTACCTGAGTCCAGGAAATCTTAGAATTTACACCTTGACACAAGCCGCGCTTGGTAACAAAGTTATAAATCCCGCCTTTACCGTTAACATCACCGGCGTACCAGTTCTGCACGGTAGAATATTTAATTTCCGCGTTATCCAAAGCCACAAGTTCGACAACTGCGGCGTGGAGTTGGTTGCTATCGTACATTGGCGCGGTGCAACCTTCCAGGTAAGAAACATAGCTACCTTCTTCAGCCACAATCAAAGTCCGTTCAAATTGTCCCGTATCGCCAGAGTTGATGCGGAAGTAGGTAGACAATTCCATTGGACATTTCACGCCTTTGGGAATGTAGACAAAGGAACCATCACTGAAAACAGCAGCGTTTAAAGCTGCAAAATAATTGTCAGCAATGGGGACAACACTACCCAAATATTTTTTGATTAACTCTGGATGTTCCCGCAGTGCTTCAGAAATGGAACAGAAGATAACGCCATCTTTAGCTAATTTTTCTTTGAAGGTTGTAGCTACAGAAACGCTATCAAAAATCGCATCTACGGCGACATTGGCCAGTCGCTTTTGTTCAGAAAGGGGAATACCCAGTTTCTCGAAGGTTTCCAGGAGTGTCGGATCTACTTCGTCCAAGCTGTTGAGTTTTTCTTTCTTTTGCTTGGGCGCAGAATAGTAAATGATATCCTGATAATTAATTGGCGGATATTTAACGCTAGGCCAGGTTGGTTCTGTCATTTTTAGCCACTGGCGATAGGCTCTCAGACGGAACTCCAGCATGAATTCCGGCTCGTTCTTCTTCGCGGAAATCAAGCGGATAACGTCTTCATTGAGTCCACGCGGGATGGTATCGGCTTCAATTTCGGTGACAAAGCCGTACTTGTAGGGTTGGTTAACTAGGGATTTGACAGTGGCACTCATCTGTAATAATCTCTCGTGTTCCGAAATGGGATCTCTTGAAGGATGGAAGACGGGCTGGTTTCTCGCCGATGCCGGTCTCGCTTTACCGAGTTGGTTACACGGCTGTTACAATAAGGATGAAGATTAAAACAACATCCATGTTGTTTAACGTATCTTCATTTTACGCTAGATTAACAACAATGATGTTGTTAAAGTCAAATTTTCTTAAAAAAATTTAGGACGACGATGGCGACTACCCAGCAGTCCTCAACCAAGCAAGAGATTCTCGAATATCTGCTCAAACACTCACAAGCAACCGCTTTTGAGCTTTCCGAAGTTTTGAATGTCAGCCCCCAAGCAATTCGTCGCCATCTCAAGGATTTAGAGGCGGAAGAATTGATTGTCTACGCTTCAACGACGCAGGCGGGAATGGGACGGCCACAGCATATTTATCAGTTAAGTCGTCAGGGACGCGATCGCCTGCATCGCACAACCAGCGATCGCTTTGGTGATGGTTACGGTGAATTTGCAGTTTCGCTGCTAGATACCCTAGCCGAAACCGTCGGCCACGACAAAATGAAAACGATTTTACAAAAACAATGGGAACGCAAAGCCCAAGAATACCGCGATCGCGTGGGTAAAGGTTCCTTAAAAGAGCGGGTGGAAACTTTAGTTCAGTTACGCAAAGCCGAAGGATTCATGGCAGAGTATCACTCGGTGGAAGCAGATGATGATCGCCCGACTGATAGGGTAGGCGATCGCTTTGTCTTAATAGAGCATAACTGTGCAATTTCCAATGTTGCTGAGTCTTTTCCTACTGTCTGCGGTCATGAACTAGAAATGTTTGCGGCTGTACTGCCAGACTGTATTGTAGAACGTACCCATTGGATTATTAACGGAGAACATCGTTGTGGCTATTTAGTCCAGGCTCGCAAGCAAGAGCAAAATTAATAAATTTTTGCTCAGGTTATGAACTATAAAATATGAAGTATAAAATTTCATCTTTTAGTCTGCTGTCTTTTAACTAATGACAAATGACTAATGACTAATGACTAATGACTAATTTTATGGATTTACCATCTCAACAACCATCAACACAATTTTTAACCTTGGAAGAGTCAGCACAAGTTGATGCTGCTTTACTATCTTCCCCAGAAAAGTTTTTAACAAGACTGACTATTTCATCACAAAAACTCTTGAAGCAAATTGCTCAAGAATACAATGTGACTATTGAAGACTTAACAACAAAGCAAATTATTAGTTGGTTTGAAAAAGATAGCAAAATTAGACGAGAGCAAGGAATTGAAGCTTCATTTTTGAAGTGGTAATGGAAAAAAGAGCCTAGGGGCTAGAAATAAAGATTTTTACTCAGCAATTATGACCTCAGAAAAAATATTGCACTAAAAATATAATTGCTAACTTTAGCTCACACAAATCACCTGTCTTAATTATGATTCAAGGCAGATTTTTGAGAGGTTACAGCATCGCTATAGTTGGATTATTAGGATTAACTATGATTAGTTGTAGTCATCCTAGTAATAGCAAAATTATTGCAAGCGATTGCAACCAGTCTCATCAGGAAATCAAAAGCATGAAACTAGCAAGCACAGCCTTTACTGCTAATGCTTTCATACCTACTAAATATACTTGTGATGGTAACGATATCTCTCCGCCTTTAACCTGGAATGACGTACCAAAAGATGCACAAAGCATAGCATTAATTGTAGATGACCCTGACGCACCAGGAGAAACATTTGTGCATTGGGTGGTTTATGATCTCCCTGCTACAGTTAGTCAAGTACCCGAAAAAATTGCATCCCAAGATTTGCCAGGGATACAGGGGAAAAATGATTTTGGTAAGCTTGGCTATGGCGGCCCTTGTCCACCAAACGGGACTCATCGCTACTTTTTCAAGCTTTATGCTTTAGATAAAAAGTTAGGTTTGATAACAGGTGCAACAAAAGAGCAAGTTTTAAATGCAATGAAAGGTCATGTTTTAGCAGAAGCAGAATTGATAGGAAAATATAGTAGGAAATAAGTGAGAGGACAAAGTTTTAAAGTGTGCATCCACTTTCGGCAAATAGCCCTGCGCTAAGGCGCACGCTACGCGAACAGACTGAAGTCTGGGGCTATACAAACTAAACCCGCCTGCGCGGGTTTTGAGATAGCCCGCGTAGGCGGACTTGGTTTGTGTAGCCGCGATTTCCAATCGCCCGGTGTTTCTTCCAAAAGTGGATGCTCCCGTTTTAAATCACCGAACTCTTTGATAATTCGGGGATATTTTTGTTCATGAATGATTTAGGACTGCTATATGAAATAAAATCTTTTCTAAGGACGATAAGTATTAGTCCGAGGACTACGAACGCCAGCAATAGCACCTATTAATGAAGCAGCCAAACTTAATAGCGAACCAAGCACAAACCACCATAAAGCTCTAGAAGTAGACGCAGCAGCTTCACGAGTTTGTTGAGCAGTTATATTAGGTACATTTTGAGGTACTGCTAAACCACCAGGCTGTTGTACTTGGTTGATAACTGCACCAGCATTAGAAGCAGCAATTCCAAAAGCGCCAGATACTCCACTAGCTAATAACCAAGAACTCAGTGCTAAAGTAGTAGCCCAAAGAATTGCACCATTTAGCAAAGCTGTATTGCGGTTCATGGGGCCACAAGCACGACTGGTTATCCATCCCCCAACAAACAGTGACAGTAATAAAGCAATAGTTGACCAAATTCCTACATTACCAGCTACATTAGGCGCTATTGTTCTGGGTGCGCCAGAATCTGCTACTCTACCTGCACCGATCGCCGCAAAAAATGCACTTAAAATTAATTGTGTGGCTAAAGCAATTAACACCCCGGAAATTATCGGCCCCCAGCGCACACGGTCATGATACTCACCGACTCTACTAACTACCGCCGGATCAGTAACAATCTCGTCACCGGTGCGATTTACGTATGACATAATTTATTGGCTCCTTGACTATTTTTTAGTAAAGTTTTCTTGCTATATTCATGCTTACGTTTAAAATTAAATTGCTCTTTTCACTTTTTAATATCTATCAACAGAAACACTTGTTTTATCTATCTAGGGTAAGAATAAATAAAAAAATAAATCTATATCAAATTTATGGATGAATATACAGCACTTTTGAAGAAAGTGAGGTATACCATGAGTAATAAGTAATGAGTCTTAAGTAATGAGTAATAAGTAAATTTCCGACTCATTACTCATTATTCATTACTCATACCAAATCGATATGAAGAAGCATATAATTAGCCTGCGTGGTGCGCTTGCGCTGCGCTTGGCGCACCACGCAGGCTTTGTTTTTATAGCCCCAGACTTCAGTCTGAGGGGTTTATATGCAGACTCTCATAGAATTGGTATCATTACTTTTTTCAATCATTTGCTGGCATCAGCGATTCTCAATGGATGGTGAAAAACCTTGTCAGTGTAAGATAAAATAACTAACGCATTCTAACGGCTGTACCTGTGGCGGTAATCAGCATCAGAACTCCAGACTGGTCAACATTGATTGTTCCTGTATCGATTTCAATCCCAACAACGGCGTTTGCGCCTAATCGCTGTGCGCGTTGTTCTAATTCTAAGAGTGCTTTTCTTTGGCCTTCTTCAAATAAACGTTCGTAGCTACCGGTGCGACCACCAATCACATCTCGAATGCTGGCAAAAAAATCTCGTAAAAAATTGCTACCGTAAACAACTTCCGCAGTTACAATACCTAAATATGAATCAATCACAGCACCTTGAATTACATCGGTTGTAGTTAAAATCATAAAATCATCTCACAGGTAACAGGTCAAGGAATATTGTACGTCTGAGATTGTTATTATTGGGGTAACTGCTAACGCAAAACCAAACTTAGTGTTACAAAGCAAGATAAAAATTGCTACAGAAATTAAATATTTTGGGTTTTAAAATAAGAGTCGTTGTAGTAGTATTAGCCAGCGATAATAAAATCGTTAGCAAAATAAAGACAGAAGTATGTTATTGCTGATTCCCATCTTGAGATAGGGATTATACTGAATCTTTAATATTTGTATAGTAGTCTTGTTGGATATGTAAACAATAGAGACAAGGAAGACAAGGAGGACAAAGTAGAAAAGGGAGAGATGTTTGTAAATTGGCTATATATTTAGCTTGTTCAGTAGAAACTCTAATAAATTGGTGTCGTTTGCAGCTTAGGAGTTTATAAAATATTAATATTTCGTAAAACAGAATAAATACAGTTTTCAAAAATCCATATTTTTGTTTTAATGTACAAGAAAAAAGTTGCTAGAAGTTCAGGAAATTTACTGTGTACAAACGCATATCACTTATAGTTAGTGCTTTGTTGTTAGGATGTAGTGTGGTTACGATTCCTTCGATGGCTCAAGCCCAGGTCTTAGTCGCCCAAGCGAAAAACCCAGAATTAAAGGAATTGTTTGAAGAAGGTCGCAGACAAGTTGATGCGGGTGATTATAACGGAGCGATCGCCACATATCAAAGAGCCGCAGCCCTAGACCCCAAGAATGCTAAAGTATACTCTGGCATGGGTTATTTGTATGCCCAACAAGGAAATTATCAAGCTGCTTTAGTTGCTTATCGTCGGGCATTGGGTCTTGACCCTGATAATAGTGATTTCTTTTATGCTGTCGGTTACATCAAAGGTAACTTGGGTGATACCAAAGGCTCTAGAGATGCTTACCGTCGCGCCATTCAGCTAAACCGTAACAATCTGAATGCTTATCTGGGATTGGGCGTTACCCAAGCTCGTTTAGGAGATTATGAAGCAGCTAATTGGGCTTATGAACAAGCTATTGGTATAGATCGCAATAATCCTCAGATATATGAGTTTATGGCGGCGATGTTTAAACAACGTCGCCAGACAAAACAAGCAAATAGTTTACTACAAAAAGCTCGGAGTTTATACCAACGCCAAAATAATCCTGATGGCGTTGAGCGAATAGAAGCAATGTTGCGGGAGTTGGGAGGTTGAAGTTAATCTAACTGTCTCCCGGTTAATTCCACAAAAATATCTTCTAAATTAGAGGGACGCACCATCATTCCCGTTTTATCTGGTTGTTGATTCAGATAATTGTTTGCTGCTTCTAAAGAAGGGAAAAATAAATATTCCCAGCTTCGGGCGCTGTCATTACCCGCCTCGGTGATTCCCACTTGTTTCATGACCAAACCTTCACCGTGAGCAGAACGCAACTGTTGGAGCGTTCCTAAAGATATAAGTTTGCCACTATCCATAATACCGATGCGTCCCGGCCCGGTTGCTTCAAAAGCTCCACACAAGTACTCGACTTCATCCATGTAATGAGTCGTGAGTAACATTGTCATTCCTTGCTTGTTTAAATCTCGAATAATTTCCCAAAGTCGCCGACGAGTTTGGGGGTCTAGTCCGACTGTTGGTTCATCCAAAAATAAAATTTGTGGTTGGTGAAGTAACGCCCTGGCTATTTGTAATCGTCGTTTCATTCCGCCAGACAAAGTTTTGACTAAATCATCTCTTCTGTCTGCTAGTTCCACATACTCTAGCCACTGATTAATTAGTCGTTGTCGTTGTGGGTTGGCTATACGATGTAGCCGCCCATGCAATTCCATATTTTCCCAAACAGTTAAATCACCATCTATACTAGTTTGCTGCAAAACAACACCAATGCTCTGTTTTGCTTGTATTGGTTGTTTGACAACATCGTATCCAGCTACTTGAATGTTACCTTGGGACGGCTTAGTGAGTGTAGTCAACATCCGAATTGTGGTTGATTTACCCGCACCGTTAGGGCCAAGTAGGGCAAAAATTTCTCCAGGTGCGATCGCAAATGATAAATCATTAACTACAGGGACATTTTTGTAAAACTTGAAGACATTCTCTAACAGAACAGCAGCAGTCATGGATAACTTTCTTAATATTCAGTTCATCACATAGACTATCATTCGTTGAGTGCTGAGTGCTGAGTGCTGAGTGCTGAGTGCTGAGTGCTGAGTGTTGATGGGTGTGCCTTGTGCAAATCAGACACACCCATATTGAAGGAAGTATCTAGAGTTTAGATTTTACCCAGGAAACTTCTTCAATAAATCATCACCAGAAATTACTGTTGTATAAAACACATAATCACGATTAGCTACATAGCGGCGGTCTTGTTTAACCAGCGCCATAAATTCTTGGTGTCCCTTAAGCAAGTTACCAACTAAACAACCTGCACTAGCACCGCGAATGTCATTTTTAGGGAAATCATAGCCCCAATGTTGGTTAATCGCAAAATCATCACCTGTATCAAGTTGGTCTCCAACACGTTGAAAATCTTTGTTGAAATCTCGACAGACAGTTATTGTACCAACTTGTACTAATGCTTCATGAGGTCGGCTACCACCGATACCGTGAGTTCCCACACGCCAAGCTTTGTATTGCCCAAACTGAATTCTTGCTGCACCTTTAGGATTGAGGGGTTTTACAACTGTGTAGTAGCTACCTGGTTCAGTAGTAGCTCGCCAGTGATTAACGATTTTGGGAACACCATCAACTACTTCAAGGATAATTCGCCGATCATTAAATTCGTTGGGTGCATCATTATTACGAGTCCAGTCTTCATTAATTCCCTCTAGATAAACAATGTTGTATTCTTTAGGTGCAGTAAATACCTGATATTTTTTATCCAGCATATATTTAACAATTCTGCTGGCAATGTCGTTACCTAGTTTTAACTGGGGTTTAGGAAGATCATCTGGTTTGGTTTCAATCAGTTTTTCGGCTGTGATTACTCCTAAATAACCCGTTTCCCCAGTTTTGGTTAATTCTTGGAACTTTTCGAGAGCTTCACCAGAAACTGGGCCAAATTTGCCATCTGCTGGGGGTTCCAGTAAATTTAAGCCAATCAAGAGTATTTGGATCTGAGTAGCTAGTTCCTTGTCTTGAGCGATCGCTTCAAATCCTAATTTACCTATTTCATTTGCATTTGCTAAGAAATCTTGTAATTTCATGTTGCACCTATCTTCGTTTAGTTCTAACTAGGTATAAACAACATTTCCATAATTGGTAATGTTGTTTGAAACTATACTCACAGCTCAAAATTTCAGCCGTGAATTTTAGTATTAATTTACGATTCAAGGCGACTTCAGTAATTTACGCAAAAGTAATTCTGTATTTTTTATAAAATCTAATTTGTAGGGTGGGCATTGCCTCTGTAAAATCTGGGAATATGTTGCAAAAATCATAGCAATGCCCAGCTTCTGTTAACTGGGTGTAGAAACAGGTATGGCTTGATACGCATTTTTGATTGCTACCCAGCTACTAGCGATGGGCATTCGCCAGCCTGTACCAAAGGCGCGGTCGGTAATTTTCAAGCCGGGGGGTGCTTGACGACGCTTAAATTCGGCACGGGCAACCATTTGAATTACTCTGTCTACAATTATGGGGTCGTGACCTGCTTCAACAATTTGGGCGGCTGATTCATGGTCATGAATGAAGCGTTGTAAGATGTCGTCTAAAACTTCATAAGCTGGGAGGGAATCTTGGTCAACTTGGCCGGGTTTGAGTTCCGCACTGGGGGCTTTGGTGAGGATATTTTGGGGAATAATTTCGTCGTTGCGGTTTAACCAGTGGCAAATTTTATAAACGCGGGTTTTTGGCACATCGGCGATGACTGCTAAACCACCGTTCATGTCGCCGTAGAGGGTACAGTAACCGACAGCCATTTCCGACTTGTTGCCAGTGGATAATAATAGATAGCCAAATTTATTAGCGATCGCCATTAATAAGTTACCGCGTATCCGGGACTGAATATTTTCCTCGGCGATGCCAAATTCTGTGCCAGCAAACAAGTCAGCAAGGCTATGATCAAAACCTTGCATTAATTCGCCTATCGGTAAAATTTTTGTTTCAATGCCTAAATTTTTACCTAGTGCCAAAGCATCACTTACAGAATGTTCAGAACTGTAAGGTGATGGCATGAGGACACCGAAGACATTTTCTTTACCTAGTGCTGCTGTTGCGATCGCAGCGACTAATGCTGAATCTACACCACCACTTAAACCTAATACTACTTTAGAAAAGCGACATTTCAAGGCATAGTCTTGCACACCTAAAACCAAAGCTTGCCAGACTTCCTCTTCTTCTGATTCGCACTCAGGTGTTAAAGAACTTAACTCTAAATCTCGTGTTTTTTTGTTAAAATCCACAGTTACTAAATCAGTGGCAAAACCACGGGCGCGACACATAATTTCGCCTTGACCATTTAACGCAAAACTATAACCATCGAATATTAAATCATCATTACTGCCGACTTGGTTAACATAAATCATCGGCTGTTGAAAGCGCACCGCACTATGCTTTAACATCGATTCTCGAAACTGCGGTTTGCCGACACTGTAGGGTGAAGCCGACAAGTTAACAATTAAATCTACACCTAAAATTGCTAAGTCTGCAATGGGATTGACAGCATAACTCCGTTTGCCCCAAAATTCTTCATCATTCCATAAATCTTCGCAAATAGTTACGCCAATATGAATATCATCTAAAGTAAAATGATTCGGTTGTAACCCTGGTTCAAAATAGCGGTCTTCATCAAATACATCATAAGTAGGCAACAGCCGCTTATAAAAGATTTGCTTGACTTTCCCCGATTCTAATAAAGCAATACTATTAAATAAACTTTTACCGCCAGTGATATGAGATTTGGTATTTGGTTCAACAGTGCCGACTAAAACAGCTAATTCCGGTGGTAAATCTCTGGCTAATTGTTGTAATGCCGTACTCATCGCTGAGACAAAACTAGGATTTAATAATAAATCTCTGGGTGGATAACCACACAAAGAAAGTTCTGGAGTTAATAATAAACGTGCGCCTGATTTTACTGCCTGTTGGGCGGCTTCTAGAATCTTTTGGACGTTTCCTGGTATATCACCAATGGTTGGATTAAGTTGAGCGATCGCAATTTTCATATTTGTCCTTTGTTCTTTGTCATTAGTCATTTGTACATAGTTTTTTACAAATGACTAATGACTATTTAAATAAACACCAAAGGTTTATCTTTAAAAGGTGCAAAAGCCTCAGCATCAAATTTATATAAACTAGCTGGGCGACCTGCACCCCGTGATACCTTTACTCCGGTATCGCACAAAAAACCTAACTTGAGTAGTCGCGCCCGAAAATTAGAGTAATCAGAAAAGTTTTCCCCTAAAACTGTTGTGTATAGCTGATACAAATCGTTTAAAGTAAACATTTCTGGTAACACTTCAAAAGCAACTGGGCTGTACTCTAATTTATTTCGCAGTCGTCTATGACCATAAGTTAGCAGTTGATTATGGTCAAAGGCTAACTGTGGCACTTGTTTGACGGGATACCAAGCAATTCCCGCGACTTTATCAGCAATTAATTCGGCTTCTTCAAACCTGACAAGGGCAAAATAACTCACTGATAAATAACGCACGCCATAACTATCGGTTGCTTCTCTGGGGTCGCGGTTTGGCCCGCCAAAGGTATACAACTGTTCTAAATAAAGATTGTTGACTCGGATTTTTTCTGCCATGATGCGATAGGCCGCATCTTCTAAAGATTCGCCTTGACGCACTAACGTCCCAGGAAGACTCCAAGAATTTAAAAATGGTTCTTGCTGTCGCATGACTAAGAGAACCAAAAGTCGATTTTGAACAGTGTCTACAGAAAAAATTACATTATCCACACCTACCTTAAAATCAGCCAAAGGTTGTTGATTTAGCGGAGTTGGAATCTTTTTGTGGTTGCGTCCTGGCATTTGTACAAATGCTGTTGATGAATATAGGCAACAATGGGAGCTATCAGGGCTTGAGTATCTCCATGCTCACGATAAGCTGTTGAGGATACATTTAAACCTGTGAGGGTAGCGATCGCAATTTTTCCTCCCAGCTTTTGAATTGCCTCTAAGCTAGATTCTTCTATTGCATATCCTGGTCGTGGCACAACCATTAGTTGCACTTGCTGTAATAAATCTTCAATTTTATACCAGCGTGGTAGTTGATTGATCAAATCTGAACCAATAACTAAGGTGTATTCTGCTTCTTCACCCCAATGCTGTTTGGCTTTTTCCACGGTTTCTAGGGTGCGCCAGCTACTTAAATCCTGCGTCACTGCGACGTTATCTCTTGGCGCATCCATGTCAGCAATTAATAACCGCAGCATTGCCGCCCGATGTTCTAATTGTGTTTGATGGGACTTAAAGGGATTATCCGCCGCCCAAACTGCCACCCAATCATAACGCTCAGACAACCACCTTAAAATCTCTTGATGCCCAGCCGTTGGCGGATCGGCACTTGTACCAAATAAAGCAATTCTCATCATCTTACTTTGCGTTCTTTGCGGTTAATTTCTTCGTCTCTTCAGTTAACTTTTGCAACCCAGCCGAAATCTCCACCGGCAAAGCCACAGGGTTTGATATCTGCCTTGTTTGTTCTGGCAAACTAGCAACTGTTATCGCAGTTCGTTGGCGAATGTCTGCTAAAGTTTCTGGCAGTTGCACTCGTTCGCCTTGCTTCATGACTAATTGCAATAAAGGTGTTTCTGATTGCGGTGTTTCTGTGATTAACCCCAACCTATCAGCTTTTACCTTGCCGCCGACAAATGACCGAAAAATCTGCTTGCGTCCGGGATAAGTACCCTTACCACTGGACTGCTTCATGACGGGAACGCCATCAATTTCCACGAGTTTATAAACCCCGTTGACAGGCGTACCTGTTACCAGTCGCGTTCCCAAACCATAACCATCAATTACTGCCCCAGCCGCTTTGAGTCTGGCAATTTCCCATTCATCTAAATCACCACTGGCAACAATCGGCACATTTGGTAAAAGCGATCGCACTTGTTTGGATAAATTCACCAAATCACCAGAATCCAGTCTGATTCCCGATAATTCCATTTCCCCAGCATTCACTTTTTCTGCCAAATTTTCCGCCGCCGCGATGGTATCGTAAGTATCAATTAACAAGGGCGCACCGGGAAAATAGCGATGAAATGCCGTAAAAGCTTCTGCTTCACTGCCTTCCATCGCTGACAACGCCATGACCAAGGCGTGAGCCATCGTACCACTTGGCTGTTGACCTAGTTGTAATGCTGCTAACACATTCGAGGTAGCATCTAATCCCCCGGCTAAGGCTGCCCGTGCCGCCCACAATGCCCCTTGGGGACTGAATGCCCGCCTTGTGCCAAACTCTAAAAGTTTAGCTTCCTGTCCAGCCACATCACGCAGACGGGCGGCTCTGGTAGCAATTAAAGTTTGATAATTGATGGTATTTAAGAGGTAAGTTTCTATTAGTTGGGCTTGCCAAAGTGGCGCTTCAATTCGCAAAAATGGCTCGTTAGGAAATACGGCTGTGCCTTCAGGAACTGCCCAAACATCACCTGTGAATTTCGCTTCAGCCAATAACGACCAAAAGCGATCGCTGGCTTGGGCGAAAATTCCCGTCGTCTGGAGTGCGGCAATTTGAGAATGAGTAAAACTTAACTTTTCTAAATATGCCAGAACTTGCTCTAAACCCATTGCAATGAGATAGCCAAAATTTTCTGGCGATCGCCTCACAAATAACTCAAAACTAGCTTGTTTTTGTTCTAATCCTTCGCCAACATAACAAGCCGCCATTGTTAGCTGATAAAGGTCGGTGAACAAGCTGTAATCAGCCGCAGAGATTGTCAAGTCTTGGTGCTGGTAGCTGCCCAAGTCTGGGATAGTTGCCATGTAAGAGCGTCCTTACAAGAATGCTGCTTTTTATTATGGTAGATTTTACCATAAATAATGTCAACTCCTCCGCGACAGAGAAGCTATTGACTTCATTAAATCAACATATTCACCGCAAAATAATTATACTTTATACAAATATTTAATCTTTTTTAATAGTTTATTCTTCATAAACTAACTTTTATAAAACACTCATATTTCTCATACAAAAGAGCTTTATTGGGAGTTTTGTTATAATTGGAATTGCAGAGAAACTTTAAACTTTTTTGGCAACCTAAAGTATTGCAAAGCAATCTGAAAAACTATTGCATAAATTCTCAATATATTGAGAGTCTGAGCGATAAGAAAATATCGAATTAAAGTAGAAAGATAACTATCTAACTGACTCAAAAATAAGGAGTCTAAGAGTATGGCTATTTCCCAAATCATTGCTAGGATTACCGAGTATATCTCTGAAGCTGCAATGCGAATTTTTGGCCCTACAGATGATCAATATCCTAATACTGGGGTACAACCTTTTACAGGTGAACCTTATAAAAAAGGTATGAGTGATGTTTGGTAGAAGATGAAATATTTAGATATGAGTGAGGTCAAGGCTTAAGCCAAAAGCTTGAGCCTTTTTATTTGGTAAATTTTAGGAATTACGCACAAAGATTGTTTGTGGAGATTGGGTGTAGGGGTATAAGGGTATGGGGTGTAAGGGTTTTGAATAAATACACCCCTACACCCTCACACCCTTAAACCCATTCTGAACAGACAATCTTTGTTTTTTTAATCAATTACTAAAACTGCTGAACCTTCAATTTCGCCATTGCGAAGGGCGTTTAAAGCTTCATTGGCTTGGGTGAAAGGAAAAGCATTCACTTCTGTTTTAATTGGAACTTTGGGTGCTAAAGCGAGAAATTCCTCGCCATCTTTGCGAGTTAAATTAGCCACAGAACGCAACATTCTTTCTTCCCAAAGAATTTCATAAGGAAAAGAGGGAATATCGCTCATGTGAATACCCGCACAAACCACAATTCCACCTTTGGCGACTGCGCGTAAAGCGGCTGGGACTAATTTACCTACAGGTGCAAAAATTATCGCTGCATCTAAAGGTTCTGGTGGTAATGTGTCGGAGTCACCCGCCCAATTTGCACCGAGTTGAAGAGCAAATTCTTGTCCGGTGATATCTCCAGAACGAGTAAAAGCAAAAATTTGCCGACCTTGATAGCGGGCTAATTGAATTAATATATGGGCAGATGAACCAAACCCATAAAAACCAATTTTTTCAGCATCGCCTGTCATACTGTAAGCGCGATAACCAATTAAGCCACCACATAATAAAGGCGCAGCTTGTAAATCAGGAAAGCTAGGATCTAAGGCAAAGCAAAAGCTGTGATCAGCTACAGTATATTCTGCATAGCCGCCATCTAAGTTATAGCCAGTAAATTCAGCAAAATCGCAAAGATTTTCTCGTCCTGAGCGACAATAACGACAGCGATCGCAAGTATGACCCAACCAAGGCACTCCCACCCGTTGACCGACATAAAATTTATCAACCTTTGCCCCCATTGCCTCGATAGTACCGACAATTTGATGTCCAGGTATTAAAGGTAATTTAGGATGAGTTAATTCTCCATCAACTATATGTAAATCTGTGCGACAAACAGCGCAAGCATGAACCCGAATCAGAACTTGTTCCGCATTGGGTTGAGGTATTGGTAACTCAGCTAAACGTAGGGGTTGATGTGGTGCATCTAAAAGCATTGCACGCATAATTAGGGGAGTGGGGAGTAGGAAGTGGGGAGTGGGGATGAGTACTGACTATTGGTATAGCTTAGGATGAAAGGTTTTTCTTCTATCTTGGGAATAGATATATACACCGCTCACAGCGAAGCCTCTACGCCCCAGACACCTCCACAGCTTTGATTGCTTATTTTCATAAATACCCTACTCCCCACTCCCTATTCCCTATTCCCTAATTTTTATTTGCGAAAGATTTCGGCAAAAAATTGTCGCATATCTTCCCAAGAACGTCGGTCAGCAACTGGGTTATACAATGCTCCTTTTATCTGACCTTTATTTTCTGGGTTAGTAAAGCTATGTACTGTACCACCATAAGAAATTAATTGCCAGTCTACATTTGCTTGGCGCATTTCGTTTTCAAAACCTTGGACTTGTTCTGCTGGGACGAATGGATCATCTGCACCATGCAATACTAATACTTTAGCTTTGATATTTTTGGCATCGTTGGGGTTTGGTGTATCGAGGTTGCCGTGAAAACTGACGACTCCGGCAATGTTGGCACCGCTACGGGCAAGTTCTAATACTGTACCACCGCCAAAACAATAACCGATCGCCGCAATCCGGTTAGCATCAGTGAGCGGATTTGATTGTAATACTTTTAACCCAGCTAAGGCGCGATCGCGCAACAATTTTCTATCGTTCCGATAAATGGTAGCTTGCTTACCTGACTCTTCAGGAGTCTTTGGTCTTATACCTTTACCATAAATGTCAGCCGCAAAAGCAACATAACCAAGTTTCGCTAACTGTTCTGTGCGCTGTTTGGCATAAGATTGTAGTCCATTCCATTCATGTACTACCAAAACCCCAGGACGCTTGCCTTTAATTGCGTCATCATAAGCGAGATAGCCTTGTAAAACTGTATTTCCTTGTTTATATTCAACATTTTTCGTTTGAATTGCTGCCAATGTTTGTGTCGCAATCAATACCACAACCACAGGTGTAATTAGTGCAGAAAGCAGTAATTTCATCTCAAGACACCCAGTAAAATAATCATCTGGGATGATTATGCCTGGAAAGTAGACAATAAAGTTGTCATTTGTCAAAAAATCCACTCCCCACTCCCTATTCCCTACTCCCTAATTCGGTTATTTCGGCATTCTGGCAACGCTAAAAATCGCAGCGATCGCTACATTAGAAGTATATTGAGATATTTATCAGCATTGATACAACGCTATGAGTGCAGCCACTATTCCCCAAAATCCCTTGTTAAGAGGTACTGGCTTACCGCCATTTACTGAGATTCAAGCAGAACAAGTAATTCCGGCCTTCCAGCAGTTATTAAAAGAACTGGATGAGGAATTTGCTACCTTAGAAGCTAACGCCCAGCCGACTTGGAGTGGTTTAGTCGAACCCTTAGAAAAACTCACCGAACGGCTGACTTGGAGTTGGGGTATAGTCAGTCATTTAATGGGAGTCAAGAATAGTTCCCAGCTGCGCGAAGCTTATGAAACTGTCCAACCCCAAGTGGTACAGTTCAGCAATAAACTTGGTCAAAGTCAAGTTATATACAACGCCTTTAAACAACTCCGGGGGAGTAATACTTGGGCAACCCTAGAACCAGCCCAGCAACGCATTATCGAAACTGCCATCAGAGATGCGGAATTATCGGGTGTGGGCTTGTCAGGGGAAGCCAGAGATCGCTTTAATGACATTCAAATGGAGTTAGCAGAATTATCCACAAAATTCTCTAACCATGTATTAGATGCCACCAAAGCATTTAGCTTAAACCTGACAACCAAAGCAGAAGTTGAGGGTTTACCCCAAAGTTCCCTCAGTTTAGCTGCCCAAGCTGCCCGTGCGGCTGGGGAAGAAAACGCCACCCCCGAAAATGGCCCTTGGCGCATCACTTTAGATTTCCCTAGCTACAGCCCGTTCATGCAGCACAGCACCCGCCGAGACTTGCGGGAAAAATTGTATAAAGCATATATCACCCGCGCTGCTGCTGGTGAGTTAGATAATAATCCTTTAATTGTGAGGATTTTAGAGTTACGCCAAGAACTAGCCAATTTATTAGGCTACAAAAACTTTGCTGAGTTAAGCCTTGCTAGTAAAATGGCTCCCAATGTGGCAGCAGTCGAAGCACTGTTAGAAGAACTGCGGAGCGTCAGTTATGATGCTGCTGTTAAAGAGTTAGCCGAACTCAAAGCTTTTGCCACTACCAAAGGCGCATCAGAAGCCCAAGATTTACAACACTGGGATATTAGCTTTTGGGCAGAACGCCAACGGGAAGCAAAATTCTCCTTTACCACGGAAGAATTACGTCCTTATTTTCCCTTACCGCAAGTTTTAGACGGTTTATTTGGACTAGTGAAGCGGCTGTTTGGCGTTACCGTCACCCCTGCTGATGGACAAGCACCCGTTTGGCATGAAGATGTTAGATATTTCCAAATTGCTGACGAAACAGGTAAACCCGTCGCCTACTTTTACTTAGATCCTTACAGCCGTCCTGCCGAAAAGCGTGGTGGTGCTTGGATGGATGTCTGCATTAACCGAGGCAAGATTAACGATAATGGTGCTACATCTGTGCGCTTGCCTGTGGCTTATTTGGTGTGTAACCAAACTCCGCCAGTTGATGGTAAGCCGAGTTTAATGACTTTTTATGAAGTAGAGACATTATTCCACGAATTTGGTCATGGTTTACATCACATGCTAACCAAAGTTGATTACAGCAGCGCCGCCGGGGTGAATAATGTCGAGTGGGATGCTGTGGAATTACCAAGCCAATTTATGGAAAATTGGTGTTATGAACGCCCGACTTTGTTTGGTATGGCGAAGCATTATGAAACAGGCGAATCATTACCAGAGCATTATTACCAAAAACTGTTAGCAGCACGTAACTATATGAGTGGGAGTGCGACACTGCGGCAAATTCACTTCAGCACTGTGGATATAGAATTACACGATCGCTATCTTCCTGGTGGTGATGAAACTCCCGCCCAAGTGCGCCAGCGTATAGCTAAAACTACCACAGTTTTACCGCCGCTACCCGAAGATTCTTTCTTGTGTGCCTTTGGGCATATCTTTGAAGGTGGCTATGCCGCAGGTTACTACAGCTATAAATGGGCTGAGGTACTGAGTGCAGATGCTTTCGCCGCTTTTGAAGAAGCTGGTTTAGATGATGAAACCGCCGTTCAAGCCACTGGTAGACGCTACCGTGATACTGTGTTGGCGCTTGGTGGTAGTCAGCATCCAATGGAAATCTTCAAAGCCTTCCGGGGACGGGAACCAAGTACAGTTTCGCTGTTACGGCACAATGGTTTGCTAAATACAGCAGCTTAACAAGTTCCATAATGTGTAAGCAGGGGATACACCTCGACTCCGCTTGGCGAGTGGAAGCAGAGGTGCGTTCCCTGTTCCCTTTCATTACTATAAGTACTTGGACTTACGCAGAAGTATGAAGAAACGTAGACGCGCAAGCGGCTTCCCACAGGGTAGGACACGAAGTTATAAAAGTCAGGACTTACGCAAAAATTCCCAAAAAGCTTAATTTATCGTAGACGCGAAGCGGCTTCCCGCAGGGTACCGCCAAGTCGCATTAGACGCGCAAGCGGCTTCCCGCAGGGTAGAACGCCAAGAAATTTTAGAGTCTGCGTAAGTCCTAAGAGTTTTTAGAGAGTTTTTGCGTCAGTCTTATTTACAACTGAAATTCATCAAATTTGATCACTTCTGAATCTGGTTTGCGCGTATCAAAAAGATAGCTACTTACTTTACCTATGCTGGTATCAAAGATACTAAAAACAGTAATGTTATTGCTAGCTAGATAAGGCATTGGTTTACCATCTTCACCTAATATTGGTGCGATGCTTGGCAACACGGGTTCTAAACCGTTGGGGTCGCCGAGGTCAACATATTTTTCTTGATAGTTGGAGGGAACTTCTCGCTTTCTTTCGCCCCAAGCAGCACCATAAGTATTACCTACATTTGAGGTTTCTAAAAAGTGCATTCCCCCAGGACTAACAAAGCGATTCCATAAATGGGAATGTCCATAAAAGACTAATTGTACATTAGCAGCTTCGAGTAAGGGGACAACATCACGGATAATATAGTCAGCGTTTTTGGGATATTCGTAACGCACAGATGTAATTTTGTTCTCCTGATTGCGATCGCTGATTTGTATTGGGTCGGTGTAAGCTGGCACTATATTATCGCCCAGGGTGTGGGGCGGGTGATGGAACATGACAACTTTGTATTTTGCTTGCTGAAATTCTGGGCTGTTGAGTTCTGCCGCTAACCAATTGTATTGTGTACTACCTTTGGCAATTGGCTCATAAATGATCTGCCCATAACCCCAATTTTCTTGGTTATTTAAATCTTTGTCGGCTTCTCGATATCTACCTGTAGATTTTCCGTCTAATTTGGGTGTGCGCCACATATTTGTGATGTATAAAACTATTAAACGCACATCACCAAAGCTAACTGCATAATATTTTTTACCGCCTGATTTACTTTCAGGTAAGCTCAAAATTTCTTCGTAGGTAATTGTATTAAAAGAATGATCAATCAGTGATTTGCCACTATATAGTTTTTGAGCAACAGCGCGGGGAAATGTATCATCAAATTCATCATTTAAACTGTTTTTTCGGCCAAAGCGCCCCATGACTTCATGATTACCAATGCAGCTATACATGGGTGCGTGTTGAATAATTTGCCCACCTGTATAAGTTACTTTCACGCCATCATGCTGCATTTCGTATTTGGCATGACCTTGTAAGCCAGGAAATAAAGCATTACCCCGATTATCATCAAACCATTCCGAGGCGCGATCGCTCACATTAATCAAATCACCAGCAAACAACACTGCATCAACTCTACCCACTGTTTCTACAACTTTTTGTAGGTTGGCGGCGGTCATTGGCTTGAGTTGATGGTCGGAAGTTAACAGGATTTTGATTGGTGTTCCGGGTTCCGGTTTAGCTGTCAGGGTAAAAATATCACTGCTAACAGTCGCGCCATCTTCTCTTGTACTGCTAACTCGATAATTCACTCGCACCCCTGGCGTTAACTCTGTCACCTCCGCTTCATGTCGCCAAATATCCCGCATTGTTGGTTGTTGATAAACTTGTCCATCTTGGTTTTGCTTCCCAACTCTGGATTTTTGGTCTTCTCTGGTGCGACTGAGTTTAATCGTTGTGGCTTTGGCAGTTTGCTGCAAATTTTCCCCATAAGCCACTGTATGTTGATTCCCGGCAAACTCAGTAAACCACACTACTCTGACTGAGTTTGCCGTTGGTAGTTGCAAAAATGGATCTGTCAACAGTTGAGGCGCTTCGGTCATAATGGTTTGCCCAAAGGAATGCACGCTTACCAAGGTAAAGCATAGGACAAACAAAAGTAAAAGCTGGAAAATTTTCATGATTTGTCCTGGTGGGAATGTTCTGCGACAAATGCGGGTGCGCGGTGATGCGCTTTGTGATTATAGATTTGGATGAGTTGGTGAATTCGCGCAATTTGATGTGATGTCAGCGAGTACAAACCAGCCTGATTCATTATCTGTTTTAATTCTGCTGCCCACTGACCATAATGAGAACCCCCGATAGTGCCTTGGGATAATTGAATTATCATTCTTATGCGGAGATATTTATTTACAAAGATGTATTGACAAAATTTACTTATCTTGAACTTGTTACAGATGATGTTAAATAACCTTATGATAAAAAACAAGTTTTTTGCTCGAAATTTGCAAATAACTCAACAGAATGGCAGAAAAAATACATTAATTTTCTGGCGTAGGTGCAGTGTTATGAAAAGTTTAATTATATTCATCAATCTACTGTTAGTATCAGAGTTGCTTGGGGTGTTTCCTTTAATTGCTTTAGCACAGTCATCATCTCAACCATCTCCCAGTACGCAACCACAGCCACCAACAGAAGCAGAAACACAGGTACTTGTCTCAGAAGTAGTAGTAGAAGGCGCACCAGAAAAGTTAGAAGATTTAGTTTACAAAACAATTCAGATTAAACCAGGTAAAAAAACTACGCGATCACAATTACAAGAAGACATCAACGCCATTTTCGCTACAGGGTGGTTTTCTAACGTCAGAGCCGAACCAGCCGATACTCCATTAGGGGTACGTGTAACTTTTATTGTCAAAACTAACCCAGTTTTAAAAAAGGTAGAAGTAACTGCTGTATCTAAAGCTTCTACGATACTATCGCCACAAGTCGTTAATAGCATTTTTAGTAAAGATTATGGTAGCACTTTAAATTTAAATAAATTGCAAAATAATATCGCGCAGTTAAATAAATGGTATCAAGATAAAGGCTATATCTTGTCGAGTATAGTTGGCCCTCCACAAGTCGATGATAATGGTGTTGTCAAACTAGAAGTTGCTGAAGGGGTAATTGAAGATATTCAAGTTAAATTTGTTACAGACGACGATAAAGAAATAGATGAAGATGGTAAACCCATTGAAGGGAAGATTCCTGCAAAATTGATTATAGAGGAGTTTAATATTAAACCAGGACAAATATTTCTAAAATCGGTAACACAGCAACAAATAAAGCATTTATTTGATTTTGGCTTATTTAAGAATGTAGAAGTTGCCTTTGATACAGGTAAAGATAAAAACAAAGTCATTGCAATTATTAAAGTTAAAGAAAATGAACTAGCCGAGAAACTAGGTGAGAAATTTTTTGTTAATCAACAAGCATTAAATAAAGCCCAGGCTAACAAGGATGAATTAGGAATTGCAAATGCTACCAACAATATTGCTAATATCTATGCTGACTTAAAAGAAAAAGATGACCAAAAAAAAGCTATTCCTAAATATCAAGAAGCCCTGAAGGTTTTTCAGAAAAAGCAAGATTTAATTGGACAAGCTAAAGTTTTTAATAACTTAGGTAATACATATAATAAAATTCAAGAATATAAACAGGCGATTGAAAATTACAATCAATCACTTATTCTGTTTCAAAAACTACAAATGCCATTTTGGGAAGCTTTAACTTTAAATAATTTAGCACTAAATTATCGAGAGCTAGATGAAAAAGAAATGGCACTGGAAATATATACCAAAGCACTGAAAATGTGGCAGAAGTTTAGTAAAAATCCTAGCCTAGCTAAACTTGGAGTTAACAAGCCAGACGAAGATTCTAAATCAATCAAAACAAGTTCCGTATATTTTGCAATTGCTACATCCAATACTAAAGGTACTAGTGGAAGTTCAGGTGTACAAATAGGTAACAGTGAAACTTTGCAATACTTGCCTCTTCCCGATGTGCGTCTTTGGGAAGCTGAAACACTTTTCAATATTAGTGGCATTTATCAAGCTCTTGCTGATTATCAGCAGGCTATGTATATTTTCAGTGATGCCGAAAAAATTTGGCAATCTATCGATTTTAATAAACTCGGATCTACTCCTTCGCCATCCTTATCTTTAATTAAATTGTTCCCAAAGGTAGCAAAAGCTAAATTATATGTTGATGTCCAACAGTTTGGTCAAGCAGTTAATCAAATTAATAGTATAATAATTGAGGCTAGTTCATTAGCATCTAAAATTAAATTTAAATCAGACGAGCAAGCACTCATAAAACAATTAGCACCATTCGCGATCGCTTTGATTAATGATTTCGTCAATGATAATGAAATCGGCGATAATAATAATTTTTTAGAAAAACAATGGCCTATATATAAACCATTATTTCAAGTGATTTTGAAACAAATTGATCAAACTTACTATCAATATATTAATAATTTATTATCTGCGGCTGACTCTTATTTTTCCCAAGATAATCAACTAAAATTAGAAGCAATCAACATACTAGAAACAGAATATCAATCTTTAGAGAAAGCTTACCCACAATTTACTCAGTTTTCTGGCTTTGTTATCTCTTACTTAGGTAAAGAAAAAGGAAAAATTTTAACTGATTTAGGAAGAAATTCTGAAGCTGTAGCAGCATACCAAAAAGCTTTGTCTGCCCAACCATTTCTTGGAGTTATCTTGAAAAACGATAGACCAGAAATACTATATTTAATTGGCAAATCTTATTTAAACAATCGTCAATATCAAAAAGCAGAAGAATCTTTTAACAAATCATTAACTGAATCCCAAACCAATAAACAAATTATCCAAGAGGCTGATGCTTACTTAGGTTTAGCCATGTTAGAACGCCAACGCGGCAATTTTCAGAAAGCACAAGCACAAATAGAAAAAGCAATTGCCACGATTGAATCAGAAGGCGCTCAAATCGAGAATGCTGAACGAGAAGAAAAAGATAAATATGTACTGAGACTAACACCATATCGGTCTTATACTAGTTTAGCTAAATATTTAGAATCAAAACAAAATTATTATGCGTTTTATGTAGATTTTTTGATGCAATTACATCAAAAAAATCCGAAAGCAGGTTATGATACTCAAGGTTTGCAAGCTAGTGAACGCTCTCATGCTCGCAGTTTGTTAGCGATAATTAATAGAACAAATCAAAGTTCCAGATTGGGCAAACAAAATCAAAAACAATCAGATGCGCGGGCAGTTGAATTAGCAAAACCAGTAGAAATTCAGCAAATTCAAAAAGAAATTTTAGATGATAACACATTACTTTTAGAATATCTATTAGGAGAAGAAAATAGTTATTTATGGTTAGTTAGTAAAACTGGTGTTAGCAGTTATCAACTACCAAAGCTTTCTGAAATAGAACCTTTAGCCAGAAAATTTTATACAGCAGTTTCTTCACCAAATCCATCATTGCGCGATCGCCAATCATCCCAGCAGTTGAGTCAAATTCTTTTGGGACAGGTTGCGAGTCAACTAGGACAAAAACGCTTATTAATTGTGGCTGATGGCATCCTCCAATATATTCCTTTCAACGCTCTACCTCATCCCAATTCTCCAGCAGACAAACCTGAACCTTTACTGGTCAAACATGAAATCGTCGGTTTACCCTCAGTTTCTACTCTGGCTGTGATTAGAAATAAGCAAAATTCTCGCAAACCCAGTAAAAATTTAGCCATATTTGCTGACCCAATATTTAGCCGCAGCGACGAACGATTAAAATCGCGCTTAACCAAGTCTAACGATGAAGAACTCTATGAGCGATTACCTGGTACACGCCAAGAAGCTAACAAAATTCTGTCGTTATTTCCAAATTCGCAAAAATTGGTCAAATTCGACTTTGCAGCGAACCGTCAAGCAGCTATCAACCCAGAGATTAGTCAGTATCGCTTTGTGCATTTCGCTTCTCATGGGATTCTCGATAGCCAAAGACCGGAAAGATCGGGTATGGTCATGTCTGTAGTGAACGAAGTAGGGGATGTCCAAAGAAGCTTGTTATCTATCCCTGATACTTTTAACCTCAAATTATCTGCTGACTTGGTAGTATTAAGCGGTTGTCGTACTGGACTAGGAAAAACTGTTAAAGGCGAAGGTTTAGTCGGACTCACAGGCGGTTTGATGTATGCCGGTGGTAAAAGTGTTGTGTCTAGTTTGTGGGACGTAGCTGATGATAGTACAGCATTGTTGATGTCCAAGTTTTACTCGGCAATACTACAAAAAGGCTTAAAACCCTCATCTGCACTGCGACAAGCCCAATTAGAGATGTGGCGAGATTCTCAATGGAATGCGCCTTATTATTGGTCTGCGTTTGTCTTTCAAGGGGAATGGAATTGAGGAACTAGTACAAAAAGGCAAAAGTAAAAAGTAAAAAGAAAAAATAGCAATACCACAAGCCTTGTAGTAATTTCTTATTGTCTGTTTATTTACGCCGACCTGTACTAGGGAAATCAGAGTAGATAGGGTGCTTGTACACTTGCACGAAGTTTGACCCATATTTCTACTGACTTTTGACTGCTGCGGTTTATTTAGATCACAAGAAAAAGTTAAATTTCTATTAAGATATGTCAATTATGAGCAGATGTAGCAAACTCTACTAAATTTTGGGAGGAAAACCGTTAACTTGATGAGAGCCGTAAATGTAATTCAGGCTACATTCACATGCGACTAGAACAGTTGCAAGCTTTTTTGGCGATCGCAGACAGTGGCAGCTTCCAACAAGCCGCCCGACAATGTGGTGTTACTCAATCAACTATCAGCCGCCAAATTCAAGCTTTAGAGGCGGATTTGGGTGTGGAACTGTTTCACCGCAACACTCATGCTAAATTAACTTTGGGTGGGGAACGTTTATTACCGCGAGTCCGCAAGATTTGTCAGGAGTGGCAAGTTGCGACCCAAGAATTAGCAGATTTAATGGCGGGTAAGCAACCAGAGTTGTGCATTGCTTCGATTCATTCTCTTTGTGCTTCTTACTTACCGCCAATATTACAAAAGTTCTGCCGAGATTATCCCGAAGTCCAGCTGCGGGTAACATCTTTAGGGAGCGATCGCGCTCTGAAGGTTCTCAAAGATGGTTTAGTAGATTTAGCGATCGTCATGAATAATCGCTTTTTAACCACCGGCAGGGAAATGGTAGTGGAAGTTTTATACGACGAACCAATCGAAGTCCTCATCGCCGCCAATCATCCTCTCGCCCAATATGAACGCATCCCTTGGTCAGAATTGGTGCGTTATCCCCAAGTGGTATTTAAAGATGGCTATGGAATGCAACGGTTAGTCCAAGATAAATTTGAGCGTTTAGAAGCCACACTCCATGCAGCTTTAGAAGTCAATACTCTAGATGCGTTTCGGGGTGTGGTGCGTCAAGGTGAATTAATTGCCTTACTCCCGACTTCCGCATTAGTCGAATCGCGTCACGACACAACTTTAGCCGTGCGTCCTTTAGCTAATAACCCATTAGATAATTCTGGGTTGACTCGCCGTGTAGTTATGGTCACAACCCAAGACCGCCTGCAAATTCCCCCGATTAAACATTTTTGGGAATTGGTGTTAGAAAATATTCCGCCGCAATCAAAAGAACAGCGATCAGCTTCCTGAAGTATGATTAGTCAACAGTCCATAGTCAATGGTCAATAGTTTGTACCATTGACAAATGACCCGTGACCAAATATGAGCAATATCTTCAGGGAACTACTCAAAAAGGTAGGCAGTGGCAATCACACAGGCGAAAATTTAACTCGTGCGGAAGCTGCGATCGCTACTAAAATGATTTTGTTGGGAGAAGCCACACCAGCCCAAATCGGTGCATTCTTAATTGCCCATCGCATCAAACGACCAACGGGCGAAGAGTTGGCAGGAATGTTAGATACATACAATGAACTAGGTCCAAAACTCCAGCCCATTGACGCTACATCTCCGGTAATGGTGCTGGGCATACCTTATGATGGCAGAACGCGGACTGCACCCATTAGCAACGTCACAGCTTTAATTCTCGCGGCGGCTGGACAACCTGTGGTGATGCACGGTGGCGATCGCTTGCCCACCAAATATGGTTTACCTTTAATCGAAGTTTGGCAAGGTTTAGGTGTTGATTGGACTTCTTTATCGTTACCCCAAACCCAGCAAGTCTTTGAACAAACCAAAATTGGCTTTATCTACACACCTCGTCATTTCTCCTTAACTAACAGTATTTGGGAATACCGCGACCAACTCGGTAAACGTCCACCTTTTGCCACAATGGAATTAATTTGGTGTCCTTACGCGGGTGATTCTCACTTAATTGCCGGGTTTGTTCATCCCCCCACCGAAGGCATGTTTCAATCTGCATTAGAATTCAGGGAAGTAAGAAAATATACCTTAATCAAAGGCTTAGAAGGAAGTGGTGATTTACCGCGCGATCGCACCGCAATTATCGCTTTATCAGCATCCCCAGATTTAGCCAGGTTATTTCTCTCGCCTCATGATTACGGGTTTACCACCAAAAATGTCCCTTTAGGCACCACTGAAGAATTAATCACCCAAATTCAAGATGTTCTAGTAGGCAAACCAGGGGAATTATTACAAACAGCCTTATGGAATGGGGGATTTTATCTCTGGCGCAGTGGTATTTGTTCAGATATGACATCAGGTATCGCCACAGCTAAAGAACTATTAACTAATGGTGTAGTCGCGGCTAAATTGCAAGAATTGAGGCAAATAGTTAATTCAACTTCCCAGAATGCCTTGCAGCATATTTAATTACTTTTACAATCCAAATATTATGATGTCTTGTTTACAGCAAGCGATCGCTTGTCCTGTTTGTCAAAAAACTCTCACTACCGCACCCCCAGACTGCAAGCAATGTCAAAATTACTTCCGTCAGGAAGTCACAAAAATACCATTATCTCTAGTGGATTTAACACCTGCACAAGTCAAGGGTAAGGTTGATGTAGTTGATTCCCAGCCACTACGCACGGAGTTATTTCGCTTACCAATCATTTCTTTTTTATACGAGCGTATCTTACCGCCAATTTGGGCAATGGGGTTACGTAATCGGGGCGGGATTGATACGGAATTTCAGCAGTGTATCGAATTTTTTGGTCAAAACTTAGGCACTGTAGCGGATATTAGTTGTGGGACAGGGATTTTTGCCCGCCGTTTGGCTTTATTACAGCAATGTCAGCAAATTATTGCTCTGGATTATTCAGAGACAATGTTAGGGCAATTACAACAACAAATGCAACGAGATGGGGTATTACCATCTCAAATCGCCATTATCCGAGGCGATATCACAGCATTACCCTTTGCGCCAAATTCTCTCGATGCTGTTTACAGTGGCGCGGCTATGCACTGCTGGCCTGATGCGACAGCAGGAATTCGCAATATTTATCAAGCATTAGGTAGTGGAGGTAAGTTATTTGCCACTACATTTCTCCAACCCTTACCCAGCATAGTGTTTCGCTTCTTCACTGCCGATGAATTGCAGCAAATTGCGATCGCCGCAGGTTTTCATCCAGACTGTGTACAGCTGGAAACTCGCGGAGTATACGGCACGCTCAAATGTATCAAGTAAATTATTCACCAATAGATAACACCAGACCTTCACAGGCTAGTAAACCTTGGGCAAAAGTTGCTTTTACATCAGTTTGCACTTGATCGAGAAAGTCATCCTCATCATCGGGATGGTGATGGGAAATCACTAATTTCTTCACTGCTGCATTTTGGGCTACTTCTACAGCCGCTTGCCAGTGTACATCCGTCGATTCGTGGCTATTGGCTGTTGGTGGAACGTAAGTAGCATTTGCAATTAGCAAATCTACACCTTTTACCAGTTGTAAAATCTGCTCTTGATCAACAGGATCAGCATTTTTGGTTAAATCGGTAACGTAGGCAACACTTTTGTTCTGCCAGGAAACTCGGTAGCCAACAGAACGCTGAGTTTGATTAATCGAGGCTGTGGTAACTGTGACATCATCTAGCTGCACATCACTACCAGGAATCACATTATGGAAATGCAATTCCGATTGCATTACCTGGAGTGGATAGGGGAAGTGCGGCTGTAACATCTGATCACAAAGGCACTGTTTAATCGAAGCACTGTTAGAAGCAGCCGAACCATAAATATGAAAGCGGTTTTCTGGGACAAACGCGGGTGCAAAAAACGGAAACCCTTGAATGCGATTTGATTGAGAATTGGTAAAAAATAAATGTGCTTCTATCGGTTGTTGCAGTTGTCGCAAAGATTTACCGAGAATACGTAGACCAGTTCCACCATCAAAAATCAAGCGTTTACCTGCTACTTGTATTTCTACACAAGCAGTATTTCCGCCATAGCGATCGGCGTTACTAGCTGGGGTGGCGATTAAACCTCTGACACCCCAAAATTGCACAACAAATTCACCCACGGAACTACTAGCGGTTGTAGTTGCGGTTTCAGTTACGGAACTTTGGAAATCCGACGGCGCAAGATTTGACATTTTTCTGACAATTTAGACCTTACTGAGCAGGTCATCGTAGTGCCGCACTTCTAATAGTCGGTTTTTTTCGTCCACAATGACTACCGTAGGAGAGTAATTTTTTAACTCTTCCAAAGAGAACTGCCCGTAAGCCATTATAATCAAGCGATCGCCCACAATGCCTAGACGTGCCGCCGCCCCATTTAGCTCAATAATTCCCGAACTGGCTGGAGCCTTGATTGCATAAGTAATAAAGCGTTCACCATTGGCAACATTGACGACTTGCACTTGCTCGTATGGTAAAATACCAGCCTTGTCTAACAACATTTCATCGATGCTGATACTACCTACGTAGTTAATATTCGCCCCAGTCAGGGTGCAATTGTGTATTTTTGCCAAAAGAACTGTACGCTGCATTATTTTTGAGGTTTTTTGATTGCCTGACTCTAGTATCACAAAAGCATCAAGCCGTTGTAAAATGACGGGGTTTTAAACTCAATTTTTCTTTAAAGCTCTAAACTCTCTTGTGCCGAATGCCAAAACCTAGCAATACTGATTCGTTGTTTATCTTCTTCTACACGATAAATAATTCGGTAAGGCTTAAGAATCAGTTGACGGATATGAGAATCATTAAATTCCGGTACTTTTTGACCTTGGAGGGGAAACTGTCTTAACTCTTTGGTTTTTTCCAAGAGTTGCTGACCCAATTTTCTTGCAGCTTCAGGATTACTTAAGGCAATGTACCTAACAATAGCTTCCAAATCTCCTATAGCTTTTGGAGAGAGAATTACTTGGTAGTCCATGCTGCAATCATTTGCTCAACAGCCTCAATCGACACTCCTTGACCTTTGTCAATTTCTGCTAAACCCTCTCTGACGGCGGCAATAAACTCAATTTCCCGCACTATATCACGAAGAGAGACGTGAGGAGGCAATCTTTTCACAAGTTCCAGAACTGTTTCTCTATCACTCATAGCAGTTTATTTTTTGATTCCGAGATCAAAATGATTTTAGCTCAAATGTGAAGATTGCTGAATTGCCAGTACTGAGTGCTGAGTGCTAAGTATTGTTGCCCATTATGTAGCACTAACATATAGATGCTGTAGGCGTTTGCTCAACTCTCAGCACTCAAAAATTATTTAGCAGCTTGGATGCACTTTTCTACCAAGGCCGATACTGTACCAACATCTTGCCAACCGAGAATTTCAGTTACTTTCTTTTCCAAGTTTTTATAACTGCGGAAAAATTCAGCAATCTCATCTAAACGGTGTGGTGCTACGTCGTTGAGAGATTTAACATGGGTATAGCGTGGGTCTTTGTCTGGTACACAAAGAATTTTTTCATCGCGATCGCCACCATCAATCATCTCTAACATACCTATTGGGCGTGCAGCAATGATACAACCAGGAAAAGTTGGCTCATCGATAATCACCATCCCATCCAGAGGATCGCCATCATCAGCCAAAGTATTCGGCACAAAACCGTAGTCGTAGGGATATCTTACCGAAGAATAAAGCACTCGGTCTAGGGCAAAAGCTTCCAGTTCTTTGTCATACTCGTATTTATTCTTGCTCCCGCCTGGGATTTCAATCAGAACGTTCAGAATACCCGGTTTTGGTTGAGCAGGAATACGGGATAAGTCCACAACAACACTCCTTAGCTAACAGTAAAGTGGGGATGCACTCTGTTTAGTTCCCCGTGTAGAATTTTATGGCCAAGATGTACTTCTGCCCAAAGTATTTTCTCACACACCTAAAATCTGACAAAGTTCAACTCCCAAATTATCCTGAATTTTGAGTGAAGTTGCTGCTACTGCCTAAAAGTTCTTGTGTTGAGAATACAGCGAAAGTTCTCACTCTTGAGTACTTAATTCGGATGTTTTAGTAATGATTCTGCCATCCGAGGGATGTGTCAATACTTAAAGAATGGCTAATCTAAAACTAACATTTAATCAATAAATAATAGAATTATGCCATCTGCAAAACCATTGTATGGCACAGAACTAGTAGACTGTGCCAGAGCAAATGCCAAGCAAGGAATTGAAACTGCTGCTTATCAATGTGGCTATGGCGATGATCTCAATACTTTTGCCCAAGAACTCCGACAAGCTTGTGAAAAAATGAATTTACAAGTAAAGGAATTAAGTGAATTAATTACTGATCAAGATATGATTCTCGAAATAGGCACTGGTGAAATTATTGCCCCAGATACAGCTTCTGAATTATAAACACAGCAACCTTGGAGATGTATCTGACATATAGTGCGATCGCTCCTCATCACCGTTAAATCTTATACCATTTCCCAAAATTGCTGATACAAATCACTTCCACCGCCCCTCTGCTTCCGGTCGCCGAGCGTTCGCGCAGCGTCTCCGACAGGAGAAGTCGAGGTGATACTCCCTTGGGATTTTGATATGATTTATGGTGCGATCGCCCTCTACCACAATTAAATCTTACGCTGCTTAATAGGTTGGGCGGGATTACCGGCATAAATTGTCATCGCTTCTAAAGAACGTCCTGTAACTCCACCCAAACTCAACACCGCACCCTTCCCAACAGTTACTCCAGGGCCAATTACTGATTTTGCAGCAATCCAACTACTTTCTTGAATGTGAATTGGCGCAGTCATTAATTTAAAATCAGGATGATTCCAGTCATGGTTGCCTGTGCAGAGATACACCCCTTGAGATATACACACATGGCTTTCAATCGTCACATTTGCTAGATTATCAATCCAAGCATCTTCCCCAATCCACACATGATCACCCACAACTAGCCGCCAGGGAAACTTCACACGCACACCTGGTTTAATCCGGACATTCTGACCTATCTGCGCTCCAAAACAGCGAAGTAACCACACTTTTAACCCTGAAGCAGTTAACCACCGATTCTGCACTAACAGAGAACCTAGGAAATACCACAACACTTGTTTCCATAAAGGTGCGCCAGGAGTATAAGTACCAAGAGTGTAACTATCTAACTGCATATATCAAGCTAATAAATATTCGATTAAATAATAAAACATAGGTATTACCAAGGAAATTAGACTGTAAGTTTTTCTCGTTCTGTTGTGTTATCAAGCATAGAAATAGCTTGAGTTTTAAATGTTTTGTCTAATTCAGACAGGTTATTAGACGCTTAATATACTTTTCTCTAAATTCTCATAGTTGGGACTGATCATCTTCTCAAGCCAGTCTACCATCCGCTTGCAGACAAATAGAATATGACAATTAATTTTCAATGAGTTACCAGCAAGTCTATTTCCCGCTCCTTTATTAGAAAATCAAATCGGATTGCAATAATTCCCATTGAACTGTGTGTTACCAAAGCTAAAATTTTTGAGGTTGATGTAGTTAATCGAAA
The DNA here is from genome assembly GCF_014698475.1 of Nostoc spongiaeforme FACHB-130. Taxonomy (GTDB): domain Bacteria; phylum Cyanobacteriota; class Cyanobacteriia; order Cyanobacteriales; family Nostocaceae; genus Nostoc_B; species Nostoc_B spongiaeforme. The sequence goes on along the minus strand of NZ_JACJTB010000028.1, from coordinate 10,252 downwards.
TTTTATAATTTTACTTGAAAAGCCTACCAGAACAACATATAAGACTTTTGAATGCAATCAAATTAACGTATATTCACCAAGATTCGCTTGACGATATGTGAATTTATGGTAAATTTACTCAGGCAGAATATGAAGTATTCTGATTTAGTGAGGAGGTACCCTTAATGACTGTTCTCAACATTTGCTTAATTCGTGCAATCTTGTGTGCAACGCAGATCTCATAACTAAGAGCTAAGTTTCTTCGTTAACTTAACTGCGTCTTAGCCGCAACTTAAGATTGTGTGTTCAATTGATTCTCAAGATAAGCTTTAGAGCTTACTGAGGTAAGCGATCGCTCAATAGCTATTCAGTGTTCATTTCTCAATACTTCTGAATTGTTTAGATAGAAGTTATGTTCCCGATATAAAGACAATCAGGCTAAGAGGTTCTATGAAACTTTTCAATGACCTTGTAACAGTAGCAGAATCAACTGCTCCTGTTATTTATGTTGCTTTTTTTAGCTCTATTTTCAGTTGTAGAGCTAATCTCGTTCCAACCAATCAAAGCAACAACAAGCATGTTCAGAAATGGAATTTTAATCTCCTGAAATTTCTGACAAATAAGCAATTGACTCAGAACACAACTTCACCGAAGCATACCCAAACTAGTGTAGCCATGAAATTGAGTGTGGGTAGATTAGGGTCAAGTAGCCTTGCTTACAGTGGAGAAATGCTTGTACGTGGTGCTGATGCAAAGACAAGCACTACCGAAACCAGCTTTAGTGTTACAGCAGTAAACAAAAATTGCTAGATAATTATGAAAAAATTTAAATACATCAAATTTTTCCTACTTGCTGCACTTACGCTTGTGTTGAGTTGCTCTAGCACCATAATTCATGCCCAGACTTCACCCCAAACGGTTTTAACAACTCAAGTTCCTAGTACCTCTAGTGTCATTAATGGAGATCCCTACGAAGTGGGGATGAAATTCCGCACTGCTACAGCGGGACAAATTAAATCCATTCGCTTTTGGAAAGCCCTTAACGAGCCAGCACCTCATGTTGGTAGAATCTGGTCAGCAGCAGGAACTCAGCTGACTAGCGTCACTTTTACCAACGAAAGTGCTTCTGGTTGGCAGGAACAGAGTTTACCTACACCATTGAGTATTCAAGCGGATACAACTTATGTAGTCTCTGTTAACGTTAATAAAAATTATGTCGCTACTAACAATGGACTATCTAGTTCTATAGTCAATGGAAATCTTAGCTCAGTTGCTGATGGTCAAAATGGAGTGTTTAACACAAAAAGTGGTAGTTTCCCAAATACTTCCGACCGGAATAGCAACTATTTTCGTGACATCAGTTTTGTTCCTACTGACTCAACAACATCAAACCCACCAACAACATCAAACCCACCAACAACATCGTCATCGACTATTCCAGCGAGTGCCACCGCACCTTGGCCAGTATTTCAGCGTGTAGATGCTCTCAAATTTTCTTCCCGTGTTGGGTTAACAACTGTTTGGGGAGATTATTTTGAAAATAGTGAAGATCCATTTTTACTTTCACCTGGTGAACAGACCCAAGAACTGTCGAATACTTCCGGTGGCAACTATGCAGTCTATAACAACATTGATTTAGGCAGTGGTGTGGAAGCACTGATGCTCCGCGTTGCTTTTGCTTCAGGCACTAACGTTGTTGAAGTCCGCTCAGGCTCGGCTAGTGGTGATGTATTGGGAACATGTACCATCAACAGTACCGGCTCTGTGTCAAACTACCGTACGGTACCTTGTCCTTTGAATACAAGCCTTGCCAAAGGAACACAAAACCTAGTTATTAGGTTTCCCGGAACGAATAGCACAATGCGCTTTAATTGGTTTGCTTTCTGGGCTAAGGATACAACGCAGACAATTGACCAGATACAGAAATGGCAATCTACCGTTATGGTCAACAAAGCTGCACCTGTGATACCAATTGCTGGTAGCCCAGTGCGGACAAAAGATTTGCTTCCTGCAAGTTCTGCAACACTAGCGAAATCATACGGTCTATGGTCTCCTGGAAAAACCTGGGAATGTCCGAAGTGGATGCACGATACTTATTGGATCAAAGCTGACGATAATAAAATTTACCCAACTTGGCACCCACCAGTAGACTTCAACCCAGAAACCAATACTTATTGTACCTATGGTCATGAGCATGGCGATGACCCACGCGGTTCAGAAGTGTTTACTACTGCGGGTATGCCAGCTTTCGGCTATATCAACGAACAGCACGCAATTAATGACCCAGCTAATCCCAGACATGAAGACCATTTTGGCCATAAAGTTTTTGTTGCCAATAACTGGACTATGTACAATGCTAACAACAGCAGTAGCACAACAAAATGTGATGTACTTGTGAAACTACATATGGGTTCACATTCACCCGATGCGCTCACAAATACAGCACATGAGATGTTTGTAGCGGGTAAATGCGATGGACAACAACCTTTTAACATCAAACAGTTTGGTTTGTTTGGTGCACCTGGATACTTCAAAGAACCTGAAGCAACTTATTGTGACGCATTCTTGCCTTCTGGTATTACACCGAACCCGGTTAATCAGCCAACAGATGGCGTTCATCGTGCCATTCCTACTAAGGATTGCTATACACGTGGCTCTCAAGACGAAAAATCTTCCTTAGTTCAAAAAAGAACATTTGAATACTGGCTAACAGAGTTTGCACGTGGTAATTTTTACTTTAGGGTCACCAATCCAGCCCGTTTTTATGATGCGTCTTCTACAACGAAGATTGGCAGAACGGTAGATTTGTGTTATGTTCCAGGTCATCCCCTTGCTGAGACCTTGTTATGCCAAGAAACCCTAGCGGCTGGTAGCAAAGTAGCGTGGGATGATCCTCGTTCACCTTTCCGAGGAACAGTTAATATACAGAGTCACTTTTCCGGATTGGCTTTTGGGAACTCTACATCTTCTGTAATCTATACAGATGCCTATGGTAAAAATTCCAGAACATCACCCGATCCTTCTAAGGCGATTACCTATAAGCAAATCGTTCCAATTCAGGGATTCGACTATAAAGTAGATGGTGACAAAAGCCTCTTCCCTTCCGTAGACTATTCTGCATTTGGGAAAAATGGTGTCAGAGCGCCTAACTAAAATAATTTAGTCATCTTGAAAACAGCCTGGAGTTTTGCTTACAGGCTGTTTTTTTCTCAAGATTGCTTTGCCCGGAATTTTAGGAAAGGAGGTATGCAAAATTTTTAGTTCATTGTATGACGTTTGTGTAAGCTGAACTTCTCCGTTTCAATCAAACGAGTAGCTAAAAGAATTTCTGCTAAAACACGTTGGAAAGCATAGTACCAACCTTCCCAACCATCAAAAATGCCCCCTTTGAGAATTAAGCAATAAAAAAGTATAATAAAGGGAGCAAAAATTTTTTGCTTACGAATACGATCGCCTAAGCTCAGTTGATTATCGGGAGTCTCTAAGAGCTTTTTACTCTCGATGATCATATAGCGATCCTGGGCCCATAGCCAACGAGATAAGGATTTACGATCATCATGATGAATATAGCTAGTCAGCATCGCACACAGACCATTGAGTTGTAATAGTTGCGTGTGTCCGTCATCTATATAAGTGGCTTGATTTTTGCGAAATAAAACTTGGCGAGGGGGTAGTATTGTACCTCTTAAGGGCTTACCACCAACACAATATTTAAATCTAGCTGCATAGCCATTTACCTGTTTATCTGCTGGTAAAGAAGCTATCTCAGTCAAGAGTTCATCAGTGATTACATAGTCTGCATCTAAAGACAGCACCCATTCTGATTCAACTTGCTCTAAGCCAAAATTCCACTGTTGAGTATGAGTATCAAATTTTCTTTGTATTACTTTCACCTGAGGATAAGTCGATAAAATTTCTAAGGTTTCGTCGGTGCTATAACTATCAATCACGATAATTGTCTTAGCCCAAGTAAGATATTGGAGGGTGCGACCAATGTTAGGGGCTTCGTTATATGTGAGGATGAGGGGCGTAATTTTCGTTAGTATCAACGACCTAATTCCTATTCATTAATTGGCTAATAATTGGGCGAAGTCAGCAAGATATGACGCAGCAATCTTGTCATAGCTAAATTCTGCTGATTTTTTTACACCATGAATACTCATGATATGGGTATTTTCCCAATCCATGATTGCTGCTGCTAATTTAGCTGCCAGATTTTTCGCAGCATCAGTATGGCGATGATCAAAATAGTATCCTGTTGTTCTCTCTTCAATAAAGTCTTTAAAACAAGCTAAATCCGATATGATCGGTACAAGTCCTGATGCCATTGCTTCTAAAGGCGACACACCAAAGGCTTCTCCCTTCTCAGCTAAGGAAGGATAGCAAAATAAATCAGCTTCTCGATACGCTGCTGCTAATTTCTGCACATTAAAAATCGGCTCTAAAAATTCTACATTTAACCCTTGGGCTTGGGATTGCAATGTAGCTAAATATTTTTGGCCACCACCCCCTTGATTTTCTTTGTAGGGGCCGATAATCCTCAATTTAATGCTAGAAAACTGTTGGGATAAAATGGCAAAAGCTTCCACCAAAATATGAATACCCTTTTCGGGATGGACTCGGCCTACATATAAAATTATTAGTTCTATTGGTTTAATAGGGGAGCGTGGGGCTGGGTAAAAAATATTTGTATCAATCGGATTGGGTATGACCTTGATCCGAGTAATGGCGGCGGGATATTCTTGCAGAATCTGGTCTTGTATAGCCTGGGATGCTGCCGCAAATAAGGCTGTTTTCTGATAAAGTCCTAGGCGATATTGTCCCTTGGGAAAACGATTAGCATTAATGACAATTTTCCCTACTCGCGGACGGAGAGCAGCAAACACAGGTAGCCAAAAATCATTAACGATCAAAATATCAGCAGGTGGTAAAAAAGGAAAGGTGACACAGGCGTAGCAGAAGTCTTTGATTAAGTCCCAGCCAATGTTAGTGCTTTGGGATAGTCCTCCCCATCGGATATACTCAACGCCATTGATGATTTCTCGATTTGGTTGTCCTGGATACGAACGGCAGCAAATTTTGACTTGATGACCTTGTTTCGCAAATTCTTCGGCTAATCCTTGCCACATTCGAGGAATTGCTCCGCCTTGAACTGCGGGAACAGGCAACCAGGGGCCCATAGCAATAGAAATAATCATGGTGATGTCTCCCTAAAAATTATCCATCTGCACACAGATAGGTCTTTCACCATTACCAAGAATCCAGTTATAAAAATCAGCCATTTGTTGAGCAATGGAATTCCAGGAGTATTTGGCTTGAACTAAATTTCTGCCTCGGTTACCCATTTGTTTTCTTTCTAGGGATGAGATGTTCATGGCTTCAGTTAAAGCGATCTCCAGTGCTGTCTGGTTATCTTCTATCCACCAACCGCAATTATAGGTGGTTAATTCTTGCCAAGGAGCGCCTTTTGTGGTAATGACAGGCACACCGTAAGCTAATGATTCGGCGATCGCAATACCGAAATTTTCTGAATGAGTGGGCAAGACAAACAAATCCGCGTTAGTGAGTGCAGAATATTTCCTCTGGCCTGATAGCATACCAGTAAAAGTTACCTGTTGCTGCAATTGGAACTTTTCTACTAATATTTCTAACTCGGACTGGTAGCCAATTAAATCTGCACCAGCAATAATTAAATGCCATTGAGGAAATTGGTTGCCTAGGGATTGCCACACATATAATAAGTTATCTAAGCCTTTTTTCGGATGCAGTCGAGATAAAAACAACAACCATTTTTTATTAGCTAGGTGAGGAAATATTTCACATAATACTTCCCTGCTAGCTTGTTCGTTAATTGTAGGCATATTCACGCCATTAGGAACCAAAGCAATTGGCTGTTTGTATCCTAATTGGCGAATTGAATTGACTTCTTCTGCTGAGGTGGCTTGAAAGGCTGTAGCACTTTTTAAATTTTGCCTTTCATATAATAACCAAGCCAACCATTTCTTATACCTACTGTTATTTAAAGACCATGATTCTAGCATTCCTTCGGGAGAAATCACTAGAGGTAGGCGGTGGCGGACTGCTGCTTGACGAGCGTAGACATTGGGAAACATCCATAATCCGTGATTATGAATTAAGTTTAGTTCTGTTGCTGCTAATTTTGATAATTCGTAACTAGCAGTTGGTTGGAAACCTCGAAAATATTTCGCTACTTTAGTGGCGGTGAGACTGTGCAGTTTGACATTTTTTGTAGGGATTTGTTTACCTTCCCAATAATAGTCTAGTGTGAATATATGGGAGGATATATTTTGTTTTGCCAAGTATTGGGCGAGATTAGTGACAGCGAAAGAAGTCCCACCGACATTTTCATTAATACTAGCTACAACTTGGCAAATATTGATTTGATTAACCACGGTTTTTATAGAGAATGTTTAATCTACAAATTAAGATTTGTTAGGGAAGTGTTCTATGAGTTCAGCCAGGGTTTGTTGAAATCGCTCAAACCCAAAGGTGTCAATCACTTTTTGTCTTAAAGCTTGGGGTTGATATAATAAGGGGTTGGGATAAGTACCTTGTAAAATCTCGATGAGAGTTTGAGCGATCGCTTCTACATCAACAGGGTCAACTAAGGCTCCTAATTCACCATGATATAGCGCATCTATTGCGCCATCTTGATTACCTCCTAAAGTTGGTTTACCGCAGGCTAAAGCTTCTAGGTAAACTATACCAAATCCTTCTCCTCTACTTGGCATCGCAAAAACATCGCAGAGATTGTAATGATCACAAAGTTCATGATCAGGAACAAAACCAGCCAGAGTAACGCTGTCTTGCAGGTTGAGTTCAGCAATCAATTTTTCGATTCTGGCTTGGTCATCGCCTTTGCCAGCTAAAATATAATGAACGTTGGGGATATATTGTTTAATTTTCGCTAAAGCTTGCAGAATTTGGTCATAACCTTTGTAACCATCAGAACTAGCCAATCGAGTAACAGTGAGAATAATTGGCTGTTCTGGTGTTAATTGGTAACGTTGTAATAAATAGGCTGGTTTGTTGCTGATTGTAAAGCGTTCAGCATTAAAAGTATTGGGTAAAAGTACAACTTTTGCTGGATCTAAATTTTGTTCTTGCAATAGGCGATCGCGAGTGTAATTACTCACAGATATAATCCGATCTGCGTCTTTTAGTGCAGTTATCAGCAGAGGGTTTTGAATGTTCCAAGCATCGACACCATGAGCGATAGCCCAGTAAGGTATTTTTAATATGCGTTTGAGTAAATAGCCGACAATAGCGAAATTGATGTGAGAGGCGATAATTAGCTGGGGCTTTTGACTCACTGCATACAAGAAAATTTTAATCGCAAATGCTATTGTTCGTAGTTTTATGCCCCAGTGACCTGAATAATGAAACCTAGTATTTGCCGTCTGGTGATCATTTTTTAATGAATAAACATCATGTTTGAGAAATACATCGTAGTTAGTATTTGGGTATAAATTTTGTAATGCTTTTAATAAAAATTCAGAATAAACTTGGATTCCACCTTTAAATTGAAAAATATTAGGAAACCATAAGTGTAAAAGCTTTATATCTATATCTTTTTGGGAATTTGTTCTTGGTTTTACTGGTGTTTCTGTTTGCAAGTCTAAATTATTGTTTTTCATTTTCATGTGCAGTTTGTATTGCTTGATAAGCAGTAGCGGCGTGGCAAGAATAAAATGTGGTAATAGATTTGAACGCAGATAAACGCAGATAAACGAGTCAGTGCGTTCGGTCGCCAGACTTGTAGCAACTGGCGTGCAGATGATGAAGATTAGCAATTTTTCGTTAATCTACAAGTTTGGTCTGGCTAGGCCAATTACATTTTATGTAAACTAATCATAAAACCTTAAACATAAAAGGCTTTCCAGCCTGTACCCTGTCCTCTATTACCTACATAGATAATCAATTGCCTGTTTTAATCCTTGACTTGTCTGAGTGTAACTGTACCGAGAGACAATTTTTTGACTTTCTTCGCCCCATAGCTGCAAACGCTGGCGATCGCAAAATGCTTCTTGCAAACTTTTGGTTAAAGCTGATACATCACCAGCCGGGAATACTAGGCCATTCTGTCCGTTATATACCAAATCTTTGGCACAACCCACATGACTGCTAACAAGCACTGCACGAGATAAGCACATCGCTTCGTTAATCGCTAGTCCCCAAGTTTCCCAAGCACCGTAACTAGGTAAGACAAATAAATCAGCTATTGCATAGGTGCGAGGCATTAAGGTTTGATTTTGAAAAGGTGCAAAGTAGATATTGCTGTGTGGTGCGGCTGCGGCTTTTAAATCTGCTTCTAAAGAACCTGCACCGACAAATAATAGAGAGACTTGAGATAAGTTAGCACTGACAAAGGCTTGCAGTAAATCCAAGGGACGTTTTTTAGCTTCAAATTTCCCAGCAAATACAATCACTGCATGATCTGATGGAATACCTAATTCTTGCTTCCATAAGCTTGCTTGCTGTTTAGCATCATCAGCTTGAGCAAAAAAGCGATCATTATCTATAGCATGAGGTGAGAAAAACAAATGATTACTAGGTACGCCATGATATCTAAAATATTCATAATTAGCCTTCCCTACATAGAGACAAGCGGCAAAACATCGATAAATTTGAGTAATAAATTGCTGACGCGCCCAAGCTTTGATTCCGGTAGGTTGGAGTAGACGATGAGAATCACCGCGAAATAGCAACGGTATTTTACGTGATTTCCAGTTCCAAAGGAAATTATAAATGCTAGCGTAGTTGTAGTTCATCAACAAGACTCCATCAGGATTATAAGCTTGCACTTGCGAGATTAAAGATGGGTTTTTTAATCCCCAAAAATGATGAACTCCTGGCTGAGAACTAACATTGGGTACAAACTCATGTTCATATCCATCCAGCAGAGGAATATCCCACTGTACAACTTGTTGGAAATCTTGATCTAGCTTTTTTGTGACTCCAAAATCCCACAAATAAAAAACCTTGATTTGCAAATCACCTTCATTATAGAGATGGCGGAACCAAGGAGCATAGTATTGTATGGGATGAGATGTAATAATTGCCAGTTTATGTTTTTTCATAGCTATTTAAGTGATTCTTCCTGGGGGAATACCGTAAATAGGAACTCGCTGTTTCTGCATCAAGAAGAGTGCAATACCAATCAGGACGGTAGTCGATTGAGATAAGCCAGCAACAATTTCTCCAGCCGTAGATTCAGATTGGAAGGCAAAAGACATCATCATCACAGAAAATAAGGACTGGGCTGAAAGAATTGGCGCATTGATACTCCAACGAGTTGCTTTTCCATAAACTGTACCTAAGACAATTGCCAATCCTCCACAACCAACTAGTCCAAAATTTGCGTAAGATTCAGCTAGTAAACCCCAACCAATAGTAGTAACTAAAGTCTCTTCTCTGGTTTGAATTTTGTAGTGTATGTTTAATAAACTTGTACCTTCTAGCGCCCAAATTTTATTCGGGTTTAATATGCGAGGTACTACTAATTGGGGTAATATTGAATATGTTTGTCCGTATAAATATGGTATGGAGTCAGGACTTTTCTTTTGGGCTAGTAACAAAATTTGCATCATACTAGCTCGCTCAAAGAATGATGCTTTTTTCTCCTTGTTAGTTGAATATTCTGCGGATTGATTCTCCTTATTTATATACTCTAGTGAGTAACCTATCCATTCGGCATATCTAGTAGGGTATTCCCAGGGCTGAAGAGAAACATCTGAATTCCAATATTTGGTTCTCATCGATCCTTTGCCATAGTGCAGCAAGGAGAAGCAAAGAAAGAAAATAACAATTATTATGATGGGTACTCTTTTACTGGAAATAGTGAAAGCAACTACTGCAAGGAGAAATGTACCAGCAGCACCAAAAAGTAAAAAACCCAATGAAGTTGTTACCATATAGGTAACAACTAAGAAAACAAACAAGATGGCTTGTGTTTTTGATAATTCCTTATTTCCCAGTTTATAAGAAAGTACAAAAGTAGCTAGTGCATTTAATCCTAAGATTCCCGACCTAACAGCCGTAAATAATCCCCCAGGAAGATAAGATAACCATGGCCAATGTCCATAGATGGATACATTAAAAAACACACCAGCCAGAATAATCAACAAGAAAAAGGCATCATACCAAGTCTAAATGAGCGTGCATAGAACTGTAGAATAAAGAACATGGAAGAAAAAGACTCATGAGGAAGCAATGGCACGCCCTTTCAATCTAGAAGTTCAAGAAAGTGCTG
>NZ_JACJTB010000027.1 GCF_014698475.1 Nostoc spongiaeforme FACHB-130 | reverse complement strand
CGATTTCCTGGTAGACAAGACACTGTTTATAACGTCTACATCACAGCGAATATAATCAACGACTCCTACGGCTTTTGGTACGATATTCCCTGCAAAGGGATAACAATTCGGGGGCCTCTTTCAAACTGGGGAATAAAAGAATACGACAATGACGAAAACCTTGTATTTGTAACAAACGCCTGGGGCGAAGAAGTTGGTGCAAGGTGGTACAAAGCAGACGGTCAAGTTCATACCCTAGCAGGAATTGAACGCCTTGACGGTGCAACAGAAGCACCGGAAGCACCAACGAAAAATCCAGAAGAACCGCCTGCACCAATTCCAGCACCAGACTATCCGCCACCTTTACCTAGACCAATAGTTCCCGGTGAGGACGATAACGAGATTGTCCCTTTTCGGCGACCAGCCCCAACACCAACGCCACAACCGCCGCCGGAAGAACCACCCGCACCAGAACCACCAGACAACCCAGAACCAGAACCGCCACCAACAGTAACGCCACAACCGCCACCAGCACCAGAACCACCCGCGCCAGAACCACCACCAGTCCCAACCCCTCAGCCGCCGCCACCTGCGCCCGGCTATCCTTCACCGTCGCCAACTCCGACACCGACCCCAACTCCAACCCCAACTCCAACCCCAACCCCAACTCCGACACCAACCCCGACTCCAACCCCAACCCCGACTCCAACTCCAACCCCGACTCCAACCCCAACTCCAACTCCAACTCCAACTCCAACCCCAACTCCAACCCCAACTCCGACTCCTACACCAGAACCGCCGCCAGTTCCCGAACCACCACCAATCCCTCAACCGCCACCAGTTCCCGAACCGCCGCCAATACCAGAACCACCCCCAGTCCCCGAACCGCCACCAACACCAGAACCACCACCCCAACCACCACCAGTCCCCGAACCACCCCCAACCCCAGAACCACCACCAGTCCCCGAACCACCCCCAACACCAGAACCGCCACCAATTCCCCCAGTTCCACCAGTCCCCAAACCACCACCAACACCAGACCCACCACCAGACGGAACCCCGCAAACCCCGCCAATTACGCCACCCGTGCCAGAAGAACCCAAACAACCCCTACCACCTTTTTGGATTCCGCCGATTCCGGGCAGAGTCCCACTGCCACCAGCCCAACCCCCACAAGAACCACCCGCAGGCCCCGGCTGTGACACTTGCGGAACTGCGATTTTAGGACAAAGCCAAAACAACGGATTAAAACTAGATGCTTTAACAGCAGTGCTTCAAGGTATTGATTTATCACTGTTAGCCGTAATCAATGCCAAACTTGGCCCACAAATTCCAGGTGGTTTGTCAACAAAGTTAGTTAACGGGTTTAAATGGCTAAAAATTGATAGGGCATTAAATTTACTCACACTCGCCGCGACAATTCATAACGCTTTCATGCTCAGTAACAACCTTGGACAAACTCTATTAGGAATAATAAATAATGTTTTACAAGTAATTGGATTGAAGGACGACGACGGGACAGCGTTTGATATTGGGTCAATAATTAATAGCAGTATTGAAAATCTTGTTAAATCAATCGTCGGTGAAGAAAATTATGACGCTATTTCAACAGCTTGGGCTAAAGCCAATAGAATCTATCAAGCAACAACAAATGTTTTGAACAATTTAATGAACGTAAACGCTGTAATTACTAATGCTTTAGAAATTATTGGCGGATACACAGGCAGAATTGGAAATGCTTTGAGAACTTGGGGTGTAGTTGGTGAAAAGGCTTATGCTTGGATGAATCCACAGCCAAACTTTGACAACAAATGGATAACCAAACTTCAGCAACTCCAAGAAGGTGCTAACACTGTACAAATGATTTCACAAGTACCAATTGATGTTACTAACTCTATTACCGAGTTTAATAATTCAACCACAGAAATGATTAAGGCTATCAAACAGGAACCAGACACTAAAGACGGTATAAATCCAGGCGAAGCATCCAAAGTTAAAGCAGAAAGAGAAACAGCCAAAGCCGCTAGTTTTGCCCCTTCATTTGATATTTCAGATTTGTTCGATGCGGATGATTAACCATGACAGAATTACCTGCAAACTTTGATTCGTGGGAACATCTGCAACAAACTTATATGCTTGAATACAACAAGCGAGTAGATAAGTTTTTTAGTGATGTTCAAGGCAATGGTGATTTATCCGGCCCTCGTCCGTCTCTAAAATTAGCTTGCCGTCTTAAAGATGATGACAACATCGCAACATGGAACTTACGAACCTCATTATTTTTTGATGTGATTGGCTATAGTCGCAAGAACTTATCAATCTTTTATGGCAGTAACTTAGACATTACTCCACCCGTTGCTGGACATCCCCAACTATTTTTATATTTCTCGCAAGACTCGCAAGCCGTACCAGCAAACGGTAAGCGGTTAGACCATGAGAAGTCGTGCAGGTTAACCCGTTATGCTTGTAAATCTGGTGAAGCTTTACCAGCAGTTACAAAAGCAAACTTGTTAGATATTGCTAGAGAAATAAAACAACAGTTTATGGAAGGTCAAAAAGGTATAACTTACACTGCTGGTAAATTAGCAGTAAGTTACACCGACCCGATAAACGGTTTTCCCCGTGGTGGTCGCTGGTTGGTCAATTCAAAATCTGAAGCAATTACCCTTTATCAAAAGTTATGTAACGTCATAGACCGACCGTTTGAGATTAATAAAGTCAATGTCAACACACCAGAAAAAGACAGTACAAGCTCAACCTCAACGCAGAATGAGACGGTTTTAGGAAAGCAGTACAAAAAAGCTGCATATAGACCAGTGGCTAACTTAAGATTTCGTTATGCCTATGTATCTTTTGGTGGCACAGTACCGTCAATATTTCTGATAGATACAACTTATAAAAATACAGCACTCCTAGCTTAAATTACTTAGGTTTACATTAATACTCCAGAACACAGGGAAATGTTATACATTTCCAAGTCCCGGAACCCTATCAAAGCAGTGTTAGTTATTGATTAATTAGATTTTTTACAGAGTTTGAATTTAATCTATGGCGACAAGAGTTAACGGGGTTGACAACGTGCCTCATCTAGTTGGCACAGGTACAAATCAAGTTTTATTGGTTTTACCTGATATTTACAGTACCGTTGGCACAGCATTAGGAGTAGTAAAGCTCACAGGTGATCCGCCAGCAGGAGTTTCTTCAACTACGGTCGCGCGTGCCATAGCAGAAGGTTTAGTTAGAAAAATTAAAATCTCTTACATTGGTGCAAATGCTAAACGCAAAACCTCAACTTTAATAGTTGCTGGTGATAAAGCAATGCAAGCTCGCGCCTCTTTGATTGGCGCTACTTATAGCAATTTCAAGATTAGAACTGCTTACTATCCAACTCGTATTCAACTTGGGTAATTTATGCCCAAACTTCAGAAGTATTTCATTACTGATGTTGCACTTGATAAAATCTATTTCCGGTCAACGGCTGGACTTTATCAAAGTATTGGTAGTGCAGTAACTGGAATTTACCCAGCACCAGATAATGAATTAGATAAGCCGGAAGTGTTGGTTAAAAATCTCTTGCTTGAAGGTCTATTAATTCGGCTTTCTGCAATTGTTTTAGTAAATACCAAAAGAAGAAATTTAGAGCTACTTTGCAATAAATTAGTTTTTCCTAGTGTCTTTGATACCGGACTTGGTAAAACTTTTTCTATTACTAATGGGGCTTCTGGCACAATCAAATCTTTAAATCAACGTAGACGACAAGTCTCTAGAGGATGAAATATGGCAAAGTTAGATAAATTCGTGGCGACTGTTGGAACTGCTAAATATGCTTTTCGCGCTCCGGCCGGCTTATACGATGGCACAATTGCTACAGAAACAGGAATTGCTGTAGCAGCAGAGGGAGATCAAGATTTACCAGAATATAAAGTTGCAGAATTGATGAAGAAGGGTATTCTTCGTCGTGTTAATGCCATTACTAGAACTTCAGCAGGTAGACCCAGCCGTATAGGACTGCTTTGTATTAGTACAAAACTTGCAACTATTTTGGATGCGCTCAAGGGCGACCCTTACTCTATTACTGGTGGCGGTAGCGGAACTATTGTAAGTATTGGTTTCGCTCGTCGTATCGTTAGCCGTGGCTAATTGGGACTTAATCGGGGAATTAACTGTCAGTAACTCATGGCAGTATTTCCCCAATGAAGTGCTGGCTTCTGAAACTTTTCGGATTACTACCACAATCCAAAATTTGGATGATTGGACTACTTGGAAGTTCAAAAGCGCAGCTTATCTTCAGTTCATTTACCCGAATGGTGATGCTACACCATCACATTATATTCGGGTACGTGATTTACCAACTATTTATGAATTTCCTATTCCAGAGCCTTTGAAAACGGAAGGCTATTTGTTGAGAACTCCAGTTATTATTAGGTCGTCTCGATATTTACCACTGACACCTAATGATATGTTTGCTCAGTGGAAATTTAAGTTAGAAGCTTGGCTTTAAAAATAGCTAATTGAGATTAAATCATGGGCGTTACTAATCCCACAAGTACAATAATTTCGGACAAAGAACACGAAACTTTTAGTAAGTGCAATAACAACACTGTTAATTTACTAACTAATATTGCTACTAATGTTGTCGATGAGAATCCTAATCGGATTTATGCACTTTTTCAGAATAACTCTAAATTCGATATTACTTTGATTTTGGGAGATTCTAAAGGGTCAGGACTAGAAAAGGGTATTGTTTTATATGCCCGTGGTGGTTGCTTTCAAATCGATACTACCAATCTTTACATCGGTAAGGTTTCTGCTATATCTGCTAATAATTGCAAGCTTTCTTTTGTGGAGTGTGTTGAATAATGGCTTTATACAATCCAGCAAGCGTTACGGTGGTTGAGCCGACTAGTAGCATATCTACACCAAGCAGTGTTACTGCTTCCACGGGCAGCATCACAATTTTGGCTTCTAACAGCAACCGTAAAGGCGGGACTATTTGGAATAATAGTACAGCCAGACTTTATATTGAGTTTGGTGCTACTGCTTCCACAAGTGCTTTTACTGCCAAACTTGAAGCTGATGGATATTACGAAATTCCTTTTAACTATACTGGTGCAATTTCTGGTATTTGGACAGCAGTAAACGGTAACGCTTTGGTACGAGAACTAACATAATATGCCTTTAACTAACCCCAACACCGCAGCACTACAGAAAGCTAATAATTTGAGTGATTTGGCTAATGCTGCTAGTGCTTGGCTAAATTTAGGGGCTAATCAATCTTTGGCGGATAATGCTGGATGGATAAAATTACCAAATGGATTGATTCTGCAATGGAGACGATTTACTGTCACAAGCCAACAGTTTACAGGCGGAACAATCTACAACTTTGACATTACTTTCCCTATTGCGTTTAACACGGTTTATCAGTGTGTTGGTTGTCAGAATACTACAATGCCAGCGACTTTTTTTATGAATTTGATTTTTGATAGTTTAACGAACAGTAAAGTCACAGCCAAAATTGTTTACCAAACTACTTTAGCTAGTGCAAGTCCAACTTTTACAGTATTTGCTATAGGTGTTTAACTTAATATGTACTACGTTAGTTTTGATGAAAATAATCAAATCAATGGTTTTTTTAATGACCAGATAAATAGCTTAATCCCTGACTCAGCCATTCAAATTAGTGATGATAAATGGCGCGAATTAAGCTCAAACCCTGAACAGTATTTATTACAGGATGGGCAAATTATTTTAAGTCCGCCCCAGCCACAATCAACGATTACACCGCAAATTAACTGGGCTGAATTTAATCGAAACATGCAATCTAATGCTGCATACAATCAATTTATTTCTGATGCAGTTGATAAAGACGCTGTACGTAGACTTGAAACTTTGGCTATTACTTTAGGAGTGACTAATCGCCAAGATTTTAATTTAGATGACTTGATATTACTTTGGAATATGGTCTTAGCGTCAATTCCTACAGAGAATCAACCTTTGGCATTTGCTATTTCCGAATGGAATCAAATTGCTAATCAATCTTATATGCCTTTTGAGTTTGGGACAGATGGCTCTATGGCAATCCGTGATAATTCATGAAGCAAGTAATAGCGGTTACTGCTACACCTCAACCGCAAGGTATGTACATCACTTGGGAATCAACTGGTGTTGTTTTGGGTGTGCTGGTGAGTGCTTCAATGCTGATTGGAATAGCTGTTAAAGTTGTTTCCAAATTCAATTCTATTACTAATAGCATTCGAGATTTGCGAGAGGATTTGAACTCACACACCAAATCCTTGGAACAAACCCAGCTTCTGAACGATAAGCTTTTTACGTTTGAGAAACGGCTTGACGTTCACTTACAGGATTATGTCAACCACAAAGACGCTGATTTGTTGGCGATAAATGGACTGAAGGAGAAAATTGAACATAAAGCCGAAAAGGCTGAGGGTTACTTTAAAGAGCTAAGAATTGAGATTAAAGACATTCAGGGTTTCTTGAACAAGCAGCAAAATTTTAGAATCCGCAATGACCAGTGATACCCTCTGGGGATTCACTCTAGTCACCTTCCTCAGATTTTAAAATCCCTTCTTTTAGTGTAGGTGTTTAGCATCAGGTGTTCATGATCAGGACTTATGCGCCAGAATTATTTGTGGAGATGGGGTGTAATTTTTCCTGCACAAGAGTTGCCTACTAGCCTAAACTGTAATTTATGGCATCTACTATTCAAGCTTTACCAACCGAAGTCGTATATCTCATTACAGCTGGTGAGGTGATAGACTCCTTGGCATCTGCTGTGAGGGAATTGGTGGAAAATTCTCTAGATGCAGGTGCAACGAGGATTGTGGTTTATTTATGTCCGCAACAATGGCGCATTCGTGTAGCTGACAATGGCTGTGGGATGAACCTGGAAGACTTGCAACAAGCTGCTATAGCCCATAGTACAAGTAAAATTCGCTCCAGCGATGATTTATGGAAAATTAACAGCTTGGGATTTCGGGGTGAAGCGTTGCACAGCTTGACGACTTTGGCAGAGTTAGAAATTTTGAGTCGTCCTGCTGATGGTAATTTGGGATGGCGGGTGGTTTATGGTGATGATGGCAAAGCACAAATAGTAGAAGCAACAGCGATCGCACCTGGTACAGTAGTTACAGTTTCTAATCTGTTTGGTAATTGCCCATCTCGCCGCCAAGGTTTACCCAGTGCAGCACAGCAAATGAAAGCTGTACAAGCCACAATTTATCAAATTGCTTTGTGTCATCCGCAAGTAACATGGCAACTGTGGCAAAATGACCGCGTATGGTTCACCATTTCTCCCGCCGCCACCACCGGACAACTACTGCCGCAAATTTTACCCCAAGTCCGCCAAGGGGATTTACAAGAACTAAAACTCGAAATTCCCCACCCTCCCAACTCCCAACTCCCCACTCCCCACTCCCAACTTTCCCTAGTAGTCGGACTCCCAGACAGGTGTCATCGCCATCGCCCAGACTGGGTGCGAATCGCTATGAATGGCAGAATGGTAAAATCGCCAGAACTTGAGCAAACTATTTTGTCAGCGTTTCATCGGACTTTACCACGCGATCGCTATCCTATTTGTTTATTACATCTAGAAATTTCTCCCGACCAAATTAACTGGAATCGCAACCCAGCCAAAACGGAAATCTATCTGAATGAATTAAACTATTGGCAAGAGCAAATCACCCAAGCAATTGACCAAGCACTCCGCATTGATGATGCGAACTTTAAAGAAGCTGTCCAAACAACCAGAGTCAGCAAATTACTCAAAGCCGCAGAAGAAAAAGGTGGTTATAAATTTAATCCCAGCAAAACACTCAGCACTCAGCACTCTCTCAAAGCAGTAGCCCAAGTAAGCAACACTTACATTGTTGCTGAACATCCTGGTGGTATGTGGCTAGTAGAACAACATATTGCCCACGAGCGAGTTTTGTACGAACAAATCTGTGATCATTGGCAACTTGTTCCTGTGGAACCCTCGATTATTCTTTATCAACTGTCACCCGCACAAGTTTCACAATTGCAACGCATTGGTTTAGATATAGAAATCTTTGGCGAACAACTTTGGGCTGTTCGGAATATACCTGCACTTTTGCAACAACGAGAAGACTGTGCAGAAGCTATTTTAGAACTTAGTTGGGGCGGAGACTTGCAAGCGGCTCAAGTTGCAGTTGCTTGTCGTACCGCCATTCGTAACGGTACACCACTGAGCCTACCAGAAATGCAAATATTGTTAGACCAATGGCAACGCACCCGTAACCCCCGTACCTGTCCCCACGGTAGACCAATCTATTTATCCCTAGAAGAATCAGCCTTAGCCCGATTTTTCCGCAGACATTGGGTAATTGGGAAAAGTCACGGGATTTAAGGATTAGGGGTATAGGAGGCAGAAGGGAAGGGGTTGGGGGTTGGGTTTGAGAGAAAGTTGCACACCATATTAAATATGTTATTTGCTTGATTTCTAAGTAATTCGAGTATTATTTATAACAAATATTTTCATAGCGATCGCTCGTTCATATCCATAATTTAAGTACAAATTAGTATTTTTCATCAGACTTTAAAAAACATTATCTTCCTCGTCGATTCTTAGCTGTCATACTGCGAATGATTACGATATGTTACCTATTCTTTTATGACAATTTCTAAATTAATTTGAACTGGATATGAATTCTTGAATGATAGTTTACTAAAAAATTCATATTAGTAGCGTTATTCTCTAGTAATTTGTGGGAACTCTGAAAATAGTTGATTTATCAGGTTTGCACAGACTTAAATGTAGATTAATTTATCCAGATGTTAACCAGGCAATAATATTTTGATTTAAATTTTATTTTTACATTTGCTTAACGAAGTAAATAAATACATTTTTAATTAATTGAGAGGATGAAATGTTAAAAGTGATTCTTGGTCATAGTGATGACCCCGATACTCAAGAAGCGACGAAAGATGTGCTAGATAGATGTGTGAGTCAATTACGTGATTTACCTGGAATACCAGTCAAAGCTGGTATGATATTTGCGGCGATAGACTTTGATCACGCACTGATTCTCAAAGAAATTCAGCAAGTATTTCCAGCGATTGACTTGATTGGTTGTACTACAGATGGTGAAATATCTTCAATATTGGGGTTTCAGCAAGATTCCTTGACGCTGATGCTGTTCTGTTCTGACACTGTAGATATTCATGCAGGGATAGGGTACGAAGTCAAAGAAAATCCCTTGGCGGCGGCGCAGCAAGCAGTACAACAAGCTACGCAGAGGTGTAGCACCCCGGCAAAATTATGTGTCACCTTACCTGCTAGTTATTTAGCAGATGGTTCTACTACCAATGGCGAGTTAATTTTGGCAGGGTTGAAATCAGCTTTAGGTTCTGAAGTGCCAATTTTAGGTGGTACAGCAGGAGATCAATTTAGGTTTAAAACAGCTTATCAATTTTTTGGGAATGAAGTTTTTACAGATGCACTCCCAATTTTGATTTTTTCTGGGGAGATTTTGTTTTCTTATGGGACTGGTTGCGGTTGGACACCCATTGGACGCAAGAGTATTGTGACGAAATCCCACGGAACGGTGGTTGAGGAAATTGATGGAGTCTCAGCACTAAAATTTTATCAGCGATATTTGGGCGATCGCCAACCAACAGCAGAAAATCCTTTAGCAGTATACGAAGGAAACAGCGATCGCTACTATATGCGAGTCCCGAATACTTGCACACCAACTGGTAGTATTAACTTTTTGGGCAGTGTCCCAGAACAAGCCACGGTTCAAATGACAGACTTTAACCGTGATGATGTTCTTTATGCTGTCAAAACCTCACTTCAGAAAGCATTAAACAACTATCCCGGCACAGAACCAGACGCTATTTTACTATTTTCTTGTTGCTGTCGGCGTTGGTTATTAGGCACAAGAGCCAAAGAAGAGTATCAAATTATCAAAACAGAACTTGGTAAAGAAATTCCGATTTGTGGTTTCTATACTTACGGTGAATTTTCTCCCATACAATCACAAGGTTCTACTTATTATCATCAAGAGACATTTGTGACTTTGCTAATCGGCACAAAGTAAAGGGTTATGCAAGATATAGACTACGATGGCAGACTCAAGGAATTAGAAAAAACTGTGCGAGTTTTGCAAAAAAAATTAGAACGTTCTGAAGCAGACCGCCAACAATTAGAGAATGCTAGTGAAGTTAGAGAATCACTACTCAAAAATGTGATTCGAGAATTAGAAGCATCACAAATTGCTTTAGAAAATCGCGGTCAAGAATTAGAAAATATTTTGGGCAATCTCAAGGCTTTACAAATCAAATTAGTAGAATCTGAAAAAATGTCTGCTCTGGGAGTTTTGGTAGCGGGAATTGCTCATGAAATTAATAATCCCGTTAGCTTTATTTACGGTAACTTAAATTATGCTCATAAATACTTTCAAGATGTCCTAGGTTTAGTAGAAATTTACCAAAAGCATTATCCCAAACCAGCAATTGATATCCAGAAAAAAATCAAAGCCATTGAACTTGAGTTTATCCAAGAAGATGCACATAAGCTATTTCAATCAATGATGTGCGGTGCCGAGCGTATTTGCGAGATTATCAAATCACTACGTACCTTTTCTCGCCTGGATGAAGCCGAGTTCAAAACTGTTAACATTCATGATGGGATTGATAGTACTTTAGTAATTTTAAATAATCGGTTTAAGGCATCATCTAATAAATTACAGGATATTCAAATTATCCATAAATATGGAGAATTACCATTCGTTGAATGTTATGCAGGGCAACTTAACCAAGTATTTATGAACATCTTAGCTAATGCGACTGATGCTTTAGAAGAGGCAGTAATTAAAAAAAGATGCACTCAAGAGAATTTCCATCCCACCATTGAGATTGAAACTAAAGTTATTAATCATGATTGGGTAGAAATTAGTATTGCTGACAATGGTTTAGGAATTACAGAACCAGTGCAGACAAAATTATTCGATCCGTTTTTTACGACTAAAGATATTGGTAAAGGCACAGGCTTGGGTTTATCTATTAGTTATAAAATTATTGTGGAATTGCATAGAGGTAAATTAGAATGTCATTCAGCGCCAGGAGCAGGAGCAAACTTTATTATTCAAATTCCTATTCGACAATCTAAAAATTCAGCACTAAATGACTGAATAATTCAATCCAGGACTCGAAGAAGTGTCACACCACTAATGGCTGCATAAATGGGTGAATAAGCTACAAGAAAAACTGGAAGACTATAAATGCCAGCTAAATTCCTTACCCCAAAAATTATAATTATCGCAGCGATTAAAAACACCACAATATTCATAACTATCCACAATGCTGCTTGTGGAGGTGTAAATCTGAGTGCTAAAGATTGGAGAATTCCCATTACCAATGCCGCTATGATTAAGGCAGTAATAGAACTAGCGATCGCTCCTCTATTATCCCAAAGAGAACGAGTTTGACCAACTCCCCAGCTAGTAGACATCACAAAAGCAATAGAGAAGGCAATTCCCAGCCAGCCAAAAGCACTAGCAAGTATCCACCAAAGACAATTGGTAAACCATCTCTGCAAAACAAACCATTGAAATATCCCAATCACTACACCAGCCACCACCGCCGCCGCAACCATACCACCAACCACTATATTTGGTAAAGCTGAGGGAGGGAAAAACATACTCACTATACTAATGGCTAACAATCCTACACCAGTGCCAACAAATCCACCAAGAGTAAAGCCGATTACTGTTAACAGCATCCAGCGTCCCCACACTCCTACACTCAAAGAATTTTGGTCACTCACTGTTTAACTCCAATTTTGATGACAACCCATTACAAATTAAAATAAACCCCTCAGAATGAAGCATATAACTGACTGCACTTCGCAGGCAATTATATGCTTGTTCATATCGATTTGGTATGAGTCCTATATTTAAGACTGTCGCGCGAGTATCAAAGACTCTCGCGCGAGTATTTAAGACTGTCGCGCGAGTATCAAAGACTCATTCACGAGTATTCAAGACTGTCGCGTGAGTATCAAAGACTCATCCGCGAATATCAAAGACTCTCGCGCGAGTATTTAAGACTCATTTACGAGTATCAAAGACTCGTCCGCGAGTATTCAAGACTCTCGCGTGAGTATCAAAGACTCTCACGCGAGTATTTAAGACTCATTTACGAGTATCAAAGGCTTATTCACGAGTATTCAAAACTCATTCAGGAATATCAACTAATAGCAAAAGTCTCTGGGAGTGAACTGAAATAGATTTTGCTTGAAGTTATCTAAAGATAACTAACGCTACGAGACTTGCAATGGATTTTGAAGTGTGATTTAAGCTAAATTAAGTATTTTCTGATATCTGCTGGCATGAGTATCAATTTCAGAAAGCGATCGCTCACAGATGGCAATCGGGCATTACAGTTATTTACAGACCGTCATGAATTGACTCGCGTATTTGCTGCTTACATAAATGAGGAGCCAGCAGCAGAAACAATATTATCTTTTTATGGTGATGGTGGTAACGGCAAATCTTTACTGCTGAAGTTTTTACGCACCAAGTGTTGTAAGCGGTTCGGTACGGATACTTGGCAGAAACTCAAGACAAAAACGGCGGCGGAAGTAGCAGAAGATATCGAGTTTGCCCATAGTTGGGAGTTTGAGCAAGTACCCGCAATTTTACAAGACTTTGGACTAGCACCGAATGGGGATGATCAACCCCAAGACCCATTTTATGGGTTGTTGATGCTTAGGCGATCGCTGGCACGGGCGGCGACAGAATTAAACTATCGGCTGCGGTTTCCCTTGTATGATTTTGCCTGTGTGTGGTATCTCAAGCAAAAAAATCGCCTCACGCCGGAGAAGTTGCAAGAATGGTTTCCCAGCGAGGAAGTTGATTTATTAATTGAAATTGGCAATGCTATTAGCGGCACATCTTGGGGAACTATTGGTAAAGCTGTCTTTGGCATTTTTGATAAGCACTTGGGAGAGAACTTTCAGCTATATTTACAGCGACGGGGACTGAAAGAAGCAGAGGTACAAGAAATTCGGGGGATGGATGCGGAAACGGAATTAATCAATGAACTCCCCCGCTATCTGGCGCAAGATTTGAATGTGGCGATGTTGCAAAAGAAAGCACCACCCAGAATTGTGTTGTTTTTCGATACTCATGAAGCTTTTTGGGGAAGTCAACGGCAACAAACAGGCATACTATACTTTCAGCGAGATGAATGGCTGCGGTATTTTCTCGCCGAGTTGGAATTGCAAGCGGGGATAGTCGCCGTCATCGCTGGGAGAGAAGCACCGCATTGGGAGGAAGCTGATAATTTTTCGATTCCGCAACAATATATAGATACTCAGTTAGTCAGCCATCTTTCCCCGACTGATGCAGACGTGTATTTACGCCGTGCTGAGATTAGAGATGAAGAATTGCGGCAAAGTGCGATCGCCTACTCTAGTGTGAGAGAAAATCAAGTACATCCCTTACTGTTGGGTTTGTCTGCGGATGTGATTTTACAAGCCCAAGCACAGCGAGTTACTCTCAGCGCAGCAGATTTCCCCAAAACAGCCGAGACGGTAGATAAAGCCCAAATCTTGATTAACCGACTGCTGAAATATGCAGATAGAGAAATTAGTTATGCGGTTCACGCTTTAAGTGCTTGTCGTTCATTTAACTTTGAAATTTATCGCCTGCTGGGTGCAGAATTACATTTCACATCTAGCAAACCAGCCTTTGATATCCTCACAGAATTTTCCTTTGTTTGGGATGTGGAACAGTTAGGAGAAGACTGGTATCGCATCCACGACTTACTGAGGCGGTTAAACTATGAAACCAATAACGCAATTACTCAACAGGCTCATGATGTTTTAGAAAAATACTACCGCCAACAGGGACAAGTTGCAGAAGCAATATATCACGCTAACCGTTTAGATTGGCGACGAGGTGTGTATGAGTGGGTAGAAGTGTTTGAGGAAGCATTACGCCTGAGTCGTTATCAACAATGTCGCTCACTGTTGGAAGTCAGAAGTGAGTTAATCATTAACAGCGATTTTCAACTGGGTAGAGTGTCGCAGTTTGAAGGTGATTACTATGCTCAATTAGCGAGATATTCAGCAGCGCAAACAGAATATTTAGAAGCTGTGGCTGCATACAACCGAGAATTAACCATCACCCCCAACGATACCTCTACCCTCAACAACAAAGGAATAGTGTTATGCAGTTTAGGGGATTTACAAACCCAACTAGCCCAGCATCCCCAAGCCCTACAATCTTACACCGATGCGATCGCTACCTGCGACCAAGCCCTCAAACTTGCTCCTGATGATATCTCGGCTCTCAACAGCAAAGGAAGTGCGTTAGGAAGTTTAGGAGATTTGCAAATCCAACTAGCTCAATATCCCCAAGCCCTACAATCGTACACCGATGCGATCGCCGCCTACGACCAAGCCCTTAACCTCGCTCCTGACTATATTCAAATTCGCAACAACAAAGGAGCAGCATTACAAAATGTGGGAGATTTGCAAACCCAACTTGCCCAGTATCCCCAAGCCATACAATCTTACACCGATGCGATCACTGCCTGCGACCAAGTTCTAAAACTTGCTCCTGACGACAACTACGCTCTCAACAACAAAGGGTTAGCATTAGAACGTTTAGGAGATTTGCAAACCCAACTAGCCCAGTATCCCCAAGCAATACAATCTTACACCGACGCGATATCCGTCTACGACCAAGCCCTCAAACTTGCTCCTGACTATATCTCTGCTCTCAGCAACAAAGGGGTTGCGTTAAACAGTTTAGGGGATTTGCAAACCCAACTAGCCCAGTATTCCCAAGCAATACAATCTTACACCGATGCAATTGCCGCCTACGAACAAGCCCTGAAACTTGCTCCTGACGATATCAATGCTCTCAACAACAAAGGGGTTGCGTTCCAAAAATTAGGGAATTTGCAAACTCAACTAGCTCAGTATTCCCAAGCCATCCAATCTTACACCGATGCGATCGTCGCCTACGACCAAGCCCTCAAACTTGCTCCTGACTATATCTCTGCTCTCAACAACAAAGGGGTTGCGTTACACAGTTTAGGGAATTTGCAAGCCCAACTAGCCCAGCATTCCCAAGCCCTACAATCTTACACTGATGCGATCGCCACCTACGACCAAATTCTAAAACTTGCTCCTGACGACAACTACGCCCTCAACAACAAAGGATTAGCGTTACAAAGTTTAGGGAATTTGCAAACCCAAATAGCCCAGTATCCCCAAGCCCTACAATCTTACACTGATGCGATCGCCACCTACGATAAAGCCCTAAAACTTGCTCCTGACTATATCTCTGCTCTCACCCACAAAGGGGTAGCGTTAAACAGTTTAGGGGAATTGCAAACCCAACTAGCCCAGTATCCCCAAGCCATCCAATCTTACACTGATGCGATCGCCGCCTACGACAAAGCCCTAAAACTTGCTTCTGACTATATCCCTGCTCTCAACAACAAAGGGGTAGCGTTACAAAATTTGGGAGATTTGCAAACCCAACTGTCCCAGCATCCCCAAGCCATCCAATCTTACACTGATGCGATCGCCGCCTACGATCAAGTCCTCAAACTTGCTCCTGAAGATATCTATACTCTCAACAACAAAGGGAATACGTTCCAAAAATGGGGTAAATTACTTTTACAGTTATCCCAACAACCAGAAGCAATCAATCATTTACAAGCAGCATTAGCCGCCTTTAATCGCTCCTTAGCCATAGCCCCCGGTGATGAGGACGTTCGCAATCAGCGAGATGAAGTACAAGAATTGCTGGATAATTTATAGAACTTACGCAGACTCTACGATTTCTTGGCATTCTACCCTGCGGGAAGCCGCTTGCGCGTAAATCCTATTAAAGTGGGGCTAGGAGCAATTAAACTCTAAAAATTGATTGCACTCAAATCTGGTTCAGTCGAAGAGTTTAAAAACGTCCACAATTGCAAATCGGTAAAATCGGGAATTGCCATAAACGCGCCGACTGTTTGCAGATTTTGTGGATCGTGGGTGGAGGCGATACCAATGGTAGGAATACCAGCCGCAACAGCCGCACGAATGCCAGAAGGAGAATCTTCCAGTGCGATCGCTTTCTGTGCGTTAATCTTTAACTTGTTTAAAGCAGTTTGATAAGGTGCAGGATCAGGTTTACCAGCAATGCAATCCTCTGCCAAAATCACTGTATGAAAAGCTTCTTTAATCTCTAAAACCTCAAGCACAAATTCTACATTCAATCGAGGGGCATTGGTGACTAATGCCCGTTTTAGCTGATGTGTCTCTGTCCAAGCTATGAGTTCAGTAAATCCACTCAACGGTTGCAGATGGGAAGCTAATTCACGAAACAATGCTTCTTTATCGTCGGCAAATTTCTGTCCTTCTGCTGGTGATAATTGCGGCAAAATATCTTTGACAATTTCTGGATTCAAGCGGCCACTAATCCGAGATTTGTAGAATTTTTCATCTATTTCAATGTTGTAGTCTGCCAACATTTGCTGCCAAGCTTGGTAATGTATCGGATCAGTATTGACAATAGTGCCATCTAAGTCAAAGAGAACTGCTGCCAGCATAATTCTTTAAGTGTAAATAAATATTAACTTTCTTTACACAGTTTACCTTAAGAAGTGTGAAGTATGAAAGGAAGAAGTTCATATAATTAAGTAGGGTGACACACTGCTGAAAGGATGTTTTAACAGTTATCTTGTTGGTAAGTGGTGATGCGTTACGGCAAATTTATACTTTGTGTCACGCTCAAATCCTCACATTGCCGTAACACACCCTACTCGACTTCACACTTCACACTTCAGACTTCACAATGGTTGCTGCCAAAAATTTTTTTCGTGTTGATGATTTACAAGTGCAAGTTTACAATTCTGAAGCAGAAATGGCTGAGAATGTTGCACAAATTACTAGGAAATATTTAAAGGATATCTTAGCAAAACAGGGTAAAGCTGCTGTTTTATTAGCCACAGGGAATTCCCAACTCAAATTTCTAGATGCGTTAATTAAGTTGGGTGGTGTAGATTGGTCAAAAATTACTTTATTTCACTTAGATGAATATTTAGGCATTACGGCTGATCATCCTGCGAGTTTTCGACGTTATCTACGAGAACGGGTAGAAAATAAACTGACTCCGCAGGAATTTCATTATATAGAAGGTGATACATTAGAGCCTGTAGCTGAATGCGATCGCTACACACAATTACTCCAAGCACAGCCAATAGATTTATGTTGCTTAGGTATTGGCGAAAATGGACACTTAGCTTTTAATGATCCTGATGTTGCTAATTTTCATGATCCTTATAGTGTCAAGTTGGTGAAATTAGATATAGTCAATCGCCAACAACAAGTGAATACTGGTCATTTCCCCAATATTGACAGTGTGCCACAGTATGCTTTTACTGTTACCCTGCCATTAATTTGTACAGCCAAAAAAATTATCTGCCTAGCACCAGAAAAACGCAAAGCCCAGATAGTAAAACAGATGTTACAACAAATAATCAGCACTGATTGTCCGGCATCGATTCTCCGCCGTCAATCACAGGCAACTTTATTTTTAGATGTCGACTCTGCTAGTTTATTGGATTAAAAATCCTAGATGTAATCACCAGCACTACTCGCTAGTTTCTAGCTTAATCCTAGACAAACAAGCCTCAAGATAAGGGCAATCTTCACATTTGAGTTCTTCGCCTGGATTAGCACAGCCACAAGGAGGCGAAATCAAGCATTCGGTTAGTTTTTTAGATGTAGAAGAAGGTTTTAATATTATCTCAACAGCCGCTTCTTGGAGGCAGAAAATTACATCCTGCATCATATATATGGAACCTTTGGTCATCTAGGTAAACTAATTATTCATTCGTGATGTTTAAAAAGTTGATAATGAATTCTGAGTTTTTATTATTGTATTTTACCGAAACAGTGATGAGTAATGAGTAAGAAGTAAAATTAATTACACTCAGGACATAGGGTTTAAAGTCCTAATTTCAATCCCCTAACTT
This sequence comes from Nostoc spongiaeforme FACHB-130, assembly GCF_014698475.1. Lineage (GTDB taxonomy): Bacteria > Cyanobacteriota > Cyanobacteriia > Cyanobacteriales > Nostocaceae > Nostoc_B > Nostoc_B spongiaeforme. The sequence continues at coordinate 69,936 of NZ_JACJTB010000027.1, read as the reverse complement.
TAGTTATAGGGTTTCACTCAGCATTCAGCACTTTCAACTCAGCACTCCTGAACTGATAAGTTTCAGTTGACCACTTTACCCATGCTGAAACTTGATCTTCAAAAACAAACTCTCGTCTTTGAGAATTAACAGTCTCAGCTACTAATACCTTGAGAGTTACGGTTTGCATATTATGATTCATAATCTGCTGTCCGTAACCAATCACTTTTCCTAGATGACCCGTTTGTTGATTCAGCACATAATCACCAATGGTGAACATAGTGACACTTTCAACGTTAATAAATAGGTGAATTTTTAAAATTCTCTATAAAAAAATAAATAAAAACCTCATGCTTATAGGATGATTTACTTTATCCTATTTTCATATATTTTCTAACTATCGATAGATGTCATCTTAATTTTAGCCGTAACGCACCAAAAGCTTTACGGCAGATTTATTACGCTATCGTTAACAGATCCTACATTTATTTTAAAAATCCAATATGATTTCTATAGTGCAGTACGCTTCAGATCAGAACCCTGAATTACAATAAAACCAGGATTTACGCACAGGCTACGGAAAATCTAAACACAGAGGTGCAGAGAGAAGTTGCGTGCGCGGGTTCCCCGCGTTGAGCAAACTTCGGGAGTTCATGGAGAAATGAGGGTTTGAGAGGTGTTTTGCGTAAGCCCTAAAAACCTACAAATAATGACTCATCCCTCTTTCAAGAAACCAGATTTTCTGAGGGCTGAGGAATAAGCTAGTAATTTTCTTTGAAAAATCTATATTCATCACATTTTTTGTTAACATAACTCAGAAAAAACGCTCCGAACCACGCTGTATTATCGCCCGATATTCGCATCCGATTGTTGGGCAACAACTTTAACTAGTAGTTCATCGCATGAGTTCTGAGTTGTTAGTGGTGGTCAGATCCCAGGCTTCTTGGAGAAGTCCAGGATATTGTAGCGCATCAAAAATTAACGGGACAGACTACTAGCTATTGTTAAACCTAGCTGACAGCCAATGCAGTTAGCAGTATCAGAGCAACAAACACAATAGCTAATGCCCCCTGGAAGATGTATCGCTGTTGCTGTTCTGGTGAGGGATATTCTGCCAAGGACATAGCAGGCTGAATTGCGTAGTTATCGATCATTCCCTCATCATCTACTGTGTAGCCAGTTGCGAGGGGTACATTAAGTAATTGACTGCCTTCTCGATGTGTACGCGCTTGAACTTCAGCGGGGATCAGTTCACTGCCATCACTACGAAGATGTGCGATCGCTTTGTTCGGTTTCTTTCCTGCTTTTAAATCTCCTTCTTTATTAAAATGCATTTCCAATGGTTCGCAGATGTACACCTCAGCTTCCATAAAGAAGCTGTCAGCAGTCATACAATCATCAAGGTTGAGGATCTTCCCTTCTTTATCGGTGTAGCGCATGGGCGTGACCTCGTATTTAAGTTATATGTAATTATTATAACAAATTATTTACTAAATTGGGACACTTGTGATATTATTAATATCCTTTTTTTATTCATAACATTTTTACCTTTGTAAAAGTTCCAAAAACTGTGTTGCAACTAAATATGGGGTCTTGTCTATCAATCCTTAATTCATGTTGCACCCAAGGTTCAACAGATAGTATTGCTAATAATTGAGCTTGATAAAAACAAAGAAACCTCTGAAACACGCGGGTTCAGAGGGTTATGCAGGTGTAAATGAGTTGCTTGCTACCTAAATAGCCCCTTTCTAATAGAGTATTTACCAACTCTACTCCTCTAGACCCACCCAGATACTACCTTCTTCTACGCGGGTTGGAAAAATTGTCAGAGCCTTTTGTTTGGAAACCATAGCCAAAACTCGTCCCACACCAGGCGGCCAGGGACTCCAGTCTTTGACATCTCCACTTTGGAGGTCAAAGGCACTATGATGCCAAGGACAAACGATTGCATTGTCTTCCGTTACTTTGCCACCTTGCAGAGGCAGCCTCATGTGAGGACAGGCATTATCTATCGCATAGATATGCTCTTTGTGATGCAGGAGTAAGATCGTGTAGTTACCCACTTTCAGCACCTTCCGCGCATCTTGGGGGAGCGCATCTTGAGCAAGCACCTTGACCCAATTCATAAAAACCTCCAGCATTTAAGTCTAATCATCATGGTTATAGAAAACCAAATTGAGGAACTTGTCGGGTCTACATCCCAAAACACCCCAAACCTTTTCTACTGGATAAAGCCCATGTTAAGTAGTTCCTGGGGAGTTGCTAGCACGTCAATTGCCACAAAGAAAATCTTGCCTTGCGGATTGAGCAAGAACCGCCATGCTAGATTTATGCCAACACTGTCACCAAACCAGGGAGTTTGCACTTTACCTGTCACTTTAATCTGGGTGAATTCTCCTTCTGTTGGTTCAGATACCCCTCGCTCTGGTATGAGTTTGAGTCCGTAGCATTCTTCGCGCATATAGACGAGGATGTTCTCCTGACCCACAATTGGTTCTTGGAAAGGGGGTTGCAGGGCACCATCTTCAGCAAATAAAGCTACAGCCCCTTGGAAGTCAAAGGCGTTCATATTCTCCACATAGCTTAGGACTGTCAAGTTGTTGATACCCTCAATGCTGACCTTAGTTCGGGGTGCGATATCTTTAGGAGGAACCACAGGTTCTTTGACTTTTTGGGTGCTAACTGTTGGGGCATACCCCATATTGACAACAAGATTTTGTAATACGGTAAGTTGCTGACCCCCTTCCAGTTGACGGATAGCTTGGAGGACATCTGATGCCTGTGCAGACAGTTCATAACTTTCTGGAATGGGAGCAACTATTCCTTGTTTCATCCACTCGCCTAACTGATACCAGAAACCCAACTTAACATTCGTGCCGAAAGATGAATATGTACGGCAGATTGGAGTATCACTATGGTTAACCAGATCGCACATAACTTGCGTTTGCTCTCTAGCAGGCATCTGCTTGATTTGAGTCAAGGTTTTTTCTGCGAAGACCATATTGGCTGCTCCCATAGCAGCAGGAGTGATTGTAACTCCCATCTCGGTATAGGCAAACCAAAGTAAAGCCAACTGATCCTCAGCACTGAGTTGGTTGCATGATTCAACCGTCGCGGGAATTGCATTAGCAACTTGAGTTCCTGGAAAAATGGAGCGTGCAGACTCGATAGTAAACGACATTTTTAAAAATCTCCAGAACGAAATTACATTAATTGATAGTGTTTCAAAAACGGTGATGCTAACTTGAAACTGATGGTTCTAACAGCATTTCCAGACTTAAATCACCATGTCCAGAAACATGACCTAAAATCTGTTGGGCGATCGCATATGAAGACTGTTGGCAAATAGCTAAACAGGCAAGCACAGCCAGAAACTCATCAATATCCATAGGTTTGGTAAACCATAGGTCAAACCCCGCAGACAAACCACGTTGGCGCATCTTTTCATCGGCGTAGCCTGTCACAGCAATGGCTAATACCACTTGCCCTCGCTCTTCCGCTTTGCTTTTCACTTGTTGAATCAGGGCATAGCCATCTTCCTTTGGCAAACCAATGTCACTCATGACGATATAAGGTTGCCATTGCTCAAATATCTCCAGAGCTTGCAGGGCTGAAAACGCTTGTTGTACCTTAACACCATAGAGTTGCAGCAGGATCGTCATCAAATCGCAGAAATCGACATTATCGTCTACGATAAGTACTTCCAGCCCTTGGAGGAATGAAAGATTATTCAGAAATCTATTACTTGGATACATAACTACTCCAATTGAGATTTCATGTACAACGATTGCTAAAACCCCTCAGTAATTCCCTAAAGGAGTGAACTGTTAGAGAGCAAGAATATAGCATCCTTTCTCCTACAGCATGACAAGTTGCTGTTTCATTTCTTGGTTTATTTGATTAATTACGATATGAAAAGTAAGGAAAGTTTTAGAGATGAATTCTTTCAAAATTCTTTGATTAAAAAACATTCATCAGACAGTTATAGGGCAGTGACTATTAAATAGTCACTGCCCTATAGATACTATTTCCTATTCCTATTTAAGCGTTTGCTTACGCAGGAATCAAAACTGTATCAATGATGTGAATTACACCATTATCAGCAGCAACATCTGGTGTTGTGACTGTGGCATTGTTTATCTTGACACCTTTAGAAGCGTCAATTTTTACATCTTCACCTTCAACGGTTTTAGCTGATTTCAGCTTCACCACATCCGCCGCCATCACTTTGCCTGAAACAACATGATAGGTCAGGATTTTTTTGAGCTTGGGAATGTCCTGAAGCAATGCCTCTACTGTACCTTTGGCAAGCTTCGCAAACGCTTCATCAGTGGGTGCAAAGACGGTGAATGGCCCAGTTCCTTTAAGAGTATCTACCAGACCAGCAGCTTTGACCGCAGTTACTAGGGTGCTGAAAGAACCAGCATTAATAGCAGTATCAACAATATCAGCCATGTGTTTTACCTAGGAGCGTGAAATCTGTGAACAAGATTTAGTATGACACCCTGTTGTCATAAATCATGTTTAAGCAAGTGTTTGAATAGCGTATAATTTGTCTGATTTGTATTAAAAATTTCCCGAATATTTTTAAATTAATTAAAAAGACATCACTTCAAATCATGCTTCAAAAATATAAGATACTTACACTAAAATTTACAACATTTATTATGAATAAAATTAGTAAATTTCATACAGATTTCAATAAAATAGTCTATTTTGTAGATGCAAAACTAATTAACCTCCAAAAGGAATATTACCACTGATATTCTGGGGTGATTATCGCTCACAACATGAAGTTAAATCGGCAGCATTCCACTTTTTCCATCAATACCTGGAAAGGTATTGCTATAGAGATAGTGTATCTTTGTAATTCCCCGACTTTTTCATCCAGGTTTATAGCTTATAAGCATTTAGAAAAATTAACTAAAAATTATTACTCTATAATTACCTTCTATACATTTATCCAAAGGTTGATTTTTTAAATATAAATGTCTTGCCGTCCTTCTCAACTTCTCATTAATATTGAGATTGAGTTTTTTCTCTCTTGTAATTGTTAAAATGTAGTTAAGCTTATACACTAAGACAAAGTTATGGTTGGAAGTAAAAGATTTGATGATACATTAGCTGCTATTGAGTTAAATGCAGCCCGAAAATTAAACTGGGATTATAATCAGTTCAAAGACTATTTTAGTTTTACAGTAAACAAGGAAGCTATTGAGATAGTCCTCAAGAATCAAATCGACGAATCTCAGTTAAAAACTTTAAAGCAAGCTTTGTTAGATTATGGTTTTCAGTACAAAAAAACTGTCAATGATTTGCTATTGGTTTTTGAGCAAAATGTTGAATTAAGAGAAAGCAATATTATAGATTGCTAGGAATACTGTACTAGCCAGTAACTAGCAATCATGAACGATGTACACGAGGACAAATGAAAATTTGTCATTTGTCATTAGTTGTTTCTCCACTTGCTCTGTGTTGCTTGCTTCTTCAAGTTAGGAGTATCTAGATAAATATAGGAATCCGGTTGGATTTGAAGAAATTATTTGCGTAGAGAGGGAATAGGAAAGAAGGGAGTAGAAGTGTACTGAATTTTGTCAAAAATAAAATATGAGTCCTATATAAGATAGTGACTCATTTGGACTCTGAGTTGCATCTGGTACAGCAATAAAATAAAGCCGAATTAAATTCTCAATAAGTCTCAGTAAACTAAGGTTGAGTGGTTTGAGTCAACAGTCCTTAAACCCCATCTCTAAAATTTAGGCAAGACTATCCGTAATCTGGGTTGTGACACCCATAGACACGGAACGGCTTGTCGCTAGACATTGCTCTCCAGTTGATTGTTATTGTCTGCCTATTGCAGATTAGTAATTAGGTAGTCGAAGTAAATGCCAACAACACTTGCATCTTCTCCAGACAACATTGAGATAGTGATGTTCTTCATAGCACGGATACTTTCGACAACGCCATCAATTGGGGTACCGAGAGATTTGTACATTTGGCGAACACCAACAATCCCGATCTCTTGAATTGGCGTAGTATCTCCAGCTGCGACACTGTAAGTAATCAACCGCAGGTAGTAATCCATATCGCGCAGGCAGGTGGCAGTCATACTTTCGCCGTAGGCATTGCCACCTGGAGCAACAAGGCGTGGAAACCTCTGAAACAGTTGCTTTCCAGCTTGCTTAACAATACGATCGCGGCTTTGAGTTAAAATTTGCACAAGTTCTAGACGGTGCTGACTGCTCTTAACAAAGATATTAATCTGGTCTAGTTCTCCAGGAGTGAGATAGCGAACCTCTGCATCTGCATTTAGAATCATCTTGGTAATAATACTCATTGACGAACTCCTGAAAGATTTAAATTAGTTGTAAAATGCGTTAGGCGATCGCATATTGAAGATTGCTGCAATAAACAGCATCCCTTCTCCTCAAGCATGACAAGGCGCTGTTTCATTTCTGGGTTGATTTGATTAACTACGACATGAAAAATAATCTGTAACATCTAACGATGAGCAGTGCCTTTAGATTAAAGGCACTGCTCACCAATAGCAGATTTGTTGTCAAGCGTTAGCTAAAGAAATAATTGGCAGATTCTAAGAGATCGTTGTGTGTTCCTCCATCAGGCATTTTTGCCCCCCTCAGATTAGCTCTACTGAAATTGGCTCCTTTGAGTCCAGCCCAGTTTAAATTAGCGTTGCTTAAATCTGAGCCGCTCAAGTCTGCGTTGCTCAAATGTGCGCCACTCAAATCTACTCCACTTAAATTAGCTTTAGGCAGGCTTATTCCTCTCCAGTCTGCCTGTCTAAAATTTCTTTCTCCGGCTGCATATCGTTTTAAAACTTCATTGGCATCCATATTGGTTGCCTCACAATGTGTAGCGTTATCGCTGTTTATATCTTTATTATAACTCACAGTCTGCCATTATAACATCACCGTTTTCTCTTTGCGATCGCATCTTGTTAGGTTGGGTTGCTTAATGGAGTGCTATTTAAATCAATCATCTGTTCTGTAATGTTTTTTGGGACACAACTATCTGATTTGCTTCCTCAACTGCGGCATTCAGTGCTTGATAGGCTGTTTCATAACAACCAAACAAGCATGAGTCAAAGTCTGCGATAGGGTATGGGTTGCGCTCTAATACGTTATCGATAGCGATCGCGTAAGAATACTTCTTTTGATCTAAAGGGTGGGAATGTACTGCCACATACCACTTTATAGTTTTTCCACCCTCAGATTTAGTCCCATCTTTTTCTAAGATTGGTTTATACATTGTTGGCTAAACTCCTGATAGCTTTAGTTGATCAGCACTAAGGTACTTTAATTAGATGCGGAAAACCTCTGTGTCGGAGAATAGTTAAGGTGTGAAAGTCGAGCATTAGTTTACCAAGATTGTTTTAGATTCAAGTTGCGATCGCCTATTACCGCGATCCACCAGTGCTGCCATTCCATGTTCTGAAGCACGTAACTCCTTGTCCGAGATTTCTGGCTCCTTGGTATAGACTGAACTCAGCAAGATATTCAAAACTCCACTTTCTTCAGCTTGACTAACGGCGCGATGCGTAATTAGTTCGCCCACATTCAGAATTACGTTATCTTCTGGGTCAAGAATGACACGGGTAACTGGACGACCCAGAGCTTGTTCAATCCGTTGCTTCTTCATTGCCCGTTCGCTGCGTCCTTGTAGATTTTCAGACTGCTTTTTCAAGGCTCGCCAAAAAGTGTTGAGGTTCTCTTGAGCAATATTTGCCCCCTCGCGCAGTTGAACTTTGGTTTCTAACCATGTGTCATTAGCACTAGACCGGACTGCGGTTGCCAGAGTTAGACCGACAGCGTTGAGCAATTCTGCTTCTTTACCATAAGTTTGGACACGATTAAGAACGGATTCAGTCACAATCTGCCCAGATGCCGCAATAATTAAGCCATCATTAGCACGCACTGTGTGCAGGACTCTGCGCCCTTTTGCTTGCTGGATTGCTGCGTGTGCAGCCAGCCCATCAACTGAGTGGCGCAGATTAGCGACGCTACTGTGAGTTATACTCCCAATTCGATTGCTAGTAGATTCTGCTGCTGCTTGCAGATTGCGGCTGATGTTTGCAGTCAGACTGCCACCTGTGGCTCGATAGAGTTGATCGAGGATACCCATGCGATCGGCTGATTCTGCATCGGCTAGGGTGACTTCCTGCCCTTGCAGTAGCAATACATTTTCGTCTGGAGTCAGCACATCCTGCTCAACGTGCTTACCAATCACGTATAACTTTTGCTCCGCAGGGTCAACCAGATTATTTGTCAGCGAAGTAGTTGCATCTCGATTCAGGTTTTGCAGTTTGCTGCTAGTGGCATCAGTTGCGGTCTGCAATTGCTCACCTGCATTCTGCCTTGCTTCCTGTAGACTACGGTTCGCGTTCTCTACCGAGCTTTGCAGTTGCTCATTTACGGTTTGAACTGCTGTTTGCAGTCTGCGGTTAGCAGTTTCAGCCGAGTCTTGGAATTTATCTTCAGTTGCGTTAACGGCTCCTCGGATACCACCGACTTGTTCTGCCATCATTTGAGCAGTTTCGGGAGGCACAAAAGCAACATCGTCACCAATTTTCAGCGTTTCGGGAGCAGGAACAAACGATCGCCCAGAGTAAGCATCGGCAAACACACCACCGGAAACTTCGTATCCTTCCACCAGTCCACTATGCTCATCGAAGAACAAATCAACCAGTCCGCCAAGATCGAGTCCCTCAGTGGTTAGAATTCTCGTGCCTCTCAGCACAATATTTTGGTGCAAAATCTCTTTAATTGCCGGAACACGATGTGCCTCAACAACAGATTCTTTCGAGTTAACTACGATCGCATCTAACCCGATAGCTTGTACCTCTTGCAAGGGAATCACTTTTGCATCCCGAAACAGTCCCTTCTCTTGCACCAGGAAGCCCAAAAGTTGATTGCGTGTCTGATCAAAAATTAAATCTTGAATTCGCTCAATTTTTTTACCCGTGTCGTATGTAACGACCACTTTATTGATAATATCACTACCTTTACGCATTTATTCCTCGCAGTTTTTATTGATTTGGTTGTCCAGTGACTTGTTCGTTAGTTGGCTGATTTTTTAGCTGAAAAAAGCGTTTCTCTCGACCAAAACCAGGAACAATGTTAATCACGCCAAAGTATTCGTAGAGTACTCCGAAGATGGCGAGCATGATGATGAGAATGGTGATGTTTACTCCAGTATGAGAGCGATGTCCTATGAGTCTTGGCATTTTTTCCTCTTATATTGTTGTTTTTAATAACCAGAATTGGTGTCAATCTTAGACAAGATTATTTACATCAAGAATGTAATTTATATACCTATTTATCGGACTATACCTTCGTTGACTTTGTTCTTTAAACCACATCTATTTTGATAACCATAGTTTTAAAAGTAGTGGAATATCTGCAAGATATCTGGTAGGAGCGGGCTTTCCGTCCCACACTACTCCAAGTTTTCAAATGGACGATGTTTAAAAGAAATAAAGTCAGAAGATGTATTTCTCAAGATAGATTTTTGATTTCCTTGTTCTCAAGCTGTTGAAGCTATTTTTGAAATAAATATTTTTAGCCTTAATACTATTGTATTACTTAAAAGATGATTATAGTTAATGTAATTGTAGTCCATTATTAAAAAGTTAATTTTTTATTACAAAATATACAACTTTTACGCTATTAAAACTTTTCTTAAACCTAATTCCAAACAGCAGGGTTTGCTTGGTTGCAAAACTGAGTAAAAAGGTGTAAAAGTAGCGAAGATAGCCCGATATGAAAAATAACAGTGATATCTTGCTGTAATTTCAAACATCCTTATGAACCAAAGAATGAGGTAGTTAATGAGAGCAGATCAACTAAAAACTACCCAAAAAATTAATAGGCTACTGATATGAATTGATATAAAAGGAATATTACCTAAAATATCTATTTTATGTTCTTGATTTGATAACATCTGCAAGCTTTTGAATTAGCTTTGGAAATAGCAATGATTACTATTAAAAAACTTCGTTTGAAATATCTGTAATATTGCAACCTTCTGGTTATACTAATCGGCGTTCTATCTGCTGTCGTTGCTCTAAAAAGCTAACCAGCGTTCAGAAAAAAGCCCTAAATTCTTTCTCTCCTAGCGTGACAAATCGGTGTTTGAGATCAGGGTGTAGCAACGGTTAGAGATGTATAAAATGAGTGAATAGCGTTTGAGTTTGTTACAAAACTTGAAATACTTGGATTAAATTCCAGTCTGATTCTGACTTTTGTATGATTTAACTAGAGCAGAAGATATTTAGCATAAGAAAAAAAATATAGATAAAATCCTTGGTATTCATAAAAATTTAAGTTGTGAATTTTAATATGAGTTTTTTGTCTTATGGTCAGGCGATCGCTCCAAGCATCACATATTGGAATTCAACAGGCTAAAAGAGCGTTTGCCCGCAAGGGTTGGACTCAGGAAAATTTAGCGTTAGAAGTTGGCTTAAAGACTCGACAACCTGTTTGGCGGTTTTTCTCTGGCCGTCCGGTTGAGCGTCATATATTTTTGGAAATTTGTTCCATATTGGAATTGAATTGGCGGGAGATCGCTGCCGATCCGCCGGACGAATTCTCCGATCCCACAGAAGTTGCCCAGGCTTCTGTCTTAGATATTAATGTCTTAGTGCAACAAGTGCGATCGCAACGCCACGAAAAAATTCAAGACCAATGCGGGATCTTGCAGTTATTAGATATGGGTCATCCCGTTGCGATCGATGAAATATATATTGATGTGAATATTCTAGAAGACATCCCCAGCCAACAGTGGTTAGATATCTCTAACCTGCAAAACCTTAAACCAACTGAATTTGACCGCTTTGGTTTAGGTGAGGTTGAACAGAAACAAATACCAGGTATGCGGGCAGTCGAAACTTACTCTAAACTCAGGGTGCTGGGTAAACCGGGAGTAGGTAAAACCACCTTTTTGCAACATCTTGCTATTCAGTGTAACCAAGGCGCATTTGCAGCAAACCAGGTTCCTGTTTTCATCGTACTGAGGAATTTTGCTGAAGAATCTAGGGTAAGTGGCGAGTTCAGCCTATTACACCACATCCGCCAGGAATTTGTTACGTCTGGAATTTCAGAAGAGTCAGTGATTGAAACCTTGCTTGAGAAAGGCAGAGTATTGCTATTGTTCGATGGGATGGATGAAGTTCTTAACCAAGAAAGTAATGCTGTCTTAAGAGAAATTCGCAGATTTTCTGACAAATATCACAAAAATCGGTTTGTAGCGACCTGTCGAACGGCAGCTAAAAAGCTCACGCTCCGGGGCTTTACCGATGTTGAGATAGCCCCGTTTACCTCTGAACAAATCCGCGCCTTCGCTCGAAAATGGTTTGTGGCATTCACTAAGACAAACACTCAAGATGGGCATGTACAGTCCCTTCAGTTTATTCATAAGCTGGACTTACCCGAAAACTGGCAATTTCGCCAACTCGTGATCACACCCCTATTTTTGCATCTGGCCTGCTGGGTGTTCCACGGTCAGGAAAAATTTCCTACTAAGCGGACTGATTTTTATAAGCAAGGGCTGGATCTTCTCTTGGGCAAATGGGATGAAGCTAGAGGCGTTGAACGGGATGAGGTTTACCGAGGGTTTTTATTACCACAAAAGCTCAAGTTGTTGAGTCAGATTGCAGCCACAACATTTGAAGAGGGTCAGTACTTCTTTGAGCAACGGGTGATTGAGCAATACATCAGTGACTATATTCGGAATCTTTCTGAGGTGGCAATGGAGCCAGAGGAACTGCAATTAGAAAGTGAAGCGGTACTAAAGGCCATCGAAGCTCAACATGGGCTACTGACAGAACGAGCGCGGGGAATTTTCTCCTTCTCTTATCTAGCGTTTCAAGAATACTTCACAGCGAGAAAAATCGTTGCCAGCCATAACCTACAGGCATTAGAGCAAGCTCTGGCAGGATTAGTCAGTCACATCACTGACCCTCACTGGCGCGAAATCTTCTTGTTGACAGCTGCCATGCTTCGGAGTGCAGACGGGCTGGTGCAGTTGATGAAGCAACACATTGATGCACTGGTGGCCCAAGACCCTTACCTCCAAGAATTTTTGAGTTGGGCAAGCCAAAAATCTCTGACTAACCCGTCGCCACCAAAAGTTGCGAGTAGCCGTGCATTTTACCTTGCACTTGCCCGAAATCCTCACATAGCTTCTCACTTTACCCTAGCCTGCACCCTCGACCAGGGAATGCTTCTGGATGCCGTGTTAGATAACTTGCTGCTGGAATGTGCGATCGACCGCAGCCAAGATTTTGCCTATGCTTATACCTGTGGAGATGCTCTCTCGAACATTCTGAGCATTGTTTTGGATGCTGGACTCCATAAATCCCTGCAACAACTTAGGGATCAATTGCCAAATCCTCATCAAAATCAAGAAAAATTTCAGGTATGGTGGCAGGCACACTCTTCAGCTTGGATTGAACAATTAAAAATGACGGTTAATAATTATCGTAATATTAATCACCATTGGCAATTTAGCCAACAGCAACAGCAAGTGCTACAACGCTACTATGATGCTAATCAGCTACTTCTCGATTGCTTGAATAGCAATTGTGAGGTGACAGCTGCGATTAGGCAAGAAATTGAAGTAACTTTATTGTTACCTCAAAAGGAACTTGAGGATAGAGAATGGCAATAGAATTTGTCTGTTTATTTCACAAAAAACACAGATAAATCTAGATTTTATCTGTGTGCGACTCAGGTCAATTTTGGTTTAATTTAACCTGACTTCGGGATAAGGAAAGGAGCAGGTAGTAAGCTGAAAATAACGACAAATCCAGTAACCTGCCCTATGTTTAGTTTAGAAGCATTATTCTGTCATGTAGACGATTTCTGTCAGGTATTTGAAGCGCAATGGCACAAAAAGCTGTTGGTCAATGGAGCTAGAAGAAGAAATAGGGCTAGAAACCTGTGCTTAAGTGAGATAATGACGATACTGATTGCATTTCATCCAACACACTACCGAAATTTCAAGCATTTTTATTTGAACCACGTCAAACAGCAATGGAGTGCAGCTTTTCCGCTTCTTCCTTCTGATCAAAGATTTATCGAATGGATACCATCAACTTTGATACCGTTGTGCGTTTACCTAAAGCATTGTTTTGGTAAGTGTACTTAAAATGCAGCATTTAAGTCATTTTCAAAAATACAGCATTGATGATCGCACCTGCGGAATCTGGGTTGAATAAGAATAAAACCCGATTTAGGCAAAAAAATCGGGTTTTTCGTGTTTTGTTATTAAATATTCAGCCTCATCTGTTTAATGCTAACTCTTTTTTTTGTTTCATAATTAATAAATACTCATTACGAGTTCCATCTACACGGTAGTGGTCGCAGATGCGACAGAGTTTGAGCAAATCCAATCGACTAAATACTTTTTGGCGTTCAATTCCGTTATCGTTTCGCCAGCGCCAAAAAGTTGTTCGGTCAATGCGGCGATCGCTCTCAGGCCATCTTCTGCGAGATAAAAAATTTACCAGTTCTTCTTCGTAAAACAAGTAGCCCTTTGGTAACTTCAAGAGTTCTTCTCTTAAATCATTTAGCGGTATGAGTGGATCTAGCTCAGATAGTCTCATGCCAGCAAGCCCTTATAGTTTCTTGTACATTCAATTACACAGAACACTTTTGCAACACGGTTTTATCACTTTCTGTTGAATTGAAATACTGCAAAGTTAAGTTTTAATAGAGTAATAAAATAGCAGAGTGAACATGATACATTGATTCTCCCTACTACTTTTTTTACCCGCTTTTCTCAACAAACAGTATAAATTTACGTGATTTAATCAAACACAATAAACTGATTAATACTTAATTGCAACCCTCATGCAACAATTTAATATCATATTCAGCTATTTTAAGTAATTCGCAAAATCTACTTTTAGATAGATGTAGGATTCATATTAAATAAATGTAGTAGTGATCGCCATTTATTTACTGACAATGATGCGACTAGTAACACTGTAATAGGCGATCGCAAAACTTACACTACATTTACCCAAAAATCTGCTGTATCAACTTTACCACGACGCTGGAACTGCATCCACAGTTTATATGTTCCAGGTTGAGGAAAGTTAGTAACGAATTTTATCTGTCCATCTGCACTATTTTTGAGAGCATGAGCATGGATATAATCATTAACTGTCAAGGGTGAGGAACTTTTCACAATCACTAAATGTCCTTTTTCACCTAAATAAGTCTCTAAATCCTTAATTGGCTGATTATTTGCCGCATCTTTGATATCAAAATTCAAGGTAACTTCTTTACCAGCCTGGATATTTTGATTGGCAACATCAAGATTAACTTTAGTATTAGAGATAACTTTAGTTTTTTCAAACTTTTCTAAACTTTTTGGTAAAGGAATTGAACCAGGAATTTTAACTTGCATTAATGATAGCGCCTCATTTTGTCCAGAGGGTTTATAGTCACTAAACAAACTATAGTTACCAGGAGTGGAAAAATTTGCACTCACTTCAAAACGTCCATTACCTTTGTAAGTTGGATGAATATGATCATAAGTGGCTAAATCCTCGCGCACGATAATTAAGTGCATCAGTTTTTCTTGAAAAGTATCGAACTTGTCTATAGATTTACCGACAGTATCTTGAACATTAATCACTAAATTAACAGGCTGATTTGGTAGCAAATTTTTTGGCGTAGTTAGTTTTGCTTGGGTAGTGATTTTTGTCTTAGCTTCATTACCAGGATGTTCCATTGAGTGTCCCTGATGTTCACTCGACGACATATTATGCTCATGATCAGTATGTTGTGATTCACTACCAGATACCTGCGTTTTGTCAGATTTTGTGACCGATGAGCAAGCAGGTGCTATCAATAGGCTAGATAATACGATAATTCCAGTCCAAAAACGCTTCATTTTGTTCTTATTCTCCAATTTAACTGAGCATTTCCATGAAAATATGACTTAACTGCTCATAAGATAACTAATCAAGACAAAAGTTATCAAAACTAAGTTATATTTGTTATACAATATAAACTTAATTTCAGAAAATTTACGGTAACAAGCAACTGCCTTTTGAGATAACTTGATGTCAATCAATATTTATTACATTACTTAGTTAAAAAGCTGATTATTATGCAGTATGAAGGATATAAGTACTTTATGAGTGGCTGCGCCCAGAGAAGTAAGAAAACTCTTCTACAACCATGACCCTCCGGTAAAGACTTTTACAATTAACAGGTTTTGAGGATGGCGTTTTTAGATAATTTTTTTTTCCTAACCAGTTTATTCCCCACGGACATTGCTATCTCTGGAAGCCGGGATTAGTCTGGTTGCATGTTATTTCCGACTCACTAACTGCAATAGCTTATTATTCAATTCCATTCATGCTAGTGTATTTCGTCCGCAAACGCAAAGATTTGCCGTTTGACTGGATATTTTTAATGTTTGGTGCATTTATCATTGCTTGCGGTACAACTCATGTCATGGATGTTTGGACACTTTGGTATCCAACTTATTGGTTATCAGGGTTGATTAAAGCCATCACAGCTTTGATCTCAGTCACTACAGCTGTACAACTTGTGCCATTAATACCTCAAGCATTAGCTTTACCTAGCCATGCACAACTAGAAGCTGCAAACTCTCAACTAGCCACAGAAATTGCTGAACGCAAACGTACAGAAGAAGTACTCCGAGAAAGTGAAGAACGTTGGCAATTAGCTTTGCGTGGCAATAATGATGGGATTTGGGATTGGAATATTAAAACAAATCAAGTTTTTTTCTCTTCTCGTTGGAAAGAAATGCTTGGTTATGAAGATGATGAAATTAAAAATCATCTGCAAGAAATTTGGACAAGAATTCACCCAGATGATTTAGATGATGTAGTCAAAGCAGTTCAAGATCATTTTGCAAAATTTACATCATTTTACGCTAAAGAATTTCGGGTGCTTTGTAAAGATGGGACGTACAAATGGATATTAGATCGGGGTCAAGCCTTGTGGGATGAAAATAATAATGTCATCCGTATGGTAGGGTCACATACAGATATTACTGAACGTAAGCAAGCCGAAGAAACTTTAAGTAAAATACTCACACAACTAGAAACTAAAGTAGAAGAACGCACAGCAGAGTTAAAAAAAATCAACAAATCATTAGAGGCAGAAATTACTAAACGTAAACAAATAGAAAAGGCATTAAGAGATAGTGAAGAGCGATTTCGGACGGCATTTCATCAAGCAGCAGTGGGAATTGCCCATGTAGGTTTAGATGGCAGATGGTTATTAGTCAACCAAAGACTTTGCGATATTGTTGGTTATACAGCCGAGGAATTAGAGTTACGCACCTTTCAGGAAATTACTCACCCAGATGATTTAAATGAATCTTTGAAATATGTTGATGAAATATTACTAGGTAATATTCAAACATATTCCATCGAAAAACGTTATTTTCGTAAAGATGGTGCTGTAATCTGGATCAACCTGACTGTTTCGTTAACACACCATTCTTCAGGAGAACCAAAGTATTTTATTGCTGTGATTGAAGATATTAGCGATCGCAAACAATCTCAAGCACAAATTCAAGCATCATTACTGGAAAAAGAAGTATTACTCAAAGAAATTTACCACCGAGTCAAAAATAATTTACAAGTAATTTCTAGTCTGCTGAATTTGCAATCTGATTATATTCAAGACCAAGAAGATATGTATGTTTTTCAAAAAAGTCAGCAGCGAATCGAATCAATGGCCTTGGTACATGAAAAAATGTATCAATCTCCTGACTTAGCTCGCATTGATTTTAGTGAATATATTCAAGATTTAGTTGCAAGTTTATTTAGCTCTTATGAAATTAATGCAGGTGCAATTTCTTTAAGATTTAATGTTGAACATCAGGTTTTACTCGGTTTAGATTTGGCAATTCCTTGTGGGTTAATTGTACATGAACTAGTATCTAACTCTTTAAAATATGGTTTTCCTAATGGTAGAAATGGAGAAATTTATGTAGGAATTAGAGAAGATTTAGACCAGCAATTCACTATCTTTGTTAGTGATAATGGTGTCGGCTTACCACCTAATTTTAATTTTCAAAATACAGCCTCTTTGGGTTGGCAGTTAGTTGAGGCTTTAACTCAACAAATCTCAGGAACCATTAAGATTAACAATCATACTGGTGTAGAATTTCAAATAACATTTTCCTTAATTTAAATTAAATTAAAAGGAATACTATTTAACGATATAAATTAACAGGAGGTTTTATAAAAACTCTAATTAAAGAGAATTGTTTTTTAGATATTTGATTTGTCTATAAATTGGTGATTTATTTTATAATACAAATACATGACAGACGCGAATATTTTAGTTGTTGAAGACGAATCTATTGTTGCTAAGGATTTACAAAATAGACTGAAAAAATTTGGCTATACAGTTGCTGCGATTGCTTCTTCTGGACAAGAGGCAATTAATAAAGCTATGGAATTTAGTCCTGACTTAGTACTGATGGATATCCGTTTAAAAGGGCAAATGGATGGCATACAAGCAGCAGCAGAAATTCATAAATATTTAGATATACCGATAATTTATTTAACTGCTTATGCAGATGAAGATACATTGGAGAGAGCTAAAATAACCGAACCATTTGGTTATTTACTCAAACCTTTTAAAGAGAGAGAACTAAAAACTAATATTGAAATTGTGCTGACGAAGCACAAATTAGAACAACAATTGAAAACTAACCAACAATGGTTAGCGACATTACTCAATAGTATTAGTGATGGTGTGATATCAAGCGATCGCAATCAACTGATCACCTTTATGAATCCGGTAGCAGAAAAGTTGACAGGGTGGACACAAGCAGAAGCGATCACCAAAAATATAGCAGAAGTATTTAAAATTATTGATATCAATACTAGAGAATCTTTAGAAAATCCCATTAAAGTAGTTTTAGAATCAGAGGCGATCGCACCTTTTTCAACTACAACTATTTTAATTGCTCAAAACGGTACAGAAATACCAATAGACACCAGTGCTGCACCAATCAAAGACGAAAAAAATAATCTCGTAGGTGCAGTGTTAGTGTTTCGGGATGTAACAGAAAGAATACAAGCAATGGCAGCGCGACAAAAGCAAATACAGCAAGAGCAACTTGTTGCCCAATGGGAGCAACTCAATCAATTCAAAAATGACTTTTTAAATTTAGTTTCCCACGAATTGCGATCGCCACTTTATCACATGAAGGGCATGATTCAAATGTTACAGATATCAACGGCTGTTCAAGAACAGCATTACTTTCTGAACATTTTAGAAGCAGAGTGCGATCGGGAAATGGCATTAATTAACGACTTATTAGAGTTACAACGCCTGGAAAATTCATCAAATCTACTGCTGGCTCCTGATTTATTAGTTCTACAACAGTGGCTACCTTGGCTCATCGAGCCATTTCAAATTCGCACTCAAGAACATCAACAAACCTTGCAACTCAATCTACCAGAAAATTTACCCGCATTATTTTCTGACCGTCCTAGCTTAGAACGTATCTTAGTAGAATTACTGAATAATGCTTGTAAATATACTCCTGCTGGCGGTGAAATTATGTTAAGTGTTAGCCATGAAACTGCTGAAATTCCAGCCAAAATGATTGTTACTATCAGTAACTCAGCAGAAATTCCCGTCGATGAATTATCCAGAATTTTTGAAAAATTTTACCGCTTTCCTGATGCAGACATTTGGAACCAAGGTGGTACAGGTTTGGGTTTAGCAATTGTGCAGAAGTTAGTCACGCAACTGCAAGGTAGCATCCAAGTCACCAGCCATCAGGGATGGACGACGTTTACTTTAACATTGAGTGATTTAGAAATAAGTTAATTATTTAAACCTAAAATCCCCACCATTCAATGGTGGGGAGTATGTCAAATCCAATTTCAACCAATTATCTTCTTGCGAAAGTCCTGTACTAATTAAGCTTGTGCATTCTAAGCATTGACAGTCAAATTAATCTTAACAACGACATCATTAAAATCATTGTCACCGCCGCCAACCAAATCCTCAAAGCCGAAAGTATTATCACCTAATATCCGCACATGGCGAGCATTGTCAGAGTTGGCACCCAAAAACGTAAAGAATACCGTCGGGTCATTGCTAGTATTGCTATCTAACAAAGCATTAATACCACCATTGACAATTAAGAACGGCACATAGATGCCACCACCACCAAAGTTACCTTGACCATTACCAGTGCCTTGATTACCCACCGATAAACCAATACCTGTCACCCGTTGGTTAATGGCGGCTTGCAGATAACTAGCGTCTCCAACAAGAACGTCGGCTGTACCATCACCATTGGTATCAATACCACCACTTTCATCAACAACTTTATAAAAACCGACATAGTTGTTGTAAGATGCTTCGCGGTAAATACTAAAAGTCCCAGCAATTAGGCTATCACTGCTATAGTCGCGCAAATCAATCGCTTCACCTTCATTTCTACCTTGTAAACCGACACCGATGGGTAAATCGTCATCAGTTTCTTCAACATCAATTACTAAGTCGTCAAAGCTTGACTCGCCGCGTGAACCGTCTCTCCAACCAATGGAGAAGCCACCTGTACTTAACGAAGTGATTTGTTGAGTGGTAGTGCTGGAGAAGATGACGGTAGTGCTGGTTTTTAAGTAAAAGCGCAATTGTGTACCACCGTTAAATTCTAAGACGCGGCCGAGGTCGTCGGGATTGAAGCCTGTGGGGTTGTTGGTAAGAATTGAGAAGATGGTTTTAGAACGTGCGAGGGCTTTTTCTTGATAACCTACTGCACCTGGTAAAATGCCTTCGATTGAGCCTTTATCATCATCGACGTTGAAGATGCCGAGTTCGTTGAATTGTTGGGAACTGCGTCCTTTAATTTTAATTTTGATTTTGACTTTGGTGAACTCGCTGCCACCGATTTGGAAGAGGTCGTTGTTGGGGTTGGTGAGGTTGCCTTGGAAGATGGTGTTGTTTAACAGTACTGAGATGCTACCATCATTTTCTGTGTAAATATCATCTTTGCCGTCATTGTTAAAGTCTCCTACTTTTACATAGTATGGTTCATCCCCGACAGCGAAGGTAATCGCATTAAGAAAACTACCACTACTATTACCTAGGAGTACAGATACAGTGTCGTCATCATAGTTGACGCTGACTAAATCTTGGATGCCATCGCCATTGAAGTCTCCTACTGCTACTGCATCAGCGTAACTCCCAACGGCGTACGTGGTAGCAGTACCGAAGCTTCCTGAGCTATTACCAAGATACACTGATATTGTGTTGGCATCTCCATTTGGAGTTACTAAATCTAAAATATCGTCATTGTTGAAGTCGCCAAATGTCACATCTTCAGAATCATCATAAGTTCCAAGATATGAGGCAACGTCGATGATTCTATAAGAGCTGAAACTACCAGAGCCATTACCTAACAGTACTGATGTCAATGAACTGCCGCCTGCGGCAATATCATCTTTGCCATCGTTGTTAAAGTCTCCTATTCTTACGGAATCAAAATAAGTTCCAACGTTGAAGGTCATGGCAGAGCTAAAGCCACCAGATTTATTGTTGAGTAGCACCGATACAGTTGGGCTATCATCGTTGGCGGTTGCCAAATCTAGGTAGCCGTCACCGTTGAAGTCTCCGACGGCTACGTCACTGGGGTAATAGGTCGAATAACTAGTTCCTCCATACCCAACGCTGTAATATTGGGCAGAAGCAAAGTTAAAGCTACCTGAGCTATTACCAAAGGCAACGTATAAATTATTAGTATTTTCTTCTATGTATGCTAAATCCAGAATGCTGTCTTTGTTGAAGTCTCCAACTACCGTTGGATAACCAGGAAGGGAGGAACTGTTGTAGTTAATGACGGAGGCAAAAGTTACTGATGTTGTCATTGTTTGTTTATGTGTAGATGTTTACTGACTAACTAGCTAAAGGTATGGCAGATTCCAGATTTGTGAATGGGAGCGTGAGGTGTTTCTGTTCTGTGCTTCAGAACAATCTGGTTTGCTTAACCTCTAATTAGCTGTATCTTTGATAACTCTTACCTAGGATGGATGTCAAAATAATTTCTAATATAAAAAGATGGATTTTCCTCTATCTGAATGATTTAGACAGAGATGATGCTCAATGATAAGTTACCTAGTATTTTTACGTAAAAACTATAGTTTGATTGTTATATATCAGTAATAATACAGATGTTATTTCTAGGTTACTGGACTGTAAAATCTGCGGTGAGTTAGTCAGGTAGGTGTAAGGCTGTTGAATCCCTATCTCGCTACGCTCCATGTTTCAGGGAAAGAGCTTGCTCCCCCTGCTCCTTGCCCCTCCGCCTCTTCGGTGAGGGACTTTCATCTACCTTCCCAAGCTGAAAATTATGGTTGTCACACCTGCACTCAAACGCCCGATCGCACTGCAAATTTCTGCTTCTCCTGATTTCGTGAATTGGTTACAATCTCAACAGATTAGTCTTGCGATCACTACGCCTCAAAGTTCGCGGTTGATATTGTTGGGTGTAAATCACCAAGGGCAAATTTCGGGATTTGAGCGAGTGTATGAGCAAGCTGCGGGATTATATACTACTGGTGAGAGAATTTATCTAGGTACTAAAGGACAAATTTGGCAGTTAGATAATTCTTTAGTACCGGGGCAAATTTATGATGGCTATGACAAGTTATATATCCCGCGAGTTGGCTATACTACCGGAGATTTGGGAATTCAGGATTTAGCGGTAGAAACGGAAAATAACCGCATCGTATTTGTCAGTAGTTTGTTAAACTGTGTGGCAACAGTGAGCGATCGCTATAGTTGCATTCCCTTATGGAAGCCTCGTTTCATTTCTCATTTGGTGAATGAAAATCGCTGTCAGTTGAATGGTTTGGCGATAGTGAACGGTAAACCGCGTTATGTGACAGCTTACAGCCAATCTGATGTGGCAAATGGTTGGCAGCAGACATGGCAAAATGGCGGTTGTGTGGTAGATATTCAGTCTGACGAAGTTGTAGCTACGGGTTTATCTATGCCGCATTCGCCACGATTTTATCAAGATAAGTTGTGGTTGTTGAATGCTGGTACCAGAGAATTTGGCTATATCAATATATATAGTGGAAAATTTCAAGCGGTGACTTTGGGTTCTGCTTGGTTGCGGGGGTTGGCGTTTGTTGGAGATTATGCGATCGTTGGTTTATCTAAGACTAGCCATCATAGTCTCAAGCTAGTCAATAACAACGCTGAAACTGAATGCGGTTTGATGGTAATTGATATTAAAACTGGTGCAATGGTTCACTGGTTACGTTTAGAAGGCGAAGTCACCGAAATTTTTGATGTGCAGATATTGTCTGGAGTTAGCCGTCCCCAAGTTATGGGATTTCTCTCTGATGAAATTCATCAGTTAATTAACCTAGATCCTCGTTCGCCTTTAGTTAAACAAAATCTGCAATCACCTGTAATCAAATTAACTGAAGATAAATCTTTCATCCCAATTCCCAACTCCCAATTCCCCACTCACCAATTCTTAGATACATCGCAACCTGAATTAATTTGGCCGACGGCGGATCATCTGTACGCAGAAACATTAGCATTACAAAAACAAGGGAAAATTACCGAAGCGATCGCGCAATACGAAAAACTCATTTCCCAACATCCTCGTTATGCTCCAGCTTGGCATCAATTAGGAGTAATTAGAGAACGTCTAGGACAAACTGAGGAAGCTATTTTAGCTTATGAAAAAGTTATAGAAATTAATCCTCATCATGCTCAAGCACATAATAACTTAGGTATTTTGCGAGTAGATGCCAAAGATTTAGATGAGGCAGTTAAATGTTTTACTGCTGCTATTCAAAGTAAACCAGATTATGCTTTTGCTCATAATAATTTGGGGTTAGTTTGGCAAATGCAGAGTAAATTACCTCAAGCAGCAACAAAGTTTCGAGAAGCTTTGCAGATAAATCCAGAATATGCCGAAGCTCATTTAAATTTAGGGATTGTCTTAGAAGCACAAAATAATTTAGAAGGTGCGATCGCTTGTTTTCGTTCGGCAATTCAATACAAACCAAATTATATTAAAGCCCTCAACCGTCTTGGTGTAGTGCTAACAATGTTAGCTATGTTTGGACAGGGAGAAGTTAACGAACCCAAGCGGATATTCGAGCGAATTTTAGAAATGCAGCCAGGTTCGGCTGAGGCATTTACTAATTTATTTTATCTTAAAGAAATGACTTGCGATTGGCGATCGCGTCAGTCTGATTTAACTAAGCTTTGGGAACAAACAATTCAAGAATTAGCCACTGGTGAACGGACAACACTTGATCCATTCAATTCGTTAAATAAGCCTTGGGATAGAAAATTATTATTACAATTAGCTAAGACACACGGCAATGCGATCGCTCAACAATGGGAACAATTACGACAAACTCTAAATTTCCAACATTCCCGTTATTTGAACGGTAGATTACGCATTGGCTATTTATCAGGTGATTTTCGCGCTCATGCAATGAGTCATTTAATTACTGGGATTTTTCGAGAACATAACCGCAGTAATTTTGAAATTTTTGCTTACTCTACTGGAGCGGATGATAATAGCGAATATCGTAATTACATTGCTAACACCAGCGAACACTTTAAAGATGTTGCAAGTTTATCTATAGAAGAAACTGCACAGTTAATTTATGATGACCAAATTCATATCTTAATTGATTTAAATGGTCATACTGCTGGTACTCGCACTCCAGTTTTAGCTTTAAAGCCAGCACCGATTCAAGTCCATTTAATGGGAACTCCCGGCACAATCGGCGCAGATTTTGTTGATTATCTAATTGCTGATTCGATAGTTACACCACCGGAATTTGCTGATGGGTTTAACGAAAATATAGTGAGATTACCTCACAGCTATTTCTTTAATGACAATCAACAAGTAATTTCTACTAATTCTGTGAAGCGATCGCAGTATGATTTGCCAGAATCAAGTTTTGTTTTTTGCTGCTTTAATAATCACTATAAAGTTGAACCAACAATCTTTGATGTTTGGATGAGAATCTTAGCAAATGTATCAGGAAGTGTTTTATGGTTAATTGCTAGATATCCTATTAACGAAGCTAATTTGCGTCGAGAAGCACAAGCAAGAGGAATAAGTGGCGATCGCTTAATTTTTGCCCATCATGAAGCCAAAGCTGAACATTTAGCTAGACATCAATTAGCAGATTTATTTTTGGATACATTATATTACAATGCTCACACAGGTACTTGTGATGCTTTATGGGCAGGATTACCAGTAATTACTTGTCCTGGCGAAACTTTTCCTTCGCGGGTAGCTGCTAGTATGCTAATGGCAGTTGGTTTACCTGAGTTGGTAACTAACAGTTTAGAAGTGTATGAACAGTTAGCAATTCACTTAGCAACATATCCTGAAAAGTTACAACAAATCAAACAAAAATTAGCTCAAAATCGCACCACATATCCACTGTTTGATACGCCACTTTATACTCGTAATTTAGAGCAAGCCTATCGTACTATGTGGGAGATTTACGCATCTGGTCAACCAGCAAGAGCGATAACAATTAATTCGTAATTCATATCTGAAAAGGGAGACAAGGAAGACAGGGTAGACAAGGGAGAGAGATGTTTATAAATCATTTAGGATTGCTATATTATGTAAGTACAACCTGTACATACACATAAATATGAGCAACTCTTACAGCATTCGGAGTACCAAAATTGGTAACAGCGCAGGATTTAGGCTACCAGCAGAGTTTTATCGTGAACATCCTCAGTTTGCTAATGCAGATGGTTGGATAGAGGTACTATCACCAGATACTGCAATTTTGCGAATTGTGCCTGAGTCAAGTGAAGAAGAAGAGGACTCAGTATTAATGCGGCTGTTTCTCGATTTTGCCATGACAGAAGCATTGAAAAATAACACATTACAACCTTATACAAACCAAATGTCGGAGGCTGCCCATAAACTAATTGCGGGTGTAGAGTTAGACAATGATTCATTAGAAAATGGCGAAGTTTATTAATAATGGTTGGGAAGTTTACTACCACCCACAGTTATTTGGCGCTCAATATCAAGAATTATTTGAGCGTGTTTCCCGGTTGCAAGAGCAATTACCAGAGGCTGAATATAAAACCCATGCAACAGTAAAGTTATTTGCAGCAATTACTGTGGCAATTGAAACTAAAATTCCAGCCGATCCTTTTGCAAGTCATTTTGCCTTAAAAGGAGCATTAAAACGCTACGGAAGAGTGAAAAAAATGGGTTTACCAGAAAGGTATCGGTTATTTTTTCGGGCGTTTGATACAGAACAATTGAAAGCGATTGTTATTTTGTGGTTAGGATTTCCACGCAAGGAGGGAGCAAAAGATGACTGCTACCAAGTGTTTACTAAAATGATTGAAAGAGGGACATTTCCAGATAGCTTGGATGAGTTGTTGGCAGAAGGCTAGAGAAATAATTCTTACCCAGGATAAACTCTTCCTTTCCAAGCACCGCCGCGTCCTTGCCAATGGCGGATGGCTGAGTCGATAGTCATTAAAGTGTAGAGAAAGGCGATCGCAGGTAAACTCAAAGCTAATAATGGTGAGCATTGATAAAAGCGGATAATTGGCAAGTAAGCCAATGCCATTAATAACCATGTTGCTAAACCTGTAATTGCAATCATCCAATTGCCTAAAATTACACCAATCACCACGCCAAAAGGTGGTAAGAGGTAAATCAAGGTCATAGCAATTACGGTGCCGAATAACAATATAGGTGAGTAATTTAATTGTGTATAGGCAGTCCGCGCCACCATATTCCAAATTGTGTCTAGGGAATCATAAGGGCGTAAACTGCGAGTTAAACTACTTAATCCTAACCAGATACGTCCTTGACTGGATTTCACCGCATTTGCTAAAGCACAATCATCAATTAAAGCTTGACGAATAGCGGCAATACCACCGATTCTTTCTAAAGCGGTGCGGCGAATTAAAATGCTACCACCCGCCGCCGCCGCCGTGGAATTTTTCGGATCATTGACCCAGCGAAAAGGGTAGAGTTTTTGAAAGAAGAAGACAAACGCCGGAATTAAAAATTTTTCCCACCGACTATCACAACGTAGCCGCACCATCACAGAAACCAAATCTAAATTTTCTTGTTCGGCTTTGGTGACAAGTCGTAGCAGATTATTGACATCGTGTTCAATATCTGCATCGGTAAGTAAAAAATATTCTGGGACGAGTGCTTTAGCTTGTTGGACACCTTGCTGCACTGCCCAAAGTTTACCAGACCAACCAGAGGGTAAAGGTTCACCAGAGATAATTTGCAATTGCTGGGGTTTATCAACAGCGTGGGCGACTCCTTCCGCACAGGCGGCTGTGCCATCAGTACTGCGATCGTCTACTAAGAAGATATTAAAATTGCCATCATAATCTTGCAGTAAAAGCGATCGCAAACTCATCGGCAAAACATCCGCTTCATTCCGGGCTGGAATCACCGCACACACTGACGGTAAAGATTCTCGCTGCGGCTGGATGACTTCTAATTGCTGGTCTAAGCGCCAAAACTGTCCCCGCAAACTCAGTAATCCTAACCAAATTATTAAGGATAAGACCATCAACCCTAGTACAATTGCCACAATAACCTCTTGCAAATTCTCAGTATCTCAGACAGAATACTATGTCTGCTGATTGTGGGAAAACATTTTTTTCTCCGTATTGCCGTGTTGAAAACTGGATGTTGAGTCCATATAGTTCGGTAAAGATCCCCCCGCCTGCGGCGACCCCCTTTTTAAGGGGGTGAAAGAGCAATAAGACCCCCTTTTTAAGGGGGGTTGGGGGGATCTGAGATTGAAACATTGACCGAAACAAACTGGATGTTGAGTGAGTGTTGAGTTTGAGAGAGATTTAATGCAAACACAAGACAGGGTACAAGTCAATCAAGTTGCAGATGCGATCGCAGCCAGCCAAAAATATCTGCTGTCAATGCAATATCCCGCAGGTTACTGGTGGGCGGAGTTAGAATCGAACGTCACCATTACGGCGGAAGTTGTGCTGCTGCATAAAATTTGGGGAACCGACAAAACTCGGCCATTACATAAAATTGAAACCTACTTGCGTTCTCAGCAACGGCAGCATGGCGGTTGGGAACTGTTTTATGATGATGGTGGTGAACTCAGCACTTCCGTAGAAGCATACATGGCGCTACGGCTGTTGGGTGTTCCCGCCACAGACCCGGCCTTAGTACGGGCGCGAGAATTTATTCTGCAACGGGGTGGAATCAGCAAAACGCGCATCTTTACCAAATTACACCTCGCCTTGATTGGCTGTTACGACTGGCGCGGTATCCCCTCTCTCCCGCCTTGGATTATGCTGTTACCGCCAGCTTTCCCCGTGAATATTTACGAAATGTCTAGCTGGGCGCGTTCTAGCACTGTACCACTGTTGATTGTGTGTGACAGCAAACCTGTTTATCAATTTGACCAAGCCATTAACTTAGATGAGTTATATGCCGAAGGTGTGAATCAAGTCCAGTATGAATTACCCCGCCAAGGTGATTGGACTGATTTATTCTTAACTTTGGATCAAGGATTTAAATTAGCCGAAAGCTTAAATCTAGTTCCCTTCCGCCAAGAAGGAATTAAAGCCGCCGAAAAGTGGATTTTAGAACGCCAAGAAGTCACAGGCGACTGGGGCGGGATTATCCCGGCGATGTTAAATTCGATGCTGGCCTTGAAGTGTTTGGGTTATAGCCCAAATGACCCAATTGTGGAACGAGGACTCCAAGCCATTGATAATTTTGGCATTGAAACAGACGATCACTATTGCGTTCAACCTTGTGTATCACCCGTGTGGGATACAGCTTGGGTAATGCGGGCGTTGATTGATTCTGGTTATGCACCTGATCATCCAGCAATAGTCAAAGCTGGAGAATGGTTACTGCAAAAGCAAATCCTGGATTATGGTGATTGGGTGGTGAAAAATCGCCAAGGTAAACCAGGTGCTTGGGCGTTTGAATTTGACAATCGCTTTTATCCTGATGTAGATGATACAGCCGTAGTGGTCATGGCTTTACACGCAGCCAAACTACCTAATGAAAGTTTAAAACAAGCTGCGATCGCCCGCGCCTTAAATTGGGTTGCATCTATGCAGTGTCGTCCTGGTGGTTGGGCAGCTTTTGACTTAGATAATGATCAAGAATGGCTGAATGCTATCCCCTACGGTGACTTAAAAGCCATGATTGACCCCAATACCGCCGATGTCACCGCCAGAGTCATCGAAATGTTGGGTGCTTGTAACTTATCTATTGACTCCCATAACCTCGAACGCGCCCTATCTTACCTCCTCGCCGAACAAGAAACCGAAGGTTGTTGGTTTGGGCGTTGGGGCGTAAATTACATCTATGGTACTAGCGGCGTTCTCTCGGCTTTAGCATTAATTAACCCGCAAAAGTATCAACGCCAAATCGAAAAAGGCGCAACTTGGTTAATCGAATGTCAAAATTCCGATGGCGGTTGGGGTGAAACTTGCCGTACTTACAACGATCCTAGCCTCAAAGGCCAAGGACGCAGCACTGCATCTCAAACAGCCTGGGCGTTAATTGGGTTAATCGCCGCCGGTGAAGCCACTGGTAAATTTGCAATGGAAATTATTGAACGCGGAATTGATTACCTAGTGAAAACGCAAAAATCAGACGGTACTTGGTTTGAAGCCGACTTTACTGGTACTGGCTTCCCCTGTCATTTTTATCTCAAATATCACATGTATCAGCAATATTTCCCGTTAATTGCTTTAGGCAGATATCAAAACATCAAATAAAGCACCATTTTTCAACAAAATAAACCACAGATGGGTATACCCGAATTTCTCACGTATGGGTAGCGGGTGTGGGGAGAGAGGGGAGAGAGGGGAGTGTGGGGAGAGAGGGGAGTGTGGGGAGTGTGGGGAAAGATTTGTTCACCATCCTCCCACCCCTCCCACACCTCCCACACCTCCCACACTTCCCACCCCTCCCACACCCCTGGATTTCTCACAAGAGAGAAATCCAGGTTCAGCTACGCCTGCTCTGATTATTTTAGGATAAAGACATGGCAAGAGATTAGGATTGGGTCAATTCATCTATGTATCTCAGCAACAACCCAAAAGATTGGTCATGGCCGTTTTGGCCTGTTGTTCCCTTTTATCCCTACAAACAACGGCGGACACTTTGCCAAGAAATTGTGAAAGATACAATTTGGACATTCGACCAAGTGCATGGCATTCTCTATACTATTGTGCCGATTCGGATGACTGTGGTGAAGCTGACAGGTGGTGGTTTGTTGGTTTATGCACCTGTAGCAGCAACTAAAGAATGTATGCGGATGGTGCAGGAATTGGTAGCAAAACATGGTGAGGTGAAGTACATTATTTTACCAACCAGTTCTGGTCTTGAACACAAGGTTTTCGTCGGCCCCTTTGCCAGAAACTTTCCGCAAGCGCAGGTGTTTGTTGCACCTCATCAATGGAGTTTTCCGTTCAACTTACCACTGAGTTGGTTAGGGTTTCCCCAACAACGAACTCAAGAACTACCCGAAGACGCTAGTCTTGCGCCATTTGCAGATGATTTTGAGTATGAGGTGTTGGATATTAACTTGGGACGAGGTTCATTTGGGGAAGTGGCTTTGTTTCACAAGCGATCGCACACCCTACTGTTAACCGATACAATCATCTCTATCTCCGAAAATCCTCCGGCTATCTTGCAACTAGACCCATACCCCTTGCTATTTCACGCCAGAGAAAATGCCCTCCAACCCATTGAAGATAACCCCACAAACCGCCGTCAAGGATGGCAGCGTATTGCCTTATTTGCGATTTATTTCCGTCCCAGCGCATTAGATATCACAGGACTCGGTGAAAGTTTCCGCGAAGCTTTACAAGCACCAGACCATTCAAGAAAAGCATATTTCGGTTTATATCCGTTTCGTTGGCAAGCAAATTGGCAACAGTCATTTTATGCCCTGAGTCGTAATGGTCGTCCATTTGTCGCCCCCATTTTGCAAACTCTTATTCTGCCCCAAGCACCACAACAAGTCATCGACTGGGCTAACAAAGTTGCAAAATGGAATTTTTACCAAATTATTTCTTGTCATTTTGATGCGCCTATTACCACCACTCCCCAGCAATTCCGCCAAGCATTTAGTTTCTTAGAAAAGCAACCATCAGTCAGTGCAGAAACTCAACCTTGGTTAGAAAAAGACTGTCAATTCATCAAAGAACTAGAAGCAAATTTACTCAAACAGGGTATTGCTACTCCGCCCAAGGAGAAGGTGTAATAAGTAAGCACGCAAAATTAATTTCTGGACTCACAGAAATATAGGGGTTCTTACTTGCTTGTAATACAGTCGGAACCCCACCCCGCATTTGCTTAAGCAAACTATACCCTCCTCGCTTGCGGCTATGGTGTACACACAAATCTCGGTTGAGTGCATCTGTCCCGCCTTGGAATAAATTCCAAGTCTCATAGCGCAAGTCATCTGAAGATGACTCAAAAAAAATTAATTTGAGTCTACTTCAGTAGACTTTTGCTATCAGCCTGGAACTTTAGTTCTAGGCGGGATGCGTTTCATACTGCCTATTTTCAACTTGTGTGTACACGGTAACTTTGCTTGCGGGTGGGGTTGAAATGTACCTCATCCAACCGAGAAACGCTATAGATTTCGCGTACACATTTGTTATTTTTGGATTCGTAAAAATAGATTTCGTGTACACATTTGTTATTTTTGCATACGCATTTGTTATTTTTGGATTCGCAGAAATAGATTTCGCGTACACATTTGTTATTTTTGCATACGCATTTGTTATTTTTGGATTCGCAGAAATAGATTTTGCGTACACAATTTTAGATTTTGAGTCAAAAAACAAAAATAAATTACAATTACGTTAACATGAGCTTGTATCAATAACTTTAGTTACCTGCGTATATAAATGGATATCGCACTGATCGTCAAATTTCTCGTTCCCTGTCTGCCATTTCTGCTCAACGTGGGTGGTAAAGTTGCAGAAGGCGCATCACAAAAAGTTGGTGAAGATGTTTGGAATAAAGCTAAAGCTATTTGGGGGAAGCTACAACCCAAGGTAGAAGCTAAAGAAGCCGCAAAAGAAGCTGCTGCGGATGTAGCGCAAACTCCAGATGATGAAGATTTACAAGCAAGCTTGCGAGTGCAACTGAAAAAGATTTTGGATGCTGATACCGCACTGGCTGAGGAAATCGCCCAAATTTTGCAGGCAACAAAATCTGATGATACCTCTGTTAGCCTCAACGCTCAATCTTACGACGAAAGCATACAGATAAATACAGCACGTGATGTTAATCAGCCAAACTATGATTTCAGCAGAAATATCAACAGCCCAAAGTAACTAACTATATTGCTGTTTATGGTACTGCACAGCAAGAAATAGTAGAGTGGCTAGAACGCAGTACCAAAGCTGAATCACCGGGAGTTCTCAAAGCGGGTAACTCCCCTAAAAATTTGGCTTATTGGCAAGGACGAAAAACCGAAATTGCCCAAATCCAGCAATGGTTAGCTGATGAAAATACCTGTTTAATTGGCATAGAAGGCATCGGTGGCACAGGTAAATCGATGCTGGCGGCTAAAATTTATGCTGAAATTGCTGGGTTCCCCAAGCGGTTTTGGGCTGATGTTAGTAATGGGGCAGGTTTTAGCGATTTAGCCAGAGAAGTATTAACACAATTTGGCTTTCCTGTGCCAGAACAAGAAGCGCAGTTGGTAGAAGCGTTAATCAGGTGTCTGCGTTCTGGGGAGTTTCTACTAATTATTGACAACCTGGAAAGTTTATTACAACCTGATCGACAGTGGGGAAGTTTATTTTACGGTGAGTTTTTCCAAACATGGATAGAATCTGGTGGTAATAGTAAGGTGTTAGTCACCACCAGAGAAAGACCAGAATTAAAAGGCTTTGAGTGGCTACCCTTGAAAGGTTTGCAAGTAGAGGAAGGGGTGGAACTGTTAACAGCATTGGGCATTAAAGGGAATTTAGCCGAGTTTGTGGAATTAGTAGATGGGCATCCCCTATTGTTGAGATTAGTAGCAGACTTATTAAAAGCAGAATATTCACAAGACCCGGATTTAAGCAGATTAGCAGATTTAGGCTTAGGGAATTTGCGCCAGTTGTTGACAGATCCCCAAGTGGTAGGTGTGCATCGCCGGGAAAATGTGGGGATGGTGTTGGTATTAGATGCTAGTTTTGCAAGATTGAGTGAATTACAAAAGGCGTTATTGCAGAATATTAGTGTGTATCGTGGTGCGGTTGATAGTACAGCAGCAGTAGCAGTGTTACCGGGAAATGCAGAACCAGAGATTGAGGGAGAATTGCGGAATCTGGTGAAGC
The DNA here is from genome assembly GCF_014698475.1 of Nostoc spongiaeforme FACHB-130. Taxonomy (GTDB): domain Bacteria; phylum Cyanobacteriota; class Cyanobacteriia; order Cyanobacteriales; family Nostocaceae; genus Nostoc_B; species Nostoc_B spongiaeforme. The sequence continues at coordinate 37,579 of NZ_JACJTB010000027.1, read as the reverse complement.
GTTCTTTGTTGATAGAACAACTCAATGGTAAGCGGCGATTTGGATTTCAGCCTGTGGTGTGGGAGTATGTGCGGTATAAAGCAGGTGAACAGACAGAAGCACATCAACGAGCCATCAATTACTATCTTTTGAATGTTAAACAGAAACTTTGGCAGACAAAAGATGATATCAAAGAATATTTAGAAGTTTTTCATCACTGGTATCAGCTAGGAAATTATGACTCAGCATTTGATGTATTAAGATTTTGCGATGAATTTTTAACCTTGCGTGGTTATTACATCGACCAAGTGGAATTATATGAGCAGTTGGTAAGTAAATGGCAAGAAATTGGGGATAGAGAAAATTGGAAATATACAGCTTCTCTCACTTCATTAGGCATTGCTTACTGTTCCCTGGGAGAGTACCAACGGGCGATTGAGTTCTTCCAGCAGTCTTTGGAAATATTCAGGGAGATAGGCGATCGCAATGGCGTTGGTAATTCCTTGGGCAATTTAGGCAATGCTTACAATTTCCTGGGAGAGAACCAACGGGCGATTGAGTTCCACCAGCAGTCTTTGGAAATATTCAGGGAGATAGGCGATCGCTTTGGTGTTGGTAGATCCTTAAACAATTTAGGCAGTGCTTACTATTCCCTGGGAGAGTACCAACGAGCGATAGAGTTCCACCAGCAGTCTTTGGAAATATTCAGGGAGATAGGCGATCGCAATGGTGTTGGTAATTCCTTAAACAATTTAGGCAGTGCTTACTATTCCCTGGGAGAGTACCAACGGGCGATAGAGTTCCACCAGCAGTCTTTAGCAATATTCAGGGAGATAGGCGATCGCTTTGGTGTTGGTAGTTCCTTAATCGGTTTAGGCAATGCTTACGGTTCCCTGGGAGAGAACCAACGGGCGATTGAGTTCTACCAGCAGTCTTTGGAAATCAAAAGGGAGATAGGCGATCGCTCAGGCGTTGGTAGTTCCTTGGGCAATTTAGGCAATGCTTACTGTTCCCTGGGAGAGTACCAACGGGCGATTGAGTTCCACCAGCAGTCTTTGGAAATTAAACGGGATATAGGCGATCGCTTTGGTGTTGGTAGTTCCTTAATCGGTTTAGGCAATGCTTACTACTCCCTGGGAGAGTACCAACGGGCGATTGAGTTCTACCAGCAGTCTTTGGAAATATCTAGGGACATAGGCGATCGTAATGGTGTTGGTAGTTCCTTAATCGGTTTAGGCAATGCTTACTACTCCCTGGGAGAGTACCAACGGGCGATTGAGTTCCACCAGCAGTCTTTGGAAATTAAACGGGATATAGGCGATCTCAATGGCGTAGGTACATCCTTAATGAATTTGAGCAATGCTTATTATCGGTGTGGCAAAATTCGAGAAGCATTTGCAGTCTGGCATCAAGCCGAGTCGATTTTCCAAGAACTTCAGCTTCCTTTTGAAGCTATGCCTTATCCTCAGTGGCTAAAATCATTAATAAAATTCGCTCAACGTGGTTGGTTTCAGTTTTATTTTGTGTTTTATTTTTGGGCTGATAGCCTTTCCCTTTGCCCTTGTATGGTTGATTCTGCTACTTTTATGGCGTTTAATGCGTTCCCAGTTTAGAAGATGAAAACTGATATCTTATGACCGTGGTTTTTGGGCGTGGTTGCGGCGGTTGTGGCATTGGCTTCACTCTTGGTTTCGGTAGTAAAACAGTTTGCTATTTATGAAAAAATGATAACTTAGCTATTTCTTAACTATATGCTGCACAAATATCTACCAAAACCACTGGTTTTTCTATTAACTATGGGATGGTTGATACAACCTATTGCTGCTTACTCCCAATCTTTAACCTATAATGACAACTATGCAAGCTTATCTCAGCAATCCTTCCTAATCAGCCAATTTAGACCAGGCGATAGTTGTGAAGCAAACGACAACTTAAGCTTATTTGCTGATACTTTTATTAGTGTGTGCCGCAAAGCATCAATTAGGCGTGAGTTTCCCAGCGAGTTTTTGAAATCTTATTTAGAAGACATCAAGAACAACAAATCTGCTGTTGGTAAAAAAGCTTGGAAGTTATTGAATGATGGCAGATTCAAAAAATAACTTTGGAGAATTATTGATGAAAACTGAAAGCATAAATAAAAAAGAATTCTTCTACATAGCGATAATTCTCTACAAATCATCTTCAGACCAACCTGATTATCAACCTTTGTATCAAGAAAGCTTTGTTTTAATAAAAGCCACTTCTTTAGAAGCAGCAAAAGCTAAGGCTGTGGAGTATGGGAAGAATGAAAGCGTCAGCTATAAAAATGAAAATGGAGAAACTATTACTTGGTCTTTGCAACAAGTGGTAGATGTTAACTTGGTTTTGGATGATGACTTTGATTCTTCTGAAGATGGTGTTGATTTATATACCCGCCATTTTCGCAATTACGAAGCTTACCAATCCTTTGAACCTTTATTGTCTAACGAGGAATTGTAGGATTTTATCATTAACTGAGAATCAAAGGCACTGGGCGATCGCAATGCTGGTGAAATATATTACAAACACCTGTAGTTTCTCGTCGTGGTTTTTGGGTATGGTTGCGGCGGTAAACAAAATCCATTCACTTATAATTAGTATAAGCTGTTAATTCCCAACTTCTTAATCACCTATGCAAAAACTAGAAATCGAACTTGATCAAGAAACATTTGCAAAAATTAACCAATTGGCACAAACCTATAATTGCGAAATTTCTGACATAATCAAGGCAATGATTGATCAATTAACACAACCAGAAATTCTTAATAATTCATTTATCGGTAAATGGGGTGATGAAGCAGAATTAGTTGATGAAATGGTTGCAGATATTTTAAAACACAGGAATTATAGAGACTAAAATTAGGTGTGAGAAAATCTTTAATTGATACGGATATTTTATCAGAAATTCGCAAATTAAAAAATCCTAAAATAAATGCTAAAGCCATTGGTTACATAGGTATATGGCAACAGTACACAATTTCTGTTATTACTGTTTCCGAAATTATCAAGGGATGGAGGAGAATAAATCGTAATGACCGGATTCAAGAGTTTTTAACAGATTTATCTCAACTAGAAATCTTGCCTTTAGACCAAAGCTGTGCAGAACTTTCAGGTTTGATTCAAGCGGATTTAGAAACATCAGGACAACCAATCGGGTTAGCTGATGTCTTAATAGCTGCTACAGCGATCGCAAATAACTTAGTTTTAGTCACAGGGAATACTAAACATTATCAAAAAATTCAAGCATTAGGATACCCTTTAGTAATCGATAATTGGCGAGGATGAGGAGCAAATTCCTGTCATGCAACGTCATATTCAGTAAATATTACTAAAGTTTAGGTTTGACTCGATGTCCAACAGTCTTAGGGGTAAACTGCCACTTTTACTGACATTTTGCTTAGTTACTAGCTTGTTACCTGCATCTGGTTCGGTATTATGTCCAGCGATCGCTAGTAACAACTACATCGCTGATCGAGATTATGGCAGAAATGGGAGTAAGGGGACAAGTGGGCGATCGGGCAGAGATGGCCGCGACGGTCAAAATCAAACTATTTTTGTCGATGGTTCAGCAGTCAACCTCGATTTATCTGGTCAAGATGGTGAGGATGGCGAAGATGGCGGATATGGTTATCGCCCTGACTGCGGTTATCAACCAGAGAACAAAAATCATGATATTCACGCAGCCAATGGCGGTGCTGGTGGCGATGGTGGTAAAGGCGGAAATGGCGGAAATGGCGGTTCTGTCACGGCTTATTACACAAATTTAGCCGACTTACGCAAAATTCTTGTGCGTGCGACCCCAGGGGAAGGCGGACGCGGTGGACGTGGTGGTAATGGGACTGCTGGTTGCAATTGTCGCAGGCGCAGTTGGGAAGTGGAAACCTGCAAAGGGACTCCTGGCAGTTCTGATTACAAATGTACCAAGAAGCGTTACAGATGTTACGACGGGCGGAATGGAAGCAACGGTAGCGACGGTAGCGATGGTAATACCGGACGCTTGGGAGTGTTGAGTATTGTGAATAGTAAAGAACCCTTAGCGGCTGACACTCCTAGCATCAACTTATCAATTGCGGAATTAACTGGTAAACAATTCCCACTCTCAAAAAATAAATGGAATCTGCGTACAGGTGCAGCTTCATTACTTGCCCCTGGTTCTATAATTGCTGATGAATACCGCGAATTTGACCAGCGTTTAGAAGAGTCGTTTCAGTTGGTTTGGCAGGAAAAACAACCGAGTCAAAGTTTTAGTAATCAAGCTGTCATAGTCACTTTAAATGATAGTAAACAAGTAGAAGTGACTTTTCCTGAAGATTTGTGGGTTGATGCTAACAGTCAAAGTGAGAATAATTTGACAACTTATACTGTGAATCACGCAATTCTCAAACAAGATGTAACTCGGTTAGCGGTCGCTGAATTTACAGGTGCGGGAGAAAACCTTAACTTAAAAATTGTCGATTTAGCAGCGAAATCTGATATTCTGCAAACTAAATTTCGTGTGAAATTCCGGGCGCGAGACAACTATGGAGGTTTCTCAGACTATCAAACTGTTTATACAGGTGATGTTCCGCCTGAATTTGTCACCCGTGACTATAATCGTTTTACTTTGGCGTTAGGCAAGTTAAAAATACCAGAAAATGCCCTAAGTCCTGGTACCAATGTTGATATTGAAGTGACAGCAACACGTTCATTAGGCGAACGTTCCGCCAAGCAAACTATTAACTGGCAAAGTGCAATTCGTCAGCCTAGTACAACAAGGCAAAAGTAAAAAGGTAAAAGTAAAAAAGCAAAAGGCAAAAGAAATAATAACGATACCACAAGCTTTTTAGCAACTGCTTCTGGTCTGTTTATTTACAGCGTTTTTCATTCCAATGAGGTGCATTCATCTAGCCTTAAGCATCCTAGCCTCTAGTTTCTATCTACTTGTACTGTACTCACCCAGAAAACGCTGTACGCCGTATTGTACTAGATAAAATTTTAACTAGATTTTTTACTTTCAGAAATCATCTGTGCTAGTAGAGAACCCATGAAATCTAAAAATTGATCTAATAAAGTGCCGATAATACCAATGTAGAGTAATACCTGAATCATGCTATTAGTATTACCTGCTTTGTAACTTTCCCAGAGAATAAAACCTAATCCTCTGGGGCCAATTAGCATTTCTATGGCTATAACTGTAAACCACGCTACCCAAATACCAACTTTCAATGAATGAAATACATGAAATATAGCAGCCCGAAAGTTATTATTTTGTCTGCGAAAATGTTGTAAACCGATAGCCACATTAATGATAACTGTCCAAAATGTGGCAAGAAATATCACCATTACTGATGCAGGTTCACTATCTTGAAACAAGATGAGTGCAATTGGCAGTAAGGCTAAAGGCGGAATGCTATGTGGTATCTGAAATATCCTTCTAAAAATCTGATAAACTGTAACATTTATGCCAATAAAATATCCAACGAAACTGCCGAAAATAGCAGCAGGAATGTAACCTACAAATAGTTTTTGTAAGCTGGCTAAAAAGTCTAAAAATAAAGTTTGTTCCATGCCTCAGTTTTTATTTGGAACGTCTATATATTACTGTGGCAATTAATAAAAAACAGTCAATAGATAACTCATGAGAATGGAAAGAATTCAGAAGTCAGAAGTCAGAATTTAATAACAAGAACATTTTTTGGAGCATGAATTCCTAAAATTTACTTTACCAGAGAATAAAAATAGACTCACAAAAATAAATAAAATCTCAATAATTCGTGAAGAACAAGATCCCCGACTTCTTTAAGAATTCGGGGATCTGAATATCTAACTAATTTTTTACAAAATTTCAACAGCAAGTCATCGAGTCATGATGTCTCAAAGATGATAGGCGACCGACGGTTGCGCCATCTCTGGAACTGGTGTAGAGTCATCTGCTGATTGATTAACTCGATTCAGCCATCTTTCGGCTTTGGAGTAGTTATCTTTCTGCACTTGTTTGATGGCTTGTTTGTAGTTGAGAGTTACGCCCCAAACATCAGAGACGAAGCGTTTTTCCTGTTTCATTTTGTCAAAGAACTGGATAGCTTCTAACAGTGATAAACCACCTTCAGCATTAGCGATCGCTAACATGACTTCATAAACATCATCAGCCATTTTGGCATCACCGCACACATAATAATGGCATTTTGGATGACTCAGCAGTTGCCAGATTTCTTTGGGTTTGCGCTGCATCAAATTTTGGACGTAGACTTTCTCATCGCCCTGGCGAGAAAATGCCACGTTTAATTCCGACAGCACGCCCTGACTATACCATGTCTGCAATTGCTCTTGATAAAGAAAGTCCTGGTGATTGCGACAACCAAAGTATAAAGTTGCATCAGCTAGGGTTTTTCCTTGCCGCGCCAAGGCTTCTCTGTATTGTAAGAAGCCAATTAAAGGTGAAACTCCTGTACCTGGCCCAACCATCAACATCATCGCTTCTGGGTCACTGGGTGGACGGAAACTGGAGGTACGCACATCAATTCGTACTTTGGTTCCTGGTTGCAGTCCAGCGAGGTAATTAGAACATAGTCCCTGACGGACTTTGCCTGCATCGGTTTTAATTTGCAACACCCCGACGGTGATTTGAATTTGTTGGGGATGCAATAACGGACAGGAGGAAATGGAGTATAGACGTGGTTTTTGTTTTGGTAACAATTCCAGTAAGGCGGCGAGGGTAATGTTCGCGCCGGGAAATTCATCGAATAAATCAGCCACGCTCATGTAATTGTCGGTGATGTTTTTGGTGAGCGCAATGCTGTCGGGATGGTCTTCACCTTGGCGGAGAATTTCTAACCAAGTTTCCAGGCGTTGTTTTTCTGTGTGGTTTGAGGTGGCGGAATGTAAATATGCCAATAAATCGTTGAATGGTTCCCGCACAGCTAAATCTAGTTCTTCTGATAAGACATGACCAACGGTTGTGGGTACGGCAATGGGTGGTTGATCTTCGGTTTCCTGACCATCGGTGGTGACGTAACTCGCACTAAAGTAGGTGTCGGGTGTCAAATTCAAGCGATCGCAAATTCGCTGTACTAATTCTGGGGGATTATTGGGATATACTGCCACATGATCACCTGTTTCATATTTCAGGTGAGTGTTAGCAATATCAAAACTAATAAATCGAGTGGAACGGCTTCCGGGAATAACTTCTTGCAGCAGTTCTTGATTAGCAATTACAGGTACTTCTATCCCCCGTTCGCTACTTTCTGCCACAGCCAAGTTTTCTGCGGCGTTACTAGTTAAGAATTTTACCTGTAATTGGGGTGCGTTGACGGTCGTCCCATCAGCCGCAGTTGCATCTTCACCCAAGACGCGGCTAATTAATCTCAGCCATTGTTTGAAGGTATCAGCTTGGCCTTTGATTTCGTCGGCTTTATGCAGAGGCACAATACAGTTAGCACCGGAACGCGCCAAGGCTTTATCCACAGCAATTCCCGCCGCACAAAACTGTTCATAAACCGTGCTACCCAGTCCCAAGACGGAATAATTTAAACTCATCAATGAACCGGGGGGTTGCTTTCTCAACCAGTGTAAGAATTGTTTACCGTTTGCTGGCATTTCCCCGTTGCCAAAGGTGGAAGTGACAATCAACACCAGTTTTTCGGAACTTAAATGAGTTTTGTCGTATTCATCCAGCGCCATCACCTTGGGACGGTAACGATTTAATTGTCTTGCGGCTGTCCGGGCAAAACCTTCAGCGGTGCCGGTTTCTGAGGCATACAAAATCAAAATCCGGTCTTCTTTGCTGTCGTCTTCTTCCAGAGATGTGGTGAATTTTTCTAAGTCAATGCCATCTTCCACTGCCCAGCGATCGGCAGCGTGGTGATAAGCTGGTTCTAAATAAAAGTCCCGTGTTTGGTGATGCCATACCGGACAAACACTCCCGCCTGCAGGGGGCAGCACCCAACCCCATTCCGATGGACATTCTCTACCTGCTTTCTTTTCGCGTAAATCATGGGTGAGGTATTGGCGTGAGGCAGATTGGTGGTCTACCATTGTCACCTTAGCTTTTTGGAAAGAATGCAGGATGGCGATATTTAATTCTAAGGCGACGCGATCGCGCCATAAGGTATGCTCAGAACTGGTATCTAATTTCAGGATTTGGGCGATGTCTTCGAGTTTGTTATAACGCCCTTCTTCTAAGAAGTCACGCATCAGTTCTGTACCCATATACCAGCCATTAAAGGGTACACAAGCGTAACTAATACCACCGATATCCATGCGGAAATTACTGATGGCGGGAATTGCATACCAACGCAAACCCAAGGATTTGAACTCAGCAATGGTGGGGTGTTCAATATCGATTTCTAAAATTTCTTCTTTGGGGAACTCATACAGCTTCGGCTCCATTCCCGGCACTTCAATGACTATCGGTAAAATATCGTAGGGTGTGCGCGGTTCGGGGGGTTGCCAACCTAATTTTATGATGGTGTTGGTTAAATCTAAGTTAGCGCGATCGCCCATCACACTACCATCTGGTTGTTCGTAGGCGGCGTAACGTAATAATTGCGAATTCCACAGCCGCGGCCCCCAGCGTTCTTTGGGGAGTTTGGGACGAAATGCGGTCATAATCACTTGAACATTACCGCCATTGGTTCCTAAGCGCAAATGTTCGACTAATTCTTTGAACATTTCATCAGGTTCGGTCACATGGCGACAATCACGCACCACCATGTTATTCCACTGAATCCGACCAATACATTTAGACGCATTCCGCCAAGCTAACTGTGCGCCATAAGCTAATTCTTCGTAGGTATGATTATAAGTACGGGTAGCTTTGATTTCGGCTTGAATTTCTGCCCAACGTCGCGCTTGATGTTCTGGTTCCCAACCTTGTTCACTAGCAATTACTTGGAGGAATTGCTTGGCTTTTTTCAGTAACCGCTCTTCATTCAGCTTGGGCAATTTCATCACATTGGTGACGCGATTAAACAATGTCTGCCATGCCCTTCGTAATTCTGGAGTAAAATTCGGCACATATTTTTCAAACAAGACAAACATCGTGTCAGAAATGGCAGAATAAGCACAAGATGGCACGCCGACACTGCCGTGAATTTGTCCTAATAATCGTAGTTCTAGCAACAGTTCATCCGTGCTTTCACTCCGCAAGCAACGCATGAGAAAGTCTAAAGATTGGAACAGGTGCAGTGAGAGATAATCAATATCGGCTCTGCCGAAAATTGGCAACACAAAGGGATATTTTTCAAATAAATTTTGATAAAATACCATCCCCATTTCTTGTTTGTTTTGGCTAAATACCTGCCAAGTATCTGCCATTTCCTTGAGTAATTCTGGTGGTAAGGCATCTTCGTAGTAACGCACTGCCTCTACCATCGGCACAATAATATTACTATTGAAAAATTTGTACAGCGCCGAGTTAACACCTTTCGCTAAATCTTGGCGGTCATATTCTTCTAGGTAAGGAATTGAAGGTAACATCCACATCCACACTTGTCGAGCTTTTACCCAGTGGTGGGGACGCATCCCAATATCCGCAAACAAAGCCCCATAATCTTCGACGGTATCAAAGTCATCGCCTGTTTCGTAAGGTACACCTGTCAGGGGTTCGGAAATGATATTTTGGGTGTATGGCTGGAGTTGGTGAATACAGTAGTCAAATAACTCATAAAAGTAATCTGTCATACTGTCGATCGCTTCCCCAAAAATATGTTCTAATTCTGGTTCTTCTAACAACAGCCGCTTCAAGAACTTTTCCATTTGCAGTTCTTTCCAAGCCCGCAGTTTATTCCAGACATCTTTGACAATTACTTCTTCTTGGGTTGTCAGGGGAAGAGGTTCAGGAATTTCAACTTCTTTGTCGATGGTTGCGGTTGGTTTGAGTTGAAAACGTGAATGAATTGGCTGATTAGCTAACAGTTTGATTGTGTTGCTACCTGCTTCACCAACAGTCTGGGTGATTCTGGCTTTGAGGGTTAAGTGGGGTGCGAGACTCCAGGTAGTAATCGGAAATTCTAGTTCAATGGAGTTGTGTCCATGCAGAAAATCCTGCGCCGCAAAGGTAACTGTCCCAGCATCTTGCCAAGGTTGGGTCATATCGCCTTGACGGTAACACAACGTAAGAGCGATCGCGCAGTCTTTATAATTAGTGAAATTCACTAACCAGCTTGGCTGCATCCGCGAAAACAAATCTTTGGATAATATTTCTTGTCCTTGCTCCGAGAGAATTTGTACACGACATTTATATTTAAAATCTCTACCTGCGGGAAAATCGGCGGCTGATATTTCTGTTAAATGAATGAGTTGTTGAGTGTAATCCATATTTAAAAATTACTGGGATAAATAGTTAAGTTTGACTTACACAGTGATACCGTTTCACTTTAAGTTTGATACAAATAGACCGCAGGGGAGCAGGGAGCAGGGGGCAAGGGTAAAGAATAAAAAACCCATGAATTTGTATCATTTTTTCGTGAAATGGTATGAAATCACAAATTAATGGTTTAGCAAGGGTATTAGGAGCGTGTTTAGGTGAACAATCATCACACTCCGACATCCCAAAAATACCAGTCTCAACCGATTAACTTTGTGTGTAAGTTTGATTTGGTTACAAACTACTCTTGATAAGCCAAAAAAGCCAAATTTTACAAAATAGAATTCAGGAGTCAGCCAACAAGAAATCAGAAAAGATTAGAGTTTGCTCAATCAGTTGTGTAGAAAACCTCTAAATAATTGACTCTGATTCTATGACTCTTATTTCTGGATACCTTTTCAACAGGTATTTACACATATATACTTACTCATATTTCTTTAAATTTGCATTAACTAAGTTAAAAGTTACGTGCTAGATGATACTAGAACTAGCATTATACAATTTTTAAGTGTAAATCACTACAAACTTGTCGCTAAATGTTACTTTTTATGGTCATTAACTCAAAAGTTCTCCTTGTAGGATAGTAACTGCTTGACCAGAAAGGAGGACGCGATCGCCGCCGTCATAATACAATTTAACTACACCACCGCGCTGGGATGCTTGATAAGCCAAGAATGTATTTTTACCCAAGCGATCGCGCCAAAAGGGGGCTAAACAGCAATGAGCGGCTCCCGTAACTGGGTCTTCATCAATGCCCAAAGCTGGGGCAAAAAACCGAGACAAAAAATCATATTCTGAGCCTGGATGAGCTTTGCTCGTGACAACCACACCATCTACAGGGAAAGTTTTCAAAAGTTGAAAATTCGGCTGCATTTGCCGTACTACATCTTCTGAAGCTACTTCTACGAGATAACCGAGAGAATTTTGGTAAACGGCTTGATAATTTACACCTAAAGCTGTACCGAGTTCCGGTGGTGCATTAGTTACTTGTGAGTGATTAACGGGAAAATTCAGTTCAATCCATTCATTTTGGCGCTTGGCAATCAATAACCCACTTTTGGTATGAAATCTCGCCACCTCGTCACTAGCTAAATGTCCTTGCGACCACAACACATGGGCGCTGGCTAAAGTTGCATGACCACAAAGCGGCACTTCTACAGCTGGCGTAAACCAACGCAGATTAAAGCCATCATCCTGTTTCACCAAAAAAGCCGTTTCTGACAAATTCATTTCCTGTGCTACCTGCTGCATCCAGTCAGTGTCTTTTGGTGCAGGCAAAACACAAACAGCCGCAGGATTTCCCGCAAAAGGTTTATCGGTAAAAGCATCAACCTGAGTAATGATTTGTCCCATGAACTTACTCTAGAATATGAAAGCAATATATATCTACGAGAGTACATTAAAGATTTACGCAACTTCTCTACGTCACTTTGCGTTTGAAATTATGCAAATTCACCATATCTCCCACACCCTAAGCGATACTTTACGCCACAGACGGCAAAAACTAGCTCAATTAATTGATTTCCCGGTAATTCTCTGGTCAGGTAGCAGCAGCCCCCGCAACTTTCGAGCGAATACCTATCCATTCCGCGCCAGTAGCCATTTCTTGTATTTTGCTGGCTTACCTCTACACAACGCTGCCATTCGTCTAGAAGCAGGCAAACTAGAGTTATTCATTGATGATCCCGAACCCGGTAGCGCCTTATGGCATGGCGAAACACCCAAACGCGAAGAAATTGCCGCCAAAATTGGTGCAGATACGGCGAGAACCTTATCTGAGTTGAAACATCGTGGTCATGGTGCAGCCTCAATTCCTGTGCAGAATTATCGCACCAGCCTTGTACAGTCCCAAATTCTACATAGAGAAATTTCTTCACCTTATGATTTGGAGGGATTGGATTTAGAGTTAGCCAAAGCAATTGTCAGTTTACGCCTTACTCACGATGAGGAAGCCTTAGCTGAATTACGTAAAGCTGCAACTGTCAGTGTGGCTGCACACAAAGCAGGTATGGTAGCCACCCCTAAAGCAAAACAAGAAGCAGAAGTCCGGGCGGCAATGGAAGGGGTAATTATTGCCCAAAATATGACCACTTCTTACAACAGTATTGTGACCGTTCACGGTGAAGTTTTGCATAATGAGGCATATCATCACCCACTGCAACCAGGTGATTTACTTTTGGCTGATGTGGGTGCAGAAACCGAAATGGGTTGGGCGGCTGATATTACTAGAACTTGGCCTGTGTCTGGTAAATTTTCCGCCACGCAACGAGATATATATAATGTTGTCTTAGCAGCTCATGATGCTTGCATTGCCAAAATTCGCCCTGGCGTAGAGTATCGAGATATTCATTTATTAGCCGCAACGGTGATTGCTGAAGGGTTAGTTGATTTAGGCATTTTACAAGGCAACCCCCAAGATTTAGTCGAATTAGATGCCCATGCCTTGTTTTTCCCGCATGGAATTGGGCATTTACTCGGTTTAGATGTGCATGATATGGAAGACTTGGGAGATTTAGCGGGATATGAAGATGATAGAACCAGGAGCGATCGCTTTGGCTTAAGTTACCTGCGTCTTAATCGTCCCCTACGTCCGGGAATGTTAGTCACAATTGAACCAGGATTTTATCAAGTCCCCGCAATTTTAAATGATTCCCAAAATCGCACTAAATATCAAAACATCATCAATTGGGAGCGTTTAGAAAAATTTTCTGATGTCCGGGGTATCCGCATCGAAGATGATGTTTTAGTTACCGCCGATGGCAGTGAAATTTTAACAGCCGCCTTACCAAATGATGCTGATACCATAGAAGCTTTAGTAAACAACCTTGATGAAGAGGCTAGAGGCTAGGAATAAAAAATATCCCATCTTCTGGGGACAAGGGAGACAAGGGAGATAGATTTTATATTCCGCTACCTATGATATTCAGAGGCTATTTAAGTAGGTTGTGTTACGGCTCTGCAAGGATTTCAGAACTTAAGAGTGTGAAGATTAGCCATAACACACAGGTGCATCCACTTTCGGCAAATAGCCCTGCGCTAAGGCGCACGCTACGCGAACAGACTGAAGTCTGGGGCTATACAAACTAAACCCGCCTGCACGGGTTTTGAGATAGTCCGCGTAGGCGGACTTGGTTTGTGTAGCTGCGATTTCCAATCGCCCGGTGTTTCTTCCAAAAGTGGATGCTCCCTAACACACCATTTTTCTTGGTGTGTTCAGAGTTGCTATATATTCTAGAAATCCACTCTGCTCATTCTATGATTTTAGAATGTAAAAAATAAATCTATTTGAGAATATTGTGGTATTATCTTATCTCTTTTTGAGAAGTTAAGCCTTGAGCCATAATGTACTGTCACTCTCTAAATACAGATTTTTATAATTATGGTGCTTACAATTAAGTGAATAATTTTAAACTTTCTACGTGCAGCCTGCATCTATATACTATAAATATTAGTTACAGCAACTAACTTGATACTTAGAATATCAATTCTCCATATTTTTTACCAGATACAAAACCCGAAATTGGTATTTCATCATTAATATCTGTCAAATTTGGATAATTTGGATTGAGCTTTTTTAGTTCAAAAATCAATATTTATTATTTATTTATTAATATAATTTGATTATGAGCCAAAAAATCAACAATAAAAATTCCCATATTCTTGTCTGTGATGATTGTCATGTCACTTGTTTTTTACTAGAAACAATTTTAGAAACAAATGGTTATCAAGTTACTACAGTCTTGTGTGGAGAAGAAGCATTGCAAAAAATAGCATTTCAAAAATTTGATTTGCTTTTACTAGATGTCACAATGTCAGGAATGGATGGTTACGAAGTTGCCTACCGCATCCAACAAAATCACATTTGTAAGTGTTTACCGATTTTGTTGCTGAGTGGCTACGAAGAAGACACCATCAAAAAGAAGTGCCAAGCCAAAGTAGCAGGTATTATCCGCAAGCCAGTTGATATGAATGTCTTGTTAGCAGATGTGAAACAAGCTTTACAATCATGTCACTGTGACCAAATTAGTGTTGCTTAACTCAGCTTTGCCAAACCTCTAAAATCATAATTTATACACAAAATACGGTTTACCACCCCAAACCCAGTAGGTATCCAGTTGCTCAACTCGGAGTGAAAACTACTAAGCTGGTAGATAGCACGTTAAAACTCTACCGGAAATTCTGCATCGCCTTTGGCGACAATTCCGGCTTCCTCATTGGCTAAATACTTGTAACTTAGATATGTTTGATGCACTAGCAGACCGTTTAGAATCCGCCTGGAAAAAACTTCGGGGTCAAGATAAAATCTCGCAATCCAATATTCAAGAGGCTTTGCGAGAAGTCCGCCGCGCTTTATTAGAAGCAGATGTCAACCTCCAGGTAGTCAAAGATTTTATTAGCGAAGTTGAAGCCAAGGCGCAGGGAGCCGAGGTAATTTCTGGCGTGCGCCCAGACCAGCAGTTCATCAAAATTGTCTATGATGAATTGGTGCAGGTGATGGGGGAAGAAAATGTTCCCCTGGTGGAAGCTGAACAAAAGCCGACAATTGTGTTGATGGCTGGTTTACAAGGTACTGGTAAAACCACAGCCACAGCCAAATTAGCTTTACATCTAAGGAAATTAGAGCGCAGCTGTTTGTTAGTCGCCACAGATGTATATCGCCCCGCCGCAATTGATCAGTTGATCACTTTGGGTAAGCAAATTAACGTACCAGTATTTGAGTTGGGCAGTGATGCTAACCCAGTAGAAATCGCTCGCCAAGGTGTAGAACGCGCCAAAGCTGAAGGTGTCGATACAGTCATCATTGATACTGCGGGTCGTCTGCAAATCGACGAAGACATGATGGCGGAGTTAGCCCGGATTAAAGAAACAGTCCAACCCCACGAAACTTTGTTGGTGGTGGACTCGATGACTGGTCAAGAAGCCGCCAACCTCACCCGCACCTTCCATGAGCAAATCGGCATTACTGGGGCAATTCTCACCAAGTTAGATGGTGATAGCCGTGGTGGTGCAGCTTTGTCAGTCCGCCAAATTTCCGGCGCACCCATCAAATTTGTCGGTGTTGGGGAAAAAGTCGAAGCCCTACAACCTTTTTACCCTGACCGGATGGCATCGCGGATTTTAGGGATGGGCGATGTGCTGACTTTGGTAGAAAAAGCCCAAGAAGAAATTGACTTGGCTGATGCCGAGCAAATGCAAGAGAAAATTCTGTCAGCAAAGTTTGACTTTACCGACTTTCTCAAACAGCTGCGTTTGTTGAAAAATATGGGGTCACTGGGAGGCATTCTCAAGATGATTCCTGGTATGGGTAAGCTGTCTGATGATCAACTCAAACAGGGCGAAACTCAGCTAAAACGCTGCGAAGCGATGATTAATTCCATGACCAAGCAAGAACGCCAAGACCCAGATTTATTGGCAAGTTCTCCCAGCCGCAGACGACGGGTGGCTAAAGGTTCTGGTTACAAAGAAGCTGATGTAAGTAAGCTGGTATCAGACTTCCAAAAAATGCGATCGCTCATGCAACAAATGGGTAAAGGTAACTTCCCTGGTATGCCGGGAATGTTCGGCGGCGGTGGTATGGGCAACGCCTACGCAGGTGGTCGTCCCGCCGCCCCCGGATGGCGCGGTTATAACGGCGGTGGTGGCGGCAGCAAAAAGAAAAAACCCAAGGATAAGAAGAAAAAAGGCTTTGGGAACTTGTAGAAGAGGGGACAAGAGAGACAAGGAAGACAAGGGGAAAAGTCTGTTACAAGAGGCATAGGAGCAGGGTGCAGGGAGCAAGGGGGAAGACGAAGACGGAGCTTGAACTCCGCCCCAGTAAGAGCGCCCTTCCAGTGCGGGGCTTCGTACCCATGCTTCACTCCACGCTCCAGGGAAGGGCTTGCTCCCCCTGCTCCCTGCCCCTTTCCCCTCTGCCTCTTCTGTGATTCCCAACTCCCCACTCCCTAACTCATATAGCCGCAAACACTAATCAAGTGTTAAAATAAGCATTTCAGCATGGGAAGTAATCAACCAAGGCACTTTCGCCAAGTTACTTCCTCAATTTATCAGCTGCAAAAATCCATACAAACAGGAGAACAATTCTTCAACATGATCAAACTGCGCTTGAAGCGATACGGAAAAAAGCGGGAAGCGAGCTACCGTATTGTCGCCATGAATAGCCTCTCTCGCCGCGATGGTCGTCCTTTAGAAGAACTGGGCTTTTACAACCCCAGAACCGATGAAGTTAGACTAGATGTTCCCGGCATCGTCAAGCGACTACAACAAGGCGCACAGCCCACTGACACCGTACGTCGCATCCTCGTAAAAGCTAATGTTCTTGAACAGGTCAGTGCAAAACCCGCATCATAACCTCAATACGCCATCTTTCGCAGCTAATCCCAATTATGTTGGACTAGTGCGATTTTTGATGCAGCCGTTTTTAGAATCTCCAAATACCTTAAGCGTTGATTGTGAAATTTCTCACACCCTGAAAAAAGCTTGGATTCGCATTGCCTTTGACAGTGCAGATAAAGGCAAAGTATTTGGCCGAGGCGGACGCAATATTCAGGCAATTCGGACAGTAGTTGCTGCTGCGGCAGAACTGGCTGGACAATCTGTATATCTGGACATCTATGGCAGCAGTGCTATGGGGCGAGATGGTATGTCTTTTGATGAAGACCGCGAAGAGCGACCGCCACTGCCAAAAACTAGGGAAAGACGTGGCAACAACGGGCCTAGTAGACCTGTTGCTAAACCTCGTTTCCGCTAGGTTTAAACTATAAAGAAAGGAAGATGAGGGAGAAAAGTATGAAGTGTGAAGGATGAAGTCTGAAACTTAATTCTTCTGCCTTGTGCCTCCTCTCATTGACCTAATTTCTAAATGCTATTTTTGAATGCAACTTCTAAATATCTCTGTCAGGGGGTGAAATTAGGGAGTGGCTGAAGTCCGTCTAGGTGAAAATGAAACAATTGACTCGGCACTAAGACGTTTTAAAAAGAAAATTCAAAGAGCCGGGATATTATCTGAGGTTAAACGTCGGGAAAGATACGAAAAACCCAGTCTGCGCCGGAAGCGTAAAGCAGAAGCAGCACGTAAAGGCGTTCGCTACTAAGCGATTAACCGCAGTCAATGGTGGAATTTGAGGTGAGCAAGTTTAATTAACTTTAACCTCGCTAAAGTAGAGATGCGATCGCGTCTCTACTTTACTAGACAAAATCTTAAACATAACTAGTATGGCGATGCAAAAGCGCAAAACTAGAAAATAATGTAAAAATAAACATAATTAAAAACTGTAATTAAAAATCTAAAGAAGTAATAGACCGTTGTTAAAAATAACTCCTCACACATTTAAGAAATAACTATGGCAGATGCTTTAAAGATTCAGCTGCCTAATATTCCGAGTGCGATCGCTCTTGCAGGTGATGGTGAAGAAAATCTCAAAATCCTGTCTCGGCAAACAGGCGCGGTGTTAGTGCTACGGGGACAGGAACTCCAGATTACTGGTACAGATGCCCAAATTAATTTAGCATCCAGGTTGGTGCGATCGCTCGAAGACCTGTGGATTAAAGGCAATACTATTTCTAATGCCGATATTTTAACAGCTCGTCAAGCTTTAGATAGCGATCGTGAAGACGAACTCCAAGAATTACGTCGAGATGTCCTCGCTAGAACTCGCCGTGGTGAAGAAGTCCGCGCTAAAACATTTCGTCAACGACAGTACATTGAAACTATCCGCAAACGAGACATTACCTTCTGCACCGGGCCTGCTGGTACAGGTAAAACTTATCTCGCCGTTGTGGTCGCTGTGCAAGCACTCCTCGCCAACCAAGTAGAAAAGCTAATTTTAACTCGTCCAGCCGTCGAAGCTGGTGAAAGATTGGGCTTTTTACCAGGAGATTTACAACAAAAAATTAATCCTTATCTGCGCCCACTTTACGATGCTATTTACGAATTCATTGATGCCGAAAAAGTACCTAATTTAATAGAACGCGGCATTATTGAAGTTGCACCACTCGCATATATGCGCGGACGTACCCTAAATAATGCTTTCATAATAGTGGATGAAGCTCAAAATACTACACCCGCACAAATCAAAATGGTTTTGACGCGGTTGGGTTTTCGTTCGCGGATGGTGATTACAGGCGATACAACACAAACAGATTTGCCCCATAATCAACAATCAGGCTTATCAGTTGCTTTAGACATTTTAAAACACGTCGAAGGCATTGGTTTTTGCGAATTTACCCAAAAAGATGTAGTGCGTCATCCTTTAGTGCAGCGAATTGTTGCTGCTTATGAAAAATACGAAAAATAGTCAACAAATAACCAATGACTAATGACAAAGGACAATTAATTATGAGTGCAAATTTAAAAGAATTTTTAGAAGCTTGTGAAATTTTAGGAACTTTACGTTTAATTGTTACCAGCAGTGCGGCTGTATTAGAAGCACGCGGCAAAATTGAAAAATTATTTTATGCCGAATTACCCAAAGGTAAATATGCCAATATGCACACAGAAGGCTTTGAATTTCACTTAAATATGGACAAAATTACCCAGGTGAAGTTTGAAACAGGTGAAGCAAAAAGAGGCAACTTTACAACTTACGCCATCCGATTTTTAGATGAGAAACAAGAACCTGCGTTAAGCTTATTTCTGCAATGGGGCAAACCAGGAGAATATGAACCCGGACAAGTAGAAGCTTGGCACAATTTAAAAGAAAAATATGGCGAAGTTTGGCAGCCTTTACCAGTAGAATTATAATTCGCTTGTTATTGGCTGTAGGTTGGGTGAAGCGATAGCGAAACCCAACACTGATATTGGTGTAATAAATTTACAGACTACATAATATAGGAATCCGGTTTGATTTCTGAATCTAGTTGTGTAGACAGGGAGTAGAGAATGGGGAGTGGGGAGTAGGAAAAAAGACTATTCTGAATGTACTGAATTTTTTCATCAATCAAATATGAATTCTATATTTAATTAAATACAAATTACAATGCAGGCAATTTGTAGTTTTTTCTTGGTTATTTTATTTCTGCTAGGCTGGAGTGGAAATGCAATAGCAGGTGAATTATCTGAACATTTAGAAAACTTTCATCAGTGGGAAAAATTAACTTCTGTACAGCCAGCTTCTGATGATTTAGCTTATCCAGAATGGATGGCTGGTACTTGGAAAGTGACAAGTACATTAGTAGATTTAGCAGCACCCTTAGCACCAGATATTGTTACACCTGGGTTTGAAAGTAACCGTAAACAACTGAATCAACCTGTAAGTTTTATTGTCAGATTTATTAAAATAAAACCATCAATCAAAACTGGTGTAAAATTTATCCCACAAATCAATAATTTACAACCAATTTTAGTAGCAGATAGAGCCTTTAATAGCTTAAATTTGGCTAAAGCTTATTTGGGTAAAAAGGCAGTATTATCTGTTAAGGTTGACCCAGATTCGCCTAATCGCCAAATTACATTGTTACGCGGAGAACGGCAATTAGTCTCTATTATCACAGCACGCGCTACAGAAAGCATTTCTGAGCATAAATACATCACTGCGGAAGTATTTCAACAACTATTTAAAGGTGGTTCTCGCCCTTATTTTAACTCGGTAGAGTCTACAACTGCTTACCAGAAATTAGCCACAAATAATCCCACAATTGAAGCAGATCAAGTTACTGCTGTTTATCTTTCTCCCCAAGATCCAGATTATTTTCAGGCTGGTTCTCGACCTGTGGCGCTTTATCGTTATCGCTTAGAATTTTTTCCGGTCGAAATGCCTCATCCTCCAGAAGAATGATTTGCTAAATTAGCTCTTGACTATTTTGTAATACACTTGTAGTATATTGTTCCAAGCTCACGATCGCACTCTTGGACAGAATAGATCATGGCAACATTTCGAGATATTCTCAACTATTATCGTCCCCACTGGAAACTGAGCCTTTTCAGTATTACTGCATCGAGCATTTACGAAATTATTGATTTGGTTGTCCCGTATGCGATTGGGCAGATTTTAAACGTTTTGTCTAACCAACCGTTAGATAAACCTTTACAAAGTGCGATCGCATCTATTTCTGAAGTTACCAATTACCCAGTTGATAAAACACTATCTTTGGTAGTTTTACTCGGTCTCATTTTTATAGTAACTGTAGTGCGAGCGCCTACCCAACCTTGGTTAACTCATTGGTTTCATTGGGATATCGCCTTAAGGTTGCGTCGTGCTAAAAGTCAAACAGCCATAGAAAAAATTCTCACTCTCCCTTTGGAATTTTATGATGTAAATAATCCTGGACGCATTGCAGGCAGAGTAGCGAGAGGTATTTCCAACCACACTTGGACTTATCCAGAAATTGCCGGACAGTTGATTCCCAAACTATTACGTGTGTTGGGAATTTTTGTGTTTATCTTGTTAATTGAGTGGCGAATTGCGCTGTTATATCTGATTTCTTTTGTAGTTATCCTTGGTTTTGGTTTGAAAGATTTGCAGCGACTGATTTGGCATGAAAGCCGTTTAGATAGATACGCAGAAGATACAGAAAGTCGTACATCAGAAATCATCACTAATATCAAAACTGTTAAAGCATTTGCTACAGAAAGCCAAGAACTTAAACGCCAAAATCTACGTTTGCAACGTGAACTCACAGTAATCGATTATCGTATCCACAAAGGTTACGTGAAACTGGCTACTTGGCAGAGAAGTGTGATTCAATTTTGCGTGTTTATGATTTTGGGTTTAACTTTAGCAGCCACCGTTAATGGTCGAATTTCTCTCGGTCATTTTGTTATGACCTTGACTCTTTCTAGCATGGCTTATGCTGAATTAGAACCAATTGGTACCTTAGCAGAAGTTTTTGCACGGCGCTATTCTTCTATGTTGCGGTTTCACGAATTTTTGCAAGAACCAACAGGTTCAGATGCAGCTAGTTTATTAAACACAGAAACCGAGACAGAATCACCCTATACATTTACAGGTAAATTAGAGTTTTCACAAGTGAGTTTTGGATATGATGCCAATCGTAAAGTATTACAAGACATCAACTTATTGATTGAACCTTACCAAACAGTCGCCTTAGTGGGACGTTCTGGTTCCGGTAAATCAACTTTGGTGAAACTACTATTGCGGTATTTTGAACCTCAAGATGGTCAAATTCTGATTGATGGGCAAGATATTCGTACCTTGGATGTGGGTAAGTATAGACGTAGATTAGCGATCGTTCACCAAGAAGTAGACGTTTTTAACGGCACAATTTTGGACAACCTCACCTATGGTAGACCAAACGCCACCTTGGAAGAGGTGCAAGAAGCCTGTAAGATTGCCAGAGTTGATGAAGTGCTACAGACCTTACCCCAAGGCTATTACACAGTTGTTGGGGAACGTGGAGTCAGGCTATCTGGCGGACAAAGACAGCGCCTCGGAATTGCGAGAGCGTTGTTAGTTAAACCAGATGTGCTGATTTTTGATGAAGCTACCTCTAGCTTAGATTATGAGTCAGAACGTTCCATTCAATTGGCTATGCGATCGATTCAAGGGACTTGTACCACAATTGTGATTGCTCACCGTTTAAGTACAGTCCGCGAAGCCGACAAGATTGTAGTGTTAGAACAAGGCAAAATCGCCGAAGTTGGTAGCCACGAAGAATTGCTGCGTCATGAAGGTATTTATCAACGCTTACACTCTCTCCAAGAAACCGGCGAACTCTTGAGTTAATCTCAAGTTGCAATCAAAGATAGTAAGTAACCTAGGGTGGGTATGATTATCCTCACCCTACACCCATCTCTAGCAACTGATTAAAAACTTTTCTCACGCCCCTTGCAGTTATGAAAATCTACTGCTAAGATAATAAATCGTGGGACATGCGGGTCGGTGTCCGAGTGGTTAATGGAGACGGACTGTAAATCCGTTGGTTTACGCCTACGCTGGTTCAAATCCAGCCCGGCCCACCTTCTCAAAGTGAAATTATGAGTTATAATGACTGAGTATTCAGTAGAGTTAACAGCATTATAGCTCATAACTCCAAAGATAATTTATGCCCGTGTGGCTCAGTGGTAGAGCACACCCTTGGTAAGGGTGAGGTCACGAGTTCAATCCTCGTCACGGGCTTTCCAAGAATATAGAAAAATCAATAGTTTCAACCAGTTGCGTAAGTTGGCTGTACTCTATCAGTATCTTCTTAGAGATGTTAAGTTGCATAGAAGTTCCATAACAGTATTTTTTATATAACAGGCTTTTTTCATAAGATATATCTATGTAATGCTCATTCAATATATCTAAGGCTGTTATGAGATAAGAGTTCTAGTTATTTTCGCCTATAAGGCTTCTGTCTTCTGCCTCAGATGTGATTTATCATTCATCACATCCAAAGCCGCTTTAGAAGCTGTTTAGAATGATGTATGAAATTTGATAAGAAAAACTCAATCTCTGCAATATTAAATATGAGTCTATCTTATTAATTACATTTGCAGTCTGTTAACGTTTACCCATGTTGTATGGAAAAGTTTTAAGTAGGGTAAGACTTTCAGCTTTCTTAAATATACAGGTTTATACAGGTTCTGTATTAGTCTATCTAAAAATAGATATGTTAAAGCTTATACATATATAACTGCCGTATGTGGCATAATTTTTATACTGTGCATATAACTCTACAAGTCTATGTATGAAACGTTTATTGACCTTGATGAATTAATAGTTCGTTGTAGAGATAAACAAGCTAAGAAGCTCATTCAAGAGGCTGTTGCCTGTTATCGAGCGGGGGCATTTCGTTCTTGCATAGTTGCAACATGGAATGCAGTAGTATTTGATTTTCTACATAAATTAAGAGAACTATCACTATTAGGTAATGGTGAGGCATCAACTATATTAGAAAAATTTGATAATTTAAGGATTACAGAAAATGTAAAAGAGTTATGGCAATTTGAATCAAATATTCCTGAAGTTGCACTCACAAAATTCGAGCTAATCTCATCTGTAGAAAAAAAAGATATTGAAAGACTATTTGAAGATAGAAGTAGATGCGCTCATCCTTCTATGACATCGTTAGAAGAGCCATTTGAAGCTACAGCAGAAATGGCACGTTATCATTTAAGAAGTGCAGTAATACACATTCTACAGCGTCCGCCCGTTCAAGGTCGTGCTGCTCTTACTAGAATTTGGAAGAATATAGAAGATGAAAATTTTCCTCTAGATACAGAAAGTGCTGTAATTGTTCTTCAAAAGAGTCCTCTAGGTCGTGCTAGGGTTAGTGTAGTTGAATCAATTGTCATAGGCTTAACTAAAAAACTTTTAATAGATGAACTATCAGAAGATGAACAACAAAGACATTTTTCAGCACTTAATGCTGTGTCAATTATGTACACTAAAGAAACTGTAGAAAAACTGAATAATACATTATCTGATATTATTCTCGATAAAATTGTTAATGAGAATTGGGACAAAGTAATTATTTATCTTGGCAATACTACAGCTTGGGACATAATAAGTGAACCATGTCAGATTAAAGCAAAAAATTTTATAGATAAACTCGATATACATGACAATGTAAAAAATGGTAGATTTGCAATTAAGAAGAATTTATTATTTAAAAATATAGATATATTAGTAAAGGCAGCTTATGTAGATTTTCTAAGAGATTCAGTAATTAATAAGTTGCAATTATCTATAGATGAACTGCTAGAAATTAAAAAGCGTTATAAAGATACTCTGCTAAATGAAAAGATAATTAATCCCATTTTAAAAGATACAATTCATCAAGCTACATTAGACAATTTAGCTATGATGGTTTCTGACTTAGATACTTCTCTATATGATGTAGTCAAATTTCGTATAGAAGATGAAATAAAAAAAGCATCCTTTGACAACTTGCTTGAACTGCTTTCAGAATATAATAATGAATATTTACACCAACTTATTAAATGTTCTATAAAGGATAAAATTAGTGCGACTTCATTGCAAAGTCTAATATCGGGTATTTCTGATTTTAAATCAGAACTAAGAAAACTAGATAAACAACTAATAGAGTTAATTGAGAATTATTTGTTAGAGAAAATTCAAGAAATGACTTTTGATGATTTCGATGAATTAATTAAGATAAAAGATGACTATAGGCATCCAATAATTGAACAACATTTCAAAAATTTAATTAAAAATAATGTTGATGGGGTAGTAGATAAATTTGTATACTCTGGCACTTGGGCAAGTGCTATGTCTAACACTCATTTATTAGTCGAAATTGTGGATATACTAAAATCTGAACACTGGAAACGTATTTTAGATGCTTTTTGTACAAATAATCAAATATATGGTTGCCCTTATCGTCCACCAATAGCATCTACATTCATATCTCTATTTAAGAAATCTGTAGAAAACACAGGTATTGTACAAACTTACTGGTTGGATTTTAGGAGAAATCTTGATAAGTTCGCTACAGATAAAGACATAAATCAACTAAAGTTAGCAATTGATTACACTCAACTTTAGACATAGACAAGTGATGACTGCCAGTACCTACACTAGAGAGAGACTACAAAAATTCTGTACCTTTTTAAAAATTACATTAATCTACGCTTATAATTAATCTATTGTCTGTTTTAGAGGTGATTTATTATCATAACACCAACAAGAGTACCAACACCAGGAAAAATTTTAAGTAGAGAACTAGAAAATCGCAAGGTTGGGTTAAGCATCATATAACCCAACCTTGTATCTCAAGATAAAATTGGTATTACTTCACTTCTGCTTCAAATACACCTACCGGACAAGCAACGTTTGTCCCGCCCAAACCACAATAGCCGTTGGGATTTTTGGCTAGGTATTGCTGATGATAAGCTTCAGCGTAGTAAAATTCTGGCGCATCGAGAATTTCTGTGGTGATTTCGCCATAACGCGCTTTGATTAGTTCTTGTTGGTAAGCGTTTCGTGATGCTTCGGCTTGCTGCTTTTGGCTTTCAGAATAAACGTAAATCCCGGAACGGTATTGTGTGCCAACGTCGTTACCTTGGCGCATTCCTTGGGTGGGGTTGTGGCTTTCCCAAAAAACTTTGAGTAGTTGAGCGTAACTAATAACTTGGGGGTCAAATACAACGAAGACGACTTCATTGTGACCAGTCATACCTGTACATACTTCTTCATAAGTGGGGTTGGGTGTAATTCCGGCTGCATAACCAACAGCAGTGCTATAAACGCCCGGTAGTTGCCAGAATTTACGTTCTGCACCCCAAAAACAGCCTAAACCAAATAATGCCGTTTCCATACCTGCGGGGAAAGGTGGTTTGAGGGGATTGTTATTTACATAGTGATGAGCAGGTACAGGCATTTCCTTTGATCTTCCTGGCAAAGCTTCTTCAGCAGTAGGAATATTCAGCTTTTTTTTACCAAATCCAAACAGTACCATAGTGTCTAACTCTAAGGTTTGATATACATTCTCAGTGTAGTTAATATTCTAACGATTCTGGCGATCGCTACGGATTTACCAATTTTGGATTTTAGATTCTTGTTGATGCCCAGATTTCCCCTTTGGGAAAATTTTGGTTAAGCTTCAAGCTACTTTGGAAATGACGGATACACAGGTATGTACCAGGGGTAGGAGTGGCCCTAGTTGTTCTTGGCCGTTGACGGCTAAATCACTGTGACACAAATAAACTTTTTCAGATACACGCGAGAGTAAGTCTGTCAAAATTCGCCTTAGTCTTTCTTGTTCGGTAGTTTTTTCATCTTCGGCTGTCCAAGGTTCGCCTAACCTGTCTCGCAAGAATAAAGGCGCACCAAATAATGTAGCTGCACCACCTTTTGCCCACAATGGTGAACCAGCATCTAGCCAAAAATGCCAACGATGCGATCGCCGACTCGAACGATATTGGAAAATAGTTGCTAAGGTAACGGCTTTTCTCGACAAGCCAATAGGACGCAACGGATAAGGATTGGCAGTAATCGTACCACGTCGCAGCAGTTGAATAAATTCAGCCAGGGTAGTGCTTGCTGAGTGCTGAGTATGGAGTGCTGAGTGCTGAGTGCTGAGTGCTGAGTGCTGAGTGGGGGTAGAAAAGGTAGAAAGATTGCTCCCTTGTCCTCCTAGCCCCCCTACCTCCTGCCTCAACCTAGTATCAATTTCCCAATAATGTTGGGCAGTTTCCAGCAATTCGCGCAGGGCTGCCATTTGGTCGTAGGGTGGGTTGCTGTCTTTGCACAAAAAGTCTTGAATTGCGAGATATAAAAGCGAAATCGGGCTAGGAATTAAACGCTGTTCTTGTTGCGATCGCTGTTTTTCAATCCACTGTAATATCTGAGTGTAAGCTGTGGTTGCAGCATAGCCAATTCTATCCCAGCGTTCAAAAGAGTTGACGGGTAATAAATTAGGTCTGTCGGGATGAGGTACAAAACAATAATCAGCAATTAACCCAGCACGTACCGGGTCGATGTGAGTGCTGAGTATGGAGTGCGGAGTCACCGAAGTTTGCTCAACGGGGGGAACCCCCGCACGCAACTTCTCGCTGAGTGCTGAGTGCTGAGTTAATATTTCTCCCTTGTCTCCCCCCTCCCCCCTCTCTCCCCTCTCTCCCTGACCCCTGCCCTCTGCCCCCTGCCTCCTACTCAACACCACCAACATCTCAGCCACCGCATCTCTATCTACCAAGCGTCCCAAGCCGGGATAAACGAGTGCCAGCATGGTTAATAATGCCCGAATCGTTGGTGAACTAATTAGGGGGCGTTGGTCGTTGAGTGATTCGACGGGGATGTTTTGCTTGGTGAGAATTTCGGTGATGGTGTAACGTGCGATCGCATCCAAACCAGGTGCGATGATGGCAATTTCTTCTGGTTGTATTCTTCCTGACTTAATTGCTTTGCCAATGACCTCGGCTGTGGTTCGCAATAGTTCAGCGCGGGAGGTAGTTTGAATCGATTGGACTGTTGCAGGTAACTCTAACATCACCATTGGTTGAGTAATAAATTCTACCATCGGTCTAGCTAGGTTATCGGCTAAGGATGGTGCAACTGGTGTAAATAAAGTTTCTAAGCGGCAATGCCTCGCTAACCCTTCCAAATAATTGGGATCAGCACCTAATCCTAAGCGTACAGCGCCATCAGGGTTGTAAGTAAATGCCCCAACAGCACCCTGTTGTAAAAGTGTTTCAAACAACTGTCTGGTTACGGCGGGATAATCATCAACATCATCAGCTAGTATTGCTTGATACCTTTGGCTGAGACGTTCTTGATAATGGCGATCGCTTAACAAGTGCTGTGTGTAGAGTTCAGTTATAATCCCATAAGTGAGCAAGCCTCGCTCTAAACACCAGTTACGCCAATCTAGCAGCAAAGATGCCAGAAATTCCGGCTCTAGATTTATGCCGTTTTCTTCTAAACCGCTTTGTAAAACCTCAGCAATTCCTTCACAAGCTGTACCACTGTAAGCAGCTAATTGCAATAAGTCCAAAATCCGTCTTACTAAACGGTATTCGTTCACTCCTGCACGCCGCAGAATCTCTGCATCGATTTGCTCACGCCAGAGTTTTGTAGCTAATTCCTGTTCAGTTTCTGGGCGCAATCTTACCGGAAATTGTGCCTTGAGATGCAGCAACTCAATTAGTAAAGGCCAAAATAAAATAACTTCATCTTGAAAAAAACCCAAGGGAGTTTTAGCACGAATGGGATATTTTCCTAAAGTTTTTGTAACAATTTTGTCTGATAATTCCCGACGATTGTCATCATTTGCTGCTAATACCAAAACTCCTGGTTCTGTTTGCTTTAAAACAAAAGGTTTTGAAATGGAATTGTCAGATTTTTTTCCAGCTTTTTTAGTATAAAATAATCCCAAGTTGTGATTTTCTATTTGTAGCCAACGACAAAAATGCTCTACTAAACGATTTGTCTTACCGCTGCGGCTATTGCCGACAATCCAAACAGAATGTGAAGCCACAAACTTTCTCCTTCTAGATTTCGTTAGTATATCTTGTACGTTAACTTAGGGTTAATAATCACTAGAAAAGGCTGGATAATTGCCTACAATGAATAATTTCGCTTTCACCCAAAAAATTTACTCTTACTTACTAGCTGCTTACCGTTGGTACTTATTAACACCACAGCGTTCTCTTGATGAAGCTTATAAAGCAGCCTTACAAATTAAATCCATCGAAGATGAGCATTTCAACGCTCAGAAGATAGATGCTGACTCAGGTATCTACAGCAGCAGTATGATGGATTATTTTGAGTTAGACCTCAAAAAACAATTAAAAATTGCTCGGATGCGCCTAACAGAATTTCGCGCTAGCCGTTGGTTTTCCAACGAATCTAATCAAAAAGCAGCACGAAAAACAGGTATAGAATATCCCAATGCGGACATAATCTTAGAAAAATTAAGATTTATTGATGAAGTCATATCAAAATATACCGTACCTGATATTGAAACTACTTCTGCAATAATTAATCAACCACAAAGAGTCAAAATTGATGAGGTTGCTACGCCCAGATCCCCCGCTTCATTAGCTACACAATTACCAAATAACAATCTAGAACCCAAACAAAAATCGCGGCGGAAAGCTGATACAACAGGTGTATTACCTCGCTCAATTTTAGGAACTATTAGTCGTTTACAAGTCGAGTTAGACCCAAATTCTGAGCAGGATGTTGTTAAAAACTTTCGGCAAGCTCAAAAAAGAACTATCATATCAATTAGATTTATATTATTACTAATTATTGTACCTCTTTTAGCACATCAACTATCAAAAGCTTTGATTGTCGGGCCATTAATCACCCATTTTAGATCAGCAGAAACAGCAAATGTCTTCTTAAATTTTGAAATGGAAGAAGAAGCTCTATCAGAACTGCAAAGATTTGAAGAAAGAATTAGATTTGAAAATTTAATTGGCATTGCACCGCCTCTGAATCCAGAAGCTATAGAAGAGAAACTCAAGGAAAAAGCCGCAGAAATCGCGGAAGAATTTCGGGATGAAAGTGCAAATGCAATTAAAAATGTGTTTGCTGATATTTTCTCGGTAATTGCTTTTGTTTGGTTGCTGCTGGTGAGTAAACAATCTATTGCCGTGCTGAAAGATTTTTTCGATAATCTTGTCTATGGTTTGAGTGATAGTGCCAAGGCGTTTATTATCATTCTGTTTACGGATGTGTTTGTGGGATTCCACTCTCCCCACGGTTGGGAAGTGATTTTAGAAGGCGTATCGCGCCATTGGGGTTTACCTGCTAACCGCGATTTTATCTTTTTGTTTATTGCTACATTTCCAGTGATTTTGGACACGATTTTTAAATACTGGATATTCCGTTATCTCAACCGAATTTCGCCTTCTGCTGTGGCGACTTATCGCAATATGAATGAGTAGTTTAAGAGGGAATGGGGAGAAGGGAGACAAGGGAGAGATGTTTGTCAATCATTTAGGATTGCTATACAAACTAGCCACTTTCATCACCCCGCCAATCATTATTTTGAGTTTTTTGGTGGGGATGCAACCATTAGGATTTCGAGAACTGAGTTTGCCATTATGTCGAATTAAAAAATGGAATGTACCAGATTCTTTACAAAACAAGCAACCAGTTTTGATTGAGCGATCGCCTGTGGGGTGTTGTCAAGATGACATATCTTGTTTCGACGAATTAGCAGACAAAAAAGCTTTAATTACTTCTATTGACCGCAGTTTACAATACTTGCAAACCTCACGGGCGATCGCAACTTATCAAAAATATCCCGTCACCGGAATTACACGCGATCGCGTCATCAAAAGTTTAACCAGATTCCGCCAACTGCTTTTAAAATCAAAATCTGCCAAAGAATTACATCAAGCCATCGAAAAAGAGTTTGTTTATTATCAATCTGTTGGCAAAGACCAAAAAGGTACAGTCTTATTTACCGCTTATTATGAGCCACTGTATCTTGCTAGTCGCATTCCCACAGATGAATTTCGCTATCCCGTTTATCGATTACCTCCCGATATTAATTCTTGGCCGCAGCCCCATCCTACCCGTTTAGAATTGGAAGGTGCTGATGGTTTACAAGGGACAAAAGGCAAATTACGGGGATTAGAGTTATTTTGGTTCCGCGATCGCTTAGAACCATATATGATTCAAATTCAGGGTTCAGCGCGACTGCAATTAACCGATGGCACTGATACAACAATCGGTTATGCAGGTAATACAGGTTACAACTATAAAAGTATTGGTCGAGAACTAGCCAACGATGGCAAATTGCCATTACAGGGAATGACAATGCCCATTATCCTCGACTATTTTCAACAGCATCCCCCAGAATTAAATATCTATATCCACCGTGATCCCAGTTTTGTGTTTTTTCAAGAAAACCACGGCGCACCAGCCCAAGGTTCAATTAATGTCCCACTCACCACAGAACGTTCCATAGCTACAGATAATTCTCTCATGCCGCCTGGGGCTTTAGCTTTGATTCGCGCCCCTTTTCCCTTCGTCCAAGCTAACGGCGAGATGGAACATCAGATTGTGAGCCGTTATGTGCTTGATCAAGATACAGGTGGAGCAATTAAAGGTGCGGGTAGAGTAGATTATTTTTTGGGGACGGGTAAAATCGCCGGAGAGCGTGCTGGTGTTACCGTTAGCAATGGACAGTTGTATTACCTGTTACTCAAACCATAAAAAATTCCTAAAAATTCTACACCAGGAACTCAAGTAATCATCTGCCGTCATTTTGGCTAATAGTCAGTATAAGACAGAGCTATGCTAGAGCCTGCTTTTATTGCGTGTATTTGATGGTTGTTTGAAGTGGAGTGTGTTTTCTGAGTTTAGAGTTTGATCACAAATAATTTACTTGCCTTAATATTTGGCAAAAAAATGTGGAAGATCAAATCTGAAATAATGATTAATTGCCGTGTAGTTGATTATGTAAGTTTAACTTTCAATCACTACAACTAATGCTCGTTTATATTGGCAGCACCTTTATTTGTACTTTAAGCGATCGCAGATTATCTACAGAACAACTTAGTGCTGACTACACTTCACTGTTAGGGGCGCATACTTCATGGATATTAACCAAATTTTAGTTGTATTTATTCAGTCGATCATGGGAGTCGCAAGTGTTCAGGATTTTAGTTGATGCCGATTTAATCTTAGATGCTTTGATAAATCGCAACAAATTGACAGAAGATGTCAGAGAATTACTCGATGGAGTGCATCCATCCATCAAGCTGTATTTAACAGATATTGGCTGGCAAAAAATAGCTGCTTATACTAGCCGCTTGCAAAACAGTCAAATTGCGGAGATAGTAATTGACTGGTTACGAGAAAAAATCAACATTTGTATTGTTGACCAACAAATTCTGCAAATAGCACGTTCATCACCATTAAGAGATTTTGAATCGGCTGTCGAATTTGTTTGTGTTGACGACCAACTTTTAGATGCAATTGTCACGCATAAACCGGAGGATTTTGTAGAAGCACCGAATCAACAGAGGGTTTGGTCTGCGGCTGATTTATGGTTACGAGCTAATTTAGAAAGACAGTTACAAAAATGTCTTTAATGTGCATATGAGCAGTCGTCAAATGCTTAATAGTGCTTATAAAAAAAGGCGTTAGGGCGAGATTTTTAAGAAAGATAGTTTAAAATAAAGTTTTTTTAGGGATTTTCTAGGCGCAGGTTTTTTTTGGTGCTAGGATCTAGCACTATATATCGAGATAAAAGTGCTGTAGCTGTGAAACAAAAGCCAAAACCGAGGATTGCTTTGCTTCGTGAAAGAGCAGGGCTGACCCAGCTTGAACTATCGCGTCTTGTGGGCGTAACTGAAAGCACTATTCAAAACTGGGAAAGCGGCAGAACTGGGACAGACCACATTGAAAGAATCATTAGGTTCTGCAAGGCATTAGATTGTCAAGTAGACGACCTAATAGAATATGTGAACGAACCATTAGAAGAACCTGTAGCCAAACCAAGTTCAATAAACGAAATACATCAGATTTTAGGTACTGAGACTACTACCTCAAACTTAAATTCTGAAAGTGAAGTTGCTCCAAAGCATAAAGCCACGAGCAACTAACATATGCTTTATCTAAAAGGCAACAGGGAACAGGCTAAAAAGTCTGTGATTTTCTATGTTTGATGATTAGTTTTTTCTAATCTCATTCCTAACTACTATAAATTTACTAGATGAACCGATGGGTCATCTGTCAAAGATTTTTGGCTAGAGATGATCTATCGGTGATTTTTCAGCATTATTTGTGTTGCCATAAATTGTCTACTGTCACAAACTGATAGCCTTGTTGTAGCAATTGCGGAATTAGGATTTCTATTGTTGCGGCTACATCTTGTCCGCCACAAACGCCGTCATGCAAGACAATCAGTGAACCATTTTGTACTTGTTGAAGAACTCTCTGTACTACTGTGGTAATTCCTGGTCTTACCCAGTCTTCTGGGACAACACTCCACATTACGGGACGGTAATTCCATTGACGGAAAAATTTTAAAGTTTTGGGTGTAAATAAACCGTTGGGAGGACGAACATCAAGCACTTGTGCGGGGTTCAAGTTACAAGCGTTGTAAATCGAGGCTTGGGTTGTTTCTAAACTTTCCTTGAGTTCCTTGGGAGTCAGTAAAGGGAAAGAACGATGATCATAACCATGTAAACCAATCCAATGGCCTCTGTCGCTGACGGCTTTAGCAACATCTGGTGAACGATTCACACAAGCACCCAGCCAAAAAAAACTGGCTGTGATATTGTAACGGTCTAAAACTCGTAAAACTTGGGGTGTGTATTGGGGATGGGGGCCATCATCAAAAGTAAGTGCGATCGCCTTACAATTGCGATCGCCACTCCAAAGACAATCAGGAAAGCTCGGTTGAAGAATCCGATAAATTAAAGGAAACGAGAAAGCAAACTGCATTACTAATTTTTCGTAGCTTTTTTTAGTCTAGTCTCAATTTAACGATTTAAGGTGAGCCAAGAAATCTACATGAAAAGCCTTACCTTGAAAATCTTCTGCTGATGCTTCAAATAACCCTGAAACAGAAAATCCTTGCTGCTGCAACCATAATTGCACCCACTCTAAAAGTTCTGCTTTGGAAAAATCCTCTGTCCTGACTACAATTTCTGTTCCATCAATAAGATAAGAATTATCACCAAGTTTTTTCAACAACTTCTTTTCAAACTCATCAAAATCAGATTCATCTTCTAGATTATTTGGATTACCTAAAGCATCTATAGTTAACCAGAGAGCTTCGCCATTGTAACTACCATAATCTGGAAGTAAGTAAACATCTTCCCAGATTTGACGTTCTTGCTCCCAGATATGAGGGATGTAGTACTTCCAATTCATATTTGAGACTTTAGAGACGATTTATACATTAAATTTTAAGTAGTGGACAGACACAGAGAAAAAAACTTTGCGCCTTTGCGCCTTTGCGTGAGCATTTCACTGCACTAAAGCCCTAACATCATTTGCCGAATCTAATTGTAATGCTGTAGCAACGATCGCCTCGGCTTGAGCTACAGTTAATTTTGCGATCGCTTGTTTAATGATCCCGATAGCTTGGGGATTGACGCTCAATTCATCTAACCCCAAACCTAATAATATTCCGGCGGCGGTTGGATCTGCGGCTAATTCTCCACATAATCCTACCCAAATTCCGGCGGCATGGGCTGCTTTAACAGTTTGTTGGATCATCCGTAACACGGCAGGGTGTAAGGCATCGGCTAAATACGCTACTCTGGGGTTAGTGCGATCGCCTGCCATAACATACTGGCTTAAATCATTCGTCCCAATACTGAAAAAGTTAACTTCCGCCGCTAAATGATCCGCGATGGCGACAGCCGCCGGGACTTCAATCATGACACCAACTGGTAGATTTTCATCAAAAGAAATACCTGCTTGCCGCAATTCGGTCTGTACTTCCCCTAAAATTGCCTTAGCTGCCCGTACTTCTGTCACACTAGCAATCATTGGGAACATCACTTTAATATTGTGTTCCGCACTGGCGCGTAAAATTGCTCTTAACTGAGTTTTAAATAAGTCTGGATGATCTAAACAAAAACGAATCCCCCGCCAGCCTAAGAAGGGGTTAGCTTCAGAAAAGTTGAATCGCAAATAAGGTAATGGCTTGTCACCGCCAACATCGAGGGTGCGGATAATTAGCGGACGGTTATCTAAAACTTGGGCGATCGCCTGATACACTGCTAGTTGTTCTTCTTCTGTCGGTGCGGTGTTTCTCCCTAAATACAAAAACTCCGTCCGCAACAGTCCCACACCTTCTGCACCACCAGCCACAGCCGCTTGGACATCTGCAATACTACCAATATTGGCGAGGATATTGATTTGTTTGCCATCACGGGTAATCGCTGGTTGATGCGCCTTGGCGAGTGCTTCTTGTTTAGCAGTTTGCCAAGCTTCTCGTTTAGCCTCCAACGCACCGAGAATATCTGCTTCTGGTTCTACCCACGCTTTACCGCTTTCACCATCCAACGCCATCAAAGTACCATCTTGCAACCGCAACACTTCAGGATTGACACCCAAAACGGCGGGAATCCCTAATGTCCGCGCAATAATGGCGCTGTGGGATGTAGCACTTCCTGACACCGTACAAATACCGAGTACTTTACTGGGGTCTAACCCGGCTGTGTCTGATGGTGTCAAATCTGTGGCTAGTAAAATTGCAGGTTCGGCAAGGTACAAACTACTAGCAGCACTTCCGGCTAACAGTCGCAGCACTCTTTGTCCGACATCCACCACATCTTCGACACGTTCTTTTAAATACGCATCATCTAAAGTATGGTAGGAAGTTGCAACTTCATCCACTGCGGCTTGCCAAGCTGCTTCGGCATTGAGGTGATGTTCCATGATGCGTTGCTGTACAGTTTCCAACAACACAGGGTCTTCTAAAAATAGTAAATGAGCATCAAAAATTGCAGCTTCCGTGTCACCGATTTGCAAAGTTGCTTGGGAAAAAATTGTCTGAATTTCTTGTTGCGCGGTGTGAATAGCTGCTTGTAAACGCTGTAATTCTGCTTCTGGGTCGTTGACGTGGTATTGTGTAACCGTCACCGGAGCAGGTTGATAATGAATTACAGGTGCGATCGCAACTCCCGGAGAAGCCGCAATTCCTGAAAGTTCGCCATGAGTCGCTGCTGTTGCTTCCGCCTGCACTGCTGGCGGCAAGACTACAGCCTTATCATCTTCACCAAAGTTATTTGCAAATAAAATTTGTAATGCCGCTAGTGCTGCATCTGCATCAATACCAGTCGCAGTAATTAATACTTCATGTCCTTGACGTACTCCCAAAGTCGTCACTTGGTTAATACTGTCACCCCGAACAACGGCGGTATTTCTGGTTAAATTTTGAACATGAATGCGAGATTGAAATTTTGCGGCTGTGGCGACAAACTGCGCCGCCGGACGCGCGTGTAAGCCTAAACGATTGCTCACAGTCAGCCGAATTTCTCGATTCGGATAAGCAGTACTTGTTATCAGTTGTGTATTAATACTGCTGTCAATTGTTGTATTAGTAACGCCTAATTGCGTAGCTTTGGCGTTTAATGCTCCTCTCGCCTCTGCTATTACCTGCTGGATATTTTTACCTATGGCGGCGGCGACGGCGGCGGCGATCGCACCTTCTACCAATGGTGCTTCACAGAGGTATACTTTTTCTTGGTGTGCTTCTGGCAAAAACTCCACAGCCATTTCTGCATTCATGACTGCGCTACCAAGATCCATCAATACTAATACACCATCATCACTAAATACAGATGCGATCGCCTCATAAATCTTCAGCGCATCCGTACCAAGTGGATTTTCCGCATCGTCAATACCAGCCGCCACCGCAATCGCAACTTTGCCCTGAACCATTTGTGCAGCGAGTTCCTGCACACCCAGAGCCAATTGTTTACTATGAGAAACGATAACTATTCCGACCACTGCAACACCATCAACTTTGTTGAGAGTCTGAGATTGAGCAAGCTACTCGTTGCAGTCCAAAATAGCATCAATATTTCATTGTCATTACAATTGTCCAGAAATCTTTAGAATGAGGCGTTGTATCTGGGGGAAGGATGCGAGCAGAGTTGATATTCAGCAACAGTCAACAGTATTACATCAAACACAATGATATAAAATAACTCTAATTCACCAAAAATTTTTATTTATATAACCAAGCATTTTTATTATGACTAAAATTAAAGATTCTCTTAAACTAGAATCTCTAGATTGGGCTTTCGCTCATATCCAAAAGTTTGGAGATACTGATATATTTCCAGTTCCATTCGAGTATGAAGCAATGCGATATAGCTGGACAGGACTAAAAAATGACATATTGGAAATTGATATAGCAAAGCACGAAGGTCGTTCCTTCCAAAGATTCCTTGTACCAAAGCCTCAAGGAGGATTTCGTGTTGCTATTCAACTTGATCCGATCGATACACTCATATATGCAGCTTTAATATATGAGGCGGCGAATTTGATTGAAGCTTACCGTATACCTCGAGAACGTAAAATAGCTTGTTCTTATAGAGTAGACCTTCATGCTGATGGCCGGTTATTTTGTCAAGATAATGGTTGGAAAGACTTCGATACAAAATCTGTTGAACTAGCAGAATCAGATAATTATAAGTATGTTATTACGGCAGATATCGCAGATTTTTATAATCAAATAAGCCATCATCGTATAAGAAATGCTTTAGAAGTAGCTGGAATATCATCTGAGCGTGCATCGAATTTTGAAAACTTCTTGATGAATTTGACACGTGGTCATTCAAGAGGAATTCCAGTAGGGCCTACACCATCTATTTTATTGGCTGAGGCTTGTTTAAATGATGTTGATATGTTTCTGCTACGAGAGGGATATGCTCATACACGGTATGTTGACGATTTTTGCATATTCTGTAAAACTCGCAGAGAAGCATACAGAGCCTTACACGACGTTTCAGAGTATATTTATACATCTCATAGACTTACGCTCCAAGTTAGTAAAACAGAGATAAAACAAATTGAGCAGTTTTTGAAAGATGATTTATTTGATCCAGAAAGATTAGAGGAGCAAACAAAAGCTGAAAAAATTAAAAATTTATCCAAGTATATTTGTAAATCTTCTAACCTGCAATCCTCATCAGAGATATATAAATTAAAAACTGAAAATTTACAAACTTCGGTAGATACAAATGAAACACGTGTAGAATTCTTACCGAAAAGTTATAAATTACTAAATTACGCCTTATGTGAATGAAGCCAGAGGATGCTGTTCAAAAGTAAGCACATCAATACCAAAACGCTGACGCAGAAAAAGGCGTAGAGTATGACTGGTGATTTTAGCGGCAACATG
>NZ_JACJTB010000026.1 GCF_014698475.1 Nostoc spongiaeforme FACHB-130 | reverse complement strand
GAGGTACTCATTTTTTAGCATTTGAGCCTCTGTTTCACTCTATGATTCTGCTTTTATTTTCTGTCGAGAGTGATTGACTACTCACACCTTTGTAAAAAACCTACACCTGTCAGGCAGGGAGCAGGGGGCAAGGGGAAAGAATAAAAAAACCATGAATTTGTATCATTTTTTTCGTGAAATGGTATGACAGTGTTAAACGTTTTATATTCAAATTTGTAGAGACGTTGTATACAACGTCTCTATTTGGGGTGAGAGTAAAAATATTATTTCTGCAAGCAACTCCATGCTTTATGTATGAAATAAGACAGTAAATAACGGGATAAACGCTAAGATAAATCCTTGCCAAGACTGCCAGTTCATCGCTACTTTTGGTTCTGGTGGTGCGAGTAAAGCATCGATTCTTTGTTCCAAGCGATCGCCTAAACTACTACCCAAAGCCGCACAACAAACCTCAGATTCCGGTAACACAGAAGTTTGACTCACAACCAACACTAACGATTCTGCTAACAGCAGTGGATCAACTTGAGCAGCCGCGTAACTATCCGCACGTAGTTCGCGCAACACTAATAATTCTTGCCACAACGCATCTGTATTCGGTAGCCAAGCGGTGCAAGTACGCACCCAACCCAGCCAGAAAAACCAAAATGTATCGCGGTAATAATGATGTCCTTGCTCATGGGCTAAGACACTTTCAACATGAGCAGGTGAAAGATTTTGGAGTAATCCTTGGCTAACTACTAGTTCTGGTTGCCAAAAACCAATTTGACCAGCAAACAATGTTGGTGTGTTAATTAGCCTAGCTGATTTACCATCAAGATTAATCAAGGGAGCATGACGGGCAGATTCTACAGATTGCCAACCTTGGATGGTGAGTTTTATGCACAAAACAGCAAAATAGCCGAGAATGACAAACGCTAAATCGTAGCTCAACCAGCCTGTATAGACTCCGCCCATTTTACCTTGCGGCCCCATACACAGCAGGGCGATCGCAGTCATAAATATCAACAAAGGCGGAAACAAAAAGATAAATAAAGCTTTCCGCCAGCGCAAATTCCAATTACCTGGAGTATTCACCCAAGAGCATCTTAATATCCAAGAAACTGCTACAGCCGTCAAAATCATGATTAGGTGCATTTATTGTTCCTCCCTGGCTTGGCGTGCAGCTTGAATCCGCTTGGCTATGGCTTCGATTTGCGCTTGGGCTGTTTCATCCAGACTATCAGCAAAGGCCGCAATCACATCGGGATTACCCACTGCGAGAAAGCGTTGTAGTTGATCATGAGCTTTAATCACCTGCGCCTGTTGTTTACTCAGCAAAGGTCGCCAATAAAAAGCTCTTCCTTGTTTATCGCAGGCCAGCCAGCCTTTTTCGGTGAGCCGACGCAGCACTGTGGTGACAGAAGTATAAGCCAATTCTCGGTTAGGATCAGCCAAAATGCGATCGTGTACATCTTTAACTGTCGCGGAACCAAGCTCCCAGACAATATTTAAAATTTCTGCTTCTAAAGGGCCTACAGACAGTTGTTTTGGACGGTAATCGGGTAAAGGTGCCATGTCGATTTTAGATCCTAGAGTTTACATTGGCAGATTTGATGCAAAATTCCCCTCTTGATTGACCAAGGTAGAGTTATTATAAATCCCTTGTTTTTTAAATACCTGATTCCATTAAATCAATCAAGCGATCGCACCTCTGAAAATACCATCGCAAATCTTCATAATCATTGTCCTTCA
The DNA here is from genome assembly GCF_014698475.1 of Nostoc spongiaeforme FACHB-130. Lineage (GTDB taxonomy): Bacteria > Cyanobacteriota > Cyanobacteriia > Cyanobacteriales > Nostocaceae > Nostoc_B > Nostoc_B spongiaeforme. Next base: position 86,536 of record NZ_JACJTB010000026.1, on the reverse strand, counting down.
CTACCACTCAAAGGATCTGCAATTATGTATGCCCTCGTCTCAATTGACAAAATTCAATTACCTGCTGGTTCTGTGGTGCGCCTACCTGCTACTTGGCAAGAGTATCAGCGCCTCTGTGAACAACGGGGAGATGGCTCAATTCCCCGCATTAAATATCGTGATGGAGAAGTATTACTAATGTCACCTTTGCCTGTACATGGACGAGATGCCAATTTAGTCGCAGATATCGTGAAGGCTCTGTTAGATCATGATGGCAGGGAATATGATGCGTTTACCCCTGTGACAATGACTCTACCGGAAGAAAGTGGTATTGAGCCTGACTATTGTTTTTACATTGATAATTGGCAAGCTGTTTCCGGTAAAAAGCGAATTGACTGGCGACAAGATCCCCCGCCTGATTTGGTAATTGAAATTGATGTCACCAGTTATTCCGATGTGGAAGATTATCTGCCTTATCGTGTGCCAGAAATTTGGCTATTCAAAAAACAGCAGTTATTAATTTACCAATTACAGGGAAGTATTTACCAACTGCAAACCCAGAGTCGCTATTTTCCCGGCTGGGATCTGCACAGCGTCATTGCTCAGTGTGTACAAATTGCTTATCAACGTAACACTAGTGCGGCTATTCGCCATCTTAAACAACAGTTAAATAACAGTTAAACTCAAGGATATTTACCCTCATTGGCCAATGTCTTGCCATAACCTCGAAAAATTCCTATTGCTTAAATTGTCATTATGACTGTTAACACAAATTAGAATGTATGTCGATAATAATATTTAGAGCAGGTGTATCCAGCGCGTGAAGTTATTCTTATACCACACTCCGGAATTAACTCCTAAAGATGAAATTCCAGACTGCGCGATCGCAGTTGATGTCTTGCGAGCTACTAGTACAATTGCCACAGTCTTAGCGGCTGGCGGTGAAGCAGTACAAGTCTTCAGTGATTTAGAAAAGCTCATCGAAGTTAGCGAACAATGGCCAGTAGAGAAACGCTTAAGAGCCGGAGAACGTGGCGGAGCTAAAGTCACTGGCTTTGAACTCGGTAACTCTCCTCTAGACTGCACACCAGAACTAGTGCATGGTCGCCGCTTGTTTATCAGTACTACTAATGGTACTCGTGCTTTACAACGAATACAAAACTCTCCATCTGTACTAGCAGCCGCTTTAATTAACCGGGCTGCAATAGTAGATTTTCTTTTAGAAAAACAGCCCGAAACAGTCTGGATTGTTGGCTCTGGTTGGGAAGGGAGTTTTGCTTTAGAAGATACAGTTTGTGCGGGTGCGATCGCTCATAGCATTATCGAAAAAACTCATGTGTCTCCAGATAAATTAGCTGGTAATGATGAATTGATTGGTGCGATCGCTCTTTACACCCAGTGGCAAGATAACTTGTTGGGATTATTTCATCATGCTAGTCACGGCAAACGATTATTACGCCTCGAATGTCATGAAGACCTGAAATATTGCTCCCAAACTGATATTTTGGATGTTTTACCTATGCAACAGGAAATAGGAGTTTTAAAAAGCAACAACTAAGGATTACTCAAACATCATCCAAAACATTCCCAAGTTTTTTCTGCTTGCTATCTTAGTATTATTTGGGGTTTTTTTAGATGCAAATGTAACAAATTTATCTTTGTTTATCTATCTGGAAGCTTAATCTTGACGTAACCCTTGTTCTGTTTGCATTCATGAATGATTAAAAATATCCCTGGTATCAATACCGGGGATATTTTATCAAATTATTTAATATAATATTTGTTTCTTATTTAAAAAACTTAACTAAAATTCTTAAGGCATAACTCAGTACCGAATCAAAAATAGCCGTAATAGATATTCTGAGCAATTTAAACCGGATTGGTAGGTAATTTCTCTATTTTTAACCTTACTTTTGTGCTTATATCTTTACTTAGGGCTGATTTCGCCATTTTCAATCAATAAAATTGCATGAATTGGTGGCATTCTTCTGCTGGGTTGCAAAACAACTTGTGATGACATCATATTTGGCTGATAGTTGACTTGGGTGGTAATATTCTCAATAAGAAATTTATTACTTGGCCTAAATACCAGGGAAAACAAAAAAGTTATGAGTAGGTTATGTACTTCGGCTCATAGCAATGCAAATAAACTTGTTTATCTTGTCTGAAGATAGCTGATGAAAGCAGACAACTGCTTTTTTTAACTAATTTCAAACAGATAAAAAATCTCTGCCTAATTACGCCGAAACGCATAGTTAAGACAAGAGAATGGTCTAAATAAATGAAAATTTTCGTAGTTTTATCTAATACAACCAGACTGATAGCATGAATAAAAAATGGGCGGTCAAGCGAATAACCATCAACCTAGCACTAAACGAAGCGAAGAACTTGGAAAAGTATTGTGACCAGACAGGAAGGCCAGCAACAGATGTCATCAGAGAACTGATTCGCGGATTGGCTACTACAAGGTCTGAGTAGGATTGCAGTTCGGTCTGTGTTGCAAACCGTTGTCTTGATAATTTTCTCAACTCTAAATTAAAGAGTTGTAGTGAAACACTTAGCTTATGGGTAAGCCTCGAATGAGTTCCTCAATCACATTCGAGACTGCTTGTCCTGTCTGCTCACAATATTTCTCTAACGTTTGAGCTTCATCTGGAGTCAAGTCTACAGTTATTTGCTTGACTACTTGTTTTTTACTGGGAGTCGAAAAACTAGAAAATCCAAGCGCCGCTGTTCTATCCATCATTTTTTCAATGTGTATGGAGGCTAATTAAGATATTGCCAAGACTGAAACATCTTGACCAGTGAAAATCAAGATTTTGAGCTTAAAGTTAAGCTTCGACTTATCTTCATTGTTAAGAAATTGAATTTAAAAGCGAAGAAATCAGTCTTTGACAACCCACTTTTATCAGTGAATCCAAGCAAAATTTAGAAAAAATTATCATAATTGGGGCGGTTGAGTCTTTTTATAGTCGAATCATCCACAAATTTCGCATTAGCATAATTATCCTTTAAGATACTGGCAGATAGGAGATTATACAACGAACTATGCCTAATCCATTTTTAAATGAGCCTGAATTGGCATCTATTCAGCCGGAAAAAATAGAGGCTAAGGCAGACAACAGTACTTCGATAGGTAGTAGTAATTCCTCCACTCCAGCAAGAATTGATGCAGATATCTTAAATAAAACCCAGAAATTTTTAGATCGTGCCATCGTATCCGCTTGGCACGCCGTCAAATCGGAGCGAAGACCACCAGCTTTAACTCCTACACGTTGGGTATGGCGACTTGCTGGTTTTTACCATTTGTGTCATTCAACACCAAGACTCATGGAAAAAGCGCGATCGCGTTTTGCTGCAACCAATCGTCAGCGTTTGGCGCAGTGGGCGGGACAAAAAGCCAAAGAAGAAGCAGGTCACGACATACTTGCATTGCGAGATATTCACTCAATGGGATATCAAGCTGAAGCTGTCGTAGAAGCACTTGTACCGCCTGCGGCTCAAACTTTACTGAATTGTTTTAACCAATGTGTACAAGACTCTGACCCAATTGGTTGCGTAGGCTATTCCTATACAGCCGAACGTTTAGGAATATGTATAGGAGAAGCTTATATCCAGAAAGTAGAAGCATTGCTACCACCAGGAATCAATGCCACCCGTTGTTTACGTGTACATAGTGCCATTAGCACCACAGAGGTACAGCACGTTCAGAAGACGGTGGCGATGATTGCAGGGCTAACGCATCAAGAGCGCGATCGCGTGGCACAAGCTTGTTACCAAGCTGCATTATTGCGTTTTAGCCCACCGCCAGAAGCTTACATAACAGATGAGGAGATTGAGAATGTTTTAAAGCCACTAAAACTTTAAATCACCACAGTTCAATCTGAGTCATCAACTGCTAACGTCCTAAAAAACAAAACTGAAATTTTGTCAGAAATTTTTAACAACATAGAATTCGGTGCAACTACCAAGGAAAAAACCATGAAAACGGCAACATCTACAATCAAAATTCTCAAACAGCTGTCTTCTACCCAAGATGATTCTCTGATACAGCACCAAACTTTAAATATTCAAATTGATATCAGCGAAAATAATTTAGCAATATTAGATGACACCGACTTGGAACTAGAGAGAATCATGTTTGAAGAATTAGCACATGGATTGCCCAGCGACATTCCTATGGCTGATTGGTAGTGTGTGAGATTTTGAGTTGAGGTTGTCAATGGTCGACAGTTCAAAAAAAGCTGATTTTTGACACCTGACTTTTGACAACCATAACCTTGATTAAGTATTTTTGTTGCGTAAGTTCCAGTTGTTTGACCTATACAATTGCCCCTAATCTTTTTAAAGTAGCAATCGTCGCTGCCGTTAAACCTGTAATTCCTCCAATATTCATTCCCTCGTAAAATTTTTTAGCTTTTAAAGTTTTTAAACAATCGCTTGTATTGATGTCCCAAAGTCGAATTGTTTCATCAGCACCACTACTAGCGAGAATTCGATTATCTGGACTAAAGGCGAGCGACCAAATCCAAGCTGAATGTCCATGTAATGTCGTTTGACATTCACCCGTATCAACATCCCATAATTTAACTGTGTAATTGGGACTACTACTAGCTATAATCTTGCCATCTTGACTAAAGATAACTGCCTTCACTAGACCATTTTCACAAACCATGAAGGTGTGCAAACAATTACCAGTACGAACATTCCACAACCGGACTGTCCCATCATAACCAGCACTGGCCAGCAGTTCGCCATTTGGACTAAAAGCGATCGACCAAACCCAATTTGTATGACCCTCTAATGTTTGTTTGCACTCACCAGTGTTGACATCCCATAACTTGACTGTCTGATCCCAAGCTCCACTAGCTAACAGACTACCTTGAGGACTGAAAGCAACTGATTGAACAGCAGCACAATGCCCCATAAAAGTTTGCACAACCTGGCCAGTATTTACATCCCACAACTTCACGGTTTGGTCATTACTACCACTGGCTAACATTTGACCATCTGGACTAAAAGCTATTGACCAAACTACAGCAGGGTGTCCCAAAAGAGTTTGCAGAACTTGACGGGTATGAATGTCCCACAACTTAACTGTATGATCATCGCTGCCACTAGCCAAGGTCTGACCAGTGGGACAAAAAGCCACTGAGCGAACAGCAGCACGATGTCCTGGGAGAGTTTGCAGAACTTGACCCGTATTGACATTCCACAACCTCACTATTTGATCATCACTGCCACTAGCCAACATTTGACCATCTGGACTGTAAGCAACTGATAGTACTTGGCTAGTATATCCACTGAGAGTTTTCAGACATTGACCAGTGGTAACATCCCATAACTTCATCATTTGGTCATCACTACCACTAGCCAAGAGGTCGCCTTGGGGACTAAATACAACAGAAAATACAAAGGTTGAATGCCCATGAAGAATTTTTAAGCATTGACCTGTATTTAAATCCCATAATCTCACTGTATGGTCAAGGCTACCACTAGCGATGAGATGACCTTGGGGATGAATGGCCACAGACCAGACAGCAGCATGATGTCCTTGTAAGGTTTTAATACATTCACCAGTGTCCACATTCCATAACTTCACAGTCTGGTCATCACTGCCACTGGCGACTGTCTGCCCATTAGGACTGAGAGTCAGCGACCTGATACCATCACGATGTCCCCGCAAAATTCTGATACATTCACCAGTGTTGACATCCCACATCCGAATTGTGTCGTCATCACTACCACTCACGAGAGTCTGGCCATCCAGAGTAAAAATTGCACAAATTATCCAACTTGTATGTCCATGAAATGTTTGCAGGCATTCACCAGTACTAACATTCCACAGTTTGATAGTGCGATCATTACTACCACTCACGAGAGTTTGACCATCTGGGCTAAAAGTAACTGCCCAAACTTCGTGTTCATGTTCTTGTAAAGTTTTCAGGCATTGACCAGTATGAGGATTCCACAATTTCACTGTATGATCACTACTACTGCTGGCTAAGATGCTGCCATCAGGACTAAAAGCAAGTGATGGTACCCAGTTAGTGTGACCTTGAAAGGTGAGAACTTGATTGCAATCGGTAACTTGGTATAGGCGAATTTCGCCATTGGTATCACCCATCGCTAAAAATTTGCCGTTAGGGCTAAAAGTGATGGATAAAACGCCGCCAAAGGTTTCAGCAAAAACAGACTTAGTTAAATCAGCGTTTTGAAAATTGACATTATGTAGTTTTACATTCCGCAAGTCTGCTTGCCAAACAGTGAGTTGGGAGAAATCAAAACCAGTTAAATCTGTCTGTAGTTGACATAACAAATTGAGAATATTTCCACCTGTATAACCTGGTTCCTGTGGTGATTCTTCTCTGAGTCTGGCTAAAATTTGAGTTAATTGGTTTTCAATACTTTTTTTGCTTCTTAATGCAGTCAGCAAACCATCAATGACTGGTTTGAGAATCAGGCGGATTTGAGTTTCTCGGATGTAGTCTTTCGCACTGGCTTTAATTAAAGCATGGCATCTCAAAAGTTGAATCTGATCAGTGACAATTTCTTCACAAACCTGTTCTATTAATACCTGAGTCACATATTCCATGACCACAGGTTGTAAGGTAAAAGTGGCTGTGCTTTTTTCTACTAGCGATCGCCTCACCAAAGATTCTACAGCCTCTAGCAATTTTTGTGGTGGCACTGGCGAGACAATATCTTCCCGCAGGTCTGAGAGTGTTACTGGTTCACGATTAATTGCTAACCAGTACATAATTTCTTGTTCTAAATCTGACAACCGCTCAAACTGCTGGTCTAAAATATCTCGGATATCGCCAAAAACCACTGTATTTTGTTGTAAAAACTCGCTGATATTCCCAGCAAATACATCTTCAATAGTGGTAGCAACTATTTTCAAAGCCAAGGGATTACCACCATAGGATTCAATCATGGCTTTCCATTCTTCTTCGGCGGCTGATAGTCCTTTGATTTTTAAAATTTCCTGTCCTTCAACTACTTTCAATCCACTGAGTTGTAAGGAACGTACTGGTAAGACTTCACCTTCTAATAATGCGATTTCTTGGGGTTTTTCCCGACTGGTTAAGATTAAACAACTTTGGTGAGTAGCTTCTCCTAAACGTTTAAACAATTCACCATAACCTTCATATCCTTCTCGATATTTGCCGGCTCGGCTCCCATAACGTAATATTGACTCGGCATTGTCCAGAATTACTAGACAGCGATGATTTCGCAGATAATCAATTAATTTGGAGATGCGATCGCTTAAACTTTCTGGTAAATTCGCTTCTGTTTCTTGCTCGTCCGATAAAAATTGCAGTAATTGACTAATGATAGCTTTTACAGGTGGAGCTTCACGGAGCGATCGCCAAATTACATATTCAAAATCTTCCCGAATCTGTTGCGCTAATTTTACAGCCAGCGCCGTTTTACCAATACCACCCATACCTAACAAGGCGATAAATTGGCAATGTTCATCTAAAATCCATTGTTCTAATACAGCCAGTTCTTCTTTACGCCCATAAAAAACAGGTAAAAAACTTGCATCTCCCCAATCTAAACGAGTATTAGAGCTTAAATAATCACTTTCATTGATTTTGACATCAAAAACTAAAAATAGCTTTTCCAGAGTTTTTTTATCAACTCCACCTTCTCGATTTAGTACTTTGGATATCGTACTAGGATGTAACCCTGAAAGTTCACTGATATCTTCTAATGTGTAGCTATTGCCAAAATTTTCTTGTGCTTCTGACTTACGTTTTGCCTCCTGAAGTTTTTGTAAACCTCTAGTAGTAAGTGCAACACCACGCTTACGTCTCCAATTCTGTAAAACCATGTATTAAAACTATAATAACTATCACTTATCCCTGATATTTTTGGCTTTAAAAAAAGAATGTTACTAAGAAGTCAGCACTCAGGAGGAGAATGTGCCGTAGTGTTAGCGCAGTGCTAGTGACGTATGAGCGTCGGTAGTGCGTTGGGGAGACAGCCCGTTGCTTTGTTTGCCAAAGTTGTAGCAAGTGGCGTGCGGCTGTCGTTGGCTTTGCGGCTCCTGAATTCTTACGAATGTGTGATTCTAAATTTATACACAAAGTCTTACCTTGAAGATTCTGAGAATATGCCAGTTTTATGAACTTGAATAAAACGGACTGATCTGGAAATAGTGGCAAATTATTCTGAATGTATCAAAAGACAATTCAAAAGCTATGGTTTATGCTGAATTATGTATATACACCAGTAAGTAAATTAAACGTAATTTCGGCTGTATCTTAGCATATACCAAGGCAATACTCACTAAAAAAATATTGGAGCATTACTTTTAATTTGACTCAGTTAGTATCAATTACAAAAATCCCTTGGTAAATCAACCAAGGGATTTTTAAGTGTCAAGCTATTAGATGATTAAAGATTAACGAGCGTTTGCCAAAAGTAATTCTCGTGTATCTGATTTACGGACTTTTACTTGTCCATCATCATCGACATCGACAATGGCTGTGTCACCATTGCCAATTTCGCCGGCTAGTAGTGCTTCAGCCAAAGAATCTTCTAACAGGCGCATAATTGCTCTGCGTAAAGGTCTAGCACCATAACTGGGGTTATAACCTTCATTGACAACCAATTCTTTAAATGCTTCTGTCACTTGCAAAGTGATACCTTTTTCTGTTAGGCGATTAGCAACTTCGCGCAGCATAATCTCAGCAATTTGCTTGACTTCATCTTTACCCAGTTGAGTGAAGACAATAATTTCGTCAACTCGGTTGAGGAATTCTGGACGGAAGTAAGTTTTGAGTTCCTCATTCACTAAGTTACGAATGCGGTGATAGCTGGCTTCGGCTTGATTATCAAATTCAAAACCTAAACCACCGCCACCTTTTTCAATCACCTTAGAACCGATGTTAGAAGTCAGGATGATCAAAGTGTTCTTGAAGTCAACTTTCCGACCTTTGGCATCAGTTAGATGACCGTCATCTAAGATTTGCAGCAGCATGTTGAAGACATCGGGGTGCGCTTTTTCGATTTCGTCAAACAACAACACTGTGTAGGGTTTGCGCCGCACGGCTTCGGTAAGTTGTCCACCTTCATCGTAGCCGACGTAACCAGGAGGCGAACCAATCAACTTAGATACGGTATGGCTTTCCATGAATTCGGACATATCTAAGCGAATCATCGCTTCTTCTGCACCGAAGAAGTAGGAAGCTAAGGCTTTGGCTAATTCTGTTTTGCCAACGCCTGTGGGGCCGGAGAAGATAAAGCTGGCGATTGGACGGTTGGGATTTTTTAACCCGACTCTAGCGCGGCGGATGGCGCGAGATACAGAGGTAACTGCTTGTTCTTGACCGATTAAGCGTTGATGCAGGGTGTCTTCCAGGTGTAACAGCAATTCTGACTCAGATTCGGTGAGTTTGTTGACTGGGACACCAGTCCAAGAAGCGACGATTTGAGCAATGTCTTCTTCGTCAACAATGGGCTGAGGAATATTTTGCTCTTGGTGAATTTGGGCTTCCAGTTCTAATTCTTGGTCGCGCAGTTCCCCGGCTTTGTCGAAGTCTTGAACTCTGACGGCTTCATGTTTTGCTTTGGTGATGCTGGCTAGTTGACGCTTGAGTTCTTTGTTGGCGGAGATTTGGGAGTTCCGCAACCGGACACGGGAACCAGCTTCGTCAATTAAGTCTATGGCTTTATCAGGCAGGAAGCGATCGCTAATATAACGATCTGACAACTGGGCTGCTGCTAATACCGCCGCATCGGAAATTTCGACTTTGTGATGTTGTTCGTAAGCACCGCGCAAGCCGTAAAGAATTTGGATGGTTTCTTCCACAGAAGGTTCACCGACCAAAATTGGTTGAAAACGGCGTTCTAAAGCGGCATCTCGTTCGATGTGCTTGCGATATTCATCCAGAGTGGTTGCACCGATACATTGGAGTTCACCGCGTGCTAAAGCTGGTTTGAGAATGTTGGCTGCATCTAAGCCGCCTTCTGTACCACCAGCACCCACGAGGGTATGAATTTCGTCAATTACCAGGACGATGTTACCGACAGAGCGGATTTCGTCCATGATTTTCTTCAGGCGTTCTTCAAAATCACCACGGAAGCGAGTTCCTGCAACTAATAAGCCCATATCGAGGCTAATTACTTGTTTATTCAACAACAGTTCAGGAACATCTTGGTTAACAATACGTTGTGCTAAACCTTCTGCGATCGCAGTTTTTCCAACTCCTGGTTCGCCAATCAACACAGGATTATTTTTCGTGCGGCGACCGAGAATTTGAATGGCACGCTCAATTTCTTTTTCCCGACCAACTACAGGGTCTAGCTTGCCTTCTTGGGCGAGTTTGCTGAGATTTCTGCCGAACTCTTCTAGGGTGAGTGCTTGTTGGTTGCGGCGGGGACTACTACCACCTACAGCCACATTGCCATCTTCACCTAAACGACGTAAGACAGTAGTGCGGATGAGTCTGAGGTCAACCCCCAGATTTTGCAATACTTTCGCCGCCACACCTTCACCTGCTTCAGTTAAACCTAACAGCAAGTGTTCAGTGTTTATGTAGTTATGTCCTAGACTATGAGCTTCTTTAAACGATTGCTCAAAGAGGTTTTTGACTTTTGGTGTAAAAGGAATTTCTGGCGGTACAAAGCCAGAACCTCTACCAATAATTTTTTCAACTTCCCGTCGTGCTTCTTTGAGGGTAACGCCCAACTCACTCAGCACTTTGGCAGCAACTCCCGTTCCTTCTCCGATTAAACCCAGGAGAATTTGTTCAGTTCCTACGAAGTTGTGTCCCAGACGACGTGCTTCCTCCTGAGCTAACATAATGACTTTAATGGCTTCGGAAGTGAAGTGTTCAAACATAGCGGGTTCTTGCTCCCTTGCTGCTTGGACTGGGGGTGATTGAGGTTCACCCTCGTTAAAACTTTTAGTATTTTCTTAAAGACAATGTATCTTTATTTATGATTGACTGGCAGTGGTGAGAGCCGTAAGCGAAAAGGTGTGTTTGCCCTCATCTTTTATTATCTGGCGTTAGACGGAATCTCAACTCTAGACTCAGAATGAATTAAGAATCCGACTAAAGGTATAAACTATGGCAGAACAGCACGGAAGTAAAGACCAACAACATCCACTTTACAACCGCGATCGCCCCTTTATTGATATTCTACTCGCTCAAGAAGCAACAGACTATAATTTGGCAGAATTAGCCCGGTTACGCATCCGTTATCAAGGCTTTCCCGGCGCACGGGACATCCAAAAAGACCTAGATAAAGTTTTGCAACAATGGGGGTTAACGGAAGCAGAACTCTTCGCTAAAACCCGCCAAATTCACGACGTAGGAGGGATTTACAAAAGTCGCGGTAAAAAAGAAGAACAAGATTGGAATTAGTCTGAAGTTGGAAGACAGTGGCGACAAATGGGGCGATGGTACACAGAAAACAGGCGAATTTCCCCAAAGTGAGATTGCTAATCTAATCTTTCCTTGCTGAAAACTCTTGTATAATTTCCGTAAGGAAGTATTATCAGCAAAATTGTTTACCTAGTTGGGTTTGATGCCTACTAACAGTCAGTTGGAGTGCTTGTACCGGATTTCCTACCATTTAACATATAGAATGTTGCAGCCGATTCATCTGGTTTGTATTGATGCTCGAACCCAGAACTTGTATGTGTTGGCAGGGCAAAGCGAAGAAATCGAATTTGAAGTTACTCCGAATGGGGAGGTGCTGTGATGAGTTCAGTTGATTATGCAGCGATGTCCTATCAAGAATTAAGACGTTATTTTCTGACTCATCGAGACGACGATGCTGCGTTCCAAGCTTATTTGGCAAGGCGTAGAGAACGTTCACGTCCTGTGATCACAACAATCAACGATCCAGATTTTGACAGCAAAATTCAGGCGGCTATCCATCAGCAAATGGCAGAATATCAAAGTGGTAAGTCAACCTAACCACTAACCCAATCGCCATCTTTCAGAACTTGCTTAAATATCGCAGCCTAATTACTTAGAAAAGTAAGTTTGTCAAACAAACCCGAACTCAACAAAGCGAAACTCCTACCTGCTGCCTTACTTGATAAAGTATGAGTAGGTGCATCCATCTGCGGATAACATCACCCCGCACTCATCAAAATTCTGGCAACAACCCCTTGACTCTCCAGTTGACTAGATACTTCAAGATGAAGTTAGTCGTTAGCTACTGCTACTTCAAAATTGGGGTGAGTCAAATGGAGAATGCCACATTGAAACTGCGCGGGATGAGTTGCGCCTCCTGTGCCAAAAATATTGAAGATGCTATTAATTCTGTTCCGGGTGTGAATGAATGTAGTGTGAATTTTGGCGCAGAACAGGCAACAGTTAATTATGATTCCAGAAAAACAAATTTACTAGCCATCCAAAATGCGGTGGATGCAGCTGGTTATTCTGCCTATCCCTTGCAAGAACAAAATTTGATGGCGGGTGAAGACGATGAAGAAAAAAGACATCGCCAGCAAACATCCCGTGATTTGCAGCAAAAGGTAGTGGTAGGGGGGATAATTGGCAGTTTACTAGTGATTGGCTCATTGCCAATGATGACAGGATTGCACTTACCTTTTATTCCTGTATGGTTGCATAACCCTTGGCTGCAATTAGTCCTGACTACTCCTGTACAGTTTTGGTGCGGTAAAAGTTTTTATGTCAATGCTGGGAAATCACTCAAGCACCATACTGCCACAATGGATACTTTAATTGTGTTGGGTACGAGCGCAGCATATTTTTATTCCCTATTTGCAACAATATTTCCCAGCTTTTTCATAGCTCAGGGATTGATGCCGGATGTATATTATGAAACTGCGGCGATTGTAATCACCTTAATTTTATTAGGGCGGTTATTTGAAAATCGTGCCAAAGGGCAAACTTCCGAAGCTATCCGCAAGCTAATTGGTTTACAAGCAAAAACTGCGCGGTTGATTCGCAACGGACGAGAAATAGATGTACCGATCGCACAAGTACAAATTGGTGATGTGGTGCTGGTGCGTCCTGGGGAAAAAATTCCCGTTGATGGCGAAGTAATTGACGGGACATCTACCATTGATGAAGCGATGGTGACTGGTGAAAGTATTCCTGTGAAAAAGCAACCAGGAGATGAAGTAATTGGCGCAACCATCAACAAAACTGGTAGTTTCCAATTTCGGGCGACAAGAGTAGGAAAAGATACGGTATTGGCGCAAATTGTACAATTAGTACAGCAGGCACAAGGCTCAAAAGCGCCCATTCAAAGGTTAGCAGACCAAGTTACAGGCTGGTTTGTGCCGGCGGTAATTGCGATCGCTATTCTCACCTTTATTATCTGGTTCAACATCACTGGTAATATCTCTTTGGCGTTGATTACCACAGTCGGAGTATTAATTATTGCTTGTCCTTGTGCCTTGGGTTTAGCCACACCAACCTCAGTTATGGTAGGTACAGGTAAAGGTGCAGAAAACGGCATTTTAATTAAAGGTGCAGAAAGTTTAGAATTAGCTCACCAAATTCAAACCATTGTCTTAGATAAAACAGGCACAATTACCCAAGGTAAACCCACAGTTACAGATTTTGTCACAGTTAACGGTACGGCTAATGGTAACGAAATTCAGTTAATACAACTAGCCGCCTCTGTAGAACGCAATTCCGAACACCCATTAGCAGAAGCAGTGTTGAGATATGCTCAATCTCAGGATGTCAGCCTCATAGATGTTCAAGATTTTGCCGCGATCGCTGGTTGTGGTGTGCAGGGTATCGTGGCAAATCGCCTGGTGCAAATCGGTACACAACGCTGGATGGAAGAGTTAGATATTAACACCGCAGACTTGCAACCAAATCAAGAACGCTTAGAATACTTGGGTAAAACTGTAGTTTGGTTAGCAGTAGATGGTGAAATCCAAGGGTTAATGGGGATTGCTGATGCGATTAAACCGACTTCTCTCCAAGCTGTGCGAGCCTTGCAAAAACTGGGTTTAGAAGTTGTGATGCTCACAGGTGATAATCGCCACACCGCCGAAAGTATTGCCCGTGAAGTTGGGATTACCAGAGTATTAGCCGAAGTTCGTCCTGAGCAGAAGGTAGAAGCAATTAAGTTGTTGCAAGCGGAAAGGAGGAGGAAGACAAGGGGGACAAGGGAGAGTTACTCAGCACTCAAAACTCAGCACTCAATTGTAGCGATGGTTGGTGATGGGATTAATGATGCACCGGCTTTGGCGCAAGCGGATGTGGGAATTGCCATTGGTACGGGTACAGATGTAGCGATCGCAGCTAGTGACATCACTCTAATCTCTGGTGATTTGCAAGGTATAGTCACAGCAATTCAACTCAGCCGCGCCACAATGCGTAATATTCGCCAAAATTTATTTTTTGCGTTTATCTACAACGTTGCTGGTATTCCCATCGCGGCTGGAATTCTATTTCCGATATTTGGGTGGTTGCTCAACCCAATCATTGCAGGTGCAGCAATGGCTTTTAGTTCAGTTTCTGTAGTCACTAATGCGCTACGTTTGCGTAACTTTCGAGCCAAAGTGATTGGCTAAGGTACTTTCTATTCAACAAGTATGCCATTCTTCAGGGATGAAGGAGACAAGGAAGATATTTGCATTACTTCAAGGGGAAGTAAGTATGTGGAATAGTCAAGCAATTATTGGTAGTATTGCCAGTTGCGGATTGATGTTGAGTTTGACTGGTGGTGTAGCGAAAGCTCAAATCCCCAACCCAAAAGAATCACCAAACACTCAGTTTCGCCGCATTGAGCAACCACTGTTAATGAAAGGTGCAGTTACAGCAGGTGGTTTGGCATTAATTGGTTTAGAAATCTGGTGGTTTCTGTTGAGTAAGCCTAAGTTATCGAGCGATCGCGTTCACAGCAAACTAACTAAGTGATCAAACTAAAATTAGTATCAGTATTTTTTATTTCCTCGTGAAATATTTCGGATCTTTGGGAATACTAAACTTACTATTTTAAGGTTGGGTGTCATGTTGAGTATTCCCGGATATCAGTTAAATGAGGAAATTTATCATGGTTCGAGAACTATAGTTTACCGAGCTATCCGAGAGGCTGACTCCATATCTGTAGTCATCAAATTACTGAAAAATCCTTATCCCAGCTTTAGCGAACTAGTACAATTTCGCAATCAATACACGATTACCAAACATCTCCAATATCCTGAAATCATTCAAACCTATAGCCTAGAACCTTACAAAAATGGCTATGCGTTAGTCATGGAAGACTTTGGGGGAATTTCTCTATACGATTATTTTGTCAATCATCATTATTTTGGATGTTTAGAAGAATTTTTAGAAATAGCGATCGCTTTGTGTAATGCCTTAGAGATACTGTACCGCGATCGCATTATTCATAAAGATATTAAACCCGCGAATATTCTCATCAATCCCATAACAAAACAAGTTAAGTTAATTGACTTTAGTATTGCCTCTTTGCTTCCACGGGAAACTCAAAATATAGTCAATCCAAATGTTATTGAAGGAACATTAGCTTATATTTCTCCCGAAGAAACTGGGCGGATGAATCGAGGTTTGGATTATCGTACAGATTTCTATTCTTTGGGTGTAAATTTTTACGAACTACTCACAGGACAATTACCTTTTCAATCAAGTGAACCAATGGAATTGGTACATTGTCATATTGCCAAAATAGCACCTTTAGTCCATGAAATTAATCCAAAAGTCCCCTCGATAATTTCAGAAATTGTTAACAAACTAATGGCTAAAAATGCCGAAGACCGCTATCAAAGTGCATGGGGTCTCAAGCATGATTTAACACAATGTTTACATCAACTCAAACAAACAGGAGAAATTAAAAACTTCACGATTGCCCAAAGAGATGTCTGTGATAGATTTATTATTCCTGATAAACTATATGGACGAGAAAGCGAAGTAGAAATTCTCCTGCAATCATTTGAAAGAGTCAGCCTTGGTACCACAGAAATTATCTTAGTAGCGGGCTTTTCTGGTATTGGTAAGACTGCCGTTGTCAACGAAGTTCATAAACCTATTGTGCGACAAAGAGGCTATTTCATCAAAGGCAAATTTGATCAATTTAACCGCAATATTCCTTTCTTTGCTTTTGTACAGGCATTCCGAGATTTAATGAGGCAGTTACTTTGTGAATCAGATGCTCAATTACAAGCATGGAAAACAAAGATTTCAGAAGCATTAGGAGAAAATGCCCAGGTAATTATTGATGTAATTCCCGAACTAGAATACCTCATTGGTAAGCAACCTTTTGTTACCGAACTCTCAGGAACAGCCGCAAAAAATCGCTTTAATTTATTGTTTCAGAAGTTCTTACAAGTTTTCACCACACCAGAGCATCCCTTGGTAATATTTTTGGATGATTTGCAGTGGGCAGATTCAACATCATTAAAGTTGATGCAATTGCTCATGAAAGAATCCCAGCAAGGATATTTACTCTTAATTGGTGCTTATCGAGATAATGAAGTTTCTCCAGCCCATCCGTTGATGCTGTCACTGGATGAAGTGAGCAAAGCTGGTGCAGAAGTTAATACTATCACTTTACAGCCCTTATCTGTACTGAGTTTAAATCAGTTAGTGGCAGATACTCTTGCTTGTGCGATCGCCTTAGCAAAACCATTGACAGAATTAGTGTATCAAAAAACTCAAGGTAATCCCTTTTTTAGCACCCAATTTCTCAAGGTACTGCATCAGGAAAATTTGATTACCTTCAATCTGCAAGCTGGTTATTGGCAGTGTAACATTACCCAAGTTAGGGAATTAGCATTGACAGATGATGTAGTTGAATTTCTGGCAATGCAGTTACAGAAACTTGCACCAGCAACACAAACAGTATTACAACTTGCAGCTTGTATTGGCAACCAATTTGATTTAGCAACCTTAGCAATTATTTCCCAACAAACAAAAACAGAAACCGCAGTTTCACTGTGGAGTGCCTTACAAGAAGGATTAGTTTTACCCCAAAGTGAAGTCTATAAATTCTACCAAGATAGCGAAGCAGAACGCAATTTTACGATTAATCATCAACAATTACCCACCTACAAATTTCTGCATGATCGCGTCCAGCAAGCTGCCTATTCTTTAATTCCCGATGAGCAGAAACAAGTTACACATTTAAAAATTGGGCAGCTTATACTAAAAAATATTTCTGACATCGAATTAGAAGACAAAATTTTTGATGTAGTTAATCAATTAAATATTGGTTCATTTCTAATCACCGACATCAACGAAAATCAACAACTAGCCAGATTAAATTTTCAAGCAGGTACAAAAGCCAAAAATGCCACTGCTTATCTATCCGCTAGTGAATATTTCACTACAGGTTTAAATTTATTATCAGATTGTAGTTGGCAACAAGATTATGCACTCACATTAGCACTACATCAATCTCTCACCGAAGCACTTTGTCTTTGTGGTGAATTTGAGAAAATGGAAATTTATGCAGCAGTTGTTTTACAACAAGCAAAAACACTCCTGGAACAAATACCCATTCATAATACTAAAATTCAAGCCTGTATGGCACAGGCACAACATCAAAATGCTTTGCAAATTGCCTTAGCTGTTCTCCAATCTATAGGAGTAAAACTACCTCAACAAGTTAGCCAAACAGATATTGATTATGAACTAGAACAAACACAACTGCTGTTAAAAGACAAAGCTGCGATCGATTTGCTCGATTTGCCAGAAATGACAGATGCAAATATCTTGGCAGCAATGCAAATTTTATCCAGTATTATGTCAACAGCTTATCAAGCATCACCACCATTATTTAGGGTGATTGTTTTAAAACAAGTGCAGTTATCACTGCTTTATGGTAATGCACCAGAATCTACCTATGCCTATGCTAGTTATGGACTGATACTCTGCGGTGTTTTAAAACAAATTGATGCCGGTTATGAGTTTGGCGAAATGGCATTACAGTTAGTAGAACGTCTTAATGCTTCTAAACTCAAGTCTAAAACTTTATTTGCAGTTAATTGTTTTATTCGACATTGGAAAGCATCTGTAAAAGATACTTTAAATCCATTGTTACAAGCCTACACAAGTGGTTTAGAAACAGGTGATATTGAATATGCTTCTATGTCTGCCTATGTGTTTGGCAGATATGCCTATTTAAGTGGTTATGAATTAAAAGAATTAGCCGATGCTATGGGCAACTATAGCACAATCATGTATCAGTTCAAGCAAACCACTTATTTAAACTTTAATAGTATATATTATCAATCGGTTTTGAATTTATTAGGGCTGGCAGATAACCCTTGTTATTTAATTGGGGAAATTTATGATGAGGTGAAAATGTTACCTCTGCATCGGGCTGCCAATCAAACTAGTATGATTTGTCAACTGCATTTTTGTAAAATGATTCTATGTTATTTATTTAATGACTATAATCAAGCGTTAGATCATGCCGCAGTTGTCAAAGAATATTTAGCGAGTGTTACAGGATTAGTAATAGTACCAACTTTTTATTTTTATGAAACTTTGATTTACTTATCCTTACATCAAAATTACTCTTCACCAGAACAAGAAATCATCATCGAACGAGTTATAGAAAATCATCAAAATCTCCAAAAATGTGCAGAGAGCGCACCCATGAATTACGCTCACAAATCTTATTTAGTAGAAGCAGAGCTAAATCGAGTTTTAGGCGATAAACTTGCTGCGATGGAACTATATGAGTGTGCAATTTCTAGAGCTAAAGCCAACACATACATTCAAGAAGAAGCTTTAGCTAACGAACTGGCAGCTAAATTTTTCTTAGCATGGGAGAAAGAAAAATTTGCGGCATTTTATATGCAGGAAGCATATTATTGTTATGCGCGTTGGGGAGCAAAAGCCAAAATAGATGACTTAGAAAAATGCTATTCGCATCTACTACAACCAATTTTGCAACAGCAGAAATCTAGCTTAACCCCCTTAGAAACAATCGCCTCACATGGTACTTATTCATCTCTTAATACTTCTACGACGGGTAGCAAAAGTATTTCTGAAGTTCTAGATTTGACTTCTGTGCTTAAAGCCGCCCAAACTATTTCTCGTAGTATCGAGTTAGATACACTGATTGCTAGTCTTACTCAAATAATTCTAGAAAACTCTGGTGCTAAAAAATGTGTATTAATACTTCCCAAATCAGACACTTCAAAATTACCAGCAGTGACTTTTATTAGTCAGCAAACCAATTCCCAAAATCAAATACAAACTATTCTTGAATCACAATCACTTGATGCTTGTCAAAGCATACCTAAAAGAATTATTAATTATGTCAAGAATACTCAAGAAACTGTTGTAATCAATAACTGCCAAACAGATATTCCTGGAATCATTGACCAATATCTCCTAGAACATCAACCAAAAAGTATATTATGTACACCGATTATTAACCAAGGAAATTTAATCGGGATTTTTTATTTAGAGAATAACCTCACAAGTGGCGTATTTAATAATGAACGTTTGCAAGTAATTAATTTACTTTCTTCCCAAGCAGCGATCGCATTAGAAAATGCCCGACTATATCAGCAGGCTCAACAAGCATTACAAGATTTACAACAGGCGCAATTACAAATTATCCAAAGTGAAAAAATGTCTGCGTTAGGTAACTTAGTAGCTGGGATAGGTCATGAAATGAATAATCCTTTGGGTTTTATTTCTGCTACTCTGCAACAAGCTAAACCAAACTTTGCTGATGTAAAAGAACATTTAGAGCTTTATCAAGAAATTATCGATAATCCTGGTAATAAAATTCAAAACCATGCTGCGGAAATTGACTTGGATTTTCTTTTAGAAGACTTACCTAAAATGATAGATGCAATGGTAATAGCGTGCGATAGATTGAAAAATATCAGTACCAGTCTTCGCACCTTCTCCCGTGCTGATCAAGATTACAAAGTCAAGTTTAATCTCCATGAGGGTATTGATAGTACAATTTTAATTCTCAAACATCGCCTAAAAGCAAATGAACAACGTCCTGCAATTGAAGTTACTACTAACTATGGCAATTTGCCACAAATTTATTGTTTTCCGGGGCAATTAAATCAAGTATTTATGAATATCCTGGCTAATGCCATTGATGCCTTAGATGAATCAAACGCTGGGCAGAGTTTTGCCGAAATCCAAGCCAATCCTAACCAAATTACTATTACAACATCAACAGTAGATCAATATGTAAACATCTCAATTGCTGATAATGGTAAAGGAATGAGTGAAGCAGTCAAACACAAGATTTTTGACCATTTATTTACTACTAAAGCTGTCGGTAAGGGTACAGGTTTAGGACTCGCTATAGCAAGACAAATTATTGTAGAAAAACATGGAGGATTGATTAAAGTCAATTCTCAACTAGACAAAGGTACTGAGTTTATCATTCAGTTACCTTTATAGGAAATCATCAAATCAGGTGCGTTAATGAAATGTAACGCACCTTACTGGACTCACTGGTAGCCCATTTCTTCCATTTTCTTACGCAAGCTCAAAGGTCTCATGTCTACCCATATCTCTTTAATGTATTCCAAACACTCTGCCTTAATACCTTCTTTACCCGCATCCCTCCAGCCTAAAGGATTTTCTCTATCAGCTGGCCAGATGGAATATTGCTCTTCATGGTTAACTACAACTTTGTAAATTGTTGTATCTTCAGTCTCCCTATCTATAGCCATAAGTGTCATCCTTTTGTGTTTTTTTATAAAAACAGATGACTCCATATTCTGACTTTTCTAACAGAAATGCAAGGACAGTTAAGACACTTAAGAAATTTAACTGTTAAGAAAAATTGCAATCATTCAAGAAATTATCATAGTACATACCTGTATTCTGTCATATTTTTAGATGACTGGAATCAAGCATGATATCTTCTTTAGATATATCTGTTATCATTCATATAAAATTAAATCAACACCTTGTTAAAAGGTTACATTTATCGATAAACTAGCAGATGGATTTGCTAAAGCTACTGTTATACATCTAACCATAACTGATGGAAAACTCACAAATAAATTTAGAGTTAACTAATTATCATCACAATGCAAATTTCAGTTTCACATTAAATCCTCATTTTTCAGAGCTAATTAATCTTAATAAACAGCCTAAAACAGTAGATGAACCTTTTTTAAAAGATATCACTGCTGGTAAAAATTCTTATGTTTATGACGCTCATACATATCATACTAAAGTTCCACCACAAGGAATTAAACCTTTAATTGAACATTATACAAATCCTGGAGATGTCGTCTTAGATCCTTTTTGTGGTTCAGGTATGACTGGAGTAGCAGCAACAGAACTCGGACGCAAAGTTTTATTGTCTGACTTATCTCCAGCAGCAGCTTTTATTGCTTATAACATTAATACTCCTATTGATTCTGGTCGTTATCTCAATGCAGTTAACACTCTTTTAAATCGTGCAGCACAACTGCAAAAAAAATTATATACCACTCACTGTCGAGAATGTGGTTCAGAAACAAATGTTTTGTATACTGTTTGGAGCTACGGATTAATTTGTAATCATTGTCAGCAAGAATTTATTTTTTGGGATGTTGGACGTGATGAAAAACCTTCTGTTAAAGAAAGTAAAATCAAAAAAGAATTCAACTGTCCTCACTGTAATACTTTACTTAAAAAACGTAATCTCAAACGAACTCAACGTTACCCTGTAGCTATCGGGTACAAATGTTGTGGACATCGCTTAAAAGAGAGTTGCGTTCCTTTGAATGCTTTTGATCGCAATCTTATCGATTCAATAGAAAGTTCATTAATTCCAGAAAATATTTGGTTTCCACAAAACAAGATTCCAGTCGGAGTAAATACCCGTCAGCCCATCTCTGCTGGTATCAATACAATCGACCAATGTTATACCCGTAGAGCTTTATATGCAATGGCATTTCTCTGGAACGAAGCATCTAATTGGCCAGAAAAAAAAATTCGAGAAAAGCTTTTGTTTACATTAACATCCTTATACCAACGTGTAACAGTTTTTAGTGAATTTCGATTTTGGGGTGGTAGTGGAAATACTGCAAATTTCAATGTACCAACTATCATGAATGAGCAAAATGTATTTCAAACTTTTCAAAGAAAGGCTGCAACAATTAGTTGGTATTTTCGAGAATCTGCTCATATTCCCCGCACTGTTCAAGTCAGTACTCAGTCTGCCTGTAGCCTTAGCCAATTACCGAATAAATCCATTGATTATGTGTTCACAGATCCACCCTTTGGATCGAACATTAATTATTCGGAAATGAATCTTATTTGGGAAAGTTGGCTGCAACAATGGACAGATAATACAGAAGAAGCGATCGTCAATTCTGTTCAAGGTAAAAGTTATGAAGATTATCAGAATCTTCTCACTAAAGCTTTTATGGAAATTAAACGAGTCCTAAAAGATAAGAGTTGGTTAACTGTTGCGTTTCATAACTCATCGGAAAAAGTATGGATGGTAATTCAAAAAGCTTTAGCAGATGCAGGTTTTGAAATTAAAGGAACTCAAATTTTCGATAAAAAGCATGGCACATTTAAGATGTTTGTGTCAGAGAATGCTGTTGGCTACGATTTAATATTGCATTGTCAAAAATTCGACAATATTCAATTATATCCACAAAAAAATATACAGATAAAGCAAAATAATGACCAGATAGTACAGCAAAATATAATTAAATTTATCAAAAAATATTTGGCTCAAGAAAAAAGTTTTACTAAAAGCTTTCTCCATGTTTCACGTCAACCTGAGTTTGACTATCGACGTTTATATTCTAAGTGGTTATCTACAGCTATCAAAGACAGTTTAATTTCGATTAGTTTTGAATCCTTTCGAGAACTCGTCGATAAAATTAAGTTAGAGAATACACAGATGTACAGACCTCGAACACTACCAGCCTTTACCCAAAAAGAATATGAAGATGCTCAGACCTATCTTGCTATTAAAGTAGCTTATATGATGGGTCGAAAGTTTGAGGAAGGAGATTGGGCAGATGTTTACTGTCGTGCAAAAGGAATCCCCAAAGCTGGGTGGTCTAATTTAAATATTGATGTGATGTATGATCTTCTAGGCGTAGAGCATAAGATGCTTTGCTATCGATCAAAACCTGATTTAAGAGATGCCTGTGGTACAACTTTAATGCACCCAGCAGCTACCCGCTCAATCCGCATTCCAGTTGATGATCAAGATCCAAATCAAGTTATGCGTAATGTCCTAACACAATATGGTGAACTGATTAATCAACGGAGAAATAAAGTGAGTCAGCAAGCCCAATCTTCTGGTATTCCTGACATGAGAACTGGATGGTTGCTTTGGCAAGAAAGCTTACGACAATTTTTATATTTTGAAGAAGAAATGCTCATTCCTAATCCAGATGATTACTATGCGGAATGGAGACCTTCAGGTGGTGGTTCCAGGAAACAAAGTCAAAATTTATGGATTTATGAAAGAGAAACTGGCAAGAAAAGATACTCTGTCACAACATCAGCAGGTGCTAAAATTCAACCATACTTTGATATTCCATCTCCAATTGATCCAAATCTTTACATCTTCACTGTAATTGGAGAGGTTTTGAATACAGGCTTAATCAGAGTTTGGCTAACGGAATCAACCAAGAGAGAATTAGAGCAACTTGTGGGTTCACTAGATACAACAATTGTTAGCGAAACAATCTTGAGAGTTATAGATCAATTAGGTGAAATCACATCATCGAACACTGATGACTTTGAGATAGGATACCCCATACTTTTGACTCAAGATGCTTATGCTGCATTACAAGACAAGCTACCAGGGGTTAACGATGACCACTGCTTTAGGTTGCTGACTCAATACCTAAGACACAAAAATAATTGAAGCACTGGCTTTAGTGTTTTTTGAAAGGTTCTAGTGATTAACTTGTTCTCTTAATTGGACTGCTGCACCCATTTAATAATTTGATTCAAAAGCTCATGTACTCTAGACATAATTGAAAAAGTTTAAGCGCAATTTCTTATGGACTATCTCATACTTCTGCTCTACATATTTTAAAATTGTAGAGTAAATAACTCCAATCACATTTCCTATGAGTATCTTAATCCCTGATGATATTCTCCGAGCCACAAGAATGACGGAGGATGAATTAAAGTTAGAAATCGCTATTATGCTTTATAAGCAAGAAAAAATTAGTAGCGGTAAAGCTCGTACTTGGACGGGATTAACAGTAATTGAATTCCAACATGAACTTGCCAAGCGTGGACTTTGTATTAATTATGATGTAAAAGATTTTGAAGCGGATATAAAAACTTTGCAGTCGATGAAGCTATTGTGATTATTGTTAGTGATACATCACCTATTACAAATTTGGCAGCGATCGCGCAGTTAGATTTGCTGCAAAAACTTTACAATCAAATTATTATTCCAGCAGCAGTTTACAACGAAATGGTATCTGTTGATAAACTTGTTCCTGGTGCTATGGAAGTGCAAACCTTTGCCTGGATTCAAACTCAGACAGTTAAAGATTTACAACAAGTAATTATAATTCAGGAAAGTCAAGAAAATATTGACTTGGGTGAAGCTGAAGCGATCGCCTTAGCCTTAGAACTTAAAGCTGATTTACTGTTAATGGATGAACGTCGAGGGCGTATAGTAGCAAAAAGTTATGGTTTGCAAGTGACTGGATTATTGGGAGTGCTTGTACAAGCTAAACGGAATAATTTAATTCCAATTGTTAAACCGCTTATTGACCAATTAATGGAACAAGCGGATTTTCGTGTCAGCGAACAGTTGTATACAACTATTCTGCAAATTGCAGGTGAGTAATTTATGTCAAACTAAATACATTCTTATGATCTAGGGATTGCGTTGGGCTAAATACTGATACATTTGCCAACGGGCATCAACTTCGGCTTGTGCTTGTTGTAACAACTGCTTGGCAATTTCTGGTTTACTCTTGGTGAGCATTTTGAAGCGATTTTCTTGATACATTGATGCTTCTACAGATTGCGTCGGAGGGCGCATATCTAATTGTAAGGGGTTCTTTCCTTGTTCTTTTAATAGGGGATTGTGGCGATACAACAACCAACGTCCTGATTCTATCAAAGCTTTTTGGTGATTCATGCCCGTGGTCATGTTGATGCCGTGGGCGATGCAATGGCTGTAGGCAATAATTAATGATGGGCCGTCGTAAGCTTCGGCTTCTAAAAAGGCTTTGAGGGTGTGGTCGTCTTTTGCACCTAAAGCTACACTTGCTACGTAGACATTACCGTAGTTCATGGCCATTAAGCCTAAGTCTTTTTTGGGTGCAGGCTTACCACTGGCGGCAAATTTGGCGACGGCTGCTTTGGGGGTGGCTTTGGAAGACTGACCGCCAGTATTAGAATATACTTCTGTATCCATCACCAAAATATTGACGTTGCGATCGCTAGATAACACATGGTCAATACCACCAAAGTCAATATCATAGGCCCAACCATCACCGCCGATAATCCAGACGCTTTTCTTAACTAAGTAATCTGCAATAGATTTTAAATTGCAAGTTTTGGATTTTAAATTAGCATCAATTTCTGAAGTTAAAATGTGATCTAATTTGTCTTTTAATAATGCAACTCTTTCTCGTTGTTCCCAAATATCGGCTTCGTTTTTTTGTTCGGCACTGAGGATGGCATGAACGAGGTTGTCGCCTACTTCACTGCTGATTTGTTGTAATAATTCGGCGGCAAATTCAGCTTGTTTATCTATGGATAAGCGATAACCAAAACCAAATTCGGCGTTATCTTCAAATAAACTATTCGACCAAGCGGGGCCGCGTCCATCGGCGTTGGTTGTCCAAGGGG
The DNA here is from genome assembly GCF_014698475.1 of Nostoc spongiaeforme FACHB-130. Taxonomy (GTDB): domain Bacteria; phylum Cyanobacteriota; class Cyanobacteriia; order Cyanobacteriales; family Nostocaceae; genus Nostoc_B; species Nostoc_B spongiaeforme. The sequence goes on along the minus strand of NZ_JACJTB010000026.1, from coordinate 60,797 downwards.
TGGTGGGCAAGTTGCCGCCGTAGATGGAGGAACAGCCGGTAGCGTTGGCAATAACTGAGCGATCGCCAAACAATTGGGTTAATAATTTTAAATAAGGTGTCTCACCACAACCAGCGCAAGCACCAGAAAATTCAAATAAGGGTTCTTGTAATTGTTGTTGACGAATTTGGTTTAATTTTAAATTTCTCCGGTCGGGATTGGGTAAGTTTAAAAAGAAATCCCAGTTTTGCTTTTCTTGTTCTCTTAAAGGTAGTTGCTGTGCCATATTAATGGCTTTTTTCGTCGGTTCAGATTTACTTTTAGCTGGACAAATATTGACACAAATAGCGCAACCTGTACAATCTTCGGGAGCAACTTGAATAGTAAATTTTTGATGATTAAAATCTTTATCTTTGGCATTCACCGACTTAAAGGCGGACGGTGCGTTAGCTAATTCACTTTCTTGATAAACTTTGCCACGGATGGCACTGTGCGGACAAACCATCACACATTTACTGCATTGTACGCAGACATCCGGTTCCCAAACGGGGATTTCTTGGGCGACGTTGCGTTTTTCCCATTTGGCGGTACCTGTGGGGAAGGTTCCATCTGCTGGTAAGGCACTGACAGGTAAATCATCGCCTTGCCAAATCATGATTTTACCGAGGACTTCTTGGATAAATTCGGGCGCACTCACAGGTAAGGAATTGGTCGAGAATAATTCTTCATCTAGCCATTTACCTTGTTCGGCGGTGGGGATATTGACTTGATGCAGATTATCTAAGGTCATATCGACCGCTTGCAAGTTCATGCGGACGATATCTGCGCCTTTTTTACCATAAGTCTTTTCGATCACCTTTTTAATTTTGGCGATCGCATCTGCTTGTGGCAATACCCCCGCTAAGGCAAAGAAGCATACCTGCATAATTGTATTGATGCGTCCTCCCATGCCACTTTCACGGGCGACTTGGTTGGCATTGATGACATACAATTTCAGCTGCTTATCTAAAATTTGCTGTCGGACTTTCAGGGGGAGATTTTGCCAAACTGTCTCTTTATCAAAAGGACTGTTTAACAAAATTGTCGCGCCAGTTGCCGCCCCTTGCAGCACATCGACCTTTTCTAGAAATACCCAGTGGTGACAGCCAATAAAGTTGGCTTTGTCTATCAGGTAGGTAGACCGTATCGGTTGCGGCCCGAACCGCAGGTGAGATACGGTCATAGAACCGGATTTTTTCGAGTCGTAGACAAAGTAACCTTGGGCGTAGTTATCGGTTCCCTCACCGATAATTTTGATGGAGTTTTTATTCGCCCCTACCGTCCCATCAGAACCCAAGCCGTAGAACATAGCCCGGACGACGGTATCGGGTTCGATGGAAAAGTTGGGGTCAAAGGAAAGGGAAGTGTGGGTAACATCATCGTGAATACCCACAGTGAAATGATTTTTTGGTTTTGGTTGAGATAAGTTGTCGAAAACGGCCTTCACCATTGCAGGAGTAAATTCCTTGGAGGAAAGGCCGTAACGACCACAGATAATCATCGGTGGGACTTGATCTCGACCACTACCACGGGCAGCGACAATTTCTGAGGGAACCTCATCTCTGCCACTACCACGGGCAGCGACAATTTCCGAGGGAACTTTATCTCTGCCACTACCACGGGCAGCGACAATTTCCGAGGGAACCTTGTCTCGACCACTACCGCGTTCAGCATAGATTTCGTGGATAGCTGCGACCACATCGAGATATAGTGGTTCGCCGGTGCTACCTGCTTCTTTTGTGCGGTCTAAAACCGCGATCGCTTGTACAGTTTCTGGTAACATTTGCACAAACCTTTGGATATCAAAGGGACGGTAGAGGCGTACTTTCACCACGCCGACTTTTTCCCCACGGGCGTTGAGATAATCAACTGTTTCATGGACGGTTTCACAACCAGAACCCATGATGACAATTACCCGTTCCGCATCTTCAGCACCGTGATATTCAAAAATGCGGTAATATCTACCTGTGCGATCGCCAAATTGATCCATGATATCTTGGACAATTTCTGGACAGGCGTTGTAGTAAGGGTTTGCGCCTTCCCGCGACTGGAAGTAAACATCAGGGTTTTGGGCAGTACCCCGCAACACAGGGCGGTCTGGGGTTAAAGCACGGGCGCGGTGTTCTAAAATTAACTCGTCAGGAATGAGCGATTTAATATCGTCATCCGCCAATAATTTCACCTTCTGCACTTCATGAGAGGTGCGGAACCCGTCAAAAAAGTGCATAAACGAAACTCTTGATTTGAGAGTAGCTGCATGGGCGATGAGGGCTAAGTCGTGACTTTCTTGCACTGAAGCGGAACACAACAAGGCAAAGCCAGTTGCCCGCGCCGCCATCACATCACTATGATCGCCGAAAATGGATAAAGCATGAGTAGCCAATGAGCGTGCAGCCACATGAACAACTGTGCTAGTGAGTTCCCCCGCAATTTTGTAGAGGTTAGGAATCATTAACAATAGCCCTTGAGATGCCGTAAATGTGGTACTCAGAGAACCTGTTTGTAATGCCCCATGAACTGCACCAGCCGCACCACCTTCACTTTGCATCTGCACAACGCTGGGAACCGTACCCCAAAGATTGGGACGACCTTCTGCTGACCAAGCATCCGCCCATTCACCCATCGCGGAAGAGGGAGTAATAGGATAAATAGCAATTACTTCATTTAATTTGTAAGCAACACGGGCAACAGCTTCATTCCCGTCGATGGTTGCAAAGGTTTGACTCATAATTGTAGTCCTAGCCTTTAAACGGCACTATCAGACAGCGTTGTGGTACTAATTAGAAATAGTTAAAGCCTGGAAGTTGGTGGTTGGTGTTAGCTGCATCCAACTGGAAAATCCAATATGTGTAGGTAGGATTATCTCTGGTTAGGATAATATTTGATTGACCACTTGCGGGCTTTGGAGTTGACTCTAAATAGTGATTGTATGCTCTTAGTATCTCATCCGAAATACTTTATTTAATAATATCTATTAACGATGTACTCAAGGGCAGAAACAATCTCTATTCAAGACTTTTGAATAGATGCTTTTGATTTGTGGGGGTAGAGGTGCGGGAACTGATTTGAGTTTTCAAAACAGCTTTATATGCCTGATTAATCTATTCTAAAATTTTAGCGGCTGATATTTAAAAGCACAAAATTAATTTGAAAAATATGCCAATAGTCATAATTTAAATATGTCTATGGTCATAAATAAATCATGAATTATTTTGGGTTAATATTTTTAGTTTGGGGCTGGGGTGATATTGAAGATGGGCGTGGTGTCAGATGATTGCGTAAAAACAATAAAGGAATACTCAGTAAACCTAAAATCATCACCACTGCGGTGAGTATCCACACAGGTAAACGATTGGGTTGATAATCTCCCCGTTCAATTTGCCAGAAAACCTGATTATATCGCCACGCGGCTAGAGCGATCGCACTTACTCCCACAATTACTAAAGCAACTCCTAAATTCTCCGAGTTAAATAAAGGATGAACCACGGGTTCTTGTTGGGTAATTGCTGTATTTAATTGGCGTAAAAATAGACCAAACCTGGCAATAGCAAAACCAAAACCAATTAAAGCAATAGAAGTTCTCAACCAAGCTAAAAAAGTTCGTTCATTGGCTTGATGTTCTCTCTGGCGGTCTATTTTATTCATGAGTAATTTTACGATGTGTTCATTACTTATGGTAGTTTTATTCACTACAAAATGAGTTATAATAACAATTATTTTTAGGTAAGTTAACTGTATTTTCTATTTAATGAGCATAAGTACAGATTTGGTTATTTAGGTAACTGTGATGATGAGTATTCCACTTGTAGACCAGCCCAAGAAAGAACAACTAGTAACTCTGAAAGATGTTTCATGGGAGCAATTCAAGGGAATTGAAACACAGCTAAAGGACAATCATCATGTTCGACTGTCTTATTTGTCAGGAATATTAGAAATTATGTCGCCAGTTGGAGAAGAACATGAGTTCGTAAAAAGTACTCTGAGTTTATTACTAGAAGCTTATATGAGAGAGAAAAACATCCGGTTTTATAAGCGGGGTGGCTATACTTTAGAAGAACCGGGATATGCTTCTGGTACACCAGATGAATCTTACAGCATTGGTGTTAAAAGAGAAGTTCCTGACATTGTGATTGAAGTTGTTGTTACCAGTGGCAGTATTAATAGAAAAGATTTATACAAACCGAAGAATATACCAGAAGTTTGGTTCTGGAAATCTCATCAAATCCAAATATTTTCTCTAACCGAAAGTGGTGAGTATGTAGAAGTCAACCGGAGTCGGTTTTTCCCAGATTTAGATCCAGTAATTTTGCTGCGGTATATCGCCAGTTCTGACCAGTATGATGCGGTACAGGAATTTATTCAAGCTATCCGTGAATGATATTGTCTCACACTCTCCGCGCCTCTGCGTGAGACAATATCATAAAATTATATGATGTAGCTGCGATCGCCCCGACCAACGCCACCAGATTGCCAAAGTTGGTTTTGCAGTAAAATCACGATGAATAGCGTAACGCAACCAACAAAATTTTAAACAAACTCCTGGTTCATAAGTTAACAGCCAAGTTTGTTCATACCTGACTAAATCACCTATCCAAGCAGGTGCTAAATTTTCATTTTGCGCCACCTTCATCATAAAGTTAGCAAAAGCGATCGCATCATCCCGATGTTTTTTAATTCCCGTGGGTAAATAAGTCTCTGCATATCGCCAAAACAAGGTATTAAAATTTTTGCCCAACACCTTAGCAGTTCTGGGTAACAGTTCCCGTATTTCGCCTAACCGCTTCCACTTGAGAGAATTGGCAAATATATTGACTTCCTGTGATGAAACTTCCGCTAACTTTTGTACTTCATCATCACTCAAACCAAACTCCACACCCACCGCTTGCGGGTTGGCAAAAAAACGCCCTCGAAATTCAGTATTGGTGTAAAGCTGGGCTAAAACTTGCTGGGTTTGTGCTAACCCCATCTTTGATAACTCCTAATAAGCTGTCAACTCTCAAACTCTCTTACCTTCGTGTCCTTTGCGTCCTTTGCGGTTCGTTTTTTCTATTCCCCACACCCACCCCAGCAACTTGGTATGAGAATCTTTCGTGCTGTCTGCAATTCTTGGACTATTTCTGTAAACGGAGGTAAATTTTCATCCCGTTCTAACACTATCCCTTTAACAGGAATGCGGGCTACAACTTCCGCCATTATTTGCCAAACTTCCGGCGGTGTGGACTGGGAATGACTATCAATTAATACACCATCGTGCCAATGTCCGCCGACGAAATGCAACTGCACAACACGTTCCCACGGTAAATCATTGAGAAAATCTTGGACATCATAACCATAATTCACTGCATTGGTATGTAAATTCGTCACATCCAACAGCAACCCACAGTCAGCACGTTCTACCACTTCCGCCAAAAACTGCGCTTCGGTCATCTCTGCACCAGGAAGTTTTACCATATAAGTAATATTTTCCAGAATTAACGGCACATCAACAAAGCGTCGCACCTCGGCAATATTGCGACAGAGTATATCTACCGCCTCTTTGGTGTAAGGTAAGGGTGACAAATGCCCAATATCCACACCGCCAGCTTTGGTAAAACAAATATGCTCACTCCACCAAGGCGGGTTAACTTGTTGAATTAAGGTTGCAAGTTTGCGTAAATAATCTGTATCTAAACCTTCCGCACTACCCAGCGACAAATTAATGGCGTGGGGAACTATTGGGAAATGTGCAGCCAGTATTTCTAATTCTTGTTGTTTTTGTACTGGTGCATCAAGATAATGTTCTGCCACAATTTCCAGAAAGTCTACTTGTGGACGGTTAAGAAACAAATCACTTTTGAATGGTTCTCGAAAACCCAACCCGACACCCAAACTAGGAAGTTGAGATAGCATCATTTTTTAGTCTCCACCGCCACATCCACCACAACCACCGCCGCAGGAACCACTACAACCCCCACTACAGCCACCGCCACCACAGCCACCAGAACTACTATTTTGCCTATTGGCGGTATTTATCACAGGTACAAAAATATTTTGAAATCTGTCGTAACGACTTCCGGCGAGTAATTCAAAACCATAAAGTGCGACAGCCAATTTGTATTCTAATTCCGATGGAATGCCAATTTCTACTTTTTGTTTTAACTGGGCGAAGGTTGCTTCAGGGATATCAGCTTGAATTTTTTGTTTTAATTGTCCAAATGTAGCTTCGAGTTGTTTGAGGTAATTTTTCCCCAGCGTGCTAAGACGAGATATTTGAGAGAGACTATGGAGAAAATAAACCGAAAATATTCCCACAATGATGAGATAAGCGACATTATGGGAGTCATCTAATAATGCTACTACCAATTTAAAGCCACCTAACATCAGAATGATAGAAATCCCGATAAAGCTAACTAACTCTTTTCGGACTTGCATTTGTTCAGAAGTTAGTAGTTGTTTACTTTGTAATTGTTGTTGATAAACTGTGCAGTGTGGCTGTAATTGTCTGGCTAATAACCACCCAGATATTCTTGGTGTTGTTGATGTCGCAAACCAATCAAATGCCTCACGTTGTATGGTTGTTAGCAGAGATATATCAGGATGATTTTCTGCTTGTTGGATAGAGTCTTCTGTGATTTGTAAATAACCGCGCTGTGACAAGTCCATCATTGCTACCTTTGCTACTCCCATTTCTTCAGAACGCAAGTAAGCAATTTCGTAAGGATCTGGTTCAGCAGGAATGAGGGGTAAAGGTTGATTTCTTGTAGGATCTTGCATAAACCAGCGACCAACTAACGCTGTAATTATGACAATAGCACCATAAAACCTCAGAAAATCAACGTTATTCATGTCTGTGATGATTTTTGCGATCGCCAACACTACACACATTACCAGTGAGATAATCAGTAACTTGAGTATGAGCGATTTTATAACTGTGCTGGGTACAGGTTTAGTTAACATTCTCTCTACCCACCACAACCGCCACCGCAACCACCACCACAAGAACTCCCGCAAGAACTCCCGCAAGAACTCCCGCTACTACAAGAACTACCGCAGGAACTCCCACTACTACATGAACTACTAGACGAACTACTGCGGCTACTTGTTGTAGAATAAGCTGGTGGAAAGAACGCTTTATAGTAAGCATCGTAGGTAGTTCCAGCCAAAGACTCAACACCAAACAGTGCTAATACCAGTAAGTTGTTGTTGACAATAGAAGTTTCGCGCAGTTTGTTGAAGGTGGTTTGCAGTTGTTGCAGATACCTTTTTCCCAAATGGCTGAGAAACTTGTGCTGACTCACATACCACAGCAGATAAATAATGGACGACACACCCATAATTATCAAAAAACCAACGTTATAGCGTCCCTTACCCAAAGCTATCAGCAGCTTATAGCCACCCAAGCCAAAAATTAGCATCGCGCCAACTAAGCCGATTTTAATATTCCATTCTTGCCACTTCGCACTATACAACAATTGTTCATCATGCAACTTTTCTTGATAAGTATTGCAGAATGACTGTACACACTGAGTCGCTAACCACAAAGATGTTTTAGCCGTAGCAGGTTCAGACAACTTCTCAAAAACTTGCCGTTCGACTGGTTGTAAATTTGATATGTCAGGATGATCAGATGCTTTACTAATAGTCTGCCCACTGACTTGCAAATAACCCTGCTGAATCAAGTTGAATAATATTAAATGAGCAACTCCGGTTGCTTGAGAACGCAAGTAAGCGATTTTGTAAGGATCTGGTTCAGCCGGAATTAGCGGTAAAGGCTGATTTTTTGTTGGATCTTGGACTAAACGTTCACATAATAACAAAGTTGCGATGATAACAACACCATACAATAGCAGAAAGTTCGGCCCATACATATCTGCAACGAAGTTGTGCAGTAATGTATCCATTACTTTTACTCCTTGTTAGGAAATGCCTAAAGTTAGGAACAATTAATTGTCAAAATCTTGGTAGCGGTTGTTTAATTCATCTCGCTTTTTCAACTCTGGAATGTATTATATCACACTCAGTTTTAGCCACCACCACCGCAGCCACCGCAGCCGCCACCACCGCCACCACCGCCACCACCACCACAACCACCACCGCCACAACCACCACCGCCACCGCTACTTCCTCCGTTATCATGGCTGGTGACTAATGGCGCGAAAATTTTTGCAAAATCTGTGTAGGAAGTTCCATGTAAGATTTCTACACCAAAAATGGCTACAGGCAACAACATATTCAAATCTGTTTCATTTCTGTCATCGGATATGGTGCGAATGATTTTGTTTTTAAGTTGTATAAAACTTTGCTGAAGTTGTTTTATATACCTTTCTCCCAGTTGAGTTCGTCTGGATGGACAAGAGAGCAGTATAAAAATAATCCAATAAATTAGACCTATAATAATGAGAAAGAAAACATTGTTATATCCTTTAAGCAATGCTATTGAAAGCTTATAACCACCCAATCCCAAAATAATACAACTTCCCAAAACACTGATTTTCTTTGCTAAGTCTCTGGCGGTTTTGGGTAGTAAAAGTTGCTCATTTAGTAGCGATTCTTCGTAAGTTTCACACCAGTATTTGTGGATAATTGTGTTTGAAATTGTGTAACTGAGTGTTTGACTAGCTAATTTTGGAAACACAAAATAGTCAAATACTTGGCGCTCTATGAGTGATAAATTACCTGGATAAGAATATGTAGTTGATTGCTCTATGGTATCTTGATTAATTTGTAAATAACCATCCTGAAGCAAATTCAATATTACCAAGCGTATGACCTCACTTTCTCCACCACGTAAATATGCAATTTTATAAGGATCAGGATTGGTAGGAATTGATGGTAAAGGTAATTGTGCTGTTGCGTCAAACTTTAAATTATAGTAACTTGCCAATAAAGTTACACTAATAATGCCAGCATAAAACACCAAAAAGTGCGGCCCATACATATTCGCAATGGGGTTACTCAATAGGTTAGGAACGGTCACTATCAGCAACATCGCTATAATTGCCAGTAATAACTTATCCATTGCTAAAATTCAACTCCTGATACTTTCAGAATTGAGTCTATTCAGCAACCGCTACAATTCCCGATAACATTTTTACGGAAAACTTAGAAAAATTTAATTTTTACTCGCCACTTTTAATTCTCAATTTTGTTCCACATCTTTTACAAAAAGCCGCATCTAAATCATGAAAAGCTAAACCACAACCGGAACATACTGTTTCTATCTGATTAGCATTTTTTACCAACCGCTTAATTAAATCTCCCACTTGCCACGGAATTAAGGTGACACCTGTTAAAATCATCAATACTGTCAACAACCTTCCCGCTTCGGAAATTGGTGTGACATCCCCAAACCCGACAGTCGTCATCGTGACAACAGAAAAATAAAACGCATCCAAAAATGTAGTGTAAACTTGGGGGTTTACTGGATGTTCAACTTGATAAATTAACCCCGAATAAATAAAAATAATTGCAAATAATGTAAACAATATCCGCACGAAGATTAAACTATCTTCACTGCTGACACTGGCAAACAAAAACTTTTGATCAATAAACCTAATTAATCTTAAAATCCGAAACCATCTCAGGAGGCGAATAAAGCTGATATCTACTGCGCCTAAGAAAAATGGCAATATCGCCATTAAATCTAAAATGGCATAAAAACTAAAAACATACTTCAGCTTGTTTTCAGCACTCCAGAGGCGAATTATATACTCTACTGCAAAAATTACCAAGATAGCAGTATCAATAAAATCAAGCTGCAATCTAACATTATAAGGAATATTATAAGTTTGGGCAACAAAAATTCCTGACGAAATTAGTACTAAAGCCGCAATTGTCAGATTGATAAATTTTCCAGTAGGTGTTTCCAAGTCTGTTAAGTAAAATTCAGTTTTTTCTCTACTTATTAACATATTTTTTCGACCTTTAAAACTTTTACTGAAATTTCATCTATCTGGAATATGATTGAGCATGATTTTTCATTATTAATAACCACAATGAACCAAGAATATTTTATGCGTTTAGCTCTGGAAGCTGCCAAAAAAGGTGATTGGCCTTATGGTGCGGTAATTGTCAAGGATGACGAAGTTGTTGAAGTAGCATATAATACTGTGCAAACAGATAGTGACCCATCTGCACATGCAGAAATAAATGTAATTCGCAAATTAACAACTAAACTCAAAAATCCTTCTTTAGAAGGTTACAGCATATATACGACTTGCGAACCTTGTCCGATGTGTGCAACAGCTTGTGTGTGGACAGGTATCTCAGAAATTATCTATGGTGTTTCCATTCAAGATTTAGTCTCGATTCATCAGTCACAGATTCATATTTTCTGCGAAGAAATCATAGCTAAGTCTTTTAGAAATATCAAGGTGACAAAAGGTGTTTTAAAAGATGAATGTTTGGCTTTGTTTATAGAGAATTAATTATTGTATATAGAGGCTAGGGGCTAGAGGCTAGATGAAAAACGCTGTAAACGCAGGTAAATTTTTAAATCAGCAGACTAGAAAAAACTATATAGCGTTTCTTCTTCTAGTGAAGTACAAACAAGAATAATTAACCGCAGATGGACGCAGATGGACGCAGATAAATTTTTAACTTAGCAGACTAGGAAAGGCTATAGTATCAGGTGCTAAAAGTTAATCAGACTCATTTAAATAAGCTAAAAAGGTATTAGCGATGATAGCAGCCTGGGTGCGATCGCGCAAACTCAACCGATTTAAAATATTTGTGACGTGATTTTTCACCGTCCCTTCAGAAATATATAATTCTTGGGCAATTTCGCGGTTACTCGCACCTGTCGCAATTAACTTTAAAACCTCTTTTTCTCTGGGTGTGAGTTCAGTTAAACTCGGTGGTACAGGTTCTGATGGTGTTGGAATACCATGTGGAAACTGATTTAATAGTTTCTGCACAATTCCTGGCCCCAATTGAGTATAACCTTTGTGAACGGCGCGAATTGCCACAGCTAATTCTTCTGAGGGTGTATCTTTGAGTAAATAACCCATTGCACCGTATTGTAATGCAGCTGAAACATATTCATCATTATCAAAAGTTGTCAGCACTAAAATTTTGATATTCTCATAATATTGATGAATTTCTTTAGTAGCTGCCACGCCATCCATAATGGGCATTCTAATATCCATTAATACCACATCTGGTTGTAATTTTGCTGCTAATTCCACAGCAATTTTACCATTTTCGGCTTCGCCAATAATTTCTAAATCCGCTTCCAATTTTAGTAATTCTTTTAGTCCTTGGCGGATTAAGTTTTGGTCATCTACTAATAATACTTTAATCATGACATTAAACTCAATAAAGGAATATCAACGGTAATTTGACAGCCAAAATTGGGACTAGTATGAATATTAAATTCCCCCCCTAACGCTAAAGTGCGATCGCGCATACTTTGTAAGCCAAAACCAGTAGTATTTTGCTGAATATCAAATCCTCTGCCATTATCTTGCACCATCAACCGTAAACTATTTTTATTACTAGTGAGGGCGATGATTACTTCTGTTGCTTGTGCATGTTTAGAAATATTGGTCAATGATTCTTGAATAATCCGATACAAGGCAATATTAATCTCTGTTGGCGGAGGATAATCTAAATTAATAAAACAACGTGGACTAATACCATTAGCGCGATGAAAATCTTCTAACAGTCCAGATATTGCCTGTTCTAAAGTTTTTTCTTGCAAGGGATTAGCCCGCATAGTCGAAACTGACTGGCGCACATCTTTTAAAGCTTTAGAACCTAATTCTTTGGCTCTAGCTAAAAATGTTTGAGCTTTTTCTGGGTTGGCATTCCACAATTTTAAAGCGGTTTCTAATTGTAAATTTAAAGCAGTTAAAGAATGCCCCAAAGAATCATGAATTTCCCGCGCGATGCGTGTACGTTCTTCTAGGGTGGCTTGATTCTCAATTCGCAAAGCATATTGGCGGAGTTTATCATTAGCGATCGCTAGTTTTTCTCGACTCTGCCGTTCAGCTAAAACTGTATTCATTAATAATAAAACGAAAACCAAGCTTAACCCAAATAATAATGCTGTATTGAATGTAATAAACCGAAACCGCTCTTGGGCTTGTGGCGGTAAAGCCTTGGGTAAGCGGGAATTTAAGGTAATTAAAAATAAGCCAAAAGATAAACCCGTCACAACTAAACGCCCTGATAGTTGAAAAATTAAACAACTACGGGTTACTAAAATCAGATAGATGAATGGAAACAATCGCGCCACTCGCCCACCAAACATCCCCGTAATAAATAGTAATAAAATCTCAATCGCTGTATAAATTATTTTACTGATCGGTTTACCTGTGGGGATTCTTAAACCCATAACCCCAAAAATAATCAAACAGCCAATGGTCAGTTCAGGAAATTGATTGGCGTGATTAGCAAAACGCGGCGAAGATTCAGGAAAAGTAGATGATGAAATGGCAAGAGTGAGCAATATCCATTCTAAATACAGTAAAAATCGAAAGGGATGATTGTGAATTTGAATAGTTTGATTCATAGCAATATGAGATTTAGAGCGTTACTAGAAAATGGCGAGATTATACTTAATCCCGCCTTTTGTTGTCACTTGAATTTACTAGTTATTGTTACTCAAATAGCAGAAAAATAAAGCATGACTAAAGTCATGGGTGTAAACATGACTTTCGCCTCATGTGATGAATAAGAGTAAATTCCTATGATGATGGCATCCTCAAACGGAACAGAAAACAAGGTACAAAATGAAACTCAAATCATTATCATTCATTGCTGGTGCGATCGCTCTAACTCTGACAACAACTTCCTTAGCTGTCAAAGCTCAAGCCTTCTCTCATTCTCCTCTGTTAGTAGCCCAAGCAGAAGGACAAGGCCGCTGGCAAGGTAAAAAAGGCCCTTGGGCAGAATTAGGTCTAACTGACGCGCAAAAGAGCCAAATTGAGCAAATTCAACGCAACACCCGCACTCAAATTGAAAACGTTTTCACCCCAGAACAAAAAGCAAAAATCAAAGCAGCAATGGAAGCACGCCGCGCTGAAAGACAAGCAAATCCAGGACAGCGTGTCGGCCGTCGAGGTGGTAAGGACTTTGCTGATTTGAATTTAACCGAAGCGCAAAAAACCCAAATTCGGCAAATACGTGAATCTTCTAAACAACAAATTGAAGCCGTTTTAACTCCCGAACAAAAAACCAAACTTCAGCAATTACGCCAAAACGGTAAAGAACGTCGTCAACAACGCCGTCAACCTAATACCTAATTCTGGCAATTCAGCATTTAAATTTAGAGTCACAACAATAACTAGAGAGCCAAAATCGTTTCTCTCATACCATCTACCGAGACAAGCACGACTAGTTATTTAGCCAGGGTGGGCATTATTCACCCACCCCTATCAATTTTTAATTTTAGAATTATGCAAACTGATCTTGCTTCCTCCAAATCTACGCCTCCCATCCAACAATTTTTAGACAAACTCGATCGCATTACAGAAGCACGCGGCAAAAATGTGCCACAAATTGTTTATCTAGAAAAGTTGCGATCGCTAACTGCTGACAGTTTTGGTCAAGCTTGGGTTGATTTCCTCGATGCACACAACCTCAAACCTTTCACTACAGGTATGCGCCGCAAACAACTTCATGATGGCGTTCACGTCCTCACTGGTTATGGTGCAGACCCCATAGGCGAAGCAGAAGTACAAGCATTTTTATTAGGCGCAAAATTCGGCGTATTTAATGTTCTATTAGGCTTAGGACTATTAAGAGTTATTTATAAAAATCTGGATTCTCGTCAAGAATTTACTTGGCAAAGATTATGGCAAGCATATCAGCGCGGTCGTCACTCCAACTTTGACCCAGATACTTGGCAACCTGAGTTAGTTTGGCACTTACCACTAACTGAAGTACAAGTAATATTTTCTGTTAGCAAATAAATTTTTAACTTTTGATTTTTGACTTTTGACTTACTCAGGCTTCCTTGCAGAAGATGGCGAGAGGAGAGACGTTTCATCTCCTTTCGCATTCCTTAATTTCCTTCCCGACTAATAACAAAATTGACAACCCCTTTAGGATAAAGTTAGGAGTTAATCAAACTTCTAGCTTTTTTTATATGACCAAAGAATTCGCTATTGGTAGCAAAGTCAAAGTCGTGGCGCTACCACCCTACGTCAAAACCGCCGACCCGATGCCTATGTTACGTCCCCCAGACGTGATAACTCTTGGTGAAGAAGGTATAGTCCTTGACCGCCGTCCGGGAGGTTATTGGGGTATTCGCTTTACCAGAGGTGCTTTTCTTCTCGATAGCCAATACATCGAAAGCACAGATACCCCCAGCGAATCTGAGTTAAGTGATAATAGCAACCAAGAATTGTAAACTTATGTAAAGTTGTAATTATAGTTTGCACCATGATTTCTCGGCGCAATTTTTTGAGTCTATTATTTGCCAGCTGCTTTACTCTCATTTGTTGGTTCAACTTTTCACCTGCGGCTAACGCGCTGGGTGGTAAACTACCAGCATTAAATCAACCTGCACCAGAGTTTACATTGCCGACAAATACAGGCGACGGCAAAATCTCTCTGACTGATTTGCGTGGTCAGTGGGTAGTACTGTACTTTTATCCCAAAGACTTTACCTCTGGTTGCACCATCGAAGCGCGGCGTTTTCAGCAAGACTTACCCAAATATCTGGCAAAAAATACGCAAATAATTGGCGTGAGTGCTGATGATGTCGATTCTCATGCTGAATTTTGCGATTCTGAGGGATTAAAATTTCCGCTTTTGGCTGATACAACTGGCGCAGTTAGTAAAGCCTACGGTTCTTGGATTGGTTTTGTCTCGATGCGCCACAGCTTTATTATTGACCCAGAAGGTATCTTGCGCGAGACTTTTGTCAAAGTTAATCCCTCGGTTCACAGTCAAGAAGTGTTGGCAAGATTAGAACAATTACAATCTTCAGCTTCTTAGAAGATGTGTTTCCCATAATTCACATCTTCCACGGGGGCGACTGAAGTCACTGCTACACAGACAAAACCCTTGATTTTATACGCGGTTCAACAGACATAACCTGATACCAAGTTGTAGAGACGTTGTATATAACGTCTCTACTGAGGGTGGGAGTAGGAAGACTATATTTTGAAAGCAACTTAGTACGAGTGTGTTTAGCTGCGATTCTGCATCCAGCTATTTTTAAGCAAAGGAAGAAAAGCCAAGATTTGGTGGTATATCTTGAATGCGTCCTGGGCCGATCGCTCGTAGTGCTTCTTTGAGTAAAATATCGCCAGTATACAAAGCACGTCCCACAATTGCACCTGTGACACCTAGTGCTTCTAAAGCTAATAAACTCAACAAATCAGTCACCGAACTCACACCACCAGAAGCAATTACCGGGATGGAAATCGCATTGGCGAGTTCGCGTAATGCTTCAATATTGGGGCCACTAAGAGTACCGTCACGGTGAATATCGGTGTAGATAATGGCGGCTGCACCTAATTCTTGCATTCGCACTGCGAGTTGAGTGGCTAAAACTTCCGAGGTTTCTAACCAACCACGGGTAGCTACTTTCCCATTCCGTGCATCAATACCGATGATAATTTGTTGGGGAAATTCTTGGCAGAGTTCTTGGACTAGCTGTGGTTGTTCGACGGCGACAGTTCCCAGAATTGCCCATTGTACACCCAAGTTAAACACTTGCTGCACACTAGAGCGATCGCGCAATCCCCCACCGATTTCAATGGGTACTGATATGGCTTGAGCGATCGCTTCAATCGCTTTCAAATTTACTACTTTACCTGCTTTTGCGCCATCTAAATCAACCAAGTGCAAGCGAGTTGCACCTTGATCTACCCATTGTTTAGCCACATCCACAGGATTTTCACTAAAAACTTGGGATTTTTCATAATCTCCCTGATACAGTCGCACACAACGACCTTCAAGTAAATCAATTGCTGGTATTACATCCATTTATCTTATCCTTGTTAAAAGTGCTGAGTGCTGAGTGCTGAGTGCTGAGTGCTGAGTAAAAATAATAGCCGCTAGTTCTTAGACGCTAACCTCTCTTTCACAGCTTGGCGAAAACCAATCACCAGCAAGATGTTAGATAGGGTTAAAAAGACTTCCGCACCGCCATGTAGCCAATCGACATTTGCCAAAGCTTCGCCATAATGCACTTTGGCGTAGATACCTGCGGGGATGGTAACACCGACAAATACAAGTGTGCCGTAAAATCCATACAATGCTAACCTGGGTACTTGTTGACTGCGGCTAAGAAACCACAAGAAACCCAAATAGGGAAACAAGGAAAGGGCAAACAGGGTTTCTTTTGAGATCATGGTTTTGATTTAATAGATGAGACTGCAACATTATCTGTGACATTTTTGGCAGACTTGCTGGAACGCCAAATCCATACCGCAGCTGCCCACAGTGTAAAATTACCAACTAAAGTCATGGTAGCTTGCAAAGTTACCAGCCATTCTAGAGATTCTGCATTGTCAAAATAATGCCAAGTGCAAGCACACATAGCACTCACCAAAGCTGGTAACATGGCTAGGGACAATCCCCACCAACTACGATTACCAGTGAGTTCGCCGTAAGTCCAGATTAACCAAATCGCGGCAATCCACTCAATAACGCTAGAAATGTGAATAATCCAAGTGGGAATTGATAGGGCGTGCATAAATAAGTCAAAAGTCAAAAGGAGCCAGTGCGTTGGGCGGCTCTGCCGACTTGAAGCAACTGGCGTTCAAAAGTCAAGAGTCAAAAGTTAATCTTCCTCTGATTCTTTCTTCTGTTCTTCAATCTTCCCACAAGGAAATTCCTATTTGATTGACAAGATGGCTGACATACTATGAACTGTTGAGAAAAAGTTGATAATCTAAAATCCAAATTCTGAAGATGGGAACTATGCGGGCGTTATTGTCTGGTTATTATGGCAAAGGTAACGGTGGTGATGAAGCTTTACTGGCGACGCTTTTACAAATGTTGCCATCTCATGTTACGCCTGTGGTGCTTTCTGGCAATCCCGAAGAAACGCGCGATCGCTACAATGTAGAAACTTACAACCGCATGGCTATGCTACCTGTACTGCAAGCTTTACGTTCCTGCGATGCTTTTATTTGGGGCGGTGGTAGTTTAATTCAAGATGTCACCAGCACCATTAGCCCTCTGTATTATGGGGGATTGATGACATTGGCGCAAACAATGAATTTGAAAACCATTGCTTGGGCGCAAGGTATTGGCCCTTTATTGCGTCCGCAAACGCGCTGGTTAGCCAGACGCAATTTTGCTGGTTGTACCAAAGTTAGTGTCCGCGATCGCGCCAGTGCGGCTTTATTATCAGATTGGCAAATTCCCCACATCATCGCACCTGATCCTGTTTGGGCGCTACAAGGAAAACCAGTCCCCGAACTTCAAGATTTACCTACGCCGAGAGTTGCTGTAACATTGCGATCGCACCCCCAACTCACTCCAACCCGCCTAGCTAACCTCACCAAAGCATTAGTAGATTTTCAAAAAGCCACCCAAGTATTTATTTTATTGCTGCCATTTCAAAAAAGTGAAGATTTAGGCATAGCCCAAGCCATTCAACCCCACCTTGCTGATGTTAGCCAAATATTGTGTCTGGAAGATCCACAACTTTTAAAAGGTGTATATCGTGGTGTGGAAATGGCAATTGGAATGCGGTTACACAGTTTAATTATGGCTGCGGCTGAAGGTTGTCGCTGTTTTGCCCTCAGTTATGATCCCAAAGTCAATCGTTTGATGGAAGATTTAGCCATACCTGGCTGGGATTTAGAAAATTTACCAGATGACGCAAGTATAATTAGTAAAACTTGGCTGGAATATTACGCCAATGGTGAACCACTTTTGCCCGAAAAAATCCAATCTTTAGTCGATAGAGCCTTAATGCACCGCGAATTATTGAGTGAAGCCTTGAGTTAAATTTTTGGATATTTGTTAAGGTAAAACCCAGATAAAAATTATTACAAATAAAATAGGGTTCAGCAAGGCGATCGCAGCTAAATCTATAATAGAACAATGCTATCAACTTCTCCTAATTTATTAAGACTATCCCAAGGACAACTCAACTTATTAGAACGTTGTCCTCGTCAGTTTCAGCATACATATTTAGAACAACTCAATTCTCCCGCAGATCCAGAACACGAGGAAAGACAAACTTTAGGTAGTCGGTTTCACTTGCTCATGCAGCAGCGAGAAATCGGTTTACCAATTGATAGTTTATTACAAGCCGATTCCCAACTACAAAAGTGGATGTCTGCATTTGCTAGTGCCGCACCAGACATTGTAACACCTACAATTAATAATCAAACCTTCCGCGAAAGTGAACACTACCGTACCTTACAAGTTCAAGATTATTTACTAACTGTTATCTACGATTTATTAATTGCCGATAACCAGCAAGCGCAAATTTTAGATTGGAAAACCTATCCCAAACCACCAGATAAACGCAAATTAGCTCAAAACTGGCAAACACGCCTTTATATGTACGTCTTAGCCGAAACCAGCGAATACTTGCCAGAAAATATCTCAATGACTTACTGGTTTGTTCAGTCTGAAGGTAGACCACAAAATATAAAATACACCTACGATAATAAGCAACATCAGCAAACAGCAAAAGAACTCAATCAGCTATTAAATAATCTAACTACTTGGCTAAAACTTTATCAAAAAAGTCAGCCATTCCCACAAGTTATCGAGACTAGTAAAGCCTGTAATTACTGCCAATTTGCCGTTCGTTGCCAACGTACACAATCAGTTGAAGACACAGTAACATATCCATTACTAAATATTGATAATATTCAAGAAGTCACACTTTAAATTTATGTTGTATTTTAGCGCCTTTGCGCGAAACGTATAATTCTTATTATCTAACGTATGACTACATTTGAAGAAAGCGACGCAATTTATGTCCGGGAACTAGGAATTGATGATATCGCCCCTGTATATCATTTAGGTGAAGAATTATTCACCAGCGATTTATATCCATACCTCTACCGCACTTGGGATGAATGGGAAGTAATTGGACTTTATAATACAGACCCAGAATATTGCTTAGTTGCTGAAACTAGTGGAGAACTAGCTGGATTTATTTTAGGAACAATTATAACTAAAGCATCTTGGACTTATGGTTATATTTTGTGGCTGGGAGTTAACCCAAAATATCAGCGTCAGGGAGTAGCAGACAAGCTAGTTGATAAAGTCGTTGCTCGCATGATTGAAGATGGCGCAAGATTCATGTTAGTAGATACTGACCCCACCAATGTAGCCGCAGTGAAATTTTTTAATCGCAAAGGTTTTGGCAACATTCGTCAACATATTTTCTTGTCGATGAATTTAAGTAAACACCCACATTATGGTAGGCTAATTGACTACGAGCATCAAAAAGCCGAAAGAGCAGGTTACAGGCGATCGCGTCCCACAATTCGCCCCCGAAAATCTGACGGCGTTGCGAATGAATTAGTCCTCAATCCTTTAGTAAACGAATCCCCAATTATTGAAGACCAAAAATAGAAGTCTAGAAAATGACCAATGACCAATGAAGTGGATTTTAGCACCTACTGAACAACCTCCAGATTGGTTTATTGCAGCAGTAAAGCAGTACACACCTACATCGAGTGGATTATATGCAGCACAATTATTGTGGCAAAGAGGCATTCAAGATTCTCAACAACTAGCAGCTTTTGTTAACTATCAAACTTATCAACCTGCTAGTCCTTTTGAATTTGGGGAAGAAATGCACCTAGCAGTAGCTAGATTACAACAAGCACGTAAGCTTGGTGAAAAAGTGGCGATTTGGGGAGATTTTGATGCTGATGGTATTACTTCCACTGCGGTCTTATGGGATGGCTTGGGGCAATTTTTTCAGCAACATACACAGTTAACTTATTACATTCCCAATCGTCTCAGAGAATCTCACGGACTGAATAATTCAGGAATTGAGAATTTAGCAAAACAAAATTTTAAATTAATAGTTACTTGTGATACGGGTAGCACAAATATTGATGAGATTATATATGCTAAAAAGTTAGGTATAGATGTCATTGTTACAGACCATCACACCTTACCCGCCCAACGTCCACCAGTTACAGCAATTATTAACCCCCGTTATTTACCAAGCGAACATCCGTTATTTCATCTTTCTGGGGTAGCAGTTGCTTACAAGTTGGTAGAAGCCTTTTATCAAACTCTGCCCAATGTCCCGCAAGATGCACTAGAAAACTTATTAGATTTAGTCGCAGTCGGGTTAATTGCTGACTTGGTACAACTCAAAGGAGATTGTCGGTACTTAGCACAGTTGGGAATCCAACGTTTACAAGCAGACTTTAAACAACCACCAACAGCGCGACGCAGACCAGGGGTAGGGCGATTATTAGAATTGTGCCAAAAAAGTGGCGATCGCCCCACAGATATTTCCTTTGGTTTAGGGCCGCGCATCAACGCAGTTAGCCGCATTCAAGGCGATGCGAGTTTTTGCGTAGAATTACTGACTAGCCGCGATGCCAAACACTGCAATCAATTGGCGGAAGAAACAGAACTTGCCAACACTCGCCGCAAGTCATTACAAAAAGATGTCCAAACCCAAGTAGCCCAAAAACTCACCCAATTAGATTTATCAACAACCAGCGTCATCGTCCTCGAAGATCCCCAATGGCCAGCCGGTGTCTTAGGCTTAGTCGCCGGACAAGTAGCCCAAGAAACAGGCCGCCCCACAATTTTGTTAAGCACAGAAGGGAATGAGGAATTGATGACAAACAAGGAGGATTACATCCCCACTCCCCACTCCCTACTCCCTACTCCCACCCTAGCAAGAGGTTCAGCCCGTTCCATTAATTCTGTCGATTTATATCAACTAGTCAAAGACCAAGCACATTTATTACATCGCTTTGGTGGACATCCCTACGCTGCGGGTTTGAGTTTACCAGTCGAGAATATTCCTTTATTTACCCAAGCAATTAATCAGCAGTTGCGGCAATCTTTGGGTAGTACAGAATTGATGCCTACAGTTCAGGCAGATTTAAAAGTTACCGTAGCAGACTTGGGTAAAGAATTATTCTTAGAACTAAAATTGCTAGAACCTTGCGGGATGGGAAACCCAGTTCCAAAACTCCTCATCCAGAACTGCTGGTTTGAAAACGCTTGGCATCGCAATCAGCAAGACTGGCAAGGAAAAAAAGTACAGTACATTAAAACTGATTTTGATATTCGGGATGACTCTACTAAAAATCCTTTTCCTGGCGTGTGGTGGGGGCATTATAAAGATGAATTACCTGTAGGCAAATCTGATTGCATCGTCGAATTAGATTACAACAGTTTCAAAAAACGCTATGAAATCAGATTAATCGCCGTCCGCCCTAGCAATGACTCAGAACTCAGTCAACAATATTCAACACAAATCCTTGACTGGCGCAATCTACCCACTCCCAACTCCCAACTCCCAACTCCCAACTCCCCACTTATCTTGGAACAATGCCCTACTAGCTGGGATGAAATACGCATTTGGTGGCAACGCTCTCTTTACAATCATCAACAATTAGCCCTGGCTTGGTCTAAACCTCATCTACAACCACCGCAAGAAATTTGGCAGACTCTAGTTGGCATAGCTAAATATCTGAGTCGTACACAGCAGCTAGTTACCCGCACACAACTACTAACAAAATTAGGCATAGGCGATCGCAGCTTACTACTAGGCATCAAAGCTTTGAAACATTGCGGATTTATAGCTACCAGACAAGACCGTTATTTACAAATCAGCCAAAATTCTCAAACAATTTCACCCAATCTAGCAGATACAGCCGTTACTCAATTTCTGTACGCAGTCAGTGAAGAACAATTTCAGCAACAGTACTTTTCTGAAGTCCCTTTATCTACAATTGTGGCGCTTGTTAATCGACCTCTAATATGAAAGAGCTAAGTGCAGAGTCATTACAGTACTCGCTTTTTCACACTTGCCTATGAAATGCAGTTCATCAGTAAATCATAGATAATGCCTAATTACACTCATAGAAATTTTAAATTTTAAAAATACACACTAGCTTTTATGTTCATCATACTAACAGTGCATATATCCTCAATAAATAACTTGATGTATAGGAAATTTACCTGATATCTGAACATTTGCTGAGTTGAAAGAGTCTTGATTTGACAAAACTTCTGATGGTTTTTGATAGTCCAATAAGGCTCTACCAAGGTCTCCATCTAATTTGCCAACCTTAACAAAACTTTATCTATGCTTCTCAAAGGTGGATTTATGCAAGTTTTTTCATAATCAAAGCTTTACATAAATTTCGGTAGATTTAGCAAGCCGACAACCAAAAATTACAAGTTAGAAATAATGTAGCAATCTTGCGTTTATCCAGTTTGAGAAGATAAATTTCCATGACAACAAAACTATTTCAAACTCTAGCAGCAGCGACCACCTTGGCAGGTATCGTAGCCACCGCAGGCGCAGCAAACGCAGCTTCTCTTTCTTACACTACTCAATACCAATACAAGCCTACAGATGGTACACCAGTGTCAGCTGATGGTTTCTACAAGACAGATATTGAAGATATCATCAGTGTTAACAAGTTCAACTCAAAACTAGGTACTCTCAAAAGTGTAACTATTGATTTTGTCGGTAATTTGAAGGGAGATGCAGCTTTTGAAAACAGAAGCAGCAGAGCAGCCACTGTTTTAGTAGACCTTGCAGGTGAGTTGAGCTTGGAACTCCCAGCAGGCGTAGAGCGATTTAATGTCACTCCAACCCAGTCTTATACTTACCAAGTAGCTAGATTTGATGGAATTAGTGATTTCGGTGGTGCTTCAGGCAGGACAGTTAGTGGACTGAGTGCTACTCTAGCACAAACACAAACAATCGCCAGTAGCGACGAATTTTTCCAATATTTCCTCGGTACAGGAACAGCAGACTTTACTTTCAAGGCATTCGCCGACTCTAGAGTTACAGGTTCAGGCAACTTCGACTCTCGAATTAACACTTATGCCTCCGCAGGTTTAACTGTCACATACGACTATGACCCCAAAGCCGTACCCGAACCATCTGCTGCAATTGGTCTTGGCTTAGTAGCAGGAATTGGTTTAATGTCCCAACGCAGAAAAAATTGGCTCAAAGCGTCTAACTAATTGGTAGAAATAGGTGAGTCTTCTTACCTGATTCAATTGATTAATATCAATTAATCACCAAAAAGCACATTGCATTAATTACACAGTTGTGCATCTGTTAGACCGTTTTCATGTCGATCATTACTGTCAGAATCATCTTTTATTTAACTGTGGAAAACCTAGACCGAAAGTCTGGGTTTTTTATTTTGGTTGATAAGTTGTTGTGTGTTTAAGGAATTTAGATGTGTTTTAGCTTAATTATTTTGACTGAATCAGATTGTGCCAATGCCTGTTACCCTCATACTGGGAGTTCAGAGATTAAAAATTTATGTATATGGCATCACCTAAAAATCAAGCTCTACCTACACAAGACATTAAGTTACTAGTTTTAGATATCGATGGTACGATCGCAGGTAAATCCAATTCTTTAAGCAAACCTGTTAAGCAAGCGATCGCCGCAGCTCAAGCCAAAGGTATTCATGTTGCAATTGCTACTGGGCGGATGTATCGTTCTGCTTTACGTTTTCATCAAGAAATTCGCTCTAACCTGCCATTAGCAGCTTATCAGGGAGCTTGGATTCAAGATCCAACTAACCAAAAAATCCACTATCACTTACCTGTAGCCAGAGAAATCGCATACCAATTACTAGACTATTTTGAACAACCCCAGTGGCGATCGCTGCTTTCTATTCACTTTTACATTAATGATCAACTTTATGTCCGGGAGTTAACTAGAGAAACTAAAATTTACGCACAACGTTCAGGAATTATCCCCATTGCTGTGGGTGATTTACGCAAAATTTTAATTGAATATGAACCAACAAAAATTTTAGCTTTGTGTGATGACACAGAAGCAATTAGCCAATTATTAGGAAATTTGCGTCGCCAATATACACCCGCAGAACTTTACCTCACAACTTCTGTAGCTACTTTTTTTGAAGCCACAAATCCTGCTGTTAATAAAGGTGCGGCTGTACGTTATTTTGCTGAAGAACTTCTCGGTTTGCAAAGAAATAACGTTATGGCTATTGGTGATAACTTTAATGATGTAGAAATGTTGGAATACGCTGGTATTGGTGTAGCGATGGGCGATGCACCCACGGAAGTAAAAGCGATCGCTCAGTGGATAGCCCCCAGTGTAGAGAAAAATGGAGTTGCGATCGCCATCCAAAAATTTTTACTTTCTTAAAGCAGACTGTTTAAACTTTTTTACATTATGAAATCAGAAAGAGCGCCGACGACTGGCCGTGTTTCGTCTCGGCGCTCTTGCTGGTTCGCTCCTCACACAACTGCAAGTATAGTCGAACTACTTTTATGAGTCAATAGCTATGATAAAAACCGTTATATTTTCCTCAGAAACAATACTGATGAATAGCCCGCTCATTTCTAGCAAAATTGCGTAGCTGTTTTGATAAACTGCAACTTTCTAACTTCCATAAATTCTAGGAATCCCGTTTGATTTCCGAATCTAGTTGGATAGATAGCGAATGGGTAGAAGCGGGTTTACTCAATGAATCTGTGGGTACACTAAATTCTTCATCAACTCGCCCTTACAGGAGTAGGAAAGAAGCCTGATCCAGTATATTGATTTGTTTCATAAATCCAATTATTCAACCTCCTGCCTTTCAACTTCTGCCTTCTTTGCTGTCGCTTCCATACAAAACGATGAGTTCATAACTCCCACAAAGCAGCAACTCCTAGTTTTTCTACTAGTAAAT
The DNA here is from genome assembly GCF_014698475.1 of Nostoc spongiaeforme FACHB-130. Taxonomy (GTDB): domain Bacteria; phylum Cyanobacteriota; class Cyanobacteriia; order Cyanobacteriales; family Nostocaceae; genus Nostoc_B; species Nostoc_B spongiaeforme. The sequence goes on along the minus strand of NZ_JACJTB010000026.1, from coordinate 35,985 downwards.
ATCTCAGCAAATGCTGGGTCACTATGACCAAACCCAAACGAGATTGAGCCAATTCCGGTGAATTAATTTTTACATCGCCCCAAATACGACACTGACACCAAAGTTTTTCCCAAGCCTGACTCAACTTCCAAGCGGTTTTTTGCCAGTGAATTGCATCACCAATCTCAGAACATACTAAGTCGTCCACCACCTCCACTAACTCAGCCAGTAAATCCCTCTCTGTGGAGTCATGCAGCCAAAGTTGGTTCTCATGATTCAACCAAGGTATGGGTTCTTGAGATACTGGTTGCCATAATGTTGTACTTGTATCTGGTAAAGGTTCCCGCAGTTTAATTAATTTCTCACGATGACCTAGCAAGATTAATGAGCAACATCTTGCATAAGCGTATTGAATAGCAAATATCTGGGATGGGTTGTGATTGTTAAATTTGGGAGTTGTGTTTTCTGTTCCCATCTTTCCTGGTTGTTCGCTGCACCCCATAACCCAGCTTTGTAGCCAACTTGCCAAATATGTTGGTTTTAATTCAAAATAAATCCAACCAGGTGGAACAATTGTAACCATAAAAACGTCGCCACTGGTCGCTAAGAATCTAGGGACAAGAGTATTAGCTATGTCCATAGCAGTGCAATTATGAGATTTTGCTAACTGCTGCGCCACTCCTGAGATATACAAGATTTTTTTATTATCTCTATCTTTGTATAGATGATTTTTTTTTATTTCTTTAAACTGTATTTTTTCGGCACTAGTAAAATCACTGAGTGTTTCCAGAGACCAAGCATTTAATAACTGCTTAATTGATGGCTGATTGCTTGTTATTAACCAATAATCCACTTAATCTGATAAGAACAGCTTTTGATTATTTCTCCAACAGTGGCTTGCCATCTTCCTTGAGATATAAGTTTTATCTATATAAAGAAAAATGAGAAGACCATAAAATTTAATAAATATTCTATGAATAGTAAGTAAACTTTACTACCATCATTGTACAGTAAGAAGTATAACAAAAGAGTAGGCGCTAAATTGCTCTCTACTCTTTGGATGGCTGGCGCTGTTAGGCGTTAAGCCTACCCGTCAACACAAAGACACTCCTTGCACCTTGTTTTATGACGTCTTTGTCTTCAGCCGAACGCTCTTTGTTACCTATGCAATCTCCATCCTCCTTTTCTGAGGCATCACGCCCCTTTTTGACTTGGCAACGTATTCTTGATTGGGCTCAAGAACACTATCGTTGCCGCACCTTTAGCAAAGATGAGCGCATTCCAGCTAGACCTGGTTTGCTGTATTTGGTGCAAAGAGGTGCGATCCGTATGGTAGGTACCGCTCAAGTGAGTGCTACTGCCAGTCAGTTAACATCTCGACGCATTAACAGAACTCCAGAAGAAGCCTTCTTGGGTTTTGTGGGAGCAGGACAACCATTTGAAATTGTGGCTCAGTCACCATTCACCCTCCAGGCATATGCCCATGTTGACCAAACTGCGGTGCTGTGGATGTACTGGCATGATTTAGACAACTGGCCTCACTTCCGGCGCGAGGTTATGGATGCCTTTAGGTATCAGCATCAGCGTAAGTTGTTGTGGTTGAGTGCTTTGGGTCAGCGGCGCACAATTGACCGCCTCTTAGGATTCCTTACATTGTTAATTGAGGAATATGGTGAACCCGCAATGAGCGAAACTGATCCCGATGTGATTCGGGGCTATTGTTTGCCTTTCCCCCTTACTCATGCCCAAATTGGTAGTGCGATCGGCTCTACTCGTGTAACTGTGACCCGCTTAATGGGCAAATTGCGTCAAAGAGGTTTAATCCTCACTCAAGGAGATAATCTCATTTGCTTGCCAGCAGAGTCAATTAATAGAGCAAGCTAAGACGCTATAAGAGTTCCTGTAACGGCATCTATCAGAACTTGACCCCGATCAGTCATCAGTGAGTTGGCGCAGCAACACCTCCTTACTGTTGTGTTTGACCAATCTGTTTGACCACCACAAACAGATTGTGCGTAATCGGGTATTTTCTGGATAAAAAGGCCTTTGTGTGAAGTTTTTTCTTGTACAAGATACTCACAAGGGAAAAATAATAGTTCTTGGTAGAGAACTTGTTGATGATTTTGTTTGCCTGGCAACAACAGGAACTAAGTTAAACAATGAAGATAATTCTTGTTTAAGGCAAAAGTGTAGTAGATTCCAGTCATAAAGATCAGCTAAATTTCGATCAAGTTTGGATGATCTCAAAAACCCACAATTAGAGTCGAAAGTATTGATTACCCAAGACTTTTTCAGTGCCATTGTCTGTCTTGTTGTTATCAGTGGTGCAGTGGAAATACGGTTAATTAATTCCCAGAATTGGAGCCTAATCCTAGGCTCCAATTGTCATTTTTACTTGTATAGATAGCCAGTCTTGATTAGCGAAGTCTGACAAATCCAGCTTTAGCAATTAATTCTTGACCTTGATCTGTCAGCAACAAGTTAGCGTAAGCTTCACCTGCTTGCTGATCCCTTTGTCCATTTTGTTTAACAATGACAAATAAGCGTCGGGTGATGGGATATTCGCCAGTTTGAAATGCTTCGGTATTCAGTTGATTACGCTGTTGTGGACATTTATCTAAGGGAATATAAGGTTTTTTGTAAGGTTCAATAAATTTGTCTGGCTGTTTACCTAGGGGTAAGGTTTTGATGCTACACTGTCCGACTACCTCTGGTGCGGAAGCATAGTAAATTGCACCAGGATTTTTGGCTACTTCTTTTAAGGCTTTAGTGGTAGTGTCGATAAATTGGACGTTGCTACTAAATTTCTCGCCAGCTAGGACGTTTTCATCAAAAAATTCAATGGTGCCACTATCTTCTGGACGGCGAGAATATGGTGTTATGGGTAATTTTGGCCCACCTAACTGTTCCCAATTATTAACTTTACCTGTGTAGATGTCTTTTAGCTGGGTGAGGGTTAAGCCAGGAAGGTTGAGATTCGGGTGAACTGCGATCGCAATTCCGTCAATTGCTACTGGAACTGCTTTGAGTGTAAATCCCAATTTTTTCGCCTCTTCATTTTCTTCTGGTTTCAACGCACGGGAAGACTGAGAAAATGCTAATTGATTACCCAGCAGCATCTTAATTCCTGTTCCTGAACCGGGTGCAGCTTCTATCGGCTCGGTGTAACGTAGTTGAAATTTCGGCCAGACAATGGCCACGGCTGAATCTACCTGCTGGCGAATCGGAGCCCAAGTAGTGCTACCCCCATAACTAAATAACCCCGTCGGGACATCAGGTATTTGCGAGAAGGTATCAGTATTTGGTGTTTCTACCCTTGTTCTATTGAGATAATTGGCTTTGATGCCATAGCTATGAGAAAACCACCACAACAAACCACCTACTAGTCCCAAGGTGATTGCTAGTGTTAGAACCAAAACTTTAGTTTCGTTAGTTCTATGTTGTTGTGTCATAGTTGGTGGTGTAGTTTTCTTACCCTGAAAGTAATTTCTCATTTTATGGGTAACTCTAGGTTAAAGTTTGATTAAACTCTAATTTCCCAGTTGCAATTTTATTGGTACGAAATATTCTACACAGTACGGAGATTAGATTCCTGAAATTATTGGCAACACAAGAAATTTAGTATTTTACTATGTTCCATTTAAAACATCATAGACAGTAATTTATATATAAGTTGAAATAGTGTGGTTACAGCAATAGCTATTAAGCTGCCAGTAATTCCTAATATTACAATTTGTTGAATATTCATTCCTGCTTGCAAGGCAGGAACAAAAAGAACGATCGCAAAGGATATTACTGCCACAATCAATAAATTTTTGGTTTTAATCCAGCGTCGAGTTTGAGCAAAAATCATCCCACTCAAAATCAAAATGGCAATAGTGAAAGCGATCATGGGTGATATCAGACTAGATAGAGCAATCGCTATTAATGCGCCTTCAAAACCGCTTACAGCAGCCCCTGATAATAACTCTGTGGTCGAAAAAGTTGCAGGTGGCTGTATAACTGGCGGTTGAGTTGGTGTGTTTGTGAGTGTAGTTGGAGGTATGAACTGCGGAAAAAGTTCTTTTAGTACTTCCTCGGCGGATTGAAAGCGTTGACTGACAGCAGGCAACAGCATTTTATCTAAAACACTGGCGAGGTGGGGGTCAATATCCACATGCGATCGCCAAGTCCACTGATTAATTAGTGGGTCGAATAACTGGGGGGCTGGTTGACCGGTGAGTAAAGTCACAGCAGTCACAGCCAAGGCATATAAATCTGTACAGGGAAATACTTGATTTCCTGTCATTTGTTCTGGGGGGGCAAATCCGGCCGAATAAATTCCCGTTGATGATGCGACTGTCCCTGATGCCACATTGGTAACTTGCTTGACTGCACCAAAATCTAAGAGAAATAATTTCCCATCTTGGCGGCGCATAATATTTGATGGCTTGATATCTCGATGAATAATATTTTTATCATGGACAAAATTGAGGATTTTGAGAATTTCCTGCAACATATATAAAATTTCTGCTTCCGAAAATTTCCCCTTTTGGGTTAATTCTTCCTCAAGATTCAGACCATCAATATATTCTTGAACTAAGTAAAAAAACTGTTCTTCTTGATTGGGTTGGGTAAAACTAGGAACAGTAATTTGGAAAAAAGCGTAGAGTTCTGGGATTTGTTCGTGTTCTCGGCCAATTTCGGCTAAGACATCTGCTTCTCTTTCAAACAATTGTTGAGCGATTCGCAGTTGATTAGCACTAATGTCTCCCGCAGGCTGGAACTGTTTGACTACACAGGCGCGAATTCCTGGAATGCGGCGATCGCGTGCGAGAAAGGCAGAGGCAAATCCTCCCCGACCCAGTAATTTGGTAGACATATATCTCCCATCAAGGATGAGTGGCATACCGCAGGTAGCGCAATATTTTTGCTGCGCTGTTTTTAAGGTTGACACATCATCTAGGTCGGCAAAATAATTTTTTGGGCGGGGGCAGCGTGGACGAGTGCAGTAAGCTTCCATGTTAGTTTTTAGTCAATAGTCCACAGTGAATAGTCAATAGCCTGTAGCCCTTAACTAATGACTATTGACTATTGACAAGTATCAGCCCTCGTCAGAGGAACTGGGTGTTGCTACATCGAATGTATTTACTACTAGTTTTTTGTGTGACAATTTTATCAGGTCTTGGTTCCATCCTGGAGTAGCAAACTGGGGTAAGATTTCCTGGCTGAATGCCTCTGCGGCTTTGGATCTATACCGATTGGGATTAAAAATCAGCCAGAGTGTGCGTTTGACGGTCACACCTTCAATGGAGGCACAGTGCAGTACACCCATTTGGAGTTCTTTGGCGATCGCGGATGTTGAGACGAAAGCAGCCCCTAAGCCTGACTGCACAGCATTTTTGATGGCTTCGATGGAATTGAGTTCCATTTCGATTTTGAAACGTCTGGTATCAATTTCGCAGCGTGCTAGTACTTGATCGATGACCTTGCGAATAGTGGACTGGGAATCTAAAGCGATGAATTGTAATTTATATAAGTCGTCTTTTTGAATGGTTTCAAGTTTAGCAAAGGGATGGAACACTGGCAGAATCAGTGCTAATTCATCTTCGGCGTAAGGAATAATTTCCAAAGATTCGGCTAATTCACCCGGAATTTCCCCGCCGATAATGGCCAAATCAACTTGGCCGTTGGCGACACTCCAAGCAGTCCGGCGAGTCGAGTGGACGTGCAGTTGCACTGCCACATCAGGATATTTTTGGCGAAACATCCCAATCATCCGGGGTAATAAATAAGTACCTGTGGTTTGAGATGCACCGACAATTAAAGTCCCACCTTGGAGATTTTGCAGATCCTCAATGGCGCGACAGGTTTCTTGGCACAGACTGAGGATTTTTTCGCCGTAACTTAAAAGTAAATGTCCGGCTTCAGTTAATTGGGCGCGACGGCCGCCACGGTCAAATAAAGGGACATCTAGTTGCCGTTCCAGGTTCTGCACTTGCAAACTCACGGCAGGTTGGGAGACATACAGGCTATCAGCAGCACGCTTGAAGCTCCCTTCTTGTGCGATCGCTTTCAGGATACGTAACTGATCTAAAGTGAAAGGAAGGTCAGACATAAGGTTCAACCCACAAACTTTGAAAGGAGCAGCTTTGGCAATACATCGGATTTGATCACCAAAAAGTAAAAAATGATTTATTCCATCTGCAAATCGGAAGACTTGGCTCGAAAAAAACAGTACTACTGCATCTTCGCGCAAGTCCCCTGTTGAATACTTTGTGTTATTGGTTGTACTGTATTAACTTTTGTTTAAATAACTTCACCCATGTCTACGATGCCTAATCCTTTGTTTACTCCCAGTCATTTTGTCATGTTGGGGTTACAATTTGCTTTTGCGATCGCCCACAGTGGCGGGGCTGCTCTACGTCCATTGGCTGAGAAGCACATAGGAGCAAGGCTTTATCGCATTTTGTTTGCATTAGTTAGTTTACCGTTGGCTGTCATCCTAATTACTTACTTTTTTAACCATCGTTATGACGGCTGGCAACTCTGGCAGGTGCAAGGAGTCCCAGGAATACAAGCTGTAGTTTGGGTGTTGTCAGCAATTTCGTTTGTGTTTTTGTATCCTGCCACCTTCAATCTACTAGAAATTGCTGCTATTCAAAAGCCCCAAGTTCATCTGTATGAAACTGGGATTATCCGTATTACCCGTCATCCCCAGATGGTAGGGCAAATTATTTGGTGTGTCGCCCATACGCTGTGGTTAGGGACAAGCTTTACTTTGGTCACATCTTTGGGATTAGTCTTACATCACTTATTTGGAGTTTGGCATGGCGATCGCCGCTTATCCCAACGCTACGGCGAAGCTTTTGAACTTGTCAAACAAAGAACTTCCATCATCCCTTTCCAAGCTATTCTTGATGGTCGTCAGTCTCTGAAATGGCAAGAATTTATCCGCCCTGCTTATTTAGGAGTAGCAATTTTTGTTGGTCTACTGTGGTGGTTACATCCACTGTTGATTGTAGCAACTAGTAAAATAGAATTGTGATTTTTGCTGATCCCAACTATCAACAAAAAATTGCGTAAATGCCAATTTCGGCTTATCAATTGCTGCCAAATCAATGTAGGATCAAATCAAATAGTTGTCAGTGGGGGGAAGCTGAACCAGTTTGATCTTCATATAGTGGTAAGTCGCTGGTCATAAGTCTTGGTTGAGATTTTCATGGCACAGTCTTCTCAACACCCTCGATGAAAGCGGCAATCAGGAGTTAAAAAAATCTAAAGGCCACCGTGAAAGTCGTGCTGGCTTTTTTATCAGAGTTAAAATCAAAGCGGCATTAATTTTTTAATCATCTTAAATCCTGAATGCTGACTCATAGATTAGGTGCTGACTAAGTTGCCAATTCTTCCTGCTGATAGCTAGTTTGATATTAAAACCCTATAATTTTCGAGGCATCATGGTGTTGTCGGTTAGTGAGCGGACATTTACTCAAGAAGTTTTAGAATCTCCAGTACCTGTTTTAGTTAATTTTGAAGCACCTTGGTGCGGCCTATGCCGTATCATCCACCCTTTGTTATTGCAATTTAAATCTCAATGCGGGGAGCAAATTAAATTGGTGGGAGTGAATGCAGATGAAAACTTCAAACTATCCAATACTTATCGTCTCAAGTCACTACCCACTTTACTTTTAGTAGAAAACGGCATTATCCGACATCGCCTAGAAGGTTTTCGTGGCAGAGACGATTTACGTCTGGCTCTAGAAGAAATCAAGCTCACCTATACCAACTCTTCTAAAACATACAACCACTCCCAAACAGCCGATTTAGAATGTCGGACTGCATAATATAAATTATTTGTCAATGGTCAATAGTTGATGATCATTAGTAAAAGATGCTATTGACTTCAGCCAAATCTAAAACCATGCTTAATTACCCCGCCCAATTACCCTTGGGTGGGGTATTTTATCATCAGGGGTGTGTGTCACAATTATTAACAGTTCCGACCAGGACAGTTGCCTGCGGAAGACAGTCACCGCAAAACTGTCCTAAGCTAGTCAAGAATTCTCAAATTATGCGTCAGTGATGGAAGCAATCTATGAATATGCCTGGCTGATTCCGGTGTTCCCTCTTTTAGGGGCTATGCTGGTCGGTTTGGGATTAATTTCGATCAATCAGGTGACGAACCGCCTGCGGCAACTCAATGCTGCGTTGATTATCTCCTTGATGGGAGCAGCGATGGGCTTGTCGTTTGCCTTGCTGTGGAGTCAAATTCAAGGACACCCGACTTATCTGCGGACTTTGGAATGGGCAGCAGCAGGGAATTTTCACCTGAGCATGGGCTACACAATTGACCACCTGACAGCCCTTATGCTGGTAATTGTGACAACCGTAGCCTTTTTAGTCATGGTCTATACCGATGGCTATATGGCACATGATCCAGGATATGTAAGGTTTTACGCTTATCTGAGCTTATTCGGCTCCTCAATGTTGGGTCTGGTGGTCAGTCCCAACTTAGTGCAAATTTATATCTTCTGGGAACTGGTAGGGATGTGTTCCTACTTGCTGGTCGGCTTTTGGTACGATCGCAAGTCAGCAGCCGATGCCTGTCAAAAAGCATTTGTCACCAACCGCGTTGGTGACTTTGGCTTATTATTGGGGATTTTAGGTCTGTTTTGGGCAACCGGTAGCTTTGATTTTCATATCATGGGCGATCGCCTCGCGCAACTGGTGCAATCGGGAACAATCAGCAATTTCCTCGCTGTACTGTTTGCGATTTTGGTTTTCCTCGGCCCTGTTGCTAAATCAGCCCAGTTCCCCCTCCATGTCTGGCTACCAGATGCGATGGAAGGCCCGACACCGATTTCTGCCTTAATCCACGCCGCCACAATGGTAGCAGCAGGTGTATTTCTGGTAGCCCGGATGTACCCTGTGTTTGAACATGTCCCCGCCGCGATGAACGTAATTGCCTTTACTGGGGCATTTACAGCATTTTTAGGGGCGACAATTGCGATTACACAAAACGACATCAAAAAAGGCTTGGCCTACTCCACCATTTCCCAATTAGGTTACATGGTGATGGCGATGGGCGTAGGTGCTTACAGTGCTGGCTTATTCCACCTGATGACTCACGCTTACTTCAAAGCGATGCTGTTCTTGGGTTCCGGTTCTGTAATTCACGGGATGGAAGGAGTCGTTGGCCATGACCCCGCTTTAGCCCAAGATATGCGACTCATGGGCAAACTGCGGAAATATATGCCCATTACAGCCATTACCTTTTTGATTGGCTGCTTGGCAATTTCTGGTATGCCTCCGTTTGCAGGTTTTTGGTCAAAAGATGAAATTCTCGGTAAGGCTTTTGCTGCTAATCCATTTTTGTGGATCATTGGCTGGCTAACTGCGGGAATCACTGCTTTTTATATGTTCAGAATGTATTTCATGACATTTGAAGGCAAATTCCGGGGTACTGACGAGAAAATCAAAGCCAAACTTAAGAAAGCCGCTACAATCATCCTCGAATTAGAAGCTGAAGAACCAGCCCCGAATTTTGGCCCTGGGGCGATGAAACATGGTGAACTAGCTGCAACAGGAGACCATCATGGTTCTCATGGTCATCAAAGCGACTCACCCCATGAATCACCGTGGACGATGACCTTGCCATTATTAGTGCTGGCTGTACCTTCGATTTTGATTGGTTTGGTGGGAACTCCCTTTGCTAATTATTTCGAGGAATTTATTTACTCACCCAACGAAACTCTCGCAGAAGTTTTAGAAAAAGCCGCCGAATTTGAGCCGACGGAATTTTATATTATGGCGGGGGCTTCTGTGGGAATTTCCTTGATTGGGATTACCTTGGCTTCCTTGATGTACTTACAACGGAAAATTGACCCTGCTGCGATCGCTGCTAAAATTAAGCCTTTGTACGAGCTATCCCTCAACAAGTGGTACTTTGATGACATTTACCATCGTGTCTTTGTCCTCGGCTTGCGTCGCCTAGCTAGACAAGTCATGGAAGTTGACTTCCGCGTTGTTGATGGTGCTGTTAACCTCACAGGCTTTTTCACCCTAGTCAGTGGCGAAGGGCTGAAATATTTAGAAAATGGTCGCGTTCAATTCTATGCCTTGATTGTGTTTGGTGCAGTTTTGGGCTTAGTGATCGTTTTTGGGATTACCTGATTTTTTAGGGTGGGCGACTGTCCGCCCTCAACAGCACCTAGCCCCGACGAATGGAATTCGCACGCCAGTTGCTTCAAGTCGGCAAAGCCGCCCAACGCACTGGCTCGGCTATAAAAACAAAGTCCGCCTGCGCGGACTAACCTAACATCAAGGGTTTTATCTTTGTGTAAGATGAAACGCGACTCCAGTCGCTTGGTGCAAGATGTGAATTATTTTTTTATCATTGAGAGTCTAAAATTTAGGCTCTTTTTTTAGTCAGGAATTATGCACAGGTCAATTTAAGAATAACTGAGCAGCATCAGAGATTTTGAGCAATACTCCGGTTAGACTAGGCGATCGCAGGCAAAATCAAATTTCGAGAGAGGATATTTTTCTTACACAGTGATGGTATATCTTTTTATTTGGCATTCCCTGAGTAAATTGGTATGTGTATGTATCCAAAATATTTAACCTCCAAATCCCTACACCCAGTTTTCATAGACAATCTTTGTGTGTAAGTCTTAATAATCAAGACTTAGATATTGACAGCAAAGCCGAAATAACAGGTAGGCTTACAGGCTGATAGCTGGATTTTTGAATGATATTTTAGCGAGGCTTACGGCGGTCTAGGTCTACGCACTTAATCAAAGAAGATTGATTAAAGCCTGAAACAACGGATTTACGTCAATACACAAGATACTTGCTTTATACAGTATACAAGTCCGAATAATATGCTTTTTTATTAAAAATATATTAAATTTTTGATGTATTTTCCAGACATGGCTTTAGTATGCGTGGGGTAATCTTACTGTCATAGAGAGTATAAAAAATGAAACTCTTTACATCTCTGAAAAATCTTGTTGCTTACTCACTGGTATTGCTAGTTACAGTTTGCGGTTTGTTGTTAACACCACCTAACGCTCTTGCTGTTTCTGTAGACTTTGGAGCTACACAGTATCTTGCCTTTGATGCTGGTACACAAACTCAAGATGTTGATTCTGCGATCGCGTCTTACAGAAGTTTAAAGGGCAAAGTTTCTAAAAATGAAACCCTGACAACCGATGAAATCAAAGGAGCTTTAGGGGTTATTAACGCAAAAATTAATGCCGCAGTACAAGAAAAGAAAGATGTTTTAGTCGCTGATCCAAGCGCATCAACTGAAAGTTTTGATTCATCAATTGCCTCTTACAGAAGCTTGAAGGGCAAAGTGTCCAAAGGTGAAAATCTAACAATCGATGAAACCAAAGATGTATTAAAAGCTATTAATTCTAAAATTAATGCTTTAGTGCAAGAAAAGAAAGCGTAGTTAACAACTAAATAATTGATTTAGTCTATCGGGTGAGTTAGGATCGTCAAAATTTGCTTAACTCAATGTCAGCAATACCCGCTCTTAACTCACCTGATATGATGCTTTTAGTGCTACGCTACGGATAGTCTTAATGCGAACTAAATATAATTATTTTTTTATTTTTTAAGTTTAACGAGCTAAGAAAACTAGAACTGCAAAATCATACAAATTATTACAGATAAGCTAATATTTGGTGATATATCAGATTGGATAATGATTTATTTCATCAAGCTAAACTTTGATAGCTTGGAATCCTCAATAGTCTTCGCTACACAAGCACATAGCCCTCAGACTGAAGTCTAGTGCTATAGGAACTAAACCCACCTACGGGGGTTTTAAGATAAGCAACTGACTACCCTACACCTAATCCCTACAAATAATTTTGGTGTGTAAGTCATGTGATATTAATCAACAGTCTTCACCACGCAAGTAAATTACCCAGACTTATTTGGGCAATATTAATACTAAGAACATCACAATTTACTTGTTTTCCCTCTTTTAACTGGGCTGGAGATTAATCACTATGTTGCTTGAATCTGAGTATCAAGAGCTACCGACTTGTTGTCAGCAGCGAGATCATCTCATAGCAGATTTAGAGAATACACGAAAATCACTTCAAGATACTCAGCAGAAATTATTTGCGTTGGTTGAATACCATCCATTAGGAATCATTCAGTGGAATATAGATTTTGAGGTTTTAGACTGGAATCCTGCGGCTGAACGTATTTTTGGTTACAGTAAACCAGAGGTACTCAACCTTCATATTCGGGAAATTCTCTTACCTAGTATTCCTAGAGAAGATGTAAATCAGTTAATGACTGCATTACTCAAGCAACATGGGGGAAATTACTGTACCAATGAGGATTTCACTAAAGATGGCAAAATGATTACTTGCGAGTGGCATCATACTGCTGTATTTGATTGTCAAGGAAATGTGACTGGTGTTTTATCCATTGTTGAGGATATTACAAGTCGTAAAAATACTTATGTTACTGCCCAGCAACCAGCAGAAATCACTCTCAAAAAATCCCTGAAAGAATTAGCAGATATCAAATTCGCTTTAGACCAATCATCGATTGTTGCTGTAACTAATAACAAAGGCATGATTGAATATGTGAATGATAAGTTTTGTCAAATTTCCCAATATCAACCAGCAGAACTAATTGGTAAAACCCACAGAATTATCAACTCTGGCTATCACTCCCAAGAGTTTTTTCAAGAGATGTGGTTAACTATTAGCCAAGGCAGTGTATGGAAAGGAGAAGTTAAAAATTTAGCGAAGGATGGGACATATTATTGGGTAGATACAACAATTGTACCTGTTTTAGATGAGCAAGGTAAACCCCAGCAATATGTAGCCATTCGTAATGATATTACTGCGCGTAAACAAGCAGAAATCACGCTCAAAAAATCGCTCAAAGAATTAGCAGATATCAAATTTGCTTTAGACCAATCATCGATTGTTGCCGTAACTAACAATAAAGGGATGATTGAATATGTGAATGATAAGTTTTGTCAAATCTCCCAATATCAACCAGCAGAACTAATTGGTAAAACCCATAGAATTATCAATTCTGGCTATCATTCCCAAGAGTTTTTTCAAGAGATGTGGTTAACTATTAGTCAGGGAAGGGTATGGAAAGGCGAAGTGAAAAATTTGGCGAAGGATGGCACATATTATTGGGTAGATACGACAATTGTGCCTTTATTAGATGAGCAAGGCAAACCTCAACAATATGTAGCCATTCGTAATGATATTACTGCGCGTAAACAAGCAGAAGCAGAACTTAATGAAAAAGCCAAGGAATTAGAACAAGCGTTACAGGAGTTGCAACATACACAATTGCAACTGATTCAAACTGAAAAAATGTCTTCTTTGGGTCAACTAGTTGCGGGAGTTGCTCATGAAATTAATAATCCAGTGAGTTTTATTTTTGGCAATCTCAAACATGCCTATCAATATACTCAAAATTTGCTCAACATACTGAAACTTTACCAATCTCATTATCCAGAACCAGACTTAGAAATTAAAGAAGAAGCTGAAAATTGTGATTTAGAATTTTTAGTCGAAGATTTACCGAAACTTTATTCTTCAATGACAGTTGGAGCAAATCGCATCAGCGAGATTGTCGCTTCTCTCCGCAGCTTTTCTCGTCTGGATGAATCTGATTTGAAAATTGCGAATATACATCAGGGTCTGGATAGTACTTTAATGATTTTAGAGCATCGTCTGGTATCTAAAACAGATAGACCCAAGATTTTAGTCATTAAGGAATATGGCAATTTACCTTTAGTTGAATGTTATGCGGGGCAACTCAACCAAGTATTTATGAATATTTTACTTAATGCGATTGATGCGTTAGAAGAAAATTTCCAGCAGCTAACACCAACTATTTACATTCGTACAGCTATGCCAAATTCCACACAAGTCAAAATCAGCATCATCGATAATGGTGCGGGGATGTCGGATGAAGTTAGACAAAAAATATTTGATCCCTTTTTTACAAGTAAACCTGTAGGTAAAGGAACAGGGATGGGTTTGTCTATTAGTTACCAAATTATTACTAACAGACATCAAGGGTCTTTAAAATGTATTTCCTCTCCGGGAAAGGGTGCTGAATTTATCATTACAATTCCCATTCACTTAGAGTTAGAGAGTTGAATTTGCCAACAGTCTTAATTACGAATTGTGAATTACGAATTACGAATTTTTCTGAGATGGTGCGATCGCAGTCCTAAAATTTTAGATAAACTGCTGGCTGAAAGCGGGTATTCTCACCGATACTGAGTCACCGCTAAAGTTAAAAAATACTACCACAACCACAAATGGGGATTGTCCACTTAATTAAATCAACCTAACAAGGAATGCCAAATCCCCAAAAAGCTGCTACTTAATAGCTAGGGCTTCCTTGATAAACATGATTTTGATTGTAGACAAATTGTGATGAATACAGCTAATTTCCCGTGGCTGACGACAATTATCCTCTTGCCGATTGCGGCATCACTCTTGATTCCGATTATCCCGGATAAAGATGGTAAAACAGTGCGTTGGTATTCCCTGATTGTCGGGCTGATAGACTTCGCGCTGATTGTCTACGCCTTTTATACCGGGTACGACTTCTCTAACCCAGATTTGCAGCTAGTTGAAAGTTATGCCTGGGTACCACAGCTAGATTTGAAGTGGTCAGTAGGGGCAGATGGCTTATCTATGCCCCTAATTATTTTGACTGGATTCATTACTACCCTGGCGATATTAGCAGCTTGGCCTGTCACCCTCAAACCCAGGCTATTTTACTTTTTAATCCTGGCGATGTATGGCGGACAAATTGCCGTCTTTGCTGTTCAGGATATGCTGCTGTTTTTCTTGGTGTGGGAACTAGAATTGATTCCGGTTTACCTGCTGTTGGCAATTTGGGGCGGTAAAAAGCGGCAATACGCAGCGACCAAGTTTATTTTGTACACTGCTGGCGGTTCGCTGTTTATTTTGGTCGGTGCGTTGACGATGGCCTTTTATGGCGATACAGTCACCTTTGATATGCACTCCCTCGGCCTCAAAGATTACGCCCTCAATTTCCAACTGTTACTCTATGGTGGCTTTTTGATTGCCTACGCCGTCAAATTACCCATCATTCCTCTACACACCTGGCTACCAGATGCCCACGGTGAAGCTACAGCACCTGTACACATGTTACTGGCTGGTATTCTCTTGAAAATGGGCGGTTATGCCTTAATTCGGATGAATGCCCAAATGCTGCCCGATGCCCATGCGTATTTTGCCCCAGTTCTCATAATTTTAGGGGTAGTGAACATTATCTACGCTGCCCTGACATCCTTTGCCCAGCGTAACCTCAAGCGCAAAATTGCCTACTCCTCAATTTCCCACATGGGCTTTGTGACTATCGGTATCGCCTCCTTCACCGATTTGGGCTTGAGTGGCGCAGTATTACAAATGGTGTCTCACGGCTTAATTGGGGCGAGTTTGTTCTTTTTAGTTGGCGCAACCTACGATCGCACACACACCCTAATGCTGGATGAAATGGGCGGTGTTGGTAAGCGGATGCAGAAAATTTTTGCTATGTTCACTACCTGTTCAATGGCTTCTTTAGCATTGCCAGGAATGAGCGGTTTCGTAGCAGAATTAATGATATTTGTGGGCTTTGCCACTAGCGATGCTTATAGCTCTACCTTCAAAGTTATCGTAGTCTTTTTGATGGCAGTGGGTGTAATTTTAACCCCAATTTATTTACTATCAATGTTGCGGGAAATTTTCTACGGCAAAGAAAACGAAGAATTGGTTTCGCACCAGAAACTTATCGATGCCGAACCCCGCGAAGTCTTTATCATTGCTTGTTTGCTAGTACCAATTATTGGTATCGGTTTCTATCCTAAATTGCTGACTCAAATTTACGACGCTACAACCGTACAATTGACAGCAAGATTGCGCGATTCTGTACCAACTTTGGCACAGGAAAAAGAGGAAGCACCAAAGCTTTCATTGAATGCGCCAACAATTGGTAATTAGTCAGCGATTGATAAATACAATTATTTTTTAGGCGGGTTTTATACTCGCCTTTTTTGTATTTATTGAAGCGATGGTATAATTTAACGAGTGCCTATGTTGAAGAATTATGTTAATTTACTGTGTAGTTTAAATCTCTAAAATAGTCTTATCTTTAGCCACTGCTAAGAAGATTTCTTCACCATGATAAATAATGTTAACTTGTCCACCGAAGACATCATCAATAGCTAAGAAATTTTTGCTTTCTATTTCTTCAAATTCACTACTAGATATTGTTCTGCAAATATATCCAACATCAAAATAATTAGTTGTATCTATCTGTTCAACACCTGTCAGTCTAATAAACAAATAAAGCAAATTATTTATTATATTAGTAGTACGTTTTTTAATTTCTTCAGGCAACCATACAGAATCCCATTCAATAGCTAAGGTTACAGCTTGTTCGTATCCTACAGCATAAAATATGCCTATCCAATGAGAATCATGCAGTGTATATTTCTTATGGAACTGGCTAAAGCTTATTTTTTTCCTTCTTCCCAAGGTAAGGAATTACTAATAAGCTGTTGATATAACCAACTAGGGTAATCAAATTTTTGTTTCATTAATTTGTATTTTTAAACTAATTATTAGACTCGATAAAGCTTTTAATAATACCTAAAATTTTACCCACATCGCTTAAGAAATATTCATTTAAATCAATTTCTACTACTTGACCAGTGAGGCGCATAAATTTCCAGTTAGTTCCTGTTGTTACGCTACCATAGACACTTTCAATTACATTACCTTTCTGCTGATTAAATAATTGTGCGGCTACCATTTCAGCGATGCACTGACCTAATCCAGATTGGATGTTATCATTTTTGGCTTCTACTAAGGCAACCACAGGTGCTTTAATAATTATTTGTTCTGGGGATTTACTAATAAGAAAATCACAAAAACCACTTAAACCTTTTTCGGGACTAACGTTAAATTCACGTCCAGAAAACAAGCTGATTTGATTTTGGAATTGTTCTTTTAGTTCTACTAATATTGGTGTCAAAATTAATTCTGAGCGAGATTTTTCAGTGGCGATCGCTAAAGCTAATGGTATATATTTTTTAAGTGCTTGTGCTAAAAAATCGCTATATTCTATGGCAGGTATGTCAGCAAATATACCCACAGATTCCCTGATGGTAATGCCAAAAGTGGTTTCGACAGTTTCTATAGTAAATTGACTGTATGACACTTGACAAAAATTATCTCATCTAAATTTAGATGTTACTCAGTTTGATTATAACTAAAGCAGCAATCCTGTCTGAGTTATGGAAAAATATTCTTTTTAACGAACCGCAAAGGACGCAAAGGACACAAAGAAGGAGAGGAAGGAAAAGAAAGGGAATTTCATAAATGATTTAGGATTGCTATATTAATTTAGATATTCAAACTTTGCGATATCTACATATATCAAAATTCCATTATTTTCTAAAATCTTTCTAGAAATCGCATCTACTCAGACCACTCATGTTAAACTACAACCCGTTACACTGTTTACCATCTTCCGAAGAGCTACCAGACTCAGAGGATACACCTGTGGATAATGAACTACAAGATTTAATTCCCAGCTTGCTAAAATCGACACTAGCGTTTGCATGGTCTGAGCGTTGGGATTGGTTTTTTGGCGTGAAGATGGGAATTTATTACGACCCGAAGAAAGCTGCGATCGCGCCTGATGCTTTTCTCAGTGTGGGGGTTAAACGCTTTATTGATGGTGATTTACGCCTGAGTTATGTGATGTGGGAAGAAAAACAACCACCAGTTTTAGCACTAGAGGTCGTTTCTCAAATCAGTCATGGTGAATACAGTACCAGAAAAGAATTTTACGCTAAAGAATTAGGTGTTTTATACTACGTTATCTACAAACCTCTGCGAAAGAAAAAACCACCTCTGGAAGTTTATCAATTAAAAGATGGCGAATATTTCTTAATACCAGGAAACCCAATTTGGCTACCAGAAATTGGTTTAGGAATTGGCAGAGAACGGGGAATATATCAAGGTATTGCAAGAGAATGGTTATATTGGTATAACGAGCAAGGACAAAAATTACTCACCCCAGAAGAACGTATTCACGAAATAGAAGAACAATTAAATTTTGAGCGTCAGCTACGTATCCAAACAGAACAAAAAATGCAATTGCTGGCTGAACAATTAAGAGCTTTAGGTGTAGAACCTGAAAGTTTAGCCTGAAGATTTTTATTACATCTCTCGTCATTACCAGCCACGTTCCTCAAGGACAGAATTGAGAAACGTGGTTTGTGATATTTGGATCTGTTTTTTGTGCAAGATTGTTAACCAACTAACTGACTAGGGAATTATAAAACTAGTTGCTTGTTGACAATTTAGTTACATAAGTATCTTCATGGAATATGGATGTTAAATTAGGGTTCGGCTCTATCCCAAAACCTCAGTATGTATTTGTGAGTAAAGAAAGTGATCATTGTTGGTATATGCTCTCTGATGATGGTAAACAAATACCTATTTATGACAGAGCGTTAACTGGCGTGATTACGGAAATAGAAGTTAACAAAATAATAGAAACTTCTCAGGGAAAAAGTGAAAAAATAGATTTACATATTTTGGCAGATAAGCCTTATATTATTCGCTCAGGAAGTGAGTCTTATTTCTCTAAGGGTTTATTGCTCTCACTTGATGCCTTAAGCTATGAACAATTGCTTCAGCCATTAACTATTGCGGTGAGTCCAGGCGAAAAGTCCATAGTATTTTGTACAATTTATCATCCAGTAACTTATCGTTCTGTGGGGGTAAGTTGGGATGGACATAAGGAAATAGACTGGCAAGCATTAGGAAAACAAGTGAGTCTGAAAATTAATGGTACAAAAACTGTAACTTCAGACACAAGAGAAATACTGGATAATGGAATTACATCAGAAATTCGTGCTGATTTTATTGCTAAAACCGACGCATATTTATCACAGTTAAATTGGACTCCCCAGCAAGGTAGAGAGTATTTACAGCAAAAATATGGCAAAAAATCACGTCACCATCTCTCAGAGACAGAACTTGTAGACTTTGTGGACTACCTCCAGTTACAACTGGCTCTGAGCTATTAAAGTATTGAATATATTCAAAATGCGATCGCCTAATTTTCCGAATTTTCTCAACTGGTGGAGGGCGATCGCTCTTTTATACTATATGAACAACACAGACAAGGGAAACAGGGTAGACAAGGAAGACAAAATCTCGAAAATGCTAATTTTGCTAAATCTTGTTATAACAGTTTTACTGTTTGGTACTCACAACCGCAAACAGCCAGAATAAAATGCTGTAGCCATCAGTTATCAAGTTGGTTAAGTTTGTATGCACTCGGAATTGCCAATTATTACTAGCGATCGCTTATTATTACGCATTGCTATCAAAGAAGATATTCCCCAAATTTTAAGATATTTCCTAGACAATAAATCTTATCTAACTCCCTTTTATCCTCAATGGGGGGATGGCTTTTTTACAGAAGAGTATTGGCAATATCAATTAGAAAATACATTTTTAGAATTTATTCATGACCAATCTTTAAAATTATTTATATTTTCTCGCAAAAATCCTAAGAATATCATTGGCACAATTAATTTCAATAATTTTATTAGGGGAGCCGCCCATTTTTGTTATGTAGGTTATAGCCTAGCAGAACATGAGCAAGGCAAAGGCTACATGACAGAAGGATTAAAAGCAGCAATTCAATATGTATTTGATGATTTAAATTTTCATCGCATTATGGCAAATTATATGCCACATAACCAACGTAGCGGTAATGTCCTCAAACGTTTAGGATTTGTGGTTGAAGGTTATGCCAGAGATTATTTATTAATTAATGGTAAGTGGCAAGACCATATTCTCACCAGTCTGACTAATCCTAATTGGCAACCAGAGAAATACTAATATTATGTTTGATAAAAGATAACAATACCCAGCAAAAGCGGGTTATTTTTGTGTATCTGTGATTTCTTATTACCAAGATTGGATATTTTTAGAACTTACGCATTGACAAAAAAGGCTATATGTGTAGAAAACTAATGGGCAAAATTTAAAATGCGATCGCGAATCAGTAGGGGCAATGAAATAGCAAATAATACTTTTGGTGGGAGGGACATTAAGTGGAGACGATATGGTAGTAGATAAACTTCATAGGTTTAATAGTGAATCTAAAAAAATTGGTTAAGTAAAAGTATTTCGCCAACAGTATCGGTATCTCGGCGGCTACCCACATTGGGCTGCTGCCCCTAACTGCTGGCTTCACTGTGTCAGTGTTTTAAAAACCATAGAAAAATATCTATACATACAAAAACTTTTTTCTTGCTCACTCAGTAAGTATTACTACCCAGAGTGGCGTACAGTTAAGAATATCCAAATGATTTAACTATTACGATTTAGTTTTTCAGAGCTGGAAGTCACTCGGCAATCTGTTGTTGAGGCTTTTTTGAGTACGCGATCGCAGATGTTAGATTCCATTCTCCAGCCGACTTTTATTTATAACCCATCCTTTCTATGAAAAGGGTCGGTTCTAGTTCGTTTAATCTACCGTTCATTTACCTCCTTTTGCCCTGAGATTTATCGCCCATGGTATTGACAAAATACATTAAGTAACAAATGAAACTGCCCTGCTGTGTTGTCAGGGTGAAGTGCCTCGCTCTTACTCTCTTTAACTCTTTAGAGTTTACTTAGTTCATTTATTTCACTACTCCTCGTCAGAGGAGTCACAAGGAGGTATTCGTGGATTTTGTATCCTTATTTTTCATAGACTTTGTTAAGCAGTTGCAGTCCCCAACGCTTGCGTTTCTGATTGGCGGTATGATTATTGCCGCCCTTGGTAGCGAATTGGTAATTCCAGAGGCGATTTGTTCGATCATCGTCTTCATGCTGCTCACCAAAATCGGTCTGACCGGTGGAATTGCGATCCGCAATTCCAACCTGGCGGCTATGATCTTTCCCATGATTTTTGCTGTAATAACAGGGATTACGATTGTATTCATCGCGCGCTATACGTTAGCCAAGCTGCCGAAGGTCAAAACCGTGGATGCGATCGCGACCGGGGGGTTGTTTGGAGCCGTGAGTGGTTCTACAATGGCTGCCGCACTGACAGTACTGGACGAACAAAACATGGCATACGAGGCATGGGCTGGCGCACTTTATCCCTTCATGGATATCCCCGCGCTCGTAACTGCGATTGTGGTGGCTAACATTTACATCAACAAGAAGAAGCGTAAAGAAGCAGCCTACTCTATTGGGCATGAGTCTTTCAGTGAGCAGCTTGTGACGGCTGGCAATTATCCCGATCAAAAAGATTATCCCAGTAGCCGACAAGAGTATCTCAGCCAGCAGAAGGGCGATACGGATAATCGCGTCAAGATATGGCCGATAATCGAGGAAAGCCTCCGGGGCCCTGCCCTATCGGCAATGTTGTTAGGCCTCGCTCTGGGACTGTTCACCCAGCCGGAAAGTGTCTATAAAAGCTTCTACGATCCCGCCTTTCGCGGCTTGCTTTCGATCTTGATGCTGGTCATGGGTATGGAAGCTTGGTCAAGGGTTGGCGAACTGCGTAAGGTAGCCCAGTGGTACGTCGTGTATAGTGTGATAGCACCGTTTGTACATGGGTTAATTGCCTTCGGTCTTGGTATGATTGCCCACCAAGTCGCGGGATTCAGCATGGGCGGTGTAGTGGTTCTGGCTGTGATCGCTGCCTCTAGTTCTGACATCTCAGGGCCGCCCACCTTGCGAGCCGGTATCCCATCAGCCAATCCATCCGCATATATAGGCGCGTCCACAGCCATCGGTACGCCAGTTGCGATCGGCTTGTGTATACCGTTCTTCCTCGGACTTGCCCAGGCACTCGGCGGCTAATCCGAGACGGAACGCGGTCTGTCAGCACTCCCTTGACCCGGCAGACCAAGTAGACCAATGTAAATAATTTCAGGAGGTAAGCAACATGGCCAAGCGTGCCAACAAGCTCGTCATCGTCACGGAAAAGGTGCTGATGAAAAAGGTCGCCAAGATCATTGATGAATGCGGGGCGACTGGTTATACGGTAGTAGATACTGGCGGTAAAGGCAGTCGCAACGTGCGATCTACGGGTAAACCCAACACTGCCGATACCGATTCCAATGTCAAGTTCGAGGTACTCACCGAAACCAGGGAGATGGCAGAGAAGATTGCGGATCAGGTCGCAATCAGTTTTTTCACCGATTATGCGGGCATTATCTATATCTGTGAAGCAGAGGTACTATACGGGAGACATTTCTGTGGGCCAGACGGCTGTTGAGTCGAGATGATGCGCCACGAAAGGAACAAGCAAGCCATTAGTGCGAGTTTCTGTGGGTCAGACGGCTATTGTATCAAGACGACGCAGACCCCAAAGGCCGAGGTTATGACCTCGGCTTTTGAGTGAGCATGTTTGGTGTCCACAGAACTTTGACCCTGGCGCAAAAGTCATTCCCCCCGCAGTTTTATAACTTCCTCAAACCCTTAACCTTCATTCCTTTAAACTCATGATTTTGTCCAACATTCTGCCTCTTTTCAGTGGGGAGATAGCTAGTCTCATAGCCCCGATACCATTCCTGGCGACTGTTGTTGCTGAGGATTCACCCATTATTCTGTCTGGCGTATTGCTGACGCTAGTGGTGATTTATCTGGCCAGCAAGTTCGGTGCAGAGGTCGCTAGACGCTTGGATTTTCCGCCCGTCCTGGGGGAACTGGTTGCCGGTGTGATTGTCGGCGTTTCGGCGTTGCACCTGGTGATCTTTCCTGAAGGGGGGCTGTCTGCCTCTGACTCGGTGATTATGACGGCGCTGCAAGGATTGAATCAATTGGCACCGGATGCACTAACTCGAATCTTTGAGTCGCAAAGTGAAGTGATTTCAGTTCTAGCCGAAATCGGCGTGATTATTTTGCTGTTTGAAATTGGACTAGAATCCGATCTGCGGCAACTGAAGGAAGTGGGAATTCAAGCCACGGTTGTCGCCTGTGTCGGAGTCGCGGCACCTTTTGCGGCGGGAACGGCAGGGTTAATGATAGTCTTTCATGTCGCAGCAATTCCAGCGATTTTTGCGGGGGCCGCGTTAACGGCAACGAGTATCGGCATTACCTCTAAAGTCTTGTCAGAGTTAGGTCAACTCAAATCCAAAGAAGGGCAAATCATTGTTGGCGCGGCGGTGATTGATGATGTCCTCGGCATTATTGTCTTGGCTGTAGTCGCCAGTTTAGCCAAAACCGGTGAGATTGATGTTGCTAATGTCATTTACTTGATTGTCAGTGCTACGGCATTCTTGATTGGATCAATTTTATTGGGGGGTGTCTTTAACAAAAGTTTTGTGGCGATTGTGGATAAGCTCAAAACCCGTGGGAATATCGTGATTCCAGCATTTATCTTCGCTTTCTTTATGGCATTTTTAGGGAACGCCATTCACCTCGAAGCGATTTTGGGTGCCTTTGCTGCGGGTTTGGTGCTAGATGAAACAGATCCTCGGAACGAGTTGGATGAATTAATCAAACCGATCGCTGATTTACTGGTACCCATCTTTTTTGTTACGGTGGGAGCGCGTGCTGACCTTGGTGTTTTGAACCCTGCGGTACCGGAGAATCGAGCAGGACTATTGATTGCAACATTTTTGATCGCAGTGGCGATTATCGGCAAGCTGATCACAGGTTGGGCAGTGTTTGGACAACCCGGCATCAATCGAGTGGCGATCGGGGTTGGGATGATTCCACGAGGTGAGGTGGGTCTAGTGTTTGCTGGCATCGGTTCAGCTAGCGGCATTTTGGATAAGCCCCTGGAGGTGTCGATTATTATCATGGTAATTTTGACAACTTTCTTGGCTCCACCTTTTTTACGGGTTGCCTTTGGTTCATCCACGAATCCCATCCCAGAATCGACCACGCCTGTAGAAACCGCAAGTGAGTAACAGTTTTACGAGATGACGACTGTTTACTCAATGGATGATTGTGGCACGAGATTCTGATAGAGCTTTGGGGATTATGACTTCACCCGCAAACCAAAGTAGGTCAGCACAAGTTCAGTATCGCCGCTATTAATGACTTCGTGAACTTCCCCAGGTTCTATAGCAATACAGTTTCCGGGCAGTAGAGGATATTCTTGGTGATCTACGCGAATTACCCCAGAACCTGCTTCAACAAAAAATACTTCACACATATCTTGATGTACGTGTGCTGCGGCTGTCTGTCCGGGGGCAAAGCTGGCTTGAGAAAAGTTGGTGAGGTGAGGTAAATCACCAAAGCGCAACATCACCTTTTTTTTAATTTCTGGGTTGTGAGAAACAGATTCTTCGGGCAAGTTGTTGAGGGATGTGGTAATCATTGGGGTCTCAGGTCGTTAGATAGTTCTACGATACCCCTAGACCCATCAATTCTGACCCGTTGACCATCTTGCAACAACCAAGTTGCACCTCTGACATCCATCACCGCCGGGATACCATATTCACGGGCGACAATTGCGCCATGAGATAATCTACCGCCAACTTCTGCAATCAGTCCGCCAGCCCGCACTAATAAAGGAGCCCAACCAGAATCGGTGTAAGGGACAACTAAAATGGTATCGCGGTCAATTTGGGGCAAATCTTGTAAGTTTCGCACTACTTTGACTCGACCTTCGGCTTGTCCGTGGCTGGCGGGAATACCTTGTAATAGTTGGTCAGAGTAGATAGGAGAAGGTGCTAGGGGATGGGGTGGTGTATGGCCGTAAATCAAAATCGGGACTTGGGGAATTTTGCTATCTTCGAGAAATTGCGATCGCCGATATTCGATAATTTCTGGTAAGCGTTCTCGCAACGGGGTATCAGTTTCGGCAATTAGCTGTCTAATTTCTGTTATTTCTAGGAAAAAGATATCGCCCGCCTCTTTGAATAACCCAGATTTTAACCAAGTTTTTTCAATGGCGACAAATCGCCAGCGCAATTCTGCCAACAGTCGGGAATAAACCTCTGTCACCCTGCCTTTAATATCCACACGTTCTTGGACAAAGCCACGCTTACGTTTACCAGATAAAGCCCGATTAATTGGGTCAATATCGCCTGTTTCTGGTTGATTGCCTTGAATTAGTTGCACAAATAACTGCTGCACTGGGCGGGGGTCTTCTTTCCAGGTGGGAACAGCAATGTTAGTCCCGACATCACTTAAATAACCGTAATCTTCCAGCAGTTCATTAAATTCGTAAAGAACTTTTTGACCTTCTGGTGTTTGTTCTAACTGTTCAAATACTTGGTCTGGTTCAAATTCTGTTAATATTCTTCTCGCATCGGCGGCTAAAGCACTGAGCGATCGCAAGGCGGCAACTTCTGGTGTCACACTATTATCAATCTGCCCATCTTTCACCCGAAAGATGCCTTGTCTAATGGCGGCACTCAAAGGCGCTAAAATGCTGTAATAAGTGCCACGCCGCAGTAATTCTAAGTTAAAATCAATTCTCTCTAAGATTTGCCCTGGCTCCATCTCCTCAATTGATTCATGGGCTAATTGCGATAACCCAGGAATAAACAACTGGCGGTAGTCGTGCTTAAAGTCTTTGTCTAAATTCCATTCCTGTTTCAATAACTGCATTAATCCGGGGAGATTCTGCATTGTGGACTGCAAAGGCGGTTTACTCATTTTTGCGCCTCTGGTGAGAAATTCCAAACTTTCTGGCGGTAAACCCATCCGCAGAAAAATATCTCCTAGGAGGGAGGCATTAAAATAAGCCCTAGAGTAATGCAATGTGGCAGTTTCGGTAAAATCTAACCCAGAAGCGCGATCGCCCAACACAATTGTGAAAATATCTCCCCACACGCCACAAGTTAACGGGCGATTAATTGACCAAGTTAAAGGATGAATCACCCCCGGAATCACTTCGGCGGCGATTTTCCTTGTCCAGATTGGTAATAAGGTAGTTATTGGTCTGGCTTGTAACACCCACAAAGTTTGCCCGTCATAACACCACTCAATATCTTGGGGTATGCCGTGGTAACGTTTTTCGATGCGGTGGGCGAGGTAAGCCACTTGTTTGAGGATGGCTTGGGGGACTTGTCCTGTCCCTTCGATGTGAATTGAAGAAATATTATCTGTTTCGACAACAAAGGCGCGATATTGTTCAGGTGTGACTTGTCCAGAGACGACTTGAATCGGACTACCGGGTAAGGCTTCGATTAAAATCGCATCACCTTGCTGGGTAATCGGATCACGAGTAAAGGCTACTCCCGAATAGACGCTTTGGACTTGCTGCTGTACCAACACAGTCATTGCTGTTTCTGGTAAACCGCGATCAATGCGGTATTGTAACGCACTGGGATGATTGTAAGAATCTCGCACTTGGGCGATCGCAGTTTGCAATTGTTCTTTACTGGTGACACTCACTACCGTTTCATACTGTCCGGCGGCGGAGGCTTGTTCGGAATCTTCCCCAACGGC
Organism: Nostoc spongiaeforme FACHB-130; assembly: GCF_014698475.1. Taxonomy (GTDB): domain Bacteria; phylum Cyanobacteriota; class Cyanobacteriia; order Cyanobacteriales; family Nostocaceae; genus Nostoc_B; species Nostoc_B spongiaeforme. Next base: position 9,568 of record NZ_JACJTB010000026.1, on the reverse strand, counting down.
TGAAGAACGGACAATTAACGGTGATAAATCAGAAGGTTTGAGGATGGCGATTAATTTTTCGGGATCTGCACCGGGGACAATTACCCAACCCTTGGGGACAGGATAACCCCAACGCTTAATCTGAGAGAGGGTAGCGGCTTTTTGTCCGACTATTGCCCCATCTAGTTCATTATCTAAAGTCAAAATTGGGCGATCGCTTTGCAAGGTTGCTAAGGTTGCTTGGGTATTGGTCTGGGCTGATTCTACTGGTAAATCTAAATCATCTGGCATTTGCCGATAAATCCACCCCAGCAACACAGCTAAAGCGATCGCGGCCAAAATTCTGAATAAATCATCAGAATGCAAGATGATTACCAGTAAGGGAAACAGCACTAATACTCCATATTTCACGGGTTGTTTAGCACGAAATACTAAAAATGTGGTGATTGCTAAAAAACTAACAAATACTGTCACCAATGGATCATGAATTAAAAATCCCCAAGCAGCATTTGTTGTTCCCGCACCTTTACCTAGCCAAAATCTCCCTAAAACTAAAGCAATTATGGCGACAATTTCCCAAGGTGAACCATCTGGGAAAAAAATCCGAGTCAGAAAAACGGCGGCGATTCCCTTTAAGGCTTCTGAAACTACCGCCAAAAGCCCTACCCATGTGCCGCCATGATAAAAAGCGGCTGAGACGCTGATGTTTTTTGTGCCTATCCGTGATAATTGCCTACCTGTTAACCCGTTGGTAATCCAGGCTATTAGAGGTAAGCCTCCTAATAAGGGGCAGGCAATTAAAATAACTAAGGCACCCCAAAGTTCAAGCATTGTTGATGTTTGATTTTAGATTTATATTGCATCTAAAATCTAAAATCGCAAAATCTAAAATTTTTTGGAAGTTTTTTCTCGATTTTTCGGACACTTTATTACTATGTCTCAAATGGACACTGGGCAGTAGCGCAAACCTAAGTTTTGCTGACATTCTGCCCATATCCAAATGAACACTAATTGTTCAGCACTGGTCACTTAATTTAAGGCATAAGCAGCTTGCAACGCCCAAATAATTAGGCCAGCAATCGAACCCAAGAGCAAAACTGTAGAAATAGTTACTACTTTGGGGGAGTCTGCACCCTCAAATTTCATAATTCCTCTATTTAAGTCGGACATCGCGTTTAATCCTCCTTCGTTAGAGTTCTAATTTGTCCGTTTTGATTGTAGTCCTTCTCTTAGCAAAACAAGTTAAGCTTCTGCTTTTATTTTGTTTAAGCTTTGCAACGAATACATCCCTAAATTTACTTACGTCGCAGGTGGTAGTAGTTCAGTTTATACAAATCAGGCAGAATTTAAGGAGGCAGGAGGCAAGAGAAAAACAGCCTTTGCTTTTGTCTCCTGTTTCTACTTGAGAAGTACTGGGTAAGAAGTGATCAGATGAGTTTTTAAATACAAATATTTTTCAGTAAATTTACGAATTGATGTATTTATCTTTTTTGAAATAAACACTGAAAAAATAGAGTATAGTTAATTACTTTAAGCAAGCAAATATAAATTATTTATAGGTGAGGATTCAGCAGTGAAAGTAGTAATATTCGTGATTTTGGTAGTGATAGTGCTACTGGTAATCATCGAGATTGGGTTGCGATCGCTTTTTGGTTTTGGTAATCCCTTGATTTACATTGGCGACCCCCAGATAGGTTACTTGTTAGCACCAAATCAAAGCACGCGCCGCTTTGGGAATCGTATTGAAATTAATGAATTTTCAATGCGTAGCAGTCCTATCGCCAAAATCCCTCCATCGCAAACTTTGCGCGTCCTGTTGTTAGGAGATTCCATTGCTAATGGTGGCTGGTGGACTGATCAAAAAAATACCATCTCCAGCTTAATCATGAATTCCCTCAAATCAGCGATTGCTGACAAATATCAACAGGTGGAAGTTTTGAATGCTTCGGCTAACTCTTGGGGGCCAAGAAACGAGTTAGCTTATTTACAGCGATTTGGCAATTTTTCAGCCCAGGTAATAGTTTTATTAATTAATACTGATGATTTGTTTGCCTATTCTCCCACAGCTTTACCAGTAGGACGCGATCGCAACTATCCAGCGACGAAACCGCCTTTAGGATTAGTAGAAGTATGGCAACGTTATGCAACTAAACAACAGCCAATTCCCGAATTGCAAGCACTCCAAGCCGAACCAGGCGATCGCGTCAGTGTGAATCTAGAAGCCATCAAACAAATTCAACTTATCACCAGTCAACACCACAGCAAATTTCTCTTAGCCATGACTCCCTTGCGGCGAGAACTCGGTAAACCCGGCCCCTTAGATTACGAAATTACTGCACGTAAAAGATTGAGTGAGTTTACCCAAACCCAGCAAATTCCCTATATAGATTTTCTGCCACTATTTAATCAAACAGACAACCCACAAGCTTTATATCATGACACCATTCACATGAATTTGCAGGGTAATCAATTTGTGAGTGGAGTGATTGAGCGATCGCTTTTAGAAGTTTTGAGACGAGAAAGTGAATTAGGACTGACGCAGTGAGACGAAAAATCAAGGGTTTAGCAAAGGGTGTAGGTGTTCAAAACCCTTACATCCCTACAATCGTCTCCACTAAATATAAAAAGCGCCAGTTAAAGCGGAATTAAAACTGGCGCGATCGTGTTATCGGTTTGTTAGCGTGTTATAAACAAAGTGAATTAAACAGAAAACAAAGCTAGATTTCTGGAGAAATGACTTGCTTTCCGTTATCAGTCTACCTAAAACAAATTAGCTTAGAAAAACCGTAGTTTTCCTAACATTTTCCTTTAGGTACAAATTATTGCTAGGATAGCATAAGCATCAGAAAACATGAGAAACATTCTTAGTATTTCTTAATGTATTGTCTAGACAGTAATTTAATTTACTAAATAGATTTATATAGCAACACCAATTGTTTGACAAACATCTCTCCCTTGTCTCCCTAGTACAACAAGGCAAAAGTAAAAAGGCAAAAGTAAAAAGAAAGAATAACAATACCACAAGCCTTTTAGAGGATGTCTGAGAAGTATTAAATATTTCGTCAGATCCCCCCTAGCCCCCCTTAAAAAGGGGGGAATAATCTCAAAGTCCCCCTTTTTAAGGGGGATTTAGGGGGATCTACAAGTCTCAAATACAACATCAAAAAGTTTTCAGACATCCTCTTAGCAATTCTAGATAGTCTGTTTATTTACGCCGACCTGTACTAGTACTTTTAGTTCATATCGATAAATAAGATAAATTGATCGGGCTTCCCTCCTGCCTCCTGCCTTTTAAAAAAATAACCTCCGGGGTCAATTAACCACTGGAGGAGATGAGCAAAGACATTTTGTGGACTAGTCTAGATATAAATTTAGCTCTATTAATTAATCAATGCACTCCATCTTAAGAACAATTAAAGGTTAAGTTGATCAGTGATTTTGATAACAATTTTATTAACTGCTTATTTGACTGATTCTGTCAGAAATCACACTATAAATAGCAAATATTCGCAAATATGGCTGTAGTTGTTTTTACGATTAATTTTAAATAATTAGAAATGCCATCATTCTAAATATATATTTGCCAGAATTTTTGAGCATATTTCCCCGATAAATCAGAGGTTTGGTATTTTTGATATGTGTGGATATCAATATACAAAGCTAGAGGTGATTGTGGGATTTTGCCATTCAGTTGTACAATAAGTTATAGATGCGATCGCTCTTCGCTATTCACCTTACAGCAAACTGCCTTTGAGCAATTGTTAGCATCCTGTGGTAAGTTGAGATGCAGAGGGAATAGATAAAGAGCCTTATATTTATAGACAAAGGGAATATCTCGTAAAACTCGCTCTGATCAGAGTTAACAACTCTAGAGAGTTTACCTTTGGAATCTGCAAAATTAACACAATTTCTGTGTATCAAGCTCATCCAACTAAGTATCAATTTATTAGTCATTTTGCTGCTTAAACTCATCAATATTCATGACTAATGACATCACATAAACTCTGCAAGCCAATGTGCGACTTAGATAGATAACAGCTTCAGCACAAATAATGCCACATCCTTTGTTGCTAGGTAAATTAACTAGCACAAATCCTATCTTGCTAATTTCTCAACAATCTTCACAAATTTAAAATTTCCGAGGAGTCAATGACTTTCACTAATTTTACCAAAGCCAACAACGTATATAAACACCTGGAACCAGAATCGCCCTCATCACCAAAGATGGTCTTGAAAAATCCTGCCAAAAGTGAAAATTATCACAATCGAGAACCGAGAACCAGCGCCTCAACAATTAACGGATTAAACCGTGGGCGAGTTGCTATTTTTATCGATGGTGTCAATCTATTTCACGCAGCTTTGCAACTAGGAATTGAAATTGACTATCTCAAATTACTTTGTCGTTTAACCTCTGGTTCACGGCTGTTGCGGGCTTTCTTTTACACAATAGTGGATGTTAATCGGCCTACTCCCGCACGTCCACGAGCGAATGACAAACAACAAGGCTTTTTGTTTTGGATGCGGCGCAATGGTTATCGAGTAGTGACTAAAGAAGCACAACCGACAGACAATTCTAAAAAACCTAATTTGAATGTAGAAATTGCTGTCGATATGATCACTTTAGCCCCCTATTACGATACAGCTATTTTAGTCAGTGGCGATGGTGCTTTAGCTTATGCTGTGGAAGCCGTCACTAGTAAAGGTGGTCGAGTTGAAGTTGTGAGTTTACGACCCATGACTAGTGATAGCTTGATTGATGTGGCTGACTACTTCCTTGACCTGGATAGCATTAAACAGGAAATTCAAAAAGACTCCCATTTAGGTTACAACTATCGATCGCTTTCTAATTCTCACCTGTAAAATCTGTTACTCATCACCCATCACAGGTTTTTAGAGTACAATGCAAGCCAGGAAATAACTCTGCGTATTCCGTTGAATTTTTAATAGCGATGGATATTTTAATTGTTGAGGATGAAACTGAAATTGCTCAGTTAATCCAACTGGCTTTAGAAAAAGAAGGATTTTCTTGTCGTGTTAGCCGTGATGGTGTGAACGCCTTACGGATGTTTCAGGAACAACCACCTGATTTAATTATTCTCGACTTAATGATTCCTGGTTTGGATGGCTTGGAAGTTTGCGCCAGAATTCGCCAAAAACCCGGTACAAAAGACCCTTATATTTTGATGTTGACAGCCAAAGGCGAAGAAATCGATCGCGTCATTGGTTTATCTACTGGTGCTGATGACTACATGGTTAAACCCTTCAGCCCCAGAGAATTAGTCGCCAGAGTCCGGGCGTTATTGCGGCGGAGTCTGCGTCAAGGCGGACAACATCAAGTTACACGGACGCAAAACTTTATTGTAGATATTGAACAACGCACAGCTTCTCGCCAGTTAAATTCTCAAGAAGCAGAAATTCTCGACTTAACAAACTTAGAATTTAATTTATTAACCACCTTTGTCAGCAACCCTGGACGAGTTTGGAACCGCACTCAACTGATTGATAAACTTTGGGGCGATGATTTTTTCGGTGACGAGCGAGTCGTGGACACCCATGTAGCGCGGTTACGCAAAAAAATTGAGCCTGACCCCGCTAACCCCTCGTTTATTAAAACTGTTGTTGGGGTAGGTTATAAATTTGAAGACTCTCCTGTAATGTGAGCGTGATGAATTATGAGTTGGCGTTGGACAAAATCCTTGCCTTTGGCATCACGTTTATTTTTTTCCCACTTGGTAGTCATGATTGTGGGATTAATTAGTCTTGTGATCATCAGCAAAGTTTCTTCACCCCGTTTTTTTGTACTGCACTTAGAGAGATTAGAAAGTAAAGGTTTGAAACTAATTCATATCCGGACTGAATTGGTGCAAGGCTTTGAAACAGCTTGGCGCAGCAGCACTATTTGGTCAGTGATAGTTGGTACCACAGCCGCAGGCGGATTGAGTTATTGGGTATCCAAACGGATTATGCTGCGGTTGACGGAGATGGAACAAATTACGCAAAAGTTTGCGGCTGGGGAATTGCAAGCGCGACTACCTCTGTCTGATATTCCTGAACTAAACCGCTTGGGTACTAGTTTTAACCGTATGGCTGCAAGTTTAGAGGGTGTAGAAGCACGGCGGCGGGAACTCATTGGTGATATGACTCATGAACTACGGACACCGCTAACAGTTGTGCGTGGTTATTTAGAAGAATTGGCAGATGGTGTAATAGAACCTTCGCCGGAAATTTATCGCCGTTTAGTCAAAGAAACTAGACGCTTAGAAAGATTAGTCAATGATTTACAAGAACTTTCTAAGGCAGAAGCTGGTTATTTACCCATTAAAATACAACCAATAAATCTGCGCCCTTTGTTGGAGTCTTTAGTAGAAAGATTCAGCGAACAATTGTTAGAAGATGGGCCTGTGCTGCATTTGGATTTTCCCGCACAATTACCAATGGTATTGGCGGATGTCGATCGCACTGAACAAGTGTTAGTCAACTTACTCGGCAATGCCATCCGCTACACTACCAAAGGTAAAATTACTCTGCAAGCTTGGCCAGAAGCCTCGAAACTTTGGATCGCTGTGATTGATACAGGTATTGGCATTTCCCCGGAAGATTTACCCCATGTATTTGAACGCTTTTGGCGAGCTGATCAATCACGCGATCGCCATTCGGGAGGAACTGGTATTGGGTTAACTATTTCTCGGCATTTAGTGGAATTACAAGGCGGAAAAATCCAGGTAGAAAGCGAATTAGGCACTGGTAGCAGATTTCGTTTTTGTTTACCTTTGGCTTAAGGGTTGTTTGTTACAAAGCTTTGAAATAACTAGCTTTATCCTCATACTAAGTTGCTTTCAGAAATAGTATTCCTACTCCCCACTCCCTACTCCCTACTCCCTACTCTCACTCCCAGGTTACTATCTTTGACTGAAACTTGGTATCAGCACTCAGCACTTTATTTGTACAAAGAATTGACACAAGCTAGTCGCATGACTGTCATACTCAATTGATAGCTTGAAGATGTGCAAAATAAAGTTTTAATTTATTTTTGAAATGACTACTCTTGTTCTGGCTTCTTGTTTAGTGAGTTTACTAACCATTTCTGGTTGGGCTGCGATCGCCTATTTATTTCCATCAAATCATTCCCAAGATCAATAGTTGGGATAATCAACTACCATCCTCTTCCCAACTCTCGCTACCTAACAAGTCAATAATTCTATCTCTGAGCAGAAATTCGTTTTTTTCTAGCTCAAGTTCAAACATACCCCATTCACGTTCAGGGATATACTTACACAAGGCGTAAATTGGTCGCTGACGGCTAATAAGTCCCTTTTTAACCAATTGACGTGCTTCTTCTTTAATCAGTTCAATGTCGTATTTAACAGCAGTATCCATAACTAGTTCCTTTGTTTATAATCAATGAATTAAATGCCAAGATAAGTAATACTTGATCTTTATCTTAAAATTATCAAAAGAAGTTGAGAAAATTGTGAAGAAATACATCAATAAAGCTAACTGAAGCTATGTAATTGATGAGATTAGTTTAAATTCATTAACATATCTAATTAATTTTGATTTTCATCAAGCCACACGTAAATATATTCTGAATATCCACACTTTGCCCAGAATGACATATTTACATAAACTTGTGATCAGCCTCTAGGTAGAGCAGATTTAGAAAAGTTTATGTAAATTGATTAAATTTATACAATGATGAGCTATTCTTCTTGCTCTAAGGCGAACTTTGCTTGTAGAAGATGTTGTTGAGCTTCTTCATTGAGGGTAGGGTATTTTAACTTGAGTGACTCTAATTTAGAACAGATAATATCAGCGACTACCATCCGCATAAACCATTTGCGATCGGCAGGAATGATATACCAAGGCGCGTATGTAGTACTAGTGTGATGAAAAACCTCTTCATAAGCTGCCATATAATCTGCCCAAAACGCCCTTTCTCTCACATCATTAATTGAAAATTTCCAATTTTTTTCAGGAGAATCAATTCTCGCTAAAAATCTTTTTTTCTGTTCTGCTTTCGAGACATTCAGAAAAAATTTGAGAATCACAATTCCATTATCTACTAAATATTTTTCAAAATTATTAATTTCTGCAAAACGCTGCTGCCAGATTTTGTTACCTTTTGGTAAGTGAGGAAGTTGCTGCTTTTGCAAAATTTCTGGATGAACACGCACTACTAATACTTCTTCATAATAAGAACGATTAAAGATGCCAATTCTACCTCTTTCCGGCAAAGCTTTCATTGATCGCCATAGGTAATCATGGTCTAATTCTTCACTGCTAGGAGATTTGAAACTAAAAACTTGACAACCTTGAGGATTAATTCCAGACATGACATGTTTAATTGTGCTGTCTTTACCAGCAGCATCCATCGCTTGAAAGATAATTAGCAAGGCATAGCTGTTTTGTGCATACAAAATATCTTGATACTTAGCTAATCGTTCAATATCTGAGCGTAACTTAAGTGTTGCATCATTGCGATCATGGTAATTAGCAGTATACGCAGAGTCATAATCTTTTTGCAGAGAAACCTTAGTACCTGGCGGCACAATAAAAGCATCATGATTCATATATAATTAACCTGCGTTCGGCCCTGCCGTTGCCGATAGGCTAGGCAGGCTTTGTTTGTATAGCTCCAGACTTCCAGTCTGAGGGGTTTATTTTAATTTATACCAACCTATTGAAAATTTCTTGGCTTTTTCAGCTTGACAGTTGGTCGCATTGTTTCTCGACCAATCATAAACATTCCTGCTATCCCAAAGCACACAAACCAAACATATTGATACCAATATTGGCGAATTTGTCCTACTGTACTCAGTTCGGGATGCAGCGTGTTCAAGTACAGCAGCAACACTAAAATCATCAATGCGCCAAAACCCACAAAGCACAAACCCACACGTAGGCGTACAGGTTGTAATTCCCAGTCACTAATTTCTTCGAGGTCAATTTTTGCCAATTCTTGCAAAGATGTTTCCGCAACAGTTGAGGCTTCTTGCATTCTGTTACTCAACTTTGGGGGCAGAATCGGTACTAACGTTGCTACAGTAGGGCGACGTAGTAAAGCCTCGGTATCTCGTAACAATTCTAGCGGTTTACGTGCCGTTAGTGATTGAGCAAATTCTGTGTTGCTTGGAGCAGTTGTAGTGGTAGCTTTGCCTTCAAAATCCATAGCAGGCTATAGAAGTAAGAGGATACAAATAGCCTAGCGAATCAGTTGGAGTCACGCAAATGCGTTTTTCTACCTGAGAGACTATTTATCAAGTAAATCGCTTCTAATTTCCGGAATAGCTATTTACACTGTTGTAATTAAAGTAGTAAAGATTTCACGAACAATCAGTGTAATATTATGTCACGTCAGCAACCACCTAAGAAAGGTAAGCCACGTCAAACAGAACCTGGTGCTATTCGGTTTAGTGGACAAATTGACAAAATCAATCAACAGAACTCGAACAAAATTGATAAACCAGAATAGTTTTGGTTCTTCCGGTATTTTTATGGTGAGTAATAAAGTTTAGTAAATTTTAGTAACTATATTTTAATGATGCTCAGGCTGAAAACATAGACTGTGTAAGTATTACAACAGTTTTAA
>NZ_JACJTB010000025.1 GCF_014698475.1 Nostoc spongiaeforme FACHB-130 | reverse complement strand
ACCTACTTGGACGTGACCAGACTCTCGCAGAGTCTTTTCCGTGAGAGTAGCGGGTATGAATCCGCTAGGGAAGTGGGCTTCCCTTTCTAAACGACCAGTTCGGGTCGCACCCCAACACCCAGCTTCACCCTCCAGAAAACCGAGTCTGGTCAGTGTGGGCAGATAGGGAGTCACACCTGAGTCTGGTGGACGGGGCTTTCACCCGTATCAGACCGAAAGTTCAACCTTCCTTATTTCTAAGTTTGGTTGGAGAGGTTATTTACGGACTTTAACCGTGATTCACTCTCAACGAATCGCACTTCCTCTGAGAATTAACAACGGAAAAACCCCGCTTTGTTGGTCGGATTTTGGCTAATTCTACGTGAAAATTCACTTTATCGCTGGTGTCTCCACTCCGCGCTTCTAAATTCCAGTTTCCCGGACGCAGATACCAAAATAAATTAGTTGATTGTGTATCCAGTTTTTCACCATTTAACCGCCACTCAACTGATGAGGGATTTCCGACTAGTTTAAATTCTAATTTTTGCTGTCCTTCTGTACCTGGATATAGTAAGAACAAATCACCATTTTGGGGAGAGACAATTCGTAAATTACTAGAGACAAAATTTGATTGCTGCTTGGCTAACCAATCATTATATTCGGGCGGTAAATTAAAATTGTCTTGAGTTGCGTAAGCAATTTTATCTTCTGGGTAAAAATACTCTTGCACAATAGAGTTACAGTCTGGTGTGGGGCGTAAACCGGAATCTGCACATATAGGAAGTTGAATTAATCCTTGAGGAACTGTAAACGCTGCGGGTTCTTGGTTTTCGTGCAGGTGCAACATAATGCGATTCCACAAAGGTGCTGCACCCATCACACCGGATACTTGACGCATCGGTTCGCCGTTGAAATTTCCTACCCAAGTTGCAACGGTGTAGTCGGTGGTAAAGCCCACAGTCCAAGTATCGCGGAAGTTGGAAGAAGTACCAGTTTTGACGGCGGCGGGGAAGGGCAAGTTTAATACTGAGTCTACACCAAAAGCGGTGGCACGGGCGTGGCGATCGCTCAACATATCAGTAATAAGTTGCCATGTTGTTTGGTTAGGGAAGTTGGGAGTGGGGAGTGGGGAGTGGGGAATAGTAGGCACAAGTGGGATGCTTTGTCCTGGTCTTGCCATTGTGACGTAAGCTTGAGCAAGTTCCCATAAAGTAACTTCGCCACTACCGAGAGTTAAACCCAAACCGTAATATTCTGGGGTTTGATTCAGGTGAGTAAAGCCTAATTCATGCAGACGTTCCAGAAAGTTTGGTACGCCGATTTTTTCTAAAACTCGCACAGCCGGCACATTTAAAGAATTGGCTAACGCTATCCGCACCCGTACCGGGCCGAGAAAGCGTTGAGTATAATCTGTTGGGCTATAAAGTTTTGCACCAGGAATAGCATAGTGGGCGGGGACATCAGCCAAGATGGTGTTTGGGCGAATCAGTTTTTTTTCTAACGCCAACTCATAGACAAAGGGTTTGAGGGTAGAACCTGGTTGGCGTAGGGCTTGTACTCCATCGTTACGTCCAAGTTTGGCTTCGTTGAAATAGTCAGGTGAACCGACGTAAGCCAAAACTTCGCCAGTGTGGTTGTCAATTACCAAAGCTGCTGCATCGTGGACGTTGTTAGCGGCGAGGTTGGATATTACTTGCTGTGCTTGGGCTTCGACAAATTGTTGTAATGGTCTGTCGATGGTGGTTTGGATGAGATGATCCCCCCAACCCCCCTTAGTAAGGGGGGGGATCTGCATTTGGTTTGCTAACCAAAACAAGAAATGAGGTGCAGCGATAATTCCCCGTTGACGAGATTGAAAAACTACCTTTTCGGTTTGGGTTTTGTCGGCTATTTGTTGAGTGATATAGCCATCCTGTACCATACGCTTGAGGACGTATTTTTGACGCTGTTTGAGTCTATCCCAATGTTGTAACGGGTCAAAGTAGGTGGGATTATTAGGGATAGCAGCCAAAAGACTAGCTTGGGCAAGATTTAACTCACTGGCTGGTGTAGAAAAGTAAGTGCGCGATGCGGCTTCTACACCATATATATTGCCGCCCATTGGCAGACGGTTGATATATGCAGCGAGAATTTCATCTTGATTCATTCCCGCCGCTAACCGCCAAGCCAACCAAATTTCTTGCAATTTCCCTGAGAAGTTGCGAGATGATGGTTCTAACATCCGCGCTAACTGCATAGTAATTGTGGAAGCACCAGAGACTATTCTTTTGGCGTGAATGGCTTGGTTAATGGCGCGGATAATTGCTTTGATATCCAACGCGCCATGATGGTAGAAACTGCTATCTTCGGCGGCGATAATTGCGTTGATAAATTGGGGAGAAACTTGATTTAAGGGGACGACGGCTGTATGTTCTTGGTCACGGGTGAGGATTGTTCCTAATGGTAGCCCATTGCGATCGCTAAATTCCAAAGCTAACTGATTTTGGGCGATGTCTGCGGTATGTATAGGCGCGAAATACGGCAGTAACCGCACCGCTACACATACAAATACAATAGCTAAGAAAAATTTTGACTTTTGGATGAGCCGCCTACTTAGTCTCATCAGAGACTCCCCTGGATAGTAAAACCTACTTTAATTGTGACGCGATCGCTATTTGTTAATCAGGTAATATTGCAAAGACTTAACAATTTATACCAATTTAAATTAAGAATTGTAGTGATTTTTGGAAATAACTACACTAAATTGGTTATCCATTGTATACCGAGTTCCTCTTGATTTTCTGTCTTTGTGTCCTTTGCGCTCTTTGCGGTTCATTAAAGTAAAGTCTTTTTTGACGAACCACAAAGGACACGAAGAGCGCAAAGAAAGAAGAATTAAAAGATATCTAAAATATGATTATTAAAATTTTTCTACAACTATTTATTACCTTAACATTTGTACTCAGCATTAGCGGCTGTAGTTTATTAGGTGTATCCTCCAATAAAGAACCATTACCCGCCGTTTCTCCCCTCACGCCACCAAAGTTACCAGACTGGATTGAACAAATTAGTCCTATTGGTGATGCTACACCTTTAAATCAAATTCGTATCCGCTTTAAGGAAGCATTAATTCCTGTTGAAATTTTAGATAGTGCAGAACAACAAAACTTATTACAAAAATTTACTGTATGGCCGCCTTTACCCGGTCAATTTCGCTTTTTAACGCCGCGTATGGTAGGTTTTCAAGCAGATAAAGCACTACCCCAAGCGACAAGGTTTCAAGTTACTTTAAAAGCAGGTTTGGCAGATTTAAAAAATCACAAGTTAAATCAAGATTTAGCTTGGACTTTTAACACTGAACCTATTAAGTTGACTGATTTACCCGGTGTGAATCCTGTGGAGAAGGCGGAGATTCAACCTATAGATTTAAAACAAAAACTGCAATTTACATCTAATGTTGAATTAAACTTAGGTTCATTACAAGAACATCTTAAGCTTGTCCCCGAAGGTAAAAATAAAGATATCAGTTTTAATATAGACTTAGCGAAAGAAGAAAAACCAACCGAAGGTGAAGACCCATTAGCAAATTTTGATCCTTCAGCACGTAATTGGGTTTATAATCTGATACCGCAGCAAAGTTTAGAAAAAGCGACTAACTACCGTCTGGTATTTTCCCCTGGCATATTACCAAATTATGGCAATTTACCAACAGATAAAGAGTCTGTAAGTAAGTTAGCAACTTATTCACATTTAGAATTTAAAACCATCAACTTTTACGGACAGCCTGATGTTAACGGAACTTATGGGCGATTCATTAAAGGTAGTCCGCAGCTAGAATTTAATAATATATTATTGGCAGATTCGGTTAAAGATAATATCAAAATTGATCCAGCACCAAAAGATATCTCTCGACTGTTCCAAGTTCCAGAAGAATCTAATTTGGTGACGCTTAATCCCTACGCTTTAGAACCTGCAACTCATTATAAAATTACAATTGGGACAAATATTAAAGATAAATTTGGACAGACTTTAAATAAACCTGTCACCCTACAATATAATACTGGCGATTTGGGGGGTGATATTTGGGTTCCGTCAGATTTACATATCTTTCCGTCAAATCAAAATTTACAGTTAAATATTAGTACAGTCAATTTACCAGAGTCGAAATATAAAGCCGCTTTTCGTGTAGTTCAACCCAGCGATTTAGTCTATTTTAATAATGCTTCGCCGAAAGGTAATGATAACGAGTTATTACCACAGCTAAATTCATGGCAAAGCTTTAAAGTCAATTCTAACAAAAATCAACTTGTTGATGTCAATGTTCCATTACGAGAAAAGCTTGGTAGTCCAACAGGGATGTTAGCTTATGGAGTCCAAGCACGCACAAATAAATATCAAGATAATGGCAAAGAATTGTGGCGGGAACCTGTAACTTATGGTTTAGTACAATTAACAAATTTGGGTGTATTTAGTCAATGGTTTCCTGACTCTGGTTTAATTCGTGTGCATCATTTGAGTGATGGTTCACCAGCGAAGAATGCAGCTATTGAAGTTTATCAATCAAAGTTAGAGGAAAAATATCCTAGTAATGCTGTACCTTGCGCGACGGGTAAAACTGATGAAAATGGCACTTTCAGACTACAAGTTGATAATTTAAAGCAGTGTTTCCCTGATAATCAAAGATTTACTAAATCACCACAACTATTAGTAATTGCGCGAGAAAATCAAGATTGGGCTTTTGCCAGAACAGAAGAATATAGCGGTGCTTTTGGGTATGGTATTGATGCAGGTTGGCAAGAAGCAAAAGCAGAATCACGAGGTGTAATTTTTTCTGATAGAGACTTATATCAACCGGGCGAAAAAGCTTGGTTTACTGGTTTTGCTGACTATTTACAAAATGGGACTCTCCAGCAAGATAAAAACGCAGTTTATCAATTAACTTTAGTTAATCCCGACGGACAGAAAACCCAATTAGGTGGCAAAACTACCAATGAGTTTGGGACATTTTCTTTAGAGTTACCCATTCAGAAAACTCAAGCTTTGGGCTACTATACTATCCAAGGTAAAGGCAAAGAAGGACAAGAAATTTCCGGCGAGTTTCGGGTGGCTGAATTTAAACCGCCTAACTTTAAAGTTGAACTTAATTTAGATAAAGAATTTGCCCTAGCTAATGATAAAGTGGAAGCGAAAGCCGCGAGTAACTATTTATTTGGTGCGCCTGTAGAAGCTGGGGAAGCAAAATATTTTGTCACGCGCCAACAAACTAGTTTTATTCCTAAAGGTTGGGAAGAATTTAGTTTTGGTAGACAATGGTTTTGGCCAGAAGAAAGTCCATCGTTAACCAGTGAGGTTCTACAAACCAGTGACAAGTTAGATGCAAGTGGTAAAACTAGTCAAACTGTGACGGTGGCGAAAGATTTACCTTACCCAATGACTTACCAAGTAGATGTGCAAGTTGCAGATGTTTCTAATTTATCTGTGGCTGCTTCTCAAAAGTTTACAGCTTTACCCAGTAACAAACTGATTGGACTCAAAGGCAATTTTATTGCTGATGCTGGTAAGGCTTTACCTGTAGAAATAATAGTAACTGAACCTACAGGAAAAGTAATAACAGGTCAACGAGTGCATTTAGAATTACAACAAATGAAATATAGTAGTGTGACGCAGTTAGTGGAAGGAAGTCGCACTGCGAAAAATCAAGTGGAATATAAAACAGTAGAACAAACCGATATTACTTCTGCTGATACTGCCCAGATATTAACTTTAACACCACCCGAATCAGGCTCATACAGAATTAGAGCTAATTTTAGGGATACAAAAGAGGAATTAACGGCGACAGATTTACAAATTTGGGCAACAGGAGAAACCCCAGTTTATTGGAGTTCAGAAGATGAAAATCGCCTAGAAGTTAAACTAGATAAAAAAGAGTATAATCCTGGGGAAACTGCCACAGCTTTAATTCAATCTCCCTACCCAGAAGCGGAATTATATTTTGCAGTTATCAAAGATAAACCAATTTATCAACAAGTCACAAAAGTTAAGGGAGGCGCACCCCAAATTCAGTTTCAAGTTACGCCAGAAATGTTACCTAATGCAGCAGTAGAAGCTGTATTAGTTAGACAAGGCGCACCTCTTAACCAAGTTGAACCAGGAAGTTTAGATAAACTAGTAAAGATTGGTTTCTCACCTTTTAAAGTCAACTTGCAAGATAAATATTTAAAAGTCCAAGTTACACCTTTGCAAGCATCTTTAGAACCAGGTGCAGAACAAACAATACAATTAGAACTGAAAGACAACCAAAACAACCCTACCCCAGGACAATTTACTGTCATGGTGGTGAATGAAGCGGTGTTGCAACTATCTGGTTATCGTCCGCCAGACTTGGTAGATACAGTCTACGCAGAACAGCAAATATCTACCCGGTTCAGTGATAATCGTCCTGATGTGGTTATACAACCCCAAGATATCGCCAAACCCAAAGGCTGGGGTTATGGCGGTGGTTTTTCTGTGGGTGCAGCAAATACCCGCGTCCGTACAGATTTTCAGGCCTTAGCTTACTACAATGGTTCAGTTTTAGCTGATGCGAGTGGTAAGGCGCAGATAACCTTTAAATTACCGGATGATTTTACGACATGGCGGGTGATGGCTGTCGCTACTGATGGAAACTTGCGCTTCGGTAACGCTGATGCAACGTTTATCACCACCAAACCACTGCTAACTAATGCCATCTTGCCACAGTTTGTCCGTCCAGGCGATCGCATCTTCGCAGGTTTATCCGTCACCAACACCACCGGGAATAACGGAAACCTCTCAATTAACGGTGAACTTAGCGGTACAGTTAAGTTTGCGGAAAATAACCCCACCACAACTTCCTTACAAACCAACGCCGAACCAGCTACCAAAGCTTATCGCTTCCCCATGATTGCAGGTGGGGTTGGTGAAAGTAAAGTTAGGTTCACCACCCAACTAAATAATACAGCCGATGCTTTTGAACTGCCTTTAGAAGTGAAGCCATTAGAAATTACCGAACAAGTTGTCGAAGCTGGGGTAACAGAAAAACAAGTTAAAATTCCCCTGAATGTTGATAAAAATATCTACCCCGAAGCAGGTGGTTTAGATATTCAATTAGCGAGTACATTAATACCCGAAATTAAAGCACCCGCGAAACAAGTTTTAGAAGATGATGATTTACCCTTCGCAGAACCAGCCGCCAGTCAATTAATCATTGCTGCTAACCTGCAAACTTTAGGTAAACAATATAGTCAAACATTCGCTGAATTTAATCCTAGCCAAAAAGCAAACCAAGCCATTACCCAACTGCAAAAATTACAAATAGCCGATGGTGGTTTTGCTGCTTATCCAGGACAAGAAAAATCAGACCCTTGGGTTTCTGCATACTCGGCGGAATCTTTAGTAAAAGCTAATCAAGCATTTCCTGGTTTTATTGATTCTACAACACTAACGCGCCTGAAAAATTATCTGCAAAAGGTAGTAGCAAATCCAGGACAGTATGATTTCTGTAAACAACAAATTTGTAAACATCAACTGCAATTAAATGCCTTAATCGCTTTAGCAGAATTAGGTGATAAAAGCAATAGTTTCTTAGGTGATATTTACCAACAACGGAATAACTTTGATATCGTCACCCAAATCAAACTAGCGCGGTACTTATCGCAATTCCCAGAATGGCAAGATGAATCACAACAAATGCTGAATCAGTTACAAAAAAATATCTATGAAACTGGACGCAACGCCGTAATTAGTTTACCACAAAGTTGGGGATGGATGAATTCATCTACCACCGCCCAAGCACAAGCTTTAAGGTTATTTATTGCCAAACAAAGTAAACCGGAAGTTCTGGATAAATTATTCCAAAGTCTATTAAGTTTACGCCGCAATGGCACATGGCAAACTAACTATAATAATGCTCAAGCTTTAACAGCTTTAGTAGAATATAGTCAACTCCAACCCACACCACCAAACTTTGCCACCACAGTTCAATTAGCTCGTCAAAAGTTAGGTGAAAATCGCTTTGATGGTTACAAAAATCCTAATTTACAGCTAAATGTTGCAATGGATAAATTACCCCGTGGTCGTCATGATTTGATAATACAAAAATCGGGTAGGGGCAAATTACATTATTTAGTTGCCTATAATTATCGCTTGCAAGGTAATCAACCAGGCAGATTTAACGGTTTACGTGTCACACGCGAAATTAGCAAAGTCGGAGAAGAAAAAGTTCTGCAAAAAACCGGGATGTATGCTGTAGATAAACCCTTAACTGTCGATAGTGGACAAGTATTTGATATTGGTTTAGAAATAATTGCAGACCGCCCAGTTGATCATATAGTCATTAAAGACCCATTACCAGCAGGATTTGAAGCCGTAGACCAGAGTTTTCAAACTGCGACAGCCGCATTGCAAGCCAAAGCCGATAGTTGGCAACTTGGTTATCGCAATATTTACCGCGATCGCATTATCGCCTACGCCGACCACCTCGAACCAGGAGTTTATAGCCTACATTACTTAGTCCGTTCTGTGACTCCCGGCACATATACATGGCCTGGTGCGGAAGCCCATTTGCAGTATGCACCAGAAGAATTTGGACGCACTGCTGAGTCTACAATTGTGCTTGAGGAGAAGCGTTGATTTTGAAACGCAGAGTCTTTCTCTCTGCGTTCTCTGTGTCTCTGTGGTTAGTTAAACAAATCGCTGCACAAACGCAGCATATTCCGACGACTTCAACCCCTCTTGTAACACCTCCAAAACTCGCGCCATCTGATTATTTAACAGCGCCTCCTCTGCCAACCACAACCCCGGAAACACCTGAGAACGAATAATGCCATCTGCACCAGGAGATAGCAATTGATACTCGCCATCAACTAAGCAAAACCATGCCAATTGATTCTCATAAGATTGCCAGATAACATACTCTAAAACCCCATTCCGGCGATAAACTTGCTTTTTAATACCCGTATCAATTGAGACGCTACTTGCAGCAATTTCCACAATTAATTCGGGAGAACCTTCAATATAACCGTCACGGCTTAATCGAGTTTGTCCACCCGCCGCCGGTTCAATAAACAGCACTGCATCTGGTTGGGGTTCGTTATCTAAATCTAATCTGACTGTTGGTTCCACACTCAAGTCAACACCAGGAGTCATGGCTTGATAGACTCCTAACCAAGTCATCACCCGACTGTGGGGTTTACCATGCTGTTCATGTCTTAAGGGAGAGGCCACGTAAACAATTCCCTCAATCAACTCTGCTTTTTTGATATGGGTTGCAGCATCATAACGACGTTCAAATTCAGGACGAGTTAAGCGATCGCCACTTTCCAAAGGAGGTATTGCTTGTGCTTTCACCATTTGCCACTCTGGGGATTTATTAGATACTTCTCACTTTAGCAAACCACAGTTATTGACAAGTCTAAACTATATAGCAGTCCTAAATCATTTGTAAAATTTCTATATCTTTTTCTTCTTTCTTACCTTTGCGTTCTTGGCGTTCTTGGCGGTTCGTTTCCTTATCTATGTTTTTTACGACTCATTTAGGATTGCTATATCACGACGCAAAATTATGAAATAATTTTAATATTCTTTGCTTCACCCGTTCTCTAACTCCTTCATCCTCACCCGATAACCCATCAAATAACATTTCATATATCAACGGTACGCCTAACTCTAACTCTTCTAATAAAGAACGCTGACTAAAGACATCTTGCGGTTCACCTTCTAGAATCAGTTGTCCTTTATCCATCACAAAAACCCAATCTGCCCAACGATACACCAAATCTAAATCGTGGGTTGCCATCATTAAAGTCGTACCATTTCGATGAATTTTTTGCAGAGTTTTCAGCAAATTCCGCGTATGCTTCACATCTAAATAAGCTGTCGGTTCATCTAACAATAATAATTCAGGATTCAAAACCATTACATCTGCTATAGAAACCCGCTTTTTCTGCCCTAAACTTAAATGATGTACAGGTCTTTCTGCTAAAGCTGTCAACCCAAACTCTACTAATATTTTTTCTACTCGTGCTTGAATTTGCGAAACTGGCAAGCCTAAATTACACAAACCATAAGATATATCTTCTTCCACAGTAGAAGCTACTAATTGCTGTTCGGGATCTTGAAAGATTAGCCCGACTTGTTGACGCAATTTCCCCAGATAATTACGATGATAAGTTAACGGTTCTCCACGCCACCGTACAACACCCTTATCAGGTTTATATAAACCATTAGCTAATAAAAATAACGTGGTTTTACCACAACCATTCTGTCCAATGAGCGCACATCTTTTACCCAATGGAACTTTTAAGTTAAGACCATTCAAAGCTGATTGCTGTGCGCCGGAATAGGTGTAATATACTTGCTCAAATTCTAATAAATATTCCTGCATTTCGCCAAAATTCCAATCCGATTAAACAAATACAGCCGCAAATTGCTTCGATAATATATCTGGTTTGGGGATGATAGCGGCGAGGATGCCAAACTTTAAATTCCCCAACAAAACCCCGCGCTTCTAAACCCAGAGAAAACTGACTATATGTTTGTAATGTGCGCTGTAAAAGTTGTCCAATTAATATGGCTAAACTTTTCAGCCAAATACGCCAAGTGCGATAGCCACCACGAGAATTCTGCGCTGTCCATATTTCATTAGCTGTATTCAGCAAAATGAAAATAAACCGATACATGAGTAATAATAAATCAGTTAACAGCACCGGAAATCGCAAGTAACGCAAAGTTTGTAAAATTTCCGTAAACGGAACAGTTAACATGAGAAAATATAAGCAAGAAACTGAAGCTAAAGCCCTGGTGAATATTGCCCAGGCTTGCAGACTGCCATGATGACTGACATAAATATAGAATTGACCAAAACTCAGCCCGTATAAAGCATCTAATTGCACCTTTGGCAAATCATGAATTGACACACCATTGATGATCAAAGCGGGTAAACTAGTCAAACAAAAAACGATGGTAAATAATAACAGACGAAAATAAATACCAGCCGGAATTTTGGCATAAACAATTGTCCAAATACCCATCCAAATTGCTATTAAAATCTGCACGAATGGATGGGTAGCAAGGGCAATAGCAAGAGTAGCCAAGGCAAAAATTAGTTTATGCTCTGGTGGTAATTTTCGCAGCCGATTAGTATAAGCTAACGTGTCTAATTGCAAACTCATTCTTCATGCTTTTGTTGTTGGGAACGGCCTTTATATAAGCCAATGGCGTAACCAATTACTCCCGCACCCAAAGCTGCTTGCGATGCAAATAACAAGCTTTCTATTTCACTACTGGCTGGTTCAAACAATGATTTGAACCAAGGTTTATATTCTGGTTGAATTTTATTAATTTCTTCTTCAGCTTTACCATCAGCACCACTAAATTCTCCACCACGGACAAAGATTAAGGGTGCAACAGCTAAAGCTAATACAGCTAATACTAATAACCAGTTACTCAACCCTTTTTTAGACTGATTCATTTCCTTGGGGTTCCCGTTTAATTAATTTCAGCAATTCTAATTCTTGAGGATTATAAGATTGCAACCAATTCCACACTAATACTGTTAGCAATCCTTCACTAATTGCGAGAGGAACTTGCGTTAAGGCAAAAATGCCGGCGAATTTGGTGAATGAAGCAATGAAACCACCAACAGGCGCGGGAAAAGCTAAGGCGAGTTGGATAGAAGTAATAATGTAGGTGAGTAAATCTGAGACGGCGGCGGCGAGAAATATAGCGATTTTTGCTTTACCACCTAATTTAATTGTGAAATTATATATCCAGTACGCTGCAAAGGGGCCTGCGATCGCCATCGAAAACGCATTTGCACCCAGGGTTGTCAAACCGCCATGTGCTAGTAACAAAGCTTGAAACAACAATACTAAGCTACCCAAAACCGACATAGTTAAGGGGCCAAACAGCACCGCACCTAACCCTGTGCCGGTAGGATGAGAACAGCTACCTGTAACCGAAGGAATTTTCAACGCGGAAAGCACAAAAGTAAACGCACCCGCCAAGCCGAGTAGTAGTTTGAGTTGGGGGTTGGCTTGGGTAATGCGCGTCAAACTCCGCAACCCTAAAACAAAAAATGGCAATGCGACAACCCACCAAAAAATTGCCCACTGCACTGGTAAAAAACCTTCCATAATGTGCATTGCGTAGGCGGGTTTGGGTAAACCAACTACTAAATAAAAACTAATTACTGCCATCAGGCATAGACTAGCTAAAGCCTGCTTTTTTCCGTTCATAATCTGTACCTCGCAGATTTATGTAAATATATTCAGTTATATCGGCGGGCATCCTGACTCACCCAATTTTGGTTCACAGTTGCGGGACAGTGCCGGATTTTCACCGAACTTTCCCCCTTGCGTCTAATGGCTGCTCCCCATCAGAACCGATTTCAGTAAATATATCACTATTTTTAATGTTGGCACTTCAATCAAAGCCGCATCTATTTCAAAAATCAAATATAGTATCATCCATCAGAGTTAGGTGGGGTTGAATGCAGAAATTAACAAAACAGGTGGGACTTTGGCTAAGTGCAACTGTGATGGTTTTGGGTTTGGTGAGTTGCGATAAATTCTTTGGTGCTTCTGGAGACTTGGTAGAACGGGTGAGTGATGGGGATACTTTAGCTGTCAAAGATGCGAAAGGAAATAAATTCAATGTGCGCTTTGCTTGTATTGATGCGCCAGAAGTACCCCATTCCCAAAAAGAAAGGAACAGTAACCGCGCCAGCGATCGCAATCAATTTGACTGGGGTGCCAAAGCACAAGCACGCTTACAACAGTTAGTAAAACAATCAGGCGATCGCGTGATGTTGACGATTACAGATAGCGATCGCTATGGCAGAAAGGTTGCAGAAGTCCGCTTAAAAGATGGTACTTTTGTTCAAGAAGTCTTGTTAAAAGAAGGTTTAGCTAAGGTTTATCGCCCTTATTTAAACAAATGTCCGAGTAAAGATTTAGTTCAAACAGCAGAAGCACAAGCACAAAAGCAAAAAATAGGTGTTTGGAGTGATAGCAAATTTACTAATCCTTGGGAATATCGCAGTCTTGCAAAAGAAGGCAGGAGGTAAAATTTTAACGTTGCCTTTTCATCCATCTACTTCTTAGAATAAAAAAACTTTCACACTTTAGGCTTCCTCTTCCCATCCATGTTGACAAGCGATTTCTTTAACGACAAATTCAATCAGGGTTGGGGGTGCGGCGGAGATTAAAATACTCGGATAAACTGCTGTACCCCAACTTGGATGAACCAGCACACAGCATTTATTTTTAATGACTGGATAGCCGAGTAACGCTTTGACTACAGCAGTATCATTGTGCGGCATAGCGCCGGGACGCGAAAGTAAGGGATAGCCAGTACGCGGATCAATTAAGTCAGAGAGATAACCGCGATCGCGCAACTCAAAAGCCACATCACAACCAAATCCCATAAACCTTTGGCGTAACTTTTGTTTCTCCGCCTCGATTTCTTTGGTGCTTTCCACTAAAGAAAATTGCGATCGCTGCAAAACAATCACAACCCAAAAAAAGGGTTCTTGTTTCCAATCTGGTAATATCCGTTCGCAATTAGTACATATATATTGGCTAGGTGCATGAATGGAAATTTGCACAGCTTGTCCCATATCGCCAGTTAAATTTATGGGACTGGTTTGTTCCGAAATGTAAACGCTTGGGTAGTTCACTAAATTGATATGGTTTTTTACAAGTTGTTAATTTATTCCTTGGGATCGATAATAACTCTTAAAACTTTATAAAAACTATCAATTTTCGCCCAGCAGTCAGATTTTGTTGCAATTTATATATATAGATTATGAATTTTTAATTTAATTTTTATCTTTTATTAACCTTATTTGAAACTCAGCACTAACACCATGGAGATTAATATTTTTAGACTGCTGATGCTCTTCAGTTTATATGTACTACTTTTCCCGCTTGTAATATTTTTGGAGAAGTTGCCCCAACCATCAAGTCAGGACAACTTCTGGTACACCCCTTGCACAATACAAACAATATCAGTATTCACAACAATTTGTTTGCCAATTTGGCAAAAATTAAAAATACTCAAGTAAATTTACCCATTCTGTCCCTGCTTCCCGAATCTGGCGTTGTAAATTGTCAGTCATAATATAAGCAGTTACTTGATTGAGTCTCAATAGTGAAATTTCTTCATTGCGTCAATCCTAGCTTTCAGGAACCAACTAAACTCAGTGAGGCGACTCATGAATATTGATCAGCAACTCAATGTTAATTTACGCGCAGAACTGGAAGTAGCTAAAAGACAATTGAAATCTGACCAAAAAGCTGGGATTGCAGCCTTAGATAAGATTTATCGCCAAGGTAAAGTTCCAGAACCAACTTTAAACGGTCGCTATTGGGGTGAGTTTTTGACTGCTAATTTCAATCCAGTTTTAGATAGTTGGCTAGATATCATCACGAAAATGTGGCTACCTTGGGAGGGTAAGACATTTGATGCAGCAACTAATACTGGTGATAATATTTTCACGAATGATGGTTTATTCCTAGGACGCTTAATCTGGCCTTTTTATGATGGTTATGTTGCAGACACGAGAGGAAGAACCCTGGCATTTAAATTTCAGACATCCCGTGGTCAGTGTTTATTAGAACCAGATATTGAAGTTTTACGCTTGAGTTTCGATTTACCAGAGAACCCCCAATTTCTGATTCGGGAATTGGTAGACCAATTAGTTCAAATTGATGATGATTTTTACCTAGGAAAAGCCGTACTCAAACATCCAGATGGCGGTCGATTTTGTGCTGCTTATTTCACTCTCAAATCTGGTTTAGCTTCGATTTAGTTTTACAGAATTATAGCAGTCCTATTTAATGAGTGAACAACAGAGATAAGGCAGAGATATTTTCAATTATTTAGGATTGCTATATTCCACAAAATAAATACATTCATCACACAATTCAGACGGATTTACAGCACATTGAATATAAGGCGATCGCGCATTATATAAACAATCTCTTTGATCAAGTAAGTTTTGGGGTTTGCGGCTGTGATTTTCTTCTCTGACTTGCATCGGCGGTGTAGCGATCGCTGATATCATTCCCAGTAAATACCAAACCCCACCACAAACAACCATCAACACAAAATCAGCAATACGTCGCATATTCAACACCTAGCTAAAATCCAAACTTGTCAACGATTTTAGCGATATTAAAATATTTTTTCATCCGTCATTAGCTATTCATCTTTAGTAAATAAAAACCGATGATAATTAGTTAAAAAGCATAAATATACAGAAAATACTAGTATCTAAAGATATAGGAATCCGGTTGGATTTTTGAAATTAGTTGTAAAGGCTAGAAGTGGGGAGTAGAAAAGAGTATTTTTTGGGCATACTGTATTTTTTCAGAAATTAAATGTGAGTCCTATATATGGCTATTCTATTTGATTGACAAATATCTATATCCCTTGTCTCCCTTGTCTATGTTATTCCTATCTAAAATATGACTGCTACAGGTTTTTAACCCTTACAATCAAGTGCATGAATAGGAGTATGTCACTGGTATATTAAACCATAGTAGTATAATATACTCTGATTTATTGTATCGTCCAAGTATAAGTTTGGTACTGCTCTAATGTTGTTAAATCCAGTTGTGACCATCGAGATATTTCAAAAACAAGCCGAGCCTCAAATATATACAGCAGGTCAGATCATCTTTGCAGAAGGACAGCCTGGTGATTTTATGTTTGGTATTATCACAGGAGAAATTAACATCTTAGTGAACGGCAAAGTTGTAGAGACAATTACATCAGGTGATGTGTTTGGAACGGGAGTACTTGTAAGCATTAAAAATCGGACTTATACTGCGATCGCTAAAACTGAATGCAAACTTGTCTCTTTAGACGAAAAAAGGTTTCTCTTTGCAGTTCAAGAAACACCTATGTTTGCACTGCACGTCATCAAAAACTATTCAGAGCGTTTATCTCGGTTGCAACACATGGTTTAAGTCAGTGCGACTCGGTTTAAAATCAGGTGGGCAACAGTTAACAGTCGGGTTTCAACAGACTGTGATGTTGTAGACATTTCCCACCTGACGATGATTGAAAACAGAGCAACAAAACTGATATTGGAAGTTAACTTTTAGTTCTTGCCAACATCACGCGCCATGTTGAGGTAATAGTCCTCTACTTTTTTCTGAGAACGACGGCGACTAAATGAAGGAGTTTCCGAGATGGTTTTCTGTTCTGTTTTTGCTGGTTCCTCTGAAACTCGCTTGATAGTTTGCGCCGCATCAGATTCCAAATAATAGCCAGAGCTATTAAATCCGAAAATTTTCGCAAAAAAGCCAAAAATACTCCCGAAAAAACCGAAAATAACCTTGAAAACTACGGAAAAATAACCTTCAAGGCGAATAAAGATATTCCGAAGAATTTGAATTAGACGATCCATAGCAGCACCCCCTATGATTGCCTACTGCTATTGTGACTTAATTTCGTCCTGGTTAGGTATTCTCCCAGAGGTATAACTATCAAAAGTAGATGATTAATTTACTAAATGTATCTTTTGGCAGTTTAGTCAAGACTGAGAAATATTTATTAATATAGTTATAAATCAGTGTCAAAAATCAAAACGTTCTCATTGGCAGATACTGGATTTTCCACCATCGGAGTAGAAGACATGAAAGACCAAAAAACATCCGACTCTAAAGAGTTCGTAGGCAATCTCAAGAATGGGATTTGGCTATTTGGACTCTCTTCTTGGGTCTTTGGCATTACCGATCGCAGTATCGCTTCTTTTGCAGATGGTTATCTCTCTGCTTTAGATTTGACCCAACTATTCACAGCAGCAACATTTTTTGTAGCATGGCTATTTTTAAAACCCACATCCAAGGTTTAAGGCGGTTGATTTGTAATTTGGTTTAGTTGGTCGCTGATTTTATCAAGCTAATAAATACTTCCGAGGTAGAACGTTTTCTTTCATTCTCTGCGTACATCCTATTCAAAATTATGCAATTGGTAAAGTGAGAGTAAACCCTGTTTGACCAGCAGTTACAGAATCTAGAGCTAGTTCACCACGGTGCGCCCGGACAATTTCACGAGCGAGGCTGAGTCCCAATCCAATACCTTCTACTTTCCGAGTGCGGGCTGGATCACCACGATAAAAGCGTTCAAACAACCGATCGCGATCGCCGGGTAAAATATCTTTTGATGAATTGGTAACTATAATTTTGAGAGTTTTTTGGGTTTGATGTGCCTGAATTTTAATCCAACCATCAGCAAAATTATATTTAATTGCGTTACTCAGCAGGTTTTGTATTACTTGCATAAGTAAATCGCGATCGCCTTTTACTCGCAAATTAGTAGGAATATCAGCTTCCACATTCAACTGAGGAGCCAGCAATTCTACATCTTCAATCATCTCCCATAACAACTCAGACATATTGACATCCACCAAATACAAGCCCATTTTGCCTGCATCCGCCAAAGACAGCAGCAAGAGTTTTCGCATAATTGTACTTAAGCGATGCACTTCATCTAACAAATTGGTTAAACGCTGCTGTACATCACTTCCTGGTTCAACTTGTTGGAGCGATCGCTCTAATTCCCCTTGTAAAATAGTTAATGGGGTTTTCAGTTCATGGGCTGCATCTGCACTAAAGCGGGAAGCTTGAGTAAAACTCCGTTCCAGACGTTCTAACATTTGGTTAAACACCTGAATCAGTTCTACAAATTCTAAATCTGTTGTCTCAGTAGGAATACGTTGATCTAACCCTTGCACTGTGACCTGTTGAATTACGCCCGTTAACTCGTGAATCGGACGTAACGCCCCACCAGAAACAAACCAAGCCCCAGCCGCCACCAGCAGTAAAGCCCCTGGAATTAACACCAAGAAAATATAGCGGATACTTGCCATTTCTTGATTCACAGGTTGTAAGCTAACAGCAACCGCCACCTGAGAATTCGGAAATTTCAACGCACCAATTCGCCAAGTTTCTTTCGCGGTGTGTTCCGTGACAAATTGTGGTGGAGTTGGGCGCGGTGGTGGTTGTCCTGGCTGATTTGCACCGAAAATTACAGGTCTTCTTTGTCGGGGAATATCTGGCGGCGCAGGTGCTAACTCTAAACGCTTCACCAACAGATTTTTTACCTCAGTATCCGCCGATAAAGAGTTAAATTCGTAGACTGTTTTACCCTCAGCATTCAACACCAGTAAAGCGACGGGAATCTTGGTATTTGTACCCAAGCCAGCAGGTAAAAATTCTGGGCGCAGAGGTGCTTTTCCTGGTTCTGGGGGACGGTTGGCGCGGATTAACTGATTTAACAGTTCGGCATCTAAGCGGCTAATTTTGGCATTGTAAATCTGAAACCAGGATATTGCACCAAAACCGACTAAAGTAGTGCCAGCTAAAGCCGCAGATAACAACGCAATTCGGAGTCGAAACGATCGCAGATGTTTCACGATTGATTCTCTGGTTTGCGAAACCGATAGCCAACGCCGCGAATACTTTCAATCCAATTTGTTTCATCAATCGGCTCTATTTTTTTGCGAATGCGCTGAATACACACATCCACAACATTGGTATTGGGGTTAAAATCGTAACCCCAAATATGTTCTAAGATTTGGGTACGGGTAAAAACTCGTCCGGGAGAACGCATCAGATATTCCAGCAGATTAAACTCGCGGCTAGTAAGTTCAATGGCGCGTTGATTGCAAGTGACTTCCCGCGTGATGCGATCGAGTTTGATTGAGCCAACCGTCAATAAATTTTGGCGATCGCCCACACTCCGACGCACCACCGCATGAATCCGCGCCGCTAATTCTTCCACAAAAAAAGGTTTAGCAATGTAATCATCGGCTCCCAAGTTTAATCCCGCCAGGCGATCGTCTAATTCATTACGCGCTGTTAACAAAATTACCGGAGCATTCCGTCCTTCTCGCCGCAGTTGTTTGAGAATCGACAGTCCATCTTTTCCTGGCACCATAATGTCAAGAATAATGGCATCGTATTCATTATCCATTGCTCGCAGATATCCTTCATCACCGTTGTCGCAATAGTCTACGACAAATCCTTGCTCCTTCAATCCAGCCCGGACGAAGTTCGCAATTTTTGCTTCATCTTCGACAAACAGAACGTTCACAAGTCTTCTCTAATTCACGGATGATTTCATTATAGATTTGTCCACTTGTGACTAAAATTACAAATCTGTAATTTATCCCCCTATTATCTCAAATCTTCAGAATTTAGCAAATTACAAAAATGTAATGAATAAAATAAGCTATCTGTCATTTTGAGGTGGCTTAATCATAAATATCAGCTACAGCAAGTTTTGAGGTTAATTTTAATGAATATTCGTAGAGTATTAGCTATAGCAGTAATTCCTTTGATGATTGGAACATTTGGCTTTGTAGGAACTAATCAAGCAAATGCTGATGCTCCTCTTCTGCGTAATCAAGATATTAAAGAACAGCCAAGAACAAATAAAAAACCACAAGTTAAACGTCGCCAATTCCGTCCACAAGCAAAAAATAATCTCCCTCAAAGTAATCGTCAAAACACAAATTCTCAGCAAGACTTAAATAGTGAAAAGAATAACCAAAGAGTGAGATTACGGGGGTAGAATCAAGTCAAAAGTTAAAAGTCAAAAGAAAGATAACTTTTGACTTTCCTGTAGGGGTGTATATATCTCAAACCCTTACACCCCTTCACCCAGTTTCCACAGACAATCTTTGTGTGTAAGTCCTATTAAAGTTTATGAATACCAAAAATCGTCTATTAAATCGCAGAGAAACACTTGCTTTATTTAGAGCAGCCGGAACTGCAATATTTGTTGTGGGATGTATACCAAGAAATTCTGTCTCTACACAAGAACAAATCAGTGCTGCTGTGCCAGTATCATCTACAGTCAAGACTGCAACATCACCTAGTTGTGTTCTCAGTCCACAGCAAACCGAAGGGCCGTATTTTGTGGATGAGAAACTCAATCGTTCTGATATTCGCATTGATCCTGCTGATGGTGCAATCAAAGCAGGTGTGCCTCTGCAATTAACACTACACATTTCTCAGATTGGAAGTACTGGCTGCACACCCCTTGCAGGTGCAATTGTCGATATTTGGCACTGTGATGCGTTGGGTGTTTATTCAGATGTGACTGACCAAAGTTTTAATACTGTGGGCAAAAAGTTCTTACGTGGTTATCAAGTCACCGACGCGCAGGGAAATGTCCAGTTCACGACTATTTACCCTGGTTGGTACGCAGGTAGAACTGTGCATATTCACTTGAAGGTGCGTACACAAGAAAAATCTGAGTTTACATCGCAATTATATTTTGACGATGCGATGAGCGATCGCATTTACACCCAAGCCCCTTACGCCAGCAAAGGACAGCGCATCATCAAGAACGCCGATGACGGAATTTTTCAAGATGGTGGCGAACAAATGTTACTCAAGCTGAAAACCAATGGAAAAGGTTACACCGCCTACTTTAATGTTGGACTGCAAATGACGTAATTTCTGCAAAATACTATGCACAAAAATTACAAAAATGTAATCCACAACCAGAGCGAACTGTAATTTTTACTCGGTTAAATAAAAAACATCAACAACTTAACTTTCTAGAGTCTAATTATGAAACTCAACCAAGCCGCAGTCGTAGCCACAATTTCCATTCTCGCTGGTACATTCGGTGTAATTTCCTTAAATCAAGTCAATGCAGCTAATCCAGCGTCTAAAATTGCTCAAGCTTCCTCACAACCTTCCGACCAACCACCAGAAGGACAACGCCCACCCCGCCCTGACTTTGCCGCCGCCGCTAAAAAGTTGGGTGTGAGTGAACAAAAATTAAAAGAAGCTTTGGGTGTTCCTGCTAACCCTCCCACTCAAGGTCAAGGACAACGCCCACCCCGCCCAGATTTTGCCGCCGCCGCCCAGAAGTTGGGTGTCAGTGAACAAAAATTAAAAGAAGCTTTGGGTGTTCCTGCTAACCCTCCCGGTCAAGGTCAACGCCAACGCCCACCCCGCCCAGATTTTGCCGCCGCCGCCCAGAAGTTGGGTGTCAGTGAACAAAAATTAAAAGAAGCTTTAGGCGTTCCTGCTAATCCTCCTGAAGAAAATCGTTCTGATGTAAGAAGATAGGGCAAGAAAATTAATTGCAACCATACGGCGATAGAGTTTGTTCTTCAACAATAGAACAGACTCTATCGCCGTTTTTTAAGAAAAATAGGACTTACGCAAAAAACCTCTTTCCTACTTGCTACTACACCAGTCGCCTCAAGTCGAGTCAGCGCGTTGCGGTGAGCAGTTCGTTGGGCGGCTTTGCTTACAGATGATTTCAACACTCAGAACAGATCACTGTATCTGAGAATTGTAAACTTTATTCATAAAAATCTGAGGTTATTACTTAAACTAGGTTGTATAAATATTACGAATAATTGATTAATATTATTTTCCTCACAACATTCTTATATTTCATAACTATCCTCGTAAATGTAGACAGTTATTTGAATGACAAAAGTTAAAGCAAGTAACTGCCTTCATTTTAAAACCCTTTATATCAATTAGTTGTAGAAAAATATGAATTACTGTCCTTGCTGTTCGGAAGTACTCTTACAACATGTACGTGGTTCGGAAATCACCTGGTTTTGTCGCCACTGTTGGCAAGATATGCCTGTATTAAGTTGTCAGCGTCCTAGTTTGTTAGCAGAAGTTATCAGAGAAGAAATACCTAGTAAACCTGAACGGACAGAAAATCTTCCTGTTACAAGTTACGTCAGTACATACAAAAAAATAACTGGTTGGATAGGCGTTAAAGATGCGCTAAGTTAACGCGACATTTTGCGCGTCTTTTTACTACACCCTTAAATTCAGCTTCATCTTGTATCTGCTCACAAGCACATTTTATGATCCTTATATAGCAAGGTTTTTAGCCAAATAAGAAAAATGTGTTTGTTAAATGACGGCCTTAACTAGTTAGCTTTATTTGTAACAACCTACTTCCTCAAATTTTTTCGCATTAAGTGTAACTACTGTTTTATCTATTTTCTCCATTAGCATAATATTTAGCTGGCTACAAAATATGATCATGAAATCTGCAAAACTAATAATTCATTAACAAGAACTTTTATAACCTTAAGTAAGGAATGAATTATGAATCAAATGCCAGTAATTGTAACGATATTCATTACTTATTTTTTGATGACCTGCTATTTTTTCGGCAACTGGCTGAGATTCTCTCTACGTCATCCAGCATCTTCTCCTGAAGATAAATTCTTATCTTTGCTTGTATCTTTAATTACAACTATATTTTGGCCTTTGGTAATTCCTTTATCTTGTTGGCAAATACTCAAGAAACGTAAGTTAGAGTTCAATCATTTAATTCCTGTCATCTTAGTAATGTTTGCTTTTAGTATTTCTTATTATCTGACTTATGTTTATCAATAAAATTTTCAAAGAGGTGAAAGGGGATAAGGGTGCAAGCATTCAAAACCTTTATACCCCTTCACCCAGGACTAACAGACAAGCTTTGTATGTTAGGACTGACCCCTACACTCATATCAACAGACATCAATTCCGACTATTTATCCTTGTTGGTGTTCTTATGACTTTGGCGACCAGCTTCAGCGTGTTGCTCTCTACTCCCGCCTTGAGTACCTTTTGATTCAGTATCGTCGGAATCTTCAATATCCTCAGCATTATCTTTTTGTTTTTTGCGACCGCCTCCGTGAGACTGTTTTCCACCTTCACGACCAATTTCAGCCATGTGTTCTCTATCTTTACTGACAGTTTCGCCTCCTTTACGTCCAGCTTCACGCGCTTCTTCAGAAGTAAATTCGTGAGCAGTACCTTTTTCATGAGCAGCGTGTCCACCCTTGCTGGCGATTTCGCGTTGCTTATCTTCATCCATAGAAGCAAAGCCACGTTTACTGGTATCTGACATAATATTGCTCCTGGTTATGAACTATAGTTTTTGACTTTTACAGTCCATAAAAACTTTTAGCTGATTCACGTTCTCAATTTAGCTATCTAAAAAGCAGCTTTCATTGGCCGTAGGAGAGAATCATGCCAGAATAAACCCCAACTTCCGATATATAACCTCAGCACGACTTGATCCATTTTCGCGGAACTCAGGATTCGGACACAGTATTGAGACTGGGTGTAGAGGTTTTGAATACTTAAATATTTTCCCAAACTCTTGATTTTTCGTGTTCATACGTCAGTTTTGACTAGAAAAAGCGCCACTAGAAAAACTAGCGACGCTGTTTCTTTCTGAATGCTGTAGCAGATTAGTAAACCATTTAGTTCTCAAGGCTGGTTAGAGAAACTATTCTTCTGACTCCTGAATTCTCATATCATTAACTAATGTGGACTGGAAATTATTCTGAGCGTTTGTGCAGTTGATATGTCAGGGATTGTTGATTATTTGGGACTACATCATTCGAGGAATAATGGGCAATGACAAATAGAGGTAGGGTTAAGGTTAACAGTGCGATCGCAGTTCCCACAAAGTCTGCCAAACGATGGGAATATGTATCGGTAGTGTTTGCAGACTGACTATTTGAATCCATACAAATTTGAAATTCTTCAACTCACTTGATAAGTTTTATCTCTCGGAGAGACTCTTGATGCCATTTTAACGATTTTTTACTGACTACTGTGTAGCAGTCAAAAAAGTGAACCAGTTTGGCAGGTGTCATAACAATAATTTTATCTCCGACAAGATTGATACAAAGTTACAGAAAAACATTTCGGAATTATCTAAGTGAATAATATGTTACGATTCCTTGCAAAGATTTGCCAAGTTTTGGTTAAGTAAAGGTTAATAAATTGCATCAAATACTACATTTTTTCTGTTGTGCCGATATAAATTGATAACTTATCTTAAAGCAATTGTTGGAATTATAACATCTGAAAATACTCTAGATAGGCTGGTTTCATAGATTTAGATAATTTTACTCATCAGCAATGTCTACCGAAATCTCACTGAAGACTTTGATACTTTTTATTATCAAACTCAGCGTGACAAGCAACCGAATCATTAGCCGATGATTAGATAAAAATACACTCCAAATCAGCATAGAGAGATTCACTGATTTAGCAAGAGTGAATTCAGCGATCGCACGAAAAACCGACTTGTTAATTCACTATACTAGTGTTATGTAACATTACTTTAGGTTTGTCAATCTATACATAGGTAGAGTAAAAATACTTTGAGAATAAAGTTTTAGATCCCTGACTTCTTACAGAAGACGGGGATCTCTTTATTAACAAATAATTAAATTTTGCTGACAAATTGCTGACATAAAAAACCGCCAATAGAGAATGGCGGTTGTCTGGTTAAGCAATCGGAGGGTAATTAAAGCTTAATCTCTGAACTTAGTGGTTGCTGTAGCTGACTTTGCAGTTACTTATTCTCTAAAATTGCTTATTTAAACTAACCTCTGCTATATGTATTCATCGGTTCCTTGATAAATCGAATGTAAAGATGTTTAAACGTAGATTTGATCACGCGGGGCATAGCAAAATCAATTGGCATTAACTTATCAGGTAAGCGCCAATCTGAGATGTGTAATAAATCGGGATGTAACAGCGGAAATTCAATTTCATCTAGTCCGGGACAAACCCCTAACCTTTGGGAAGCAGCAACAGTCGGTACTTGCTGGGGTGAAACATTGAGAATTTCTACCATAGCCCTATCTAAAGCAAACACATCGGATGCGGCGGCTAAAATTCCTAAATTCCGGGGTTCGCCACCACTAGGGCCATTACCTTCATGACCAATAATGCCGTCTAAAATAGTTAAATTGGGGTTGATTGCTTTAGCTGTTTCTACTAACATTTCCCCAAAACGGTTAGCATCTTTCCCGGCTTCCATGTGCCACCAAGCTTTCATTTTACCGGGAACACAACCAAATAAATTTTTCACACCCAAGGTTAAAGTTAATTGCATGTGTGATTTAACTTTGGGCAAATTAATAATAACATCCGCTTCCATCGCCTCTTTACACAGTAGCAGGTGGTTGAAATTTTCGCTGACTGTCTGGTAACGCTGACCATGAAATTCGACGATGGGAAGATTGAGTTCTTGGATAAAAGATTGATAACCATTAGCAATGGCGACTCCCTTCGCACTCCCAAAAGCGGGACTATCCCCCAAAAAGGGTTTACCACCAGCTTCGATGACCATTTTGGCAACTTCAGAAACCAGTTCTGGGCGAGTAGTACATTCTTTCGTAGGACGTGCGCCTGTGAGGAGATTCGGCTTGAGTAACACTTTTTGTCCTGGTTTGACAAAAGCTGTGATTCCTCCTAGAGGTTCTAGCAAAGTGGTTAATGATTCCCGTAAAGCCGTCCTTTCGTAAGATGTAGCCCTGATTAAGCTAACCGATGGGTTGTATGTCTGCATAGGTAAATAATTGCGTTAAGGATGGAATAGGTATGAATCTTGAATAACACATTACATGATATTAAATTTTCTCTCCAGGAAGCTTAAAATCAGAATTTATCACTCCCAATATTACGAAAATGAACTTGATTTTCTTGTAGTTATAAAGTTTACCTTTAAATCAAAATAAAAATAGGCATCTGTCTGAAGATAGGTTTTTTTTAATTAATCTTCTTATAAGTATTTTTGAGGATTAGTTATGCAAAAATGATGAGTATGGATACATTTCAATCTGTATCAATTAGCGTAGAATCAAGCACCTGTAAAAAAGGATGCACTACTAGATTGGGTCAACTAAATCAACCTGACACAGAGTGAATAAGAAATGTGGGATAAAATGCCACCTTTAAAGTCTAAGAAGAATCCTGCTATTGCGTTCTTTTTAGGTATATTTTTTGGATCAATAGGGATTGCGATTTATTTCCAGAGTTTCCTTGACTTTTTAGTTCCGTTCGTAGTGTTTATCGTAGCTGCAATCGCAGGATTTGGTATTGGGGGTGTACCTGGTTGGCTCTTTGCTGGATTTTGGGGTATGGTGCGGGCTTTAGATTCTAACCACAGGAGGGGCGAATATTGAGAGAGGTTTAACTAAACAGGGGACTTTTTTGTAAAAGTCCCCATTTATGAATAATTAACCATTGATAAACTTAACGTAAAGTTAAACGAAGCGATCGCACCTCAAATCATCAAACAGAGTTCTGGTGTAAGTCCTACCAAAAATCACGAGTTAATCAAAGTCCCATTACCCTGACACCCCAAATCAATTCTTGTGGGGTAGAATTTAACAATCCTAAACCTGTCAGACCCTTGAAAGGTGATTAAGAGGTGTCAAAATTGTGATTAAAATAATCTGGCTTCCTCATCACCCAAGTTTTATAAATTGGTTTTACAATGCTCAACATTCGCTGTGAAACTGTTTTAGACTACCCAGCAATAGCTGATGTAAATAGATTAGCCTTTGGACAAGACAATGAGGCTAACCTAATAGATAAAATCCGTCTTTCAGACCGCTATATTCCCGAACTTTCATTAGTCGCCGAGATAGATAATGTCATAGTTGGTCATATTTTATTTAGCTATATTGACCTAGTAAATACAGAAAAATTCCAGGTAATTGGTTTAGCACCTTTGGCAGTTCATCCCCAGTTTCAAAGACAAGGTATTGGCAGCACCTTAGTAGAGGCAGGGTTAAAAATAGCCAATGAGTTAGGAGAAGTTTTAGTAATTGTATTAGGTCATCCCCACTTCTATAATCGCTTTGCTTTTCAGCCTTCTGTTATTTATCAAATTGAGTCTCCTTTTCCCGTACCAGATGATGTTTTTATGGTAAAACCACTGCAAAACTATCAGCAAAAGTATACGGGAAAGGTTGTTTATCCACCTACTTTTGCTGAAGTTTAATATCAAGCCTTATGATTAAGGGTGTAAGGGTGTGAAAATAATGATTATTGACCTTTGACAGCCTTATTCCAGCCTGCCAATAAATTTGGATAATTTGCTGGTTTGGGGAACATCTTTTGTAAGCCGGCTTGACGTACTGTGGCTGATTCTTTGGTTAAGTTCCACAGCGTTTCATAGAAAAAGAAGGAGACACCAGCAAAGTTGCGATCGCGTACTTTTTGTACCTGGGTTTGAATTTGGTCAATGGGGACATTTTTGTTCTTCAACCCAGTTATAATTCCAATACTCACAGGTATATGACTGCGTGCGGCTTTTACTTCTGGATACTCTAATTCTTTGACAAATACATTCAAATCATCTCGATATATCTGCAACACTAAT
The DNA here is from genome assembly GCF_014698475.1 of Nostoc spongiaeforme FACHB-130. Classification (GTDB taxonomy): domain Bacteria; phylum Cyanobacteriota; class Cyanobacteriia; order Cyanobacteriales; family Nostocaceae; genus Nostoc_B; species Nostoc_B spongiaeforme. The sequence goes on along the minus strand of NZ_JACJTB010000025.1, from coordinate 62,609 downwards.
TCTTCCACTAGCCCCAGACGTTCCCATTTTTGCCAGTCGGCTAAAAAGTATTCGTAAGAAAAACGCTGGGGATTAGGTGCAACAGACACCAAGCAGTTCTTTTTCGTGGTTTTAATCGCTGTAAATACCCGCTTCATAAAGTCGGTGATTTTATTTGCTCGCCAACGCACCCATTCTGGATCTTTAGAATTTTTCGAGGGTGCTTTTCCACCATGTTCTTTTTTATAAAGTGCCACTGTATAAGCATCGTAGCCTAATTCTGAAGGCAAGCCAAAATGGTCATCAAATTGAATCCCATCAATGTCGTAGTTACGAACAATTTCCACGATTAAATCTTGAATAAATTTCTGAACATCGGGGTGGAAGGGATTGAGCCAAACTCGATCATGTATACCTTCTTTGACAATTTTGGTACCGTTGCTGCGACTTGTTAGCCATTGGGGACGGTTTTTGGCTAATAAAGAATCAGCAGGAGCCATAAAGCCAAATTCAAACCAAGGAATCACTGTTAGCCCTTGTTTATGTCCCTCGCTGACAATTTCTTTGAGCATATCGCGCCCTTGCAACCCTGGTGTTGGATCAAGCGATCGCCCAATGACTTTCGCAGCTACTTTACTGGGATATAATGTATATCCCCAATTCCACACCGCCGGATAAACAGTATTGAAGTTTAATTCATCCAGCTTTTGCAGAGCATTCTTCAGACGGTTGCGTTCAAACAACACATTACTATCAATATTAGTCAACCATACTCCCCTTAGTTCTGAATTTGTCGGCAAATTTTGTGCCGCAATGGGAAATGAAAGTAAGAATGTAGCGATCGCGCTAAGAACAACCATAACGCCAAAGAAAGCTTGTTTGCGACTTTGACCCAAATTCCAAACAACTACCTCAACACACCGCTTGAGAAATCTTTTCATATTTGGTTACAAACAACAGAAAACATGGACAATTGACTGGCATACCCCAACAGAAGTTGCTTGCTCACCTGCTAAAGCAAAGTACAAAATACTGAGTGTGTATGGGAAGAGGAAACAAGGTAAATTTCTCTATCTTCCCTGTCTCCCTTGTCTCCTTTGCCCCATTTAATAATAAGTCTTTCACCAAACACAATATTAGTCCTGTCTTGCTTTCATGACATTGTAACTATAGTTACACAAACTCACATCTATCATCTGTATACAAATCTTAATTTTTTTCCCTACTCTTGGACATTTAGGATTATGCTATTTATTATCAGAAAGAATATCTGTCAATTCCCAATTTCAGCAAGGTAATATAAATAACCTTAAATCAAGTAATTTCACTATAAAAACTAGCTATTTTGAATATCAAATGCAGGGTATGGAATGAATACTAGCAGTAATTTCCCAGAAAGCGTAGGAAATAATGCAGCCGCAGCAGAGAGGTTAGCAAGAGCAATTAAGGTTGCTGCTGGGGAATTTTCTTTGATACTCGTTTGTTGTGACTCTATCTCTAAACGACAGCAGATACTGAAATTTTTAAAAGAATTGTCATCGGTAGCCATCCAAGAACTCATCTTGTCACCTACAGATGAAACACTTTATACGACAATCACTAATAATATTGGTCTTCCTCATCCTCAAGCTTTGATAGTGCATGGTTTAGAGTCAGTCGTAGCAATTCCACAACTACTAATTAGTACTAATCTCATGCGTGATGAGTTTCGCAAAAATCTGCATTTCCCCATAGTGCTGTGGGTTAACGATGAAGTTCTCAGTCAACTAGTTTGGTTAGCACCAGATTTAAAAAACTGGGCTGCTACTACTATTAGGTTTGATGTTGATAACCCTAAATTAGTTGAAAATCAAGTTTTATGGGCGTAACAAAGCCGAATTTTAGTGCAGTACAAGTTGATAGGGGATAGAGGCTAGATAAATGTACCTCATTGAGATGAAAAACGCTGTATATGAGTTATTCTGCAAAAATTTGTTCTCGCAAAAACTCACTTTTTTCTTGAGATAAACGATAAATTCCTGGTTCTGCTTTGCCAATTAAATGACCTTGTACATAACTAATATCTAATTTTCTCAATTGACATAGTTTTACTGGCGAAGTCTTATCTAAGCCCTCAACAATAATACTGGCTGGATTGAGGGGATTTGTCGATGAAACTATCTGTTGAACAAAATTGATAATTACACTCACTGGTTCACGATGCAGAATTTCCCTATCAATTTTGACATAAGGCGGGTTAAGTCCAGCTAATCGAGAGACTGAGGCATAACCTACACCAAAATCATCAATCCCAAACTTAACTTTTAATTCTTGAACATATTTAGACAATCTCAATTTAAAGGTATCTAATGGCGATAGTAGTTTGATTCCATCTTGATACATAGGTAAATCAGCTTTTTCAGAAATTTCTAAAATTAGTTTTCTGGCTGGAATTTGATTGCTTTTTCCTTCCTTAACAATTTCACGCACAGTTTCAAAATAAGCTGTTCGCATCAAAGATTCTGGATATACATTCACAGATAAAGGTAGTATCTCATAGGCTCTATTTTGTTTTGCTTTTATCAATGCTTTTCTGTAGCTATCAGCCGCTAATCTGAGGAGAAATTTATCTAACTCTATAGTGAATTTACGTCCCCATAACTCAGCAGCATAGAATAAATCTACAGGCGCAGTTAAACTATCTGGGTCGCGGGCTAAAGCTTCCCAGCCACTAATTGAAAATGTATCTAAATCAAGAATTGGCTCAAAATAGATAATAATTTTAGCAAGGCGATCGCAGAAAAGACTAAATCTTTTCTCATAAAAAGAAATTGGGACAAAACCATATACTTTTTTTAAGTTATCCAGAATGGATGCTTCTACTCTGGCAGATTGGAGATAGAATTTTTGACTAGATAAGTAGAAACTAGAAATAATCGTACAGTAAGCATCACTGAGTAAGTAAGAATCTCGCAGTAAACCACAGACTAAAATAAATTCATTATCTAATGTATCTAAAGGTATTAGTATAAAGGCTTTAGATACTGATGCTTGTTCATCATAGTGAATTCTAAAAATTCCATGATGGTCTGAAGTAAATATAGAGTTAATGGGAAGATTAGCCAGGATTTTATTTTTAATAATCTCAGCGTAATCATCATCATCAATAACTTCGCTAAAATGACTTTGTGCTTTAATATCCCAAACATTTTGATGGTTAGCACGACTCATGACAAACACTAAATCTGCATCGGAAGTTAATCTGATGATTTCTAGAATAAAATTTTGAATTACAGGAGTTTCTTCTTTATATTTAGATAAAAGTCTCTCCGAAAATTCATCTAATTTAGTAATTAACCTACTAATAAATGACTCAAACGGCTGTAATAGACTGGGGATAGGATTATAGTACCTATCATTATTGATTTTACTGGAATATTCTAATTTAATTTCTCCGATTTTAATTTTACTATGAGTTGTTCCTAAAACATGGGGAGGATGACATTTGGCTTTTGCTAAAATAATTTCAAAACCCTTATCTCGCATAACAATAATTTTAGGATTGAGATTTGGTAAGAATTCTTGTATCTTACAACTAGCATATTCATGGAGTTCTAAGATTGATATTTGTCCATCTCTATTTAGATCCCCGGCTCCTGTTTCGATACCTTCTATTAAATAACGAGTATAAACAGATAGTTCTGCTCCTTCTTGTTCAAAAGAATATTCAGTAGAACTAGAAGATGCAAGCACCACACGCCCTTCTGAACCTAGTTGTCCTTGTAAATCAATAGAATTATCATTTTTTGCAAATAAAATTGGGTCGAATGCTCCACTAAAACAGCAGTCTAAGATAATTACCTGACGTTTGGCTCGACTGCGTTTCATGACTTCATGGATGAAACTAGCTGGAACTGCTGTAGACCTAACTAATTCTCCTTTGGAGTTTTTCTTGGTTGCGCGGGTTGCAAAATATAAGTTACCCGCATCATCTTTAATACCATGACCAGAGAAATACAAAAGGATTAAATCTTCTTTTGTGCGTTCTGAGAAAATTGCTTCAATTTCATATTGCATTATCTGAGGATCAGGATTTTTTAAGCTTTTTAGCTCATGAAAATCTCCCATCTCAGGATCTTGTAAAACTCGACGTAATGCTTCAATATCTTTCCCTGCTGCTGGAAGAGGATTTAATCCAGGTTCGTATTCATCAACACCGATTAGTAATCCTATTTTTGCCATATTAATGCCACTATGACGAGTGTTAGCAAGAAGAATGAAAATGCTTACTCAATTGTTGTTCGCAGTCATTTTCTTTGTCTGTTACAAGTTCTGAATTAGCTTGAATAGCTATTGATATTTATCTCCGATGAAATAATAAAGTTGGATGCTTATTATGTCAGCTTAATCTAAGTAATTACCCTTGGATGGCGGGGGTAAAACGACAATATTACTTACTAAAAATTGGTATCAAAGGATTCTGTAATAAATGTTTACGTTGGCTGATATAAACGTTAAAAAAGAAAATTATATTAGCAACTCAAGAATACTGATATTAAAAAATACGTTTTAAGCTTCTCTATACTAGATTTCAGATAAATCTCGATAATCTTAAATCAAGTATAAAATCTTGCTATTTCAGCACAGTAAAGATTTTTTGCGTTTTTGTGTGAAACAAAAACATCCTGCTAATCAGCAACGCCTTAATTTACATAGGTAATCGAAGTGTTTTTCATTTTGTGAAATTTGGATAAAGATTAAGGAACAAAGTATCACTATCCCTGCGTCTCTGCCTATGTCTGCTTTTGATGACAGACCTTTAAAAAATTCCGAATCTATATAATTCGGACACTGAGTATTTTGTTGTCATTAATTACTAAAATATTGGTTCTTAATGCCTTAAATATTCACAAAGAGGGCATTTTATTTAGGAAAAATATGCGAAAAAATCAACATATTGCCAATCAAGCGAGAATTTTGACTGCCTTAGTTTTGACTAGTATTTTGTCTGTTGGTAGTGGGCTAACGTTGATTAAAAGTGCCACAGCAAATCCAGCTAGTTTTTCGCCAACAACTACAAATGAAGTTTACGCAAATAAAAATCAATCTAATAACTTACCCACATTAGTTACTAATGCAGTTTTTCAAGATATAGTGAGCAGAAATGGCGGATCTAGGAGAGAACTGCAAGTTATTAACTATAGTCGTAAGACTTGGCGTAATGGTTGTTTGGAGCTACCACAACCGAATGAACTTTGTACTCAAGCATTAGTTCCTGGTTGGTTGGTTGTGGTATCGAATGGTAAGCAGAAATGGACTTATCACACTAATAATAATGGGCGTTCGTTGCGTTTAGCTTCAGCAACTAATTCGTCACAGAAACAATTGCCGAAAAAAGTGCGGGATGGAGTTTTACAAGAAGCGCAAACAGTTTCAGGATTATCAGTGCGATCGCTATCTATCCTCAATTTTACCGCCAAAAATTGGGCAGATGGTTGCGATCGCTCCACCCCTCCTTATCCTTGTGACCCCATATCAGTTAATGGTTGGCAAGTAACCGTAGGCGCAGCAAATCAGCGTTGGGTGTTTTTATCAGATAACGATGGTTCGCGCGTCAAGCTGGCTTCAAGTGAAAACCAAACTAACACAGCTCAATCAATTCCCATTCCCGCCAATGAATTACCTCCACCATTAGATCAAGGTGTAGTCTTCCGCCAAATTTCTAGCGGTGGTTTTGCTGGGAGAATTTACCAAACAGTATTACTCAATGATGGTCGCGTGATTCGGGTGCGTATTGGTGATGCGAATGATTCTGAACGCAGTGTCAAGCAAACTTCGCGCCGACAACTGCGACAATTTCAACAATTACTCAAACGCACCCGCAAGGAATTTAACAACCGCAGTTATCCCGCGCCCAGGGGTGCAGCCGATTTTATTACCTACACTCTTACCAGCAGACAGGGTACTGTGCAGTATAACGATATTTCTCAAAGCAACTTGCCTCAAGATTTACAGCAAGTCATTAAAGCTTGGAATCAACTTTTGGCTGATAGTCAATAGTTCAGGATTTATGCACAAAGATTGTCTGTTAAGAGTGGGTGTAGGGGTATAGGGCTTCGCCGTGAGCGTCAGCCGAACGGTATACACATATCTTGCACCTAGCCTCGACGAATGGAATTCGCGGCTATAAAAACGAAGTCCGCCTACGCGGACTAATGTAAAGTCAAGGGTTTTGAACCCGCGCAGGCGGGTTTTGTTCGTGTAGCCGCGACTTCAGTCGCTTGGTGCAAGATGTAACTATAGGGGTTTTGAATCAGTACACCCATCTCAATCTAACTCCCGCCGTCCTTCTAAGGCTCTGGCTAAGGTTACTTCGTCGGCGTATTCTAAATCTCCGCCTACAGGTAAGCCAAAGGCAATGCGTGTCACTTTTGTAAAAGGTTTGAGTAGTTGACCTATATATAGTGTGGTGGTTTCCCCTTCTACGCTGGGACTAATTGCTAAAATCACTTCCTGGGGTTTTTGCTGACTCACCCGCCGCACTAAGGGTTGGAGATTTAATTGTTCTGGGCCAATTCCATCCATCGGCGAAATTACTCCACCCAAAACATGATATTTACCTTTGTATTCGCGGGTTTTTTCCAGTGCAATTACATCACGGGAATCAGCAACAACGCAGATAGTTTGATTGTCGCGGTTAGGGTTGCGGCAGATTTCACAAACTGGTTCCGCAGATAAATGGAAGCAGACTGAACATAAACCTACTTGCTTTTTGGCATCAACCAAAGCCTGCGCCAGAGCTTCTACTTCTGCTTCTGGGCGCTTTAAAATGTGCAGAGCTAGTCGCTGGGCTGATTTGGGGCCAACTCCTGGTAGGCGTTGCAACTGCTCAATTAACCGTGCTAGGGGACGTGCGTAAACCGTAGTCTTATCTCCAGAATTGCTCAACCTTAACTATGATGACATAGGGTGAAAGGGAGTAGGGAATGGGGAGTTGGGAGTAGGGGGGAGTGTGGGGAGTGTGGGGAGTGTGGGGAGTGTGGGAAGTGTGGGGAGTGTGGGGAGTGTGGGGAGTGGAGGGAGTGGGGGAAATGACCAAGGACAAATGACTATTGACTCTTGACCATTGATTTTTGACACAATAATGGTTGAGCCGATCGCAATACTGCTTCTAATAAACCAGGAAATAACAATTCTAAATCTTCGCGCCGCAACTGATTAATGTGCTGGGTTCCTTCTTTATGAGTCAAAACTACTCCTGACTCTCTCAGAATTTTGAAGTGGTTGGACATGGTAGACTTGGCGATCGCAAAATCAAAATCTGCACAGCATTGCTCCCCTTTACTCGCTAATAATCTCACAATCTCTAGCCGCACTGGGTCGCCCAAAGCATACAACACCGCCGGTAACGATATATCTTTTCTGTCTGGATGATATAAAAATCTCATACTTGTATTATCTCTTAAACTAGCGTATATTTTAATTATTCGATAAAATCGAATAAACGAATTAAAACAGGAAGGCAACTATGTCATCCGTTACAAATGTCACAGAAGCCACGTTCAAGCCAGAAGTTTTAGAAAGTGAAGTTCCAGTTTTGGTAGATTTTTGGGCTCCTTGGTGTGGCCCTTGTCGGATGGTTGCGCCAGTAGTCGATGAAGTTGCCAGCGAATACGAAGGAAAGGTAAAAGTAGTAAAGGTGAACACCGATCAAAATCCTACTGTTGCCAGTCATTACGGAATTCGCACCATACCCACACTCATGATTTTTAAGGATGGGCGGCAAGTAGATACGGTGGTTGGTGCAGTGCCGAAATCTACATTAACTAAGACTTTAGCACAGCATATTCCACAGGAATAAGAGGCAGGAGTGTGGTGATGTAGGGGTGTAAGGGTGAGAGTGTAGGGGTGTGTGGGTGTAGGGGTAAAATTCTAACTCAGCACTCACACTTCAACTACGATCAGTGTACGGTACTCAGCACTTCACCTGTAGAGGGGAAGCAATATGGATTTGAAATTAGATAATAAGTCGGCGTTGGTTAGTGGTTCTACCACAGGTATTGGTTTTGCGATCGCCCAAACTTTAGCACAAGAAGGCGCAGCAGTGATTGTCAATGGCCGCAGTGAACAACGAGTCACCCAGGCGATTGACAAGATTAAGCAAACCAATCCTGATGCGAAAGTTACAGGTATTGTTGCCGATTTAGCAACACCAGCCGGAGTTGAGCAAGTTTTTGCCCAATTTCCGCAAGTTGATATCCTGATTAATAATCTGGGAATTTACGAACCGAAAACATTTTTCGAGATTACTGATGAAGATTGGCTGCATATATTGGAAGTAAACGTACTTAGCGGAGTGCGTTTAAGTCGCAAATATCTGCAAAAAATGTTGGCACAAAACTGGGGAAGAGTGATTTTCATCTCCAGTGAGTCTGGTGTTCAAATCCCTGTAGAAATGATTCACTATGGGGTGACGAAAACGGCTCAAATTTCTCTCGCCAGGGGTTTAGCAGAACTGACCGTTGGTACAGCCGTGACAGTAAATTCTGTGCTACCAGGGCCTACACGTTCAGAAGGCGTTGAGGAATTTATCACCCAAATGGGAAAAGAACGGGGTATTAGCGCCAGTGAAGTCGAGGCGGAATTTTTTCAAAAAGTACGTCCCAGTTCTCTTATCCAACGCTTTGCAACGAACGAAGAAGTCGCCACACTTGTAGCTTACCTTTCCAGTCCTCTTGCGTCGGCAACGAATGGTGCGGCTGTGCGAGTTGATGGTGGTGTAATTCGGTCAATTTAGTGCTGAGTACTGCGAAACATCAGGCGATTGGAAATCGCGGTTCATCTTGCACACAAACAAAGTCCCGCTTGGCGCACCACGCGGACTATCTAAAAACTTGATCAGGCGGGTTTGGTTTGTATAGCTTCAGTCTGAAGTCTGAGGGCTAAGTGCTATTTCAGTTTGATTATTTACCAATGTTCTAAGTATCTAGACTGCCATAAATTTACTGCTGCTTTCTTCTGTCGATAGATATTTACGCCCAATAGACAAATATTTATCAATAGTTAAATCTGCCAGTCAGCAGGTAGCCAAATATATAATGCCTGTAACCTATCTTTCAGGGGAAAATCTCATGAATCCAATCACTCAAACAAAAGCTTTAGATGTACCTACCGCTATTCTTCAGCGTCGTTCGATCAAAACTTTTAAAACAGACCCCATTGCACCAGAATTACTCAAGCAACTGGTAGAGTTAACTGTAGCCGCCCCCAGCAGCTTTAATATTCAAGACTGGCGAATTATTTTGGTGCAAGATGAAGCGCAAAAAGCAGCCTTAGCCGCAGCATCTTGGAATCAAAAGCAAGTTATTGAAGCACCTGTAACTTTCGTATTTGCGGCTGATGTTACGGCTGGTGAACAAGATTTGACTCCGATATTAGAACAAGGATTACAAACAGGTGCTTGGAATGAAGGTACAGTCAACTATTTTAGAAATTCTATTCCGCAATTCCAAGCTGGTTTAGGAGATAAGCGCCGGGAATACGCCATCAAAGATGCGATTATTGCTTCTACTCATTTAGTATTAGCCGCCGAAAGCTTGGGGTTGTCCACCTGCTTTATGAATGGCTGGATTGAAGAGAAAGTGAAAGAAGTAATTGGTGCAGCAGATGATCCAAATTTAGCGATCGCTGTTATCGTTCCTGTAGGTTATGCCGCAGAACCTCGCTTAAATCCCGGCCGCTTACCATTTTCTTACAACGTGTTCGTAGATAGAGTTGGTAATCCATATCAAGGTTAGAAAAAGTATGAAGTGTGAAGTATGAATTATGAAATTTCAGACTTCATACTTCACACTTCATAATTCATTTGACTCAAATTCCCAGGAGAATCAAATTTATGATTGAACTTTACTATTGGACAACGCCCAACGGTCATAAAATCACGATGTTTCTGGAAGAAGCGGAATTACCCTACAAAATTGTGCCTATAAATATTGGTGCTGGGGAGCAGTTTCAACCAGACTTTCTCAAGATTTCTCCTAACAATCGTATCCCGGCGATTATTGACCATGAACCAGCAGATGGTGGTGCGCCAGTCTCAGTCTTTGAATCTGGGGCAATTTTGCTGTATCTAGCAGAAAAAACCGGGAAATTAATTCCTGCTGATTTCAGAAAACGAGTAGAAGTGCTGCAATGGTTGTTTTGGCAAATGGCAGGTTTGGGGCCAATGGCGGGACAGAATCACCACTTTAGCAGCTATGCTCCCGAAAAAATTGAATATGCAATTAACCGTTATGTCAACGAAACGGGACGCTTATATGCTGTGCTGAATAAGCAACTAGCAGATAAAGAATTCATTGCTGGCGATTATTCTATTGCAGATATCGCTGCTTATCCTTGGATTGTGCCTTATGAACGGCAAAGTCAAAAACTAGAAGATTTCCCCAATATCCAACGCTGGTTTGAAACTATTAAAGCTCGTCCCGCCACAATTCGCGCCTACGAGAAAGCCGAAGCTTTCAAAAATCAAGCATTAGATGTGGAAAAATCCCGCAATTTATTGTTTAACCAATCAGCAAAAACCGTGACACATTAAATTATTGAGTGGTGTATGGGTTTAGGGGTGTAAGGAAAAATCCGCACTCTTAACCCTTTACTGGCCTTAGCTTATATTGGGGATAATTTTCCCTACACATGGAATATTCCAATTCTGCTTGGTAATAAAAAGCCCCTCTCGCAGTCAAAAATATTGATATATTTTCGTTAATTATTTCCAAGAAGATAAAGGTGGAACTTGTGTTAATTCATGGCTGAGAATTTCATGAATGTAACCGTTAGTGGCGAGAATGCGTCCTGAATTGATTTGTAAAGGACTACCATCATAAGCTGTGACTTTACCGCCCGCTTCTTGTAATAAAATGATGCCAGCAACTATATCCCAAGGTGAGAGTCCTCGTTCCCAATAACCATCGACACGACCACAGGCGACATAAGCTAAATCAATGGATGCTGAACCGCTACGTCTAACTCCTTGGGTGAGGTGAGTCAAGTGACAAAATTCGGCATAATTATTATCTGGAGTTTCGCGGCGATCGTAAGCAAAGCCAGTGACTAACAAGCTTTTACGTAATTCATTGGTTTGGGAAACCTTGATGGGGCGGCGGTTACGAGTTGCACCTAAACCAACCGCCGCCTGAAATAATTCATTATGCAGTGGGTCATAAATTACGCCTACTTGCGGCGTACCATTAATTAATAACCCAATAGAAACGGCAAAAAAAGGATATTGGTGGGCATAGTTTGTCGTACCATCTAAGGGATCGATCGCCCATAAAAATTCATTATCTTGATTGCCAATCTTACCTGATTCTTCTGCCAAAATAGAATGCTGCGGCAAATGACGCTGGAGAACTTCTAACACCACTGCTTCGGAGGCTTTATCCGCAGCTGTGACCAAATCACCGGGGCGACCTTTTTCAGTTACAGCATCTTCTAATTTGCCTAAATAACCTTGTAAAACTGCACCTGCTGTTAAAGCCGCCTCGGTAGCAATATCGAGAAAAATTTGTAGTTGAGTCATGGGTGAGTTAATTGTCAATAGTCAAGAGTCAATAGTCCCACACTCAGCACTCACGACTCAACACTGAATCATACATTCAAAGGCGCGATCGCTGATCCCTCAATTCATCGATTCAAAAACCGGAACTCAGCCGGAGTTTGGCGCATAGGATTTTTTGGGTTCCAAATTCCTTCTCCCATAATTCTTGCCCATTGTTGGGCGCGTTCTAGACGTTGGTCATATTTGTGATTAGGCGATCGCCCCACAAACAGCGCATATCCTTGTTTGACTATTTGTTCATTTAATAACTGGTTATCTTTCCAGACATAAGCTAATGTCCGCCCCAGTTTATCTTTATTTTCAATATCAAACTCTAGCTTGATTGATTGTTCTACACCACCAATTAACTTTTCTAAGCTTTGTCTCGCTTCATCACCCCAAGGATTTTGCCGCAAATCTGGCGCATCAAGGCCAATTAAGCGCACTGGCGAAGCAAAATTAGGTTGTTCACCCATACCCAACACCTCTAAACTTTGCCCACTCACTACACGCGCCACTTTCACCAATATTTGATTGTCCGTAGGCTGATTTTTGGCTTGACAACTTACCAATAGTAATAAGCAAGCTAATATCGCTATTTTTCGCGTCCAAAATCTAAAACGCCCTGAAATCATAGTAGAGATTCGCATTGTGACTCCTTTGCACCCTTTGGGAAGACGAGGGAGTTGGGGAGATAGGGAGACAAGGGAGAGGAGTAGACAAGGGAGAAGAAATATAGTTTCCACCTTGTCCACCTTGTCCCCCTTGTCCACCTTGTCCCCCTTGTCCCCTTATCCCTCTTGTCCCCTTATCCCTCTTGTCCCCTTATCCCTCTTGTCCCCTTATCCCCTTATCCCCTTGTCCCAATATTAATCTTCGTCTAACGGTAAACCCGCTTTTACTCTACCTTTAGCAAAGTAACGCCCAAATTGGAGTTCATAGACTTCATCTTCGTCTTGTGTTTCTACTTCCAAGTCGGAACGGGCGTAACTCACACACAGCAAGGCGTAACCTTGTCGCCGTAACTCTAACGACAAGCCAACCGCTTCTGGTTGGTCAATTTCTCCCGACAAAACCCTGACAGCGCAAGCTGTACAAGCCCCATTACGGCAAGAAAAAGGCAATTCCACGCCTTGTTGTTCGGCAGAGTGTAGGATGTAGCGGTCATCTGGAACTTGAAGAGTGTATTCTTTACCAGTGGCGCGATCGCGGATTTTAATTTTGTATGTACGGGACATCTTGATTTTGAATTTGGCTTTTCTCTACTCTAAAATGTCTTGCTAGATATTTGCATTTTCTATAAGTTTATATTACAATAAAAAATTGTGACACCTGGAGAGGTGGCCGAGTGGTTGAAGGCGCAGCACTGGAAATGCTGTTTGGGGGCAACTTCAACGAGGGTTCGAATCCCTCCCTCTCCGTTTTTACAGGGCTTTTAGCCTTGATAGAATTTGAGGAAACAAATGAGGAAATTGCTTCGAGCTTTTCTCCACTTTTGTTTATTACTCTAAGATTAATTGGAGTAATACTCACATTCATCAGAAACACATACAGATAAAAGAAAAGCACACCATTTTCAGGAGTGCTTGAGAAAGAATTAAGCTGCTTGTTTATTGCAGCCCTAGCAAATCAATGACTTCTGACAGATGATTTCTGACTTTCCATAGATTAAGTAATCTTTCCTGGTCATATCTCTGGGGATATTCCATCTTTCTACCCTCCATTGTGATTTTGATGAGTGCTTTCTGTTCAACCGTCAACTCACTCATCTCATCTAAAGCAATGCCGATATTCTCAAAACTAGCAAAACTCGGACGCTTTAACCCTCTCCCTTCCTCTAACTGGTTTAATGCAAGTGTGGGGAATGCTAACAGGGTAGTTAAGTAAGGGTCTTTATAACCTGGATTTCCAGTTGGTTTTAACCCGTATCTTTGACACAAAACCTTTAATTGTGGAATCGTCAACAGTCCTAATTCTGACCTTGTGAACATAAAATAGATATGCCTCTTTCTAAAAGTGGTATTGCTGGGTACGTAAGCCTGAGAAACTTGTTACCCAGTAATTACTTATTATTCAATGTGCATACCAATTAGTCTAGACTTATTAAGTTATATAAAGTGTCTAAAGATAATCGCGGTAATCCAGATATCAAAAATCATGGTTTTAAGACAGACAGGGAAGAACCATTAACTGAACGTCTAAATCTCCGTATCACCAAAAGTATGAAAGAGGAATTATCACAACAAGATGACCCTCCAGAGTTCTGTCGTGAAGCGATACAAGAGAAACTAGACAAACAAAAAAAATCAGATACTTAAACTTTGTGCATAAGTCCTGACAGAGTTAAGCACGGAATAAATGATGATATTCAGGATTGTACAAGTGCGATCGCCCGTCTGTGGCTTTTAGCGCCGGACTAATTACATAAAGTGTGGTGCGAATCAGATTTTCTGTTTTAGTGCATTCCGCCATTTGGTTAAGGGGAACCACACGAATTTTTTCATCAGGCCAACCTAGTCGAAAGCAAATAGCCACAGGTGTATCGCTGGGGTAATGTTCGAGTAATTTGGCTTGGGCATTTTCGACGTGACGCGCACTTAAATATAGGCATAAACTAGCTTGATGGGTAGCGAGGCTGGCTAACTCTTCTTTGGTGGGGACTTCCGTACGTCCACTAATGCGCGTCAGGATGATAGTTTGAACTAAACCGGGGACTGTTAACTCTACCTTGAGTTTGGCGGCTGCGGCTTGAAAGGCGCTAATTCCTGGGACGACTTCAAAGGGGATATCAGCCTCAGCCAGCATTTGCATTTGTTCGTGAATAGCACTGTAAAGACTGGGGTCGCCAGAGTGGAGACGGACAAGAGATTTTTGCTGCGATCGCACCCGTTCCACCATCAGCGATACAATTTCTTCTAAAGTCTTATCCGCAGTTGGAATAATTTCCGCATCTGGGCGACACAAATTTAATATTTGTTCCGGGACTAAAGCATCAGCAAATAAAATTACATCTGCCCTAGAAAGGAGTTTTTGCGCCTTAACCGTTAATAAATCTGGGTCTCCCGTCCCTGCCCCCACAATATAAACTGCTGGTTTGATTAAATTTAGTTGAGTTTCCATACAAAAAACTTCAATTACTTTTCCGTATTTACCCGTAATAAAAATCTTTTTTCAAAAATTTCTTGGCATTTTCTCAGTATCCTTCCGGATTAACCCTCTAGCTATAGAAGAATGGAATGGTAGATGCACCCTGGTTAAGCCCTAGAGTCAAATCTGGGGCATTTTTTATTTTTGGTTATTAATCATTGGCATTGCATAATTGCGGGATGAATTTTCTCACGCCGAGTCGCCGAGACGCAGAGAGGATAAGGAGTTTTAAATTGAGTCATCCCCCTTGTCTCCCTTGTCTCCCCTAAACCCTCTCCTAATCACTCGAAGCAACCACATCCGGTAACGGGCGTTTCCGAAAATATAGCCAAGCCAAACCTGCTAAACCTGCGATAATACCTGTTAAACTCACAATTTGGGCAATTCTCAGATTTCCTAGCAATAAACTATCTGTGCGTAAGCCTTCAATCCAAAAACGACCAGTGCTGTAGGCTGTTAAGTAAACCATAATTAACGTGCCTACTTTCAGCTTGATCTTGCCAGAGACACTGCGGAAAAATAAATTTAACAGCAAGGCAAACACCATTAAATCCCACAGTGATTCATACAAAAAAGTGGGATGGAAGTATTCAAAACTTTGATATTCTAAAGGACGACCAAGACAGAGGTTTTTAGCTGGATCAAATCTGCATGGAATGTAAAGTTTCCAAGGTAGATTAGTAGGACGACCAAAAGCTTCAGAATTAAAGAAATTACCCCATCTTCCGATTGCTTGTCCTAAAACTAGAGAAGGTGCAACCAAGTCTGCTAATTGCCAAAAAGAAACCCGCTTGAGTTTGGCAAAAATTAAAGCTGCTATCGTCCCACCGATAATTGCACCGTGAATGGCAATACCACCTTCCCAAATAGCGATGATTTTTTCGGGATGCTTGGCATATTCCGCCCATTCAAACAAAACATAATATAGTCGTGCGGCGGGAATTGCCCCCAGCACCAGCCAAATTGACAAATCACTCAGCAATTCTGGATTCACATTACGGCGTTTTGCCAAGTACTGAGAAAGGCTGACACCAATTAACACCGCCGTAGCAATCAACAAGCCATACCAACGGATAGTTAATGGGCCGATTTTCACCAAAATCGGGCCTGGAGAAGTAAATTGAAATGCCAACGGCAAAGAAGAGATATCCAGTACCATGCAAAACTACCTAGAGAATTACAGTGTTTAGCTTGAGCAGCTGACAACCCTATCACTGGGAGGGTATTTCTGTCTATCAACCATTAGAGCAGGTTTTGTTTGTAGAGGCTCACATTCATCAAATATTCTGCTTCATTCAGTTCCGTAGCGACTGTCTTAAAAGTCTAGCGATCGTTATGTAGCAGTTCTGAATGAATTACAAACAATCTACTCCCTATTCCTTGCCTCAAGCAGTACTTGAGAAATCAAAAGATTGCTATATGATAGTATTGATTGATGAAAAAGCTATTATTTATCTGTAGCCAAAATAGATTGCGGAGTCCTACGGCTGAGGTAGTGTTTGCAGAATATGAAGGACTAGAAACTGACTCAGCAGGATTAGATCATTATGCAGAAGTTCCAGTTTCCACAGAAGCAATTGAATGGGCTGATATTATTTTTGTGATGGAACAGTCTCATAAACGCAAGTTGACCAAAAACTTTCAACCTTTTCTTAAAAATAAGAAAATCATCTGTTTAGATATACCAGATGATTTTGAATATATGGAACCAGCCTTAATTGAGCTTTTAAAGAAAAAGGTAATTCCCCTTTTAGGAGCTTATTAAATCAAGAGGTGCAAGGGCAAATAACCGAACAAGTCAAAAGTAAAAAGTTAAAAGGCAAAAGAAAGAAGCATAATAATCATCACAAGCCTATCCAAGTTTGCTCAAGTCGTAGAAATTGCCCACACACTGGTTCCTAAACTTATTTATGGAACGAAATAAATATTACTTACCAGAGCAGTAGCTATTAATGTCATTCACTATTGCACCTTCTTCACTACCACTCTTTTTTAAAGATGCTAGTGAAGCATTTGCGGCTTTGAGATTTTTTTTATCCACAGCAGCAGCCGTATCACGTAAACCTTTGCTGGTATCCTGATATAACTTGATAAATCGCCCCTGAAAGCCTTGTAATTTTTCATCTTTAATTTCTAAGGCTTTCATTTCATTAGCAAAACTATCAATTTTACCTGCAACTTCTGTTAATGCTTTAGAACCTTTTTCTCGTTGCGGATTTTTGCTAAATTCTTGACTTAAGGTTACTGCTTGATTGGCAACTTTGATAATTTTATTGCATTGAGCAACTTTGCTTTCGCCGCAACCTGTAAATGTAACTGCGATCGCTGCTGTAGTAGAAAGTATAATAATTCTTTTAACAATACTTTGCATTTTTTTGGGTCTCCTACAGATATCTTAATTTCAGACAAGGGGCAGATAAAGCAAATTAGATACAGCAAACATACTTCTGAAAGCTATAAGTTTTAAATTAATGATTTAACTTTTGTGTCTAACTTACTTCTCGCCCTGCTAATTTATACTGCATGTTTCGGAAGATGCGTATTAAAGGTTACTAATTTAACAAAACTTAAAATTATATCTCTAGATTGAGCAAAATCACAGGCGATCGCTTGACTATACAAGCCTTGTAACTAGTCATTTTGTCAACACTAATGACTAAATTTTCAGATAGTTTTGAATGAGTTTTGGCTTGGTAAACCAAATGTGATGCAAATCTTAATTAATTGAGATAATTTGTTGTATCAAGAAATACTTTGTTATAAAAACTGTACAGTGACAAATTAAATGGCGTTAATTTATCTGGTTTTTCGTTTTTTCAGCAAACTCTAAATAATTGTGTCCACCTACTTATTCGGTTAATCAGTTATGATTCGGTACATCTGTGCAGAAAGATAAAACTCTTTTTCCTCCTCTACCCCAGCCCTGCACCATGCCCCTTTGCAGTCTTTATGATCAGCCTTTCACCGAACAAGTTACATCCAGGTTTAGCCTTTATCATCTGCTTGCTATGTCTGGGCGCTACCCAGCCTAAATCTGAGCCGCAATGGACACCGCAGATGGAAGCTGAGTTTAAAGAACGTTCTCAACAAACGATTGCTAAATTTGCTGGTCAAAAATACGGTTCGACTGCCTTTGAGAATGAAAAAAGGTCTTATCCAAAGGCGATGATAGACTTTTTAGCAGGTAATCGAGAAAAGGCGATCGCTTTTTTACAATCTGAAGACGCTGATCCGCAGCTTCATCAACATACCTTGGGTATTGATTTTTACTCTAGCTTTACTCTCAAAGGTCAAGTCCGTAAATACTTCTACTTTGGCAAATATCTTGACCCAAGTTATCGTCAGCGTATGAAAAAAGCAATGGCAATTTTGACCAAACAAGACCCATTGACACGCAAGTTCAGCACGCCGCGCAAATTTTGGTTGAAATCATCTGATAACTGCAATACTTGGGTAGACTGCCGCAACACTGATAATTTAAAAGGAATGCGGAATGTAGCAGTTTATTTATTTGCTCAAGAAACAGGTAACGAAGCCACACGCAAAATTTATAAAGAACGTATTCGGCGCGATATCCGCACTCTTTACCAAATTGGTCAAGGCGAATGGGACTCAGAAAACTACCTGGGACATACCATTACTGGCTATATCAACCTCTATGATTTCGCTCAAGATCCAGAAGCCAAATCTCTGGCTAAGTCTGCACTTGATTGGTTTTTTGCATCCGGCGCACTGAAATATTGGCGGGGTGGTTTTGGTGGCCCCTCAAAGCGTGACAACAGTGGTGGTAACTGCGTTTGGTGTGCCTTAGCAACTCATGAATTAGGACTATATTTTGGTGATTCTCCCATCTTAGATCCCAACCCATCCCCAGACGAAGTACACCTCATTACCAGCACTTACCGTCCCCCACCAGCAATTGTGGCCTTAGCAAAAAAGCAATTTCCCAAACCAGTGGAACTACTTAATTCCAAACCTACTTACGAAAACTGGAAACTGGGAAATGATACTGCACCACAGTTTTATGAAACTCTTTATTTTGGTCAGACATTTCAATTAGGAACATTAGCCCAAGGTTCTGGCGGCGACTGGAACGGTTTTAAAATGATGGCGTTTAATTCCAAACGTGGGGTAGATTATTTTATTGCTTCCACAGGAACAGACCCGACAAAAATCTCTACTGCTTCCGTTGGCGGTGAAAACATCGCTCAATATCGTAATTTGGTAATTTGGCTCAATCATCAACCCAAAGCACCATTTCAATTCTTTTTACCTAAATCTGCCTTGGTAGAAACTAGCAAGGGCATAACTTTTATTAATTACGAAAAAACATGGCTGGCATTAACGCCAATTAATTTAGTTGTGGAAGGAATTAATGCAACAGCAACTCAAAAAATTCAAAAACAATATCCTGATGACCAAATTTTGACTGCAACAGGTAATGGCAAAAAATTCACAGGCTTTGCCCTCGAAGTTGGTGAACTAGAAACCCACGGTAGTTGGGAGAAATTTCAACAGTCGGTTATTTCTCAATCTTGCTTAAATCTACAGCAGATAGATCAGGGGAAAGTGGAATATCAAGGTGTTGTTGGCAAGGTAAAACTGCAATATCAAGGTGTAAATTTACCCAAAGTTTGGCGTAATGGCAAACAACATAATTGGCAACAACATTTTGCTGTTTATCAAAGTGCTGATGGTGTTAAAAGTCCAATTTATCAAGGATGGAAATCAGGTAAATTAACAGTTAACGCCGAGGGATATGAGTTGCAAAATCAAAGCAGGTGAGTGATAAGACAAACTCTTCTTCCCTCTGCTCCCTGCTCCCTGCCCCCTGCGGTCTTTATGATAAGTCCTTTAGCAGATACGATATGACTACTGCACCGTATAACCCCCATCTATCACCAGGGATGTTGCTGTAATATATGAGGCTTTATCAGAAGCAAGAAATAAAATAGCTTGAGCTACTTCTTCTGGTTGTCCTACCCTCTGTACAGGAATTGTCGCCGCGAGTTGATTAATTGCTTCTTCTTTTGTTACACCTTGCCAATCAGCAAATTGTTGTACCTGTAATGTATTAATTACACCTGGACAAACACAATTAACTCGAATATTTTCCGTTGCTAAATCACGCGCCAGACTGCGGGTTAGTTGTACAACTGCACCTTTGGTAGTGTTATACAATGCGAAATTGGGAAAGGCAATCAAAGCCGCTATGGATGCAACGTTGACAATTGCACCACCACCACGCTGACGTATATGGGGGATGGCATATTTAGCACAAAAAGCATAGCCTTTAACATTGATTCCTAAGACTTTATCCCAATCAAAGTTGGAAGCTTTTTCCAAAGAACCAATTGCTAAAATTCCCGCATTTGCAACTAAAATATCTATGCTTTGCCATTGATTCACAACACTTGCAATCCAATTCTGCACCTGACTTTCATCGCTCACATCGCAGGTGTGAAAAGTGGCTTCTCCACCATTATTTTTGATTTCTTCCAGCAGTGATAAACCACCAGTAGTATCAATATCTGCGATCGCTACTTTAGCACCCTCAGCAGCAAACAGTTTAGCCGTGGCTCGACCAATACCAGAACTACCCCCAGTCACTAAAGCAACTTTATTGGCTAATTCCATAAATTATTAATCCTTATTGGTATAAGGGTGTAGGTGTTCAAAATCCCCACACCCATTCTTAATGATCAGTTTTTCAGCAAGCCTTAATTAAGAAAGTAAGCTCATCGTCATTTAAATTGCATCATGTTAATGCTAATAAAAGCTGCAAATCCCTGCTATCCTGCGGCCTCAATGTGCTTTCTTAAATGTTTAACAGCTTACTGGTTGTAGGTGTAAATATTCCGATTCTGGGAATAATCCTTCTTGGAATACAAGCTCATTCACGAAGGTATCAATTTTGTGGCGGTCTATATTTTGCATGACTATCAGATGTGCCAAATTATCCATAGTTGCCAATTGCCATTTTTTAATTAACGGTTGGCTAGGCTTTTGAAACACAACAGTATTCGAGAATTTATTTAGCATACAGGGATATTCTCGCAATTGAAGTTGCTGGAATAAATATTGGGCATTTTGAATACATATTTTTGCTTCTTTGGCGAATCCTTCATAACCTCTGGTTTTGAGCGCATACCAAATAATTAGAGGAGTGTGACCGTTACGAGAACCAAGAATAGTGGTATCTTTAGAACCGATATATTCAATCATAGTTTCTACTTTTTCTACCCACTTTTTCTTGGTTAAGACTACACCACAAGGTAGGGGTGAACCAATGAATTTACCAGAAATAGCGATACTATCTATTGGTCTTTGAAAATTAATTTGGGGTGCATTTTCTAAAAAGGGTAAAATCATCCCCGAAAGTGCTGCATCACAATGAATGTAGTAATCTTTAATTTGATTTTGCTTGAGAATTTCTAAAACTTTATCTAGGTCATCAATCGCACCTTTAACGGTAGTGCCAATATTCAAGTTAATAATTACTGGGCGCTGGGAGTTTTGCTGAATTGTTTGGGATAAATGTTGATAATTTATCTCGCCGTTAATTTGGGAATTAATGACTTGATGCTGCATCCCAAAAAGTCTAGCAGCTTTGGCGATGGAGTAATGAGAATCTTGAGATGAATAGAGAATACCATCGGGATAAATTTCCCTGGCTAATAGCATTCCATATAAATTACCCTCTGTTCCACCAGCAGTTACATAGCCCCAAGACTCATTTTCAGGAATTTTATATAGTTGAGCAAAAAATGATAAAACTTCTTGTTCAAATTTGCGAGAATGCAGACCAAAATCTGGCTCTACATAAGGGTCACCAGCATTATTTAATAAAAAATTAAAGAATTTTGTTAGATAAGTAAAATCACAACTTAAATTATATGGATAACCTGCATGAAATTGCGATCGCTGTTCTATTTGCTGCCAAAAAAGTGCTAACTCTTTGCTCACAGTATCTAACATATTTCTCGATTGTTTATATTTTTAGTTCACGCAAGTTTTACACTGAATCTCAAGTATTGATTCAATATTTTTAGCTTTTCTTAATAACTATATTATGACAATTAAAGATTCTATGAAGCAGTGATTACACGTAGGAGATTTAAAGAAAATATTTGGATTAAGCAAGTTTTACTTCATATATATAGCTGCATTATGTTTTGATAGCAAAAATAGAAGTTTCGCTCAGGCATAATATCAAGATTTAACTGCATTTTTATAAGAAGTTTTACTGAATTATTCAACTATGCCTGCGGAAGATTCAGCATAATTACAGACAAATTTCAGTTAATACTTAAAAGTAAATACGAAGTTAATAAATATACTTTATTTACGGAATACAGAAAAATTACGGACAGTTTTTGCCAAGTTCTGGGTGATTAGCGATCGCGCCTAGTTAAATATATGGAAAAGACTTTGAGTCTGAGAGATGATTTATGAAGTGAACTTTAAATTATCTTGGACTGACGCGACTAGGATTTTGCATTGAAGCTTGGATGAAACCGCAGATAAAATCTCGTTTATTGGACTGCTGAATCATGGCGTTGCTGATTAGTGTTTGACTTCACCCCCAGATCCTCTTCTACAAGACGCTATGCTATCAACCTTTGCCCGTCATTTACGCAGATTAACCTTTTTAGTTGATACCCTATCGTTTCAGGAAGTCCCAGAACGATTGCTGAATTATTTCATCAAGTTAAGTGATCGCAATGGTAAAACTGATGTCGTGGAACTCGATTTACCAAAAGCCCAATTGGCTGCACTTTTAGGTACAATTCCCGAAACTCTCTCCCGTGCTTTTTATAAACTTTCTCAAGCAGGAATGATTGAAATGAACGGGACAAAAATTCGCTTACATCGGAATTAGCTTTAACCCCGACTCAACAGCCGGGGTTGTGGTTTTAGGTTATGCAATTAAAATTTGACGAATTAATATACTCATCACTTCTCCAGGGTTGGCTGTGGGTAGTAATGGACTCCAGTCACCAACACTTGCATAACCAATTGCTTGCAAACGGTAAATTGAGCTAGTCACCGCTTTGGGGGAACCAATCAACAAATGTTTAACTGGTTCTCTGGTAGAAAATACAGCAGATTGCCTGAGTGTGGGAATCTCAAAACTTTCGCTGGGTAAATACTGTTGAGTAAAATTTTGTACTTGTGTAATCATGGTAATTGAATCCTGTTGTGGGTTTCAAGAAAAGCGATCGCCTCCGGCAAGAGTCTGCGATCGCTTTTCTCATGCTTTTATATTAAAGTATAATTTTATACAAGTCAACTACTAATTTAAAAATATTTGCAATTAAAAAATCCCCGACTTTTTATAAAAGTCGGGGATTTTTTAGTTAACTATTTGTAGCAAGCGATCGCATAATTTTTTTAACTAGACACAGAGAGATTAGCTAAAATCAAAGATCCAAACTTGTTTTAGCTGTACCATGATTCTTCAGGGGATTTGTCGCTAAACAAACCCAAAACTGGGCCGAGAACAGCCCCAAAGATAAACCCGCCAGCGTGCGCCCAGTAAGCAATACCGCCGCTTTCCATCCCAATATTAGTAGGTGCTTCTAAACTAGCAAGTCCGTAGAAAGATTGTTGGAGAAACCAAAATCCTAAAAAGAAATAGGCGGGAACTCGGAAAGTTGGGAAGAAAATACCTAAAGGTACAACACCAAGAATTTCGGCTTTGGGGAACCGGAGAATATATGCGCCCATAACTCCGGCGATCGCACCACTAGCCCCCAAAGACGGAATGTTAGAATCTTGGGAGAAATACCACTGAGTCAAAGAAGCTAGAACACCGCAAGCTAAATAAAACAATAAATATTTGGCATGGCCTAATTTATCTTCAACGTTGTTACCAAATATCCACAGAAACAACATATTTCCAGCCAAGTGCAGTAAGCCACCATGCAAAAATTGTGAGGTGATTAAAGTTGCCCACTCTGGTACTGGTTGATGCAAAGACACCCCAGCAAAGCTTAAACTCAGTTCACGGGGAACTACAGCTGCTAGGTGGAAAAAGCTATCTAATGCTTGGGGTGGAAGACTACTTTCATAGATAAATGCCAGAACATTAGCAGCAATTAAGCCATAAGTTACATAAGGGGTAATTTGTGTAGGATTATTATCTTTAAGGGGAACCACGGGCGTTTTTCCTAATTTTTGAGAACCTAGCTCCAAATTACCGAATATTGCTGGTTATTTCTTCTACCTCTTGGCTGGGATATTAATTAAGACTGATGCACAAAGGTTATTTGTTAAGAATGGATGTCAGGGTTTTGAATACCCTCCCCCAAACCCTTGATTTTTTCACCTATCATCTGCAATAAATGTACATTTAGAGTACACGGCTGCTTGACCACAATATTGATGTTGTTCATCCACTAGATTCCACAGGATGCCATCTTGGATATAAAAACGTTTACCTGTACTGGTAATACGTACACCAGAAAAATAGCAAAAGCCTTTAGTAGTTGCTTCTGATAATAGGCGATCGCGTTCTGCTTGTGCTATCTCTTCAGCAGTTTTGCGAGAGGGCGTTTGGGTAAATTCTTCCCAAGTCAATTCCCATTGTGCTAAAGCCTGACGATTACCGTAATTAAATATTGGATCTGCTTCTGTACCGTGGGAAGCTAAGACAAAAGGTGCTTCAAATAGCGCCTGTGCAGTTTCCTTGGGTGAATCACTCTCATCCAGCAAAGAATTCCCTGTCCAATACTGAAAACTCTTGAGGATGCGTTGACTGTGGTGAATGATGACTTCTTGTTCCCAAGGAAAGGCGATCGCATTGCCCATAAAAAGCGAAAATAAAATCTTCAGAATTTAGTATGTCAAAATTTGCTACCTATTGACTCAAATTTCAGCGCCATAGGGATTGACGATGTATAACTTCTGCTGAAATGATGCAAATTAATGCAAGTTATTTTAACTAATCTATGTTTTTTAGCAATTCTTTAACAAATCAACTTCAACATTGGGATGATTTAATTCGCCGTCAACCAAATAATCCCAAAGCCTATATCCGGCGGGGTATGGTGAAATTTCAATTAGCTAAAATTGCTGAATCTATCCAAGATTTTGACACAGCCGAAAACATTGAACCTCGGCTTAAACCATATCTCTGGCAACGAGGATTATCTTACTATTATGCAGAAAGATTTACTGAAGGCGCTCAACAATTTGAAATTGATTTAACAGTGAATGCTAATGATGTTGAAGAAACTGTGTGGCGCTATTTATGTATAGTTCGTTGGCAAGGTCAGGAAGCAGCACGTAATTCTCTATTACAAGTTAAAAATGACCCCAGAAGAGTTCTGCGATTGATTTATAGTTTATTTGCTGGCGATTGTACACCTAATGAAGTTTTAAAGATTGGTGAATCAGAAGGAATTAAGGGTAAATTTTATAGTCATCTTTATTTAGGATTATTTTATGAATCAGAAAATAATTTGAATTTAGCGCAAGAATATATAGTCAAAGCTGCTAATCAATATCAAATTGATGATTATATGTGGTACTTGGCGCAGGTACATCAAAAACTACGTGGTTGGTTGTAATTTAACTAGTATAGGTCGGCGGAAATAAACAGACCATAAGAAATTGCTAAAAGGCTTGTGGTATCACTATTCTTTCTTTTTCCTTTTGACCTTTTACTTTTGCCTTGTTGTACTAGTGTTATCACCTTTCTGAGTCTGCTGAGATAAAACCTGTAACAAATATATAAAGGGATAGATAACATTCGCTTGTGACGAAGCATCTACCCCCTGATAGCTGCCCAGATGACTAACCTGGAACCCTATAATTTGGTATCTTATTTACCCAGTATCAACTGATGGATAGGAAATGTCATTGGGAGACATACGGATATCTGAGATATTTGTGAAAAAATTGTAAAGATGTTGAATCATGATGCTCAATTATCTGCGGTTGAGCTGTATTAAGTGATTACTCTGTTGATATCCCAATACATTTCGGTTAACATTTTAATCTTTTCAAGATCCACCCAACCCCCATTAAAAAGGGGCGGCTCATAACCTCATTTCACCCTCTTATTAAGGGGTCGTCGTAGGCGGGAGGATCTTAACCGAAAAGTATGGGTTGATATCCTCAAATAAGCGAAAATACAGAACAGAACTTTTAGTTCTTTTTGATTTTGCTGATCAGGCTTGATAATAAACATGTACGCAACTAAAGCTCGACGCAGACGAGGTGTAATTCTAACACCTCAAGGATTAAAGAAACTTCAAACAGCTAAGTCTGAAGCAGAGATCCGAGAAAATAATGGTCATCGGTATACTCTGGAAGTATTGAGCGATCGAACAGGTTTGTCAGTCGATACAATTATGAAAATATTTGCTTGTGAAGTGGGAGTAGACAAGCAAACCTTAAAGCACTGTTTTCAAGCATTCAATTTAGTTTTAGAACAAAGTGATTATTGCTTTCCTGATTTGCCACAGCAAAGTCAAGCCTTCAGCACTAATTTGTCGGTAGCAGAACCAGAACCAGAAATACCAGAAGGACAAGTACCACTTGATTCTCGATTTTACGTAGAACGCCCTCCGATTGAAGCTAATTGTTATAAAGTTATTTTGCAACCAGGAGCGTTAATCCGAATCAAAGCCCCAAGACGGATGGGAAAAACTTCATTGATGTCACGAATTCTTCAGTCTGCAACTAATGAGGGTTATCATACTGTATTTTTAAGTTTTCAACTCGCTGATAAAGCAATATTTCAAGATTTAGATAAATTCTTACGTTGGTTTTGTGCAAGTGTCAGTCTGGGTTTGGAGTTACAAAACCAACTAGCAGACTATTGGGATGAGCTGTTTGGAAGCAAAATTAGCGCCAAAATTTACTTTGAGCAGTATATTCTAGCAAAAACAATTAGCCCAATTGTTCTGGGTTTAGATGATGTCGATCGCTTATTTCAATATCCAGATTTAGCTGATGATTTTTTTGGGTTGTTACGCGCTTGGCATGAAGAAGCGAAAAATCGAGAAATTTGGAAAAAATTACGACTAATTGTAGCCCACGCTACAGAAGTATATATTCCCTTGAGCGTGAATAAGTCACCTTTTAATGTGGGTTTACCAGTTGAGTTACAAAGCCTCAACCAACCACAAGTAAAAGCTTTAGGCGATCGCTATGGTTTGAACTTTTGTGAGCAATCATTAGAAAAACTTTTCGCTTTAGTTGGTGGTCAACCCTACCTTGTGAGATTGGCTTGTTATTATTTATGGCAACACCGTATCAGTGTAGAAGAATTATTATCAACTGCCCTGAGTTCGGATGGTGTTTATCGTGAACATCTGCAACAACAGTGGTGGAATCTCCAACAAAATCCAGAACTAGTGGACGCATTTGCACAGGTGATTAAATCCCCTCAACCAGTGGAATTACATCTACAGCAAGCGTTCAAGTTGCAAAGTATGGGGCTGGTTAATCTCTACGGAAATCAAGCTACACCCAGTTGTAGGTTATATGCTGAATATTTCTGCGATCGCCTGCATTACCAGCCAGAATCAATCGTTTCCTAAAATCATCAGGTGTAATAAATATCTATGTCTACCAGTAATTTCCAAGACTCTCCACCAGTTCCACCATCAATAAGAAATGCTAATCAATATGAATATAACCAACTACCCCTGCAAGTCCTCGAAGGAACTCTCCCAATGGATGTGCAGGGGCATGTTTTTATGGTTACTTCTATAGGAACCGTTAATTCTGGCGGCTTACCCTATCCTGATGGAGATTCTTTATTGTGCGGCGATGGGATGATTTATCGGCTTGATTTTGATACCGAAAATCAAGTGAAATTAACTACGCGCATAGCCAAACCACCTGATTATTACGCTGACAAAGCAACTGATTCTGTCTCCCAGTATCAAAAATATCGTTTTCGCAATCATGGCCTGACCAGATTTTCCTTACCTTTGGGTATTCGTAACCAGCTAAACACAGCTTTTCTCCCGATGAAATTTTCTGAAGATGCACCGGCAAGGTTACTAGTTACCTACGACGCAGGTCGTCCTTATGAAATTGATACTGAAAGTCTCGATGTTGTTACTCCAGTAGGCTCTAATCAAGAGTGGCAATCAGAAGTACAAGGATATAATGCCCCTTTTCAACCATTTTTGAGTACTGCCCATCCTGGTTTTGACCCTTATACCAAAGAGATGTTTACAGTTAACTATGGCAGATCATTATTTAATTTCTTAGACTCAATTGCTGTTATTCATCTAATTGATCAATGGCTACACAATATCTGTAACTTTTGGCGACCGAAACTGCTTAAAAATAGTTTAAATGCTGTATCTCAATCTTTATTATCAATATTTGGCTATCTTTATGGCAATTACTTCAAATGGTTCAATAAATCACCAATAAAAATCAAAGACTTTGTTTCTGTTATGTGTTGGGATGGGGCAACATCTTTAAAACAGTGGCAATTAGTTTTACCTGATAGTTCTCCCGTAAAAATTGAACAAACTATACACCAAATCGGGGTCACGAAAGACTATATCGTGATTATGGATACATCTTTTACGATGGGGGTAGAACAAGTCTTAAATAATCCTTTACCCCATTATAAAAATCTAGAAAATCAACTCAGAAATATATTAGAAGAGCCGCCTTTGCCATACTCGGCAGTTTACATTGTGCCACGGAATCAGTTGCAACCAAATACTAAAACAGTAACAGTCAAAAAAGTTATCTTGCCATTAGAAGCAGCACATTTTTTAGTAGATTACGAAAATCCTGAAGGAAATATTATACTGAATGCCGCTCATATTTCTGGTATGGATGTCTCGGAATGGGTAAGACAATATGATGTTTCTGCTTATCCTCAATATAAACCAGAAGATTTGTGTGGAATGGTACCTGGTCAAGTTGATCTTGGTCGGATGGGACGTTATGTTATTCATGGAGAAAGCGGAAATATTCTCCAGTCACACATTATTTCTGATGCTAAATATACCTGGGGTACAGACCTATATACTTATCCTGACCAAGATTCTCAAGGACAACCTTTAAAACATCTAGATGATATTTATTGGTGTTCTTTTGGGCTATGGAAAGACTTAATGACAAAATTCGTTGTCACTCAGTATCAAAATTACAAAAATCGCCTAATTCCTCTGGAAAAAGTCTTAGACATGGCAAGTAGTGGCGTACCAGCATACTTGTTTAGACTTCATGCTTCATCCACAAAATCACCAGCAATTGTTGATAGCTACGAACTACCACCAGGATATGTAGTGCTTTCGCCTCAGTTTATGCCATATCGTGGTGCGAAAAAACCCACAGATGGTTATATTGTCTGCACAGTTTGGCATGGACAAGAAAATGAATATTGGATTTTTGATGCCAATCATTTATCTAAAGGCCCTGTATGTAGATTATCTAGTCCCCCATCTCAACAGCCACTTCATTTTGCGATGACCTTACATACTGCTTGGCTACCAAAAATTAGCAAACGCCAAGCAAATTATTATCTTGATGTCCGCCAAGATTACCAAGAATTAGTAGCAAAAGCAGCCAAAAAACATCCGAAGATTGAGCAATTATTTGAAGATTATGTTTACCCTAATTTTGAACAAGCGAGTAAACCGTAATCACCTGTAGTAACAGAGACAAGGAGGATGGGATGAAGAGTGCTGAGTTAAAAGTGCTGAGTGCTGAGTTAAAAAGACCACCCACAAGGGGTGGGGCTTTTACCATAGTGCAGAAGTACTTCCTTCCTCTTTCTTCTTACTCAGCACTCAGCACTCAGGACTGAGCATTGTAAACAAGGGAGAGAGATATTGAGGATTACTATCACATTACCTCCCTTGATTTCCTCCTCTCCGCGCCCTCTGCGTCTCGGCGGTTCGTTTCCAACCATTGGATAATTTCTTCAGATAATTCTTGCTTAGTTCTACTATTCATATCAATACAAACATGGCGAGTAATGGCTTTAGCTACTAACACATCAGCAATTGTAATTTCGTAAGCAATTTCAAATTTATCAGCACTTAATTTTTGGGGAATTAAACTAATATTTAACTCATCTCCACAATACATTGGTCGGAAAAAATCGACATTGGCGTGAACAATTGGAAAAGCCACTGAAGGTTTAGTAAAAAAAGCTTTGAGATTCATTCCTGAAGCGTTGAGAGATGCTTCATAAGCTTCATGACAAATGCTCAAAACATTAGCGAAATAAACTACACCCGCCGCATCAGTATCTGCAAAGCGCACAGTACGTTTATAAATAAAAGACATTTTTGTACAATTAAAAATTAAAAAACAAAATAGCAGGCGAATAACCTGCCATATCAAATTATCTCACTGTCATAAAGAGAGTTATCAATTTAAGGGGTAATATATATCTTCAGAACTAGGATTTAAGTACGGGCGTTGTAAGTCAACTGAGTGGAGTGCAAAGTGTTTCTCAATAGAGTTCATTCGTTCTTCTATGGCATCTTTACCTTTTTGCCATACTTCCAGTAAAGCATGAGCGACAATTTGGCAACGATTCATCCCAAAAGTTTCTTGAATGGCGAATTTTTGAATTGGTTCTTCCGCTAAACTTAAGCCTGGGGCTAAAAATTTGGTAAATAAAGGTATTTCTGGCTGAAAATGCGATTGATGTTCTTTATAGACAGCCTGGAGAATTTGGTGAATGGTTGGGTAGTCTTCCCGTTCAAAGTAAAGTAAGCCGGAGTCGTAGCGTCCGTAGGCTCTAGGATTGTAAAGTACTTGAAAGGTAAAAGGAAGAGATGCTTGGTTAAGTTGTTGCGTCAGACTATCCATGAGTGCGATCGCTCCATCTGCCGTAATATTAAAATAAATTCTGCCGGTTCCCAATTCTGCATCTACACTCTGCTGTTCTTGTCCTACATCACTTACCGCCACGTAACAGCCATTTTGCAAATGATTTTTTGGCATCCAAATGGACACTGACTCACCCGGTTTAGCAGATTTGCTGTGAGGTTTGAGATGGCAATCTGGTTCAATATACAATGTCAAACCAGATTTTGTTACCGCCATACTTCCATCAGGTTCCTGACGTAACACTTGCCAACTAGAATCAAAATATCCTTTACCGTGGTTATTCGCGTGCAGTTGGGCGTAAAATTCCCAATCAATACCCAAATGAGAATGGTTCGCTAAATTTTGCTGTGGTAAGCAATGAGGCGTATCAGCATTCACCGCTAACGCATTTTGCAAAGAACCGTTGTAATAAATTCCATAGAGGAAATTACGCAGTAGCAAAGTCAGATATTTTTGCTGTAACGCCGCAGAATTTTGCCGAAATCTTTCTGCTACCTTCGCTGGTAAGGCAAAAGTTTGATACTCAGGATGATGAATGGAAAAGTTAGATTCTATCTGGATATTTTTCGCAATATCAAACAGAGAATTTAACAGAGGGTTGGTAGAGGTGTCTAGCATTTGGAGTGGGGAGATAGGGGAGATGAAGAGAAAGGGCAAATTTTTAACAGCCGCGTAAACGGGTTTTTTCGTAATATAAGGGGATTAATTTTTGTGATTTTTGCGGTTGGGTAAGCTGATGCTGTGTAGCCATCGGTTGGATAATTTCTGCTTGAGTAACACCGAAAACCGTGTGTACAGATTTTTCTGGCATGGTTAGCAAATTCTGTGCTACTTGTAGGGTACACATATCAGTATTACAAAATTGCTGCTGATAGTTAATTTTTGCTTGAATGTGGTGAATCAGTCCTAACCCAGCAAACTGGATGACACGCTCTACAAAGTCTGGGCGGTGTTCTAAAATAGCGGGAAAGGTATTGAGATAAGCTTGAATTAAAGTTAATAATGAAGGTTGAATCGCTTCTAGTGGGATGATTGCTAACTGTAAGGATTCCTCTAATTCCAGTGTGACATCGACAACTAAGCTAGAAAGCCAAATATTTAAATAACTGGCGATTAAAGTACCTAAATCAAATGCTGGATCTCCCCAAGCGCAGGCTTCCCAGTCTATGAGGCGTACTAAGCAGTTGTCTAATTTATCCCAACGGGAATGTAACAAAATATTGTTTAACGTCAAATCGTTGTGAGTTAAACAGCAAGGTTTCCACTCATAAGCTAAATCTGCGATCGCAGATTCTAAACTCTCATCACGCTGATAAACACTATAAAATTGCCATGCTGATTTCGGCACAGCACCAAAAATATCTGGTGTTAGTGATTCTATACCCTGCGCTGGGTTGTAAAAGTTATAGCGATACTGTCCTTGTGGCGCTGTAGCCATAAAATCACGATATTCGCGGCGCTGGAAAGTCGCGCGATGCAAAGCTGCTATTGTTGTACCAATAGCAGTGGCTATCTCTGTAGGAAAGCTATGGTGATGTTGATAAAAGCTACCTAATTCCAGATATTCACTTAAATAATTGCGGACAAGAAGGGAATTTTCCTCATCATAATGTACTACTAATGATGCGATCGCTACAATATTACCTAAAACTGGAAACTGCTTGAGTAATTGATGAAATAGCCATTCATTAAAAAACTCATGCAGGTTTCCCGCATTTTCCTGGCGCTGTTCTTGTTTAATTAGCAGTTGCTGATTATTTCCCAGAGTCACTAGTAAATTGAAATTCTTTTTGCTACTTCCTGGCAACTGAGATAAGTCTAAATTGCCATCTTCTAAGCTACACAACCCTGCTGCGTGCAGATACTGGGTAACATTTTGAGAAGATAATGGTAATAACATATTTGATTTCCTATTTCGTAAAATTGCTGAGATAATCAATTACTTATTTTCAGGATTATTGTTACTTGAGAAATTTAAGTAGATAACTATAAGTATCTAAAAATCAATTATTCTTTCTTCTCCACTAATATCTTATTTCTGATACTTAGAACTGCCAAAATGGCATCAATAACTTTATTTTTGCTTTAAAAATTACCATTGCTTACTATCAAATCTTTAAAATCATAATATATACTAACGGAAATTACTAGCCTTATTTGTTGCAGTGATATTTTCTGATTTAACAAAAAAACAAAAAATCATTTAAATTACTGATTGCCAATTTCTTCTGAATCTAACAACGTTAGAATTATTAAATTCGATAACAGATAAATCGGTAAAAATATTACCATGTATGAATTCTAGCGTTTATTAATACCTGATTACTACATCTCTTTTGAGTGAATTTAAATATCAGCATAAATATTCATTAACACCAAAGACATGATTTATTAGTTGCTTCATTGTCGTGAAGTAAATAAACCTGATGACTAAGGTAACTCATCCATTCACAGCAATAATTTAAGACTTATCTATAAATAACTGTCTCAAGATGGATATTACTGAAATATTAGGATGCAGAAATAATTCAGGAGGTTAATTATTCCTGAAATGAGATTGAAATAATATATGCAGAATTTACCAAAGTGATATGTAAAAATTCACGAGTCAGAATTCAGACATCAGAATATTGTGCTGAATAATTATTTCTGACTTCTGACTCTTGGTTACTGAATTCCTACTTGAATATGAACGCACAAACCCCGGTTGCTGAATGGGTAAGCTCTCGACTGTACCCAAAACTATCAAAATTACATGCAATCTTATTTTTATTTATCACTGCTGAATCAGCAAAACCGGATACTTTGGCAAAAGGATGATGACTTTTTTCCAGCCAAATATTAGTCATTATTTATGACATTCAGCAACAAGCTAAGTTTTTCACAATACTTACTTTTACTTTGAGGCGGCTGCTAACCAAGAGAGTAAATCAGCCATACTGGTAAAATCTAACAATGCTACGCCCAAATTTTCTAATTGTTCTAGGGAGAGAGTTTCCACTTGTTCACGCACATCTTGAGATAATTCTCCCACACGACGAGTTAGTTGACGCAGAACAAGCGATCGCTCTCCTGCGGTTCTTCCTCTTTGTTCTCCTTCTTCTATAATTTCTCGGTAAACTTGTGTTTCCTTGAGTGTAATTCCTAGCATTGCTTCTACCTCTGTGCGGCTGAGTTGCTCAAACTTATACACCATGATTGTTGTGACTAACTCAATTATGGCGCGACTGGTGGTTTCTGGTTGCTCAGTTGCTGAACGCTCTACCAAATATCTGGCTTCGGAGGGTGCAATTTCTTCATCTATCGTTGTCAACACCATCAATGCTACCCAAATTGGTAAAGCACGAATATCACCCAATTCATCCAAATATACCCGATGTAATTGGTCGCTATTGAGCCAGGCTCGATAAGGATAAGTATCACTTTGTTCTATGCTACACGATGGGTAAATAATCACTGCTTGCCAATCACCGAATCTGTCGCGGTTGCGGTAGAAATATAATGCTGATTCAGCAAATACCCGTTCATACAGCCTTTCGTCTTTCTGGAATTGCACTTCGCAAAAATACACTACACCCTGACTGACGCTTTCTGGTGGAAGGAATACGCCATCAATTTCAAATTTGGGTTCTTTGACAGCCACTGAGTCAAATTTATATTCATCTGCATTTGCTGGTGGGTTTGTCAATAGTTCAAATAATAAACTAGGGTATTGTTGGAATAGTTTATAAAAAATTGAGTCTCGTCGCATTTAGACATTCAAATAAATAGATGTTTCCTGATCAAAGTATTTGTAGCGATCGCCACAGCTATACAATAATATAAATGTACTACAACAGGAGACTCATCTATATGTTATTTAACCACCAACTGATGCACCATCAACACCAGCGCCAGCGCCCCTAAAACAATCATTAGTCCCGCAGGCATAAACTTGCGTGTCTTGGCAAACCTCAAAGCAAACACAACCACCAAAACCCCAGCTACACAAGCAGCTAAAGTTAAACCCCAAGGTTGCCCTTGCAAGTGCCAGTAAGCAAACAAAATCAGTAACAAACCACTAACACCACCACTCAAAAGTGAAACCAGACTACGCGCTTGCACGTAGCCAATAATTCCACCAACAATTGCGAAGATACCGTAGGCAAAAGCAGCAATTATACCTAAATTCATTGTTAAAACCTATGTAGATTTTGACTTTACAGCCAAGGTCGGCAGACAATTTACCATAGCTATTTAGCTATCTCACCTAGTTGATTGATGGATATTCCCGCAATGCCAACGGCAAGTACTTCGTCCTATGCCCAGGTGCAATTCCTCCAGCGTCAAGCAGCATCTCTTTTACTTTACCAATCTGTCCTCCAGAGCGAAGCCGCGATCGCCTTTCTGGAACTGTTGCAAGCAATACGTTACACTGATGCCGATGGCAGGAGTTGTCTGCAAGCCTATGGCAATTACTTCCACGCCTTAGCCGCAAGCCGTCAAAATTGGGAAGACCATTTAATTTCCCAAATACTCCTGGCGGAAAATCCCTTTAGCCAACTGGCGCAGCAACAAGACTTCCAGGAATTACCCCCAGCTTTAGTTGCAGCCGCTAAACATGATTTACACATCTTACAAAGTCTTTATGAATGCAGTACAGCATCTCTCAGCGAGTGGGTACAAGCTGTAACTCATTTGCCAGTTTCGCCTGTAGTTTGGTATCAAGAACACAATCATAGCAGCAACCAAACCCTGCATTTGCCAGATTGGGAAAATTGGGCTGATGCGGTGGAAGAATTAGCCGCTTATTATCAAAAATTTGGTGTAGGTTTATTTGCTGAGTATCGCGCCTTGCGTTGGCAAGATGGACAGTTTGTTGGTATTCCTTATCCTGACCCCATTAAGTTAAGTACACTGGTGGGTTATGAATGGCAGCGAGATGCTTTGCTGAAAAATACAGAGTTTTTACTAGCGGGTGAAACAGCATTGCATGTATTACTTTATGGTAGTCGCGGTTCGGGGAAATCTTCTTTAGTCAAATCTTTGTTGAATGAGTATAGCGATCGCAACCTACGTCTACTAGAAGTTGGCAAATCTGATTTACATGATTTACCAAAAATTGTCGAACAGTTACGCGGGTTGCCACAAAAATTTATCATTTTTGTCGATGACCTCTCCTTTGAGGAAGATGACGACGCTTTTAAAGCTCTTAAAGTAGTTTTAGAAGGTAACTTAACAGCACGACCGCAAAATGTAGTTGTCTACGCTACCTCCAACCGCCGCCACCTCATTCGAGAGTATTTCGCTGATAGACCCACCCCCAAGGATAATGAAGAAATCCATGCTTGGGATACGATGCAAGAGAAGTTATCATTTAGCGATCGCTTTGGTCTGACATTAACCTTTGAGCCAGCAAATCAAAATACTTATTTAACAATTATTCGTCATTTAGCGTCGCGAGCCAAAATTAATCTCAGCCCAGAAGATTTAGAATATCAAGCATTACAGTGGGCAACCCGTCATAATGGCCGTTCTGGACGCACAGCACGACAATTTATTGATTTTTTAAAAGCAGATTTATCTCTCTTTGGTACAACTAATAATGAAAGAATACAGAATCCAGAATCCACAAGTCAGAATTGAAGACAGTATAATGACTCATACTTCTCAATTATTAGACTCCCTACCTAGAACAATATTGATTAATCATTCTGCATTCTGAATTCTGACTCCTGAATTCTTACCTCATAAATCTGATCCTCAGCCTCAATCTTAATTACGAATTCACACCAGCAATATGCAAGCAGTAATGGTCAGTAATCGATTTCTTCTAGGTGTAGTTGCCTTTAGTGTAAGTTTTGGGCTTAGTCTGGTTCCTAATTGGAATTTTGGTCAAGCTTTCTTAACAGGCATAATTACTGTCCTTGCTACATATACCGCCGCATTATTTGTCGATAAGCGCCGGAGACATCATGAACTGCTGGTGTTAACGACCTTACGTAAACGCATTAAAGAGCAAGAATCTTTAAAAAATCGCATTTACAGAGAAATCAAACAAATTGAAGAACATCATAACTTGTTATATGCTGAGAACCAAAAACTGCAAAATCAAATTTCCGAATCTCGCAATCAAAGAGATAGTCTGCATCGAGAATTAAGTAATTTTGCCGGACAAAAAAAGCAATTAGAAGCTGAAACTAATAACCTGAAAAATACTATTCAAACACTAGAGCAAACTAATACAGAACTTAGTAACATTTGTGCTAACCTCACAGCCGAAAAACGCCGATTAGAGTTACATAGTAATGTTTCTCATGCTGAAATTGCCCAGTTACAAACTCAACTTCATGAACTACGCCAAGATAAGCAAGAAATTGAGAGTAACTTAACCTTACTAGGTAGACTCAAACCGCAGCTAGAAGAAAAAATGTATGAACTCAGGGTAGAAATTCAAGAGCTAGAAACTGTTGTTAATCAGCAAAATCAATTATTGGCAGATATCACTACAGAAAAGAATAACATCACCAATAGTTTAACTGAATTACATCAGCAAAAAATTAATCACCAATCAGAAATCGACCAGTTAAATAGTCAAATTTTAATCTTACAAGGAGAACGAGATTTATTACAAAGTCAAATTTGGGACTTACTGCAACAAACAGAAACACTGAATTTAGAACCTATACCAATAAATCTCTCCCTAGAAGATGAACCCGAATTATTTCCATTTGCTGATTTAATTGCACCTTCAGAAGATACCAGTGAAGACTTACCAGAAGAATGGACTAATTTGTTAGAAAAATTGCCAGGTCATGAAATTGAAGTATTAAGAGCAATATTACAAGCAGATAACCCCAAAGCAAGCATTAAACAAATTGCCGAAGCTAATATTACCATGCCTAATCTCTTGATTGATTCTATTAACGACCGGGCAAATGATACCATTGGGGAATTAATCATCGAACCAGGAGAAGACACTCCCTCAGTGTATCCAGAACATCAGCACAATGTCCGCAAAATAATTGCTATGTACGAAGACTTGATGAGCAGGCAAGCATCATCAAATTAAATTACTTGTTATCGTAAAATTATTATTGCGCGAAATCTAAAATCTAGTGAAGTACATGGCAAAGCTCAAAATCTCGAAGAAAATTTCCACTGCTTTAATTAATTCCCTGGGTGCGGGAGTAGTACCAAGACTAGGAGTTGAACACATAGCAGTTGGTCGAGAACAAGAACTTAAAAGCCTGATACAAAATCTAGATGACATTGCCGAAGGTGTCGCAGCATTTCGCTTTATTATTGGTAATTATGGTTCCGGTAAAAGCTTTCTCCTGCAAATGATTCGCAACCGTGCAATGGAACAAGGCTTTGTCGTAGCTGATGCTGATTTATCTTATGAACGTCGCCTCGCGGGAAGTAATAATGAAGGTTTGGCGACTTATCGAGAATTAATGAGTCATCTTTCCACCAAAACCCGTCCTGATGGCGGTGCTTTAGTTTCAATTTTAGAAGGTTGGATTAATAAAATCCAACAAGAAGTTGCCAAAGAAACTAATATGCGTCCCAACGACGAAGGTTTTGATGACCAAGTAGAAGCCAAAATTAGAGAAGTTGTGCAGTATATTGAAGACTTAGTTCATGGGTTTGATTTTGGTAATGTGATTATTGCTTATTGGCGTGGTTATCGATTAGATGATGATAATTTAAAAAATGCGGCTTTGCGGTGGTTGCGTGGTGAATTCAGCACCAAAATTGAAGCTAGGTCTGCTTTAGGTGTGCGGGTAATTATTGATGATGAAAGTTGGTACGACTACGTTAAATTGTTAGCTAAATTTGTGGCTGAAATTGGTTATAAAGGTTTATTAGTATTATTAGATGAAGCGGTAAATTTGTACCAAATATCCACCACAGTTACCCGCGAAAAAAACTATAACAGATTGCTGGCAATGTTTAACGATACCATGCAATGCAAAGCTGAACATCTGGGTATTTTTATTGGCGGTACAACCAAATTTTTAGAAGACCAAAACCGGGGACTATTTGCTGACCAAGCTTGGCG
Source organism: Nostoc spongiaeforme FACHB-130 (assembly GCF_014698475.1). GTDB lineage: Bacteria > Cyanobacteriota > Cyanobacteriia > Cyanobacteriales > Nostocaceae > Nostoc_B > Nostoc_B spongiaeforme. Next base: position 24,030 of record NZ_JACJTB010000025.1, on the reverse strand, counting down.
CAGACGTACCAAAGAAAGTCGCTTTGCTACTCAAGCGAATGTTCAGGAATTTTTAGGGCCAGTTATTCGGCTAAACCCCTTGAGTGAGGCTGAAATTTTCACCCTTCTACAACGCCTGAAAGAAATTCATGTAACCCACTATGGCTATGATAAAACGTTGAGCGATCGCAACTTACAAGAATTTTTACAAGAAATTGTCAGTCGCTTAGGCGCTGAAGCCTTACTCACCCCCGGCGAAATCATCCGCGACTTTATTAGCGTGCTGAATATCTTACATCAAAATCCGAAAATAGCATTTGGTGAATTAATTCATGGTTCTCAATTCAAACCTACATCTGTTGGTAAAAATGCAGCTATCGATGAAGATGACGCAGCAGAATTTAGTTTGTAATCAAAGATAGAAATATACTAAAAACTAAATTGTTGCTATAGCTGTAGAATTCTTCCAAACCTCAACTGTGTTATTAGATTGTGCATGACCTACTAAAGTTTGTCCGTCAAAGCTAAGTGCGATTGAGCTAAATCTTAGCTCACTTGGAAAAGTATAGATATTTTTACCAGTTTGCACATTCCATACCTGAATTGAGCCATCACTACCACTACTCAATAGCATATTTTCATCAGGACTAAACACAAGACTATTGATGAAATCAAGATGAGAATGAAATTGTATATTCTTCAATTTATCTATTGTTTGAACTTGCTTTCCTGTTGCAATTTCCCAAATTTTTATTCCATCGTAACCACCTCCTGCTAAAGTTTCACCATTAGGACTGATAGCAAGTTTATGAACTCGGATATCGCCTTTATTTTCCATTTCTTTTATTATACTGCCTGTATTCAAATTCCAAATAGTTACATTATTAGTAGTTCCATTTCCTCCAATAAAAATTTTACTATCTGGACTAATGACAAAAGATAAAATACAGTCATATTGACCAGTGCGCTGATAAATTTTTCTACCCTTATGCAAATCCCAGATAATAGTTGTGGGACTTCTTCCACTTCCATGAGTTATTAGTTTTGTCATATCAGGACTAATGACGATACAAATAGCACCTCTGCTTTTTAAAGTGCGAATCTTATGTCCAGTTTCTAAATTCCATATCTGAATTAACCTACCACCACTTACTAAAATTTTAGTATCTGTGGATATAGCAACAGATTCAACTGTGTTTGACAGTCCATGTAGAAGCTCATCAGGTGCAAACATCCAAGTTCTAATTAATTTACCTGTGTTGGTATCCCAGACACTTATTTTTTGGTCATCAGCCCCACCTGTTACTAGAGTATTTCCATCTGTGCTAAGTGCGATCGCATTCTGGCGTTGATTAAATTTTATTGTTAATTGGTGTTTAAAAGCTTCATACATATTAATCATTTTTAATTCGAGCGGACTATTGATAAATACACTACTCATATTTAATATCTTCCCACTCTCCCCATTCATCTTTACACCACCCAAAACTACGCCAACATCCACGACTATTAGATTGTCTTTCAAAAACAAACTCAATGACACTTTCACCTGTTGTAAGACACAGGCGCTTTTTGCTAATAGCATCAAACAAAAATAGCGTCAGGCTAACATGAAAAACATTGTCTCTATTTTCAGTACCAACCATATCACCACCTATGACAGCTAACCAAACTGTAGATAGGGGAGAGTTTTCTGTTTCCATTGTCCACATCCATCGACCAAATGAAGGAGAATGTGGTTTTTTCATATCTAAATTAATTTCTGTATCGCGTTTAAAATTATGACCTATAAACTCCTGAAAATCATCCAATAGAGCATCGATAATTTCATAAAAATCTTCTTTTGTATATGATTCATTCTCTTTACCTAGATTCCAAAGCTTTTGTTCAATATTTAATTTCATATTTGAGTTAACCAAAATAATATGTTTATAATAGCGATATTTGAAAAACTTATATTAATTTAAATAAATTAAATTTTATCCCCTTATTTACTAGTATTAAAACTCTCTAAAATCGAACTAAATAATTATTCTTATCTTCCTTTTTGTTTTTGGCAATTCGTTAAAAAATCAAAAATGAGTTATGATACTATATATATTACTATTGCTCAATAAGCAAGTTAAAAAAATTGATTAAGCAATTTCTCAACCGACCACCAGAGGTCACGTTTGAGGATTTTCGCCTTTTTTAGAGTACTATTTGAATTTGAAGTATTCCATCACACTTTATCCTGACTCTGAAGGAGGATATGTTGCTCAAATTAAAGATTTACCTGGATGTCTCAGCCAAGGTGAAACAATAGAAGAAACGATGGAAAATATTAATGAAGCCAGAGAATTATGGATTGAAACGGCTTATGAAGCTGGAGACGAAATCCCTTTACCTATCACTGATGATAAATACAGTGGTAAGCTACTTCTGAGAATGCCAAAATCTCTACATCGTCGTTTAGCTGAAGCATCTGAACAAGAAAATGTCAGTTTAAATCAGTATATTCTGTTTTTATTAAGTGCATCAGTTTAACACTTGGTTCAATATCTAATATTTCTCCTAATTTCACCAGAGTGGGTGTTATGTGCTAAAAGATAGTATTATTTTCAGCCTGAACACTCACCATGACTAATGCCTTTAACCGACTTGCACCCTTTATTCAAGAATATATCTACCATCACAATTGGACTGAATTACGACCAGTGCAAATTGCTGCTTGTGAAGTGATTTTTGACACTGATGCTCACTTATTGGTAGCGGCAGCCACGGCGGCGGGAAAAACAGAAGCAGCATTTCTACCAGTTTTAACTGTATTACATAATCACCCTACTAATACAATAGGTGCATTATATATTGGCCCGATTAAAGCTTTAATTAATGACCAATTTGAACGCCTCAATGGCTTACTTAAAACAGCCGATATTCCTGTTTATCATTGGCATGGTGATGTGGCGCAAAGCCGCAAAAATCAGCTTTTAAAAAATCCCCAAGGCATTCTTCAAATTACGCCAGAATCTTTGGAGAGTTTATTAATAAATAAACATCATGATTTAGTGCGCTTATTTGGAGATTTAAAATTTGTCATTATTGATGAAATTCATGCTTTTATGGGTTCGGAACGCGGTTGTCAGATTATTTGTCAATTGCAGCGTTTAGCTAATGCAATTCAATCACAACCCCGACGCATTGGTCTATCAGCTACCCTTGGCGATTATTCAATGGCGGAAGAATGGCTACGTTCGGGAACTGATAAACAAGTCATTACTCCTAAAATTGAAGCTGGTAAACGTCAAATTAAACTGGCTGTTGAACATTTTTATCTTCGTGATGATATTAATTCCTCAGAAATATATGATAATTATCTTTTTAACCTCAGCCAAAATAAAAAATGTCTGATATTTGCAAATAACCGTACTCAAACTGAATCTGTAATTGCTTCCTTACGACAAATTGCACAAGCACAAGCACAACCAGATATTTATCATGTCCATCACGGGAGTATCTCGGCGAGTTTGCGCCAAGCTGCGGAAAAAGCTATGCAAGAACCCCATCATCCTGCTGTGACTGCGGCTACACTCACTTTAGAATTAGGTATAGATATCGGTAATTTAGAGCGAGTTATTCAGTTAGAATCACCTTTATCTGTGGCTAGTTTTTTACAAAGATTGGGACGTGTTGGTAGAAGAGGTGCAACTGCGGATATGCGATTTGTTTGTGCTGAAGATGAACCATTATCGGAAGCATATCTTCCTGAGCAAATTCCCTGGCAACTTTTACAGTGTATTGCTATTATTCAACTTTATTTAGAAGAACGTTGGATTGAGCCAATAAAGCCACCGAAATATCCTTTGAGTTTGCTTTATCATCAGACAATGAGTATTTTATTAGCGGCGGGAGAATTATCCCCGGCGAGTTTAGCTAAACAAGTTTTAAATATGCCACCTTTTGCGGCGATTTCTCCAGCAGATTTTAAACTATTGTTACGTTATTTAATTGATATTGGTCATATTCAACAAACTGAGCAGGGTAAATTAATTATCGGTTTGTCTGGGGAAAAGATAGTCGGGAGATTTCAATTTTATGCTGTATTTGCTGATAATCAAGAATATACCGTAAAGCAAAGTACAACAGAAATTGGTAGTATTGTGACACCGCCACCTGTGGGGAATCAATTTGGTTTAGCTGGTCGCACTTGGGAAGTTGTAGAAGTTGATTTTAAAAGAAAAGTGGTTTTAGCTAAACAGGTAGATGGTAAAGCTACTGTTTATTGGCGTGGTGGTGGCGGTAGTATTCATACTAAAATTTTACAACGAATGCGACAGGTTTTAATAGAAGATGTTGAATATAGCTATTTACAAAAAAATGCTCAACAACGCCTAAAAACAGTTAGAGAATTATTTCAGTCTGCTGGATTAGCGAAATCTTATATATTGCCATTAGATAAAAATAAATGTTGTATTTTCCCTTGGATGGGAACAGTAGCTTATCGCACTTTAGAAAGATTGCTGAATGCTTTTTGTCGAGAATCTTTAGAAATTAGTAGTATGGGGGGGATGAATCCTTATTATATGATTTTGAAATTAGGTAAAGGTAAGGTGAAATATCTGCAATCAGAAATTGCTTCTTTGTGTGAGCAAAGAATTTCCGCCGAAGATTTAATCAGTACAGCCGAAGCTCCAGAAATGCAAAAATATGATGAATTTATTCCCCATGCTTTATTACGCAAAGCTTTCGCTTATGATTATTTAGATATAGAAGAACTCAGACAGCAAGTTGCTCTTTGGAAAGTTACGGAATGCGATCGCACTTAAGATAGATGTTTTTTAAATCAACCGATTCAGATGTCGGACTGTAAAACATTAAATATGCTCTTTTAGCCATAAATCAAGCTCTGACTTCTGCTAGAGGAATCTTTACCTTTGTTACAGATAGTCTTGATATGTCTTGGATAAAGTTGATTGGTTCCAAAATAGGTTAGATTTTAGCTCAATTTCATCACTAACTTATATTTAAAGTCAGCCAATTAACTCCAAAAACCTCAAGATAATGGAGTACATTCCGGTCATGATCAATTTAATTTCTCAGGCATTTTCTCGCATTAATTCCCTGTTAAATCAATTTCAAGTAAAGCGGTTTGTCGCTGTAGTGCTAGTAGGATTTTTAGTCCTGACAACCAACGCTAATATTGAGCGTGGTAACACCAAAGCTGTAACTAGAGAGCTTGATAGAGTTGTACATCAGGATAAGGCTGATAGACCAAAAACTACTGGTGAATGGAACAGAGAAGCTCGTCAAACCGAAGATGAGCCTGGTAAACGCACTCAAAGAATTGCGAAAGAATCAGCAGAAGCGGTTAAACAATGGGGTTCAGTTTATCCCGATACAGCTAAACGCAGCGCCAATAGTGTAGATGAAAATACAAGATAGGTATTGAAGAAGGGTGTAGGTGTTTAAAACCCTTACACCCTTCTTCAATAGAGAATTTTTGTGCGTAAATCCAAAAATTTTAAGCTTTGAGGCTAAAAATCTTTTCAATTACATCTTCGACAACTTTATCGGGGGTGGATGCGCCAGAAGTCACACCGACGACGATTTTACCTGCTGGTAGCCAATTTTCGGCGATCGCTAATTCTCCATTTAACTGGCGATGTTCAAGAGCGTCACCAGATTTAATCCGTTCTACGGAATCAATATGGTAAGAAGGAATACCCTTCTCAAAGGCAATTTGTTGCAATTGCGTAGTATTTGATGAGTTAAACCCGCCAATTACCACCATTAAATCTAATTCATGTTGTACTAATTCCAACATGGCATCTTGTCGTTCTTGGGTAGCATCACAGATGGTATTAAAGCTTTGAAAATGATCATTTAACTGGTCGGGGCCATATTTCTGCATCATTGTCCGTTCAAACAGCTTACCAAGCTGCTCGGTTTCCCCTTTTAACATAGTAGTTTGGTTAGCAATCCCCACACGTTCTAAATCTTGATCTGGGTCAAAACCAGCAGAACAAGCTTTAGCAAATTTTTGCAAAAATTCTTCTCGATTACCACCATTTAAAATGTAGTCAGCAACATATTGTGCTTCTTTTAAATTTAGAACAATTAAATATTTGCCAGCAAAGGAACTAGTTGCAACTGTTTCTTCATGTTTATATTTACCGTGAATAATTGAGGTGTAATCGATTTTTTTATGCTTTTCCACGGTATTCCAAACTTTAGATACCCAAGGACAAGTTGTATCAACTATTTTGCAGCCTTTATCGTGTAATATCTGCATTTCTTGAACGCTGGCTCCAAATGCAGGTAGGATAACTACATCGTTGTTGTCCACCACCGAAAAGTCTTTTTTGCCTGTTTCTACAGGAATGAATTTGACTTCCATTTCCTGCATTCGCTGATTCACAGAAGGATTATGGATAATTTCGTTAGTAATCCATATACGTTCGGTGGGGAAGTGCTGACGAGTTTCGTAAGCCATTGCAACAGCGCGTTCTACACCCCAGCAAAACCCAAAAGCTTGGGCTAACCGGATGGTAACATCACCCCGTTGCAGACTGTAATTGCGATCGCGGATTTCTTGAATCAAACTGCTGTGATACTCAGATTGCAACTGGGTTGTGACTTCGGCTTGATGGCCAAACCCCTTGCGATTGTAATTTTCTGAATGTTGGAGTGAACGTTTAAAAGCTTTTGTATCCATGTTTAACTCTGTGGTGTCTCCTCCTTCTGATTTTCGCGCGTGAAGACCAAATTTAGAAGTGTGAAGTGTAAAGTATGAAGTCTAAAATTTTCCTCCTTATCTCCCTTGTCCTCCTTGTCTCCCTTATCTTCTCCTACTCCCCACTCCCTGATTGAGTATAAATCTGCAATGCAGTACGCCAAACCAGGTAGCCGGCGGGACTGAGATGTAAACCATCTGTGGAAAGTTCCGGGCGGATATTACCTTGTTGATTAGCAAATAAGGAATATAAATCGAGATATTTTGCCTTACGTCTAGTGGCTATACGTTGTAATTGTTCATTTAATAAGCGAATGCGACTATTAGGAATAGTTAAAAGTTTGTCTCGTCCTTCCCAGGTGGCTTCTTCTGCGCCATGTGGCAAAATCGACTGAACAACTATTTTGGCTGTGGGATGAGTTTTGCGGAGGTATCTGATAATTTGCCGCAGATTCTCTAAAATCACTTCATCACTTTCTCCCCGAATGAGGTCATTAATGCCAATCATGACAAAAATCACCTCTGGTTTAGTGCTATCAAATATATCTAATCTTTTTAAGAGTCCTGTGCTGTTTTCGCCAGAAACTGCTTGATTTAGCCAATATCGATTTTCTGGTAATAATTCTGTGGGGAACCAGAGACTGATAGAGTCTCCCACCAAGATACTTAAATGCTCAGGATTTTTTTCAGTAGCAGCTTGAGCTTCTTGTTTAAGAATATCTAACCACTGTTGGTAATTAAGTTGATGATGACGGCCTAACTCTGGTGCGACAGTTTGGGATGTATTGATTGTTTGTTGTGACGGCGAACCACTAAAAACGGCGGTCAATCTCTGCTTTTGCAAAATTAGCAGGATGACCGCCAACATCAGTATGCCGTTGGTTGCCAACGATAACAACGCCCAAGTGGGGAAGGTTTTTGCAGAAGTGGTCACGACTAGCGAAATTTGCCAATAATTTGACTCAAATTTTACCCGCTAGTTCGCAAAAGTCACACTATCTTTAGTAATTACTTTTACATTGACCCTCCGAATTTTAGATTTTGGATTTTGGATTTTGGATTCTGGATTCTTTAGGGTACAAGCCCCACCCCGCAGAATTTTGGATTTTGGATTTTAAATTTTGGATTTAATCTAAAATCGCAAATCTAAAATCAAAAATTGTTTATCCCTTGTGGTCGGGTTCAATCCAAAATTGCAAATCTAAAATCCAAAATTGGTTGACCACTATCGGCAAAGATGAGCAAGCTACTGGGGAATTAGGTAATAGGTCTATCCCCACCAAATTCAGAGTTGTAACCTTCTTCACCGTGTTCGTTGATATCCAAACCTTGAATTTCCGCTTCTTCTTTAACACGCAGACCAACGGTAGCATCTATTACTTTGAGAATAATAAATGTACCAACTGCGGCGATCGCATAAGCCACTACGATTGCTGCTAGTTCTACTCCTAGTTCACCAAAGTTACCTTTGAGTACACCATCTTTACCTGCGGCATTAACCTGAGTTGTGGCAAAAATAGCAGTCAAGATTGCTCCAACTGTACCACCTACACCATGTACAGGATAAGTATCTAAGGCATCGTCAACTTGGAGTTTATGTTTAAAACTCACCGCATAGAAGCATACAGTAGCCGTAATAAAACCAATTAAAATCGATGCTAACGGAGTCACAAATCCGGCGGCGGGAGTAATACCCACCAGTCCTGCAACTGCACCTGTGGCTGCACCTACGGCTGTGGGTTTACCACGTAGAAATGCTTCTAAAATTAGCCACATCAAAGCACCAGCAGCAGCAGAGGTATTAGTAGCGACAAAGGCGGTAGTCGCTACGTTTGTCGCTACATCACCAGAAGTTCCACTAGCAATAGATAAAGCACTACCAGCATTGAAGCCAAACCAACCAAACCACAGCAAGCCAGCACCTAATAAGATAAAAGGTACGTTGTGAGGTGGACTGAGGCGGTCGGGGTGAGTTTTGCGGGGGCCGAGAACAATTGCAGCGACTAAGGCCGATACACCAGAACTAATGTGAACGACTGTACCACCAGCAAAGTCAAGAGCGCCTAAACCGCCATATAAGCCAAGAAAGCCGCCTTTAGCCCAAACCATGTGAGCCAAGGGGCTATAAATAAAGGTTGACCACAGTAAGACAAACAAACTGTAGGCGCGAAAACTCATCCGTTCGGCGATCGCACCAGAAATCAAAGCTGGGGTGATAATGGCAAACATGGCTTGATAAATCATGTATGCCTGATGGGGAATTGTCCCAGCATAAGAAACTACTTCTTGTGGTTCGGAACCTTGGAGATAATTTGTTGTTTCTAACCCAACACCGTTTAACCCCAGCCATTGTAAACCACCGATAATCGCGTTTCCGGGTGCAAATGCCAAGCTATAGCCCCACAACACCCAGGTAACACCCACAATCGCCATCAACACAAAGCTCATCATTAAGGTGTTGAGGATGTTGCGCGATCGCACAAATCCACCGTAAAAAAATGCTAATCCTGGTGTCATCAACAAAACTAGTGCTGATGATACCAGCATAAAAGCTGTATCTCCTGTATCAGCCGCAGGTGGTGTGGCTGCTGATGTTTGGGCGTAAGCACTACCTATGAGCGGCCATCCTAACAGAAATATGGAAAGAGCCGCGATCGTCAAAACTTTCTTGAACACTTGTTTCTGTCCCTTTTTCACATCAGTCATTTTTTTTGTATACTTAATTACATTTCATGCTTTTTTATCATTGGTTTTTGTCGTGAAAGATACCCAACAGCATTGATTTTTGAAAGATTAACAAAAATATAATCCTTGTGATAGTTGCTCAGATATTAATTAATGTGTATCTATAAAATTTTTATATTATTGTTCTAGTCACCTTATTTCTGTAAGGGTTTTAAAAACGCTGTAGTTTGAGTTAGCATCTTCACCACATAATTAGTGATCAATTCACAAGAGAAATTGCACTTAGTTCCGGGGTGCAAACATGATAATTAGAACACTAAGTAATGCGACACAAGTACCAATCAGGTCATAAGTATCGGGTGTAACTTTATCTACTCGCCAACCCCAAAGCATTGCCATTACAATAAACACGCCACCATAAGCCGCATAAACTCGCCCAAAATTTGCAGGTTGAAAAGTAGAAATTACACCATATAAAACTAAAGTAATTCCACCCAAAATTCCTAACCAAAATGACTGGCCTTGTCTCAACCACAACCAGATGAGATAACAGCCTCCTAGTTCAAATAAACCAGTCCAAACAAAGTATATTAGAGATTTAATCATTATCCAAAACTCAAATATTAAGCTGTAACCCTTAATTTATATGAACAACAAAGACAAGGAAGACAGGGTAGACAAGGGAGAGAGATTTTAGGATTGCTATATTATCTATCACCTGTAACCTGTAATCTGTAACCTATGACCTGCATCATGAATAAAAAAACCGCCTGCTAAAAAGTTAGAGGCGGATAGTTAGTCAGCAATAAGATGAGAAATCTAGAGACTTACAAGGTACTTGGTAAATCACCACCTGATGAAATTTCTCCAGAACTTGTCCCTTCCGAAAAGCCACTAGGACTAGCTTCTTTCAAAAATCCACTGTAAGCTTCCATACCGTGTTCACCGATATCTAAGCCTTCTAATTCTTCTTCTCTGGTAACTCTAATACCTAAAGTTGCTTTCAGCACTAACCAGAAAATGGTGCTAAGAAGAACAGTCATTCCCCCAACAGCAAGAATACCAATTATCTGGGGAATTAATGTGCCGAAACCACCACCAGCGAATAAACCATGTGGCCCGACTGGTTTACCTGCTAAGTCAACCATCCAAGGATAACCACCAGGGCCGACGGAAAATAAACCAACGCAAAGAGTTCCCCAAATACCACAAACAAGGTGAACTGAAGTAGCACCTACTGGGTCATCAATACCGAGTTTGTCAAAAAATGGCACAGAGAAAACTACTAAAATACCAGCAATCAAGCCAATAACAATAGAACTAGGAATGCTGACGTAAGCGCAAGATGCTGTAATACCCACCAAACCAGCCAAGATTCCGTTAATAATCATCGACAAGTCTGGCTTACCCAAGTACACCCAAGCCACAACAGTAGCAGCAATTCCACCAACTGCACCCGCCATGTTGGTTGTCAAAGCAATGTGAGTAATTGCGTTAGGATCAGCAGCCATCACAGAACCAGGGTTAAAACCAAACCAACCCAACCACAAAATCAAACAACCCAAAGTGGCAATACTCATATTATGGCCAGGAAGCGCCACTGCTTGCTTATCTTGATATTTCCCAATGCGTGGCCCCAAAAATGCGGCTCCCATCAATGCGGCCCAGCCACCAACTGAGTGAACAACAGTAGAACCAGCAAAATCCCAAAAGCCCATATCTGCCAGCCAGCCAGCGCCCCAAATCCAATGTCCAGTGATGGGGTAGGCAATACCAACAAGTAATAAGCTGAAAATTAAGAAGTCTACAAACTTAATTCGTTCTGCGACAGCTCCAGACACAATTGTGGCGGCGGTTCCAGCAAACACTAGCTGGAATAAGAACTTGGCAGCTAAAGGAACGCCTGTCCAATTCAGGGCGCTAAATACTCCTTTATAAGCATCCCCAGTAGCAGGGCTGTTATCACCTGGTAAGAAAAAGCCACTGAGTCCAATGAAATCATTGCCATCGCCAAACATTAAACCAAAACCGATCGCCCAAAATGCTACGGTCGATAAGGCAAATACAATTAAGTTTTTGGCGAGAACGTTAACGGCATTTTTTTGACGGCAAAACCCGGTTTCTAACATACAGAAACCAGCGTTCATAAAGAATACTAAAAAGGCAGCGATCGCCACCCATAATGTATCAAGTGCAATTTTTAAATCTGCTGTTGTTGGCCCCGCAGGCGCTGGAGTTTGGGCGACCGCTACATAACTCCATCCCAAAACAATTAAACAAGCCAAAGGTAAACAAGCTCGCCAACTGGGAGACAGCCGCTTAATTGCTAAATTTAACTGCTTGACCTTTGAGTTAAATCCTGTGCTTTTAGCATAATTTCTGGCCGATGATCGCCTGATTTTTATTTTTGATTTTTGTCTTTGCATGAGCTTTGAACCTCACCCTCCAAACTGTCCTGAAAGGAAAAACATCTAGAGCAAAAAAACTAATACTCTCAGTCAAAAGCAGTGGTTTTTGATCCGAATCTTTAAACCACTTGTTTCCACGCCAGAAAGCCAAACAACCCAAGCATGAGTTTAGAAATTTTTCTAAACTCATTGTAAATATTTTTTGCTGTTATCCTTAAGAAATTATTATGTATTATCCGCAACCGTCAAGTGTTCTTCACCTAATCTTTAATCTTGAATTATCATGTTTGACGTGCTTAATTGCTGGCAATTGTCAACACAATGGTTACCAGAAAATATGCCTACATTAACACACCATTCGCATAATACATTCTGATAATGGTGACTATACTAATGTGAAGTTCTCAAAAATCACATAACAGAAATTCTGCAAACGCTACTTGTTCTAAACATTGGTTAACTCACAAATAAATTTGATTGATTTTCTATTTATCAAAATTGCAATTCTGTATATTTAGATACTGTTTATTTAAGTTTGTGTTTTTTACTACGCTAAAAGAAATGAAAGGAAAAACCACATCCTTTACAGGGATTGGATTTATCCTCTCCGATCAAGAAAATCCTCGAATAATATTAAATTTTTATAAAAAAAATTAATTGATTGTTACTTACTCAGTGGAGTGACAATCATCACTGAAGAGGCAGGGGGAGGAAGGCAAGAGCAGGGGAGCAAGGGGGAGAATATTTCCCCAATTCCTCCTGCACCCTGCACAAGAGCTAGGTCTACACAGAAATATTGGGTTGGTAAACTGCTAGGGCGTTCATTTGGGCAGAATACAAGCTCCGTCTCAGACTATCCCCCTTGCTCCCTGCTCCCCTGCCTCTTTTGACCTGCGGTTAAAGTTCTTCTTTGAGATATTGTTCATAACCTAGTTGTGCTAATTTTGCTTGCTTGTTCATCACCAATTCCGAGAGAGATTGGCGGTATTCCTGTACTTTGGCGAATAACTCTGGTTGGTGAGTAGCCAAAATCTGCACAGCTAACAGCCCAGCATTCTTCGCATTCCCAATGGCGACTGTGGCCACGGGGATACCGGCTGGCATTTGGACAATAGAGTATAAAGAATCAACGCCTTGCAAATTGCGGGTAGCCACAGGTACACCAATTACAGGTAGGGGTGTGAGAGAGGCTACCATTCCGGGGAGATGAGCCGCACCACCAGCACCAGCGATAATGACCTTAATACCTCGTTCATGGGCAGTTTGGGCATACTGAACCATACGTTCTGGGGTACGGTGGGCAGAAACTATAGCTACTTCCGTTTCTATACCAAACTCTGTGCAAACTGCGATCGCATCTTTCATAGTGGGCAAATCAGAGTCGCTGCCCATGATAATACCGACAAGGGGAGACATAGAATTTTTGATTTTTGATTTGGGATTTTCGATTAAAGGCTGATTGCGAGATTTACAATCGTGTCAGACTTAGACTTAGCTACTTTCAGTCCAAGGTGATGACCCAAGCAACACACAAACCCATCGCTTCAAATGTAGATATTATCAATGCGCGTGTACCTGGTTATCAAGATTTACAGATGCTCTTAGTGAATCACGAAGGTGTGATTGAACAAATCTTGCCAATGGGTACGGTATTCAAACGAATTCCACCACCGGATTTACAAACATGGGATGTAGCTGGTGATTGGATTTCATTAGGCGGTGTTGATTTACAGATTAATGGGGCGCTAGGCTTGGCGTTTACCGAATTAACACCAGAAAACGCGGCAATGTTGCCGAAAATTTCGCAATATTTGTGGGATGCTGGTGTGGATGCTTATTTACCAACCTTAGTCACCACTTCCATCGAAAATATTCAGCGATCGCTGAATATTATTGCTGATTTTGCGTCTCGTTCCACAACTGGGGCGAAAATTCTCGGTGTACATCTAGAAGGACCATTTTTGAATTATGGTAAGCGTGGCGCACATCCAGCCGAATATCTCTTACCTCTGACAATTGAGGAAGTCAAACGGGTGTTAGGCGATTATACCTCGATTGTCAAAATTATTACCCTAGCACCAGAATTAGATCCTGGCGGTGAAGTCATAGCATATTTGCGTTCTTTGGATATCACCGTCAGTTTAGGACATTCTCAGGCAACTGCCGACCAAGCCCAACAAGCTTTTGATTTGGGTGCAACGATGGTAACTCATGCCTTTAACGCCATGCCACCTTTACATCACCGCGAACCGGGATTATTAGGGGCTGCGATTACCAATTCCAATGTTATGTGTGGTTTGATTGCCGATGGGCAACATGTCGCACCGACAATGCTAAAAATTCTCTTGCGGGCGACTCAAGAACTATTCTTAGTCAGTGATGCCCTAGCACCTCTGGGGCTACCTGATGGGATATATCCTTGGGATAGCCGCCACATAGAAGTTAAAAATGGTACAGCCAGGTTACTAGATGGCACATTGACAGGCACGACTTTGCCGTTATTCGTGGGAGTACAGAACTTATTGAAATGGGGAATCTGTGATGTAGAAAGAGCGATCGCTTTAGCTACTAATGCCCCCAGAAAAGCCATGAATTTGCCTGTAATTTCTCCAGGGCAACCTGCTAATTTATTACGCTGGCATTGGGATGAAACTACCAAAGAACTAACTTGGCAGCGATTATAGGTAGAGGCAAACGACAGCAGAATTGTAGATTTTGAATTGGTTATAGAGGTAGTCAGAAAGCTTGAGCGCCGGGAATAATAAAACTTTTACCTCCTGCCTCCTGCCTCAACCGCGTAGCGGTAAGTCAAAAGGCAAAAGTCAAAAGGAAAAATGAAGAATACTTTTGACTTTTGGTTTTTTACTTTTGACTTCTCCGGCTTTGCCGGAGTGCCTCCTGCCATAACTACTCCCATAAAAAAAGAGTGGGAGGAGGCATACCAATCGCCTAATTCTCCCACTCAACATTTGCTGCTGTAGCGTCCAGGATAATGTATGAACATTGCCTTTTTATTTAGGGGGCTAAGTTGTGCGAAAATGGCAATGTCTACACATTTTTAACCCTGGTTGCAGCAAATGTGAAGCCTGATTGATTAATGTAGATTTTGCAAATTAATTATCTATAATTTGCTATTAAATATATATAATAATCAACAGTAAAATCGGTGGTTCATTTGCTAGGTAGACCCTGATAACAAAACCCTTGAAGTCGTTTATCTTTCATAAATTTAGCGCAGTTAATGGGGGTTATGTTGCCAGTTTGGCAGGTTTTTCGGCATTATCTAAAAACGTTGAGTGTTGCTCACCCCAAAGCAGTACATATCAACTTTCCTGTTGAGTCAGAATCAAAGTTTATGGCAACCCTACTGGGAATCAAAAACGTGATCGCCACATTTGAGATACTTTATTAAAAGTATGTAATAGCCTACTAAACACAGTTGATAATATCAACAGACGATAAAATTGATACTTCAAACGGCTTTTTAATTCAAGGGGCGACAATCGATGTTTCGCGCAAAGGCGCAAAGGCGCGAAACAAAAAACATCCCTCTAATCAGCAACGCCAAAAATAAAATTAGATATGCACTGCATACCTAATTCTGGATTTGAAAAATATTAAGTTGACTGACAATAATTAACCAAATCTACCGCTGACGTAATCGCGGGTATCTTCTTGCTGAGGATTATTGAAAATTACTTCTGTTGCGTCATATTCTACGAGATAACCGATACGACCGCCTGATTCTGTAGGACGTACATTGAAAAAGGCTGTTTTATCAGAAACCCGCGCCGCTTGCTGCATATTGTGAGTAACAATCACAATTGTATATTGCTCTTTCAGTTCATGAATTAGCTCTTCAACCCGCAATGTAGAGATAGGATCAAGCGCCGAACATGGTTCATCCATTAAGATGATTTCTGGTTGAACTGCGATCGCTCTGGCAATACACAATCTTTGTTGTTGTCCACCAGACAAAGATAAACCACTTTGACGGAGCTTATCTTTAACTTCATCCCACAAAGCTGCTTGGCGCAAACTCCGTTCGACCAGCTCATCCATGTTACCTTTGTAGCCATTAATTTTGGCACCAAAAGTAATATTGTCATAAATTGATTTGGGGAATGGGTTTGGTCTTTGAAACACCATCCCGATGCGGCGACGCACTTCTACCGGGTCAATATCAGGTGCGTATAAGTTTTTACCGTAATAAAAAACCTTTCCTTCGGCTCTAAATGAATCAATTAAGTCGTTGAGACGGTTATAGCATCTGAGCAATGTACTTTTACCACAGCCAGAAGGGCCAATAAAGGCTGTCACCTTATTTCTGGGGATATCTAGCCAAATATTCTGTAATGCTAAGTACTTGCCGTAATAAACGTTCAGATTTTCTGTGCGTAATACGGTATCTGTGCTATTTGCTGTGCTAATGTTAGTAGCCATAAAAGGTCTAGTGTAAGTTTTGGGACGGCAATGTAACTTGCTGTATATTTGATGTATAATTAGCTAGGCTTTTTGGCGAGTTGCCCAGCGAGCAATAATACTGGTGATTAGAACCATTAACACCAATATTAAAGATGCTGCCCAAGCTAACGACTGCCAATTTTTAAACGGAGAAATGGCAAAGTTAAAAACCAACACAGCTAGAGAAGCTGTAGGTTGAAACAAGCTATTTGGCCAGAAAGTGGAAAATAAAGCTGTGAATATCAAAGGAGCAGTTTCACCTGCGGCTCTGGCGATCGCTAGAGTTGATCCAGTTACAATAGCTGGTAATGCCGCAGGCAGTACGACCTGTGTAACAGTTTGAAAGTTAGTCGCACCTAAACCTACAGATGCTTGTCGTAAATCCTGCGATACTAACTGTAAAGCTTCATCAGTTGTTTTCACAATGATTGGCAACATCAAAATCGCCAATGCAAATCCTCCGCCAATTGCCGAATATGAGCCTAAATTCAGCCTTACTAAAGTTAAAACTACAATTCCATAAGCGAATACCCCAGCAATAATCGAAGGTACTCCACTCAAGACGTTCGTAGCAAAACGTACCCACCTAGCTATTTTACCAGAACTAAACTCAGTTAGATAGATAGCAGCTATCACACCAAAAGGAATACTGATTAAAGCTGCAATTCCTACCATTAGCAAAGTCCCCACAATCGCATTCCCAAAACCACCACCTGGACGCAGAGGCGCAGGTGGCAGTTCTGTAAATATGCTGAAGTTGAGACTACTAAATCCTCGAATTAAAACGTAAGACAGTACTGCTACTAAAGGCACTAGTGCCAAAACTCCGCAGAGAATTGCCACCCCAGTCATCACTGTATTAAACAGTGTCCGAGGAGACATAGAACTACGAGTTAAACTTCTTTCTTGATAATGAGAAGTCATAAAATTAACCCACAACTAAATCTACACTCGCTTGACTCGGAGAACAATAAACTCTGCCAAAATATTGACAATCAAAGTTAAGACAAATAAAACTAAAGCAGCATACATTAAAGCTGCAACCTGTAAACCACTAGCTTCTGCAAACTGATTGGCTAACAAAGAAGAAATCGTATTGGCTGGTGCGAATAGCGATGCACTAATTTTGTTGGAGTTACCAATCAACATCGTCACCGCCATCGTCTCTCCCATTGCCCGACCGAGTGCTAACATCACAGCACTGACAATTCCCGAAAAAGCCGCAGGGATCAAAACTTGAAAAATTGTTTCCCACCGTGTTGCACCCAAACCGATTGATGCTTGGCGTAAACTGGGTGGTACAGAAATCAAAGCATCTCTAGAAATTGCAGTGATAATTGGCAAAGTCATAATTGCCAAGATGATCCCTGCTGGAAACATTCCTGGCCCTGTAGGAGAAGTACTAAACAGTGGTATCCAACCAAAGTAAGCATTCAGCCATTTACCAATATTGTTTAGAATCGGGATTAGGACAAAAATTCCCCAGACTCCATAAACAACACTAGGAATTGCTGCTAGCAGTTCTACCAAGAACACCAGCACAACTTTAGCTTGGGAGGGCAGAAAATTTTCACTCAACAAAACCGCAGTCCCAACGCCAATTGGTACTGCAATTAGTAACCCAATCAAAGAACTAATTATAGTTCCATAAACTTGAGGTAGTACCCCATACTCATCATTAACTGGGTTCCAAGTACTTTGTGCTAAAAAGCCAACACCAAACTTTTGAATAGCTGGCCAAGCACCAATGGCAACCTGTATCGCAATCCATAATAAAGTTGCGGCAACTGCTAGAGCAAAAACCCTAGTCAGTAAAATAAAACCTCGGTCTAAAGACCTACCGAGTTCGGAACGCTCTTTAACTGCTGATGGCAAATTTTGAGAATTTGTAGCCATGAATACTGACTTGATAGATTAAATCAGAGAAAAATGTGAGAACAAACCAGCTAAGTCAAAGTGCCACTACAGCGTGTTGAAAAACTGAGACATCAATAAGTCATAAAGAATCAAAAATTCTTGACCTTAAAATTAATTCAAGCAATTTTGGACTTAGAGATGCCTCACCACGATTAGTGATTTTTGAACACTATTTGCTAGCACTAGTGCCACTACCAGTAACGGCAATTGTGTAGTCTGGGCTAATTTGGTCAGCCGCAGTTGCTACTTTTTGTACAACGTTTTGTGGTAGAGGCACATAACCTAATTCTGGAGCTAATTTCTGACCTTCCGTTAAACCATACTCAATCATCGCTTCGACTGCTTTGGCTTTAGCAGGATCAGAATATTTCTTGTAAGCCAAAATCCAAGAGTAGGTAACTATTGGATAAGAATCTGCACCTTCTGGGTCGGTAATAAAGGCACGCAAGTTTTCAGGTAGAGTGACTGATTCTAAAGTTTTTGCTGCTGATTCGTCTGTAGGTACAACAAATTTGCCACCTTTGTTTTCTAAAGCAGCATATTTGAGTTGATTTTGTTTTGCGTAACCATACTCAACGTAACCAATAGAGCCTTGAGTTTGCTGAATTTGGGCGGTTACACCTTCATTACCTTTACCGCCAACGCCGACTGGCCAGTTAACGGTTTTGCCATCACCAACTTTACTTTTCCATTCCGGACTGATGGTGCTGAGATGTTGGGTAAATACGCCTGTAGTACCACTACCATCAGAGCGATGTACAACTGTAATTGCTTGGTCAGGTAATTTAGCTTCTGGGTTAGCTGCTTTAATCTTGGGGTCGTTCCAGGTTTTGATTTTGCCTAGTAAGATATCGGTGTAAACTGCCCGTGGTAATTTGAGTTCAGCCACATCTGGCAAGTTGTATGCAAGAACAATGCTACCTGCTGTCATTGGTAACAAAATTACGCCTTTATCTTGAGGCACTTTCTTCATTTCGTCATCTTTCATTGCCACATCGCTGGCACCAAAATCAACAGTACCTTTGATGAACTGCTCAACCCCAGCACCACTACCTACAGACTGATAGTTAACTTGTAAATTGGGGTATTTTTTGTTTAACTCAGTGAACCAACTTGTATACAGTGGAGCTGGGAAAGAAGCTCCTGCACCTGTTAATGCAACGTTACCACCAAGATCCAATTTAGCTGGGCTGGAGGCTGTAGCATCTTGAGCAGTGCCAGTGGGTGCATCCTTGGTAGCAGAACTGTCAGAGCCTTGCTGTCCGCCACAAGCAGCTAGACTTAATGTCAGTAATAACACTGCTGTTGAAGAGGCTAATCGGTTATTTTTTATTGCATTTAGTCGTGAGCGCATCGGTGTTAATTTTCAGTAACTTTCCAGGTAAGCGCCTCTACGATAATCCTAATACAGAGATGTATAGGTAAACGAAAGGTTAAGAACAAGAAAAAAAGTGTATTATTTTAACTAAATTTTACAATTCTCTCACTTTGTGAATTGATAAAATTTATACTTTACTTTGTTTGAAGTTACAGATGAGCCTGAGTACAGCTAATACAGATTTATGAACAACGCTTTGACAGTAGAAAGCGTTATACCGCTTATATTGCTACTTATTCAATTACCAGCCACAGCAATTTTGCTATCGCGTCTCTTGAAGGGTCCGGGAAGATTACCGCCAATTCAGCCCCAACAGCCTACACCAGACATTTTTGGTAATGTCAGCGTTGTGATTCCGACATTAAACGAAGCTGGTCGCATCTCTCCTTTATTATCGGGCTTGAGTCAGCAAAGTTACGAAGTGAGAGAAATTATTGTTGTAGACAGTAATTCCCAAGATGGAACTCCTGATTTAGTCAAAGCTTTACAGCAAAAAGATCCCCGCTTTCATGTGATGACAGATGATCCCCTACCAGCTAATTGGGTGGGTCGTCCTTGGGCTTTACACAATGGCTTTTTGCATAGTTCTGAGGATAGTGAGTGGTTTTTGGGGATGGATGCAGATACTCAACCACATCCAGGTTTGGTGGCGGGTTTAGTCAAAACTGCCGTCGCCCAAGGTTATGATTTAGTTTCCCTCTCACCCCAGTTCATTCTTCAGTATCCTGGTGAGTGTTTATTGCAACCAGCTTTATTGATGACATTGCTGTATCGCTTCGACCCGGCAGGAATTAGAACTGAACAACCAGAAAGGGTTATGGCTAATGGTCAATGCTTTTTGTGTCGTCGTTCTGTGTTAGCGGCTGTGGGTGGCTATAGCAGTGCTAGTAGTTCTTTTTGTGATGATGTGACTTTGGCACGGTATATTGCGGCACAAGGATATAAAGTAGGCTTTTTAGATGGCGCAAAGGTGCTGAAGGTGCGAATGTATGAGGGGGCGCTGGAAACTTGGAAGGAATGGGGACGCAGCCTTGACCTTAAAGACGCATCAAATTCTGGGCAAATTTGGGGAGATTTATGGCTACTTTCGGCAGTTCAGGGTTTACCCTTGCTAATTTTACTAACTTACTTGATTGTTCTGCCTACACCTGTCTCGCTGCCGCAGATTTTATTGCTGGGGTTGAATGGATTTTTGCTGCTGATTCGCTTTGCTATGTTACTAGCGATCGCACCTTCCTATGATCGCAAAACCGCTAAAGGTGGCTGGTTATTTTGGCTGTCTCCTTTAGCCGATCCCATCGCTGTCTTACGCATCTTCTTATCTGCATCCCGCACGCCTAAAGAATGGCGGGGACGGAAGTATGGTGATTAAGGGAGTTGGGAGTGGTGAGTGAGGGTAGACAAGGTAGAGTGGAGTGCTGAGTGGTAAAGAATTTCATACTCTACTCCCGACTCCCCATTCCCTATTCCCTATTCCTCTTCACCTCCCACACGATCGCCGCGTTCTAACTCCCAGAGAATTTGATTACCTTCGCGGCGGACTCTTGACACAATCCAGTTCCGCCAGCGCCATTGATCCCCGCGACTAGTGACGGCGCTGGCGTGGACATCCATTAAGTCTGCTAATTCAGAACTAGTAATTAGATAGCCTTTTTCAGCAATTTCATCAGCGATGCGGAGAGTTTCAACTAAGTTGCGGAGTTGTTCGACCCTGATTCCAGGCGTTGTTGTGTCAATTGCGGCCGCATTCTGTGCGGTGGATGGTTCCATAGCTGTTATTTCTGATGCAGATGTAATGGGTTCCGATTTTTCTTTGTTAATTATTGTCGAGTTTGCCTTATATTGAGAAACTTCCGCTACATTTAGTTCATTAGAACTAGGTAAAGTTTTGTGAGCATTTGTAGAAGATAATTCTTTGAGTGCAGGGACTTTACCAACAGCAAAACTCCGGGCGATCGCATCACAGCGTTCGTTACCGACGTTACCAGCATGACCACGAACATGCTGCCAAGTAATTTGACGGGTATTTAATTCATCTAAAATTTCTAAAAGGTCTTGATTTTGTACAGGATTACCATCAGCTTTTTTCCAGCCTTTTTTTTTCCAGTTTTTCACCCATTTGGTAACACAGTTGATGAGATATTCGCTATCGGTATAAAGGGTGATGGGTTGGGATTGCTTTGAGGTATGGAAATATTTTAAGGCGGCGATCGCAGCTTGCATCTCCATTTTATTATTTGTTGTATGGGAGGCTGCATCACCCATTTCGTGAACTGAGCCATCGTGGAAATAAACTACAACACCCCAACCCCCAGGGCCAGGATTCCCAGTACAAGCGCCATCAGTATATATACTTTGAATTATGCTTTGGCTAGACATGATAAAGATATTGAAACCGCATGGTTACGTAGAGGTGAAAAAAATTTAGCGGCAAAAGATGGGTAGCAATATATATGTTACTGATGGAAAAAGCAAGTATTTGTTTGAAAGGGCTGGGGGAGATAAGGGGGACAAGGGAGACACGGGGGACACGGGAGACACGGGAAGGGAGCAATCTTTCTACCGTGTCTACCCCCTCTCCCTTGTCCAATCCAACTCAGCACTCAGCACTACTGACTTTCTTCATCTTGATCAAGGGCTTCTACTTTGTCTTGTAAAGGTTTAACAACTCTGGCGATCGCTTCTTGAATAAAAGCTTTAATAAACTCATCGCGGCGGTTCATTTGAAACTGACGCTGTACTACCTCAGTCATACCGCCGTCGCCCCAATCTTGATCATGGCGAAAATACTCAATAAAACTTTTGCCGGCAATGCGGGTTAAATATGCGGCTGTTACGCCTTGAATGGCTCTGCCAATAATAAATGTGGCAACATTCAGTTGCAAAGCTGTCGAGACTAATTGAATCGCGCCTTTAACTATCCCTAAACTAGCAATAGTTTTTGCTAAAGATAAAGCCAACTCCCGTCCCCGTTCCATGTTCAACTCGCAGCCGTAGACTCTGCCAATTTCTACAACCATTTGGGCGTTGACGGCGGCTGTCGCCAATAAATCTACAACTGGTAAGGGTGTAACGGAAACGACACCAGCCCCAATCCATTGAAATCGCTCAACAATTTTATCGGCTTGGCGACGACGCTGGGCATCGATGAGTTTACGTGCTTCTTCACCCAGGCGTAATGATTGCAGCAAAATGTTATCCGCAACTAAATCCTCGCCCTCAGCCCGCAGTACAGCAGCCATCCGCCGCAGCAGTGGGACAATATCTGGTTCTGGTTGATAAAGTTCCCCTGTTTCTAATTGTGCCGATTGGGGGTTAGCCGCGATCGCCACCACATCGTGAGCGGAAATAAAACCCCGGACTCGTTCACGTAACCGCGCCAAAATTACTTCTTGATTTTCATCTGTATACAGGTCAGTTTTATTCAGAATTAACAGCGATCGCTTGCCAATTTCTGCTAAACCCCGCAATGGTTCATATTCTGAGCGACGCAGGTCATTATCCACCACAAATAACAATAAATCTGCGGCTGTCGCCAGTTCTCGCGCTAACTGTTCCCTTTCTGTACCTGCGACTCCTGCTTCTAAAATTCCCGGTGTGTCGGTAATTAAAATTTTGCGGTCTAATCCCTTTAACCGCAGACAATAAGTTTCGCCGACTGTGGTAGTCCCCATTGGCGCATTGACTTGACCCACCATCCGCCCCATAATCGCATTCACCAAGGAAGTTTTACCGGCACTTCCTGTACCGAACACCACAACTTGAATTTCACCCCTTGCTAAATTAGCTTCAATTTCCCGCGATCGGCTTAATAAAGCTTGTCGGGCAACTTCATCTTGTATTTGCGACACTTGTTGGCGCACAGCTTGGAGTGTGGAGGAAGCTGCATCAGATTTCGCCGCCGGGATTTGGGCTGCTGTCACCCGCCTGCGTTTTTGGCGAGAACGTTTTTCTCCAGCCTGAAGCACCAAAACGTAATAAACAAACGCCGCCACTAATCCACCAATCAAGACAACTAGCAGCAACAGCAGCAAATTTCCGAGCAATGGCGAATAAGACAATTGCCAATAAAGGCGCGATAGGGAATCTATCAGCCATAGGCTCATTGCCAAAATGACAATTAGACCAACAATTAGCGTTACTATGCGCGATAAAGGCATGGGTAGCGGTAGTTAGTATTCAAGAGGCACTTTTTTAATAGTAGAACTGATGGCGTGGGGAGTGGGGAGTTGGGAGTTGGGAGTTGGGAGTTGGGAGAGACAAGGTAGAGGGGGGAGTGGGCGGAGACAAGGTAGAAATTTTGCTTCCGTGTCTCCCTTGTCCCCCGTGTCTTCCGTGTCCTCCTTGTCCCCCTCGTCCCCCAGCCCCCTACCTCTGACAGGTGTAGGTTTTTTACAAAGGTGTGAGTAGTCAATCACTCTCGACAGAAAATAAAAGCAGAATCATAGAGTGAAACAGAGGCTCAAATGCTAAAAAATGAGTACCTC
>NZ_JACJTB010000024.1 GCF_014698475.1 Nostoc spongiaeforme FACHB-130 | reverse complement strand
TACTCAACCATCTTCCTCTTCGTCTTCCGCGTTGGAGTACTTTTCCTCCTACTCCTGTTGACGATTTCTTTTGCTTCAATTCCTCCTAATTGTAAAAAACCTACACCTGTCAGGCCCCCTACCTACGGAAATCCCTGGAGATGACGCATCACCTCGGCTACTGACCAAGCTTGGGCGATCGCACCTCTGGGGGTGTGTGGTGGGTCGCCGTCAAAAATTTCGGAAATGGAGCCAAGGCAAGCATCAGCAAGAAAATGGTCGATGAGGGGTTGCCAATTAAAGGGTAGTGGTTGTTTGGGATAAAAACGTTGCCAAGCACGGATAAACGGCCCAATTAACCAACTCCAAACTGTACCTTGATGGTAAGCGCGATCGCGCTCATGAGTCATACCTGTGTATTTACCGACATATTCGGGATCAATCGCATCCAAGCTACGCAGTCCATAGGGAGTTAGCAAGCGATAAGTTGCTAAGTCAAGTACTTGACGGCCTTGTTGTTGAGAAAATCCACAATGGTGTAAAGATAATGCAATCACAGCATTGGGGCGAATTTGGGAGTTACGGCGATCGTCTGGTTCAATGGTGTCGTACAAGTAACCCAACATCGGATTCCAGAATTTTTGTAGGGAAACTTTTACCTGTTGTGCTTGCTGTGTATAACGTTGCGCTTGTTTGGCTAAACGTGGTGCATCTTCTAAACGCATTTGGCTTAAGCGTTGCGCCCATTGGCTCATCCAACACAAAGCCGAATACCACAAAGCATTAATTTCTACTGGCTTACCATAACGCGGCGTGATAGGTTGACCGTTAACTAGTGCATCCATCCAAGTTAAAGCTACACCGCGAGCATACCAACCCACTAATCCATCTGTAGCATCAACTTGGATGTTATAACGTGTACCACCTACAAAGGCTTTGTGAATTTGCTGCACTATCGGGAATTGGTCTGCTAAAAATTCCCAGTCTTGGGTAGCTTCTAAATACAGTCCTAATGTTTCAATCCACCACAGCGCCGCATCAATACTGTTGTAAGATGGCTCACCATCAACATCAGGAAAGCCATTGGGAATTAAACCGTGGCGACAGTACAGCCCAAAGGTGTGTAATACTCCTTTGGCTAATTCGTAGCGTTGCGGTACTAATGCTAGACCTGGTAAGGCAATTAACGCATCACGTCCCCTGTCGTTAAACCAGTGATAACCAGCAATGATGGTTGGGCCAGCAACCGCAGCCCGATACACAATAAACTGATCACTGGCTTTGAGTAGTTGTTGCCAAATCAGCGATTGAGTATTCAGCAGTGGACAGGAAACAGGGGGTAGAGGGTTTTCCTGGGTTGATACTGCTTTACTCGTTAATAAGCCTGTTGTTGATTTCCAATCTTGATGTTTGGGTTGAATGTAGCCAAAAATCTGGCTGAGTCTTTCTTGTTCTGCTTCGACTGCTTCTGCAAAGCTTTCTGGTAATAGTGGGCTTTGTTGGGGGTCAGGAAAACCCAACCTTGCTTCTAAAGTAATGCTATCTCCTGGCTGGAGAGTGACGATTAAATAGCCAGGACTATACAAGTCTTCATAATTACCCAATCCCCGTCTTGTTTCTTCCGGTAAGACGTAATTCCAATACCAAAATGCGTCTGCTTGATATTTACCCTGTGTCCAGCGTAAATACCAAGGTTTACCAAAATGTCCAGATGCGATCGCTTGTAGGCAAACTTGTTGTTGTCCCAGTAATTGAGAAAATTGTAACCCTGTGGCAGTTTGTTGATGATGAAAGTCGCGATCGCAAATCAACAACCTCAGTTTTAAAATCGCTGTCTCTAGACCGTCATAACGATAGTGAATCAAAATCCGATGGGAGTGGGGGCTATTTTCCCTACATCCCTCAACACCACAGGGCATGAGCAGTTGTCTACTTAACTGCCAGTGTTCGTCACCCCAAATCCATTTGGGTACGGGGTTAATATCAAAAGATTGGAGAAATTCGTAACCTCTGGGCTTAATCTCTCCACTACCCCAAATATTTGTTCCTAATGCCACAACCCCCTTTGATACTTCCAAACTCGCCTCTAAGTGCGACAACAGCAAGTCACGCCCTGATGGCGGATTTGTAGCAGCAAATAACCAACCGTGGTAGGTGCGTGTGCGGACATCAGAAACTGTCCCACTGGCAAAACTGCCTAAGCCATTGGTGAGTAACCATTCTCTTGTATCTAAATTGGTCATTTGCTACTCAAAATCGTTATGACTATGATATAGTCGTAACAGATCGTAATTAAACTGTGAATCAGCGTGGATGGGTGAGTTTTACCTGACCCAAGTCCTAACGCTACTAAAACGAAATATAAGTTGAAGGAGAATTAGGTTAATGTCCCTCACTTACGGAACAGAAGGAAGCCTCCGCGTTGGTCAACAAGCTCCCGACTTTACAGCAACCGCTGTATTTGATCAGGAATTTAAGACAATCAAACTTTCCGACTATCGTGGTAAGTATGTAGTCTTATTTTTCTACCCCCTAGACTTTACCTTTGTTTGTCCTACTGAAATCACAGCATTTAGCGATCGCTACGAAGAATTCAAGAAACTTAACACTGAGGTTCTCGGTGTTTCCGTTGATAGTGAGTTCTCCCACCTCGCTTGGATTCAAACTGATCGCAAATCTGGTGGCGTAGGCGACCTCAATTATCCCCTAGTTTCCGACATCAAGAAAGAAATTAGCGCCGCTTACAACGTGCTTGATCCAGCAGCAGGAGTTGCATTGCGTGGTCTGTTCTTGATTGACAAAGATGGTATCATCCAACACGCTACTATTAACAACTTAGCTTTTGGTCGTAGCGTTGATGAAACCCTACGGACATTACAAGCTATCCAGCACGTCCAATCACATCCCGATGAAGTTTGCCCTGCTGGTTGGCAACCTGGTGATCAGACAATGACTCCTGATCCTGTGAAGTCTAAAGTTTACTTCGCTTCCGTCTAGAATTTTCTCGCTTTCAATTCCAATAGTTTTTGTTGGCATTGAAGGCAAAATTCATTTTTACCACAGGTAAACACTGGGTTTATCTGTGGTTTTTTGTAGTAATAAAGTAGTTTTGGTTAGAATTAAAAATTCTAATTTATTGGCGTTTAGTAGCGTATATTGGCAGTCAAATATTCATATCGATTTGGTATTCGATATGAAGAAGCATATAATTAGCCTGCGAAGGTGGTCATTGAGCTTGCCAAAGTGGATAGCCCCAGACTTCCAGTGTGAGGGGTTTATTATTACAAAACCAGAATAATTATTCTTGTGATGCTCGTGTGCGGAATAAACCCGTCATAGTTACGCCAGTAATCAACAAGCCAACTAACCCTAAGCCGTTCAAAAGTGGGTAAATTTTTTCTAAATGAATGATTTCTAAGGTATGCAGTCCTAAAAGGAATTCGCCTAACTCATCTTGGTGTAACAATTCATGGGCTATAGTATAACCCATACCCGTTAATACAGTTAAAAATAAAGGCAAGCACAGAATAATAGCTATCTGACGGTGATAGCGGCGAAACATACGATTCATAAACTGTTTTTGAACAAAGTAAATTTTAAGGTATCAGTTTTGCCATTGTTTGATACCGAAGTTTTATTAAAAATTTTGAACTTTGCACTTTTATAGAGTGTAATTCTCAATTAACAAGCGATCGCATTTTCCTTTGATACCAAGACAGTCAAATCCAAAAGTTAAAAAAGTTACATTTTTATGTATGCTGGATAGCCGAGTATGATAGCTATACATTTTTGGCAGTTATTATGGAACGCGCTATCTCCATACTGGGAATATTAGTCTTTATTGGCATCTCTTATGCTTTATCTGTAGAACGTCAAGCAGTTCGTTGGCGCACAGTAGCTTGGGGTTTGGGATTAGAATTTATTTTTGCGTTGCTAATTTTAAAAACACCTTGGGGTTTAAATATATTTAAATCTTTGGGAGATATTGTCAGTAATTTTTTAGCTTTTTCTGATGTTGGGGCAAAATTTGTCTTTGGTGAAAACTTTAAAGACCATTTATTTGCCTTTCAAGTACTACCAACGATTATCTTTTTTTCTGCTTTTATTAGTGTTTTATATTACTACGGAATTTTACAGCGAGTCGTCAATATGCTGGCCTGGGTAATGATTAAAACTATGAAAACATCAGGTTCAGAATCTTTATCTTGTGCAGGTAACATCTTTTTAGGGCCAACAGAATCTGCACTCATGGTTAAACCATATATAGGCAGTATGACTTTATCAGAACTTCATGCTGTGATGACGGGAGGCTTTGCCACAATTGCTGGTGGAGTTTTAGGCGCTTATCTTTCCTTTGGTATTCCCGCAGAACATTTAATTGCGGCTTTTTTTATGACTGCGCCTACATCATTAGTTGTATCAAAATTAATGTACCCAGAAACCGAAGTTTCTGAAACAGCAGGAAAAGCCAAAATTGATGTCGAAACTAACTATGTAAACGTCATTGATGCAGCTACAACAGGCGCTATTGATGGCGTAAAATTAGCTGTGAATGTGGGTGTAATGATTATTGCTTTTTTAGGATTACTTGCGGCTTTCAATGCTTTGTTAGGGTGGTTTGGTTCGCTTATAAATTTGCCGCAATTATCTTTGCAGTTAATATTATCTTTTGTCATGGCTCCTGTGGCATGGTTGATGGGTGTACCGTGGAAAGATTGTCAACAAGTCGGGGCGCTGTTAGGAACAAAAACAATTTTAAATGAATTTATTGCTTTCTTAGATTTAAAACAGCTAATTCAAGACGGCAAAATTTCTCAACGTGCCGTAATTATTGCGACTTACGCATTATGCAACTTTGCTAATATTGGCTCAATTGGCATTACAATTGGTGGACTTACAGGTATGGCTCCTCAGCGCCAACATGAATTTGCTCGCTTGGGCGTGAGGACAATGATTGGAGGATTATTAGCTGGTTTTATTACTGCTTGTATTGCGGGAATATTAGTTTGAAAAATGACTGAATAAATAAGGCAAAAGTAAAAAGTTAAAAGGCAAAAGAAGAAGTCATATTTATATGCTTCTTTATATCGGTTTGGTATTACTAGGATGATAAACACTATCTCTATTATTCTTAATTTTTTTGCTCTCAAAATAACCTAGTTTCCAATTGTTTGGTTGTTTTAAATCATTAATATGTCCTTGCAAAATCAGCCAAAAAGCAATGCGAGTATTTAAGTATCCTCTAAGAATACGATTTTTCGGCTTTGGGTAAATTCCCGGAATGACAAAACCACTCACATTTAACAGTTGTCCACAGTAAGTTTTATCTCCTGGCAATGTAAGAGTAAAAAAGCCATCGTTTTTATAACCATTGGGAATAATAAATGTCCCATAAACATTATGTTGTCCCCGCCAAGGCGTAACTACCAAATCTACAGGATGGGCATAATATTTTTCTGGTGAGGAACTATGAGAATATTTCCACTTATCGCAACTAACCAACGGTGAAACATCAGTGAATAAACAAAAGCTAACAATAGCAGCTAAGGTGAGAAAAAATATTAAATAAAAGAATTGATATCTTCGCACGGCTGGGATACTTAGACTATTTTTTGCTGTTCTATTTTAGCAACTGGGGCAAAGGTAGCGATCGCACACATCACTGTATGTAATCTTTATTACAGCCTAATTGGTACTTAAAATCCGTGGAATTAAAAACCAGAACTACCACATTATTTTTCTGTGGGCAAACTGCCAGAAACACAGAAGAAGCAAGATGAGAAGCCAATACCCGAACTCTATAAACTTGGCTTTCAAGAGGATAAATACGGCGCTAATATTCCATTCAAACATCAACATTAATGAACACCCATCAAATCAAGAACGCCGTGCATTTAAACAGCACCATTCTTTCTTTTTCCATAAAGCTGCAACAACCCAACCATTTTTTTCTAAAGCATCGGCTACGGATTTAGATTGTTCGATTAAAATGCCGCTAAAGATTGCCCAAGTGCTGGGTTTAGCGATCGCTGTCATTTCGGGAACCAACTGAATAATCACGTCAGCCAAAATATTACAAACGATACCGTCTACTGGCTTGTCGATAATTTTGCTCAAAACATCTACGCTACCTTCGGCGGGAATCAAGCGTTCTGGACTAATCTTATTCAGGGCGCGATTACTAAAAGTTGATTGCACTGCCAATGGATCATTATCCACAGCATAAACTTTTTCGGCTCCGAGCAGAACTGCACCGACCGATAAAATACCAGAACCGCAACCGATATCTGCAATTATGACTGGTTCTTTTTCTGCATTGCTCACAAACGATTGCGGCACTTCACTCAAGCGCATTTCTAAGGCTTCTAAACACAGTTGAGTTGTGGCATGGTTCCCTGTGCCGAAGGCGACACCAGGATCAAGGAGAATTATTAACCTGTCTGAGTTTTCTGGTGTTGGTAGCCATGCAGGGTTAATCAAAAAGCGATCGCCAATTTCCTGGGGTTGCCAATATTGCTTCCAGCTACTCGCCCAATCTTCTTCATCAATTAATTGCCAATGCAAGCTCGGTGCAGACATTCCCACACACAAAGCATCTTGACGCAACCGCAGCGCTAATGCTGCCAAATCGAGTAACTGGGCTTGAAATTGCGGTAAATAAGCCTTAACTAAGGAGGAATTGCCTTTGCGTTCGCTGGCTGTTCCCCGGCTACCAAAATCTTCCAGTCGCCAAAAGATGGAATCTTCTAGCTCTGGTTCACATAAAATTTGCAGTTCCCACCAAGTGTTTGCCATAAAAAAAGTTAAAAGTTAAAAGTTAAAAGGCAAAAGAAAGAGAGTTCTTTTTACTTTTGCCCTTTTACTTTTGCCTTATAAAGTTACTGTATATGCGTCACGAATCCCTGGGACTTTGGTGATTTCTGCCAAAATGCCATCGGGTAAGGGATCATCAATACTCAAAGCCATTACCGCGTCACCACGGACGATTTTCCGTCCTACCTGCATACTAGCAATGTTGACGTTAAAACTACCGAGGAGAGAACCAAGTTTACCAATAATTCCTGGCATATCGCGGTGTAAGGTAAACAGCATGTGTTTGCTGGGGGGGACGTTAATGGGGAAACCATCAACGTCTGTGAGATGAATTTCTTTTTCACCCAACAAAGCACCTGTAACTGAGTGAGTACCTAAAGTACCTGTGGCTTCTAAACGTAACGAACCAGCATAGTCGCGCACTGAAGCATCCCTGGTTTCAATGACCCGAATTCCCCGTTCTTTGGCTTCGATGTTGGCGTTGACGTAATTTACTCGTTCCCGCAGGGCTTGATAAAGTAGACCTTTGAGGGATGCCACGACTAAGGGCTGACTCTTATTGGTTGCTAGTTCCCCTTGGAGTCTGACTGTGAGTGTTTCGACGCGACCGCCGGCTAACTGACCAACCAAGTTACCCAAGGTTTCTGCTAGTTGCATGTAGGGTTTGAGTTCTTCTAAGACATCAGGGCCGAGTCCGGGAATGTTGACGGCGGAACGAGCGGGGAGTCCTAATAAAACATCGCGGATTTGTTCAGCAACATCAATGGCTACATTGACTTGCGCTTCTGTGGTGGAGGCTCCCAAGTGGGGGGTGAGGATGATATCTTTGCCGAGCGATCGCAATTCCGATTCACCCAAAGGTTCTGACTCGAACACATCTAAGGCTGCCCCAGCAATTTTACCTTCTTTGATGGCTGCGGCTAAAGCTGCTTCATCAATAATCCCGCCACGCGCACAGTTAATAATCCGCGCTGTCGGCTTCATTTTTGCTAAAGTAGCAGCGTTGATTAAATGGGTAGTTTCTGGGGTTTTGGGAATGTGGAGTGTGATGTAGTCTGCTTGTTGGAAAAGTAAATCCAACTCTACTAACTGACAGCCAATTTGTTCTGCTCTTTCGTTGGAGATGAAAGGATCATAGGCGAGTAATTTCATTCCCATTGCTTTAGCCACACTCGCAACGTGGGAACCAATTTTCCCTAACCCCACAATACCGAGTGTTTTCTTGTAAACTTCCGCACCGACAAAAGTTTTACGATCCCACTCTCCACTTTTCACTGAAACATTAGCATCAGGAATGTGACGGGACAAAGCCAACATCATTGCCAATGCGTGTTCTGCTGCTGCGATCGTATTTCCTTCAGGGGAATTAACTACAACAATTCCTTTGCGTGTAGCAGCAGGCACATCAACATTATCTACACCTACACCAGCACGACCAATAATTTTTAACTGTGTGCCAGCCTCAATAATTTCTTCTGTTACCCTGGTACCAGAACGAATCATTAGCGCATCGTAATCACCAATAATTTCGATTAATTCTGCGGGTTTTAAACCAGTTTTGATATCAACTGTAGCAACTTGGGATAAAATATCAATCCCAGCTTGATCGATAGGATCGGAGACGAGAACCTTGGACATGATTACTTCATTTAAATCTAGAGGTTTTGCTGCACAAGACTTTTTAGTTTAGTCTTTATCGGTTACAATTCAGCAAAAATATTCGTTTCACTATCAACTTAGATTGCCATCAATTTAGATTTATGAGAGTGTCATTTTAAGCAAAGCAGCGACTAGGATAGTCTGGGGAAAGCACAATAAATATTTGATACTTCTGTGACATCCTCTGCAAACAACATCTTTAGGGCAATCTAAAATCTCAAATCAAAATTTAAAATTTTCTGACGCTGCCTCCTAACCTCGGAAAAAGAGTGGCTGTTAATACACCCTCTCGTAAATATAAACCAATCAGAGATCCAAAAAACTAATATATTTATTAATCGTAGTGAAGGGTGGGGAGTAGATATTAGGGAGTGGGGAGTAGGAAGTATAAAATTTTTCGCCTGTAACCTATTCATCCGAAATCGCTATAATTCTGGTGAGAATATTGGTGTGGATTCATAGATTAAAGCCCAGTATCCGTAAGTTTTGGGGAAACTAGCCATGTTAGAGTACAACTTGCCGAGGTACTTGCCCTCTGCTGAGGAACTACCAGACTCTGATGAAACACCAGTGGATAATGAACTGCAAGAATTAATACCAGGGTTACTCAAAGCAATACTGTTAATACTTTGGTCAGAACGTATGGACTGGTTTTTTGGTGTAGATATGGGTATTTATTATCACCCTGACGAACCGCCAATTGTCCCCGATGGTTTTTTAAGTTTGGGCGTAGAACGGTTCTATGATGAAGAACTGCGTCCGAGTTATGTTTTGTGGGATGAAAATGTTCTGCCAACTTTGGTGTTAGAAGTAGTTTCGCCAAACTATCGCAAAGAATACAGCGACAAGTTAAAAGAATATGAGGCTTTAGGTGTACTTTATTATGTGATTTATTCTTCTCGTCGTCGCCGCAAACCTCGCTTAGAAGTGCATAAGTTAGTTAATGGTAAATATGAATTACAATCAGGCAATCCTGTGTGGTTAGCAGAAATTGGCTTGGGAATTGGTTGTGAACGGGGAAATTACTCTGGTGTAACCAGAGAATGGCTTTATTGGTATGACGAAGAAGGAAACAGATATCCCACACCCGCAGAACAAGTTAAACAAGCACAACTACGGGCTGAGTTAGCAGAACAAAAAGTTCAACAAGAAGCACAACGCGCTCAAAAATTGGCGGAACAATTAAGAGCCTTGGGTATAGATCCAGATACTCTTGATTAAAAGTTAATTTGGGCATAATTCATCCAAATTCACGATTTTTAATATGGTTCAAGTAGTCCAAGCACAAAATATCGGACTTGCTTATTTAGAGGAAAGATTTAGTCTCCAAATCTCAGAAGATGAAAGATTCTTCACAGAATGGCTGGAAAATTTACCGTCAGTGACGACTTTAGATCAACAATATTTGGATAGAGTCAAAGCTAATTTTTTAAGTTTAGTTAAGCGTCCACCGATTTTAGAAAATGCCGTCAAAATGGTGGTAATATCGCCTCTATTAGACTCGGCGAGATTTTATCGAGAGCCATTTGCGATCGCCACCGCAGAATCTGTAGAAATTACAGTCGAAAATGCAGAAGAAATTGTCAGAGGCAGAATCGATGTCTTGGTGATTAAAGAGCAGTTTTGGTTGTTGGTAATTGAATCGAAAAGAGCCAGTTTATCTCTTTTAGAAGTGATTCCCCAGGCTTTAGTATATATGTTGGGTAGTTCCAATACAGACAAACCTGTGTTTGGACTAGTTACAAATGGAGAAGATTTTCAATTTATTAAGCTAATAAAATACGATAAACCTCAATATGCTTTGTCTGATAAATTTACTTTATCTAGGCGAGAAAACGAGTTATATAGAGTTCTACAAATATTAAAAAAACTCAGTCAAATTTTAACATAATTTATGTCTTATCGTCCGATTTATCTTGATTGTCATGCGACTACACCAATAGATGAAAGAGTGTTAGCAGTAATGTTGCCTTATTTCACCGAAAAGTTTGGCAACCCTGCTAGTATTAACCATGTTTATGGTTGGGAAGCAGAAGCGGCTGTGAAACAAACGCGAGAAATCTTAGCAGTAGAAATTAACGCTACACCCGAAGAAATTGTATTTACTAGTGGTGCAACAGAAGCGAATAATTTAGCCATTAAAGGTATCGCTGAAGCTTATTTTCAAAAAGGTCAGCATATTATTACTGTAGCTACCGAACATAAAGCAGTTTTAGACCCTTGTGAGTATCTGAAAAGTCTGGGTTTTGAAATTACAATTTTGCCAGTACAACCTGACGGGTTGATTGATTTAAACCAATTAGAAACAGCCTGTCGTCCAGAGACAATTTTAGTATCTGTGATGGCGGCGAATAACGAAATTGGGGTGTTGCAACCGTTAGCAGATATTGGGAAAATATGCCGCGATCGCAATATCATTTTCCATACCGATGCTGCCCAAGCTATTGGTAAAATCCCCTTAGATGTGCAGGCAATGAACATTGATTTAATGTCGTTGACTGCTCATAAAGTATACGGGCCAAAGGGTATTGGTGCATTATACGTCCGTAGACGCAACCCCAGAGTGCAGCTTGCACCCCAACAGCATGGCGGTGGACATGAACGGGGAATGCGTTCAGGAACTTTGTACACACCGCAAATAGTTGGTTTTGGCAAAGCTATAGAACTGGCTTTAGCAGAACAAGCAACGGAAACTGCACGTCTGACTCAACTCAGACAAAGTTTGTGGACACAATTATCACAGTTAGAAGGAATTCACCTCAACGGACACCCGACGCAGCGACTAGCGGGAAACTTAAATATCAGCGTTGAGGGAGTCGATGGTGCTGCACTTTCTCTAGGACTGCAACCTGTGATGGCGGTATCTTCTGGTTCTGCTTGTTCATCGGCTGTTATCGCACCTTCCCATGTTCTCACAGCCTTGGGACATCCTGAACAATTAGCTTATGCTTCCGTGCGGTTTGGAATTGGCAGATTTAACACTGCTGAGGAAATTGATATAGTAGCAAAATCTGCGATCGCTACCATTCAAAGTTTACGTAAGCAAAAAACTTTGGTATAAGTAGCCATCTGCAACTACGGAAATTTGTGCATAAGTTACGGCAAAAGTATGCAGAAAGACAAATAATGATTCATGGCAAAATAGCCGTGAACTGCCAATATTTGAAATCCAAAGCAGAACCAGCCACAGCCACAGCCGCACGATAATTATCAGCAGGTGTAAACTCCACAAGACTCCAGTCTTCAGATGTGAGTAATTTAGCGCCTTGTGTAGTTGTGAGAGATATTTCTACTTGCTCTAACTGCGAAATTCCGTCACCTGTAGCTTTTAAATAAGCTTCCTTACAAGTCCAATAACGAAAAAATGCTTCTTGTTGTTGATGAGGAGGAAGCGATCGCACTAACTCATATTCTCGCGGTAAAAAGAACCTTTGAGCAAGCGCCTCCAAATCAGAAACAGAGCGCATATACTCTAAATCAATGCCAATTTTGCTTGTGTAATTCACCGCACACAAAGCCAAATCTTGAGAATGCGACAAATTAAACAACAAACCACTAGCTGCTAAATCATCAGCCAACAGTGGTTTACCACGAGGTTCATAGTTAAATCTTACTTGGTGCGGCGCAATCTTTAAGTAACGACTCAGTATATTTCTCAGACTACCACGACCCGCAATGAAACGCTGGCGATGTTCCACAAAACGAAATCGGTTAGCACGAGCCAGTTCATCACTAGATAAAGTTACAGCGAAATTTTCTTGTAGTGAGTCTGCTATATCAAGATCAATTCGCCAGATATGAACTTCATTCGCCAATAAAGTTAAATCTGCGGGTGCTGGTAGCCATGAATTCTCAAGACCACTCATACATAGCTTCTTGTTTGTCTAACTTTAGAAAAAGCCCTTCTGCATTAAGAACTAAATCTTCATCAGATAACGCCGGAAACTCTAAATCAACTGTCCGCTTTAAAATTTCTAATACCAACTCCAATCGCTTTGAATCTGACAAGCGGTCAAAACTATTGAGAAGTTCTTGGACTAAAGCAGTCATAGTCTCTTTCCTAGACGTGATTACAGCATAACATGGGCTTTATTGGAGAATTCTTTTTATCTGGTTTCGTGCATCTAACTACAAAACTAGTATTATGACTGAAATTGCTCATCCACTGGAATTTTATAACCATTAGCCAAACGATTAGTCATATTTGCAGTCCCAACAATCGCCAGCAGTTCGCCAAACATCGCATCATTCATCCCTTTGGCACGGGCAGTAGCTGTATGGGACGATATACAGTAATCACAGCCATTCGTCACACTCACAGCAATATAAATTAACTCCCGCACCAGTGGGTCAAGTTCACCAGGGCCAGTCATCACTTCTTTAATTGTTTGCCAAGTGCGTTGCAGAGTCGGTGGATGATTAGCTAAAGCTTTCCAAAAATTATTAATGTAATCTGTCTGTCGTACTGCACGAATATCATCATAGACTGCGCGAACTTCGGCGCTGGCTTCTTCGTATTCGATAAGCTGAGTCATAAATAACAACGATTTGGCATTTTGGCATACTCATCTTAAAACGAATAGGTATTCTAAGGAAGTGGGATATTTTTAGGTGAAAAGTACTAATTAATATATCCCTCGGCAAGCTACCGAGGGATTTTTATTAATCAAAGATTTCTGGGCTGGTAATTTGCAGCCCAACTCTCAACCAACCTAAAAAATATTGGTAAATGCCCACCTGGAAGATATTGAAATTTTTTCAAAAATCAAAGATAACTCTTAAGATTTCACACAAGTTTTTGTTCTGGTCATGCGCTTTTTATAGCTGAGTACACCCAATAAAGGCGTCAGCAATAGTATAGCGGTCAGTGTTGATGGTTCATCCACTTTGACCGGTGGTGGCGGTGTAGTTGGGGTTGGGGTTGGAGTTGGGTTGATAACAGGTGGAACTGATGGAACCACTGGAGGAATTGTGACTGGGGGAGAAGAACTATCACCATCTCCTCCACCAAATAGGAATAACAACGGAAGCAAAGCCAGAGGAGATAAGTAGAAAGGGTTAAAAGCACTTCCGGTTATAGTACCAACATCTAAAGCCAGGTCAGTACCTAAATCTAACGAAAATGACTCTGGTTCTAATAATGCGATGTCGGGGATGATTTCTGCACCAGCTATAGGGATACCTGCAATGTTGTCTAACTCTTTTGGTGTGTCAAGAGATACCCGTCCATAGTTAGGGCTTGTTGTCGAGTCGGATGAATAGGGAAAGGAAAAGATTCTTAAAATGTTTTCTTGTAATGCCTCTTCATTTCCCGTCTTCAAGGCATTTAACCCTTGAGAGAGGTTATTTAAATAAAACTGCGTCATCTCAGGAGGCAAATCTAAATCACGAATCTGCTGCCGGAGATTTGGAATTTTCGATACCTCAACCAAGAGTTCATGCCCAACAGAATATTTAAAATCTAATAGTCCTTGTCGGGGACTGAGAGAATTATCACCTCTGGATATTGGCGACCAAGCAAAGTTTTTAGTGACTGCACCCAAACCAGCCACCGGACTGCGGCTAACAGGCTGGCCGAGGACGTATTGATAACCATCCACAATTGATGGAGACTGTCTTTTCCAAAACGATGCGAAAGGAATTTCTGGCAGTCTTTCATTGTTGCCATAAAAAGCCGCGAAATTCTGGTAGTTTTGCTGTCCTCCGGCGGCTCGAATTACTAAATCGTAGTAACTAGGGCCACCATTAATTGCCAATAATTGTTGCAGGACTGTGCCGGTTTTATTACAGCCAGTACCACTACCCACAGTACAGCTAGGGATGACGAACGCATCGCTGAGATTACGATTTTCTAGCTGATATTGGAGGTACTCTCGCTCCAGTCCTCTTTGAATTTTACGCCGTCCTACATTTAGTTGTGCGTTAGCAGATTGGCAAACAGACAACACTACTGCCAAAGACGTTAACGAAATTCCTATGCTTTTGACAGTTGATTTCAACAAGATACATCTCCTGGTCAATAAACGAAACACCACTCACAAGCCATTCAATCATCAGGATTATTTTTACTTCGGTTGGATATTCTCTCCTACAGAAGTTGGTACTGCACTCTTGGTTGAGTTGGCATTGACTTTATCAGATATTTGAATGTTGAGGGTAATTGCTGTCCCTTTGAGTTCTCCTGTACCGTTACCAATGGTGTGGTACACGACTAAAGCACGATTGGGTTGGTCAAACAGAAATCCGCGACGGGAGGCTTTGATTTTGCCTTCTTTGACTAAAGATATAAAGGATTCTAAATATCTACGTATGCTTTGGCGATTTTCTTGATCACTATCGAGATGATGCTCAATCAGCTTCATAAAAAAATCTAATGTGCGGTTGTCTTGACCTTCAATCAAATTCCCACCGTCTAAAAAAGAACTGCCAATCAGCTTCCCATTTACCTCTTGAACTTTGAATAAGGTGTAATAACGTCCTTCTTTTTTTGGGTCGTTCACATAACATACCCAGGAACCATCTTTGCTCTGAGTAAATCCCTCGGAGGCTAGGTATGACAATAAAGAGTTGCTGGTTTTAGCTTGGGGTGGTGGTAATAAAGATTCCACAGGATCTAAAGAACAAATTCGCTCTGTTGTGGGTTGGGGTTCAGTGGGAGTCTCTTGGGCGTAAGCAGGTAGCGAATTATGTTTTAAGGTTGTCGCCGTGGCTATTGCTGCAAAGGTTAGTAGTTGCAGCGTAAATGACCTAGATAAACCTGAAATTATCTTCATATTTTTACCTTTTATTTTTGCTTGGGGTGTCAATAATAGGGATTTTTAATAGATATAGATTGAGTTCTTAAATCATAGAGCCAAAGTAAGTTTTATTTGTTTGAAGTTTTTACGGTTTTTACGGTGTTTCATTGTAGCAATTTATAAGATTTCATAAAGCTGCTCTTTGGTAGTAATTTTTCTCAGTGCTGTATTTGCAGAACTTAACTAATAATTTAAAAATGTATACATTACATCTATTAACTACTAACTTTAATCCAGCTTTTTTAATCACAAAAATTTAAAATTTTTGCATACAAAAACACCAGTGAAAATCTGAGCAAGATTTTTTGAGATTTTTCTTTTTTTAACTTTTGGCAATTTGAGAAAGAATGATTAGTGATAATTATCTATAGGAATCCGATTTGATTTCTGAATCTAGTTGTGTAGGCAGGGAGTAGGGAATGGGGAGTAGGGAGTAGGAAAGAAGCTTGACCTGGGTGTACTGATTTTTTTCATAAATCAAATATGAGTCCTATATGTGATTTTATGCGACAAAAAGTTGTAACTATTGCAACTTAACTTTTGGAATTATCAGTTGGTATTGTCACAGTAACAGAACTTTACATGTCTAATATCAAGCTCTTGTTATGTTTTTAACTTTTTGTTAGGTGTTTTAGCTGGTAGATGTCTAATACCCTGATGTAATTTTTCATTCATATTTTTATTTAAACAGACAAAAATTATGCGTGATTATTTCGCTCAAGAATTCTACCATTGGGTAGAGGTCGTCTATGCCTAATTGTAGGCAAGTTTAGAAAACTGAACACTGCAACTTGAAGTTTAAAGACATTTTATCTCTAAATCTTAAGTAAATATTAAGAAAAGTACGTATATACTTATAGGATTATAAAGAAAAATCAAGAATAACTTATACACGCAGAAGTTACGCATAAAGAAGGTGTGGAGGTTTGGAACACCTATACACTGCGCTTAGGGAAAAGTGTTTCATGATTTAGGGACAGGGGGGACAAGGGAGACAAGGAGGACAGGGGAGAATTTATGTTTGGGAGCACCCTAATTTCTGGCGTAAGTCATAACAGCAAAAAAGAAGGATAAATGTACTTCATCCTTCTTTCGCAAGTAATTATTTAATTTTTATAGCGATAGTCAGATATGTTAGGACAATTTGAAAGCTTGAATGCCAGGAATAGTAAAACTTTTACTTCTGCCTCCTGCTATAATTTTAGATTGAGTAATATACAGGAAAGGATTTGGCATCTTTGGGCTTGACGTAAACTCGTTGTTGTGGTTCTAACTCTAATTCGTTGAAGCGATCGCGTGTGAGATGAGCTGTTACCACTTGTCCATCATCCAAAGTCAATTCTACTTGAATTTCCCAACCCAGATGAATTAAGCGGCTAACTTTGGCAGATGCAGTTGCACCGTTGGCTTGTTTTTCGATAATCACATCTTGGGGACGCAAAAATACTTCTGGGTATGCAGCATCAAATCCAACACTTTGGAAAATTCTGGAAGTGTTGGGTAAAACGTTCACCGGGCCGATAAAACTCATCACAAATGCGGAAGCGGGATGATCGTAAATCTCTGCTGGTGTACCTATCTGTTCCACCCGTCCTTTGTTCATGACTACGACCTCATCCGACACTTCCATTGCTTCTTCTTGGTCGTGGGTAACAAAAACAGTGGTAACATGAACTTCATCATGGAGGCGGCGTAACCATGCCCGTAAATCTTTTCGCACTTTGGCATCCAGCGCACCAAAGGGTTCATCTAACAATAACACCTCTGGTTCGACTGCCAAGGCTCTCGCTAATGCTACCCGTTGTCTTTGTCCACCAGATAACTGCGAAGGATAGCGATCGCCTAATCCACCCAATTGTACTAGCTCTAGTAACTGTTCTACCCGCCCTTTAATTTTCTTAGCTGGGGCTTTGCGAATTTCTAAACCAAAAGCAATATTTTGCCGCACAGTCATGTGTTTGAACAAAGCATAATGCTGAAACACAAACCCAATATTTCGTTCTTGTACACTTTGATAAGTAGCATCTTTTCCTGTGAGCAGGATTTTGCCACTATCTGGCATTTCTAAACCAGCAATTAGCCTCAGTAAAGTCGATTTACCAGAACCAGATGGCCCAAGCAACGCCACCAGTGAACCACTCTTAACTGTTAAATCAACTTGGTCAACTGCCTTAAAACTGCCAAAATTTTTGGATACATTCTCAACTACTATGCCCACCGCCGTTATCCCCTTGCTAGTCTAACCCCGGTATGTTGCTAGATTTACCGTGCTTTATATATACCATACATAGATTTTTAACTCAAATACTTTTGAGCGGAATTTTAATCTTGATGATTGCAACTTTTGATCAATGCTGAATTTTAGATTCTGTATTCTGAAGATTATTTAATTACCACAACTACCACAATCAAGAAAGCCACAATCAGCACCACTACAATCTACAGCATGACAA
The DNA here is from genome assembly GCF_014698475.1 of Nostoc spongiaeforme FACHB-130. Taxonomy (GTDB): domain Bacteria; phylum Cyanobacteriota; class Cyanobacteriia; order Cyanobacteriales; family Nostocaceae; genus Nostoc_B; species Nostoc_B spongiaeforme. The sequence goes on along the minus strand of NZ_JACJTB010000024.1, from coordinate 77,938 downwards.
TGAAAGAAATCACAATCACTCAAGATATTAGCCATATCAGCACAATTGCAACTTAAATCTGCACAATCTACACAGTAAGCACTATCATTACTGCTACAGCTTGTATTGGAAGATTGACAATTATTACTGCCATTATCTTTTTTTGGTTGCTGTGTATTTGCTTCATCTTCTGATTCTGCATCTTCAGAATCATCCAATTGGGAACGCAAAATTAAATTAGCTTGTTTGCAAGCTTGAAATCTGATGCGGGAATTGATGAACGCCACCCTCAACCCTTCTTGGGCAATTAAACGCTTGATGTACTGGGAACAAGATTCGCCGCCATATAAAATCCTATGGGCGCAAGCAAAGCCTTTATGGGGAGAAATATGCTTTTGGTACCCAGTAATCACACTAACGCTAACTTGGCGAGTGAAAGAGTCTAGTAAAGAAATCTGCATAGTTAGGGAGTAGGGAGTAGGCCTGGATTTCTCTCTTGTGAAAAATCCAGGGGTGGGGAGTGTGGGAAGAGAGGGGGTGTGGGGAGTTTGGGGAAGTTTGGTGGGAAAGATTTCTTCACCATCCTCCCACCCCTCCCACACCTCCCACACCTCTCACACTCCCCACCCATACGTGAGAAATTCGGATAGGGAGTAAAAAAGAGTATTCCCAATTCTCCACAGCGAATCACCATTCCTAAATTCCATACAATCGTTACCATAGACTTCCTACTCCCCACTCCCTAGTTTTGTATCGAAACATTAAGGAATATTGCATTTCTGTCAAAACTGAGAGGTAGAGCGCAAAATCAGCCAAAAGACCGTGGTAGGATGCTTTCGGTAAATGTCAAGATTGGGAGAAGACCTTTGACACTACGGGTTGCTGTTGTGGGGTCAGGCCCTGCTGGTTCATCTGCCGCCGAAACATTGGCAAAAGCTGGGATTGAAACCTACCTGTTTGAGCGCAAGCTGGACAATGCCAAGCCCTGCGGGGGCGCTATTCCCCTTTGTATGGTGGGTGAATTTGACCTACCACCAGAGATTATCGATCGCCGGGTGCGGAAGATGAAAATGATTTCGCCTTCCAATCGTGAGGTTGATATTAATCTGGTAAATCAAGAAGAATATATAGGAATGTGTCGCCGCGAAGTCCTCGATGGCTTTTTGCGGAATCGCGCGGCAAAATTAGGTGCAACTTTAATTAACGCCACTGTTCATAAAGTCGATATACCCACAAATAATACCGACCCCTATACAATTCATTACGTCGACCATACTGAAGGCGGCGTGCAGGGCGTTACAAAAACCCTGAAAGTAGATTTAATTATTGGGGCGGATGGGGCAAATTCCCGCATTGCCAAAGAAATGGATGCTGGAGATTATAATTATGCGATCGCCTTCCAAGAGCGAATTCGCTTACCCCAAGACAAAATGGTGTACTACAACGACCTAGCCGAAATGTATGTCGGCGATGACGTTTCCACCGACTTTTATGCTTGGGTATTCCCCAAATATGATCACGTAGCTGTTGGTACTGGCACAATGCACGTCAATAAAGCCAGTATTAAACAATTGCAAGCAGGTATCCGCGCTCGTGCTGCCAACAAACTCGAAGGCGGTAAAATCATCAAAGTCGAAGCGCATCCCATTCCCGAACATCCTCGTCCTCGTCGCGTCGTTGGTCGCATCGCCCTAGTGGGAGATGCTGCTGGCTACGTTACCAAGTCTTCTGGGGAAGGAATTTACTTTGCCGCTAAATCTGGAAGAATGTGTGCTGAAACCATTGTGGAAACCTCCAACAACGGTAGCCGCATCCCCACAGAAAATGACCTCAAAATCTACATCAAGCGTTGGGATAAGAAATACGGACTCACCTACAAAGTGTTAGACATTTTGCAGAGCGTGTTCTATCGTTCTGATGCAACCCGTGAAGCATTCGTCGAAATGTGTGCTGACATGGATGTACAGCGCCTCACCTTCGACAGCTATCTATACAAAACAGTTGTCCCCGCCAACCCCATTACCCAACTAAAAATTACTGCCAAAACCCTTGGTAGCTTAATTCGCGGTAACGCCCTTGCTCCCTAAAAGCAGCAATAGGGTAATAAACACAGCAGAGGAGAAGAAGTGCAGATAATTCCAATGGCAATTAGTCCATTGTGAGTTAATTTGTACCTCGGCTCCTCTGTAATTTTTGGTTATTAAAGAAGGCAGAAGTCAATTTGAATTGTGAATAGTGACGTAACGCGATGTGCGACTTATTTCTTAAACCCCTCTCCAAACAAGGAGAGAGGCTTTGAATCTTGCTCCCCTTCCCTTGTAGGGAAGGGGTTGGGGGTTAGGTTTGAGGGAAAGTTGCACACGGCGTGAAGTATATATTTTGCTACAAAATATTAAATTGATTGGCATTCCCTCAAAATTGTTTCAAGAGAATGCCAATTTTTGACTAATTGCAGTGCTATTGGACTCGTGGCGATTGATTAGCACTGTAGTACTAATAGAGTAGCATTCGCCTACTAAGCACCAACCCCCACAAAAGGATGTCTATTGGAAGGTAGCTTTCTGTAGAGTCAAGCAGGCGAAATTAGAGTTTTCCTTGGTAAAACCACTAAACCTCATTCCCCACAGCATGACACACAACATGATGGATTCGGCAAATTTAGGGCTGAGGTCAAGGAATAGATTGCGTTAGTCAACCACTTATGCAGAAGCGCCTTCAACTGATGCAGGCAGACTGGGTAATTCTAGACAATATCCTGCACCGTATACAGTTTTGATGTAGCGAGGATGACGAGGATCGGGTTCGAGTTTAGTTCTTAAATGACGAATATGAACTCGAATCGTCTCAATGTCATCATCAGGATCGTAACCCCAAACTTCCCGCAAAATTTCGCTAGGAGAAACCGTCTGTCCGTGGCGTTGCAGTAAACAGTGGAGTAACTCAAATTCCAAATGGGTGAGTTTCACTGTCTCACTGAACCATATCGCCTCAAACCTCTCAGGAACCAAGGTTAAGGGGCCGTAGTTGAGAATTTCGCTGTGTTTGGCGGCTTGGGGAATGCGGTCAGTACGGCGCAATAAAGCTCTTACCCGCGCCAGCATTTCTTCAACTTCAAATGGTTTGGTGAGATAGTCGTCTGCGCCGGCGTTGAAGCCTTCCACTTTGTCTTGAGTCTGACTTAAGGCGGTCAGCATCAAAACGGGAATTTCCGCAGTCCTTTCATCTCGACGGAGGCGTTGACAAACTGTAAATCCATCTACTCTGGGCAGCATGAGATCGAGCATGATCAAGTCTGGTTGTAGCTGGAGAGCTAACGCTTGACCTTTGATACCATCTTCAGCTTGACTGACATCATAGCCAGCCATTTCTAAATTGACGGCAACAAGCTCGGAAATTGCTGGGTCATCGTCTATGACTAGAATCCTCGGCATTATGAAAAAAATTATTGCTACTTTTTAAGGAAAAATAAGAATCTTTGGTGGATACAAAGATTTCTGTCTTGATTATAAAAAAGATTTTAAATCTAACATAAATATTAAAACTAATTCATGAAAAACAAAACTTAAGATACACGAAATTTGCAAAATGATGTGTTACCCGCCCTACAATCCAGCCAAGTTTTTACAAAATGGTGTAGCAATGACTGTTTACACTGCTTTTTGGGGAAAACGTTACTGGGAAAGTACAGTTTCTCAACCAGAGCCGCCCTATCATAAAACAATATTGATGGGTGGACAAGGTGTGCCGATTTTTACTTGGGTAGCTATTCCTGACAATGCCCACAGTACAATCATTGCCACTTATGGAATTACAGGCGAGTTAGACCAAGAATGGTCTTTGCGGTTGTTAGGACGCAAAGCATACTCTCAAGGCTATGCTGTGGTGTTATTTGATTGGCGGGCGCACGGTAAAACGGCAGAATTATCACCAACTTTAACCTCTGATGGATTGTATGAGGGCGAAGATTTTGTGCGCTTGGCGGCGGCGGCGGCGGCGATGGGATGTCCCAGGAAATTTTGGTTTATGGGGTTTTCTTTGGGGGGACAATTAGCCCTGTGGGGAATCAAAGCAGCTGCGGAGTTAACCCAGGGTAATGAAAATCTGGGTATCGAGTACAGCGATATTGGTGGTGGTGCAGTGATTTGTCCGAGTTTGGATTCGTTGCGATCGCTCACCTATCTCACCAAAGACCGTTTTGGTAGACTCATAGAAGCTAGTATTGTGCGTGAATTAAAGAAACTCGCTTGGCGAATCCATGATGCTCATCCTGGAACTATTGACCCTCAAGCCATAGAGCGAACAAACACCATTTGGGATTTTGACCACGAACTAGTAATAGAAAGGCTGGGTTTTCCCAGTGTAGAGGCATACTACAAAGCCAGCAGCGCCCTCCAACTGTTACCAGAACTCCAAAAACCAACTTTAATTATCTACGCTGCCGATGATCCTTTATTTCATCCAGATATCGTCCCCGAATTAAAAGCCGCCTGCAAGCAGAATTCCGCCCTAGATTTGCTACTCACCCGTTATGGAGGTCATGTCGGCTATTTAAGTAGCAAAGAGTGTCAGTTCCAGGCGCAAGACCCTGACCCTTGGTGGGCTTGGAATCGGATTTTGCAATGGTTAGAACACCAAAATACTGCTGTTGTTTAGCAGCCTTGCCATTATCTCTGTTCTAGGAAAAAGTGCGATCGCCCGGAACATGAAAATATTAAAATCCCAAAGCTCTCTTTACTAGAGAGCTTCAGATTTTTTGTTTAGGCAATACCTGGGGAATGAAAGATACAATATTGGTCAATTACGGTTTTTATCAAGCTGGCATCAACTATTCAGTTTGCTGTTTAGATAGATGCTTGCTTTTTCTTTAAAAATCGGCCTAAAGAACCTGCCACTAACAAGCCTAAAATTGCACTTGGTTCTGGAACGGCTGTGGCTGTTAACTGACCACCAACATCTAATCGACAGTTGGGGAATGTACTACAGACTTCTGGTGATAGGTCATCCTTTAAAAATATCGTAGCGTTTGGTAATCCCTGGTCAGGATCTAAGAATGTATAAAAAGATAACCCAGTCACTTCTGTAGCAAAGTCAATTCCTAAATCAAAGCCGTTGGGCGTATCAAAGTTACCTGTTTGCAAAACAGTGCGAGAAACAGTATCAAAGTTGAAGTTAAAGCTGCTGCTGGGATTGGGAAAATCATAATCGAAACTTTGTAGTAAAGTTCCGGCTGGGTCAAAAAAGGAGATTGTGAAATCACTCAGCTGATCTCTGGTGACAACGCCGCCTAAGAAACTATCGTCAAAGGAAAATCTACCGTTAGCTGAATAACCTTGTCCTCCCAACCAAGATAAATCAAAAGAAGCTGCATCAGCTTGGGGAACATTGATGACAGTAGCTAAAGATGTGACAGCAACTACAGCTACCGTAGCTTTAATTTGGGTAAAAAATCTGTTCATTTTTTTGAGAATAATCAATTTTCCTGAAATTTCCGAACTCTGAATCACAGAGTTAATGGGTGGAATACTCGGTAATAAAAGTCAAACAAAATGTTCACCAGACTGTTTAATATCTGGTTGTTATAATCATGATTTGTGTTGTTTGCTTCTGTGCATTACCTAAAACATTCCAGATGGAATTTTATCATTAGATGTATTGTTATCCGGGTGTTTAATAATTTATTTTTCCATAACATTCAAAAAAGTAATATTTTATGATTAGCTTATAATCTTTTAAATAATTAATCACTTATTAACCTTTGCTTAACAATGTTCTGCGTATGGAAAAAATATGACTATTGCAGCCTAGTCTATTGGCTTAAACCATTATTAAATAAGCCTTTATAACGATATTAGGTTGGTTATGAAATCGGTAAATAATGAACATTAGACAGCAAGAGAATTTTCATTCTGTTAATTGTTGCCTGTTTGGTATCTCTGGCTATCTCACCAATAAATCATCAAAATAAATTATTTAAATCTATTATTTTGTTTGTCATATTTTCTGATATAGCAAAAGCAGAGTTAAGTTGTTTATAAATTATTTATTACTCATTTATATAAAATTTGTAGGCAAACTATCTTGCTTAAATCGATTGATGCGGAGGCTATTTGAGATATTTATTCGCAGTATTTAGAGATATATTTTAGGAATTTTTTATAACTGTGTTTTAAATAAAACATTACCCAAGCTTAATCTAATTCCCATAACTTCTTCCAAGCATTTCTATTTGTAACCAATGAAATTATCAAGACGCAGATTTTTTACATTAGCTGGGGCAAGTGCTGCTGGTACATTATTAGCCTCGCCTTTAGAAGCTCTTTACGCCAGACAAGCCAACGGTCAACCTATTTTCGGCACAGGTTATGGTGCGCTGGTTCCTGATCCTAATGGTTTGTTAGATTTACCGCCTGGATTTCAATATCGCACTTTCTCTCGTACAGGGGAACTTATGACCGATGGTACTTTAGTACCAGGCGCTCATGATGGGATGGCCGCTTTCCCTGGCCCAAGAAATACAGTTATTTTGGTTCGCAATCACGAACTTGGCACTGGTTTCAGTGGTTCACGTACACAAGGGACAAAACCTTATGATCCAATTGCTAGAGGTGGTACAACAACCTTAGTTGTTGGTGCTAATCGCCAGTTAATCAAACACTTTGTGTCTCTGAGTGGAACCATCCGTAACTGTGCCGGTGGCCTGACTCCTTGGGGTTCTTGGATTACCTGTGAAGAAGATGTGACTTTACCAAGTGCAACTAACGGAGTCACAAAACCACACGGTTACAACTTTGAAGTTCCAGCTAGTGCTACCTCTGGGGTTAATCCAGAGCCTCTAGTTGCAATGGGAAGATTTAATCATGAAGCTGTAGCTGTAGACCCCAGAACCGGAATTGTCTATGAAACAGAAGATAGAGGGGACAGCCTTTTCTATCGCTTTATTCCCACAGACAAAGGCAATTTAAAAGCTGGTGGTACTCTACAAGCATTGAAAATTGTCGGTCAACCTAGAGTTAATACCTCTAACAGTGGTTTCAGACCAGGACAAAAGTTGGCTGTAGAGTGGGTGACTATTCCCAATCCCAACCCATTAGATGGTGACACTGTGCGATTACAAGGTCAAGAACTAGGTGCAGCTACCTTTGCTCGTGGGGAAGGTATATGGTATGGTAACGGAGAATTTTATTTTTGTTGTACAAGTGGTGGTGCTGCGGGAGCAGGTCAAGTTTGGCGCTACATTCCACCAGTTGACGGAACCCCTGAAAGCCTTGATTTGTTTGTAGAGTCCACATCGAGAAGCGAACTTGATGCTCCTGACAATATAGTTGTTGCACCTTTTGGTGATTTGATTCTCTGCGAAGACGGAGGCGGCGAAAATTTCTTAAGAGGTGTGAATCCCCAAGGTGAAATTTATAATTTTGCCCGTAATGCCTTAAATGATAGTGAGTTTGCAGGTGCTTGCTTCTCACCTGACGGTAGAACTTTGTTTGTTAACATTCAAACTCCTGGTATTACTTTTGCCATTTGGGGGCCTTGGACAAGAGCTTAGAGACATCAACTAAAAAGATATACTCTGCCTAGGCAGGCTAATTTGTTAGAGCCTGACGCATAAAGTTTTTCTGTGGAAAATGGGTTTGGGGGTGTAAGGATTTTGAATATCTACATACATCCTCAAACCCTTATTACTTTTTGTTGTCTGATTATTTACCGATTTCTTAAGCACCTTGGCTGCTACTAGATAAACGTTTTGTTGGGCTAGGCGATCGCTACACTGAACCACGCCTAGAGTAAGTCGTCAACTGGGGCTGATGCGCTGATCAAAAATAATTTGTAATATTTTTTGGGAACTTCCGTAGTTAAAACAATATTTGGTACACCAAAAATGTCTACCTTTGCACTGATCGCAGCTGAAGGAGTATCTGGTGCTATGACTATTTATTAGCACTAAGATGGGTAGGCTGAACAATCTAAAATTTATTGGCAATTATGCAGCGTTTGTCGCAATTTGTTAGGGTGAGTGCCAGACATCAACGGCTTTTGATTTTATCACTAGGGCTATTAGCTTTGGTTGCTGCTCATGGAATGGCGCTGATCTACCGTATTCAGCCAGGGGTTTCTTTGTGGTTTCCGCCTTCTGGGGTAGCGATCGCTCTAAGTTTTTGGTTTGGCCTTGATGGTATCATCCTCACAGGTATTGCATCTTTCTTGATGGCTCCTATTTGGGGATTGCATGGTTGGGAGCGATTTATTGGCGTTATCGATATTGTCGAACCCCTGGTTGCTTGGTTACTCTATCGTCGTTTTTGGAAGGGTTCTCTGACGTTTCATAGTCTCAAAGATGCTGCTATTTTTACCTTAACTGTACCTTTGTTTGCCAGCAGTAGTTTAGCTGTGTTTGGTAGTTTAGCTTGGGTGGCTATAGGCAAAATGCCGGCTGCTCACCTGACTGACAGCATTACTCACTGGTGGTTAGGAAATGCGATCGGTATTATGGGTTTTACCCCCACAATTTTGTTAGTATTAACGCCTTATCTGCAATCTTGGGGTTGGTTATCTCATTGTCCGACAGCAAATTCTGCATCCCCAACTTTTAGACTGCCAACTTGTCGCCCTTTGTTATTAGAAGTTACTACTATTTTATTTTTGTGTATTAGTATTGCTTCGGTCACTGTATCGGAAGTTTCCATTAATAGTAACACAGAGTTTAGGTTTCAACAGTTATCTTTTTTAAGCTTTATTCCTTTAATGTGGGCGGCTACTCGCTTCGGAGTTTCTACAGGAATGTTGGTTGCGACATTTTCCATATTAATCACGCTTTTTTCTTATTTAGTAGTCTATCCGAATGCTATCTTATTGCCGAGTTTTCCTGTACAGCCAGAAGTTTTGCATGTTCATAAATTAAGTTTGTTAGTGCAATCGATTGTGACTTTGCTGGTTGGTGTTGCTATTACTGAAAGGGCTAAAATCCAAGTAGAACTCGCTATTGAAAAATTTAGAATTGGCGAGTATCAAGAACGGGCTGAAATGTCTGAAAAATTAATTAAACTGAATGATTCCTTAAGAGAAACTAATATTCGTTTAGAAGAGTCAAATCTAGAAAAAGATAAATTATTAAAAGCTGAAAAAGATTTACGAAATCGCTTGAGTAATATTTTAGAAAGCATGACAGATGCTTTTATTGCTGTTAATAAAGATTGGCAAATAACTTATGCCAATCAACAGGCGGCTAAAATCAAAGGTGTCACCCCAGAAACCATGCTGGCTCAAAATTATTGGCAGCAATGGACAGGAATGCAAGGTACAGAATTTGAGGGAGAATATTTGCGGGCGATCGCGCAATTAATTCCTGTGCATTTTGAAGCATTATATCCGCCGCAAAATATGTGGCTAGAAATTCATGCTTATCCTTTTGAAGATGGGTTGGGGATATTTTTTCGGGATATTACTGAGCGTAAACAAGCAGAAGTTGAACTAGAAAATCTCTTATCTAGAGAACAATCGGCGCGGAGTGAAGCGGAAAAGGCCAATAAAATTAAAGACGAGTTTATTGCTGTACTTTCCCATGAATTAAGAACTCCCTTGAATCCGATTTTGGGTTGGGTAACACTACTGAGAAGACGCAAATATGATGATGAGAAACTCACACATGGCTTAGAAACCATTGAGCGGAATGCTAAATTACAAATTCAACTCATAGAAGATTTATTAGATGTTTCTCGGATTCAACAGAGAAAAATAATTTTAAATCTTCAGCCTGTAAATTTAATTGATATTCTGCACGCATCTCTTGATACTGTATACCTAGCTATGGAAGCTAGAGGAATGCAAATTCACAAAATCATTTGTGTGGATATGGCATGGGTAAAAGGAGATGCCGAACGCCTGCAACAAATAGTTTGTAATTTGCTTTCCAATGCGATTAAATTTACTCCGTTGACTGGGGCTAAAGTAGAAATTAATTTAAATAGAGTTGATACCTATGCTCAAATTCAAATTCAAGATAATGGTCAAGGTATTAGTCCAGAGTTTTTGCCTTATGTATTTGATTATTTTCGGCAAGCTGATGGCACAATTACTCGTCAATTTGGTGGCTTAGGATTAGGGTTAGCAATCGTACGCCATCTCACAGAATTGCACGGTGGAACGGTACAAGTAGAAAGCCCAGGGGAAGGAATGGGTGCAACATTCACTGTGAAATTGCCTTTAATGTTAGATTTTATGCCAAAAAATCAATCTGTTTCCACAGTAGATGAGGCAGTAAATTTAGCAGGTTTACATATTTTGGTAGTAGACGATGATGTAGATACAGGACAGTTTTTGACTGTGATATTAGAACAGTTTGGTGCTAAAGTCACAGCGATCGCATCTGGTAGCCAAGCCTTAGAATTTTTAGCCAACAACACAGCAGACTTACTTTTAAGTGATATTGGAATGCCGGGAATTGACGGTTATACCCTCATCCGTTTGATTCGCGCCTTACCACCAGAACAAGGCGGTAACATACCTGCGATCGCTCTGACAGCTTATGCTGGAGAAATCAACCAAAAACAAGCACTAGCCGCAGGCTTTCACATCCATTTAGTTAAACCTGTAGAACAAAAACAATTATTAAATGCGATCGCCCAAATTTTGGCTAATTTACATTAACAGGACTTACGCACAAATAAATTACCCCACCCTAACCCTCCCTTTGTAAAGGCTACGGTGTACACACAAGTTGCTGCATCGACATTGTGAATGTATCGCCTGACGTTGTGAATGTATCGCCTAACATTGTGAATGTATTGCCTAACATTGTGAATGTATCGCTTAACATTGCCAATGTATCGCTTAACATTGCCAATGTATCGCCTGACATTGCCAATGTATCGCCTAACATTGCCAATGTATCGACTAACTCTAAAAGACTTGTGTCTACACCGTAGAAGGGGGTAATTCTACTTTTCTGTACACAATAGGGAGCTAGAAAAGCCTATTTTCCAGCAGGAAGCTGTAATTCTATCCCCAATTTGTCGCCTATTTCTAGAACATTATTAGTAAAATCTGTGACATTTGCAATATGACCAGCAATTAAACTAGCAGCAGTGAGTAAAGCAATGAGACGCTTTTTGAGTTTGGGTTTATTGCGTTCTGGTTCAGGTTTTTGAATTTCGGCTTCTACATCATCAATATCAATGGTGATGTCGTCGCGGATTTCTGGCGGAAATTGGGCGGCGGTTTGGCGTAGGTTGTTGATTAGTTGCAGAATTTCGGTGATGTTTGCGCCACTGGTTTGAGTGAAATCTGAGGCTTGCTGACTGGCGTTGTCTTTAACTTCGTTGGCAAAGTTGGCGATGTTTGCACCTTGAAGGTTGTTGGTAAATTGAGGGTTTTCTGACACAGCCTTTGCCTCAGCTTTATTAATAATTGGTCTGCTGACAGCTAGTCTAGCAATATCTCGCATATCTTCGTATACAGTTCTATCATTTAAATAGTCGTCTCCTTTTTTTGATTTCTGACGCGATTCTAATGATTCGTAACCGTCTAAAAGTTGACGTAAATTCAGTTTTAATTTTAATTTGCCGATAGTAACTGTGCTTTCACCCATTGCCTCAAGTCCCAAGAGTTCTTGATAGTCGAGGGGTGGATGATTGGGATAGTCAGGGACGGGAACCCATTCAGTTATTTCAAGGTTGGGGAGACTTTTGTGGATTTTGTTAAAGACATCGCGGAGGATACCGAGAAATAAGCGGCGGGTTTCTTTGCGTCCGCTAATGGCAATGAAGATTTTTTTGTCTTCAGGGTCGGCTTTTATCCGCGCAATGTTATAGATTTCGTTATTTTCTTGATATTGCAGCATTACACCACTGCGCCAATAGATTTGGTTATGGATTTTTTCGTGGGTGTTGACTATAAAGCGAGAGATAATGCTTTCTGGGAGAACTTTGTAATAATATTGAAATTCCAGGGTTTCCCCTTCTAGTTCTGTTTGTTCTGGTTGGTCTTTGGGCAGAAGTCCAGCAATCAAGAATTGTGGCGGGTGACATTCTAGGGCAAAACAAAGCTCAAATTCTTTCATCAACCCAATCAGATATTTGTGGCGCTGGATGGGGTAACGTTCTGGATTGAGAATGCGGCTGAGGTCGGCCAGTGTGAAAATGCCTTTGGTTTGAGTTTTAAGAATTTCATCGCTGAGAAGTGCGTAAATACCTTCTGTCACCCAGTTGGGTTTGAGGACGTTGGTATCTTTGAGGATGGGATGGTCGCGGAAGTTGAGAACTAAGCCGAGTCGATGCAGCAAGTCGATGAGTTGTTCTTGGTTTTGTTCTTCGGGAATTTTGTTTTTGTAGCAGATGCCAATATAGTTGCTGTAGCTGATGAAGTCTTGGGGCATTGATTCGAGTTGTTGTTTCACCTCAAACCATGAGAGGGGTAAAAGGTCGTAGACTTCTTTGAGGTTGGCAATTTGCTGAAAAATAGCGGTGCGAAGTTCATCAATGCCTATATTATCTTGGCAGGAAGTTTCGATAATGGCTTGAATATTGGGATATTTTTCGCGTAATGCTTTGCGGTTGATGTCGAGGGGTTGTTCGTCTCTTTTGTTGCCAACAATAATCACGGGGGACTGTCCGCCGAAGCTTTCAATTAATTTCAGCCAATATTCAATGCGGTTTTCTTCTTCGCTGGTGCGACAATTACAAACTAAGAGATAAAGACTGCGCTTAGTCAAAAAAAACTGATGGGTAGCGTGATAAATTTCTTGTCCGCCAAAGTCCCAAACATTCAGGCGGATGTCTTTGCTATTAATATGTACGTTCCAAGTTTGGACATTCAGTCCGTCGGTTTGGGGTTGATTTTTATCATATTGATTGCGGATTAGTCGCTCGATGAGGGATGTTTTGCCGACGCTGCCTTGTCCAACAAGCAAGATTTTAGCTTCGTTGAGTGGACGCACTTCACCACTACGGAGTAATTGCAAGTAATTGAAAATTTCTTCAACTAAACCAATTTCATCAGAAGATCCTAAAATTTCTGGTGAAATAGGAAGCGGATTTCCCCGTAAATCTAGTTTTTCCAATTTCTGCAAACTTTCTAGCACCTCTGGTATCTCTGTGATTTGGTTTTCACTGAGGTAAAGGTGGGTCAGATTGGTTAATTGGGCGATCGCCTCTGGAATCTGGGTTATTTGGTTGCGACTGAGGTAAAGGTGGGTCAGATTGGTTAATTTAGCGATCGCCTCTGGAATCTCGGTTATTTGGTTGGAACTGAGGTCAAGCTGCGTCAGATTGGTTAGATTAGCGAGCGCCTCTGGAATCTCGGTTATTTGGTTGGAACTGAGGTCAAGCTGCGTCAGATTGGTTAGATTAGCGAGCGCCTCTGGAATCTGGGTTATTTTGTTGAAACTGAGGTGAAGCCGCGTCAGATTGGTTGATTGCGCGATCGCCTCTGGAATCTCTGTAATTTTGTTGTCATTGAGGTGAAGCCGCGTCAGATTGGTTGATTGCGCGATCGCCTCTGGAATCTCTGTAATTTTGTTGGAAAAGAGGTAAAGTCCCGTCAGATTGGTTAAATTAGCGATCGCCTCTGGAATCTCGTTAATTTGGTTTTCATAGAGGTGAAGCTGCGTCAGATTGGTTAAATTAGCGATCGCCTCTGGTATCTGGGTTATTTGGTTGAAACTGAGGTGAAACTGCGTCAGATTGGTTAAATTAGCGATCGCCTCTGGTATCTGGGTTATTTGGTTGCCACTGAGGTGAAGCTGCATCAGATTGGTTAAATTAGCGATCGCCTCTGGAATCTGGGTTATTTGGTTGCCCTTGAGGTCAAGCTGCGTCAGATTGGTTAAATTAGCGATCGCCTCTGGTATCTGGGTTATTTGGTTGTCATTGAGGTGAAGCTGCGTCAGATTGGTTAATTTCGCGATCGCCTCTGGAATCTGGGTTATTTGGTTGTTACGGAGGTGAAGCTGGGTCAGATTGGTTAATTTAGCGATCGCCTCTGGAATCTGGGTTATTTTGTTGAAACTGAGGTGAAGCTGCGTCAGATTGGTTAATTTAGCGATCGCATCAGGTATTTCAGTTAGCTCTACTCGAATTAAGATAAGTTCCTCTAAATGTAGTATTTGCGTTACCACATCGGGAATGCTCTCTAAAGGATTGCCACTAATATCCAACTTACGCAAATTAGGCAAATCCAATAGTTCGAGTGGAAGCGTTTTTAAATTGTTGCCCGAAAAGTTTTCGAGATAGCGGCTTCCTACAAATTCATAACCTTCAACCTTCTTTCCCAAAATCAAAGACTCAAGCTGCTGCAACTTACCAATTTCTCTTGGTAACTCAGCTAAATTTTGCCCCGACAAGTCTAACTCTCGCCAACCCTCAGCCGCCGCTTGCTCTATCAGTGCCAACAACTCATCCTGCGTCATAATTCCAAGCCAAAGGGTAAAAGGAAAGAAGACTGTTGAAGATGATTTTAGCGGATCAGAGCAAAATTATATACCATTGGTTTGTAGCGATGCCTGCGGCGGGCTACGCCAACGCTCCTTGAGATTTTGTGATTAGCGATCGCTCCTAGATGATGCGAAAAGGCGATCGCAAAACATAAGAGCTATAATTACCAATCAGTTTTAATTGCTTCCTGTAAATCAGCCGCCTCATCATCACTCAAAATACCAGCAAATTTTGCTAAAGGATGATGACTACGTGTTTTCTGAACACGATGCAAAAAATCTAACATTACTTGAACTAACTCGTCTGGAACCTCTGCAAGTTCTTGGATAAGCTGCTCGCGGCTAGTCATACATTTGCGCTCTTTAGCAAAGTTTATCGTCGATATTATAACGGCGAATTCCATTCGTCGGGGCTAAATGCAAGATATGTATTAAATCTTAAATTTACAACTTTGCCAAAATTTCTGGTAATAATTGACCAGGCACTTTTGATAAAGCCAAATTTTGTCCTTGAATGCCTAATTCGTTGTGGAAGGCGCGGATTGTTTTGACTACATAAGCAAAGGTTGTTTGATAAGCTTCTGGTTGTTTGCTTAATCCGTTTAAGGCTTGCAAATGGTGATCTAGTGCTATTTCTAAGTGGTGCGATCGCGTGGGTTTATCGCCGTTAAAATAACTATCTGTAACTAACTGATAATGGGCTAATCCTAAGTTATTATGAGCAGCAAACAAATCAAAGCTTAATGGTATCCCATTCAAAGAATGCGCTAATGCAATGGCTTCTTCGTAAGCAATAATTGATAATTTGAGTAACTTTTGCTTGCGTTCTTTTGTGGTTTGCGGTAAGTTTGCCAGATGCCAATAAGCTGTGGCTAAATTATTTTGGGTGGCGGCGCAAGCACTGGGAACATTGGCGGCGGTGCGATATTTTAAAGCTTCACAGTAAACATCAATAGCTTGCTGAAGATTGTCGGTAGGTTGTTCATATTGGGCTAAATTCCAATAGGCAGTGCCGATATTATTTTGAATCATGCCGTATTTGAGTGGTTCTTGTTCGGCATTATAATGAGCGAGTGCTTGGTTATAAGCTGCGATCGCTTTTTTCAGATGCACTACTGGTTGATTATATTGTCCCAAATGCCAGTAAGCTGTACCTAAATTATTTTGGCAAGCCGCATATTTCAAGCTATCCATTTCAATAGTGCGGTAAGCTAAGGCTTCTGTATAAGCTAAAACCGCCTGTTGCCAGTTTTCCGCAGGGTGAGAAAATCTTGCTAAATCACCGTAAGCTGTTCCCAAATTATTCTGCACTCGCGCATAAGTTTCTGGGTGAGTCTGCGGTGAAATCATCTTCAACGCCAACTGATAAAACTCAATTCCCTGTTCAATGTAATTTTGTCCCGCCTCAATATTGGGTGGTGTGCGGTACAACATCCAATACAATGTACCTAAATCATTGAGAATATCTGGTAATTGTGGTGATTGATCATCATAGGCGATCGCTTCTTGATAAGCCAAAATTGCCACCATCAAGTTTTCTAGGGTGGAATTTCCTTGCTCAATCCGCAGGCGATATAAGTTACCCAACTGATGATAAGCTGCTGCCAAATCTTCTTTTGCAGCTTGCTTGATGTGTAATTCTTCAATGGCTAATAAAATTTGTTGCGGCTGCCAATTATCCTCTTCTTCTTGATTAACCTTGGCATTAATTGTTGCTAAGACTAACTCTGTTAACTCCTGACTAATATGTGATAGCGAAGACAGTGAAGGAGCCGTAATTTCACTAACTTGAACAGCCGATTGTGACTCATGCTTAATAAATCCCGGCGGTGGTGGCGGAATATCTAGAACCCTACTAACCTGCTTTGCTGGTGTTTCCGTCGGAACTGTACCATAACCATTTTTGCCAAATTTAGGAGCTGTGGGCGGTGGGGCTGTGGGTGGTGTATCAATTGTTGATTCGTTGACACTAGTCCCTTCTAAATTCCCAAAATCCAAATTTTGGGAATTAGAAACACGTTCGGGATAATTGACATTGCGTTTTGCGGGTGAAGGTTCTCCCGCAAAGGTAAATATCCCCGTCCGCCAACGCCAAAACTGGGGTGCTGACTGCTGAATGGCTGACAACCAAGGACGTGATACCCACAACAGCACTGTAGATTCGAGAAACCCGCTAGATTCTTGGCTAGAAAAAGCTTCGTCACAAAGGCGCAGATAATGTAAAAATAACCGTTGAACAGCTACGGGTTGCTTAGTTAGCTGTTCAACGCCGACAATTTGAAATGTCGGTACTGGCAAAGGCTTTCCAGGATGATCTGGAGATGCACCGACAATGGGCGGCGGATAACTAGCCAGCCATTGATTGATTTGGGCTACAGGATTAGGCTCATTTAAATTTAACCGCAAAGTTACTAATCGCGGATAAGCCGGAGTGCTGCTAGTTTCCAGTCCATCTTGGGGTTGATATAAAACTTGCCCCACTGGATAAGCCAAAGTTGAGTGTAATCTCGCTGCTACTTGATTTCGCAGCTGTAAATCGTCACATACTGCTAAAAAAAGTTGTCTTCTTAAGCCCAAACTCAGGGCAAGCTTCAAACGGTGATATACTTGCCGATTCCAAGCAAAATTATCGTGGTGTGCTGAATCATTCACGCTCATGGTGGCTCAAAAGCCAAAAAACATTGTACATCACCGGATAAAAGGTGCAATTAGGTTGATCTAGTCCGGGGTAATCTTCCCATAGCCCTAGATGACCATGCAAGTGGCTTACCTAATTGCAATTCTTCTTAACTGAACGTTATTTAACTATGACGGCAATTGTCAAGCACAAACTTAAAATTTCGTGTCTCAACGCAGCAATATTCTGACTTGATACCAAGTTGCAATCAAAGATAGTAATTTGGGCTGGGAGTAGGGAGTAGGGAGTGGGGAGTAGGAATACTATTTCTGAACACAACTTATACCAAATGGAAGAATGATTGCGACAAATGGATTGCTCAAAAGCTTACCAGTAAACCCTTTCTCAATCCAAAATCTAAAATCCAAAATCTAAAATGGTATTAGTATGAGATTGTTGACATGACAAAGAAAAAACAGGTTCCCCTGAAAATGAAAACCTGCAAACCACCAAAAATGAAATTTTTTTCCCAAAAATAATGTTAATTAACTGAGATTAGAAACCGAGAAGGCAACAAAAATTAAGCCGCCGACTAAAGCTATCGCGGCAACACCGAGGATAATGTAGTTACGCTTCTGCTCTGCTGTTGGAGGTTCTGCTCGATAAACCTTTGGCTCTTGGGCAAAATTGTTAAGACGACCACCTTCTTCATTCGTGTAGGGCATGAAGTAATTCCTTAAGTTCTGAACATTATTATTTAATGTTACAAATACTTATCTGTTCTGCTCTCACTCTCAGAGACAAATTGTTACATTTTCTAGCCAACAACTACAACTTATTGGATAAAATGTCAAGCCAATGTTATGCAGTTCTTTAACCTCTAGTACAGGTCGGCGTAAATAAACAGACCATAGAAATTGCGAAAAGGCTTGTGGTATGACTCTTCATTTCTTTTTCCTTTTTCCTTTTGACTTTTGCCTTGTTGTACTAATACCAATTTGAAAAATGATTGCGACAAATGGATTCCTGTAAAGCTCACCAGTAAACAATTCCGCAATCCAAAATCTAAAATCTAAAATCCAAAATGGTATAACCCCTAACCTCATTCTGCTTTTTGTTGCAGGAGCGATCGCCAGTCAGTAATTGCAGCTTCTGTCCACAACCAATTATTACTTAATTTATTTACCTGAAAGTTTACCGGGTCTTGAGAAATCACCAATTGACGAAGCTTAATCGCTTCTTTCATGTATTGCTCTTGCTTTGATGCAGGTTGAGAGCGTGCTGATTTATACAATCCCAATGCTAAACCAGCGTAGGAAGTCAAAGCATCTTGAGGCAATGGAGCGTTTTGCAAAGAGATTGACGCATTATAGGCAGATTTTTGCTGATTTAAAGCTAAATTCAGCGCCTTAAACCACGCATCATTAGCTCTGGTAACATTTCCTTCTGCATAATAAGCAAATCCCACAGCATTGTTATATAAAACTGAGTTGGGTTCAGCTTTCACAGCCGTTTCCCAAAAACGGCGGGCATCATCAATGGTATATTTTCTATCTCCAGTTTGAATTAACTGCCAAGCTAGTCTGCCTTTAAAAAAGTTGAGTGCAGGATTATTAACGTGTTTTATCGGCACAACATTTAAGGCAGTTTGGGCAGATTGCAGTGCGCCACGATTTAATAATTCTTCCACAGCCACCAACCCGGCCGATAAGTCTCCTTGGCTTAATTTTTCGGTGGCGCTAGTCGCAATCACCCCTGTTGGACTCGTTTGCAGGTTGATTTTGGGATTAATTTCATCAGATAAAGATTGCTGAACGGGAATTTTGGGGATATCAGCAAACATTGGCGTGCGTCGAGTTTGCCACCACCAACCAAAACCAATCAAAGTAGCGATCGCACCTGCCCCTACAATACCCCAAATGATCCGTGCATCCGGGCGGCGACGTTTTGGTGGTGATGTAGGTAGCGATGCCACATGAGAGTTATTCCACTCTTTTTCCTGACTGGGTGCAGTGTCCTGGGGTGTTGTGTTTGTGCTTCCCCATAATCCTGGTTGATTAATGGCTGTAACTTCACTACTGATTGGTTTCGTCGGAAAAATATGTTCGTTGTGGTGTGATGGTACATCACCTGTCAGTGGTGATTGACTATTGTTGTTGGCTGAATGCTGATCTAGCTGGCGAAATAAATCAGAAACGATCGCCGAATCTTCTGCATAACTAGGATCATCATATTCAATTTCATCAACTAAATCGCCCCAAGTCTCTTCACCCAACCAGTCTAAATCCCCAGCCCCATTACCCAAATCCGGCATCATGTCATCAATGGGTAAAGATATCTGTGCTTCATCAGTCATCACAGAGTAAGCTGTGGTCGAAGTTACCTTGATACTGCGGCTATTATCCGTCAGCGATTCTGTACTGGTAAAAGTGGAAAGTTCTGTCCCCAGAAAACCATCAAATTCGGGTTGGAGATACAAAATTGGTAAAGCCCAATAAGTTTGGTGGGAACCATAAGCCGAAATTAATCCCTGACGCACTCGACTCACACATAAATCCACCGGATACCCTTGACTGAGGTTGCGGTACAAAAGCTGGGTGAGGGTGAGGGCAACTTCATCAGGAATGCGTTCTGACATTGCTAAAACGCATTTAATTCCACGGCGGACTAAACTTTCGGTGAGGTTACGTTCACCAGTGTCTTCTGTTGCGTCAGTTGTGGCGGTGAATGCTCCCCAACAAGAGTTAAACACAGCCATTTGAATATTATTATTGACGAGTAATCCGGCTAGGTCATCACCAGTGAGGGTTTCAGTTAAACCTGTTCTGCTACTAACAAGATAAATTTCGCCACCGTTGGGGCCTAAGTTACTATGACCAGAATAATGTAGAACTTGGTATCTGCCTTGTTCGAGGGCTTGGGTTAATTCTTCTCTGCCTGGTTGGTCTAAAATAGTCAGTTCAATTTCTGGTAGGGGAATGCTACTGTCAATAGTGCGAGCCGCATGACGGTGTAATTCGGCTTGTAGTCTGAGTGCTTCGTGTTTCAACAAACCCAACCGCATTTGGTCTGTAGGAGATGCCAGCACCATTAAAACGCGCACTATCCCATCTTCGGATAATTGTGGTAAATTCCTGGATGGTAGACGACCAGTATTGAGAATGCCGCTTTGGTAGCGTGAAAACGCCACATAAGGCCCAGTAGCCAAAGGCCGATCGCCTGCGTGCATGACTTCCCAAGGTAAACGTGCTAATCTATTGTCCTTGAGACCTAACCGCAAGCGCAGTACTTGTTGATGGTTTTGGGCAATGCCTTGAGCAGTAATCCAGCTATCTCTGAGAGTGCCGTGAAACAGAGCATTATAAAATTGCTGACCCAATGCCACCAAGTTTACAGAGTTTCTGGCGATCGCATCACCCTGTAACACCGACTGTAATGGGTCATTCATGAGATGTCCTGCGGCTGCTAACCAATCAGCTACAGGCCATGTCACTAGTTCTTCTGCCAATGGCACCCCAGGCGCGACTTGTTCCGTTCGCACCAAGTAGTCATTCTGCCCTACTGGAGTTACGGAAATGTGAAATTCCATACAAGTAACGCAATCTCAATGTTTTTAGCTGTCAAACCCTCATTCATACTCAATAGATGCCCAAACCCGGATTTTTGTTTTTGAACATTAAATTTTAGTATAGGCCTACACTAAATCTTCATGCTCAAACAATGCTCATTCCTCATTATGACAACTAGAGAACATTTTTAGCAGCCTCTCATATTATGTCTGGCAAAAGGGAGCAGAGGAGTAGGGGCTTAAAACCCACATTTTTCGTTGCTCCTCTCTCGCCTTTTAGGTTAGGGCGATATTTCTAGTTGAAACACCTGATAATAAGTTAAGAGAATAGTAGGTTGGGTGTAGCGATAGCGGAACCCAACAAAGTATGCGTGAATGTTGGGTTCCGTTCCTCCACCCAACCTACACCAGTCTAAAGTTATTGCCTTAACTGAACTGTCTACAAACTTGAGCTTAACCCCAAACGAAAGGTAAACCCAGGGCTATAAATACGATTTACTCGCTCGTATTGCTCACCTAGTAAGTTTTCTAAGTAAACTGTCAGCCCTAAATTGCCAGCTACAGGGATGCGACCACTAAAATCTAAGTTGAAATAGGATGGGGCAAAATCTGTAATTTGGTCTCCGGTTCGATTAAACAAGGCTCGTCTTGCACCAGTGTTGTAGGTCATATACAAGTTAGCTTGCCAACCAGAATTTTGATACCCAACACCAGCTTGTAGTAAAGAATAGGGAATCAAACCCAACTGCAAGCCCCTTTCTGAGCCTGTTTTAATTTGAGCATCTGTGTAGGTGTAGTTGAGAAAAGTTGACCAGCCAGAATTGAGTCTGAGTTGTAAGGCTGCTTCTAAACCGTTGGTATCTACTAGCCCAATATTTGCCCAGCGTCCAGCTACAATACCGAGACGATTATCGATACTGCTGCCGAAATAAGTAAACTGTCCAGTTAAATTCTCGGCAAATTTGACATCTACTCCCGCAGTCCAACTCGAACCGGTTTCGGGGTCTAAATCAGGGTTTGGTTCCCAACCATGCACTGTGTCATAAACATATAACTGGTCTAGTCCGGGGTTGCGTTGTCCGCCAGCCCAACTTCCCCGCATTGCAAGTGTGGGGGTGAGGGCATAACGCAAGCCGACGCTCGGATTAAGATAGTTACCAAATTCTGTATCAAAACTCTGTCTGAGTCCTAAATCGATTTGAAAATTTTTGCTGATATTCCAACTATTAACAGCAAATAAAGCTGTGTTTAATAAATCTCGGTTTTCGGTTTCATTATTAGCGATACGCTGTGGGCTGGTACTTAAAACATCACCGTTTAAGTTAGTATTTTTTAAATCTAATCCCCAGCGTAATTTATTGCTTTGCCCTAATTGCCACTCATGGTCTACTCTGGCGGAAAACTGTTGTGTATCCAAAGCCCCTGTCCGATAAAAGTTACCTGTCGGCCCGTAGGTACTGAAATAGTTTTGATTGTAACCAATGGTAGTGGTTAAATTAGAGCGATCGCCATTTCCTAACCGAGCTTTCCAAGATAAACCAATATTTAAACCATCATGGTCTAAACGGTCTCTCTGCAACGGAAAACCAAAATAAATTAAACCTCGACGGCTACTCAAAGCAGTCACATCTAAATTTAAAGTATTGCGAGGATTTAAATCTATGCCGATGTTACCAAAATAAGTACTTGTCGCTGTATCTGCGTTGAATAAGAAACCTTGAGCATCTCTATTTGCTGCACCTACAGGCACACGATAACGGTTATCGGTAAAAAATCTTTCAAAGCTAAAATTATATCTCGCCGCCCCAACTGAACCACTAAAACTAGTTTGTTGATTATTTAAGCTTAAGGAGCCATATTCCACACTACCAGTTAGCTTTGGTTTACCATAACCTTCTTTGGTGATAATATTCACCACTCCACCAAAAGCTGAGGAACCATACAAAGTAGAAGCGACACCGCTCGATAATTCGACTCGTTCGATTGATTCTACTGGAATGCTATTTAAATCGGTTGTGCCGTGATAAGTGTTGATATTATTATTAATCGGTCTGCCATTGATTAAAAATACAGACTGATTAATCGAAGCACCACGATAATATGTGCCTGTGTGAATATCTGCGCCATGACCGACATCATTAATCGCAAACCCAGGTAATCTTTTTAAAACATCTGCAACGCTAGTAGCACCTTGTTTTTGAATTTCTTCTTTTTCAATTACATAAACAGGTGTAGAGCCAGATAAAGTATCTTGTTCTCCAATAACTTCTGTAGAAATATCTGCATTATCAGCAGGTTGGATTTCTGCTTCTGGTGGGGTTTCTTGTTTAAATTCTATATCATTCTCATTACTCGTTTCTTGAGTTAATAATTCGGCACGAGTAATCGGTAAATCAATGTCTTTTAAGTCAGAAATAGTTGAAGTTATCGGAGTTAATTCAGTATCAGCTTGCTGTTGAATTTCAGTATCAATGGCTTCAGCAGGTAGAGTTATCAGTAAATTAGGTACAGCAACTAGCAGCCAACAATTTTTTTTCACTTCTTGTCTCACACCAAGTAACAATAATTACTACTAGGTATTGTTACTGTTACTGTAAAATCTTGTCAAAAGACATTTTGTCATATTTCCCATCAAATATTCATGAATCAAGCAAATATTAGGATTCTATATTATTGGTCTGAAAAATTGATTCAATCTAAGAAAAAAACTAGAAGAGTAATCATAATTACTCTTTTAGTTAATTAACTTGCTCATGAATTAACACCTAACAGAAGGAATTATATCCAAAGCCATAGCCACCATAACTACCAAAGCCACCAAAGCCACTGTAGCTACCAAAACCACCATAGCCTGCACTTAATCCAGATGGTGTTGAATAAAAACCACCTTCAAGAGATAGTATTTCTTGGCTATTTAGCCCGTCAAGAAAGCTTTCAGAATCATTAAACAATTCATAACCAAGAATATTTAATTGATTAATTGTGATATTTGTCATTAGCTTTGCTCCTTGATTTGTAAATATTAGACAGATGAATTTAGGTTTTGTCTAATTTTGATGTTTGCAAAGCAATGAGATAAATTCAATATTTTTAAATATAATAAATGGACATAATGGCAGTGTTTTTGTCTATTGCTTAATGAAGAGTGCTGAGTTGAAAGACCGCCAGGCGAGTTTCCCGACTTGAGAGAACTGAAATCGGGGTATTTACCATAATGCCAAAGTGCTGAGTAAAAAAGTACTCAGTACTCAGCACTCAGCACTCAGCACTCAGCACTCAGCACTCAGCACTCAGCACTCAGCACTGAGAATGATGAATTACCTGTTTATGAGGTGGAATTAACCTATTTGGATTGCAAGTTGAACTTCTTGCTGCAAACGATGGAGTAAATCTTTGGTTCTCTCGTAGGCAATTTTTTGGTTTTGCTGTTCAAAGTACTCAGATGCTTTATTTAAATCTGCGATCGCTCTTTGATTGTACCCCAGATAATATTGAGCTATGGCGCGATTCAAATAAGCTTGACCATTACTCGGATCTAATCTAATCACTTCTGAAAAATGATTGACGGCGGCGGTGTTGTCTCCGTTACGACCACAGACACAACCAAGGTTAAAATAAGCTCGGTAATCATAAGCGTTGAAGCGAATCGCTAAGTGAAAGTCTTGCATTGCTGCATCTAAGTTATGCAACTGAAAATGCGCTAAACCTCTGTCATTGTAAATATCTGCAAAGAATATATTGGCTACTAATGGAATTTGTGTTAATGCCAAATTAAAATCCGTGATTGCAGATGTGTGATCACCAATAGCGTTATGCGCTACACCACGATTATAGTAGGCGCGAAAATCTTGGGGTTTGTGGGCGATCGCTAAATTATCATCGTCAATCGCACTGAGATAATTACCTTGTCTGTAATGGGCTAGTCCTCGATTCAGATAAGCTTCCACATTATTTGGAGAAAAATTTATTGCTTGTGTACAATCAGCGATCGCTTGATGGTAATCTTGTAAATGAAGATAAGCCAAACAGCGATTACTATAAGCCACAGCATTTTTTCCATTCTGGGCAATTGCTTGATTAAAGTGAACTATGGCTAGTTCATAATTACCTTGCTGCATCTGCACAACGCCTAAATCCACAGACTGGTTAGAGACACGTTGAGCCAAGGATGTTGACGGCAATAAAAGCTGACTCGCAAAAGTCACAGAAAACACAACTAGCAAACTGAATAAAAACCGCCAAAAATTAGTCATAATTATCGTCGACAATTTCGGCAAAACAACATAATCTGCGGGACAATTCGCCCCGCAGTTTGTAAGACTATACCAGTCTATACTCTATTTCCAGTCTTTGTTATTTGCTTCGTCTAATACGTAAGCAGCTACATCTTCAATTTGATTGGATTTTAGACGACCTTTAAAAGCAGGCATGGCATTTTTACCATTTGTTACTTGAGCAATAATGGCCTCTGCTGAGTTCATACCGTACTTATCTAAAGCGTCTTTTTTCAAGGTCTTGTTAGCTTGAACTAAATTTTTACCGCCTGCATGACAAGAAGCGCAATTAGCACTAAATACTTTAGCTCCGTTGCTGGTGTCGGCGGCTAAAGCGGGGGTGCTGAAGGCAAAAGTGAAGATAGCAATGCCTAACAGCAAAACGGAAATAACTTTTTTCATGGAGTGTTCTCTCTGAAACCAACGTACATTTCGGACGATATCATTCATAATTGTCAATTGATGAAATTCCCCTCGTCAAAAGACAGGCTGTCAAACTTCGCTGTAATGATTGTGAATAGCGAATTTCAGCAGTTAAGAAAAGCTCATCTAAAAATCAGCGATCGCACTCTTGCTATACTCACAATCAGTATGCAATTGGTTGCAGATCAAGCCTCACAAGATACAACATAATCGTCCCGCAATTACAGTTATCAAAGAATGTTGCAACTTACCTTTAGTAGAATGCTATCCAAGAAAGTTGAATCAGGTTTTTATGAACATTTTGGTCAACGCTTTAGATGCTTTAGAAGAACGAGATCAAAAATGTTCTCTCGAACAAATTCAATCAAAATCTAGTAATATCTGCATTCAGATTTCTGTATCAGATACACAACATATTGTCATTCGGTTTATTGATAATATGCCAGGTATTCCAGAGAATTTACTCAAACGTTTATTTGACTCCCTTACGCCCGATCGGAACACACATTGGTGTTCCAACAATTGGATCAGGCACAATCCGACATTCTAAGCCAAATACTTCTTGTACCATATCCTCTGTCATAACATTTTGTGGTTCTCCAGCCGTAAAAATTCTTCCTTGCTTGACAGCCACTAAATAATCTGCATAACGACAAGCTTGATTTAAATCATGCAGCACCATTACAACAGTTCTTCCTTGATGCTGGTTTAATTCATATAACAAATCTAAGACTTCTATTTGATGTGCTAAATCTAAAAAAGTGGTCGGTTCATCTAGTAATAAAATATCTGTATCTTGTGCCAATGCCATTGCAATCCAAGCACGTTGTCTTTGTCCGCCAGATAAAGTGTCTAAGGCTCTGTTTGCTAAATCTAATAAATTGGTAATTTCGAGTGCTTGTTGGACAATTTTTTCATCTTTTTCTGACCATTGTTGTAGCCAGTTTTGATAAGGGTAACGTCCTTGTCCTACTAAGTCTTTGACGGTTAGCCCTTCTGGTGCTAGGGGATTTTGCGGCAAGATTCCCAATTGTTGGGCTACTTCTTTGGTAGAAAGATTAAAAATAGATTGACCATCAAGATAAACTGTACCACCATAAGGTTTTAGAAGTCTGGCTAAACCTCTTAATAAAGTGGATTTACCACAACCATTTGCGCCTACTAAAGCACTAATTTTGCCGCCAGGAATTACCAAATTCAAGTCACGAATAATTGGCGCACCATCATAAGCTAAAGATAAACTTTTCGTTGATAAGCCTTTCATATTTTTTACCATCTTAAATTATTAAAATCAGATTTTTACCTAGTACAAATTGGCGTAAATAAACAGACCATACTTCGACTATACTCAGTGAATATCTGGAATTGCTAAAAGGCTTGTAATATCACTAATTCTTTCTTTTTATTTTTGCCTTTTTACTTTTGCCTTTTGCCTTGTTATACCAGTTCACAAAACTATTTCTTCCGATTACGAATTAACAAATAGAGGAAATAAGGCGCACCGACGGCAGCCGTCACAATGCCACAAGGAATTTCAATAGGTGCAAACATAGTTCTTCCTAGAAAGTCTGCTATTACAACTAACATTCCTCCCAACAATGTCGAGATAGGAATCAAGCCTTGATGATTTGTACCTACTAACTGTCTGCCGATATGGGGTGCAATTAATCCTACAAAACCAATCATTCCTGCTGTGGTGACTGCTGCACCAGCTAAGGCGACACCGACTAGCACCAGTAAACCCCGTTGCCATTCCACGCGAGTTCCTAAACCTTTGGCGACATCATCCCCCAAATTTAAGGCGTTCAACTGTCTGGCTAATATCAATGCCATCGGCACAAAAACGATTAACCAAGGTAAGAAGGAAAAGACTTGTTCCCAGGTGCGTCCGTAAACACTGCCCGCTAACCACACTAAGGCATCACTGACGCTATAAATATTGCCAAAGGTAATCATCAAACTGGTGAAAGCACTGGCGATCGCAGACAAACCCACGCCCATTAAAATAAATAAAACGGGGGAACTACCATTGTTCCAAGCTAAGGAGTAAATTAACCCAGCCATTAATAAAGCACCGCCAAAGGCTGATAAAGGCAAAGCGTAAATGGGTGCTGTTGGCAATAGTACAATTACAGAAACGGCTGCTAAACTTGCGCCTGCATTAATCCCAATAATACTGGGGTCAGCTAATGGGTTGCGTGTGATGCCTTGAAAGATAGTCCCAGCAACCCCCAGTGCCATTCCCACCATGACAGCTACTAAGGTACGGGGTAGACGCAGATTATCAATCACAAAAGCATGATCTGGGTTGCCTGTATCTATACCCAATACAGTTTTGACGATATCTAAGGGAGAAATCGGATATTCACCCTGTCCTAAATTCATCACCATCGCCACCACAATAGCCACTGCCAAACATAACAGCATTGGTGGTACACGGCGGTCAATCCGCAAAGATATCGTTTCAGAACGAAATACAAGCCAATCCAATTTCATTTTCTTACCTTCGATTTAGCCAAGTAGACAAAAAAGGGTGCGCCAACCAAGGCTGTCATGACTCCTACGGGTATTTCTTGGGGTTTGAGTAAGACACGCGCCGCGATATCTGCAATTAACAGTAAAGTTGCACCCAGGACTGCGGAATAAGGCAAAATCCAACGGTAATCAGCTTTGATAAAAAACCGCACAATATGGGGAACAATTAAGCCAATAAAGCCAACTGGCCCAGCTAAAGATACAGAACTTCCCGCCAGTAAGACTACGCTGATGGCAGTCGTAATTTTTACCCAACCCGTCTGTTGACCCAAGCCTTTAGCCACATCTTCACCTAGACTCATGGTGGTAATTTGTCTACCCAGGGCAAATGCTACTACTAAGCCAATCACGACAAAAGGTAATGCTGACAATAATATATTGATATCGCGGCCAGCTAATGAACCAGCTAACCAAAATCGAATTTCTTCTAAGGTTTTTTGGCTAACTATGAGCATCGCCGTCATCACAGAGGAAATCAGGGCGGTAATTGCTGCACCTGCAATGGTGAGATTCAGTGGGGTGGCTCCGCCTTTGCCCAAGGAACCAATCAGGTAGACTAACATTGCTGTCACACCTGCACCTAAAAAGGCCACGAGCGTTAAAACATTTAAGGAAGAGCTACCAAAGACAAAGGTTGTGGTGACTACAGCTAATGCGGCTCCTGACTCAATACCCAAAATTCCGGGATCTGCCAAGGGGTTGCGTGTCAAACCTTGCATTAGTGCGCCCGCAACTGCCAAGGCTGATCCTACCAGCAAGGCAATGAGCGATCGCGGTAATCTCACTGTCTGAATGACCAGATGTTCATAAGACCCATCAAAGATGACGAAGGATCCCAAAATCTTATTCATTGGTATTTCTGCCGCACCCAAAGTAACACTAAATACCAAGCAAATCAGCAGAATCAGTATGCCCAAAATCAGCCCCAAGAATGGCGATATTTTGGGTTTATGCCAGTTTATTGGTGATGCTGTGGTTGCTTTTGTCATGCTCTTGGATTAATGGAAAATCTCGTCATTTAGGTAAACTATTTGTGTTTTATTTGACACGGGCAATTACAACATCTTAATTAAGAATATTTAGTAAATATTGAGCCGCATATTCTTAGATGCACGGCTTTATAGCTCAATGTGAGCAATGAGTTTCCAAAACTTACTTTATACTTATTGGTAATTTTTTTCAACTATTGGGGTCAAGGAGGCGATCGCATCAACCAGGGGCTAATAATTTAATTTTTCCTGGCTCTTCATCTCTCTTGTTCTGCGGCGCTGCGTTCTCGTGCCAAGCTATCAATAGCATCACCCAAGGCTGTGGTGAGACTTTTACGTGTTTGAGCGTGACTTTCTTGTTCAGTTTTCAAAGCTTGCAACAAGCGATCGCGCTCTTTAATCGCTGCAATCAATTTTGTCTGCAATTCTTCCACAGTTTGGATTTGAGTAATTTCAGCTTGAATAGCTTCAACTGCTTTACCGTCAGCCAGTGTTGCAGCTTCGATACCTTGGAGTTTGTGAATATTGGCTTTGAGAGATGCGATCGTTTGTTGGAATAAATGTGCGTCTGTCCGGCGTTGTTCTGCTTCTGTATTGTAGAGTTTGCGCCATTTTTCGGCACTTTCCCAAGCCGCTTCTAAATCAAGTCTTTGTTCTGCCAGTTGGCGTTTGAGTGCTTGAATTTCAGCTAACCACTGCTGTGTTAAAGATGTACTTTCACTCATTTTTCTAAGGTTGTATTTGTATAGTGTCAGTTGTAACTGCACTCTGATTATCTGTCACTTTTAATTTGGTGAGGGTTGAGCATTGTGGTTACAGTTTTACCATTGCCAATACTCGGTTGATTAATCAATTTACCAATTGTCTAATATCAGATTTGCATCTTCGCTAATTAACTCTTCAGGAGATTGAGCCGCCGACTCTATAATTATCTTCGCTTCAGGAGTTCCAATTTCTGCTAATGCTAGGAGAGACTTTCTTGGCACATTGAACCATTCATCATAAGACCATCGGTATGTCAATGCTTTGGATAATGCCGGAATTGCTCTTTCATCGCGCAATACATCCAAAAGTTCAATAACTGATTCGTGAAGACCATTATTACTCTCATCATTGAGGATTTGACAAAGTATAGGTGTGTAATCCTTTGATAGGTTACTCCATGCTGCCATCATGATAAACCAAGCCCCAGGATAATCTGGATTTGAAGCATATTTTTCCAACTCCTGAATTACTTCGCTAACTGAAGGAGGTGATGCCTTAAATTCTTGTTTCATTTCATCAGCAATTCTGTCAGTTTCTCTGTAATTAGGAGAATCTTTGAATAATTTTAGATATTTCTCAATCGTCCTACTTAGCATTTTACAGCCTATTGATATTAGTGCGATCGCCTCTTGCGTAGGTTGGGTGGAACGAAGTGAAACCCAACAAACTTTCAACTACAAAAGTATCTCAATTCCAAGGGTAAAATTGACACTGCAATTATTTTACCTATTAAAATATTGCCTCAAAATATCATGATTTTGTTTTGGGTTACGGCGCAATATATCTTGTGCGCTTGCACCCAATCTACTAGTGTTGAAATTTGATATTACCAAAACGGGATAGGCTAACCTATCCCGTCAACATATCCTATCGCTTAAACTTTAACACTGAGTTTAAGTTCCACTAGTCCAAGAGTTGATGTACTCAATTTGATCTGGTGTTAAGGAGTCAATGCTAATACCAATAGCTTGCAATTTCAATCGCGCAATTTCTTGATCTACTTCGGTAGGAATCGAGTGCAAACCCGGTTCCAATTTACCTTTATTTTTCACCAAGTATTCACAAGCCAATGCTTGGTTTGCAAAACTCATATCCATTACCGCGCTGGGATGTCCTTCGGCTGCTGCGAGGTTGACTAAGCGTCCTTCACCCAAAACAATCACTGATTTACCACTCTTCAGTTTATATTGTTCGGTAAAGGGGCGTACTTGCTTAATTTCTTCAGCTTGACTAGCTAAATATTTCAGGTCAAGTTCGATATCAAAGTGACCAGAGTTACAAACGATCGCACCATCTTTCATAACATCGAAATGTTCACCGCGAATGACGTGCTTGTTACCAGTTACGGTAATAAACAAGTCACCTTGGGGTGCAGCTTCAGCCATTGGTAAAACACGGAAGCCATCCATGACAGCTTCAATCGCTTTGATGGGGTCAATTTCGGTGACAATCACGTTTGCACCCAAACCACGAGCGCGTAATGCTGTACCTTTACCGCACCAGCCATAACCAGCAACAACAATAGTTTTGCCAGCCAAAAGAATATTTGTCGCCCGGATAATCCCATCCAGGGTTGATTGTCCTGTACCGTAGCGATTATCAAAGAAATGTTTGGTGTCTGCGTCGTTAACATTCACAGCCGGGAAGGTGAGAACGCCATCTTTGAACATCGCGCGTAAGCGCACAATTCCCGTTGTGGTTTCTTCTGTAGTCCCAATTAAATCAGCAATTTGATGTTGACGCTGCTGAACTAATGTAGCAACCACATCACTACCGTCATCAATAATAATGTTAGGACGGTGGTCTAAAGCAATTTGAACGTGGCGGTTATAGGTTTCGTTATCTTCGCCTTTGATCGCAAAAACGGGAATTTCATGATCAACAACAAGACTAGCAGCTACATCGTCTTGAGTTGATAAGGGGTTACTTGCAATTAATACTGCATCTGCACCGCCAGCTTTGAGCGCAATGGCTAGATGCGCTGTTTCGGTGGTGACGTGGGCGCAAGCCACAAGACGCAGCCCAGCAAAAGGTTTTTCTTGGGCAAAGCGATCGCGGATTTGCCGTAAAACAGGCATTTCCCGTCCAGCCCATTCAATACGCTGTCTTCCCAAGGGAGCGAGGGCGAGGTCTTTAACCTCGTGCTTTAATCGGGGAGAAGTTGCGGTCATAAGTTCCTCAAAAACGTAAAAAATGTACGTAAATATCGCTTACGTACTTTATTTAGTTTATTGTACGACTAGAATTTTTGGGTTGTTTAGTTCGGATTTAGAATTGGAGGGCGTGAAGAGCGATCGCTAAAAATTGCCCCTCCGCTCCTCTAGATACTTTTAATCTCTTCTGTAAGACCCTTCGGACAAAAGGTTTTGTCATAATTTGGCTAGGATTTTTTAGGCGTAATTATTTACGGAGTCGAGACTAAGGCATAAAACAATCCAGTTTAGCAAGTCCAAATTATCACTTATCTAACCAAGCCTGTAAATCAGCCAAACTAGTAAAATCTAACAATGCTTCGCTCAACTCTTCCAGAACAGGCAAAGGCAAACCAGCAATTTTAGAGCGAATTTCCTCAGACAGTTTGCCAAACCGCTTAGTTAGCTGTCGGGTAATCAGATTAACTGTTGCTGCTTCACGCCCTTGTTCTATCCCTTCTTCTTTAATTTCTCGGTAAACTCTCGTTTCTTTGAGTGTAATTCCCAGCATTGACTCAACCTCTGTTCTAGTTAACTGTTCAAACTTGTACACCATAATCGTGAGAATCATCTCTATTATGGCGCGACTGCCTGTCTCTGTGACTTCTTGGCGAGTTCTGGTTAACAAATATCTCGCTTCTTCTGGTGCTTGATTTTCCTCTAGAGTTGTCAGCACCATCAACGCCACCCATATTGGTAAAGAGCGAATATTGCCTAATTCGTTCAGATACACCCGATGCACTTGTCCACCATTGAGAAATGAGCGATGTGGATGAATGTCGGCTTGTTCAGTATTGCGTGATGGATAAATGATAACTGCTTGCCAATCGTTGAATCTGAAACGGTTGCGGTAAAAATAAAGTGCAGATTCAGCAAATACTCTTTCGTAAAGCTGTTCATCTGTTTGGAATTGTACCTCACAGAAGTAAACCACGCCTGCACCTTGATTTTCTGGCGGGAGAAACACACCATCGATTTCAAATTTCGGTTCTTTGACGGCTACTGAATCAAATCTGTATGCTTCTGCATTGCTGGGTGGTGTTGCTAATAATTGAAATAAGAGTGTAGGAGATTGTTGAAATAGTTTGTAAAATATTGAATCTCGGCGCATAAATTAGTATGAATCATATATATTCAGTATTTTAGATTAAAATGCGTACTTTTAATTAATATTCCTTCTATTTACCGTCAAAAATCAAACATAAAGTAATCAGAGAAAAGTCGCCCATCAGTGACAACAAGTTCATTATGTAACCAGTGTTGCATTAGCTAGTATTGAAGAAAGTCAAGTGAGGAGTCGGATTCTGAAAAAGTTTGAACTGAAAGGGGTTGAAAAATTAATTGGGCCGATCGCGGCGCTACTTGCTTTTATATGCTTGTTACAGTGGTATATCTTTGGAGACTTGCGATCGCCTTCTGATCCTGTCTTTAATGATAATCAACCACCCCTAGTCATGAAAGGCGGCGACCCCTATATCCGCGCCTTGATGCGAACCATTTCCGCCAGCGAAGCCAATGGGAACCGTCCTTACTCTCTGTTGTATGGCGGACAACAAGTTACAGACTTAAGTCGTCACCCAGAAATCTGCGTTACCATCGTTACCGGGCCAAACACAGGTAATTGTTCTACAGCAGCAGGCAGATATCAAATTATCAATACCACTTGGTTTAATATCGCACCCCGCTATCATCCCAATCCAACAAGAATGGTGTTTTGGACTTCTTATAGTTTTGAAGCAGAATTTCAAGATGTAGTAGTTTACCGTTGGTTAAACGATAATCAAGTTTGGGGTGTGGATATTTCTAAACTTTTGCGTCAAGGCAAAATAAATGATGTTTTACGCCGTTTATCTCCGACTTGGACAAGTTTAGGATATGGAATCGAAACAAATTCTATCAGTAATTCTTTACCTAAGATTTATCAGAAAATGCTAAAAGAAGAATTAGCCGCAGCTAATCAACCAACTTCAGTAAATGTCACACCAACTCCTTAAGTAAACTCACTTCAATGTTGATTGATATGAAGATGCGCTATCTGTCTTGATTTTCTCAGTAAATGAGCAAAAACAGTAATCTTCCTATGACAGCACTAACATTAAATCTTGATTCTGTAATTAAACTCACAAGAGAGCAATTTTACCGCCTATGTACAGAAAATCCAGATTTAAAATTAGAACGTAATGTTCAGGGAGAATTAATTATTATGCCCCCAACGGGAGGAGAAACAGGTAGAAGTAATGTTAATTTAATTCTGCAAGTTGCTTTGTGGAATGAACAAGCACAAACTGGGGAAGTTTTTGATTCTTCTACTGGATTTACATTACCAAATGGTGCTGACCGTTCTCCTGATGTTTCTTGGGTAGAAAAATCTCGTTGGGATGCTTTGACTAAAGAACAAAGAGAAAGGTTTATTCCCTTGTGTCCAGATTTTGTCATTGAGATTATGTCACCATCAGATTCTTTGGCAAAAATTCAAGCTAAAATGACTGAATATATGGCAAATGGCTGCCAATTAGGTTGGTTATTTAATCGCAAACAACAAGAAGTTGAAATATATCGTCCAGGACGAGAGGTGGAAGTTTTAAAATCGCCTCAAGTTCTTTCTGGTGAAAATGTATTATCTGGATTTGTCATCAATCTGCAAAAAATTTGGTCTTAACAGAGATTACCAGATAAATAAAGAGTAATTAACCGCAGATGGACGCAGATGGACGCAGATATTTTTTACATCAACAGACTATAAAATGTTATATAAATCCAATTATCCTGCTAAAAATTCTTGAATATACTGCACAAACTCTGGAGTATTTTCTAAATGAACGTTATGAGCAGAATTACTAATTATCTTTAATTGAGCAACTGGGCATATCCCGGACATTTGGATATTGATAATGATAAACTTTTCATCATTATGACCTACTAGTAATAGTAAAGGTACTGTATTATCTTTAAGTTTATGCCATAACGACGGTTGACTACCTGTCCCCATAGTTCTGAGTGATTTAGCTAATTCAAGCGGTTGATTTTTTAATCGACTTGCTAACATTCTGTCAAATACTGGATGTTTTTTGATAGAACCAAAAATTGGCTGATTGTACCAGTTTAATAAAAATTCTCGAAATTCATTTTTAGCAAGACATCTTGAGAGTTTTCTGGCTATTTGTTCATCTTTTTTAATTCTTTCTAGTCGTTCTTGTTCTGTAGATAAACCGGGAGATGCTGATTCTAAGATAACTTTGTCAAAACGCTCAGGAAAATGTAAAGTTAGGTATAAGGCTAATCTTCCACCCATTGAATAACCAACTAAAAAGCATTTATGTATATGCAATTCATCTAATAAATTAATTAATGCTTGAGCAGTTTGTTCAATGTTATAGTATTTATCTTCACCAAATACTTGAGTTTTACCATGTCCGGGAAGGTCTACAGTGAGATAAGAAAATTCTGTACCCAGAAGTTTGATAACTTCGTCAAATTCATCTAGCTGACCAATAAAACCATGTAGAAAAATAATATATGGTTTATGAGAATGGCTAACTAACTGATAGTGAAATTTATAATTTTCTCTCATACTACTAAATTTACACAAATTTTATGCGGAAAATTAGTTTATTTATTGCGTCTAGCCTTGATGGATATATTGCTAGAGAATCAGGGGAAATAGATTGGCTATTTACAGACCAAGACTATGGTTATTCTGAGTTTATTGCTGAAGTTGATACATTAATTATGGGTCATAAAACTTATCAGCAAGTACTGGGTTTTGAGGAATATCCATACAGTGAACAAGAAGTTTTTGTACTTTCTCATACTCTGCAAGGTAAAGCAGAGAATAACGCAATATTTATTAATGATGATTGGGCTAATTTTATGACAAATTTGCGTCAATCTAGTGGTGGTGTGATTTGGTTAGTTGGCGGAGGGCAGACAATTCATTATTTTTTACAGCATAATTTGATTGATGAGATAATTCTCTCAATTCATCCCATTATTTTAGGCAGTGGGATTCCATTGATTATTAAAGACTCAAATATCGCTACAAAACTGGAGTTGCGAAATGTGAAAAGTTATGATTCAGGGTTAGTGCAAGTTACGTATAATGTGAAAAGTTAAGATTAATATTGTCCAGCGATCGCTCTCTATTTTAGCTTCTAGATAGGAATGATTTTATTAATGGGATTCCCCCAATTACAACGAACAGTGAACCCATACCAATAAACATTATAGGTAAAAACCATAAATCAAACCAAGAGTGAATTGCAGCAGATTCTGGCTCTTGGGGATTGTAGAGAATTTCTACTTGTTGCCCTGGAGAATATGCTGGGGGGTTGCTGCCACTACCAGCTTCAAATTCTACTACTTTACCAGAATTTGCTGTAAATTTGATGACTGGATAATAAATCGTAGAAGAACGCCCTTTACTATCTCTAGATTTATGTTTGACTACGTTAATCACAGTTCCTTGGGCGGGGATAGAATTTTTGGAGAAACTGCGAGTATCTATAGCAATGATGATACCTGTGATCAAAAAAATACTACCAATCCCCGCAAATATAGAACCAAATATGCGAAAAAAGGTGACATCTTGATTTGGCATATATTTGAGACTTGAGTAAAATATCTAGATTTGGCGATCGCGGCACTTATAAGGTAAGTCAAAATTAATTATGGGGCCTACTGGCATCACTCCACTAGGATTTAATTCTGGTAGACCGACATAATACAGTTGTTTGATATGACTAATATTACACCATTGTTTCACACCAGGATATTGATATAGCTCCCGGCAATAATTCCAGAGATTAGGATACTCAACTAACCGCTTCAAGTTACACTTAAACAAGCCATAATATGCTAAATCATATCGAAACAAAGTCGTAAACATACACCAATCGGCTAAGGTAATTTCATCACCGCAGAGATATGGCTGTTTACCTAAAACATTTTCCCAATGTTCCATAGCCAAGAATAATTCTTTCATGGCTTGTTCGTAAGCCGTTTGGGTTGTAGCAAAACCAACGCGATATACACCATTATTTATCGGCTGGTAAATAGCATCGATGGTTTGATCAATGACAGCTTGTAGGGATTTGGGGTAAAAATCAACCATTTTCTCAGCAAAGAAATTAAATTCTGTATTTAATATTTGGATAATTTGCCGAGATTCATTATTGATAATGCTGTTTGTATGTTTATCCCACAGTACTGGAACGGTAACTCTTCCGGTATAAGTGGGATTTGCTTTGGTGTAAATTTGCCAAAGATAATCTGCTTGGTTAACTTTATCTCGAATACATCCTTGTTTATCAGAAAATTTCCATCCTTGTTCACTAATTACAGGGTCAACGATAGAAAGACCAATCACTTTTTCTAACCCTTTTAAAGCACGTAATAAAACAGTGCGATGCGCCCAAGGACAACCCAAAGAAACATACAAATGATATCTATCGGCTTCTGCTCTAAATCCACTAGCGCCATCTGCGGTAATTTTATGATGAAACTGTGTGGGCATTCGCTGAAATTCGCCTTTTTCATTCCGTTCTGTCCAGACAGTTGTCCATTGTCCGTTAACTAATCTACCTAATGCCATATTTTTTCCCTGTATAAATTGATGAAATGATTTGGCGATAGTTTAACAGACTTTTGCAATTTAGAGATTTTTGGCGTTTACAGCTTAATCAAAGGTAGAGTGACGATAAAAGTTGTGCCGACTCCTACCTCGCTGTTGAGCATAATTTCGCCGTTATGGGCATCGACACACTTTTTTACAATTGCCAAACCTAAGCCAGTCCCAGGAATTCCGCCGACGTTTTCGGCACGTTGGAAAGGTTGAAACATGCGCTTTTGGTCTTGTTTCGGGATACCGATTCCCCAATCTTGAAAACGGAACATGACGGAGTTTTCTTGGCTAATTAATTCAAACTGAATTTTGCCATTAGGTAGAGAATATTTAATGGCATTGCCTAATAAATTGCCTAAAATGTGGCGTAGTAGAGTTTCATCCCAAACGGCTTCAGCTAATTCTCCATAACTGGTGAATACCAGATTTAAATTTTTTTCTTTGATATTTAATTGCGCTTCATAAACTAATTGGCGACAAAATCCTTCTAAGTCTAATGGTTCAAGGTCACAGGGAAATTTCCCAGAGTCAACCCTACCAATTACAGACACTTCGTCTAACATTTGTGCCATGTTTTTGATAGCTGCGCGAATCATTTGTAAATGATTGCGTTTTTTCTCTTGAGTTAATTTATCTTCGTTATTTTGGAGTAGTCCGGCGGCTAAGAGGATAGTATTTAGCGGTTGACGAATATCATGAGAAAGCATGGAAACTAATTCTGATCTGAATTGGTTAATTTCGTTAGCTTTCACTAGTTCGGCGGTACTTTCTTTAACTTGTACTTGTAATGTTTGATTAACTTGGCGTAATGTTTCTAAAAGCTGTTTACGCTCGATCGCATAACAGATAGAACGAACCAAGCCATTAGCATTGACGTGACGCTTGACTAAATAATCTTGCGCTCCTTCTCTGACTGCTACAATTGCCAGTTCTTCGTCGTTAGTATTTGTGAGTACCACAATTGGCACGCTGGGCGCACAATTAATCAAGACTGGCAAAGATGATAATCCTTGACTGTCTGGTAGAGTCAGGTCGAGTAATATGATATCGTAATCGCTGCTTTTTAGTTCGTTGAGTGCTTCTTGTAATCGCTTGACATGAACTAGCACAAATTCTTTAGCGTCGGCTTGCTGCAAAAACTCTTGCAATAACCTAGCTTCTGCCAGATTGTCTTCAATTAACAAGATTTTTACTAAGCTTCCAGCCATAGTTTTTTATTTCAAGCCCTGGGAATTGAAAAGGCAAAAGGTAAAAGGCAAAAGGTAAAAGGCAAAATAAAGCTAAAGCTTTACTTCTGATTCTTTCTTTTTACTTTTTACTTTTACCTTTTAACTTATTTTTACTTTTGCCTTTTAACTTACTCTGAAGGTAAGGTGACGGTAGATAGCCAAAAATCTTCGATACCTTTGACGATTTGGAAGAGTTGGCTGAGGTTGCGAGATTTTGTAATGTAACAGTTAACGTGCAAGTCGTAGCTGTGAAAAATATCATCCTCGTTTTTTGAGGTTGTCAGTACGACTACCGGGATGCGTTTCAGGAGTGGGTCGTTTTTAATTTCTGCTAAGACTTCTCGACCATCTTTTCTAGGTAAGTTTAAATCTAGCAGAATCAGGTCGGGGCGGGGAGCATCGGCGTATTCACCTTCTTGGCGTAAAAAGGCCATTGCATCCACACCATCTCTGACTATCACGACTTCGTGGGGGACTGCGCTATTTTTCAATGCTTCTTGAATTAAGCGGATATCGGCTTTATTATCCTCGACCAAAAAGATGGTTTTGGGCTTGTCTTCCGTTTCTACGCTCACGCTCGCGCCCTCCAACTGGAATTGTAAAGTAGAAGGTAGCTCCCTCACCAAGTTGTGATTCTACCCAGATGCGACCTCGATGACATTCGGCAATTTTTTTACAAATGGCTAAACCCATACCTGTACCAGGATACTCATCTCTGGTGTGTAGGCGTTGGAAGATAACAAAAATGCGATCGCTAAATTTAGGTTCTATACCGATACCATTATCGCGCACCCAAAACAACCATTCATCTTCTAATCTTTCTGCACCTACGTGAATGCGGGGTGGTTGGTTGCTACGGAATTTGATGGCGTTAGCAATCAAGTTCTGGAATAGTTGCATTAACTGGGTACTACCAGCCATGACTGTGGGTAAGGGATCATAGGTTATTACCGTACCAGTTTCAGCAATGCGCTGGCGTAAGTTGCTGAGGGCGTGTTCTAAGGCGGTTTCGACTTCTGTTAGTTGAAATGCGATCGCTTGAGTATCAACTTTGGAGTATGCTAGTACGTCATCAATCAAAGTCTGCATTAAACTCACACCCTGAACAGCGAAGCCAATAAATTCTTTCGCATCTTCGTCCAGTTCTTCGTTGTAGCGCATTTCCAATAACTGCACATAATTCGCTACTTGATTTAATGGTTCTTGCAAGTCATGGGAAGCAACGTAAGCAAACTTTTTCAATTCGGCGTTAGAACGTTCTAAATCTTGGGCTAATTGAGCGAGTTCATCGGCTTGGCGCAAGACAATATTTACAATTGCTTTTCGCAATTCCAATGCAGCTTTAATTTCGACATATTGCCAAGGTAAAGATGTCAGTCTTACTGTTTCTTTCCACAATTCAAAAGATTTGCGGGGACACAGACGCACATCGCCATCTGTTTGACTAACTTCAAACGCTTTATTGGGATCACCACCCCAATTCACTGTTTGAATAACTTCGGGACGGAACCACAAAACATAATTGCGTTTAGAAATGGGAATTGCTAATAAACCACTCGCAACGTTTTTAAATTTCTCTGCATCGGGATAAACTTGCGGCAAAGAATTGGTATAGAAAACTTCTTCATCGACATTATTCTTTAACCACTGTACCAAGAAATTCAAGTCTTCTTCGGCGGGAGTCTCACCTATGAGTGTACAGCGATCGCCAAAACAAACAGCCGCACCTTGGGCGCTGGTTAAATCTAACAAATTCGGCTGATGTTTGACTAAACCATCGATGAAGTTTTCTTCCTGAGACATATATTCAACCAACAGCGATTGAATATGTGTCAAATTCATCCGATAGTCGTAATCTTCTGTTTCTTCTCTGGCAGAAATTTCGGCAAATATGACTCGTCCTAAAAATTCGCAGGCTTTCCGCAATTCATAGGAGACAAATTTTGGTGTTTGATGATGACAAGCAATCAATCCCCAGAGTTTTTGGTCTTTAATTAAGGAGATAGTTAAAGAAGCACCCACACCCATATTATGTAAATATTCCAGATGGCAAGATGCCGCACTTCTCAAAATAGAATTGGTTAAATCTACAGAACGCTGACTAACTGGATTGATGGCGGGAATTAGTTGTACTGGTTCGGCTTTGGCATCCGGGATAATTCTAATAGAATTAGATGCAAATAACTTTCTTGCTGGTTTAGGAATATCTGATTCAGGATAATGTAAACCTAAATAAGGCTCTAGGGTTTCTAGCTTTTCTTCGGCAATCACTGAACCATGTCCATCATGATCAAATTTATATAACATTACCCGGTCAAAACCAGTTACCTTCCGCACTTCTTGGACAATGATTTGGCAAAAATCCCGCAGGTTTGAGGTTTTTTCTAACTGGTTAATAGAAGCTTTCGCTAGATGGTAAAAGCTTAAGAATGGGATGTTTTCTTGGGAAAATGTTGGTTCTAGTTCCAGAATTAAACACCCTTCTGAGTTGCGGTGAAAAACTGCATCAAAAACTATGTATTCATCACCTTTTTTGCGGAACCAAAGTTTTGTCGGGTTGATAAACTCTAGATTAGCTTCGGCTAACCCTGCTTTAATTCTTTCTAGTTGATAAGAGTCTAATAAATCTTCGAGTTTCTTTTGTAACATTGCTTCGGGTTCTATCCCGAATACAGCCCAGGTATTATTACTCACTTGTAAGATTTGTAATTCTGGTTCTGCCAAAACTAACAATACTCCGTGGGGCTGGATTTGGCGAGAAGTATGAATTGGCGCTTCTTTTAAGCTAGTAACATTAATGCTAGGAAGTTGTAAATTTAATTCCATTAGGATTCCCCTCTCTATACTAGGAAGCATCAAAAGCAGGCTCTATATAGGTGTTACATATAGTGTGGATAACTTTATGACACTTCCTAGATGTAAGCTAATATAATTGTGATTCTATAAATCTAGTAATTACGAAATTCTTACAGTAACAAAATAGAATGATGAATTATAAAATCTTTCTTTATTTTTCTTCATCATTTATGATATTTTGATACTTAATTTTTGCTACCTCAGTTGTGCTACTTAGCTGTATTTTTAGCTTAACTTGCGTTTTTAGTCTAACAGTCAGACTCGATAAATACAGATAAGAAATGTAAAAAAGATGTGATTAATTACCCTGCATATATGTAGCAGTATTAAGGAGATTAGAGGTGATATGTGACGGGTTAGAGGTATTTTAGATTTAAATCCAAGAGTTAAACCACATTCTGAGGCGATAAACTTCGGTTGTCAGTGGTAAACCTAAATAAATCGGCAACCAAAACACAAAAGCTGCCAAAATAATTACAAAAAGGGCGACACCGATCGCTTGCAATGGACGATAATAACTACGTAGGCATTGATCTACAAACCAAGCGATCGCTAAAAATGCAAATACCACAGCCGTCATATAGTGGTAAATAAACGCGCACCGCGATACTCTCATCCAAGGTACTAAGTTAGTGGCATAATTTACTACCAAGTATAAAGCAATCCAGGTATCGACAGTAAAGTTTTTAGGTAAGGTAAATTGTTTTTTTTGCTGCAAAAACATTACTATTGAGACAATGAGCATTCCGATTAAAAATAACATGGCAGCAACACTAAACCACCATAAAAAAGGATTGCCCATTGCATGAACATCATAAATAATTTTCCCAGCATTAGCAGGTAAATCTGGCCCCAAAACAGGCAATGGCTCATGAATACTGTGGGCTGTTTTGTAATAATATGCCATTGGTCTGATTAACAACGGCCATTTATACCAAGCAGCACAATAAGGATGTACATTAGCATTATTTCCCCCCAACCGTTCATGAAAACTCAAAATTTGCTTGTGGACTTCAATAAATCCATATTTGGTATCTAGTTGTAAATGGGGAATCCAAATCAAGCTATAAACAATAAGTGGGATAACTCCTAAAAATAATATTATTTGCCAAGCATAGATTTGAGTTAGCTTTTGTAGTGGTGATTCAGTCTGCTGATGAGTTTCTTCAGCATGATGATTGATTTTTCTGCCAATGATTTGCCATATCCAAGCAAATAGCCACAAACCATAAACACCAGCTAGAAAAAATAAACCATTCCACTTTGTCGCAATTGAGCAACCAAAAGCGATACCAGAAATAATTAAAAATAATTTACGTTGTTGTTTTTGATGATTTAAGGCTAAAAGAAACAACCAATGCCCTAATAAACCAAATATTACTATATATATATTAATCAAAGCATAGCGGGATTCAACAATAAAGATGCCATCAACAGCAGTAAATAAACCAGCAATTAAAGCAAAGCTACGCCGTGAACTTAATTGATAAGCAATCCCAGCATTTAATAAAGGGATAAATGAACCTAAAAAGGCATTAATCCAACGATAATCCCAAGGCGATCGCAGTGAACCCGTAAGTCCATTCACACTTTCATACAAAAATTTTACATGGCTACCCAGCCATATACCGAGAGCAATGATCAGTTTCCCCAATGGTGGATGACCATCGAAAAACGGAACATGGGTAAGATAGTTATTTCCAAACTTAGCGTAGTAAACTTCATCAAAGACTAAGGTGTTAAACCTGTCTAGTCCCCAAAACCTGACAGCGAGTGAGAGTAAAAAGATACTCACTAGCCCAATGCGAAACCAGTTTTTACTCATTAGTCAACGGTCATCAGTCAACAGTCTTTAGCTATTTTCCCCTTTGTGCTGCTTTCTGTTGAAAAATTTTTAGGGCGAGTGTTGCCCACCCTAATAGTACTGAATGTTAGGCTAGGCGATCGCAAATTCTGAATCTTGTCGCAGTTCTTCAGACCGGAAACCCAACACAATATGATTTTTCGGTACGCCAGCATTGACGAGTTCTGCGGCTACTCCGTCTTCCGTACCGTCACGCTGAATCCAAATCTTACCATCAATAATATCAACGTGAATCAGACAGCCGTGAACGCGCCGAGTCACAGTTGGAGAAAAGTCATACGCAGGTTCTCGCCCCAAAATCATCACCAGATAACGATCTTGTTCACTATCAAAAACTGTCTCAAATTGAATGTTGCCAGTACTGAAAGGAGTTTTTGTATGTTCAATTAAAATATTTCGTATTAGCTGTCTGTATTGCTCCAGGGTATCCATCGGAAAATAACCTCTTGTTCTAGGTTAAAGACAACGACATTAACTTTGTAATCCTCTACCAAAAGTTTAGCAATTGGCTCATCTTACAACAGAGACGTTGCAATACAACGTCTCTACTTTATCCCTTTATTTAAGACTCAGGATTTTCCACTTTTGCAATTTCCAGCATTGTTTTTAAAACCGAATCGGGATTTAGACTAATCGAATCAATTCCCTGTTCGACTAAAAACTGAGCAAATTCTGGATAATCGCTGGGTGCTTGTCCGCATATACCGATTTTCCGGTGGCGTTTTTTAGCAGCTTCAATGGCCATTTTCACCATTTGCTTGACGGCGGGACTGCGTTCATCAAATAATCTGGCAACTAAAGCCGAATCTCTGTCTAAACCCAAGGTTAGCTGCGTTAAATCATTAGAACCAATGGAAAAACCATCAAAGACATCGGCAAATTCTTCTGCCAAAATTACATTACTTGGTAACTCACACATCACATAAACTTGCAAGTTATTCACACCTTGTTGCAAGCCATTTTTTGCCATCTCTGCTAATACTAACCTGCCTTCTTCGGGAGTGCGGCAAAATGGAATCATCGGGATGACATTTGTTAAACCCATTTCATCCCGGACTCGTTTGATGGCTTGACATTCTAGGGCAAAAGCAGCTTTATAACCTTCATCATAATAACGTGCGGCACCACGCCAACCCAACATCGGGTTTTCTTCCCCTGGTTCAAATTGTTTACCACCTAATAAATTGGCGTATTCATTACTCTTAAAATCCGACATCCGCACAATCACAGGTTTGGGATAAAACGCGGCGGCAATTCTGGCTATACCTTGGGCTAATTTATCCACAAAATACTGTGGTTTATGATGATAAAGTGCGGTGATTTCTGCTATTTGAAGTTTGACTTTTTCATCTTGCAATTGGTCGTAATGAATTAACGCCATTGGATGAATTTGAATTTGATTAGCAATAATAAATTCTGTCCGCGCTAAACCTACGCCATCGTTGGGAATTGCAGATAAACTAAAAGCCTCCTGGGGATTACCGACATTCATTAAAATTTGTGTATGGGTGCGGGGTAAGTTTTCTAAGGGGACTTCTTTAACTTCAAAGGGTAACAAGCCAGGATAAACTTTCCCGTCTTCGC
Source organism: Nostoc spongiaeforme FACHB-130 (assembly GCF_014698475.1). Taxonomy (GTDB): domain Bacteria; phylum Cyanobacteriota; class Cyanobacteriia; order Cyanobacteriales; family Nostocaceae; genus Nostoc_B; species Nostoc_B spongiaeforme. The sequence continues at coordinate 33,018 of NZ_JACJTB010000024.1, read as the reverse complement.
CTTCAGCACAGGAAACGGTGACTGCTTGACCATTTTGCAAGACTTGTGTCGCATTCCCACAACCGACGATCGCCGGCACACCCAATTCTCGTGCAATAATCGCTGCATGACAGGTACGACCACCAGCATTGGTAATAATTGCACTGGCGCGTTTCATAATTGGTTCCCAGTCGGGATCGGTTCTCTCGGTAACTAAGACATCCCCTGGCTGGAATTTATCAAGGTTGTGAACATCGACAATGACACTCACTTTACCTTGGCTGATGGCTTCACCTATGGCGCGTCCGGTAACTAGGGGGAGTGGGGAGTTGGGAGTGGGGAGTTGGGGGGAATTTTGCCCATTCCCTACTCCCGATTCACTATTCCCTAACATTAAGCGATAGCTGCGTAAGACATTGCCTTTTTTCTGTGACTGCACAGTTTCGGGACGTGCTTGCACAATGAATAATTGATTGGTAATGCCATCTTTTGCCCACTCAATATCCATTGGGGTGTAATTACCGTGGACTTGGGAATAATGGTCTTCGATGACGCAAGCCCAATGCCCTAATTGTAAAATTTCTGCGTCATTCAAGGCAAATTTGGTGCGATCGCTTTCCGAAACCGGGACATTTTTGGTTAACTTGCAATTATCATCTGATCTAACTGTTAATGTATGGGCGTTGTCAGCAGCACAAGCAACTAAATCAATTTCCGAAGCTGACACATAAATCATTTTGATTTCTTTACTGCCCAATTTCTTATCCAAAATCGGCCGGAAACCAGTTTTTAATGTGGGTTTAAATACTACATATTCATCAGGATTAACTGCACCTTGGACAACGTTTTCTCCTAAACCGTAGGCGGCGGTGATTAAAGCTGCATCTTTAAATCCGGTTTCGGTATCAATGGAAAACATTACTCCAGATGTGGCTAAATCAGAACGCACCATTTTCTGGACACCAACTGATAAAGCCACATTAAAGTGATCAAATCCTTTTGTATGACGATAAGAAATAGCGCGGTCAGTAAATATAGAAGCAAAACATTTATGACAAGCTGTAATTACTTCATCAACACCAACAATATTTAAATAAGTTTCTTGCTGTCCAGCAAAACTCGCGTCGGGGAGGTCTTCCGCCGTGGCGCTAGAACGGACTGCAACATCAGTTTGAGTTTGATATTTATCACATAAAGTTTCGTAGGCTTGGGCAATGGCTTGGCGCAAATCTATGGGGAATGGTGTGTGTAATAATAGCGATCGCGCTTTTTCTCCACGTTCGCGTAAATTGTTCACATCATCAACATTCAAGTCAGCAAAAAGTTGCCGTAACTGGATTTCTAATCCTGCTGATTGAATGAAATAACGATAAGCATAAGCAGTAGTTGCAAACCCCGTCGGGACATTCACACCTTTGGGGGTTAATTGTTGAATCATCTCTCCCAACGAGGCATTTTTTCCACCTACTAGGTGTATATCTTTAATACCTACTTCATCAAACCAAAGAATCAGCGATTGTTCTTTAGAAAATGAAGACAAAATTTGATGAGATGCTGTAACCATAATTGTTACCTCCCCAATAAGTATTTTGAATTAATGAGCTTTTAATTTTAGTGATTAATTTCATATCTCGCACCCAGCAGGCATTTCGGCGCTGATTTAGCGTCTGGTCTATCTTGTTGGTGCTTAATAATTCCTTTGGGATCACGATAACAAATAAATTCAGATTTTGGGTAAGATATGCAGCATTCCTTAAGATATTGCTGGCAATTTCTCCAGGTATTACAAGCATTCGGAACTCTCTCAAACTATGAGAAAGAATGTAAAGAAAAATAAAGAGACGTTGCATTGCAACATCTCTAGTAAGGTTTGGGATAGATGCACTGTTTTCATCAAGTATGAAGTCAGCGATTTTGATTTCGCCGTGGCTGATTGGAGGGGGTAATACTGTTTGATGGTTGTGTGCGAGTCACAGCAGAACCAATGATTAGTGATGGCGATCGCCTATTATTAGTTTTGCATCCTAACCTGACACCTGATGAATCTGAATGGCCTGTTGGGGGTTTTTGGTCTTTTGGTGGTTCATATCCAGCTAGTGCTGTTTGACTCATACCTAAGATGATACTGAAAGCACAAGTTGTTAAAATCTTTTGCTGCCAAAGTTGATAATTTTTTATCTTAAATACCGAAGATTTGAACATCATTTTTCTCCTTCAGTAAATTATTCAAAAAATAATTTCAAAAATCAAAAAGCTATTTAATATGCAATCAAATCTGTTTAAATTATATTAGTAATTTATGCTGCCTATATAATTATTTAGCAATTTTTAACCAATTTAATTAGGGGATTCTCTAAATAGATTGCAATATGTAAATCATTAAATTTATCACCATAGCAGCCAGAATTCACGATTGAATTCTATGCACAACAGTTGATGAATAAACAATGTTAAAAGCCTCAATAAATAGAAGATTGAGTGGCTTTTTATAAGTGGCGATTCTGATTCCTGACTTCTTCAATACCAAAAATAAAACTTAGGTATAGGCCAAGATAACTCACACAGAGTTCCTCTAGGGGAAAGTGGAACGCGGCGAAATTTCCCTTTAAATTGTCGCGCTAAATTTCTAAATTGTTGTGTTCCCCGCCCTTCTATCGATGAGTTAATTCCTAAACCATCATCGATAATACTTAAAGTGTACCAACCTTCCGATGCTGAACAAGTTACTTCTAGGCGGGTGACTCCTGTGGCGTATTTACCTACATTACATAAAGCTTCTTCTAAAAACCGACAAAGGTCACGCTTATGATCAAGATTTAAGCAGCGTTCATTGATCGGTTCAAAATTTCTGATTTTAACTTTGATAGTTTTAAAACAAGGTAACTCTCGCTCTAAGGTAGAATTATAAACTTGATAGAGAAGCTCATGTAAAGGGTCACGCAAATTTAGAACTATGTTTTTCCCTAAATACAAGCTAGTTTCTTGGTCGATGGGTTCTCGTTGTAAAAATTCATAAATGCCTCGTAAATCATAGTTTAATTTTTCTAGTTCTCTTTCGAGTTCAATGAGTAATTCATTGACTGGTAAATCTTTATCTCGCACTAGTTTTAAAACTTGAGCGAGGCTTTGTAAGGGTCCATTATGAATTTTGGCAAAGGTGCGTTCAATGATGGCTTGTCTGACTCTAATTCCCGAACGTAAAGCTTGCTCATATTGATATAAAGCTGTAATTTCCATACCATTCAAACTTAAAACTAAAAATGTAGGAATTAACGAAACCCACCAACCAAAAAATAACAAAATATAACATAATATCAATAAGCTACAACCAGCAATAGCCACAACTAATAAACTACTAAAAGGTGATTTTGTCAGTCTTGCGATCGCAATTCCCACTAATCCCCAACTAACAATCCATAAATATTCCCAACCTTCTGACCAAGTATTTAAAAGTGGTCGAGAGTCAAGGACGGCGCTGATAATTTGGCTAACAGTATGTGCTTGAATTTCTACACCATAAACTCTCCCTGGTGCAGACTCTAAAGATTCAATTGCAGAAGTGGGAATAAAATCTTTCCGACTGGGGGAAGTGATACCGATAATTACAATGCGATCGCGTATCCAATCTGGATTAAATTTATCATTTTTGAGTTCGTATAACGATAAAAACCGAAAGCGTTCTCGACCACTGCGAAAATTAAGTAGGACTTGCACTCCCCCCGCGTCGGTTCGCACATATCCTCCAGAATTGGGGAAGACTCTGGGTATCTCGGTTTGACCAAATCTAATCGCCGCGCGATCGCGTATGCCATTTTCTAGATTAAGCTGATAATGATTTAAATATACTGCTGCTAACTTGAGAGACAACGAAAATTTATAACCTTGATTGGTAGGCGTACCTAATAAACTACGGCGTAATTTACCATCACCATCCATAATTTGATCAGCAAAACCAATTTGTTCTGGTGACAATGCTGGCGGTGGTGCAATTTCATCAGGTAATACTTTATCAATTCCAATAATATTTTTAAAATTTTGCAAAACTGCGACTAATTCATCATGACCAGGATTTACTGGCGCATCTCGATAAACATCCAGTCCAATAACTCTTGGTTGATAAGTCTGCAATTTTAATAGTAACTGTGCTAAATCATGGTCTGAAAATGTAAAATCTGTACCATTATTAATATCATCTTCATTAATTCCAACCAGTACAATTCGTTCCTCTTTCGATTCTTCAGGGCGTATCCGTAGCAAACTATCAAAAGCCAGCCACTCTAAAGATTGCATCACACCAAAAAGACGAGCAATTATCACTAATCCAATAACTGCAATCCCTGGTAATATACCTACACGCCAAATATTAATTTCCTCTTTAATTTTTTTCCAATGTTCGGGCTGCATAAATCTTCGCTTGCATTTTGCTGTTAATTAGCCCTGAACTATAGCAGGTTGATTTATCGCCTTTCTTATCTAAGATACAAACAACAAATAACTAACTACACTTGACACAAAGCAGCTTCCTGTATGGTTGGACACAGATTAACAGCAATAAATTTGTATCTCAGCAGACCGGGAACCGCTATCAATCACTTTCTAGACATCAAAATAGGGAACAGAAAATCAACAAGAAGTTTTTTTCGGACTTGTGAACAAAAATACTCTCATAGATTTAATTAATTCTGTTAAGTCTTAATCAATCAAACCTTCTTCTCTAGCTCGCATTTCAGTTTGAATACGGATATTTTTACCCTCTTCAGGATAAACATTTAAAGCATCTTGCAACTTACTCCAGTAATGACGCACCATCCGCTCAGAAATACACATTCGTTCTGCAATTGTTTTATCTTGCAATCCTTCTTCAAAGGCTAAAGCTAATACTCTCAGCCATTCTGGTTTAACTTCTAATACAGAATGTATACCTTTGATATCTTTTGTATGCGTTAAACCTTGCAAAGCCCAATCAACTCTCGTGAGCATTTCTTGAGTAGAAAGGCTTTTATCTGCAACGGTAAACCCTCCTTTATGACTGTCAATATCAGGTCTAATCCTCACTAAAGTTCTCACATTAGCACTCTGCACAACAATATTTAAGTGAGGATAATTTTTCATCAGAGTTCGCAGCAGTTGAACTCCGATATCGGGTCTAGCTATCATCCCTGAATTGTCAGGAATTGACAAATCCATCACAATTAAATCTGGCTGTAAAGCACTAATTTGATGGAGTGAATCTTTAGCATTTACCGCAGTAATAAATTTCGCATCAGGGTAACGCTTTTGCAATACATTAACAGTTCCCGCTAAAACTGATTCATGGTCATCAATTACTAAAATTGTGAGTAATGCTTTCTCTGTTAAAGCTTGTTTCATAATTAATAACCCACCAATTCCAGAAGTCACTATTAACTACATCAAGCACAATCAAAAAATATATTTTTTATATTATGATTATATGACTTATTACGCATATTTACGCAAATATTACGTATTCTTAATCTAAACACATTAACTGAAACAATTCTGCAAAACAGCAGGCAAGTTGCTACAAATATCACCAATAAAAATCACAAGTAATGCTGAGATGATGCTGACGATAAGAGCATTTCCCAGAAGTTAAAAATCGAAAGCTGTCGCAGAGATAATCTAATTCTTTTAATGTAGAATAAAACCTTACAGTGGATAAATCAGGATATGTGATGTGTACCCTGAGTTGAGCTAAATATGTTTGTTGTTTAAGGGTGACAAAAATAGATGTATTAATTGCACAATTGGGCAAGGTTAAGATGAGTAATTCTTCTAAAGACCGCAAAACTATCAAACTGCGTTCAACTGTCTCAAATCGCCAGTAGGCTGGAATATCCAAATGGAATTGGAGGTGAGAATTTGCAGTTGACCAAGGTTCTAATAAGCACTCAATAGCTAGGGGTAAGTTATCTTGAATGTAGGTAGGAAATAAGCGATCGCTCAATTGCATGAGAGCATGATGAAAGTTATCAGCTTGTTGGAGATATTCATGGGTTTTATTGATTGTCAAATTTAAATTATCCTGGGTTAATAAATCTAGACTGCGCCGAATTGCGAAGGATTCTTGTAATAATCCGTCACGAATTTCTTTCGCCTCTAGATAAAGTTTCAGCGATTGTCGAGAAAACCACCATTGCAATGCTTGTTGAAATCTAGAACAGTTTCTGACAAACATTAACGAGGTGATTATGTATAGCAGCACCAATATAATTTGTGTAGAAAATTTCAACAGCACATATTTATCCCCTTATAAATCTGTGGTTAATCTAGCCTTACGCAACATAAATTGTAATGCGGTTTCTTCTTGGGAAATAATATTAGCTTTCGCCTCCATACCAGCTTGGATATGACATTGGCGATCGCCATTACCAAAAATGATTCTTTCTGGTTGAATGGTGGCTTCAAAATAGCTACCTCCAGGAGTTAGAGCAGTTGATGTCGGAATATCTGTATTACTCGTTTTAGGCGAAATTGCATCAGGAGAAATTGCTGTCACCACACCTTTGAGCGTACCGTAATCAGGATAGGGACAAGCATCAATTCGCATCTGTACTTTTTGACCAACAGCGACATTTTTAATTTCTTGGGGTGGAATCATCGCTTTCACAACTAAAGGTGCATTAGTCGGTGCAATTTCCGCAACCGGTTCACTCACCCGTAACACTTGACCGGGGTTGCGTAAATTCAGCTTAAGAATTACTCCATTACTACTAGCTCGCAAAATAGTATCTTGCAATTGACTAATAACTTGTAAAAGTTCTTTTTGCGATTGTCCGAGTTGATTTTGCATTTCTACACGTCGTTGAATTAACGCTTGTTTTTCCTTTTTTAAAGTAGCGATATTAGCCTCACCTCTAGCAATTTCTTGGGCGATTCTCGCCTGGGCGATCGCAATTGAGGCGCTGCTAGGATTTACAGATGCTTGGGCGACTTGCACTTTGGCTTTTGCAATATCTACGGCTTTTTGTTCAGCTTCTAAAATGGCTTGGGTTTGAATTACAACCAGCTTTTTTTGTTCAAATTCGCGCTTACCAATTGCGCCAACTTGTGCTAATTGTCCATAGCGATCGCGATCCACCTCGGCAAAACTTAAATCAGCTTGGGCTTTATGCAAGTCTGCTTCCGCTTTTTGCAAACTGGCTTGTGCTGCGAGTAATTCGCTGCTGGTGGTAACTTGGCGTTCTTGATATTCCCTTTGATTGCGGGCTAAATCGGCTTCAGCAGAAGCGACAGTCCGTTCTCCTACCGTGGATTCTGCGACAATTTGTGAATCTAAAGTTCTGATTTGAGCATCAATTTGGAGAATTTGCAGCCTAGCTTGCTGAATGTTGTCTTGTAACTGACTTTTTTTGATTTGCAATTGTTCGTCATTTAATCTTGCGATCGCATCGCCTTGTTTGACGATTTGATTTTCTTGCACAAAAATACTTTTTACAGTCCCTTCAATTTTGGGTTGAACAAAACGAATTTCTCCCGTTGGACGCACAGATGCAGAAGTTTTCACCGTCACATTATATTTCACCCATGAAGCTAAACTCATCCCTGCACCCAAACTTCCAACTAAAAAAATTCCGGCTAAAGATGTCCAACGACTCACAGGCGGAAGAAAATCATCACTTTCTACTGATGGCAGAGTTTGTTTAGTATATGTGTACAGCATAATTACCTGTAAAATTCTCAATTATTAAGGATTTAAAAATTCCCAATGCTCTCCAGCTTGAGAGCGTAATTCTGCCAACGAACCTTGCTTTTTTAACTTACCTTGCTCTAGTAAAACTATCCAATCTGCCCGATTAACAACTCTGGGACGATGAGTAATTAAAATTGTAGTTTTACCTTGACGATGTTTAAATAATTTATCTAAAACTTGTGCTTCACTTACTGGATCAAGTCCACCCGTTGATTCATCTAAAATCAAAATTGGTGGGTCTGTAACAATCGCCCTGGCTATTGCTAATCTTTGACGTTGCCCACCAGAAATATTCGCGCCAAATTCTCCTAAAATAGTTTGATATTTATCTGGTAATTTACTAATAAAATCGTCGGCTTCTGCTACCTGACAAGCTCTGACAATTTGTTCAAAGGTGACATGAGGAGCGCCTAAGCGAAAGTTTTCCACAATTGAACGACTCCAAAAATGCGGTTCTTGGGGAACAAGTACGACTTGTTGACGCAGACATTCAAGAGATAAATCTTGTAGGTTATACAGCCCAATCCGAATATTACCTGATTGCAGAGGATATAAACCAGCAATCAGTTTAGCTAAGGTGCTTTTACCACAACCAGATTTACCAATTAAAGCCACAACTTGACCACCAGGAATTGTCAGCGAAAAATCATCAATTAAATCTAGCCGCCCAGCATAATGAAAATTTAAATTTGTACAAACAATATCAGCATCACCAGCAATTTTGGCGTAAGGTTTAATTTCATCGCCTGCATTTTCCGGCTTTGCGTCTATTACTTCCGTGAGTCGTTGAGTAGCAGTTTTAGCGCGGGTAATTTCATCCACGAAGCTAATAATGGTAGAAATTAATCCTAAAAAATTCCCATTCATAGAGTTGAAAGCAAAAAGTTGCCCAATACTCAAATTTTCGGCTGGATTAATTACTAAATTTCCCCCAAACCACAGCAAAACCACACCCCCAACCCCCGAAACAAAGCCAGAAAAAGTATGATTAATAATACCAATTTGAATTGTGCGATAGGTAACATTCGCTAACCGACCAAAGCGACTTTGTAATTCATCCCAAAATTGCAACCCAGAAGTTGTAGTTTTGAGGGTGAGTGCGCCTTTAAAGGTTTCGACTAAAACGCCTTGAGTTTCTGCTTCTTGGACTAATAATTCACGAGTTTTTTGTTGTAAAGTCGGCTGAAAAACTACTGTTGATAAGCTCATTACTATACCAATCAATGCAGCTACTAGTGTGAGTTTCCAGCTATAGAAGACCATAAACCCAAAAGATATCAAAGCAATAAAAAATTGACTGGGTAAACCAACAACTAGTTGAGCAACTAACTGATTAATTTGGTCAATATCTTGTAAGCGGCTGACAATTTCTCCACTGCGCCGTGATTCGTAATAAGCAAGAGGTAGACGCAGAATTTGTCTACCAAATTCTAGGACTAAACCTAATTGCAGCCGTTGAGCAAAGTGAGCAATTAAGTTAGACTGAACAAAAGAAAGACTGTGAGAAATTAAATTCATCACTACAACTGCGATCGCTACAGTCGTCAATAACTTTGTATCACCTCTAACTAGCACATCATCCGTCAAAATTTGCATTAAAAATGGCGACGCTAAAGATAGCAATCCCAACATCAAATTCAGAGGTAATGCTTGCGCTAAAATCGCGCGATAAATCCAAACACGCTGAAAGAAACGCCAAAATCCACCAACTTTTTCATCTGCTTGCGCGAAAAACTTAATCGGATCAGGTTCTAATAAAAGCATCAACCAATCAGCCCAACCTTCTGCTATCTCTTGTTTAGAAAGATAGCGAATCCCCACAGCCGGATCAGCAACTAAACATTTTTGACCTTTTCTGCCATATAATACAACCCAATGATTACCTTTCCAATGAATAATGGCTGGCAAAGGTGCTTCATTCATTCGGTTTAAAACTTCTGGTGAAGTTTTCACAGGGCGCACATTAAAGCCTAGTGTTTCTGCTCCTCTTTTCAGTCCTAATAAAGTAGTTCCAAATTGTCCAGTACCAACAGCTTCACGAATGCGACTGAGAGTAAAAGTACGTCCATAATATTTAGAAATAGCAGCCAAACAAGCAGCCCCGCAGTCTTCTTCACTGTGCTGTTTCACAAATTGGTGTTTCATAAGTAAATTACCCTAAATTATGACAACTGCTCAGTCGTCAATTGTGTTCTGCATTTTAGAGGTAATAGTATTAATGACAATATTTACCCAAACATAGACATCAACTCAAACAACATATTTAATAAATATTGTCTTCTTCTTCTGGCTTTCCTTCCTCTGCGTCCACCGCCAAATTCACCCCCACTCAAGCCAAAAGTCACCTGTGAAAGTCGATATCCAGTTTGTTGCTGAGAAGAAAAGCTGCGAATACCATCAGAATAAGTACTGTTAATGTTGGCAAAGCTGGCTATTTCTGTTCTTTGAAAGAACATATTATAAAGGCTAAGTCCAGGATAGGAAAAACCACCCTTTATAGGTTCTTGTTCTTTTTCTGATAAATCAATAAATAGTTCTGATGATTTATCTTCTAAGTGTGCAGACATAATAGTAACTCCATCTTTGGCAAATAAGAAAATTCCAGAATTTTCACTTGTTTCGACCGCCAAATTGACATAATATGAAAATTCTGGAATCTTGATTAGACGATTAATTACTTACCAACGAAAGGTGAGCATATCACCAGCACTACTTAACCGATGATCGTTTATAGCTTGGAATACCTTCGTTGAAGATGAACCATTAGGCCCAGAAGTTACTTTAGTATTAAACTGCACAACCTGCATATCTTGCTGATAACTAGAATAATTATACCCTTGCAGGTTGGGTAAACTCATTACAGCCATTGAACCACCAGTTACTATTTGTTGCTGCTCTTCATGGATATCAATAAACAGTTCGTAAGACATAGTTGAAACTCTCCGTTATTTGCATGACGTAAGTTGATTACTTGCTTTGTGTAGCTGCTAGAACTTACGTTTGGGTAAATTTACTAAAAATAAGATTCCAGAATTATCCTTTTTTCTCTGCTGGATAATTCTGATTTACCAAAAAATCCAACAGCAGAGTGATAGTATTGGCGATTCGTGGTAGATGCTTTTAGGGGGCGAATTTATCTGATGCAGAATCGCTATATATGAAAATTCTGGAATCTGAATGATGCAGATATTCAATTACAAAAAGAACCTGAGAATATCTCCAGATTTGCTGAGAATATTATTTGTTCCAGCACTGAAAACTTTAGTCGAAGATGCACCATTAGCCCCAGCAGTTGCAGTAGTAGCTAACTGTAAAACTTGAGTGTTTTGTTTAAACAGAGCAGAATTGATTTCTTGCACATTAAATAGGCTACCACCAGAAATGGTTTCTTGTTGTTCAATTGCTAAGTCGGTAAATAATTCTTGAGACATAGTGTAAACCTTCTCTTTTTTGAACGAGATTTTTGTTAGCTAGTTGATGAGCTTTGTTTAGCGGCTCAACTCCTTGCTTAATTAATAGAATAAGGTGAACACCTAAGCTACGTCATTTACAGTTTCAGTAAACTTAATTACCAAATTTAGAAACATAAATTGCACAATTACGTCAGGATATATTTCCGAAAAATACATATAGATTTATCTGGTTTGATTGTGCAATTATCTGTATAAGATGCTGGGAATGAAGAGTAGAAAAGAGGATTTTGTGACTGTACTGGAATAACACGACTACTATGATGTCATAGAGTGTGGGTAAAATTAACCGCAGATAAACGCAGATGGAATTTCGGTCATTGCAACATTTTAGTCTAGTCACGCCACTACGTATCTGTTAAAAAATCAAATGGGATGCCTATAGTTTTTCTATATAATACGTAGTTGTCATTCGCTACTAATATCAGGATGGCAGTTAATCGAACCTGCGACTGTGGCGAAAATTGGTAAATACTCTAATTCTGCGGTTGACTCTACCATTGCAACTAATCCATAGACCAGTTGATGGCATTGCCAACAAACTTGATATTGTGTAATTGGCAGTTCAACATCAGGAGGTTGAAACACAAAAATATCTAATCTCGCTGGATAATTATCAATTTTTGTTTGTGTTTGAGAAATTATTTCAAACTGTTCTGACTGTAATTTTTGTAAAGGTAATTGCAGTAATTCATCGGCAAGTTCTATAAAGTTTTGTTCGTGTTGTTCTATTTCTGGAATAAGAATTTTCTTAATAAAAATTTGGGGATTATTTTTCGATTGTGCAGGATAAAAATATCCTTCGGTTTGCTCATCTAAATGTTGATTCGCAATTTTTTGCCAAGTTTGAGGAATTTCTAGTGATATATTAAGTTTGTCACTAAAATGACGCTCAAATAGCAATGATTTATTCATATAACTACTCATATAGCAATCATAAATGGTTTAAAGATATCTATCTTCCAGGTCTTCCTTGTCTCCCTTGTCTGTATATCAAATAGGAAGGCTATCGGATTATTCTTGGTTGTTCTTAGAGAAGAAATTAGTGGCAGTTTCATAAAGAGATGATGCACCAGAGGCGATCGCACTTCCAGCTTTTTTCAAACCTTGGTAAGCTAATCTGGTAGGAACTTCTACTGCTGTACCTGCTAATCCCGCCGCACCAACCAACAAGCCACCAGCAACGGCAGTACCTTTATTGAGTGCCATCATTCTGCCTGCTTCGACTAATCGAGATTTAGTATAGGGACGAGTGGCATTTTCCATCATGGTGATATTTTTAGTATGACGACCATGACCTGCTTCGCCGACGATATCTTCAGTATTTAATAGCTGAGAGGTGTGTGCTTGTTTAATTCTGGCGAGGGTAGAGAAATTTGCTAATCCAGAAGTTTCTAGATCATGTTCAAAAAACGTACCTTTGAGATGTTCTCCTCCAGCTAAATCTACAATATCGCCTTTAGCAATGTGGTGAACTACCTCTGGTCTTTCTTCTTCTGGTAGCGATTCAATATTGTTGTGATATTGCTTGGCATTAGGCGCGGCCGATTGAAATGTTACCAGTCGTCTCACCAAAGTTGGATGAGTACCAACAAAATGTTGAGCTAATGCACCGCCTAAACTGTGACCTGTAACATCTATTTTGCCTGATTGCGAAACGATATTACCGATGTAGCCAGTGGGAACTTCCTTGAGTAAATTCTGAATACCACCATGTCCAGGAGAGTTAATATCTAAATCCTGCCACGCTGTTGCTAAATCACTGGTTCCGCGAAATGCCAACACAGGGTGTTTCCCGGCTGAGACTCCTTGTTCTGTTGGTAACAATAATCCATAATTCAATCCCTGACCAGCATTGACGACATTGCCATCAGGAAACCATTGTTCATGAAATCCTTGTTCTCGCAACCATTCTTGATCTTGATCTGTCAAAACGTCGTCATAAATCAAGCCATGACCAATTTTTTCTAAATCGATATCTTGGGGGTTAATTGGCGTTGTTCCATCTTGGACTTGAGTGGGGTCAATGTCTCGGTTGAGAATCTGATTTTGATTGCGCTGAATGGCCATGACAACAGGCATATCAAGCTGTTGCATAGCTTCTTTAACTACAGTTTCAGTTTCTTGTTCATAGGTATCTCCTGGTTCGCCAATCGCAAGTTTCATTTGAATGCGTGGCGGTGGTGGTGGTTGATAAGCAGGAGGAAAAACGGGGATATTGGCGAAGTTGTTTGAAGAAATTAATGTATTATTTTTAACTGCCTGTGACTGTAAATTGGGCGTTTGGGTGCTATCTTCTGCTTCAGTTGAGACAACAAAAGGACGGGGTGCGAATGGATTAACTATTGCATCGGAGTGATTTGTAGAAGTTTTAGCTGCTTTGGGTTGTCTGTAATACATTGTTATTCTCCAGATATTTCTGTGTAGCAGAACAACCACCGTCGGTTTGCGGCAAATTATTGTCAAAATTTGGCACTATCTTACTGAAGATAATTAGCGATCGCTCATATTGATACTCTTATTTACATAGATTGCATCTTCAGCCAACTAAAAACCTGCTCTACTGACAGATTTAGGTCGATTTCTTGTAAGCTTAATAGGCGATCGCTACCTTGTAATAATTGTGGTTGTTGATTTGGCGAAAAAACAAGAATGGAGCGATCGCTTGGATCGATTAACCAACCTAGCTGACAACCATTTTGCAAGCAGTAAAGAATATTACCAATTACTTTGTTAGAACTTTGTTCAGGAGAAAAAATTTCAATTGTCCAGTCAGGACACAATAAAAAATCATTAGGTACTTCCCCATCCGCATCAAAGGGAATGCGTGACCATTTAAACACAGCTACATCAGGGACAATTGAACGTATACCAAAACTACAACGCAACTCTGGAAAAGCATAAGCAATTTGTTGAGTTTCTGCAACGTTGTTGATGTTGTTGCACAACTTTAACTGCAACCGACTATGCTTTCCTTTCGGCATTGGTTTTTGAATAATCTCACCATTGATATATTCACTAGCTGGTTTGGTTTCTGGGAGCTTCAGAAACGCTTCTAGGGTGAGAGTTGGCGTAGTTGTGGCGCTCATAGCTCCTGAAGATTAAGAGGTGTGATTTTAGTTTAGCAGGGTGATTGGATGGGCGATCGCACTCAACAATGTCAAACTATTTGCTATTCAAGTTGGTGTTTATGAATTTTCTTGTTCTATCTGTTTGTTAGTTAACCTTTTTTCTGCTTGCTGTTTTTCCCATTCTTTTTCTTTTTGATGACGTTCTGCTAATTGTTTCTCAATTTCTTGTTCCAGTTCCTGTGGATTGTCTTTGAGATGTTCCAATCCTAAACGCTTCAATCTTTCTTCAGTTGACATAATTATCCTTACTTTTATTTCTTATTTTACTTGTTTTTTCTAAGTTCAACTTGTAAATCAGCAGCACTTAATACATTTTTTACTGTATCTTTGCCTGTAATCTGACTAACTCCAAACACAATACCAGTACCATTGAATTCCTTTTTTCCTTTATGTTTTGGGTGTTCTATCGTTGCTAATGTAGCCTCCTTTTCGACTTCAGCATCACTATTTATTGAGATGATTAATGTACTATCAACTATTTCATGTTGTATCTTTTGAGCAGCTGCTTCCAATTTTTGTTCAACATTATTCTTCATGATGTTACTCTTCTCAATGTTTTCAGTAACAACTACAAAACTAAATTCATCGCCTCCATGACGAAAACTTGCTACTTTGACTGTAGAAGATCCTAGAGATTTAACTTGCTCCTCTGTCATTTTAGCTATCTGAGTAAAAATTTCATCGGCTCCGGTATGGCCTAATACGCTGTTCAATCCTCCAAGATTTCTAATATCCACTTCCACGTAAAAGCCCCTAGCCATTTCATTTTTATTAATGAAGTCAATTGCATTTTGAACTGTAGGTATCCTGTCACCTCCTGGAGCAAATCCTGTAACTGTATCCTTAGCGGCTGCACCACTATTTTGGAAGAGTCGCCTAGCCACATTCTCATCCACGCCTTCTTTCAATGCCGAAAGTACAAAAGCATTTTCTCTATCTTCTGCGTTTGTTCGGAACGCAGGCTCACGCATCCGCATCTCAAACTCTTGAATGATGTTTTGCTGTTTTTGTGTGGCTTCACTCTCATCATATTTACTCTTTAACCATGAAAACAAAACACCAGCCGCAGCACCTCCCAACACCAAAGCCATTTTTTCCCAGCCATTAAACTGATATACTTCCTTCTCTGACCCTAATTGTAAAAGTTGGTTTGCTTCTGGTGCTGTACTTTGAGCAGCCTTCTGTCCCATCAAATCGGCTTCTTGCTCTAAAGATACGTCGTCGTTGATTTCTATACTTTGTAGCTGCATGGTAGGCTTGACTCGACCTTGTTTTTGTTGAACTATATGCCAAGCTTCATGAGCGAGATGTTGTTCCTGACCTTTACCTAAATGGATATCTGTACCTTGAGTATATGCCAATGCCTGTAATTCTGAAGGTTTGGCAGAATTATAGTGGACTTTTACGTCATCCATAGCTATACCTGAGAGGTTTTCAATCCCGACTTTCAGGTTATTTGGCATACCGGTTTTGTTTTCCTGATGTACCCTAGACGCAACAGGTGGTTCTTCTACTTGGGGCTGGACGACAAAACGGCGTGGTGCGAATTGATTGGTGGTTGAGGTTTCCGCAGAATTTGTTGAAGTCTTTTTTGTTTTGTATTGTCTTGTATACATTTACTCAACTCTCCCAATCTGTGAAGTAGTGGTTAATCATCCAGAAGTAGTTAGTATCAATTTTGGCACTCTTATGGAGGAATTAGTTAGCGATCGCCACCATTGTTCACAGAGTTAAAAGCAGGCGATCGCATTTTGGTTTACTCCCCGAAATATAGTTTTTTTCGCCTAAATCCAACCTTTTACCTCAGCATCTGTCAACTGTCGTTCTAATTTTGCGTATTCACTCTTAGCAGCTTGTAAAATATATTTCATTTCCACGGCTTCCCCAGCATCGGCGGCTAAAAAGGCGGCATTGAGGGCAATGTTACGAATATTACCGCCGGATACATTTAATTTTGCCAATTTACCAAAGTCTAAATCTTGGGTGGGTGTTTGCTGCGGAAAGATGCGTTGCCAAATCTCGTTGCGCTGAGTGACATCGGGGAAGGGAAACTGGACGATAAACCGAATCCGGCGCAGAAATGCTTGGTCTAAGGAAGCTTTTAAGTTGGTGGTGAGAATCGCTAATCCTCTGTAAGATTCCATACGTTGGAGTAAGTAACCGACTTCAATATTAGCGTGGCGATCATGGCTGTCTTTCACTTCGCTACGCTTGCCAAATAAGGCATCGGCTTCATCGAATAGTAAAATTGCGCCGCCTGCTTCAGCTGCATCAAATACACGGCGTAAGTTTTTCTCTGTCTCGCCAATATATTTACTTACAACTTGGCTTAAATCTATACGATATAAATCTAAACGCAGTTCATTGGCTATGACTTCAGCAGCCATTGTCTTACCTGTACCACTAGCACCCGCAAATAAGGCACTAATCCCTAAACCTCTACCGCCTGTGTTGCCAAATCCCCATTGTTCATAGACTTTAGCCCGTTGTCGCACATGGGCTGCAATATCGCGTAAAACTTGACGTTGGGCTTCTGGTAAAACTAAATCATCCCAAGTGACACCTGATTCAATTGGTTGGGCTAATTCATCTAAGCGCGATCGCGCTTGAGAACGGCAGGTATCCCAGAGGAGAGTGCTGAGTGCTGAGTGCTGAGTGCTGAGTTTGGATTGGGGAGTGTTGAGTGCTGTACACTGAGCGGAGTCGAAGTGTGAGTGCTGAGTGGGGAGTTGATTGGTGAGTTTTGATTTACCTATGGCTTCTGTGCAGACTGTGTGAATAGTGGCGGCGCTGAGGCTGAAGTGAGAAACTAGGATATCTACGTGACCGTTGAGGGTGGTGGCTACTTCACCTAAAGCATTTTGCCAGATTATGCGTTGTTCGGTGGTGGTGGGTTTGGGAACGTCGATCGCAATTATTGGTTTTTGGGTAAATCGCCTGCGTTCACGGCTAATGATAATGAGGGGACTGGAGATATTTGTCATCCAATGAGCGATCGCACTTTCTTTAGCAGCATCACTACTATCACTTTCCTCACAATCTAATAGTAGTACGCTGTTGGTGAGCATAGCTTCTCGATCCCACAGCCGCAATAATTCATTGATTTCGGTGGTTCGCAGGCTAGTAATTGCACCTGCTGACATAATGTATAAATTAAGATCAAGTAACTGACAAGCTGTAGAGGCGATCGCTTTTTTACTACTTACTTCATCTCCACATAATTGAATGATTGGTAAAGTTATTCCTTCTCTAGTATTTACCCAAGTTGTTGCTAGTTGTTCTGCCAAAATCTGGTGGGAATTTACATGGGCAATATTTTGAGGTTCCAGAGATTTTACTACACCTTGTAATCTTTCATCCAAATTATTCAATCCTAGTAAATAATGTAAAATTCGCTCATCAATTCGTAACGGACTGAGATTTAAACCAGAACCTTCGGCAATTTGAATTAACTGCAAACGTCGCAACGGTGCATCAGGTGTTAAAGCATTCCAATGTGCTTGAGGTAAAACTAATGTAGCCAACATGAAATTTGGATAAGGTTTACCCACACCACTTAGCGAATTGGCGCATAAAAAACCCCAATTTGGGTTTAATTCCATACCAACGCACAATAGTAAAATATAACGTTCAAAATATGTTAAACCAAAAATCCGACAAAGATTATTCAATGCGGCGTTAGGCAAAGTATTTTTAGCACTCGATTCTAATGGCGAATTTTCCTGATTTTCTGGATTATTTTCTAATAAAGTCCGAACTACAGCGAGTTCATTCATCAAATAATTATAATTATCGACTTGCCATTGCATTTAGTATTTATCCTTCTTTAAAAATTCAGCTATTTTCTATAGCAATTCTAAATAATTTATAAACATCTCTCTCCCTTGTCTCCCTTGTCTTCATTATTCACCCATCAATCAGGACTGCTATATCATCTCCAAAATGTATACTTCATTGTCATAGCTATTATTACCAGCCCAAGTATCAATCCATAAGCCACCATAAACAATCATTTGCTGATTAAATTGTATAGTGGAATGACCAAATCTTGGAGGAGGAAATTTACCAACAACTTCTGGAACTAATGCTTGATAATTATGGGAATTATTATTGTTAGCGTCAGGCATATTTAATATTATTAAATCACCAATAGTCATATGACTGACACCATCACCAGGAGCCATGCCAGCAAATAAAACTATGTTATTCCCAAACTCACTATAGCCGTGAATAGTGCGGCAAGGAATGACATTTTCTTCATCATCAAATTCATCTTCTATCTCTTCTTCATCATTATCTTGTAAATCAACTGAATATCTATAATTATCTATCCCTTTAAAATTAGCTAATTGCCAAGTATTGATATTATCCAAATTTCCTAATTCTAAAGTTAAAATATCTTGACAAAATCCGCCGTAAGCTGCATCACCTAAAAACTTGACTAATGTCTGGTCACGTACTTTTAAGCCAGCGAGAGAAGAACTGCGACAATTATTAATTTGAATATTTAACCAGCACATTTTGGTAATATCTAATATATGTAAATCATCTCGTGCTGAGTAGATATCATAAGACCCGCCATCAATCAATAATTTATCTTGAAATAAAACAGCACTGTGATGAGAACGCGGATCTGGCGGTATACCATCAGGGGTAATTTCTGACCATTCCCAAGTTTTTAAATCAAGGGAATGAATAGCCACATCACTAAAGATATAGCCACCATCTTGTGCTGCTTGATGCCCTCCCCAAACCAGCATTTTATCTTGATATAAAACTGTTGTATGAAAGCTTCTCGGTTCAGGAATTTGCCCTGAAATCTGAGGCTGTATCCAAGTCCAAGAAGTCAAATCTAGCAAATGAACATCATTGAAAGCTTCATAAGTGTTATTATCTTCCCCCCCAAAAATAATCATGGAGGCTTGATACAAAATAGCAGAATGTCCGTATCTCGGTTGAGGATAAATACCTTGGACGTTGGGCTTTTTCCAAATAAATTTAGGGATAGCAGCCTGCATAATTATGTTGTAAATAAAATAGAGAATCTAAGAAATAACTATTACTGGCCCGATATATTGTTCAAACGTGGGGCTGTTGGAGTCTGTGTCAACTGTGAATAAACTTTCTGCACCATCTATAATCAAGCGGACTAAATAACTTCCTGGTAAACAATCATGAATTGCAAAAGTAATTGAGTTGGAACTATTGCGGCGATTTTTAGTTTTATCAGTAGAGTAACCAGTAAATTGGGTGAGGGAAAATTCTGTTAAAACTAACGTTACTTTTTGTGTTTTCTCAGTATTCAAGTTAACAGTAATAGTTATATCAGCCGATCGCGGTTCATTGCCTCTACCATGTACATTAGATACAGTGATATCTAAAATAGTCGGGCGTAACAAGAAAGGTACAACATTGGAATTGACCTTGGCTTGGGGATGAATTACTTGTAAACTCTGGACACCAGCCCTGAGAGATTCTATCGGGATAGTAGCCAGATTTAAGGTAATTTGCTTGTCTGTCACATCTTGGGGAGTGGTTGTGATATCACCGATGCGGACTTGGGTGATATCTGCGCTTAATTTATTTCCTTGGATTAATAATGTACTGTCAGCCAAAACTAAGGGTGTAGCTGCATATTGGGTTTGCCAAATTTTAGCTAGTTCTTCTACTACTTTGATTTGCGCGATCGCAGGTTGATATGGTGTAACATGACGCTGAAGATTGCGGACGGGTAAGGGTTTTTTCGGAAGTTCACCGCTATCAATTAAGACCACACTGGCTTTATAAGCTAATGATAAAGCGTAGGGTGTTTGAAAAAATACCGTCCAAATTTTGGAAATTTCTTCGATATTCAAATCAACTGGAGAAATGGCGATCGCTTCTACTTGTTCGGCTAAATTAGAATCAGCTAAAAACGTCAAAGTTGCATCACTGACTGTTTCATGAATCATTGCTTGGGTAAGAATCGATTTGCTGTTGAAGGTGCGAATGACACTACCTATGAGGCGCTGTGGTTCTAGTTCCACATCGTTACCATAACAAGTCAACAAGTAGTATAAATCTAAGCCTGTTTGCTGTCGTTTACTATATTTCTCATCAGAATAGCGTTGTCTTAAATCAGCACTCCGCCAAGCACTATTCAGCAGAATATCGTAAAGATATATGTTCACTCCTGCTTCTGGTGTAGCATTATTCAGGCGGTCTGGTCTTAGGGTTGTCACCCGCGCACCATCCACCTCTACTTGAACACTGGCTTGTAATGTTCTTTGCAAAGTTGCGGTGACAGTGGCGATGGCTAAATGGTTACTCATTTGTTATTGGTCATTTGTCATTTGTCATTTGTTAAAAGCGAAAAAACCGATAATCATACTTAATACTTCACACTTCAGTTTTATGGACAAACCAAACCGAGTTTTAAAGCTTTGACAATAGCTTGGGTGCGGCTGGTGACGCTTAATTTTTCAAAGATGGCTGTTAAGTGTGCTTTGACTGTGGCGACCGTAATATATAAATGGCCTGCGATTTGTTCGTTAGAAGCGCCTTGCACTAACCAATTTAAAACTTCTTGTTCTCTTTCGGTCAGATGAATACAATTATTGCCGAAGCTTAATGAATTGCCTGTGTAGTAGTGAAATAATCTAAAAAAGGCAGTGGCGACTGCTGGTGGTAAATAAACTTGATGATTAATGACAGTATTGATAGCTTCGCACAATTGGGTTGCTAATTGGTCTTTAAATACATAACCACAAGCACCAGCCTGCATAGCACGAAATATCCATTCATCTTGTTGATGAGCAGATAATATTAATACTTTGCCGTTATAAGATAATTCTCCCAGACGGTTTAGGGCAGTAATGCCGTTTTCTGGCGGTAATTCTAAATCTAGTAAGATTAACGCTGGATGTTGTTCAACAGTTAATTTTACTGCTTGTTCAACAGATGCAGCTTCTCCAATGACATTTAATCCTATACTACTGCTACTTGTATAAAAGTTTAATAAGGTGCGTATTCCTTGACGAAAATGCGGTTCGTCATCAACCAGTAGAATCGAGATTACCTCTTTTTTAGGATTCATGGTAGTGTGCCTGGGATATTTAAGAGAAGTCTGTAGTCTGAATCAGCAGACCATCTGAAACTGTGAAAAGTTTGCAATATATAAGTCTGATTACTTTTTACTTTTACCTTTTTACTTTTGCCTTTTATAGGGTAATGTAAAGGAAAATTGAGCGCCACCTGTGGGGAGATTTTCTGCCCATAAGTTGCCTTGATGTGCCAAGATAATTTTTTGCGCGATCGCG
The DNA here is from genome assembly GCF_014698475.1 of Nostoc spongiaeforme FACHB-130. Classification (GTDB taxonomy): domain Bacteria; phylum Cyanobacteriota; class Cyanobacteriia; order Cyanobacteriales; family Nostocaceae; genus Nostoc_B; species Nostoc_B spongiaeforme. The sequence goes on along the minus strand of NZ_JACJTB010000024.1, from coordinate 11,426 downwards.
AGTCCTAAACCTGTACCACCTACACGGCGAGAATAATAAGGCTTAAATATTTGCTTCAATTCCTCCGGTGCAATTCCCGAACCGCGATCGCAAATTTCTATTAACACTTCATGACTATAAGCGTACCAATTACAAGTGATTCTCCCACCACAGGGACTAAAATGAATCGCATTGCCTAATAAATTATCAAACACTTGTTTCATTTGCCAGTTATCTACTGTGACATATACAGGCTGCTCAGGATATTGAATTGTTAAGTTTTTTTCTGTTAGTAAATGTTGTAAGCTTTTAATACATTCCCTAATAATTGTTTGCAAATTATATTTTTTTAAGTTTAAATTTGCCCGTTGTCCACGGTAAAGTAAATCAGTTAATTTCGCACTCAACTCATCTACAGTTTGGCGAATCAAGATTGCTTGTTCTTGTAAACTACCCTCTGGTAATGCCAAGCGCAGATTTTCTGCATAGAGATTAATCAATGCTAAAGGATTTCTCAATTGATGTTCTGTTTGTCCGAGAATTTGAGATAAAGCTAAGATTTCTTGTTGTTGTTGCGATCGCTCTCGACAAATCCCTAAATAATTACTTAATATTTGAGCATTACCCAGCAGTAACTGTTGCTGTTCAGCAGACAGCAATTTATGAGTACATATCAATATATATTCGCCGATTGCTAAACTCTGTTTACCTATCCGACAAACATAGCTATGATAACCCCCTGATACTGCTAATTCCGTAACTTGCAGAACTGGTAAATCATCTCGCCACCAATTTTCCGCTTGCAAATATGCCAAATCTGGATGGAATTTCCCAGACGTAAAAGAACTTACTTGGTCATCCTGTTTCATCTGCACAGAACATAAATCTTCTGTGCTATACTCTGCCACTATCTGCCGTTTTTCTGTTGCTAAATCGTAATAAACTGTCCAGATAGCCACATTTGGCAACAAGGCTTTTAATTGTTGAATAGTCAGCTGACAAATTTGATAAAAATTTAACTCTGGCAGTTTATTTTCTAAATTGTTTACCAACCAAGGTCGCGGCAATTGAGAGGTTAATTTTTGTGTAGCCACCCTCATCCTATTTTACACTCCGAAACACTATAGCAACTCAGAAGCATTAGAAATGCTACCCAATCTCAAAGATTTTTGCTTGGAGAAATTATGCTTATTACTGTATAAATACGGACGAAATCAGCTTACTCTACAGCTTGTAAAATTGGGGAATTTAAAACAATAATTTTACAATATCGACCAAAGTCTAATAAACGCTAGACATCTAGATCCCTAAGCTAGAAAGAGTTAGCCCAATAGTGGCAAATTAGCCAACAAAAAAGCCTAATTCCAAGGTTTATTTTGTGCTGTCAGCCCTCCACCTTCCAATACTGTTCGGTTAAGATCCCCCCGCCTACGGCGACCCCCTTAAAAAGGGGGTAAAAGATAATTTTCAGCCCCCCTTTTTAAGGGGGGTTGGGGGGAGTTCAAAATGCCAAAACGTTAACCGAACCGTATTGCGCCAACTTCCGTAAGTTCGGTAGCAAAGTAGTTACTTTTTGCTTGCGGAACTCTGGTAAGAACGCTTCACCCTCCATAGATTCATACTGGCGGTAAAAACCTACCAGCCAGAGTGATTAAGGGAGCATTTCAGTCACCCTGCTGTTGTGTTTTATGATCCCAGCTGCTACCCAGACTTTAGCAAAAATTTTAGCTGGCGGGATTTCCCTGCTCAGTACAGAGCAAATTGACTTCAACCATCCTGGTGTGAAACAGAATATCAACCCTAGACTGAATTTATATTGTTACAACATTCAAGAAAGTGTTGACAAACAACAGTCTCATTGTCAGCAATCGGCAGACAAAAGGAAATTATTCTTATTAACACCAAGGTGGTTTGAACTCTCATTTTTGGTAAGTGCTTGGGATTTTACCAGTTTAAGTGAACAGCGTATCTTATCCGAGGCATTAATACTACTTTTGCATCATCACTCATTACGAGAAGAGGTGCTGGCTCCAGCACTGCGCGGTCATGGCGAATTAGCAATGACCGTTTCTGCTATTCATCCTTTGGATGCTGCGGTTTTGTGGAATGCGTTAGGAGTACCATTGCGTCCGGCTTTGTATGTGACATTAACAATTCCCCTAAACCTGGATAGTAATTTTGTCACTGAGCCAAGTTTGATTGACTGTTCAAAACCAACAAAAAAAGTATGAAGTAAGAAGGCAGGAGGCAGGAGGCAGAAGGCAGAAGGCAGAAAGAAAACATGATTTTAATTTCAGACTTCACACTTCAGACTTCACACTTCAGACTTCACGCTTCAAAAAATAGGAAAACCAATTGTTATGCCAAGATTAGATTATTTTGCACCTGGTGTCTACGTTGAAGAAGTAGACCGAGGTAGTCGCCCCATAGAAGGGGTAAGTACGAATATCGCCGGCTTTATCGGTTTTACCGAAGATGTCAGAGGCGATGCGGAATTGTTTAAACCGATGTTGGTGACATCGTGGAACGAATATTTAGAATACTTTGCTAAACAAGGTTCTGATGGTTACACAGATTTTGATGCTTATTTACCTTTTGCGGTAAATGGTTGGTTCCTCAACGGTGGTGGACGTTGTTGGGTAGCGAGTATTGGTACAAAACTACCAGGTTCTCAGCCACCACCACCAGAAGAAACCGCCTTAAAAATTCGTACCAGTGGGAACCGTCCTGCTTTAAGTTTTATCCTTAAGCCAGCTGAAGATGATGATGACGGTGGTGCAGAAGGCAGAATTAATGTTTCTGTAACGGAAAGTGAACCGCGTCCCCCAGAAAACCCAGAAGCAGAACCACCCGCAAATACTGGTGAATTTTTCAAAGTCCTAATTAGCCGCAACGGTGAAATTCTGGAAGAATACGACCACTTATCCATGAACCCGCAAATTGATGCGGCTGTGGGTAGTTATGCGGTGACAGCTTTGCAAGATTCGCAATTTGTTACAGTCGCCGACTTAGAAACACCAGGACAACCACTGTCTCGCCGTCCAGCTAACGGTAATTACGAAGTTAGTCCACCGCCAGTAGTTTCCACCCCTGACCGTTTTCCCAGAGATGTGCAAGGTGTCAGAGACGATCGCACCGGGATGCAAGGTATCTTTGAAATTGATGAAGTTACCATGATTGCTTTCCCTGACTTGATGCGGGCTTATCAAAACGGCATCTTGGATTTGGATCAAGTCCACGGCATCATGGAAGCGATGGTGAGTATGTGTGAAAATACTGCCCCCAACCGGATGGTAGTATTAGACCCGCCCCCATGTAAAGGCGGTGGTACAGCCGTACCTCCCACCCAGGTGAAGCCCCAGCACATGGCTCAGTGGTTGAGTGCATTTAACAGGCGATCGCAATTTGCCGCTCTCTACTATCCTTGGATTAAAGTCCCCAACCCCCGTAACGGTGGTAGACCAATTTTAATTCCTCCCGCCGGTCACATGCTGGGCGTTTGGTGTCGCACTGATGAAACTCGTGGTGTCTACAAAGCACCCGCCAACGACACACCCAGAGGTGTTATCGGTTTAGCTTACGAAACCAACCTCCGCGAACAAGAATTACTCAACCCTCTAGGTATTAACTGTATCCGTACCTTCCCCAACCGTGGAATCCGCATTTGGGGCGCTCGCACATTAGTAGAGCCAGATAACGTCCAGTGGCGTTATATCAGTGTTCGCCGCTTGATGAGCTATATCGAAAAATCTGTAGAACTCGGTACTCAATGGGTAGTCTTTGAACCCAACGACCAAGACTTATGGGCGCGTGTGACTCGTACCGTCAGCAACTTCCTAGAAAGACTCTGGCGGGAAGGTGCTTTATTTGGTGCTTCGGCTGCGGAAGCCTTTTATGTCAAATGCGACTCTAGCATCAACACTCACGAAACCATGATGTTGGGGCGGTTGTACATCGAAGTTGGTGTTTGTCCTGTACGTCCAGCGGAATTTGTCATCTTCCGCTTTAGTCAATGGTCTCCTAACCAATAAAAGTAAGTGCAGAGGTGTAAGGGAAATCATACTCCCCTACACCCTCACACTCTTATACCCTCTATTACAAAATTAAGGAGCTACAAATATGCCTGAATTAAAACCAATTGCTGCTAGTAACTTTTACTTTGAAATTGATAGCATGACCGACATGGCTTTTAGTAAAGTTGGCGGTGTCAAATTTGAAGCTAAAGTCAAAGGTCAAGATAAACCTTTAATGTCTACCAAAGGTGGTGTTACACTCAGACAAATTAACTCCGCTGGATTTGAAGGTCTATTTACAATAGACGTTTCTACCCTTATGAGTGGAGATAGTGATAGCACCAGCAAAAAAATGTATGATTGGTTCAAAAAATGTATGCCCAAAACCGAAAAAGGTGAAGGCAAATGGGCAGAAAGTAAAAAAACAGGCTCTATAGTTGCCTACGATACTGATGGTAACGAAGTTATGCGTTGGGAATTGAAAGAAGCTTGGCCTTCTCAATATAAAATCGGAGATTTAGATGTAAATGGCAACGATTATATTGAAGAAACTTACACATTAACTTGTGAAAATATCAATCGCAAAAAATAGATTTTGCCTAATTTTTTTTAGCTAATTAATTATTACCTATTTATCAAACAGACTTCAGGAGACAGGAAGCCCAAATTCAGATTTGAATTATATGTGACTGGTGGATGAATAACCGGGTTTAACACCTACACCAAATTGCAAATTTGATATTCTTCAATCAGTGGCGTATCTCAATCCCTTACTGATTACATTCTGACTCCTGAATTCTGACTTCTGAATTCTTCTTCAACTGGAGGTTGATTTATGCCAGAGTTTATCTCTAATGCCAAGTTTTACTGGGAAGCTGATGGTTTAACTGATGTTTTGGTAAAGAAAGTCAGTGGTATGCAAATGAAAATGATAGTTGCAGGTGGGGATGCACCTATTGGTGTCACCAAAGATGGTAAAACTCAAACTCAGGCTACTATCGGTGGCGTAGAATGTTCAGAGATTACCTTGGAATGTGTAGCAACTGCTGATTCTAAACAACTCCTAGATTGGTATAACAAATGCCATGCTGAAGCTCTGTCAGGTGGTAAATCAGAAGGCCGCAAGAACCGTAAGTTAGGAAAACTTTCTATATATGATGGCGAACAAGAAAAAGTTCAGTACGAATTTACAGATGTCTTTCCTACCAGCTATGCCACAAGTGATTTTACAGCAGGTAGTGGTGATTTATTAACCGAAACAGTCACCATTGGTTTTACTTATTTTGAAAGGAAGAAATAAGTAGAAGTGTGAAGTATGAAGTGTGAAGTATGAAGTATAAAATTAAAATCATACCTCCTGTCTCCTACCTTCCCACTTCAGACTTTTCCCTCATATTTTATATAGTGAAATATATGGCTGATTTTCCCGAAATTTTGACGAATAGCCGATTTTATCTGGAATTAAAGCTCAGTGGTAGCCAAGAACCTGTGGATGGCTATTTTATGGAATGCCAAGGTTTTCAAACTACACAAAAAGTAATAGAAATTTCAGAAGTCACCCCCCAAACTTGGGGTAAAAATGGTAATACGAGTGGTAGAATTATCACTACGAAAATACCTGGAAATATATCTTATTCTAATATTGTGTTGCGGCGTGGTTTAACTATTTCGATGACTATGTGGAATTGGTTAGCGGCTGTGCAAGAAAGTAAATGGGGTGATGAAAGGCGGGATGGTTCTTTAGTTATTTATAATCAAGCTGCGGAAGAAAAATTTAGATTGGAATTTAAAAATGCTTGGCCTGCTAATTATAAAATTAATGATGTGAGTGCCTCTGGCAGCGAACATGAAATTGAAGAAATAGAAGTAGTAGTAGAAGAATTAAAACGAGTGAAAGTAGCATAGAATGTTGCAAACTGAATTTGAATTTACTTTACCGAAAGGGTATCTTGATGCAGATGGTAATTTACATCGTAAAGGTGTGATGCGTTTATCCAGAGCGATAGATGAAATTATTCCCTTACGTGACCCTCGTGTAAAATCAAATCCAGCCTATGCAACGGTCATCATTTTATCTCGCGTCATTACTAAATTAGGTGCTTTAGATGAAGTAACACCTGCGGTTGTGGAAGATTTTTTCGCCTGTGATTTAAGCTATTTACAAAATTTTTATCGTCAAATTAATGAATTAGAAGAATTGGGGAGTGAGGAGTAGGAAGTAGGGAGTAAAAGAAAATCACAAATGACAAATAACAAGTGACTAATGACAAAAATTTATACAGAATTTAATTTTACTCTTCCTAGAGGTTTATTAGATGCTGAGGGGAATGTGCATCGCCAAGGTGTGATGCGGTTGGCGACAGCAAAGGATGAAATCATTGTACAAAAAAATCGGGCTGCTCAGGAAAATGTCACCTATGCTGCAATTGTTATGCTCTCACAAGTAATTACTCGTTTGGGAGATTTAACAGACATTACTCCGAGTTTGCTAGAAAATCTTTTTTCCAACGATTTGGCATATTTGCGAGAGTTTTACAATCGAATTAATCAGCAAGGTGATGCAGAAATTTCTGTCCAGTGTCCACAATGTCAGACTAAATTTCAAGTGGAGTTAGCTTTAGCGGGGGAATCATAGGCTACCCCTCAGATTTACTACATGAGGAGGTAGCCTGTATTGCGTTTCATTTCCACTGGAGTTTAGAAGAAATTTTAACTTTAGAACATGCTGACCGTCAACGCTGGGTTAATGAAATCGATAAAATAGTGCAGCCAGAGTAACTGAGAAATTTTATATCATACAAGCAAATTTTTGGGTACATACTTTAGGAAGATGCCCTACTATTTAACTCAGTCTAAATTTATTCTGGTGTGTCAAATAACTGCTTTCTACAGAGGTTTAGCCTTGAGCTAAACCTTTTTTATAATTGATATTTTTGTAAAAAACTAACTGCTACAGAATATCTGGCTATTTCAGAATAAATTTTACCATAAATATCAGATGAAACTAAATTGTTTCTATCCTTAGACAGATAGGTGAAATAAATTATGGTCAAAATTAATATAGCAATCCTAAATCATTGATAAATGTCTCTCTCCCTTGTCTTCGTGGTTTACATATCATAATTTATCATTTTTGTACACGACTAGAAGGAAGATGAACTGCATCCGATGAGGAGATAAATTATCTAGATATGGTAAACACCTGGTATATATGGGCTTGGCTGATTTCCAAGCCTTTTTCATATTTTTGAAGCAAAAAAAATTATTTTTAAGTTAGTAATTATTAAAATATTTAATGGGTTTTTATTATGCAATATGTCCACAATTTATACGTTATTTGAATATAGTTACTTTTTGTCTTAAACGTCTATCAATTTGTCTGGTGTTTAGGTACATCCTCAAGATAGATGAGGTCTATGGAGGAAAGTAATAAATTAATTGAGTACGTTGTTAAGCACAGCAATTTTTAAGGTTTGGCTATTGACCAAACCTTTTTTGTTGCTTGATTTTTTGGGAAATATATTTATGTTTATTTATGAGTAGTGTAAGCAGAAAAAGATAATTTTTGATTCAAGCGATATCAGTTATTTAATTATTTGTATACATCCTTGAGAGAGATGAACTAACGGATGACCTAGGATAAATTAAGCTTGGTGTAGTAAATGCTTGGTATACATAAAGGCTTGGTTCACCCAAGCCTTTTTTTGTACATCTTTGTAGTGTCATATTATGACGAAATCTTATCTTATATCAAGTCCAGGTAATCAGTCACGACTCCCTACATCTGTGCAGAAACGTCAAAACCCTCCTATCCTCTGCTCTCCTGCGTCCTCTGGCTCCTCACCAGAGCAAACGCATCTAAATGTTGGCGAAGTAGTAAGAAGAGGTGGTGATGAAGTAGTTCAGTTGAACTAAAAAAGTATGAGGGGCGATCGCGGGTGGAGTGGAGGTAAACAATCGAAAATTGATGATAAAGTGATAGTCAGGTGTAGAATCAAGCCCTGATATTAAACGGTATGAGTTCTTCTTCAACCTTGCTCAATGGGTAACTCAATACTAAATTCAGAACCCCAACCTGGTTCAGACCTCATATTAATTTGACCACCATGCCCTTCTATGATTTGGTAACTAATCGATAAACCTAATCCGGTTCCTTGTCCGACGGGCTTAGTAGTAAAGAAGGGATTAAATATTTGATGCTGAATCTCAGTAGGAATACCGTTACCGTTATCTTTGATGCGAATTGCAATATAGCAGTTATCGAATTTCTCTGTGCGAATCCAAATGCGATTGGGGTGATTTTGTCTGAATTCTGGCGATCGCAATTTTTCTGTTTCTTGTAAAGCATCAATCGCATTATTTAAGATATTCATAAACACTTGATTGATCTGCCCAGGAGAACAATAAATTAAAGGCAATTCACCATATTCCTTAATCACTTCAATACCAGAATACTCCGCACTAGGCTTGAGACGACTTTGTAAAATCATCAATGTCGCCTCTAAACCTTGATGAATATCAACCACTTTGAATTTTGCTTCGTCTAAGCGAGAGAAGTTTCGCAAAGATTTCACAATCTCAGCAATTCGTTCTGCACCCATCTGCATAGAACAGAGCAATTTTTTGATATCTTCTTGCATAAAGTCAAGCTCTATATCATCAATTGCTTGCTGAATTTTTTGGCTAGAATGGGGAAATTCTTGCTGATATAGCTGAATTAGGTTGAGTAAATCATTGTAATATCCACTGGCATACCTCAGATTTCCATGAATAAAGGTAATTGGATTATTAATTTCATGGGCAATGCCGGCAACTAACTGTCCCAACCCAGACATTTTTTCTGTTTGCACCGCTTCTAGCGCACTTTGCAGTTTGATGAGAGTGTGTTTTAAAGTTTCATTTGATTGTGCTAATTCTGCTTGAATACGTTGGCGCTGTTGAATTTCTTGACTCAGGGCATGAATTTTTTGGTTCAGCACCACAAATTCGTTTTTTGTACGCTTTTCTAAACGGAGTAAATTAATTGCTGGACTTTGATGCGATCGCGGTTGAATTACTGCACCTTGACTACGACAAGCAATTCCCTCGCCTTCAGTTTGGTGAATAGTAAAAGCGCCCAAAATCATTTGACGACTTTGGGCGCACATTTTAAGGTAGTCAATCACCTTTTCAGGAGATTCCGTGACAAACTCACTCAAATACTGACCAATCAATGCTTTACTGGTTTTACTAAACAATTTAGTAGCAGCTTGATTGACTGCCAAAATTTCACCTGCACTAGTTACCAGCAGCATAGGTTCTGGCAAAATCTGGGCAAAGGTTAAAAATTGATCAGGTGTCATGATCTTGAGGTATCACAGCAGAATTTTTGCCATTGCACGGAACACTAACAGAGTAAAAGTGAAAAGACTCAGCCATGTTTGAGAAAATTAACTTTAGCCGAGACATATTACAGCCACGAGATTATCAGCTTCATGCTGCTACTATACTTTGAAGTATTCTTGTCCGGCAAATTCCTCGGATGCGTCACTAGGTTTGAGATGAATGATCACAGTGCATTCCTTTGCACCTCTGGCGATTGTGTCTTTTAACTCTACCCTGGCATAACCGAGATTATCTGCTGCGATCGCACCAAATATATTCGATGTCATCACACACATAGCTTCGCGTCCTTCTACCTGTTCTGCAAAAGGACATTGACGATTGCCTAAAACAATCTTTTCATCAGTTTCTTCAATCACGTAAAAGTCACCTTGAATCCGGCGCTTCCAATCTACAAGAACAGCAGTTACCTGCTCACGCGAAAGATTAGATACTTGCAACCCGTGATGATATATCTGATTGACATGCTGACCTGTTCGATAGCCAACTACATTCAAAAAGCCTGCTGCCTCTTCAATACCAACAACATCTTGTAAAGTTCCCGCCAATTCTCGAATAATCGTCCGCAAAAACTGGTCACGTTCTATGGGTAGTTCTAAAGATTTTATCTGGTCGTCAAGCAAAGATGTTTGAACCATAATGAAGTTATTTCCTGGATATCTACAAAGAAGAATTTTCAATAGCACTATGTTTCAGGAAAATCAGCGAAATCTCAAAATATCTTCCTTAAGTACTATTGACACCCAACTAGTGATAGTTTTCCCTAATTAATTGCAAAACTCACATCAATACAGAAGAATCCAGAATTTAGAAGCCAGAGTTCCGAATTTAGCTGAATTTGACTAGTTTAAACATCCTCTGAATGTATATATGCCTTGTAATCTTCAATTTTACTAGCCAACCTTGTAGCTAAAAACGGACTCGCATCTTTCAAAGCTTCATAAATCTCTATCGCTTCTTCTCGATATTTAATAATTTTTTCTTGACTCCAGTAATGTGGCGGTGCTTGGAGGTTGCTGATTCTATCAGCTAACTTAACCATCCAGACTTCTGGAGGTTGTTGTTTGATTCTCCTTAAACTATCAGCCATTTGTAGATGTTTCGCCAAACTATTATCTTTGGTTAATGCAAGTACACCTTTGGCAACTGCTTCACCAAACTCAACTTTAATTTGTTCAAAAGTTATACCAGTATCTTCGATAGTGTCATGCAAAACTGCACATTGAATTGCTAAATCAGGATTAGCTACTTTTTCTACGTTTAAAGCAGCAATTAATTCCATGCTGACGAAACTCAAGTGCATAATATAAGGCATTTCAGAACCGGGAATAGTTTGGTTATGATGTGCGATCGCAGCAAACTTATAAGCCTTAATATAACTTTCTTGTGACCAGTTTTTTGGATTAATTTGATTTTGATTCATGTCAAATATTTAATAACTTAAAAGTTCAGATACCCGACTTCTTTAAGAAATCGGGTATCTTTTTATTCAAACATGATTGCAGGTTACTGACTAATTTTTTTCACCAGTTATAGCTGATTTAGTGAATAATTTATTCCGGCGAGAAAAGCCAAATAAACCAACTACAAAAAGTAACCCCATAACTGTACTTGGTTCTGGTACGGTAGTTGAAACAGGAGGCTCAGGTGTTGGGTTAGTTGGAGTTTCAGGTGTTTCGGGTGTGGGGTTAGTTGGAGTTACTGGTGTTTCAGGAGTGGGGTTAGTTGGGGTTTCTGGCTGTGGCTTGGGTATGTTAGGCAAGTTCCCAGCAAACTTAGTATTGTGAAATTCACCACTACCGGATAACGAAGAAGCTACTAAAGTTCCTTCTACATTCCCATTATTAAATAGGACATTAGCTTTAGTTGCAAGTACACTACCATAGAATGAGAAACCAGTAGTTTTTACTTGAGTAGCATCAACAAAGTTAAATAAAATGGTTCTTCCGGTAATTTTATGGAGAATTAGTAGTAAAGTGCCAAGTTAATAAGCTACGTAAGCGGAAATTACTAAAGTTGCGAAAGCCATATCCAAGTCTTTTGATTAACTTG
>NZ_JACJTB010000023.1 GCF_014698475.1 Nostoc spongiaeforme FACHB-130 | reverse complement strand
ATCGTTCTCAAAAACCTCCCGGCATTTCTACTTTGATTTGTGGGCTACGTCAATTTGAATACTTCTTTCAGGGCTGGAAACTTGCTCTGTGTAAGGATGTGTGTACACCGTAGCCCCGCTTGCGGGGAGGGGTTGGGGGTGGGGTTGAAATGTACCTTATCCAACCGAGAACCGCTTTATTTCAGTCACATTTCTACATCATAAAGTTTAAAATAAGGTCAGATAGATGTAGAGTGGTTTTTATAAATTTTGTAAACAATGACTACAAATATACAGTTTAACGCTAAAGTTAATGACGGTAAAATCGAGATTCCCGTTGAGTATCAAGACGAGATACACAACGCCGAAATAGTGCAAATTGTGATATTGAAACCCTTGTCACAAAAGAAACGTTTTCCACAAACCAGTATCATAGCCCAGCTAACTGCAAATCCCATCCAGATTGCCGATTTCAAACCACTCACCAGAGAAGAAGCAAATGAACGCTGGTGAGATGAGACGATGCTTTGTTGATTCCAATATTTGGCTTTATCGCTTTATCTTGAACTCTAGCGAGACAAGTGCAGTACAAAAGCAACAAATAGCTACAACCGTTACAAGTCAAGAAAACTTACTTGTTAGTATACAAGTTATCAATGAAGTTTGTGCAAATTTAATACGTAAAGCAGGTTTTGATAATTCTCAGATTCAAAACTTAATTGAAGATTTTTCAGAAGGTTGTGAAATCTTGCCTGTCTCACTAGAAACGCTTCAGTATGCAGTTAAATTGCGCGATCGCTATTTGCTATCGTTTTGGGATAGTCTGATTGTGGCTAGTGCAGTTTTAGGACAAGCAAGTATTTTGTATTCAGAAGATATGCAAGATGGTTTAATGATTGAAAATGCCTTACAGATTGTCAATCCATTTCTCAAAGTATAGATAAACATTTTTAACGACACAAAATTGTTTTGGTAACGAACAGGCAAGCTGTGGTAACGACAACAAATTTATTCTTAACGTCAGCTTCTTTATTGGTAATAAATGGACAAAATGTCACTGGGGTAAAAGTGCTTAAATAATTTTGGTGAAGAGGATTTTCTTTAAGCTTCGCATTGCACGAGTAGCAAAATTATGCTGATGCCAAGCTTGATAGAAATCGGGATAAGGCATATTCTGGGTAAAATGCCAAATCAATGAGTGGCAAGATACAAATAGTTGAGAATCATTTAAGTATGGTTGTAAATCTGCAATAATTTTTCCGAACTGATTATTTTGCAAGATTTCCTTTAATATATTTACTGCTAAAAATTTGTTGTATTTATTAACTTGATGTGATGATACTACTTTTATTATATTAGTAATAGCTTGTTTGTTATTAGTGCATATTTGCTCTAAGCTTTTAGCCGCTTGAGTAAGAGTGAACTGATCTACTTCATTTGAAATTAGTAATTGTACTAAACTAGAAATAGCTTGTTCATTTCCTAAAGCTATTTGACCTAAGCTTTGAGCCGCATAAGCAAAAATAGAGTTATTCACCTCATATAAGGTTAGCAGTTGTACCAAAGCATTTATAGCCTGTAAATTACCAGCACTAATTTTACCCAAGCTATTTGTTACTTGACTACGAATAGAATTATCCACATCCGTTGATTGTAGTAGTTGCACTAAAACATTTATAGCTTGTAGGTGACTAGGGTTTATTTTTACTAAGCTATCTGCCACCTGCCAAAGAAGATTATTGTCTAAATCCGGTGATTGTAGTAGTTGCTCTAAAGCATTTATAGCTTGTAGGTGACTAGGGTTTATTTTTACTAAGCTATCTGCCACCTGCCAAAGAAGATTATTGTCTAAATCCGGTGATTGTAGCAGTTGCTCTAAAGAAGCAGTAACCTTTTGATTGCTAGTGCCAATTCTCCCTAAGTTTTTCACAACTAGCTTAAAAGTGTAGTCATTTATATTTTTTGATTGCAGTAATTTTTCCAAAGCAGTTATAGCTTGTTCATCACCAGTCCCAATTTTCCCTAAACTTTCTATTGCTTGCCTACGGATATAGTCATCTATCTCACTAGATTTTACCAATTGCACTAAAGCGTTAATTGCCGTTTTATTGCCTATGCCAATTTCCTCTAAGATTTCAGATGCTTTTTTCTTACGAAGGGGGTCATTTACTTCATTAGATATAAGCAACTCTACCACAGCAATGATCGCTTTTTCATTGCCAATACCAATTTTGCTTAAGCTTTGCTCCGCCAGGAAAAGGATAGCGTTATCCACCTTATTAGACTTGAGAATTTTCGTCAAAGCAGTAATAGCTTGTTCATTGCCATAACCAATTTTTCCTAAGGTTTCCAACAATTGCATACAGATGTATTTATCGACTGTATTATCCACTGCAATGGTATTGATAAGGTTCACCAAAACAGTAATCACTTGGTGATTGCCATGACCAATTTTTCCTAAGGTTTTCAACACCAACATTGGATTATAGTTATTTAATTTACTGACCTTAATAAGTTGTAGTAAAACAGTAATTGCTTGTTCATTGTCTGAGTCTATTTGCTTTAAAGTTTCTGCCACTTGAGTGAGGATATAGTCATCCACCTGATTTAAGTTCAATAGCTTTACCAAAGCAGCAATAGCTTCTGTACGATTTGTGTGCCGCAATGTTTCTCTAGCTTCCTCAGCTATATTAATAAATCTTACCCACTTCTGCTTTCTAGTATTGTAATAACCAAAGCACCACTTAACAATTTGGTTTACTATTTCGTCTGTTTGGGAACAATGCCTAAACTCAGCAATTCCAACTGCTGCTAAAAAGTAAGCTTGATATTCATACAATCCTTTGTCTACATCTTCTCTATTACATTTACCGCATCCATCTTTAAAGTTTATTAAGGCATTTATAAACTGTTGTTTTTGTCGTTTTAAATTTTCTTCTGGTCTTCCTAACCAAAGTAATATTGTTTGCTTCCACTGCGGTTCAAAAATGCGATAAATTCCCTTACTGGGATTTTTAGGAACGTGGTTGAGAAAGAAATGCCAATCATCAATTGCTGTAGCAGCAAAATACTCTTGAAATGAAGCATGAAAGAAAGCGTAAACAGGTTTTCTAGTAGTATCTATTCCTACTTGATTCAACCAGCCACGATTTACTGCTAATTTGAACAACGAATTATCATCATCAGCATCTCCCAAAAACTGACTAACAATATCCTGACGTAAGCGAAAACGGGTTACTTCTTTATCTATAGCTGCTTTCGCTAATTCCCCTAATTTGAGATTGAGTTGCCGATGCTGGTTAGAGTTTGTAACAATTTCCTCTTTTTTCCACTTGTAGAAATCATCCACAAATTGCTGATAAAGTCCTGCTTGCGTATCTGGTAACTTGCCATCGCCTGATTGCCAATTCAAACACAGCAGTGTCAACCGCAGAGGATTTTTTACTAAATCTTGAATCCGTTCTTTACCTGGTTCTTTCAAAGCATTACATAACCGCTTTCCAGCTTCGGGATTAGCCGCAAACCATTTGTAAATAAATTTCTCTACTTGTTCTGGATAAGAAAAATTTAAAGTGCGATAAATATCAAAATCATCAAGTGCATTAATGCCGGCATCCCACAAATTAACCCGACAAGTTAACACAATTCGCGCTTGACTAATTAATCCTGATTCACGAAATTGTCGGGCAATTTCTGTTAGCGGATTAGATGCAGACATTTCATCTAATCCATCTAGCACTAGCCAGACATGATTTTGTTGAAACAGAGCAACAAAATCATTTTCCTGTTGCTGAGTAGGTTTAGCTTTACCTTTTTTCCTCACAGCAGCAGTTAGCCAAGTCTTTAATAAATATTCCTCTAATTTTTGCCCTTGCAAATCTGCTAAAGATACCCAAATCACAATCGACTTTTGAATATCACGCGATACCCAATCAGCAATTTGCTGTAATAATGTTGTCTTTCCTGCGCCTGGTTCACCAATAATTGCAATTCGCTTACCCTTGCTTTTCGGCGTGTTCTTCTGTTTGAGAACTTCTTCTAAAAAATCATCATGTTCATAAGTTTTGGTGATTTCTGTCTCCTTGTACAGTTCTGAACCCTGTTCTGGAGAAATATCACCTTGAGGTTTCGGCTGTTTTTTACGCTCAACTAATCCCAGTGGTACATAAACATCATCAACTTGCAGTGCAACTCCCTGTGTTGATGATGTCAAAGGATTTGTTGTCAGCTTACGCCGTTCTACAATTATTTCACGACAGACTTCACGCCAGCCATCGGGAGTTAACTTTGTCCCATCCTCCCCTTGAGACGACTGTAGTCAGTTATAAGTATTGTTTTGTGTGAAATTTTCAATATTTTGGGCAACTGTTGCACCTTTCTCTGCTTTTATGGTCTCTGCCATCTTCGTAAAATTTTTAACAACTGACGGCTGAGACTTGATTTCATCTGCTTTATTTTTAATTTCCTGAGCAACTTCAGACTGATCATTATTAACTGCTGCTTCGACTTCTAAAACTGCTTGAGCAATTTCGGGATCTTGTGCGGCTTGTGTCAGTTCCAGCACTGCTTGACCATAATCTAATCTTTGTGGTTCATCACTGGTAAGAGATGGTACTTTATTCTTGCGGCGCAGTAATTCTATCAACTTACCAGGAGCAGTCCATAAAACATCACCAATGTTCTCGCCGATTTTCTCCTGTGCTTTAGTCCACAGTACGTTAGCGATCGCAGTAGCTACAGCAGTCAAGCTTACAGTTATCATAAATCCACTATCAATAAACCAAATAGTGTCAAAATTTTATGTGTCTATTCTACTCGTAAAACTACTGATGCGTTAAACCTGGAGGCGATCGCCCTTAGCGGCTGTTTAGTTAATTATTGGGTAAGATGAAGTGCGATCGCCATAACTCATCAAAGGTAATCTTACCTGTATTTCTCCACAGATTCCACAGCAACATTAAATTGTTGAGCAATCTGTTCTACACTCATCCCAGTTTTCAGTAACAGTGGGACAGCTACTTTCAAAATTTCAGATCGACCTTGTTCTAGACCTTGTTCTAGACCTTGTTCTAGACCTTCAGCTTTGGCTTCCTGATATACTCTTGTTTCCTCTAAACTCAGTCCTAGCATGGCTTCTACTTCCTCTCGACTCAAAGACGAAAACTTGTAAACAGCAATTGTCGTAATAATCTCTACGATTTCGTTTTTCGGCAGTGTGCCTGTTTCTTCTAATTTTACTCGTTGAATTAGTTGCTTGGCTTGCTCTGCCATTGTTTCGGAAGATGCAGTTGTCAACTGCATTAAGTTGATGCCTATTGGTAGAGTATCAGAAGTACCTAACTCATTCAAATAAATGCGCTGTACTTGGTCGCTATTTAAAAATATGCGATGGGTTCTTTTATCGTTTGGTTCTAAAGAGCGTGATGGAAATATTACCACACAGTACCAATCATCGTATTGAGATTGATTGCGGTTCAAATACATCATTGATTCCGTAAAAAACCGATGATAAAGACCTTCATCTTTCTGAAATTGAACTTCGGCAAAAAAGATAACTCTAGATGTTGCGTCTTCTGGTGGTAAGAAAACACCATCAATCCGAAAGGCGGTTTCTTTGACTTCGACTGATTCAAATCGATAGTCTTGCGCCTGTGCAGGACGGTTATCAACGAGTTCAAATATTAACGCTGGAAACCGCTTGAAAATTTGGTAATAAATAGAGTCACGTTTCACTGAAATATTTAAATATACGAATTATTTTGAGGTTAATTTTATCATTATTTATATCCGAATGAAAGAGGCAAGGAGGATAAGGAGACAAGGGAGATGGTGTTTATTAATTATTAAGATTTTTTATATATATCCAACAACAAAATTATCACTTGTTGTGACAACAGCACTCAGTTTTTTATTGATTAATTCTCTTGTTTAATATTATGAAATCCATACGCGGTCAATAATTATTGAATTAGAAAATGCTATTAATTACCTGGAGATTCAACATTATTTTTTTGGAAAAAAATGGTGTGTTTTTTCATAAAATTTTTCGCATTAGTACTTGACAAGTATAATTTTATACTCTAATATAAAATCATGATAAAGGCGATCGCCCAATTCCATCAAGAACAAAGCGATCGCCCTTATCTAAAACCCTAAACAGAATAAAAGCGATCGCGTAATTCCGGC
This sequence comes from Nostoc spongiaeforme FACHB-130, assembly GCF_014698475.1. GTDB lineage: Bacteria > Cyanobacteriota > Cyanobacteriia > Cyanobacteriales > Nostocaceae > Nostoc_B > Nostoc_B spongiaeforme. The sequence continues at coordinate 94,550 of NZ_JACJTB010000023.1, read as the reverse complement.
AAGAAGGCGGCGATCGCTTTTATAAAAACCCTCAATCGGAGTTTCAACACCATGATTGCATATTTACTACAATTTGCCCAATCCAAATTAGTGCAGTTCTTAGGCGCAAATACCAACTCCCCCAGTCGCCAGCAATTCGCACCACAGCCATTTCCCCAGCGAGAACCAATTAAACATTTGCTTATCGGTTCTCCCAAAGCTGTCACCAGTACAATTCACCACTTGCATCTGCTGGGCTACGCTAATGTTGCCGATTGGAGTCCACTGATTCCAACCGACAATCCAGATGAGGTGATGAGTATTCTAACTCGGCAAATTTTGATGTAATGAGTAGTGCTGAGTGCTGAGTAATGAAAAAGACGTTGCAGTGCAACGTCTTTTCATTTGAAAAGTCTTGAGCGAAAATAGGACACTTCAGACTTCAGACTTCCTTAGTAGTGATTTCCTACCTTGCGATGATGCACAGCTGTCAGTGCTTCAGGTTTGGAAACTCGGCCGCCGTTGACGGTGCTGTATACCGCCCAGTGGTCGCCACAGTCCATCCGGCTGACGACTTCGCATTCCATGTATGCTAAAGCGTCGGCGAGGATGGGTGTACCGTCTTCGGCGGGTTGAGTCCGCACACCTGCAAAGCGGTCTGCACCGGGGGCAAACCGTTTGAGGAAGTGGCGCATGAGTGTTTGATAATTGCCTTCTTCTAAGACGTTTAACACAAAGCGATCGCCTACTTGCATTAAGGATTCAATCGCCCGGTCTTTGGCGACTGCAATAGAAAATCCCAAGGGTTTGAAACTGGCTTGCGCTACCCAAGAAGCTAACATCGCGCTGGAGACATCGCCTTTTTTGGCGGTAATAATATACAGTCCGCCACTGAGTCTACCCAAAGCTTTATCTAAGTCTGCACTCAGGGATTTCATCGCCTTGATGCTGCGATCGCGTGTTACCCACTGCCCTAAGTCTGTGCCAGCTTCTTCACACTGCTTGTAAGTATTTTCACTTGGGTTTTCGCTCAGTTGAATGACCGGGAATGCTACGTGCAGTCCCAACGCCCGGAATTTTGTTAATAGGGGATAAGTCGGCTCATCATTACCGCCGCCAGTCTCAAATATACCAATGGCTTGTTTATCTTTAGCCGAGCCTAACACGGTGCTGAGTGCGGCTTGAGCAATGGTATCACCAGCCGATGGAGGCGCACCAATGACTAAACCAGAACAACGCCCCACCAGTTCGCGCAATTCTTGTAAATCTGTGGCTGAACCCAAATCTACTACTTCTACAGCCACATCGGTTTTGTTGATACCGTTGATAATTGATTGGGCGAGGCGATCGCTATAACCGTATTCTGAAACGTAAAATACACCAACGGTAGTTTCTGGTTTCGCTTGGTTCTGACTCCATTTGCGGTAACGTTGGGTGAGTTCCTCAACGTTGTGATAGAGTAACGGCCCGTGACCTGTCGCAATCATTTTAATCGCTGGTAATTCCCCCATCCGCTTCATTGCAGACAATACCGAGCGCGAATTCGGACCCATCAAGCATTCATAGTAATATTTAAAATCAGCTTCAATAGTTTTTAAGTCTTCGTCAAAAGTAGCATCGGAACAATAGTGCATCCCGAAAGCATCGCAGGTAAACAGGGTTTGGGTTTTATGGTCGAAGCTGAAGATTGTATCCGGCCAATGCAAGTTAGGCGCAATTACAAATTCTATCTCGTGACCGTTACCCAAATCTAAGCGATCGCCATTTTTGACAATCTGCCGTTTAAATGGCTGATGCACTAAATCTTCCAAAAATTGAATTGCGACTTTGGAAGCCACAACGGTAATTTCTGGAGCCATTTGTAACAAATCTTTCACTAAGCCGCTATGGTCAGGCTCAGTGTGGCTGACAATCAAATAATTGATATCTTGAGGATTAATCAAGCCTGTGAGCGTATCAAAATACAGCTTACGGAACTTCTCATGGGAGGTATCAACTAAGGCAATCTGCTCACCGCGAATCAAAAATGAGTTGTAGGTAGTACCATTTTGTAACCCAAACTCAATATCAAAGCGATCGCGATCCCAATCTAGAGAGCGAATTGCCGTCGTATCTTGAGAAATTTCCTCAGTTTGTATTGTCAGCCGTTTTTCCGTTTTCTCGGTGAGCGATACCATAAATCCCCTCTCAAACACAATGAGTATTTATTCCGCTTGTTCTATTTTGACACGGTTCAAATGTAAATTTTTATTAAAAAACCTATAGTTGTCTTAAAAAAATCAAAAGAGTGAAACCGCGTATATTGAAATCTGGCGCTAACCATTAGAGTCGCAGCTACAAGAATAAAGCTTGCAAATCCAGCACGTAGCCCTCAGACTGAAGTCTGGGGCTATACAAACTAAACCCGATTAGACGGGTTTTAAGATAGTCCGCGCAGGCGGACTTTGTTTGTATAGCCGCGATTTTAATCGTTCGGGTGGTATGAATATACATAAACCTTGGCTGGCTTTGGAGATAGGTAATTCCAGACTACATTGGGGGTTATTCCTAGGCGAAACCCTTGACTGTACATGGAATACAGACTATCTACCTGATTCAGTTATACAGCAGTTAGGTAACGGTCGAACCTTAGATAATTTCCCAGCCAAGATTTTTACCCTTCCTTGTCCCCTTCCCCTGGTAATTGCTTCTGTTGTTCCCAGTCAAACCGCACTTTGGCAAAGTTACCCCAATGTCAAAGTAATTACCTTAGAAAATGTACCTTTAAAAAATACTTATCCCACATTAGGAATTGACCGCGCCTTGGCTTTGTGGGGTGCGGGGATAAAGTTGGGATTTCCCATATTAGTAATTGATGCTGGAACCGCCTTAACTTTTACAGGTGCAGATAGTCAACAGAATTTAGTTGGCGGTGCAATTTTGCCAGGGCTAGGTTTACAATTTGCGACTTTAGGTCAAAAAACCAGTCAATTACCACAATTAGAAATGCAAACTTTCACATCTTTACCGCCAAGGTTTGCCCAAAATACCCCAGATGCAATTCAAAGTGGTGTTATCTACACCTTGTTAGCTGGAATTAAAGATTTTATAACCGCGTGGTGGGATTTATATCCTAATAGTAAAGTGGCGATTAAAGGAGGCGATCGCACCTTATTATTTAACTATCTGCAAACTTTATACCCTGAAATAACAGCCCGTTTAATTGTTGAACCTAATTTAATTTTTTGGGGAATAGCAACAAGTAATTATCATCTATAAATATTGCCTCAACTGGACGAATCAACTAAATGAATATCTACAAGAGGAGTTAGTACCTCACCAATCCAAAGGTTTTCTAATATTGGTTGTAATTTTTTTGTTTCAATCCATCGAGGAAGTTCCTCTTTAGCTCCAGGAGGTTCACGATATCTGAAACGAAATTGATATGTACCCGGATACAGTGGATAAAAACAATAAATATCCTCAGCAGGATAAGGGATATATAATGACAAATGGCGATCGCGCTTTTTTATGTGTTTCTGTTCCCAAAAAAGAAAAGCATCTCGATAGAGTGTGACTGCTCTTCCTGGTATTAACACTACAAATTCAGATGCCATTGGCTGGTTACATCGAGCGCAGTATATACCTGTTCGCATTAACTCACCACCTGGCGCAATCATTTCAGGAAACATTGAGTAGAAATTTGTTGAAAAGTGCAATGATGCCTGCGTATTATTAGTAATGCGGATGCCAAGCTCGACAGGAGTAAAACAACCGCGCTTGGCTTCAGGAATAATTAATATATTTTGAGATACAAAAGTTTCAAATTGAACTTCATCCACTTTATATAATTAAGTCAGTTTAACTGCATTAATAAAATCATGAATCTCTTCCGCCACAATGCCGGCACACTCTTCTGGTAAATCATTGCCAGCATGAGCCACTAATTTAAAATCAACTTGGGAAATTAATTGTTTATAAGTTTGACTTTGAAAGACAGCATCAGAAGTATCTTGTCCGCCTTGCAAAATTAACACAGGAACTTCTATTAAATGCAATTTATCTTGCAGTAACTCTGCCTTAATTTCTGCTGTTTGTCTTTGAAATAATAACTGACAAGCGGCGGGATATTTGAGTAAATGTTGACGTTGCTTTAGGTCTTGCTCGATTTTTTCGTGCCAACCCAACATTTTAGTGATTGGTCTGATAAATTTGAAAAATTTCACTAATAACGGAGAAAATTCTAATAATCTGCGTCGTTGCTGCCAACGTTTTTCTTGTTTCTCAACTTCTACGCCTTCTGGTGCTAACAGCACTAAACCTTCTACTTGTTCTGGATATTTCAAAGCATAACTCGCTGCAATCCAACCTCCCAGAGAATGACCTACTAAGTACACTCTTTCCAGTCTTAAGGCTTGCAGTAGTTCAGCAATAGACTCTACTTGTAAATCTATCGAGTGATGAATATTTGGCTTGTCAGACTCCCCAAAGCCTAACAAGTCTGGTGCAAAGCAATGGAAATTTTTCGCCAGTTTTTCCATGACTGATGACCACTGACTACTATCGTTCCAAGCACCATGTAACAAAACCACCGGAATACCTTGACCGGCTTCGCTCCAAAATAACAATCCTTGGGAGAGTTTTCTGCGGGAGTTACGTAGTAGTGTATCCATCTTATATATAAAAATTACATCATAGTAGATTGTAGTTTTTATATTGGATTTTGTAATTAAAACTCCCAGAGAAAATCTAAAGTATTGTTACGCCAGCGTTGTCAAGCCGCTTAAGTAGTCCTGTAGCTGTCGAGAATGGTCATGGGACATTGGCCCTGTTGGTAAAGCATTCGGAGAAAAAGCTTGGATTTCCATAACTTCTAAAGTATCTTGAATCTCCATTTTTCCTTTGACTTCGGCTTCCACTACAACACAAATCGAATGAATGCGAGGATCTCTGTCTGGTGCAGAATAAACACCTACTAAACGTTTAATTTCTACTAATTCCAGTCCTGTTTCCTCTACCAATTCTCGCTCGACTGTACTGGGAATATCTTCTCCCCAGTCCACCATTCCCCCTGGTAATGACCAAAGACCATTATCTCGTCGGCGAATTAAGACAATTCGACCGTCAGGTAATAACGGAATAATACTTGTACCAGTAATAGGATGACGAAAAATAATACCTAATACTGTTTGTCCGTAGCGCCATAAACCGCGTGTAGACTGGACAAATGCTGCAAAAAAAGCCAGAACGTTCAAGCTAAAAATTTTGGTGTTATGTTTTTTGATTTCTTGCACTCGCATTTACTCAAATAGCTAATTATTGAGATTTATTTCACACAAAGATGCTTGTGCTTTGAGAGTTTCTTCTTAGAGGTTATTTGAAAAGTATTAGCTGATTTGCTTAGTAGTTTAATATACGCATACATCTATACTAACTTGTTGGCAATTGATTGAGAATTTACTTTCATCGACAATTATTCAGTTAAGTCTTTCCCCAAAGAATTGCTACAAGGCTTGGCTTACTGATAACTATTGACATAGACTAGTCCTATTTGATTAACAAGTTAATTCGTTAAGATAGAGAACAGGAAATAGGGTTACTTGAATTTCATTTAGGACTGCTATATAGCCGAATTATACTAAGAAAATCAAGCAAAATACTTCATGGTTTTCAAATATCATCTAATAGTTTTTGTATGATACAGGACTTACGCAAAAATTCGCAAAAAGCTTAATTTATCGAACCGCCAAGTCGCCGAGAACGCCAAGAAATCGTAGATTCTGCGTAAGTCCTATGATAGATCAATTTTAGCACTGAATTAAAGAAAAGTTTTTGTAGTCTTATATACGTTATTTATTTAGGTGGATGAATAAATAAGAAGATATTGAAATTATCCCGACGAGATATTTAATCCATAGAAAATAGTTAATTTATTTGTGGAAAAACATTATCTAAATTATATAAATCATCGATCTAATTCTGGGTGAGCGATCGCCTGTGATTTTTACATAAGTTTATTATCAGAATTTCCAACTCCAGTTTTACGAATTGCTGCTTTTATCTATATATCTCAGTTTTCGACTTGTTCGCCTGATAGAAATCAGCAAAATTTATATTGACATGCTTAAAATTAATGCGATACAATTGTATGCTGTTCAAATAAAGTAGTTAAACTGTTAAACTAGGGGAAAATCATATCAATAGCATCAGCCTTAGTAGCTGATAATGCCTAAGAGATGCCTAGTTTATCTTTTTTGTTGTTTATTTAATGAGGTGAACATGGCAAAGCGCCGTAACCCGAAAAAAGAAAAGGCGCTACGGAACCAGGCATACGCCAGAAAGTTTCGTAAACGGACTACAACGGGAAGAATGCAAAGAAGATTCCAGCAAAGATCACCGAAGAGTGAGGAAGATGAAGGCGCAGCAGCAGTTGACGCTGAGTAAGCCGCCGGCTTAGTCTCTGATTCTCTAAGTGATTCTAATTTTAAGGGCGTACAGATGTACGCTCTTATTTTTTTGAAGTATAGCGATAGTCAGATATATGACAATACGGTTCAGTTAAGGTGATGAGAGTTGATTTCTCAATTCCTGCTCTAACTATTCAGATAATGAGTAAGAGTTGGGGGAGAATCTCCCAAGCCCCCCGATTGGGGGACGGTTGCGTCCCCCAAACCCCCTCCAAAATCATTTTTTTGTTTTTTGTTGAGTCATTATTTGTTGGTTTTGCTGTCATTGAGTTTTCTTATCTGAACCGTATTGTGATATTACCCTGTAACCTATCACCTATCACCTATCACCTATTCCCTGATTTGATTGCGGGCATGATCAATTGCTTTGCTGACTTGGGCAAAACCTGTTCCACCATAACTGTTACGGGCGGCGACAACTGTACGTGGGGCGATCGCATCATAAATATCAGCCGCAAATGTCGGATGTATTTGTTGCCATTCGTCTAAGGTTAAGTCTTGCAAAAGTTTACCCGCAGCAATACTAGTTTTTACTACCTTGCCCACGAGATTATAAGCTTCTCGGAAGGGAACACCCCTAGCAGCTAAATAATCTGCGACATCGGTAGCATTAGAAAAGTCTTCCGCGACGGCTGCATTTAAACGCTGGCTACGAAATTCTAAGCCTTCCCGTAGCAAAATTGTCATTGCTTCTAAACAAGCTTTGACAGTGTTAACGCCATCAAATAAACCTTCTTTGTCTTCTTGCAAATCTTTGTTATACGCCAAAGGCAAACCCTTCATTATGACTAACATTGCCTGGAGATGACCAAAAACCCGCCCAGTTTTACCGCGTACTAGTTCTGGGACATCGGGGTTTTTCTTTTGGGGCATAATGCTAGAACCAGTAGCACAACTATCTTTAAGAGTGATGAAGCGAAATTCTTCCGAAGCCCAAAGAATCACTTCTTCTGAAAGACGGCTGAGGTGAACCATAATCAAACTAGCCGCACACAGAAATTCAATGGCAAAATCGCGATCGCTCACCCCATCCAAGCTGTTAGCATAAACATGATCAAAATTGAGCAACTGGGCTGTGTAATGGCGGTCTATGGGGAAAGTTGTTCCCGCCAAAGCACCGCAACCCAAAGGCGAAATATTCACGCGGCGATAAACATCACCCAAACGTTCCCAGTCGCGCTGTGTCATTTCAAAGTAAGCCAATAAGTGATGGGCTAAACTCAAAGGCTGGGCGCGTTGGAGGTGAGTATAGCCAGGGATGAGAGTTTCAACGTTATTTTCGGCTATATCTAATAAAACTTGTTGAAATTCTCGCAATTGTCCGCGAATTTGCTGAATTTGGTCGCGGAGATAAAGCCGAGTATCTGTACCTACTTGGTCATTGCGCGATCGCGCCGTGTGTAACTTTTTCCCCACATCGCCGACAATTTCTGTAAGCCGTCGTTCTACAGCAAAATGTACATCTTCAGCATCAATTCCTGGCTGAAACTGGCCTTGGCGATATTCTTGGCGAATTTGTTCCAAACCTGTAACGAGTTGTTCGCCTTCTTCAGCAGAAATTATCCCCGTATGCACCAACATTTTGGCATGAGCTTGAGAACCAGTTAGGTCGTATTCGATTAATTCAATATCAAAATTAATGCTGGCATTAAAAAGAGCGATCGCAGGATGTAAGGCTGATTCAAATCGCTGACTCCAGGTTTGTTGTTGCGTCATAAAACAAAGGGGAATTGGAAGTAGGCAAATACTCTAATCCGTACTACCAACCCCCTGTCTGTGTCAACCGTAGCTGGTAAGATTGCGAAATAGCCAACCAATCACTACACCAATCAGTAAAGCCCAGACTTGACCTGTTTGTATAAAGTGATTCCAAGCTTTCTGCACCTGTCCCATAAGATTGGGGTCACTAACTTGCTGCGCCAACACCATTACATTCATCGGCAAATGCCAAAATAGCTGAAAAGTTAAATCATTGAGGTAGTGCATACCGAGTTCTCGTAAAGTCCTCTATGTCATAACCTCTAGTTCTAGGTGATGTCCAGTGTTTGGCTGACTTAATTGGAGGGAGTATTTAAGGTAGCGATCGCACGATCATTACTTGGTAAAGTTTTCTTATGTTTGATAACATCTGTGAATTTCTCGTAGAAAACTTTGCCAGTGATTTTGCTACCTGGCTTTTAGGTGAACCCATCACCCGAATTTCTCACGTATGGGTAGGGGGTGTGGGGAATGTGGGGAGAGAGGGGAGAGGGGGAAGTGTGGGAAGAGAGGGGCGTTTGGAGGGAAAGATTTCTTCACCATCCTCCCACACCTCCCACACCTCCCACACTTCCCACACCTCCCACACCCCTGGATTTCTCGCTGGGTTAGTATTAAATCAAGATATTATCCAACAGTTGCTGCGGAGAGAACTTATGCAAGAGTCAGTAACTTATCAAGCACTCATGAATGAAGGTCGGGCTGAAGGTCGAGTTGAAGGTATTGAAGAAGGTGTTCGCCTTGTAGCCCTTAATCTTCTACGGGAAGGAGTAGCTGATGAAGTAGTCATCAAAGTAACAGGTCTGTCAGCATAAAATATCCAGCAACTTAAGCTGACAGAGTTGGAGAGTGAGAATAGAGGCTAGGGGCTAGGGGTTAGAAATAGGTTTGGATGTTGAGTTGTGAGATTTTTGTACAGGTGGAACTGAGCGTAAGAGTGTAGAGATAAATCTGTAACTTGTCACTGACTATAAATAGCTGGCTAGAAGAAAATTGAACAAAATACTAATCTCTAGCCCCTATCCTCTTTTTGCCTCAACTTCGCCGCCGTTCGCAAAATTTGCCCCGCCAACACTGCTGCGCCAAAACCATTGTCAATATTCACTACACCAACACCAGCAGCACAAGAGTTCAGCATTGTCAGCAAAGGTGCTAAACCACCAAAACTTGCACCATAGCCAATACTAGTAGGCACAGCAATCACAGGACAATCGGCTAAACCTGCAACCACACTGGGTAAAGCCCCTTCCATACCCGCAACAACAATTAATACTGATGCTGATTCAATCAAATGACGGTTACTCAGCAAGCGGTGAATACCAGCTACGCCCACATCCCAGAGACGTTGGACACGAAACCCAGAAAGTTCTGCTGTGATGGCTGCTTCTTCCGCCACAGGTAAGTCCGCAGTTCCAGCAGAGAGAATACCAATTTCCCCCGGAAACTGAGGTTCAATAATTTCGGGAGTAATGGCGCAAATTCTGGCTAACTCGAAATATTGCAAACCCCGGACTTTTGATTGCAGCACTGCATAAACCGATGGTTCAATACGAGTTGCCATCACAACTGGGTTACGTTGGCGCATCACCTCAATAATGCGAATGATTTGTTCAGGAGTTTTACCAAGCCCCCAAATCACTTCCGGGAAACCAGTTCTGAGGGCGCGATGGTTATCGATTTTGGCAAACTCACCTACAGGTTCATAGGCTAAGTTTTTCAGAGAATTGAAGGCTATATCTGGGGTAACTTTACCATTTGCGACTTCTTCTAGGAGCGATCGCAAATTCTGATCATTTGTCATTTGTCATTGGTCATTTGTCCATAGTCCATAGTACATAGTCAAGACGCTCATTTTCTGCTTTGACTATTTTGTAATTTTGATTTCGTAAATGTTCCAGAATGCTCCACTCAAGGCAGAATAATTAATCCCTTCAAAGCGATTGCGTACTGCTGTCATCGCTAAGGGATTGACTAAATAAATAAAAGGCAAATTTTCTTGGGTAATTCGTTGAGTTTTGGCATAAATTTGTTTAACTTTTGCCTCATCAAATTCTTGGGCTGCTTGGATGTAAAGTTTGCCAATTTCGATTTCCCAAGGAGAAGCTTCCCAGCCTTCAATGGGTTTTTGTCCTGGTTGGGGTTTTTGGTTAAACATGTGCAACCCACCTTCAGGAGACCAAACATTAGCCCCATCATTTGGCTCTAAACCGCCTGTTAAACCGAGCAAAGAAGCTTCCCAGTCAAGGGTATTAGAGAGTTTATCTGTATAAGTATTCCAGGCGATCGGGGTAAAATCAACTTGCATCCCGATTTTAGCCAAGTCTCGTTTAATCTGCGCCCCAATTGCTTCCCGGATTTTATTCCCAGAATTTGTCAGCAGAGTGAAGCGAACCCGATTACCTCCAGCATCTAATAATTGACCTTGCTCATTATATTTAAATCCAGCTTTGAGCAATAATTGTTTTGATTGTTCGGTATTGTAATTGTAAGTTTTTAGCCCTTCTTCCGGTGAAAGATAATAAGGGCTTTGGACTGTAACTGGAGAGTTTTGTGGTCTGCCTAAACCACGAAAAGTATTATTAATCATTGTTTGGCGGTCAATCGCATAAGCAACCGCCTGCCGAAATTCCACTGTATTAAACCAACGTGATTTGATTGGATCTACCAGTGGCTTGCCATTTCTTTTGCCTTTATTTAAATTAAACAGAACAAAGTTGGTACCAGTTCCAGGTTCATTACCATAAACCGTGAAATTTCCTTGTTTTTCTTGCACCTTTAACAAAGAAAAGTAATCAGGTGAAATACCTATGGTATCTAAACCACCAGACCGAAACTGCAACAAAGCTGTGTCTGTATTTTCGACAATTTGCCAAACTAAACGTTCAATATAAGGCTGGGATTTTCCTTGAGCATCTTTACGCCAATAATAAGGATTACGCCGAAATACAACACGCTGGCTAGTATCATATCGCTCTAACTTGAAAGGGCCATTGACGATAATTTCTGCTGGCGGAGTATCTACACCCCACTTAGCTAAAAATAATGGTTTCCCTTCACTGTCTTTTTCCTGCACATACTTTTGCAAAGCGTGGGCAGGTAATATGGGAGTGGCTGTATTTAATAAAAAAGGTCTAAAGGGTTCTGGTAAAGCAAATTCTACCCGCCGTTCATCTATTTTGCGGACAGTAGGAAGTTTGCGACTCACGCCAATTCTGAAAGCATCTCTCACATCTGTGGGAATTGCTTCATTAAAATAAATATCATTGTATGTAAATACAACATCATCGGCTGTAAGCGGCTGACCATCAGACCATTTTAAATCTTGACGCATAGTAAAAATAAACTTCAATTTATCTTCGGAAATTTGCCAAGATTCTGCTAATTTTGGTTCAACTTTTCCCGTAATAGGATTTTGGTCAACCAAGCCTTCATAAGTCAAGCCAAAAATATTGGGAAATTCTTGGCTTAAAGCATAATTAAATGTTTTGGGATCACTCAGAATACTACTGACTACTTGTGGTATTTGTGCCGCCGAACTTTTAAAATTACTAGGGTTACAAGCAGCAAGGGTTATTGCTGTAAATGCCGATAAAATTATCAGTATCCAAGAACGTTTAATACTAGACAAGTTATAATTAAAAATTTGCATAGTTTTGAGATGCAAGAATATTTACTGTTGCACTGAATAATATCTGGTTTACTTCTATAGTCGCCATAGTCAAATAGTAAATTAAGTTAATCAGTAGCGACGAGTAAGACTACAGCATAAGCACAAATACCTTCTTCTCGTCCTACTGGGCCGAGTTTTTCGTTGGTGGTAGCTTTGATGCCAATTTGATTGGGTTGCAGTTCTAAAACAGTGGCAAGTTTACTCCGCATTGTCTCGATATGCGGTTTTAGTTTTGGGCGTTCAGCAACCACTACTGAATCTATGTTACCTATTTGCCAACCTTGGTCTTTTATTAGCTGATGTACTTGAGTTAAAAGTATCAAACTATCTGCCCCTGCCCATTGGGGATCAGTGGGGGGAAAGTAATGACCGATATCACCCAAGGATAAAGCCCCTAACATAGCATCCATGATGGCGTGTGTTAACACATCCGCGTCACTATGTCCGAGTAAACCGAGTTCGTGGGGAATTTGAATTCCACCTAAAATTAAAGCGCGATCGCTCACCAATCTGTGAATATCGTAGCCGTTACCAATTCTGATGTTAGTCATTTGTCATTTGTCCTTGGTCAATGGTCAACAATTATTCTCCCCTGCTCCCTGCTCCCTGCTCCCCTGCTTCTTCTCCTCTTGCCATTTTTCCAGTAAATCGGGACGGCGATCGCCAGTGCGTTTAATTTGTTGTTCATAACGCCAACGGGCGATCGCGGCATGATTCCCAGAAAGTAAGACCTCTGGCACTTTCCAGCCGCGAAAATTCGCCGGACGAGTATACTGGGGATAATCTAGCAACCCTTCTTCAAAACTTTCAGATTTCAGCGACTCTACCTTACCCACAGTTCCCGGTAACAAGCGCACCACTCCATTAATTAACGCCATTGCTGGAATTTCGCCCCCTGTGAGAATAAAATCTCCTAAAGACACTTCCCGCGTCACTAAATTCTGCACTCGCTCATCTACCCCTTCATAATGACCACAAATGACGATCAACTGGTCATAATTCGTCGCCAACTCCCGCAACAGAGGTTGGTCTATGGTTTGACCTTGGGGACTCATCAAAATTATTTCTCGGCGAGGTAAACAGGGTAGGGACTCCACCGCACCAAAAATTGGTTCTGGCTTCATCAGCATTCCCACGCCACCCCCGTAGGGTTCATCATCTACCTTGCGGTGTTTGTCATTGGTAAAGTCTCTGGGATTGACTAAATTAACTTGGGCAATTTGTTTGGCTAAAGCTTTACTCAACAGCCCAGAACTAAGAACTGAGGTAAAACAATCAGGAAAAAGTGTAACTATATCAAAGCGCACAGTAATTCGTATTCAAGAACACTAATCTTAAAGTTGAATGTCTAGTAAACACAAGAAGCAAATGTAGGTTACAACTACAGATAAGCTTAATCAATAGTATCTAAAAGTACTAGAACTATTGATTTTTAGTGGCAACCAAAGTTTTTCTAATTACTTAATTTATGTTTAAATATTGTCACAACTACATTTAAATTAATAATCTGACCAAAGTTAACAACTTCCAGGATTTACCGAGCCAGACCAAAAAACAGCGTGTTCAGACCTGCTCACACCCAATCCCAGAAAGGAAACTTAGTTCCTCAATTCTCCCAGGAACCCTAGCTCCGAAACAATATTCTGCCAGTCTGGAACTGTGGACAGGGAAACAACAAGGCGCTGGCTTTGAACAAAGGCAAGAGACACATGAAAAATCACAACTTTATGTGGCTCAAGCAAGAAGCCAAGTTGGCAGAAATTGCCCCTGGCAACTTCCAAAAAGTGTCCTCTGAAGAAAGCAAAATGGATACTTAACCTTGTTAAATTTACACACCATTCGCTACAAGCCAGGAAACCCGTCCCAAGTAATGGCCACGCCATTTGCTATATACCGGGAAACCCGCCCCAAGCAATGGTTCCTGAAGTTGTTGACAGGAGAGACAAAATGCAGCAATTAAAAGCTAAATCGCTGGAAATGAGGACACCCCAAGCAACTAAAACCGCTGTTATGGTCATCGGAGGCGCTGAAGATAAAGTTCATGGACGCGAAATCCTAAGAACTTTTTTCGGCCGTGCCGGTGCTAATAAGGCTTATATTACAATTGTTCCATCAGCCTCCCGCGAACCCGCTATTATCGGTGGTCGGTATATTCGCATTTTTGAGGAGATGGGTGCTGAAAAAGTTGAAATTTTAGATATTCGTGAGCGGGAACAATGTGAATCCTCCCAGGTAAAGGCATCTCTAGAGGCATGTAGCGGGGTATTTCTGACAGGAGGAGACCAATTGCGCCTTTGTGGCGTGTTGGCAGATACACCAGCGATGGAAATTATCCGTCAGCGGGTGAGAGGGGGACAGTTAACCTTAGCAGGCACTAGTGCTGGTGCAGCCGTAATGGGGCATCACATGATTGCTGGTGGTGGTAGTGGTGAAACACCCAATCGCTCTTTAGTCGATATGGCGACTGGTTTGGGATTTATCCCCGAAGTGATTGTTGACCAACACTTCCACAACCGTAATCGTATAGGTCGTCTGCTGAGTGCGATCGCCTCTCATCCAGACCGACTGGGAATTGGTATCGATGAAGATACCTGTGCTGTATTTGAACGCGATGGTTGGTTACAAGTTATGGGCAAAGGCAGTGTGACCATTGTTGACCCCACTGAACTTACCCACACCAATGAACCTCACGTTGGTGCAAATGAACCATTGACGTTGCATAACTTACGTCTGCATATCCTCAGCTATGGCGATCGCTTTCACCTGTACCAACGGACTGTGTTGCCTGCGGTACACCGGATCTCCAGCTGACGGGATAGAGTATCCGAGGTTACACTGAGTTGATCGCGTATATTTCTAGCGGTAGAAAAAATTAACGGAATACCATGTAAACAGAAAAAACTGTTCACGGTAAACAGTTTAGCGGTCAAATCCAGTATGAAACTAGAATTTTGGTTCCGAATCTCCATCTACCTATTCCCATGAGAATCCTCAAGATCCAGACCTTACGCGGCCCAAACTACTGGAGCATTCGACGCCACAAACTGATCGTCATGCGCCTCGATTTAGAGAACCTTGCCGAGACGCCCTCAAATGAAATCCCTGGATTTTATGAAGGATTAGTTGAGGCGCTGCCAAGTCTGGAGGGTCATTATTGTTCGCCTGGCTGTCATGGTGGTTTTCTAATGCGGGTACGAGAAGGTACCATGATGGGCCACATTGTGGAACACGTAGCCTTAGAACTCCAAGAACTAGCAGGAATGCACGTCGGCTTCGGCCGCACCCGCGAAACTTCCACCCCCGGAGTTTATCAGGTAGTCATCGAATACCTGAACGAAGAAGCAGGACGCTATGCAGGCAGAGCCGCAGTTAGGCTGTGTCAAAGCATTGTCGATCGCGGCCGCTATCCCAAGGCGGAATTAGAACAAGATATCCAAGACCTGAAAGACTTTTGGCGTGATGCTTCTTTAGGCCCCTCTACAGAAGCAATTGTTAAAGAAGCAGAAAAAAGAGGCATTCCCTGGATGCAGCTAGGCGCACGCTTTTTGATTCAGCTAGGCTATGGCGTGAACCAAAAGCGGATGCAAGCCACAATGACGGATAAAACCGGCATCCTGGGAGTAGAACTAGCTTGTGATAAGGAGGCGACAAAGCGCATCTTAGCAGCAGCTGGTGTCCCAGTACCCAGAGGTACTGTGATTAACTTTTTGGATGATTTGGAAGAAGCGATTGAATATGTTGGTGGCTATCCCATCGTGATTAAGCCACTAGACGGCAATCATGGACGCGGCATCACCATTGATATTAGAAACTGGGAAGAAGCAGAAGCAGCCTATGAAGCTGCCAGACAAGTTTCTCGGTCAATCATTGTTGAGCGGTATTACGTTGGGCGCGATCATCGGGTACTTGTGGTAGATGGCAAAGTAGTGGCCGTAGCGGAACGTGTACCTGCCCATGTGGTTGGTGATGGTAGATCCACGATCGCCCAATTAATTGAAGAAACCAACAAAGACCCCAATCGTGGTGACGGACACGATAAAGTTCTCACCAAGATTGAACTAGACCGGACTAGCTACCAATTATTAGAAAGGCAAGGTCATACTCTCAACACTGTTTTACCGAAAGGCACAATTTGTTACCTCCGGGCAACCGCAAACCTCAGTACAGGTGGCATTGCTGTAGACCGGACTGATGAAATCCATCCCGAAACTATTTGGATGGCGCAAAGGGTAGTTAAAACTATCGGTTTAGATATTGCTGGCTTAGATGTCGTGACTACAGATATTAGCCGCCCCTTGCGCGAAGTTGATGGGGTGATTGTGGAAGTCAACGCCGCTCCTGGTTTTCGGATGCACGTTGCCCCTAGTTCTGGGATTCCCCGCAACGTTGCTGGTGCAGTAATTGATATGCTGTTCCCCAACGAACAGTCCAGCCGGATTCCCATCCTCAGCATCACAGGTACAAACGGTAAAACCACCACTACCCGACTGCTGGCACATATTTATAAACAAACAGGTAAGGTAGTAGGTTACACAACTACAGATGGAACATATATCGGGGATTACTTAGTAGAAGCAGGTGATAACACAGGCCCCCAAAGCGCCCACCTGATTTTGCAAGACCCAACTGTAGAAGTAGCTGTATTAGAAAGCGCCCGTGGAGGCATTTTACGTTCTGGGTTAGGTTTTGAAGCCGCAAATGTTGGTATAGTGCTGAATGTTGCGGCTGATCATTTAGGTATAGGCGATATTGATACCATCGATCAATTAGCCAACCTCAAGAGTGTAGTCGCCGAAGCCATATACCCTGATGGCTATGCCGTACTTAATGCTGACGATCGCCGTGTGGCGGCAATGGCTGAAAAAACCAAGGCAAATATCGCTTACTTCACCATGAACCCGGACTCAGAATTAGTCCGCAAGCACATTCAACAAGGAGGAGTCGCCGCAGTTTACGAAAACGGCTATCTCTCAATTGTCAAGGGCGATTGGACACACCGCATCGAAAGGGCTGAACAAATCCCGTTGACAATGGGTGGACGCGCACCATTTATGATTGCCAACGCCTTAGCCGCCAGTTTGGCAGCCTTTGTACAAAACGTCACCATTGAACAAATTCGCGCTGGCTTAAGAACATTCCGCGCTTCTGTGAGTCAAACCCCTGGCAGAATGAACCTATTTAACTTAGGAACCTTCCACGCCTTAGTAGATTATGCTCACAACCCAGCCAGTTACGAAGCGGTTGGTGCATTTGTGCGTAATTGGAACACAGGACAGCGAATTGGTGTAGTTGGTGGCCCTGGCGATCGCCGCGACGAAGACTTTGTGACTTTAGGTAAACTAGCCGCCGATATTTTCGATTACATCATTGTCAAAGAAGATGATGACACGCGCGGTAGACCACGGGGATCAGCTTCGCAACTGATTATGAAGGGAATTACACAAGTTAAACCCGATGCCCGTTGCGAAGTCATTATGGACGAAACCCAAGCTATTAACAAAGGTTTGGATATGGCTCCAGAAAACGGACTGGTAGTAATTTTGCCAGAGAGCGTCAGCCGCGCCATCAAGTTAATTAAAGTGCGTGGTCTAGTTAAAGAAGAAGTGCCTCTACAAAACACTCCCACAAACGCTACAGAAAGTCAAAATGGGGTGTCACCTTCCTCGGTGATCAACACACTTTTATAGCAGGGAACAGGTATCAGGTTAAAAGTTCTTTAATATATGCTTTTTTCTGAAAATTTGTCCCTCACTCACCTGTACCCTGCTGTAAATGCAATTTAGGATTTTTCATTAGTAAAGGCGCGAAAATTTCGCGCCTTTATATTTTCACCTCAACAGCGTCAGGGCTGTTTGGCAATCAAAACAAGCCTGTAATACCAATTCACAATTCGCAATTCGCAATTCGCAATTAAAAAACTTAGATACAGCAAAGCTTTCAGGGTTTACATCTGTATCATATTTTTCGTGAAATGATATAACCTGTAACCTATCCCTTATTCCTCTTCTTTTTCCGAATTCTTTTCATCATTGCTATTATTCAATTCTTCTTTAAAACCCCGTAGAGTTTTGCCCAGTGCATTTCCCAGTTCAGGAATTTTTTTCGGGCCAAAAATCAGCAGTGCGACTATGGCAATGATACCCACCTCTGGCCATCCCAGTCCAAACATACAAGTTTCCTCTCTCAAGCTTCTGTAGTTAAATATAAACCGATGTTGTACAAGCTATTTCTAAAACAATCTTGCCTAGTCTTGGGAAAGGGGAATCTTTAACCAATCGCTTAATTCATAAGCTAACCATTCTATTTCTGCTGCTGATAAGACAATACCCGTATGACCACCAAGAGAATATCTTTGAGTTCCTACCCAAATATCTAGTTGTGCCGGGACTGTGATTCGATAACCATTATCATCTTTATATTTACTCAAATGCTGGGGAATATAAACTAATTTACTGATATTTTGTCTAAGTGATAGCTGAGGTTTATGAAAAGCCCAGCCCCATAAATTACGGTTGTAAGTAATTTGCTGGGAATCTACATACAATCGAATGCTGCCAGACAAACCGAACATTAAGTTCGATATCATGAAAAAGCCAGCAACCCAAAAAGGCAGTGAGAACAAAGCAAAGGGAATATTTGCTGGGAAAGGTATAGCCAGAACATTGATTGTCCAAAATAAAATAAAAGAATTCCAAGCGATCGCAAATGTACCAGTAAATAGCATCGACGCTTTAAAACCACTAGGGGGAATCCTAATTTCCAAGCAGTCCTCATTTTTTGTGAGTTGAATTTTGCTTCCAACAGGTTTGGAAACATCAATGGTTAGATTATTAGAAACCCAATGATTTCCATCCCAATACCAATGACCTCTAATCCAGTCTGACAGGTTAATTCCTGCTGGTTGGAGTTTTTGTAAAAGTTGTGGATGTTCCAAAGCGGCTAGGGCTGCATTTGCACTACTCAATCGCCTGTCTAAACTCGGTTCAGTCATCCACTTTAGCCACCGAGTCAAACCCGAACTCAGATGAACAGCACCATCAAATTGAATTTGCAAATCTTTTTGGGGTAAATCAGCCGGGTGAGTACCTGTAACTAAATAAATTAAAGTTGCGCCTAAACTGTATAAATCAGATGCAGGTACGGTGCGTCCACCAAATTGTTCTGGTGGCATATAACCGTAAGTACCAACTACAGTCCGCGTTCCCCCTTCAGTAGCCAAGACTGTTTGCACTGAACCAAAATCAACTAAATAGACTTGACCGACACTATTACCAGAGCGATCGCCCAATAAAATATTGCTAGGCTTAAGATCACGGTGGATCACAGGCGGATTTAAACAGTGTAGGTAAATCAAAATTTCTAAAATTGCTGTGGCTATCTGTTTAACTTCAACTTCTGTAAAACTCCGCCCCGATTGTAAACATTGCTCTAAAGTTTGGGACGGGATATAAGTCTGTACCAGAGCAAAGCCTTTGATAGTTGGTGAATTTACCTCAAAATAGTCTATATAGCGAGGGATAGCAGGATGTGATAAAGATTTTAATGTTTCGGCTTCACGCTCAAATAACTTGAGATCATCCCATTCAAAGTCACTATTAAATGAAAGTAACTTAATGATGACTAATTCTTGAGTTGTTAAATCACGAGCAACAAAAGTCCGTCGCCCTGCCTTTTTGCCTAATTGCTGTTGAATTTCGTAGCGATCGCCTAATATTTGCTCAGTTATCATAATTGCTGATGATGCTACGTTGTCAAACTTTCGATGGTCTATAACTTGTCTAAATTTAACAAGCGAGTATCTTTAGTATAAATATATCTTTAATATGCCTACCCAACATTGGCCTTACGTTACACCCGGCATTCCCGACGAATTATTTGAGCATTTGCCGGGAATACCCTTTACTCAACGAGAAGTGCGACTGTTGTTGATTGCTCAACTACGCCTCAAACCTGACTCTGTATTTTGGGATATCGGTGCAGGTACAGGGACAATCCCCGTAGAAATTGGGCTACTGTGTCCCCAGGGCAAGATTATTGCCGTAGAACGAGATGAAGAAGTGGCGAATTTAATTAAGCGTAACTGCGATCGCTTTGAGGTCAAAAATGTGGAGGTCATAGAAGGTAGCGCCCCAGAATGTTTACATGAAATTCAGACAGCACCTCACCGGGTTTGCATTGAAGGCGGACGACATATTCAGGATATTTTAAAAACTGTCTGGGATTATTTGCCATCATCAGGCCGCGTCGTGGCGACAGCTGGTAATCTAGAAAGTCTGTATGCTATTTCTCAAAGCTTTTCTCAGTTACGTGCAGTAAATATTGAAGTTGTTCAGTCTGCCGTCAATCGTCTAGAGACAAAAGGCTTTTCTCAGACTTTTACCGCCGTTGATCCCATTTTTATCCTCAGTGGTGAGAAACTAGACTAAATCTAAAATACTTCTATGCCTTGGTCTCGAATTATTAGTGGAATTATTGCGATCGCCCTTGCTTTGGCAGCCACCCTTTTAGGAGGTTGGTACTTCACCGTTGCGATTGCCGTCAGCATTTTTTTAGGGCAACTGGAATATTTTAATTTAGTCAAGGCTAGAGGCATTGTCCCAGCGACAAAAACCACCATTTTTGTCAGCCAAGTCTTGCTGATTATCTGTACAGTCGATGGCAGTTTAGCGGATGCAGTATTACCTCTGGGTGGGACTGTGATTTGTTTTTACTTGCTATTTCAGCCCAAAATGGCGACGATCGCTGATGTTTCCGCTTCGATTATGGGACTATTTTATGTAGCTTATCTGTCAAGCTATTGGGTAAGACTACGGGGAATTGGCAGTGCAGCCTTGAGTAATATTCCCCTCAATGGTTACTGGCCTAATTCTTGGGCTGAGATTTTAAACCCAAACAATTTAGCTGCCATACCACCAGGTTTCACATTTACTATATTGGCGTTTTTATGTATTTGGGCGGCTGATATTGGCGCTTATGTGTTTGGTAAATTCTTTGGTAAAACTCGTTTGTCAGATATTAGCCCGAAAAAAACTGTAGAAGGCGCAGTATTTGGCATTGCTGGTAGTGTGGCTGTGGCGATCGCAGGCTGCTATTATCTTCAGTTACCCCAATTTCTGTTTACAGGTATAGCTTTGGGTTTACTAATTGGGATTGCTAGTCTGTTAGGCGATTTAACAGAATCTATGCTGAAGCGCGATGCTGGGGTAAAGGACTCTGGACAACTGATCCCCGGTCATGGCGGCATTTTAGACCGCACCGACAGCTATATTTTCACAGCCCCGTTAGTTTACTACTTCGTCACATTGTTATTGCCGTTGATTAAGTGAAGGCAGGAGGTATGAAGAATTTTTCACTTCATACTTCACACTTCTCACGGATTCACATTAATCTTCCCACGACACACTAATTGGGAGGAGATCAGTTTTAGTTCTTGAATTTCGACATCAGAACCTAAATCTAAATTGTAATTTTCGTTACTTAAAGTTAGAGGTGAACCATTTTCTATCACTTTAATCTGTGATAACCGTAATTCTTGATTACCAAATAAATTTAAATTTAAAGATATTTCCAGAGGTATATTGTCGCTGGGACGTGTTAGTATAGCACCCAGAATTATTCGATGATTCTCCAAAATAATTTTTTTCCAAGCTACTTGCTTGGATTTTAGGCAGTGTTCTGGTACAAGTTGAACCAGTACTTCATTTAAAGCAGTCGATAATAGTTCTGATGAGATAGAACTGTTGAGGTCTTTCTCATCTACGATCAGTTCGCCAACCACTGGTACTGTTGCCAACAGTCGCAAGGGCTGGCCTTTCAGTACTGCGCCTATGTTGATTTGAATGTTCTCCGCAACGAGTTGAATTCGTGTAATATGGAGGCCTTGATAGACTGCATCGCTTGCAGCAATAGAAACCCAAGGAATACGACCTGAGAGAAGTTGGCGATCGCTCGCTTGAATATCCACCTCTAACTCGGATACATGACTCACTTGCGACCTTAACCAAAGTTTGATCGCTGTAGTGAGGACATTGGTGATAATTCGTATTTTATTTGCACCCTTTGCTTGGGAATTATTTTCAGGCATGGAACTATTGTGTTGATGAATTTTAGCTCATCAACTAACTAAACTGAAACAAGCCTTAAATTTAACATCTATGGCGATTCAGGACAAAATGCAAATATTATTATTATTTAAAGGTTGAATAAAGCATAAGTAATTTCCACATGGAGGTAAGATTACAAAAAGCACTATCACAGTTAGGTATTGCCTCACGGCGAGAAGCGGAAGAAATGATTCGGCAATCGCGTGTGCAGGTAAATGGGGTAGTCGCAAATTTAGGTCAAAAAGTTAACACCCAAGAAGATGCGATCGCCATTGATGGCAAGCTAATTTCTGCCGCAGAACGCCCCCCTTTAATATATCTGCTGCTAAACAAACCACCAGGAGTCGTTTCGACTTGCGCCGATCCCCAAGGCAGAAAGACTGTTTTGGATTTACTACCGAAAAAGTTACGTGCAGGTTTAGGGATTCATCCAGTTGGTCGTTTAGATGCTGAATCTACAGGCGCATTGATTCTGACAAACGATGGAGAATTAACGTTTGGACTCACTCATCCACGTCATAGTATTCCAAAAACTTATCGAGTTGTGGTCAAAGGTCATCCTTCGCCAGCAATAATCGAAAAGTGGTCTCAAGGTGTGATGTTAGATGGAAGAAAAACGCTGCCTGCTCAAGTAAATCTTATAGAAAGTTCTGCGGAAAACAGTTGTTTGGAAATCGTTTTAAAGGAGGGTAGAAATCGCCAAATTCGGCGCGTAGCCGAGATTTTGGGACATCCAGTCATTAAATTACATCGAACTGCTATAGGCACAATTCAATTAAAACAGCCAAAACAAACCTTTTTATGTGAAGGTCAATATCGGTATTTGAGCGATGCAGAAATTCGTTTTCTGCACAACAGCATTCAGGGCAGAACTGTTAAAGACTCAGCTGAGGGAAGGAGTGAAGTTAAAGCATGAAGTGGTTTAAGGTTAAAAGAAAAAACAATGAGCAGCCAACCCTAACTCTAGAACAACAACGTGCCGAAAAGCTAAAAGAAATGGGCGCTCAACTTTGGGCGGCGCGTCAAGAAAAAAGTTTATCTCTAGAAGAAATGGTGGTGATTACCAAAATTTCGCGGCGATTGTTGCAGGCGATTGAAGAAGGTAATCTCGAAGACTTACCAGAACCAGTTTACATTCAAGGATTTATTCGTCAATATGCTGACGCATTAGGTTTTAACGGTACAGAATTTGCGAAGGCTTTTCCTGTCACTGTGATCCCAGCTACTCCCACATCGGTTGCGCCTGTGAATCGATCACTGAGACTATTACGGCCAGTTCATCTTTACTTGCTGTACATATTTGTCATTATTTGCTCTGTCAGCAGCTTGTCTAAAGTATTAAACAGTGCAGAATTGAGTGCTGGTAATAATTTTCAGTCACAACCGGAAAATGTGTCACAGCCAGCGCCTAATTCTGACCAAGAAAATACAGCCGCCGAGTCTGTCAGCAACAATCAAGAAAATCAAACTGTACAGATTGGTGTTACCTTAAAAGCCGCTTCTTGGATTCGGGTAGTGGCTGATGGTAAAACCGAGTTTGAAGGAGTTTTACCAGAGGGAAGCCATCGGGTTTGGAAAGCCCAAGAGCAACTCACCGTCAAAACTGATAATGCTGGAGGTGTGATGATGAGTGTGAACCAGCAAGAAGCTAGACAAATGGGAGAACCAGGGAAAGCAGAAGAAGTGAAAATTGCCGCCGCCAAACCCCAATCTTAATTACAGATGAGGGAAACTAGAGGCTGGGGAGATGAGGTGCAGGAAGCAAGGGGGAAAGATTTTTTCCCTTGCTTCCTGCCCCCTGTCCAAGTTCCCTTATTTTGGTTGTGGAGCGCGGCCGTATAATTGGGTGAGAGTTTTTAAGCGATCGCTTAATTCTTGAGTCAGTGCTTCTGTATGATAGCGCCAGCCCCAATTACCTTCAGCCACACTGGGGAAATTCATCCGCGCGTCGGTTCCTAAGCCTAAAATATCTTGCAAGGGAATAATTGCTTGATTGGCGACAGAACTAAAGGCCAAGCGAATAATATCCCAATGCACGCCTTCAGGACTGATACAACCTAAATAAAGTAGGAAGTTACGCTTTTCGTAATCATTTGCTTTATCGAACCAACCAACACTGGTATCGTTGTCATGGGTTCCGGTATAAACTACAAAATTCCGCGAATAGTTGAATGGTAAAAAGGGATTACCGGGATCAGAACCAAAAGCAAACTGCAATACCTTCATTCCCGGAAATTCATATTTATCGCGCAGTGCTTCTACTTCTGGGGTAATTACGCCCAAATCTTCAGCTAATACAGGTAACTTACCCAAAGCCTCTTTGATAGCAGCAAATAATTCATCTCCTGGCGCTTTCACCCACTCGCCATTAATTGCGGTTTCTTCCCCTTGAGGAACAGCCCAATAAGCTTCAAATCCGCGAAAGTGGTCAATGCGAATCACATCTAGATAATCTAGCATCGCTTCAAAGCGACCTATCCACCACTTAAAGTTTTGGTTTTGTAATTCTTCCCAGTCGTAAACCGGGTTTCCCCACAATTGACCAGTAGCACTAAAGTAATCTGGTGGAACTCCCGCCATGAGTTTCGGTTCTCTGGTTTCTTCATCTAGACAAAAAATTTCAGGATGCGACCAGACATCAGCACTATCTTGGGCGACATAAATCGGGATATCGCCGATAATTTGAATGCCACTCATATTGGCATAAGCTTTGAGTTCTGACCATTCACGGAAAAACTCAAATTGGATGAATTTATAATAAAAAATCTCTGCACTTAACTGCTGCTTTGCTTGCTCAATTGCTGTTGGTTCGCGCTTGACTAGTTCTGGTTCCCAAGTATGCCAACTTGTACCCTCATGGGCATCTTTTAGCGCCATGAATAAAGCATAATCATCTAACCAATAAGCTTTACTGTCACAAAAACCCGCAAATTCAGTTTGTTGTAGAGGCGTTGCTTGGCTTTGAAAATTTTTGCAGGCTATTTTGAGTAGTTGGGTTTTAAAGGCAATTACTTTGTCGTAGTCTACCTGAGATGTGTGAAATTCTGGCAAATTTGCAAAGTCTGGTTCAGCGAGTAAACCTTGTTCTTGGAGTTTTTCGGGACTGATGAGGAAAGGATTACCCGCCATTGCAGAATAAGCAGCATAAGGAGAGTTACCGTAACCAGTCGGCCCCAAAGGTAAAACTTGCCAATATTGCTGGTAACTCTCGCGGAGAAAATCAATAAACTTGTAGGCTGCTAAACCTAAATCACCAATACCAAATCGGCTGGGGAAAGAAGTAGGATGCAGTAAAATGCCACTTGATCTAGGAAAAGGCATATTTATGTAATTTCAAGTATAAGTCTGGAGGATACGCTGGGCGATCGCATTGAATTTACCACAGAACAGGAAGTTCTTGTCTTGTATCCTTAGTCATTAGTCATTTGTCCTTAGTTAATGATCTAATAACAAATGACTAATGACTAATGACCAATAACTATGACTTACCGCAATCCTGCGCCAACGGTTGATATCATCATTGAATTAATTGACCGACCACATCGGCCAATAGTGTTAATTGAAAGGCTTAATTCCCCATTTGGTTGGGCAATTCCTGGTGGTTTTGTTGACTATGGTGAACCTGTGGAAGTCGCAGCTAAACGGGAGGCTGAAGAGGAAACCAGTTTAAAGGTTGAGTTAATTGAACAATTTTTGGTATATTCTGACCCCAATCGTGACCCGCGTCAGCATACGATTAGCATAGTATTTTTGGCTACGGCTACCGGAGAACCAAAGGCGGGAGATGATGCCAAGGGTATAGGTGTTTTTGAGTCTTGGCTTGTACCGACTAATTTATGTTTTGATCATGACCGCATTCTGCGCGATTATTGGCATTATCGGCATTATGGTATACGTCCCAGGTTAGGGATTTAACGAACCGCAAAGGCGCAGAGGGCGCGAAGGAAGAGAAGAAAGAATACTGGTGACACAGAATCATAGCGATTATACTGTGTCAGTGGTATTCAATGGTGCATTATGGATGCTGAGACACTGTTAGGAAAATACGCCGCAGGGGAAAGAAAATTTCATAATGAAAATCTTCGAGGTGTAAATCTCGAAGGAGTTGATTTGAGTGGAATAGACTTGAGTAATGCTGATTTAACAGGGGCAGATTTAGATGATGTCAATTTAAGTAATGCTATTCTGCAAAAAGCAAATTTTACTAAAGCATCTTTAAGAAATGCAAATTTGAATAGTTTGCATGATGCTAGGAGTTTAATTTTAAGTTATGCAGAACTAAGAGGTGCTGACTTAAGCAAAGCAAACTTAGATAATGCTAGTTTTAGTAATTCCAATCTAAATGGTACAAACTTGAGTGAATCACAATTAAATAGTACTGATTTTAGTGATACTAATTTAGAGAATACTGATTTTAGTAAATCAAGCTTAAATAGCGCCAATTTTAGTAATGCTAATCTAAATAATGCTAATTTAAGTCAAGCCGTATTGAATAGTGCCAATTTTAGTAATGTTAATCTAAATAATGCTAATTTAAGTCAATCAAGCTTAAATAGTACTAATTTTAGTAATGCTAATCTAAATAATGCTAATTTAAGTGATAGCAAACTTGAATCGGCTAACTTTTTTAATGCTTTCTTAAATGAAGCAAAAATTGTTAGATCAATTTTGAAGAATGCTAATCTAAACGGTGCAAATTTAGAGAAAGCAGATTTTAGCCAAGTAGATTTATCTACTATAAAGCTTCAAGATGCCAATTTTCAGGAAGCAAAAATTAGAGGTGTCAATTTATCTAACCATAACTTGTCAGGGATGAATCTATCGCAAGCTGATCTGGGTGCAGCAAATCTCAAGGGTGTAAATTTTAGGACAGCTAAACTACAAGGAACCAATCTAGAAAAAGCAGAACTCCACAAAGTAGATTTAATCAGGGCAAATCTCAACGGTGCAAATTTGAGGAAGGCTGATTTAACCGGGGCGAATATTTATGGAGCCAGCTTTATAGATGCTGACCTAACTGGTGCGATAATGCCTGATGGAGAAATTTACAAACCGATCGCCTCTGAGGTAGAAGTCGGTAAACAGGTAGTATCACCAGAAAAAGTAATATCTATGACACGACAAGTTATTAATACTGATCAAGCACCTGCACCAGTGGGGCCATATAATCAAGCGATCGCGGCTTCTGGACAAATGATATTTGTGGCTGGACAAATTGCGATCGATCCCCGACTTGGTGATGTTGTTTACACAGATGATGTCAAAAAGCAAACTGAGCAAGTATTAGCAAATTTAGAAGCAATTTTAAAAGCTGCTGGGGCGACTTTTGCCAATGTCGTCAAAACAACAGTATTTTTAGCTGATATGAATGATTTTGCTGCTGTAAATGCGGTTTATGCTAAGTACTTCCCTGAAGATACTGCACCAGCGCGTGCTTGTGTCCAAGTTTCGCGTTTACCAAAAGATGTCATGGTAGAAATTGACTGTATCGCCGTGATTTGAATCTGATAGATTAGCTTATAACCTCAACTTCTATGAAAAGTTGGGGTTATACAGTTGTTTTAATTCCTAAACTGTTTCTGGAATTAGTACTATTTAAATAAAGCTAATTGCAACAATTATGAATATCCAACTCAAGCCTGAACATGAGCAATTTATACAAGCTCAAATCGCTAGTGGTAGATTTACTAATGCAGATGAGGTTATTGATATAGCATTTCAACTGCTAGAGAAACTAAATACTGACTACATTTCGTGGATAGAAGAAACTCGCTATAAAGTTGATGTTGCAATTGCTGAAATCGAACGAGGGGAAGGTTTGGATGGAGAAACAGTAGTCATGGAAATACTCAACAGGTTTCAAAAGGCGCGTGAGGGTACGGAATGAGTCGATATATTATTGCGCCGTCTGCCAGTCGTGATCTAAATGATATTGCTAATTACTTTCTTGATAAAAATTTGGAAGCTGGCGAAAGAATCTTTAGGTAATTTCATAATAAGTGTCAAAAATTGGCTCAATTTCCCAATATGGGGCGTAGCTATGCTCATGTTAAAGATTCATTGCGTGGCTTACCACTAAATGGATATATAGCGTTTCTTATTCTAGTGAAGTACAAGCAAGCCCTAATTAACCGCAGATGGACGCAGATAAATTTGTACCTCAGCAGACTAGGAAAGGCTATATCATTTTGTATCAAGTTATTGATGATGGAGTCACTATTTTGCGAATTGTTAGTGGTCGTCAAGACTTAGAAAGTTTATTTGCAGAACTAGATGATAACTAAGAGATGACTTATTAAAGTAAACCTTAAATTTTAGGATGCTGTATAGTAAAGTTTAACACACTGAGAAAGATAATGCGTTACGTCCAATTCTCAGAAAATTGAGTTTGTTCAGATCCCCGACTTCTCAAAGAAGTCGGGGATCTTGTTTCTCACGGATGGTTGCTTACTCATAAGTGTAGCGATCGCGCGGCAGGGGTTTTGTTAAAAATCTCGCCAGCCATGCTAAAGCAATTATCCATAAACCGACAGATATTGGTCTGATTTGATTTTGTAATTGCAAAATTTCCGTATCACTAAAACTACGATTGAGGAATTGAAATGCAAAAAGAAAAGTTACAACCCAAATAATTATCCCAATCGGAGTTAGTATTGCTAATAATTTAACTGTTTTATTTACCTTTCTATAATTCTGCCAGCGTAAAGCTATCCAACATCCAAGTACTTCTCCAATCCACCAACCTAAAAATTGACCCATTAAAGGTGGTATAATACCTTCTAATTCGGCATTAGGCATAAATTTAATTACGTATTCTCTACCTAAATAACCGCCCAGATATAAAAGTGGAACAGCACCGATAAAACTACCGATAATTACTGCTAAATATCCGCTCTTGTTGTTTTTAGATAACTGCATATTGACCTGAAAACCGATAATGAATACTGAATTAAGATTGTTAGTAATTGAACAACTGAATTTAGAGGTAATTTTTGTTGCTCAATGCAAAATAAGTTTCACTATCCTATTTAATTTGTGAGCGCAAATTATCGAGGATGGCTATAGATCCAATATCAATTAAGCAGTTTCCAGAACTGAAATCATACAGACATAGTAAACCCCACCTTTCAGATGAGGAAGAGTGGGGTGTGGGATTTAAATTTATGTTATGAAGTATTGACCAAAAATTTAATCTTGTGGTTCAATACCTGCTGCTCGTAATTGTGCTGCTAGTCTTTCTGCGCGTTGGCGTTCTTGTTCAGCGCGTTGGCGTTCTTGTTCAACTAACTCAGAACCCCAAAATAATAATTGTCCATTTTCATCCCACCAGCGCAACCAATAACCTGTACGATTTTCATGTGTACCTTGCCATACACCAAGGTAAAGATTTATGTCGGCTATCAAGTAATGTTGGTTTTCGTTAGGACTTTGTATGGCATACCTACCTGTGTTGTTATCTAACAAATAAACCTCTAAATTACCACTGGCTGGTTCAAAAATTGCATAGTTTGGTACTTTTAAAATGCACTCATAAAAAAACCATTTACCAGGGGGATAAGTTGGTTTAATTGAATATTCTCCACCATCTTTATCAGAAAGAAATTCAATCACAATTATGGGGATGTCTCCTTCTAATTGCGGCGTGTAACTGCGAATTATTTCTTCTCTGCTGACTGTAATGTTAGGAATATATGCCCAATCTGGTGCTTTGACAACTGTTGCACCGTTTAAAGTGGCGCAAATGCCGTAATTTGTTGGTGTTAGTGCATTAGCTGGGAGTTTTCCCGCTAGTTCTAGGCTTTGGGTTAAGGCTGCGGCTAAGGCTGGTTGGTTGATGTTGTCCACTGGTTCATCGGGCAGAATGTAATCTTCGGGTAGTTTTTCCCAAGTGATTTGGTAGGTTTGGGTGATGGTGGCTGTCATATTTGCTAGGGAGTGGGGAAGAAAGTTACCTATTCGTCATCATCGGTCTCGAAATCGCTATCTTCTAGGGTTTGATGGGGGATGGCGGCGATAATTGCATCAATTACTTTGGATACTGGTAAGATTTCTAGGTTAAGGTCGGGAAATTTTGTACCTTTCGGGACGATCGCTCTTTTAAATCCCAATTTAGCTGCTTCTTTTAACCGCAGTTCCATTTGGGAAACGGCGCGGACTTGTCCACCCAAGCCGACTTCCCCAATCAAAACTGTACCAGGGTCAACAATGCGATCGCGAAAACTGGCAACAATAGCGATCGCTACTCCTAAATCTACGGCTGGTTCTACTACACTCAATCCACCCGCCGAAGCAACATAAGAATCTAATTTAGACATAGGAATCCCCACACGTTTTTCTAAGACGGCGAGAATTTGGACTAAGCGGTTGTAGTCTACTCCAGTTCCAGCCCGTCGCGGAGAAGGGTAACTTGTCGGACTAACAAGGGCTTGTAATTCCACCACAATCGGGCGTGTACCTTCACAAGCCACCACAATGGCTGTCCCAGGTGCGGGATCATCACGATTGCCTAAAAATAACTCTGAAGGGTTAGAAACTTCTCGCAGTCCGTGTTCTACCATTTCAAAGATACCGATTTCGTGAGTCGCACCAAAACGGTTTTTCACGGTTCTTAATAAGCGGTGGGAGGCAAAGCGATCGCCTTCAAAGTACAACACTGTATCTACTAAGTGTTCTAAAACTTTCGGCCCGGCGATCGCACCTTCTTTGGTGACGTGTCCCACAATTAACATCGTAATATCTTCATGTTTCGCCACTTTCATTAAAGCGGCGGTACATTCCCGCACCTGGGCTACTGAACCGGGCGCAGATGTCAACGCCGGAAAAAACACTGTTTGAATACTATCGATAATTGCGACATTCGGTCTGAGGGAATCTATTTCACGCAGAATTTCTTCTAAATCAGTTTCTGGTAAAACATACAAGTCTGCACTTATCCCTTCAGGGTTTTCTGCTTCTACTACTTCTGGAGTCGCCGATGTTTCTGCTTCTTCTGTATCCTCCTCAGATTCAGCTTGTTTACCATTACCATTCCCAACTACATTCATCGGTTTAGACACACCTAAACGCAAAGCCCGCAATTTGACTTGTTGTCCTGATTCTTCCCCAGAAACGTAGAGAATACGGTATCTCTGCGCCAGTTGGTTGGATACTTGCAACAATAATGTCGATTTCCCAATTCCCGGATCACCACCGATTAATACCATTGAACCGGGAACAACGCCGCCACCCAAGACTCGATCTAATTCTCCATAGCCAGATTCCCAGCGAGTGACTTGGCGATCGCTAATTTGGTCAAAAGTCAGCGAAGCTCGTGGTTTTGCTGGTTTAGCATTAGATTTACCATTATTTTGCTCTTTATGCCAACTGCCGACTCCGCCTCTTGTGGGTACATCCACAGAAGATTGAATCGCAATTTGTTCTTCTAAAGAATTGTAGGTTCCGCAATTAGGACATCTACCAAACCATTGGGGAGATTCTGCACCACATTCGTTACAAATGTAAAAGGTTTTAGGCTTAGGCATTCTTAAATCTTAATTAAGTTAATTATTCTTAATTTTTTCTTAATTCTTACAAAAATCTAAAGTCAAAGAAAAGTAGGTTCTACCGCATTTTTCAAATCAATTGTGGGAATGATATCTTAATATTATGGTATTAAAAATTAATCAT
Organism: Nostoc spongiaeforme FACHB-130; assembly: GCF_014698475.1. GTDB lineage: Bacteria > Cyanobacteriota > Cyanobacteriia > Cyanobacteriales > Nostocaceae > Nostoc_B > Nostoc_B spongiaeforme. Next base: position 62,928 of record NZ_JACJTB010000023.1, on the reverse strand, counting down.
GAAAAATTTTAGTTAAGGAGCGTTGAGAAACTTGGAAAGTCATAAAGAAAAAATTCTGGTGGTAGACGATGAAGCCAGCATTCGCCGGATTTTAGAAACGCGCCTTTCGATGATTGGCTACGATGTGGTGACGGCTGGCGACGGTGAAGAAGCGTTGGACACTTTTCGCAAATCTGATCCTGATTTAGTAGTGTTGGATGTGATGATGCCAAAGCTCGATGGCTACGGCGTGTGTCAAGAATTACGTAAGGAATCAGATGTCCCTATTATTATGCTAACAGCCTTGGGGGACGTTGCCGATCGCATCACGGGTTTAGAATTAGGTGCTGATGACTACGTAGTTAAACCATTCTCTCCCAAAGAACTAGAAGCGCGGATTCGCTCAGTCTTGCGCCGTGTCGATAAAACAGGTGCGTCGGGAATTCCCAGTTCTGGAGTAATTCACGTAGGGAATATCAAAATCGATACCAACAAACGGCAAGTCTACAAAGGCGATGAACGTATTCGCTTGACAGGAATGGAATTCAGCTTACTAGAATTGCTAGTCAGTCGTTCTGGCGAAGCTTTTTCTCGTTCTGAAATTTTGCAAGAAGTTTGGGGCTACACACCAGAACGCCATGTAGATACGCGGGTGGTAGATGTGCATATCTCTCGGTTACGGGCAAAATTAGAAGATGATCCCAGTAACCCAGAATTAATCCTGACTGCACGCGGTACAGGCTATCTGTTTCAACGCATAATCGAACCTGGAGAAGAGTAAAGGAAAGTATGAAGTGTGAAGTATGAAATCTTATCGTTCATTACTCAGCACTCAGCGAGAAGTTGCGTGCGCGGGTTCCCCGCGTTGAGCAAACTTCGGTGACTCAGCACTCAGCACTTAAGATGACTAAACCTGATGATCCCAATCGAGTTCTGCGCCGTTTACCCCTAGTTGTTGGTGGGTTAGGCGCTATACTTTTGCTGATTAACCGTGTATTAACACCAGAACTCACAGAATCCCAATCCCGTGGCGATGTGTTGGGAGTAATTTTGAGTGCTGTGTTAATTTTAACAGGGTTAATTTGGCAGCAAGTACAGCCGCGATCGCCTGAAGTTGTGGAACTGATTGGGGAAGAAGGTTTTATCCTGTCAGAAGACTTACCAGAAGCCGTGAAAACAGAACTAGCCTGGGCATCTCACTTGATATTAACGAATACCGTCACGCGATCGCTGGTAGTTGTATATCAAGGCAAAGTTTTGTTACGTCGCGGTATTCTGGGTTCTAAATCAGAAGTCGTACCAGGGCCAATTTTTAACCGGGTTATCGAAAAACAACAGCCAGTTTATTTAGTAGCATTAAACCTCTACCCTGGCAGAATAGAATTTGATTACTTACCTGAAAATACTCAAGGAGTAATTTGTCAACCAATTAGCAATCAAGGTGCGATGATTTTAGGAGCCAATGCACCCAGAAGTTACACCAAACAAGATGAAAATTGGATTGCTGGCATTGCTGATAAATTAGCCGTAACTCTCCAACAAATCAGCGTTGATGCTTCATAATTAAAAACTACTTATGCAAATTATTTATTGGTTACTAATTGCCTTAATGGTTGTGGGAATTATTGGTGCTGTAGTGCCAGCAATTCCTGGTAGCAGCTTAATTTTAACTGCCATTATTATTTGGGGAATTGTTAGCGGTTCTTTTGCAGCGATTAAGATACCGTTAATAGTTACAGTCGTTGTTTTGCTATTAAGTGTAGGCGTTGATTTTTTAGCCAGTTATATCGGCGCAAAACAAGCAGGTGCTAGTAAATGGGGACAAATTGGCGCAGTTGTAGGGTTAGTATTAGGAATTTTGGGATTCTTACCAGCTTTACCCTTTGGCGGGCCGTTACTCGGAATGTTACTGGGGCCACTATTAGGTGCAATTGTCGGTGAATTTATTTACCGCCGAGAATTATGGCCAGCAGTGAAAGCAGGTATTGGAATTGTCGTCGGTACATTAGTCGGAAATTTGATTCAAGGTTTGTTAGCAATAGCCGCAGTCGCCGTTTTTATTGTGACAACTTGGCCGCAAGTATTTGGCGGATAACCTAACTTTGAGAATCTTGTTTTCTTTTCTCTGCTTGTTCAATACGTTGTCTAATTGCTTCTTCCGCTATCCGAATATTCTCTTCAATTGGCGTACCATCTTCAGCAAACATTGGCCCGTACCATGTCGCTTCCGAGTCTGGAGGGTTACGGCGACTAAATAAGATCCGAATAGCTTCATCATCATCCCTGTGTGTAAGTACATAAGCTGTCAGTTCTTTGTTAGTCATTGCTTCAAGGTGCATTCACTTTCGGCAAATAGCCCTCAGACTGAAGTCTGGGGCTATACAAACTAAACCCGCCTGCGCGGGTTTTGAGATAGTCCGCTTAGGCGGACTTGGTTTGTGTAGCCGCGATTTCCAATCGCCCGGTGTTTCTTCCAAAAGTGGATGCTCCCTTGCTTCAAAGTTCGGTTTCACTTAAAAACCTGCAAAATCCACTAGAGGGTACGATGATTTGAATATTCTCGCCTGCCAGAATATATATTTCTCTAGTTAAGACATCAAAACGAAAGAGGTGAATGTCTTTGTAGGTGTTTGATAAAATTTGGCAGACACGTACACAGGCTTGCGCTTGCTCGTTTGTGGGATTTATTGTCTGTTTCTCAATTGTGACCTAAGTAATCATAAGTCTCGCTAGTGCGTTTAATGAAGCAACAGCATGAACCAACATTTAACAAGCATAATATTGACTTGACTTAACCATTTTGACATCCATTTATTAATTATTTTGCGGTAACTACTCAGATGAGGCCATGCTTAAGCGATAATAACTATACCTCCCGATAGATGCACAGTTATGACCTGCTGCCTAGATCCAGCTTGCCACAACCCACCCAATTCCGAAGGCGTAATACACTGCTCTAGCTGTGGTAGCCCATTAATCGCATTAAGAAACCGCTATCGTCCAATTCAATCAATAGGTGGCGGAGGATTTGGTAAAACGTATCTAGCAGAAGATATCGACAAGCTCAATGAGCGTTGCGTCATCAAGCAATTTGCACCGCAAGTCCAGGGAACAGGCGCACTGAAAAAAGCGACAGAACTCTTTGAACAAGAAGCAAAACGACTACAACAGTTAGGTAAACATCCGCAAATTCCCACACTGTTAGCGTATTTTAATGAAGATAAACGCCTTTACTTAGTACAGGAGTTTATTGAAGGACAGAATTTATTAAAAGAATTACAACAACTAGGACATTTCACAGAAGAAAAAGTTAGAGAAGTCCTGCTAGATTTGCTAGATATTCTCAAGACAGTTCATCACCAAAAAGTTATTCACCGCGATGTTAAACCAGAGAATATTATTCGTCACAATAACGGCAAGTTAGTACTCATTGACTTTGGTGCATCAAAGCAATTGACCGCAACAACCATAACGCAAGGCGGAACTCAAATTGGTTCTTTTGGTTATGCACCAATGGAACAAATGCAGGGTGGTGAAGCTCATCCAGCCAGTGATTTGTATAGTGTTGGTGCAACCTGCTTTCATTTGTTGAGTGGAATTCATCCTTGGGAATTATGGAAACGACAAGGTTATGGTTGGGTTTTTAGTTGGAGAGATCATTTGCGGCAAAGTGTGAGTCAAGAATTTGGACGGATTCTAGATAAGTTATTGCAAGAAGAATCTCATCAGCGTTATGAGTCAGTGGAGGACTTATTAAAAGATTTAAATCCACCACCAAAGCCTTCTATAACCAAAATCCAGCCAGACTTTGCAGACTTTCCAGCAACACAACTACCAGTAAATTCACTCCCAACGTTACAGCCACCTGCCATAGCAGATTCTAAAACTCAAGCACCCATACCAGAAATCTCAGAAGAGCTATCAGGTAATTCCAAAGTATCACCACAGCCAGCTAAAAATACTAAGTTAGCAATACAATTACTGCTGGGTGCTGTTATTACCCTAGTGGGACTTCAAATATATGCTTATGTCCGTTATCGCTTGTTTCCGACTAATCCAATATCTGTAATTGCTCTTGAATTAACTGGTAAAACCAGCGAAATGTTCCTAACAGGAACTCTCACAGGTCATGTGAAGTCAGTTCGTTCCGTCGTCTTTAGTTCAGATGGTAAAACCCTTGTTAGTGCTAGTCGTGACAACACCATCAAAGTTTGGAATCTTGCGACAGGAAAGGAAATCCGCACTCTGGTAGGGCATTCCAAGTCGGTTAGTTCTATTGCCATCAGCCCAGATCGTAAAACTCTTGTTAGTGCTAGTCGTGATAACACTATCAAAGTTTGGAATCTTGCGACAGGAAAGGAAATTCGCACTCTCGAAGGGCATTCCGACTCAGTGAATTCTATTGCCATCAGCCCAGATGGTAAAACTCTCGTCAGTGCTAGTCGTAACAAAAACTCTGGCATCACATTGTGGAATCCTGAAACAGGGAAAGAAATCCGCACTCTCGAAGGGCATTCCGACGGGGTTAATTCTGTTACCATTAGCCCAGATGGTAACACCCTTGTCAGTGCTAGTGCTGACAGAAGTATCAAAGTTTGGAATCTTGCAACAGGACAGCTAATCCGCACTCTCGAAGGACATTCCGACGGAGTTAATTCTGTTACCATCAGTCCAGATGGCAAAACCCTTGTCAGTGCTAGTGCTGACAGAAGCATCAAAGTTTGGAATCTTGCAACAGGACAGCTAATCCGCACCCTTATAGGTCATTTAGGATCTGTTAGTTCCATTGCCATCAGCCCAGATGGCAAAACACTTGCCAGTGCTAGTGGAGACCAAACTATCAAAATTTGGAACCTCGCAATAGGAAGAGAAATCCGCACTCTCTCATCTTCTTCCGACGGGTTTAGTTCTGTTGCCATCAGTCAAGATGGTAAAACTCTCGCCCGTGGTAGTATGGATAACAGCATAAAAATTTGGCGGCTACCTTAGCTATGATTGACCTACGCTAAAGTAAAGATGGTTTCACCAAAGCAGTGTAAAGAGTTGAACAATAGCAACAGAAACAATGACTATGTTTAGTCAACACTGCCTATGTTCAACACCGTTCTATTGAAGATTAATATTAGATTTTATTATAGAAACAAGCAACTCTATACTCTAGCTTATGTCTTCCCTTGTTTTGGAACAACCTAGTAATGTCGAGACTTCCTATGTTCTTCTTTCCAATGTCAGTTGGGAACAATTAGAACAGCTTGATGTTGCTCTTGCTGGGACAAACGCAAGCCTAAGTTATTTAGATGGTCTTCTCGAAATTATGTCACCCCTGTCTGATGACCACGAGGATAATAAAAAAACTCTGGCGATGTTACTAGAAGTCTATATGCGGATGAAGAATATCCGGTTTTATGGACGGGGAAGTGCAACTATAGGTAAAAAGGAAGACAATACACGGCGAGAACCGGATGAGTCTTATAATTTAGGCACAAAAAAACCAATTCCCGACTTAATTTTAGAAGTAACTGTTACAAGTGGTGGAATTAATAAGTTAGAAATTTATCGACGTTTGGGAGTAACTGAAGTTTGGTTTTGGGAAGATGGTTTATTATCAGTTTATTGTTTGCAAGGTGACAGCTATATCAAAGCTAATCGGAGTAATTTGTTACCCGATTTAAATTTGGATGTATTAGCGAAATATGCACGAATGGCTGACCAATATGATGCTATCAATGAATATACAGCCTTTTTAAATAGAATCAGTTAACCCTGATTATTTTCTCTCTGAACTATTTTGGCGATCGCTTCCTCAATTATCCGAATATTCTCTTCAATTGGCGTACCATCTTCAGCAAACATTGATGGATAGATAATTGCTTGGGAATCAGGAGTCCGACGGCTAAATAAAATTTCCAATGCTTCTATATCTTCTCGATGAGCCAGTACATAAGCTCTCAATTCTTTTGTAGACATCTGGGCAAAATTAGGCTTCATTGACAAATCTCCAAGTTCCATCACGAAATACCAGGATTTGCAGTTCATCACCTGCCAAAATAAACACATTGCCAGTTTTGTCACTAAAACGAAATAGCTGAATTTCCCGGTAGAAATTGGACAAATACTGGCAAATAATCATACACATCAGTGCTTGCCTGGTTGTAGGATAGATATTCTTTTCGTCAATTGTGACACAAATAATCTTAAGACTTTTAGGGTGGGGAGAGCGATCGCACCTGCAACTCACAATGGTGCGATCGCCTAAATTAACGAATCACTAAAAAGTCTGCAAAGATTTCTGTGCTTCTGTGGCGACGGCTTCGACTTCATCATTTACCATAGTTTCTAATATCGCTTTGGCTTCTGCGCCACCCAGTCTGGCTAAGGCTTGGGCGACTCTATAGCGCATTTGCCAATCGGGATTAGTAGAGTATGGTGCTAATAAGGGAATTGCGGCGGTATCACCTAAATCACCAAAGGAACTAATCGCAGCAGTTTGGACTAATTCATTTTCGGATGACAAGGCTTCTTGCAGTAAGTCAAAAGAACGCGGATCACCTAATTCGCCTAATGCTGCAATGATGCTGAATTGAACTAGCCACTCATTAGTCGAGTGGTAAAGGTGCTGTAAATCTACAAAAGCATCGTGTAATTTAAGCGCACCTAAACAATCGGCGGCGGCGGCTTGCACATCGGCTTCAGGGTCATTGTGCAGGCGATCGCGTAAAATATCCAAAGACAATTGCAAATCCTGTGTACCGAGTGTATCCATCTGACTCACAGCTGAGTAACGCACTCTTGAGTTGCTATCACCTATAGCAATCTGCACAAGTTCTAAACCCACTGCGGGTTCTAATTCGCGGATTTGATTGACAGCACGCAAGCGATCGCCCAAATCTTGAGAACTGAGCATTTGTCTTACCGACTCAGGAGTAATACTCATTTAATGATCCTAACTTCTAAAATGTTTTAAAAAATCTCCATAGTTAATCGTCAAATGTCCATAGTCAATAGTCAAGAAACTCCCAATTAATGACCAAGGACAAATGACTAATGACCAATGACCATGATTAACTTGCAGCCATTGCCCGAATTACATCGCCACGGGTAAGTATGCCAACCACTTGACCTTCACTATCTAATACAGGTAAGCGATGTACATTGCGATCGTGCATGATTTGTGCTGCTTCTTTTAAGGTTTTGTTGGGGGAAATAGTGACCGGATGTTTACTCATCACTTCTCCCACGGTTTGCCCTAACGCTTTATGTAAATCGCGATCGTAAGTGGCAGGATTTTTTAAATAAATCACACTATCCAAAAACATAATGTAGGCAGGCGGAGTTACACCAGTTTCTTGCCACATCAAGTCTGTTTCAGAGATAATCCCCACCAGTTGACCGACACCATCCACCACAGGCAGCCCACTGATGCGTTTCTCTGCCAAAATTTGAATAGCTTCCTTTAGAGGAGTTTCCGGCCGAACAACAATCGGGTTGCGGCTCATTACGTCGTCAACATTTCTAGACATTTGCTTGCTGACACCATTTTTTACAGTCTCTGGCATTATTGTAGAAAATTGCCGGGATGAACTGAATTGAATTAATAGATTGTTACTTGTGGACAATACTTGGTCATTTGTCATTTGTCATTTGTTTGACAACTCCTTACCTTAAACCTTGTTGATGCAGCAGGTCACTCAGCCAAGCTGTATCTGTGGCTGATATTACTGGTATGGGGTCACGAGTGTAATCAATTCTCAAGTCATAACTACCTTGGTCATAAATATCATTGATGACCTTTTGGAGATTTAAGAATGGTTCTTGGTCTTCTGGGTGCAAAGGTAAGGCAAACTGAGGAAGAGTATCTTTGAGATTAAAACCATAGAGTTCTGCTTTGGGGCGGACTTCGCTGCGGCTAACTAAAATTCGATAATCACTTTCTATGGTTTTACCCAAAATCGGCATTGGTTTTCCCTGACGGAGTAAATCAATTTCAACCAAATGAGTAGAACTGCCTAAAACTGTTTGACGTTTCGTTTCATATTGCAAGCGACCCATCACAGATTGCTTATTTTTAGGAGAAAGAACTTTGATGGCTGTAACAACTTCATTGGTTTGTACTGCCCGAATTTCTAAATAACCTTCTGTTATGACTTCTGGCAAAGGAATTGTTACTTCTATTGGCTCAACATTGGGAGTCACAAGGGCGATATTATTGGGTTGATTGATGTTAGCCCTCGCTCGTTGCACTGATACATCAGGAACACCAATTAATAAAGATTCCTCACCGCTACTTTGATAAACACGCTCTTCAATCGCAACAATATATTTTGGTCGAATTTGTGGTGATAAATCATTAGCGATCGCAGTTATTAAGCGATGATGAATCCCCGACCATAATGCTGGATGCTCTAGATAGGGATTCATCCCAGGAAATGGAGAAGGCATAAGTAAGTAAAAAGTTAAAAGTCAAAAGCAACAACTTAGACTTGTGTAGGTTGGGTGGAGGAACGGAACCCAACATTCTCAAGATTTTATTGAGTTCCGCGATCGCTACACCCAACCTACTATTCTCTTAATTGAACTGCTTTACTCAGCACTCAGCACTTTATACTCAGCACTTTTTAAAGCGGCGATAATTTGACCATTAGCTTCGGGAAAGGCGTAATTTTCTAATTCATCTAAGCTTACCCAGCGAACTTCCTCACATTCTAGCGGTTGGGGAATACCTGATAACAGGTGACAGTGATGCACGGTTAAAGTTACACGCAATTGGGTATAAGTATGGTCGATAGTGATGAGATGGTCTTTGACTACAATTTCTATACCTAGTTCTTCGGCTATTTCTCGCCGGATACATTCTTCTATGGTTTCGCCTGGTTCAATTTTGCCCCCAGGAAATTCCCATAAACCACCCATTGCACCTTGTGGACGACGACGGTCAATTAAAATTTGCTGCTGGTCATTCCAAATAACGGCGACACCAATAATTTTATGTGGAATAGAAGTCATATCAATTTTAGATTTTAGATTACAGATTTAGTGATTTATCTAATCAACTGGAGTGGTCAGATTCCCTAATTCTTGAAGAAGTCGGGTATCTAACAGACTGATCAAAAAACTCGGCAGGATAATTTTGAATCTGCCGAGTTTATATGATTGATAGTCAAATTTCTGTTAATTTCTTAAATATTGTCGCAGAAGTCGCCCAAAGCTACAAGTTTTGATTTCAGAACTATTGATTAATCTATTCTGAGAAATCTAATGTCTAAACATCTTCTTCCCTTGTCTCTATTCCTATTCTTGATTATCGGTTTCTGTACCTTGTAGCGCCATTTCAAAGTCCATACGTTGTTCAGCGTTACGCAGGAAATAACCGCTAATCATTGCGGAAGCCAGCAGACGACCAAGGCTTTCCCGGCTGGTTGTAATGGTCATATTGAAGTGTTCTGGAGGTAAGTTACCTAACAAACCCACAATGTTGCGTTCCATGACTTGGAAGACTTCGGGCGATGTTGGTTTAGATAAATGGCTTACTGTTTCGGGACTTAAAGATTTAACATATTGCCACAGTAAATTACTGGTTTCTGATGCGTCGCTGGGGAAAAATTCTTCTGAGACTCGATTGGATTGGTTACTCACGTTTAACCTCCTGTACTACTGTTGCTGGTGGCTATGTTTGCAACTGAAATGAGATGTGCCTGTCTTATCTTTAACGATCGCTGCCGTTTTGTTGTTCCTGTTAAATAATTTAACAGGCACATTCTCACATAGAAGTCGGTGTAACCGTACCAAAACCGGAGTATTTTCTCGCCTAATGGTCATTAGTCATTGGTTATTGGTCATTTGTGAAAAGAGGTAAGGGAGCAGAGCGCAAGGAAGAGAATCTTTCCCCTCCGCTCCCTGCTCCCTGCCCCTCAGCTTCTTCTGTGAACTACTAATAACCAATGACAAATGACTAAGAACTAACTCGCCAAATACTCATTCATGGTGGCTTTGGATTTGCGGAGTTTGTTTAAGGCTTCCCGTTCGATTTGGCGGACTCGTTCACGGCTGATGTTTAAGATTTCACCGATTCTGGCCAAGGTTAAGGCTTGACCGTCAATCAACCCAAAGCGCAAGGTGATGACTTCTCGCTGTTGGGGGGTGAGTTCGGCCATGACTCGCTCTAAATCGGATGAGAGGGAGGTTTGCATGACAAACTCTTCGGGAGAAGCACCAGGATCTTCTAGCATTTCTCCGAGTTCGGTGTCGTAGTTGTCTCCCAAGCGCAAATCTAAGGAAAGGGGTAAACGGGCTTTTTCGAGATATTCTCTGACTTGTTTGGGAGTTAGGTCTAGTTCTTGGGCTAATTCGCCGACTGAAGGGGCGCGTCCGAGTTTTTGCGATAACTGACGCTGGGCTTTTTTGATTTTATTGAGTTTTTCGGTGATGTGAATGGGTAGGCGGATAGTACGGGCTTTTTCGGCGATCGCCCGCGTAATTGCTTGGCGAATCCACCAGTAAGCGTATGTAGAAAACCGATAACCTTTGGTAGGGTCAAATTTTTCTACACCCCGTTGCATTCCAATGCTACCTTCTTGGATCAGGTCAAGTAAGTCTACGTTGCGCTTGATGTATTTCTTGGCGACGGATACGACTAAGCGCAAATTGGCTTCGACCATTTTACGTTTCGCAATTTCACCCTCGGCGATCGCTTTGTTCAATTCGGTTGTATCAAGCTTGGCTTCCTTCGCCCATTCTTCTAAGGTGGGTTCATGACCTAACTTGTCAGCTAAAGATTCTCGAAGTTCTTGTAAAGCTGTTGAACGCTGCACCTGTTTACCGTAGCGAATTTCTTCTTCATGGGTTAACAGGGGTACACGGCCAATCTCACGCAGATAAGTCCGCACGAGGTCTGTAGCTGTCGGGGCCGTCTTGATGGCGCTACTCATTGGTGATGTTGGGGGGTTGATTGCTTGAGTCATTCAACTAACTAGTAGATAACTGATAAATAGATGCTTTTTGAGGTGCTGCCCAATTGACTTGGGAACACATGATATGGTTTACGATTTACGCTTCCGTTACGGGCGGCAGATTTTATTAATCAATTTAGGCTATTAACTGCTAGACGTTACAGTTTTTTCTGAGATTGTACAAGTATCTACGGATGGATAAAGGTAGCTAGAACAACACCTTACATCTTTAAACTTTGTTAATAATTGTAACATTTATGAAAAGGATTGCAAAGCCCCACAGACTGAAAACGATTGAATTTGAGAATGGTTGTAATAGTCTCAACACAGTGGTTAATCAACCTCGATTCCGCATACAGCAATAATGAGAACCATAGACTGTGGTCAATAGGTGGTTAAAAGTTATTAACTGGTTATTTTAGGCTGAAACTCCTATGAATCAAGTGTTTGAACTGAGTATAATTACTTGAGATAGTATGAGGGCGATCGCACTTGCTAGTTAATAAAAATTTGCAGAGAGAAAAATTAGTTTACTCATATTTGTTAAAATATCTCAATATTAACCATAAGGTTTCTTCTATAATAATTACTTAATTTTCCTTGTAAATACTGCTTAAAGCAGATTCATGAAAAAAGGGTAGGAGACAAGCGAAATCTTTACACTGCCTCCAAACCCCTCATACTCCAGTCAAATTAAGTGCCACGCCGGGCAGAATTACGGCTCTCGCTTCAGACAATATTCTTGGATGCCTTTTACGTCTAAAGTCGTATTTTGCAGAGAACGGATAGCGGCGACGGTGGCTTTAGCACCAGCAATGGTAGTAATAATCGGGATTTTGTAAGCTAAGGCTGTGCGGCGGATGAGTTTGGCATCGGTTTGCGCTTCTTCACCGGAAGGTGTGTTGATGATGAGTTGAATTTTCTGGTTTTTAATTGCGTCCAGGACGTGGGGACGGCCTTCGTGGAGTTTCAGCACCAACTCAACCTTTAAGTTATTTTCTTGAAGTACTTGGCGTGTGCCGAAAGTCGCCATCACAGTAAAGCCCAGGTCAATAAACTCCTTGACTACGGGAATGGCTAAGGCTTTGTCGCGATCGCTCATGGATACAAATACAGTACCAGTTAGGGGTAAACGCTCACCAGCAGCTAACTCTGCCTTGGCAAAGGCGCGGCCAAAGTCGCTGTCTATGCCCATCACTTCACCGGTTGAGCGCATCTCCGGGCCTAATATTGTATCTGTACCCGGAAATTTATTAAAGGGTAAAACTGCTTCTTTGACGGCAATATGTGAAGGAATGACTTCTTCTGTGAAGTTTAACTCCTCCAGAGTTTTACCCGACATAATTAATGATGCCAGTTTTGCCAACTGCACACCTGTAGCTTTAGAAACAAAAGGTACAGTCCGAGAAGCGCGGGGGTTAGCTTCAAGAATGTAGATTTGGGGAGAGTAGGAACCAACACCCACCACCGCAAACTGAATATTCATCAACCCCACAACCGAAAGTGCTTGCGCCAGTTGCACAGTCCAAGAACGAATTTGATGGAGAACGGCGGGGGGGAGAGAAATTGAAGGTAAAGAACAAGCAGAGTCGCCAGAGTGGATTCCGGCTTGTTCGATGTGTTCCATGATGCCACCAATTACCACACGTCCGGTATGATCAGCGATCGCATCTACATCGACTTCGATGGCATTTTCTAAGAACTTATCAATTAAGATGGGATGTTCTGGCTCTACTTGTACCGCAAAGGTCATGTAGCGTTCTAATTCTGTATCCGAGTAGACAATTTCCATTGCTCGTCCACCCAACACATAGCTAGGACGCACCACCACAGGATAACCAATGCGTCTAGCCACAATCAACGCATCTTCATAACTCCGCGCAATTCCATTTGGTGGTTGAGCGATATTTAATTGCTTGAGAATTTGCTCAAATCTTTCTCTATCTTCGGCGATGTCGATGGAATCGGGGGATGTTCCCCAGATTTTAGTGCTGAGTGCTGAGTGCTGAGTGCTGAGTGCTTGTTGGAGGGGAAGTGATAGTTTCAGAGGGGTTTGTCCGCCGAATTGGACGATGATACCCACGGGGTTTTCGGCTTCGATGATGTTGAGAACATCTTCTTTAGTTAACGGCTCAAAGTAGAGGCGATCGCTAGTATCGTAATCAGTAGAAACTGTCTCTGGGTTGGAGTTGACCATGATGGTTTCATAGCCTGCGCCTTTTAAAGCATAAGCAGCGTGACAGCAACAATAATCAAACTCAATTCCTTGACCGATACGGTTCGGCCCGCCACCCAAAATCATCACCTTGGGTTTCTCGGAAGGTAAAACTTCGGTTTCTTCTTCGTAGGTGGAATAATAGTATGGAGTAAACGCTTCAAACTCAGCCGCGCAGGTGTCAACAGTTTTATAAACTGGTATGACTCCCAACTCTTGACGGTATGCCCTAACTTCATCTTCTGTGGTTTTGGTGGCGAAAGCAATTTGGCGATCGCTATAACCTTCCCGTTTGACAGCATACATTTGTTCTTTTGTCAATTGCTTTAACGGGGTGCGCTTGATAAATTTTTCTGTCTCCAACAACTGCTGCATTTTATCTAAAAACCAAGGGTCAATCCCTGTAAGTTCATAGATTTCTTCAATAGTTAGCCCGACTTGCATAGCGTGACGCACAGCAAAAATGCGATCGGGATTCGGTGTCCGCAACAAAGCGCGGATTTGTTCGCCACTGGGTAATTTTTCGGCTTTGTCACAACCCCAACCCGCGCGTCCGGTTTCTAAAGAACGCAGCGCCTTTTGGAAAGATTCATTAAAAGTGCGTCCTATCGCCATTGCTTCCCCGACTGATTTCATCTGTGTAGTTAGCACTGGTTCCGAACCGGGGAATTTTTCAAAGGCGAAGCGGGGAATTTTGGTAACTACATAATCTATTGTCGGTTCAAAAGAGGCGGGGGTTTTTTTGGTGATGTCGTTGTTAATTTCATCTAAGGTGTAACCGACGGCTAACTTCGCCGCCATCTTAGCAATCGGGAAACCTGTAGCTTTAGAAGCCAAGGCCGAACTGCGAGACACGCGGGGGTTCATTTCAATTACTACAACATCCCCAGTCACCGGGTTAACGGCGAACTGAATATTAGAACCGCCAGTTTCTACCCCAATCTCGCGGATAATTTTAATCGACATATCCCGCAACCGTTGATATTCTTTATCGGTGAGGGTTTGGGCGGGTGCAACGGTGATGGAGTCGCCTGTATGAATCCCCATCGGGTCGAGGTTTTCGATAGAACAGATAATCACCACGTTATCTGCCAAATCGCGCATTACTTCTAATTCATATTCTTTCCAGCCGAGGAGGGATTGATCAATGAGAATTTGCGATACCGGACTCGCATCAATTCCCACCTGTGCCATTTCTTCAAATTCTTCTTGGTTGTAGGAAATACCGCCACCAGTCCCCCCCATTGTAAAGGCGGGGCGGATAATTAGAGGATATGAACCAATTTTACGAGCGATCGCTTTGGCTTCGTCTAAGGATGAGGCTGTACCACTGGGACATACTTGCACACCGATTTTCGCCATCGCCTCATTAAATAGCTTGCGGTCTTCCGCTTTTTCGATCGCGTCTAACTTTGCGCCGATCAATTCCACATTATATTGATCTAAGACACCGTTTTTAGCTAAGGCAACGGCGAGATTGAGGGCAGTTTGTCCCCCCATTGTCGGGAGTAAAGCATCTGGGCGTTCTTTAGCGATGACTTTAGCGACTAATTCTGGTGTTAACGGCTCAATATAAGTGCGATCGGCCGTTTCCGGGTCAGTCATAATTGTGGCAGGATTGGAGTTGACCAACACCACCTCATAGCCTTCTTCTCGTAATGCTTTACAGGCTTGGGTTCCAGAGTAGTCAAACTCACAGGCTTGCCCAATCACAATTGGGCCAGATCCTAACAGTAGTATTTTTTTCAGGTCTTGACGGCGGGGCATAGTCTTGGGGTTGGAGTAAGAAAATACAAATCCTGATTATTTTAAGGGTCTTTGCCCTCAGTCATCTTGTTTATTATCAAGTTTTCCGGGTTAAATCTTTGCCGCTAGAGAAAAGAAAGTAAGAAAACCAGGATATACAGAGAACAAATGACTATCGACGAATGACTATTGAAGAATATATCTCTTTTACTATCTTATGTATCTTACTTGTCTTGACTAACGCGGTATCCCGTTTTTCTGTGTTGACAGTTTGAAGTAATTCTCAAAGCACAAATTCGCAATTACCCGCAAATAATTTTTATCTAAGCTGCTACATACTCTAATTATTTAAGTATGAGTTTCCATCTGATATAAATATTTTACAAGACACAAAATATTTCTTAAACAAAAATATTTATCATTTACTCAATTGCCAATAATTTTTAATATCTAAATAAAGAATTATTTTATCTTGTGATTTTTTGTGTATTTAACTAAAAAATGACAGAGATACTGAATGCCTCTCTGTCATTTTTTACTTTCTCTTAATATTCTGAACTATCAGATTTTGCTGCAACCGTATAAAGACTGAGCTAGATAATGATATTTCTAGTTTTGAGCAGGTTGAACAAAACCTAAAGTTAAGCTGTCTTTTGCCAAGAAATGAGCTAAATGATAAGCTCTTTCTTCGGTCTTCAACAGAATCTTTTCGTACATATAGCGTGTACCACGGTCGCCCAAACTCTCTGCTTGTGCGGCTTGGCGGCGAATCACATTAATAATAGCTTGTTCGGCAGCTAGGTCATTTTCTACCATTTTGCGGGAAGAATATACGCCATCAGATTCTTGCTCAAAACAAGTTAATTCTGCTAATTTGCTGAAAGATGCAGCCGGTACACCACCCAAACCGTTAAGTCTTTCGCCAATTTCATGAACATGGTCTTGGACTTCGTTGTAACTATCGTTAAAAAACTCATGCAAAGAGTAAAACTCTGCACCTTCTACAACAAAATGATGTTTTTGGTACTGCAAGTAGAGTGCCTGAAAACTAGCTAAGACAACGTTTAGTCCTTCTGTAACTGGAGCCGTAACACTGCGGTCTAACAATACAGGATTGTCGTAAACTTGACCGAAATTTTGTAACAAAGTTTGTGTATCAGACATGGTTCTCCTCGCTATTTTTGCAGTTATAGTTTTTAACCGCTTAGTTTTTACATATTAACATTCTGAAAATAAAAGCAAGCCCAAAGAATATCATAAATTTCTAAAATTTTTTGTGGCGATAATTGCAAATTTTTGCTTTTTGGTCTATCAATCTTGAACTATTTCTTAAGGCGTATATCTAGCGATTGTAGAAATATTTACTAATAGGATTAATTACCAATTAAGAAATTCATGCAGTAAAGGAAACAAGAAAGACATTCAGGAAAAGGTAGAACTCAAAAGCCCAGAAGCAGAACTGAAGAGGGTTTGAGCCTAATTTCCCTGCACATTGTTCAGTCTTTCCCAGTAGCAACACTGAGTTAAAGCAGACTATTTACTATTGCTCTTACTTAATACCCAGTTGATTATGACTGGGTATCAATAAATAAGCTTCACGCACAAAGATTATCTGTAGAGATTGGGTGTAAGGGTGAAAGGGTTTAAGGCTTCGCCGTGAGCGTCAGCCGAACGGTGTAAGGATGCTGAAGAAATCTTTCCCCCCACACTCCCCACACCTCCCACACTTCCCACACTCCTCACACTCCCCACACCTCCCACTACGTAATTCCTAAAAGATTATTAAATTTTTACAAATTTACAATCAGGTCAAAGCTTGATGACATAAGCGTTTGAGCTACTTTTTAACCTTCTGTTAATGAGAAATTTTCATATTTTTAACTGAAAATAACTGAGAATTGTTCGCACTTAGGTTATTCTTATTTAAAGAAGCTGTGATCCCAAGATTTGCAAAATCGGGGAGCCAAGGCAGGCTAGTTACTGCAAATTCGTCGCGCTTTGAGGGTTCGTCTCTTGAAATCGTTTAGTTCCGGTTCAGAAATAGACCAAAAGTACGTAGTAGAGATTAATTGGGCAGACCGTTGGCAAGTCTATCAACGTCTAAATGAGCTAGATATTCCCTGTTTTTGTGAGGCTAACCAGCCATTGCAAGTGGAAATTGCTCATCCTTTGGCAATGGTGCAGTTTTGGTGTGTGATGCAACGGTTTTTCGCTTGTCGCCCAGAACTAATTCAGATTCTTGAGAATAGCTGGCAAAGTCACTATTGAAATTCATAGCTAAAGACAGATTTCTGAAAGCTGTTACGTGGTTAGAACAAACTTAGTCGGTAAAAAATTAGGGTGAAAAATATGGGTATAATCTACAGTCAATCAATTAAGGAATTTTGCTTAGAAGGCAGATTTATAGATTTTGTTATTAAAGATGGTTATAAGCTCAAAGGTTTAAAATTAGAGACTTCTGAGGGTGAATGCTATGTCAAGCTGGCGAAACCTTTGAGGGCTGCTTTTGATTGGCGCTTGCCCAAAGGTACTTGGCTGCAAGTCGTCGGTACCAAGAAATATGATGATAAAAAAAGTGAGTTTACACTCAAAGCTGAACGGGTAATGGCGGCGCGTTCTGATTTAGGTAGAGTTGCGTTACAGGAACCGCCAACGAATACTGCTGCTCAGGTTAAATCTGCAAAGACAAAGCAGACAATTTTAATGTGTCAAAAGTCAGACTGTTGGAAACGTGGCGGTAAAGCAGTTTGTCAAGCATTTGAGGCTGCATTGAGCGATCGCGGACTAGAAGACCAAGTTACCATCAAAGGTACAGGCTGTATGAAAAACTGCAAAGCAGGCCCCAATGTAGTGATGCCTGATAAAACCCGCTATAACCGGATTCAACCATCTGAAGTTGCTTCTGTGATGGATAAGCACTTTGCACCACAGCCAGAAGATAAGCAAAGCGAAAGTTCAGAATTATTACCAATAAATATATCTAATTTCAATAAAGTTTCTGCAAAATTTTCTGCCATTTAATGAGAAAATCATAAAGTTGGCAGATTAGTGTGTTTCCTTTAAACTTGGCTATAACTTTGACAAAGAAGATGCAAGAGTTATAGCTGGGTTATTTAATTTTTGGCGTTGCTGAATATGAGGATGAAAATTAAAAATTCAATCTCTCAAACTGGCGTTGCATAATTGCAGGATGATTTATTTCACGCAGAGGCGCAAAGACGCAGAGAGAATAAGGAGTTAAAAATTTCCAATACATCAAATTCATCCCCTCATTCAGCAATGCCCAATCTCTCAAACTCTTATGCTCCGCGCCTCTGCGTCTCTGCGTGAGTTAACCATCATCCCACTAATTAACAACGCCAATTTTTAATATTTTATTGGTTAGTTGTTAGATGACTTTAAAAAGACGAGCTTTTCAGTCGTGAGGTAAGCTTCAATTTCTTCTCGATTAGCATGATAATAAGTCAATGCAGCATATACTTGTGCTAAAGTCAAGTTTCCCATTCTTTCAACTATTTCCTCAGCATTTAGCCCCATTTTGTACCAAGCTGCAACTCTTTGTACAGATACTCTGGTTCCTGCGATGTGAGGACGACCACCAAGTGTTCCTGGTGTGCGAACAATCAATGTACCAATGTCTGTAAAAGTTTGCATTCACTCAAGTCCTCTATTTTAACCTTGATCATAAATCAACAGTTAGTGCGATCGCTAAAAGTAGAACGAAGTTTCTACAAAGGCATTAACTACAATATTTGATATTGATAGAAATCTGAAGAGAAATATGTATCTTGAAACAGTAAAATCACGTTTTACAGAATGCAGCCATTTGTTTACCAAAAAACTGTTGCCTTGTACACAAGAGCAAGTCTGTTGCCTTGAACAACGATTTGGATTAACTTTTCCAGTGGCTTATCAAGAATTTCTCTTATGGGGTGGTATTTGTGCTGGTGGACTTTTTGAAGGTTCTAACTGTTTTTATAAGTCTCTTCCAGAACTGCGACAAGGCGCAGAAGAACTATTAAATAGAGATGAGTTCCCTGAACTGCTCCCAGAAGACGCATTCGTATTTTTAATACATCAAGGCTATATATTTTGGTTTTTTAGAACTTCTGAAGGAGATGACCCGCCAGTTTATGGTTACGAGGAAGGGGCAGCACCAATTCCATATACGTCAGTTCCTTTCAAAAAGCTCTCCTCTAGCTTTAGCAAATTTCTGGCTGAATTATTAGAAGAAGAAGTTGGAGTCCGTAAAAGATTGCAAGAATAATCCTTAGTAATTACTGCTACATCGAATCTAGATGCTGACGTAATTTACTACTAAAGGTATCAATTACCGTTACAACTACCAACAGCACTAACATCATAGTTGTGGCTTTGTTGTATTCAAAACCATCAATATAACTCTTTAATTGAAAGCCAATTCCCCCAGCACCAACCACACCTAATACTGAAGCGGCGCGGATATTATATTCAAACATCCATAAGGTGTAGCCTAAACCCAAGGGTAACACTTGGGGTAAAATGCCATACTGCACAATCTGAAATCTTGATGCACCCATGACTTCCAATGATTCTAAAGATTTGGCGTTGACGGCTTCAATGGCTTGTTGATAGAACTTTGCTAAATAGCCAATGGTGTAAATAGCTAAGGCTAAAG
The DNA here is from genome assembly GCF_014698475.1 of Nostoc spongiaeforme FACHB-130. Lineage (GTDB taxonomy): Bacteria > Cyanobacteriota > Cyanobacteriia > Cyanobacteriales > Nostocaceae > Nostoc_B > Nostoc_B spongiaeforme. The sequence continues at coordinate 43,385 of NZ_JACJTB010000023.1, read as the reverse complement.
TTCCGGCGGGTGCGCCTAAGCCAGTGGCGGCGACGAAAATCAAACCTAAAATGATGGAAGGAACGGAACGTACAGCATTTTGGAGTAAGTTAGCTAACCATTGCAACCAACGAGGCGCAACGTTACTAGCACTCGCTACCGCAATGGGTAAAGATAAAATTGCACCAACGGTAGTTCCCCACAAAGACATCTGTACTGTTTCTATGAGTGCTTTAATTGCTATATCTATAACCGTGGTATCTGGGGGAAATAGGCGAGATATAAAGTCTGTGATATACGGCCAGCTAGAGGTTAGCAATTCAAAATCAACTTTGATGCCTTGCAAAGCCCATGTATAAACTACGACTATAATTAACAGGATGAGTAAGGGACTAATCCAAGGATAACGGCGAAGAGTCTTGAAATTTAACATTAGGCAAATTGGGCTTGCAGGTTTTCACAAATTCCGTCGTAAACAATACGTCCAGCATCTAAGACGATCGCACGTTGTCCGTATTTTGCAGCTATACCTAAATCATGTAAAACTGTGACAATCGTCATCCCTTGCTGGTGTAATTCTGATAAAGTTTCCATCACCTGTTGACAGGCAACAACATCCAAACCTGTAATTGGTTCATCAGCTAAGAGTATCTGCGGTGATTGAATTAATGCACGGGCGATCGCAACTCGTTGTTGTTGTCCCCCACTGAGTTGACTGGTTTTTTGATAGGCTTGTTCTTTTAAACCCAACTGAGCAAGTAAATCCATTGCTAAGTTGCGATCGCGTTGGGGGAAACCAAACAATGTCTGCCAAGTTGTCCTCACACCCAGTCTGCCACACAATACATTATCAATGGCGGACAACTGCCGAATTAACCCACCGCCCTGAAATATCATCCCAACATGACGGCGAATCTGCACCAGTGTGCGGGGTGTCATTGTTACACCATTGATTTTAATTTCTCCCTTGCTGTAAGGAATTAACCCAATTAGCGATCGCAATAATGTTGATTTACCTGCACCATTCAGTCCCAGTAAAACCACAAACTCCCCCTGTTTTATCTGACAATTAATGCCATTCAAAATAGGACGATTCAAAGACGCAGTGTAGGCTGTTTCTAAGTTATGACATTCAATTACAAAATCATTCATCGATTTTTTTAAGGGCTGTAAGGATTTAAGGGATGTTCTCATCTAGCCCCAAAGAATAGAGTTCGTAGGGGCTAGATGCAATATATATGTCTATCTCCCTTGTCTTCCTTGTCTTCCTTGTCCTCCTTCTGGATGTATTTTTCAAAAGTCCCTAAGTACTTTTCTTAACTCAGCACTCAGCACTCAATACTCAGCACTCTTAAGGTGCAATTCCAATGCGAGAAAGGGCGGTGCGGACTGGGGACAAGTGACGGTTATGATCAACTCTCACCAATTCGGTGGAATTGTATAAGTTACGCAGAAGTTGGTTATTTTGTGATTGATTCAACTTCAGTAAGGCGTTGATTAATCTTTCTCTGTCTTGAACTGGGACATCATCATCAATGGCGATACCGTGGGCGGGAACGCCGGAGATTTTATACAGTACGCGCAACTGACTTCTTTCTTGGGCGGTGATGTACGGAGGGAACATGGCATACTCAGAAACAACCGCTACATCAGCTTGACCACGCACAACGGCTTGTAAGGCTTTGCTGTAATTACCACCATAAGCTACTTGACCGAAGAAACCATCCAGGCGATCGCGGTTGGGGACAAATCCCTGTTTCACTAATTCACTCACCGGGAAAACAAACCCTGAACCAGAAGTTGGGGAAGTAAAGGCGATGCGCTTACCCCGCAATTGTCCCAGAGTTGCTTGAGCCGTATTTCTAGTTTTTAAAGAGCTATTGTTGGGAACAACAAATATTGAATTATAGGTGTATCTTCCAGAGTAATTGTCGCGGACTTCTGCGAGGTACAACTTTGCATTTGCTAACTGTTCCGCTTTCAACGCCGGACGACTGCTCAGAAACGCCACATCAGCGCGATTTGCTCTCAAAGCTTCCACCGCAGCCGTATCATCACCAATTTGGGCTTTCACGGGAATTTTTAACTCGTTCGAGAGAAATCTGGCTACAGCATTGGCTCTGTTTTGTAAATCTGTAGAGTCAGAACGACTAGGAAAAATTATTGTTAAATTATTTAATCTTTTAGCTTGGGCAAGTAAGTGAGGCGTTTGTTGATGAGGCATAACATTAGCATTAGCATCACTCGTCCGCATCGCCCCAAAACTGCCAACAACCAAACCTGTTAGCGCCGCAAAGGCAACACCAGCACCCAACACACCCTTTTTACTCACACTCATTTCTAACTCTCCGTTAGGAACTATTAGCAGTATTTTTGATAAAAAGTTTCAAATACTCCAAGAAAAGAATCTAAGACTTTTAGGAATAAAAGTCAATATGAACTATGTGTGACTACTTATAAAGATGAATCATAAATATAGCAACCAACAGGTTTTTAATTTACTCTTCAAAAGAAATTCAGCAGTCAGAAAGAAGCGGTTTTATATTGGTATTTGATTAGCTAAAAATTTTTTCACTTATATCTAATAAGTATAAAATTATGCTCTAACATAAAAACATGATAAAAGCGATCGCCCTCCAAACAGAGTTTGCGATCGCTCTTATCTAAAGCCTACTAAAGAATAAAGGCGATCTTTCTCCGGCCAGAGTTTGCGATCGCCTTTATGTAACCCTACTACGATTACAAATTCATCATGACACAATTACAACAGTCTGCCCAGTCAACACTAGAACAATATCTGCGTGACGAAAACTTAAATCAAACCATCCGCAGCCAACCAACTCAACCCCCAGACTGGTGTAGGTTGGGTGGAGGAACGGAACCCAACATTCACGCATACTTTGTTGGGTTGCGCTATCGCTACATCCAACCTTACTATTCTCTTAACTGAACCGTATTGGCATATAACTAGCCTGCGGAGGCAGGCTTTGTTTGTATAGCCCCAGACTTCCAGTCTGAGGGGTTGATTTAATCAATATTTGCAGGATATTGCATAAAGTTAACTTGATAGCATTTACCTCAGAAACAATGCTTTGAAAATGCCTAGTTTTTGTCTAGTTTTTGTTCCCAAGTTTCAGTATCTTGAGATTGTTGTGCCGCAGAAACAATCTGCCCGTTAATATAAGTAACAATAAAAATTAAATCTCCAATTGCTTCTAGTTCAGAGGCTTCCTTTGGTGTCAGAGAATCAGCTAATTTTTTATCGACAAGTTCTTGCATTCGGTCTTGTAATTCATCTGTCAATTTAAACAGATTCAGACTATTGACTTTTTCAATTTTAATCCCTTTTTCTAGCCAAGATGAGGGTTTAACTGATACCGGTGTCATGAGTTTATAGCAATTGAATACATCACTATTTTATACTTAAACAGTAAAACTTACTAGTACAACAAGGCAAAAGGAAAAAGGCAAAAGGAAAAAGAAATAATAACGATAACACAAGCCTTTTAGCAATTCCTTATACCATTTCACGAAAAATCTGATACAGATGTAAACCCTGAAAGGTTTACTGTATCTAAGTTTTTTAATTGCGAATTGCGACTTGCGAATTGTGAATTGGTATTATGGTCTGTTTATTTCCGCCGACCTGTACTAGCCAGTTTTCTAGTTTTAATCCTTGTATTCGCTGCAAATCAAAATCGTGAGAAACTAGAATTAAACCTCGTGCGATCGCAGTTTTATTTGATATGAGTAAAAAAGACAAGGGAGAGGTATATTGGTGAATAATTGAGGATGGCTTTATAACAAATCAGTGATGGAAAATTGGCGCTGGCGATCGAGTTCTTGCAGTTTGATTTTATCGGCGTAGAATGCTTGATAATACAATTTCTCTCGTTCTGGTTCTGTTTCTGCATCTGTTTCTTGCCAAAGTTCTAAAAAGTGACGATAACGTTTTTCGCGCAATACTCTTTCCATACAAGCAGTTGCCGCTTGGACAACTTGCGGAGTGCGGAGTATCTCTTTTTTACTCTTTTCATTTAAATGAAACAAATGTGAAATTAATTCTATTTCTTCACCTAATTCTAAATATATATCTTGCAAACTAGAGATTAAATTAATTTGCTCATTGGTTAATTCTAAAATTTGCCCCCACAAAAACCGATGATGAGACAAGCTAAAATCTAAATTTCTTTCTTCCAGTTCGCTAATAATTGCTTGTCGCTGTTCGGGACAATGTAAATAAATTCGCAGCAATAAAGCCTCGGCTTGTTCTAAAAGACTCCGATCAGGAAGCGGCGCGGGAGATTGACGAGAGAGATATTTTTTTACAGTAGCTGTGACTGGTTTTTGCTGTCTACTAGCGGGTGCAATGCCACCTAGTAAAGTTTCTAGATTTTCTTCTCGCAATCTTACAAGTCCAGCATCTCCTAAGCTCAGTATTTGAGCGCAGTGGGCGACATAGTATTTACGTGTTTCACTACTCCCAATTCGTTCCAACAACTTGACCATATTCTGAGTTACTTGCTGATAATCAAATGCCTGTCGCAAGTCCCGACCTTTAGTAATTTGTTGAATCTGCCAATCTAACCACAGTGGCGCATTTTGCAACAAGCTTTGATAATCTTCTGTGGTATGAGTATGTAAGTATTCATCAGCATCTTTACCATCGGGAATATTGAGAATCTTGAGTTGGACTTCACCTTTGTAGGCTAAATCTGCAATTTCACCGATCGCTCTTTCTGCGGCGTTAGTCCCGGCTTTATCAGCATCAAAGTTGAGAACTAACTGTTTTGAGTCGGTGTAACGTAATATTAACCGGACTTGTTCTAAACTCAGGGCTGTACCCAAAGAAGCGACAGCATTGTTAATCCCCGCCGCATGAAGGGCGATCGCATCAAAATACCCTTCTACTACCACAGCTTGGTCAACTTGAGCAATTCCGGTTTTGGCTAAGTCAATGGCGAATAACGTTTTACCTTTGTTAAATAGTTCGGTTTCCGGGGAATTGAGATATTTTGGTTGTTCGTCAGTCAATGTGCGCCCCCCAAACGCAATCACTCGCCCTTGAATATCGCGGATGGGAATCATTAGGCGATCGCGGAACACATCATAATAACCGCCCCCTTCTTTGCGCGGCTTAATCAATCCCGCTTTTTCTAGCAACTGCACAGGATAATGTTTATTCTCCACCAAATACCTATACAGCGTTTCCCAACCAGCAGGGGCGTAACCCAAGCCAAACTGCTGAATAGTTGCTTCTTTTAATTTGCGGTTTACTAGTAAATACTGCAACGCCTTTTGCGCCTGGGTTTGGCGGAGAGCGTGTTGATAAAAATTGGCTGTGGTTGCGAGAACTTCATATAATTGTTCCCGCAACGATAATTGACGCTGTAATTCTTGTCTTTGTTCAGGTTCCAGGGTTTGGACATTCACTTGATAGCGCCGCGCCAAATCCAGCACCACTTCCGTAAACGACTGCTTACCCAAATCCATCAAAAACTTAATTGCATTTCCGCCAGCATTACAGCCAAAGCAATAATACATTTGCTTACTTTGACTGACTGTAAAGCTAGGACTCTTCTCACTATGGAAGGGACACAAACCGATAAAATCTTTACCACGCTTGCGTAAAACTACGTGTTCTGATACCACATCCACAATATCAGCACGTTGTTTAATTTCCTCAATTGTGTCTGGATGCAAGCGGGGAATGTACATATTACCCGAATTTCTCACGTATGGGTAGTGGGTGTGGGAAGTGTGGGGAGAGAGGGGAGTGTGGGGAGAAAGATTTCTTCACCATCTTCCCACACCTCCCAAACCTCCCACACCCCTGGATTTCTCTCTTGAGAGAAATCCAGGATTAGTCATTGGTCATTACCAAGGACTAAGGACAAATGACTAATGACAAAATACTTCTGATAGCTATTATATTCTTGTTGCTAGACGAAGAATTATGTATAGAATTGCTTACGCTTAATTTTTTAAGAGGAAATACTGAAGATGGGGCGTATTTTTATTTCGGCGGCGCACGGAGGCAAAGAAGCAGGAGGAATCGATCCCGGTTCAATTGCTGGGGGAACTACAGAAGCCAGAGAAATGATTCTGCTGCGGGATTTAATTGTTACCGAACTGCGGGCGCGGACATTTGAAGTTTTGGCTGTTCCTGATGATTTAAGCGCCGCCGACACCATCACTTGGATTAATTCTCGTGGTCGTCGCGGAGATGTCGCCCTGGAAATTCATGCTGATTCCGCCAGTAGTCCAACGGTGCGTGGAGCTAGTGTATTTTATATTGCCAGTAATAATGAGCGTAAAAGTAATGGTGAACTGCTGTTAGTCGGTTTGTTACGCCGTGTTCCCCAATTACCGAATCGAGGAGTCAAACCAGATACCGATAGCGGCTTGGGACGTTTAGCATTTTGTCGTCAAACAACATTGCCTTCATTATTAATGCAAGTGGGATTTCTCAGCAGCCCCGATGACCGCGCCTTGCTGCAAAACCGCCGCCGTGATTTTGCTTTGGGTATTGCTGATGGTTTGGCTTCTTGGAGTCGTGTTATTGACCCCACCCCCGGAACTCCCACGGAACAAACCTATCCATCTATTAATATCAACATCAACGGTCAGAACTACCCAGAACAAGGAATATTAGTTAATGGTAATGCTTATATTCCCATTGATTTAGTAGACCGCTTGCGAATTGATTTAACAACAGCCCAAAATGTCAACCGAATTACCTACCGCCGAGTTGTATATGTCAAAGCTGTAGAACTTCGAGATTTTAATATTTCTGTTGGTTGGGATAGCGCCACACGTACTGTTAAACTACGTTCAATTTTAGTAATTTGCCCTGGTCAAATTGATCAAATTATCTCCCGTGGTAATACTTCCGAAGTGCAGCTACAACTCTTTCTGCGAAATAATAATGAAACTGCTTTAGCCAAGTTTCCTGATATTCCCAAACTCTATCGAGAAGAAGCCACAATTGAAGGTGTGAATTACGATATTGCCTTTTGCCAAATGTGTGTTGAAACGGGATTTTTACGGTTTGGAGGTGATATTCGACCAGAACAAAACAACTTTGCTGGACTTGGCAGTATTGGCGGTGGTTCTGATGCGGCGGCGTTTGAAAGTGCCAGAATTGGAGTCAGGGCGCATATTCAACATTTAAAAGCTTACGCCAGTTTAGAACCGTTGGTAAATGAAGTGGTTGACCCTAGATTTCGCTTTGTCACAAGAGGAATCGCCCCTTTAGTTACTCAACTTTCTGGGCGTTGGTCAGCAGATTTAGATTATGGGGCTAAAATTACGGCAATGGTGCAAAGATTATACGAGTCAGCCGGATTTATGTAATTAATTTATCTCTTTTGAGGAGGCGATCGCTATTTAATTAGAACGCCAATTTTCAATCTGTAAATTAGGCACTCTTTGAAACTCTCGGACATTAGATGTTACTAAAACGTGATTATTGATGACTGCGGTGGCTGCAATCAGTACATCATAAGCACCTATAGGTAAACCTGCTAATTTGAGCAAGCTTCTAATTTGAGCAGCTTGTTCGGCTTCTTTAGAGTCAAAAGGTAAAATTGTAATTGAGCTTAATAAAGTTTCAATAATAGAGTGAATTTTAACAGCGCGTTGTAGATTAATAGCTAATCCATATTTCACTTCCATAATTGTTATCGATGACACAAAAATATCAGCACGAGATGTTGATTTTAATTGTTTGAGGGTGTTTGCTTCTCCTTTAACAAAGTCACTAATTACGCAAGTGTCTAGTAGATAACCCATAATTAAATTTCTATTTCCTTCGGCGGTAACAGTTCCTCCCGATATGATTCAAAGATGATACTTTCTTCTAAACCTTGATATTCCATAATTATTTCTGGCCAATTTGTGGGTTCGCTTTCTAAGAAAGTAACGAAAACTTTGCTTTCAGTGATGCCCAATGGTATTTCATCTAATTCGATTTTGCCGTCTTTATAAGTTCCTTGAATGGTTTTTAACATATAAATTACCTCCTACATAAATTTTAGCCTGAAAGCTTTACCCCCTAATGGGTATGAGCTTCAAGATATCCCTGTAACTTTATGAAAAACAGTCAGGATGGGCAAACGGGAAACTGCTTGCGCGTCTACGATTTTCCGTGGACTGTGCTTAAGTCCTATGACTTACATTAATGGGGGAAGAATACCAAGTTGCTGCATCAAAGCCATAATATCTGCCTGTCCCCAATGTTCTACCACTTTGCCGTCAACAATTTGGTCTATGTGCATCACGGCAAATTCCACTGGCTGACCTGTGGGCGGAAAACCTAGTAATTCTCCCTCATGAGTACCGCTAAATGTTCCACGGGTCACGACTTTATCATTCTCAACAATCACATCTGCAAATGTATGCTTCCCATCAGGAAAAGCATTACGCATCATCAACCCATACTCGATAAAACCATTTAAATCGAGAGGTTCCGATGCGCCTGTTGTATGAGCGATAAAGTTTGCAGCGATAATTTTTTTGGCTTGTTCAACACTGCCATTGTCAAAGGCTTGGTAAAATTCCAGGGCAATGGCTTTGTTTTGTGCGGTAGACATGGTTGGAGTTATTACAGGGTATTAAGCATTTAAATACCCTCATATCCAACCAGCGTCAAGAGTAAACAGTGTTAAAATCGCTGACCTATGCCCAAATGCACTTTACTTTCACCTTGGTCGTTAATGCCGTAGTCAGCCCGAATTAACCCCAGTGGGGAATCTAAGCGCACACCTGCACCATAACCAAAACCGTAACCGGGTTTATCACGCGCACCCGCAGGGTCTCCTAACACGGTGCTACCAGAACCTAAATCTGAGCCAAAGTCAGCAAATAACACGCCGCCAACGATGGGTAAGATGGGGAAGCGGTATTCTGCGGAAGCTAAAACGTAACTGCGGCCACTGCCGACTTTACCTGCATCATAACCGCGCACAGAGTTGGAACCGCCCAAATTAAAGGCTTCGTAAGGTGGTAAATCACCAATGACTGTCCCGGCTTGAACATTTAAAGCGAATACTTGCGGTTGTTTACTGTCGAATACTTTGACTGGTACATATTGGCTGAAATTGGCGGTGACGCGGTTGAGGGAAATATTACCTTGACCGATGGGTATAGATTGTTCTGTACTTAATTTGAGTAAGGAACCTTGAGTTGGGTTGAGTGGGTTATCGCGTTTGTCTTTAGCGGCGGTGAAAGATACGGTGGTTAAGTCATCAATACCTGTACCACTGGCAGATAAGGGATTACCTTGGGCATCGGTTGAATTAATATTACCTTGGCGATCGCGGATTGTTGTCCGAGTATAATTCAATCCTAAAGAAGCATCCCAACCATCAATCGGTCTTTGCAAGCTGACACTCCCGCCAATTTGCCCTTCTCGCACTTTATCACCGTTGGCTAATTTAATGGTGTCATCAAAGGTTTCAGAAAGTTCTTGGCGACGGAAGCCGTTAATAGTGTAACCCAAGCTATCAGGATTGTTGGGACGATAAGGATTAATTAATTTCCCATCAAATTGCAAGTCACGACTACTAACACCTACATTTAAATTTAAAATATTGTTCTTCCCGGCAACGTTTTGGTCTTGATAATTAACAGTACCTATGATGCCTTGATTAGCGTTATAACTTCCGCCCAAATTAATTGCTCGTGCGCCATTTTCCTTGATTTCATAAACTAAATCTAATTTATTAGCATCGCCTTCTAAAGCCACATTCACACTGGAAAATAAGCCTGTGCGATATAGTTGTTGAATATCTTGCTGTACTAATTTTTCTTGAAATACTTGCCCAGTTTGCAGTTTAATTTGCTGCCGTAAAAACTCTGGCTTAGTGCGTCCTGTAACAGGATTTCCTTTACTATCAACAGTTTGACCTTCATCGTTGACAAAGCGGAATTTAATATCACCTACTACACCTTCGGCGACGTTGATGTTAAGTATTCCCTCCCGACTGGGTTTAATTGATAGGACTCGCGCCAAGTTATAACCGTTATCGGCGTACCATTGATTGACCTGTTCCACAGCTTTTTGCAATCCGGCGGGACTGATGGCGCTATTGAATTGGGGTTGAAATTGTTCCAGGGCTACTTGATAAGTTAGTACTTTTGCACCAGAAAGTTGCAGCGATCGCACTATTACTGGTTGCACTTGATAAGTTACACTCAACCCTGCGGCTGTGGTGCGGCTATTAACATTGGCGGTGGTAAATAAACCAGTCTCTAAAATTGCGGCGACATCTTTTTGTAGCTGGTTTTGGCTGGTGTCTCCCCCAGGCTGGGTTTTAATCACGCGGCGGACAATTTCTTGCAATTCGGGAGTTGCGCCTACTACCTGGACATCTATTGCTGTAACAACTAAGTTATTATCTGTTGGTAAAGTAGTCTTGCTTTGATTAATGGGAGTGAGTACTACAGGAGATTTTTTGTTAATAACTGTGGATTTTTGGGTAAATTGCGGCGTAACCACAGTTTCTGGTGCTGAAACAGCTTCGGTGCGGATGGGAGTTTCTTCAATTACCGGAACTATGACATCTTTTTTAGTTTCGTTGGCTGGGGTAGTTGGTACAGCTAGTGCTTGTTGAGTGACATTACTAGCCGCTAAAGTAGCTAAAGTTAAAATTGCGGTTTTAGAAATTTGCATAACAAATAATTACTAATTCGTAATTCGTAATTGAAGTATGCAAGCTTAAGCCACCACTGTGTTGATTGGGTTTACCCAAAACCACAGCAGTTCCCTCAATTTATTGACGGAAGTTATAAGCTTCAAACCCCTAGCTAACTTCTATGGGTTAATTACGAATTATCAATTACAAGTTATTTTGACAGTTAATCTTGATGTTTTGTTTCTTATGAGTCATTCACCATCTGCAAGTTCTCGGTTACGCTTACTATTTTTAAGTAACGGTCATGGCGAAGATATCATCGCAGTCCGCATTGTGCAAGCATTCCAGCAACTATCAAACCCACCAGAGATGTTTGCTTTACCTTTGGTGGGTGAAGGACATGCTTATCAAAATTTGGGCATTCCTTTGATTGGTGCAGTACAAACAATGCCTTCTGGTGGTTTTATATATATGGATAACCGCCAACTGATGCGGGATGTGCGCGGCGGTTTAGTACAGTTGACACTCAGCCAAATCCAAGCAATGCGGCGGTGGGTGAGTTCGCAACCAAAATCAGGTAAACAAACAGCAATTTTAGCGGTGGGAGATATTGTCCCGTTATTGTTTGCTTATTTTAGTGGCGCGAATTATGCTTTTGTCGGCACAGCGAAATCTGAGTATTATGTGCAGGATGAAACAGGATTGTTACCACGCCAATCTAAGTCTGCACGTTGGGAAAATTTTTCTGGTTCAATTTACCATCCGTGGGAACGTTGGTTAATGAGTCGTCGCCGTTGTCGGGCGGTGTTTCCCAGAGATAGTTTGACTACGGAAATTTTAAAACAATGGCCGATTCCGGCTGTTGATGTGGGGAATCCGATGATGGATAATTTAGAACCGAGTTTTCCCTTGCAACGATTTTACACTGCTGATATCCAACAACAAGAATTAGCCAGACCATTGGTTGTGACGCTGCTTCCCGGTTCTCGTCCACCAGAAGCTTATCAAAATTGGCAATTAATTATGGAAGCGGTATCTGCACTGCTGGCTAGTTTTCAAGAACGAGATGCAGCAGGACATACTTCTGGTAATGTGGTGTTTTTAGCAGCGATCGCACCCAGTCTAGATACTAGCCAACTCACCTCTAACTTACAAGTCCAAGGTTGGCGACCCCACACAACATCACCAATTTCTCTACCGGATACCAATACTTTAATTTATCAGCAACGCAATGCTTATTTGCTCATCTCTCAACAAGCTTATAACGATTGTATACATTTGGGAGATGTGGCGATCGCAATGGCGGGGACTGCTACAGAACAATTTGTTGGTCTAGGCAAGCCTGCGATCGCAATTCCCGGACAGGGGCCACAATATAATTATGCCTTTGCCGAAGCCCAAAGCCGTCTTTTAGGATCTTCTTTGATTTTAATTGACAAACCATCCCAAGCAGCGAAGGTGTTGCGATCGCTGCTACAACATCCTGACAGGTTACAAATCATCGCCGAAAATGGTTTGCGGCGAATGGGTCAACCAGGCGCAGCTAGGCGAATCGCTGATTGTTTAGCCGAAAGATTAGTTTTATAGCGGTAGTATATAGCCTTTCCTAGTCTGCTGAGGTACAAATTTATCTGCGTCCATCTGCGGTTAATTATTCTTGCTTGTACTTCACTAGAATAAGAAACGCTATAACTTTTGCCTTTTGCCTTTTAACTTTTAATTTCTCTAAGCAACTAACCCAGAACGTAACGCCCGCACGGCGGCTTGAGTACGGTCATCAGCGCAGAGTTTGTTTAAGATGTTGCGGACGTGGGTTTTAACTGTACCAACTGTAATGTAGAGTTTTTCGGCAATTTGACCGTTACTGCAACCTGCAACAATTAATTCTAAAATTTCTAATTCTCGCTGAGTTAGGGGATAGGTTTCAAGAACTTGTTCGTATTCTGTGGCTAAGGCTTCAATTTTCACGGTCTTGGGTTTGTCACCATTTTGGGCTTCACCGGGAATACCTTGGCGCATTTTACGTAAGACTACATTAGCGATCGCCGGATCAATCCAAGAGTTACCACTGTAAGTTGCTTGGATGGCTTCTGTTAACTTGCTAATACTAGTTTCTTTCATATAGTAAGAGTCTGCACCAGCCGCAAACGCCGCCAATACCGCATCCTCTGTATGATCCATTGTCAAAATCAGGATTTTGGTAGCTGTTTGTCCAGTTTCAGCTTGATAACGTCTATATTTACGGGTAAGTTCAATCCCATCCATATCAGGTAAGCCAATATCTACCACTGCGACATCTGGCTTTGCCGTTTCTAACAGTTTCATTCCTTGGGTGGCGTTAGCAGCTTCTCCAATTACTTTTAACCCGCTTTGCGACTGTAATGCAGCCTTTAGCCCCATTCTGGTTAAATCGTGATCCTCAATTAAAATAATGCTGATTTCGTTCATCACTAAACTCACTCTTCCTATGATTCGCGTCTTTTGAAGTACGCTTTTGTCAATAAATTAATCTATGTTTTTCCAAACCAAAGATAGATGATATGCCAATGCCTTTGCATCCACCGATAGAAGTATGATTTTCCCAGTTTTTAAAATGGATAGATACAAATATCTAGCCAGAGATGTATGGATATTTTACAACCAAATATGAAATATTTATCTCAATTTCTCGCCTTTAATAACCTTTTGTAATATTTAGCATAATCATTGATAGTTCTTGTAGAGAGGTTGTATACAACATTTCTACATCATCTACAGAGTGCAGTTTATTCTAGAATTGGTATAGCTATCCTCAATGATTTACAAACATCTCTCTCTTGTCTCTTTTGTTCACATATCAAATAGGACTGCTAGCTCACCCTTGCTACCACCAGTAAATCTGTAGATCATCAAGTGGAAATATTGAGAAACAAGCGGCTGATTAAATTTTACTCTTCCACTCACGACCTTGATTCTGAATGAACAATATCGCAATCCTAAATGAATTACAAACATCTCTCCCTTCTCTACCTTGTCGCCCTTGCCTCTGTTATTCACATATCAAATAGGATTGCTATAGTAAACCTTAAATTTTAGGCTGCGTTGTAGCAACACTGAATGCACCGAGAAAGATGGTGCGTTAAGGCTAGTTCTCAAGTTCTTAAGCACCACAATCCTGATATAGCCGTAACACACCCTACTTAATATTCCCTTTATAAATAGCCTCTGAATGAATAATAGTGTGAATTAGCAGGTCATTTGCCAGGATTGTTGATTAACCAAGATAGACGTAAGAGAGTCAAACAGTTCAAGCTGATGGTGCAAAACATTTGTTTACAACTCTCACTAATGGCTGAGGACAGGCATTAACAGGCTCATTTACAATGATAGTGAGCTTAAATCAGGCTTTTTCGCTTATGATTATTAAGTTATTAATTACTAATAATAAAAATATTGTAATTAATTAATTATTAATAATCAAGTTTATTTTCATAAGTGATTTAACTCATAATCACAAAAAGTTGAGTGGTTGCCAAAAAACATGCTGGAAAGAGTGATTAATATATTACTAGTGGAGGATGATGAAGTTGATGTGATGAATGTCAAGCGTGCCTTTAAAAAAGTTAATATTACTAATCCATTGTATCTAGCCAGTAATGGTTTAGAAGCTCTCGAAATGTTGCGGAACGAGTATGGTCAAAACCCAAGTGTACCAACAGAGCGGCGCTTGATTTTATTAGATTTAAATATGCCAAAAATGAGCGGCATCGAATTTCTGCAAGAATTACGTTCTGATCCAAAATTATGTACCACGCCTGTAGTAGTAATGACTACCTCAAATCAGGATCAAGATAGGGTACAAGCCTACAACTTAAACGTTGCTGGCTATATCCTCAAACCACTTACATTCAATAAATTCGTCGAGACAATGACCACATTGAATAAATACTGGATATTGTGCGAAATACCTTAAATAACTAAAAATTGATAGGAAATATGTATAAACTATATTTTCTTTAAACAAAGACTAATAATCAGAGTCAAGATAATTACCGAATTGAGATATTATTTTGTTAATCAATATAATAATGTCCATTTAAAAAATGCTACTTGAATTCGTATATCCAAACTTGTAACTCACATCTCAAAATTTTTATTTGGATAGACACAAAATAAAAATGATAGACATTAAACCGCATTGGACAGCGAAAATAAAAACAAATGGAAGAAACGCTGAGAATTTTGGTTGTAGATGATGATGAAGTAGACCGGATGGCAGTACGCCGTGCTTTGATGCAAGCAGGTGTCAAAATGGAACTGTCAGAGGCTGGTAATGGCCATGAAGCACTATTAGCGTTGGCAAGTATCACCTTTGATTGTGTTTTCCTGGATTATCGCTTGCCAGATCAAGATGGTTTAACACTGATTCGCCGGGTACAAGCATCAGAAATCAAAGTTCCTTTAGTGGTTTTGACTGCACAAGGTGATGAACAAATTGCTGTTGAATTGATGAAAGCTGGCGCGACAGATTACTTGGCTAAATCAAGAGTATCTTCCGATACATTAGCGCAAATTTTACGCAATGCTATGCGGGTATACCGTGCTGAAATGCAAGCAAATTTAGCACTGCAACAGTTAAAAGAAAGTCACGAACAACTGATCCGCAAAAATCAAGAACTCGAAAGACAAAGACAACAAATTCAAATCCAAAATTTAAAATTAATCGAAGCATCAAGGCTAAAAACACAATTTTTAGCTACAATGTCCCATGAATTGCGAACACCGATGAATGCAATTATTGGGTTTTCACAAATTTTATTGCGACCAAAATTCGGGCAATTATCGCCTCAACAAACCGATATGGTCGAGCGCATTCTCAATAATGGCAAGCATTTATTAATGTTATTAAATGAAGTTCTAGATTTTTCTAAATTAGAAGCAGGTAGACTGGAACTAAAAGCCGAATTATTTGATGTAACGACAGTCATAAATGGCACTGTCAAAGAAATGCAATCTCTAGCAGAAGCTAAAAAATTAGCTTTGCAAGTCCAGATAGATTTAGAAAACCCTTGGGTATTTAATGACTCAGTACGTGTGCGGCAAATTTTAGTAAATTTGCTGTCGAATGCCATCAAATTTACCGAAGCAGGTTCTATCTGGTTAGAAGTTGAAGAACTGCCAGAAAATCGCATAGCGATCGCAGTTCGTGATACAGGTATTGGTATCGCTCCCAAAGATTTTCAACACATTTTTGAAGCCTTTCGCCAAGTTGATCAAAGCCTCACACGCAAATATCCTGGCACAGGCTTGGGTTTGGCAATTGTCGATTCCTTAGTGCGAATGATGAATGGCAAAATCTTGATCGATAGCCAATTAGGAGTCGGTTCGATGTTTAAAGTCGAGCTACCCAGACAAATATTAGCCAAAGATATAACCGGAAAAATCCCGGCTTTAAATGTTGATGGTGAGCATATTTTTTTCTCGGCTCATAATCCCCATAAATCTTCTCCCCCATCTCGTCGTTCATCGATGAGGTATCCCAATTTAAAACTATAAATCCCTAGCACAAAAGTAAATTAATCATGTCTGTTGTGGAAAAGTCTCAAAAAGTTGATCGCATTCTTGCCGTTGATGACACTAAAGATAACCTAATCTTAGTGCAAACAATTTTAGAAAGTGAAGGCTATCAAATCGATTTAGCAACCGACGGGAAATCAGCTTTAGAATATGTAGAAAAGTCTCCACCAGACTTGATTCTGCTGGATGTGATGATGCCAGGGATGGATGGTTATGAAGTGACAGATCGCATTCGTAAGAATCCGGCGATTAAAATTTATATTCCCATTCTGCTGATTACAGCCTTTCATGAATCTAGTGTAGTGGAGGGACTAGATGCAGGTGCAGATGATTTTATTCGCAAACCTTTTGATACAGATGAACTACTGGCAAGAGTGCGATCGCTTTTGCGACTCAAGCGCAGTTTAGACGAACAAGATAAAATGGCTCGCCAACGGGAAGACTTTGTATCACGTCTTACCCATGATTTGCGTACCCCCTTAGTAGCAGCAGATCGGATGCTGGGTTTGTTTCTGGAAGAAACATTCTGCAAAATTTCGCCGGAAATGAAACAAGCCATCTCCGTCATGATTCGCAGCAACAAAAATCTAATGCAAATGGTCAATACCTTGCTAGAAGTGTCTCGTATGGATGCAGGGAAAAAGACCTTTAACGATGACGTTTGCAATTTACCCGAAATCATTCAAGAAGTAGTCAGCGAATTAGCACCCCTGACGAGTGAGAAAAATTTAAATGTCACAGTAGACACCAGTGGTTTAGCCAACAATCCCACAAATCCCGGTGTGGTGATGGGTGATCCTTTAGAACTGCGCCGTGTGTTCAACAACCTCCTGGGTAACGCCATCAAATTTACTGATACAGGCGGAATTACAATTCGGATGTCAGAAAATGCAGACAGCGCCACAGGCAAAACCTGGGTAATCATCGCCGTGGAAGATACAGGCTATGGTATCGCCCCCGAAGACCAAGCAGGTATATTCGAGCGATTTCGTCAAGGGAGAAATAAACGCTCTGGTAGCGGTTTAGGGTTGCATCTTTCCTACAGAATTGCTGAAGCCCACGGTGGTAATATTACCGTTGCTTCCGAACTAAGTAAAGGCAGCGTGTTTACAGTGCGACTACCAAAAAGTATCTAAGTTAAGTGCTGAGTGCTGAGTGGCTTACACTGAGCGGAGTCGAAGTGTAAGTGCTGAGTTATGATTTAGCCTTCCTTCAGCCTTGTTTTCCTATTCCCTCGCCTCTAGTCGCTCATCATTGGAACAAGGCTCTAGTTTTCCCCTCAAAAGACGGCGAACTACAGTTTCTAAATCTTCAATCAAAAATGGCTTGCTAATGTAGTCATCAAATCCAGCCTTGAGAATGCGTTCTTTGTCTTCTCTAGTGGCTAAAGCCGTCACTGCGAGTACGGGAATTTTACAAGTTAGGGGATCTTCCTTGAGATAATGTATAACTTCAATTCCACTGAGGCTAGGTAACAAAATATCTAACATGATCAAGTCTGGCTGATACTCTTTAGCTACCAAAAATGTTGAGGAACTGTCTGATTGACAGATGAATTGACAGCCAAGTGACTCAAGAGCATAACTAATCAGCAAAAGATTATCATCATTATCTTCCACTGCCAAAATTAAAGGCTGCTGAGAGTGCTGCTGCTTGCTATCACTGATTAATGAATGTGCTAGATACATCTTTTCTCCAGAAAAATCAATGGGGATTTATCGTCTCTTGTGATTTTGCAGACGAGCCATCCCACAAGGGATAGGATGGAGGGAATTGAGAATTAGTGTTTAGATGATTTTTTGCAAGTTGAGTTATGAGTACAGTCTATCTACAATCTCAAATCTAAAATCTCAAATTGACAGACTTTTATAGGTTGAGCAGACACTTCTCGATTATACGCAAAATTACATAATTTTTTGGGAAAAGCTTATCATAATTTGATATAAAAAAATCTAATTTAGATTATGGTCTATCTTGAGGCGATCGCTATCACAGTTAAAGATACAAACTCATAAGTATAGTTACTCGGTAATGTTGGGAGCGATCGCTATTAATTCGCTACAAAACATCAATCATACTCTTACGGCTATCCGAGTTAGTCAAAGAATATTTTGTACCTGATCTCCAGAAATTATCAAATATTGTTTATTCAATATTCACAGTAGAAAAACTCAAAATCTCGATTTGTGAGTTCGCATAAGTTCACTCATACCTGCATCTCACAATTTAATTTCATTGATAAAAGAAAAATTTGACTATTAATACATAATGAACCGGATAAATCAGATATAACAACCCATGAAAGCAATTGAAAACTTAATTCCCAGATTCTATCAATGTAGTTCAATAAATTCACAATGGAATCATTCAGCACACTTAACAGTAGCAATATGTTATCTCACTCAGTATGAATAACACTCAGCCATCAATCTAATTCACCAAGGTATTGAGAACTACAACACAGTGGTGAATATCCAGAGTACATCTAACCGTGGCTATCATGAAACTTTGACACTATGTTGGATTCATATAGGAATCCGATTTGATTTCCGAATCTAGTTGTGTAGGCTGGGAGTAGGGAATGGGGAGTAGGGAGTAGGAAAAAAGCCTGACCTGGGTGTACTGGTTTTTTTCATAAATCAAATATGAGTCCTATAGTTCGTCATTCTTTAGCTCTATCTTCCTTGTCTCCCTTGTCCGCCTTGTCCCTTAAAGTTTAAAGGGTGCAAAGGTCTATTTCTTCAAAACCCTTACACCCCTACATTTAATATTGCGGCTGAGTCTCAGGAGTTGGCGGATTTTGATTATAAGCTTCTGCTTCTGGGGTTGGCGCAGTATTTGTCTGCGGTGGCTGATTATTATTTGTCACAGCAACTTTGAATTTCGGCATCTTATATATTTTTGCCAAAGCTTCAATCAACGAAAAATCATAGACACTCAAAGCTTTATCATCATAGCAATTAGGAGCATCGGGAGATGTAGTCATCATCTCCGGTACTAGACTTGTGAGTGCTTCGGGAACATTCTGAATATTTTCTGTATATTTCATCTGCTCGGTTGTGATGTGTGCAAAACACAAAGCTCGAATCTTCAGAGCATCCTTGTCAGAAATTTTCAGATAGTTTAACTCATCTAAATTGGACTTGAATAAACCTGCTACACCTTCAGTCCAATAACGCTGACGATATTCTTCATCTTGAAAAACAGCGTTGTCTTTTGGTGATACCATTAAATCTTTAACTGCGGCGATGATTGCGCCATTTGTGCGAGCTAGTTGCGTCAAATTCAATAACTCTTTGTTGATTTTTTCGGGGGTTTGCTCATTTTTAGCCAACAATTTGAAGATTTTTAGCGAAGCACGTTGGTTAAACAGATGAGCTTGTCTGAGGTTTTCATCCGTGATTGAAGGTTGAATCCTGGAATCAGGTGGATTTTTGAGAAAGAAATCAACCATACTGAGTCGCGCATAACGAGTCATACCTTCAATATTGTCCAGAGCTGCTGCTTTTTTGTAATATTCTTTCGCTTTTACTATATCTCCTAAATGTTCCGCAGAATCTCCTAAACCAATTTCTACTTTTGCTTTGTCTTCGTCACTATTGATGAATTTTTTGGCCTGAAGAAAACTATCTTGAGCTTTCAGCCAATTAGTATTTTGTAAGTATCCTTGTCCTTGAGCGATATAAATTTTTCCCCAGGCGGGTAATGATGCAGCCACAGAACCTGTAATAGCTGTCATACCAGCCGCGATCGCTAAGGCTGTAGGTGCTTGTTTGGTGGGAGGTAACTGTAAGTTAGTAAAGAGTTTTTCGAGGGTTTTTCGACCACCACTAGTCAAAGCTGCTGCGCCACCTGCGCCTAAACCAATAACTTGCAATACCGCCGCCATATTTTGTGATAAGTCGGCTTGTTGAGTTTCTTGTCCTTCGACTTTCTGGAAAAATACTTGGCTGCTATAGGCTGTAAACGCCGCGCCAACACCTAGACAAAGTACAGCCAAAGTATTGAGTAACCAGTCACGGCGTGTCCCTGGTTCTTCTTCCGAACCGACGATCGCAGGTTTGAGTTCCCACCACCAGCGATTTTGGCGTTTTAAGCTATCTTTCCATTGCCTGATTTGGTTATCTTTGTTGAAATCAAGGCGATATTGTTTTAATTTGTTGTCTAAAGCAATGAGTTGTCTTGCTAGTTTTTCAGGAACGGGTTTATTTCGATATGCTTGTTCTAGAGCTTCTTCTACTCCATCACGCGCCAAGAGCGTTTCTAAAAGTTGATCAGAAGAAGGCGGTTTACTAGTTTCAACGATCTCAACTGTTTTCTCGTAACGTGCGATCGCTTCATTCGGTAACGGAACAGAACGGGTAAAAGACCACCACCAACTCATTTCGGGTGGTTTCAGGTTATTTTTCCATTCATCAACAATATCATCGTTAGCAAAAGACCAAGATTGCGCTTTTAACCGCTTGTCTAATTCAATGATTTTTTCGGTTAAATGACGTGGTGGTTGTTGTTGCTTATTCCAAGCTTTTTCCACTGCGTCTCTTGCTAGTAGTACTTCTAAGAGTTCTTCCGAATTCGCATGTGGGGGAGATTCCATCACTTGCAAAGCAGCTTCGTAACGTTGAATTGCTTGTGCTGGTAGTGGTTCAGTGTCGCTAAGTTCCCACCACCAAGTATTAGGTGTAGTTTTACTTAAGCTTTTTTTCCAGTACTCTAATTTACCATCTTTAGTAATTACATCGGCGAGCGATCGCAAACTCTCATCTAAATCAATGACAATTTTAGCGATATGCTCTGGTAAAGGTTGATTATCACGGGAAGTTTCAATTGCGTCCCGTGCTAGTAATACTTCTAAAATTTGTTCTTGAGTCGGATGGGGAAGCGACGCTGACAATGCAGAGATAGCTTGTTGATAGCGTTTTGCCACTTGGATTGGTGACATCGCTAACGGATATTTTAAATGCCACCACCACATATTCGGCGGTGCATTTAAGCTATCTTTCCATTGTGCTAATTCATCATCTTCACTCAGCACTTTGGCTTGTGCTTTCAGGCGCTCATCTAAACTTAATAATCTTGCGTAACTACTACCAGTAGGGTTTTGATCAATTTGCCTCTTCTTCTCTACCCCATCACGCGCTACTAATACAGTCACTTTTTGGTCAAATGTTGCTTGTAAAGGCGCTTCTTCTAATGCAATTAAAGCTTCCTCATAAACATCAAGTGCTATATCTAATTGCGATTTTGCTGATACTGAAGGTTGTCCATTTGTATGAACCATTATTTGGATATTCCTTGACTAAGCTATATTTGTATGAGCGATTTTTATGTTTTTATATACTCTGCATTTCTTCTACTTCATCACAAGCATCCGTCTTCAAAACATCACAAATATTAGTGCCACCGCAACGATGACACTAATATCTATATTTGCCACAGTAAATGCTTTACCTTTTATTTTTTATTGTGCTGCCAAAATCAGAATAAAGGTACATCACCTCTCTAGTTCTTTGTGAAAAAATCCTAGTTATTTAGCAGCCTTGGTTCATTAACGCATACCAAGTATTAGGGCCAACAACACCATCAGCCACCAGACCATTAGACATTTGAAAGTGTCGGACAGCATTTTCTGTCATCGGGCCAAATGAACCATCAGCCGCTATCGAATAACCTAATGCTTGCAAAGTTTGTTGCACCATATATACATCTGCGGTTTCACAGCCTTGTTGCAAAAAATAACCTGGATAAGACATTTTCTCTCCTAAGTTTCAAATCTGAAGTTTTTGTCAAATATTTATGACTAATGATATTTTTTATCTCCCTATTCCAGAAATTGAAAAAATAATTTATTAATCACAAATTTTGACTGATGTCCAATTCCAAATCCACCCATCAAATCTCATCAAAATTACTCGATATAGATTTGATATTGTGAATTGATTTGGAATTTCATCTCAAGAAATTAAGTATATTTTTGTTCGCTAATCAGCGAATGTCATCAGTTAAATTACGCAAGAAATGTATGGTGTAACATATTGCAATTGATGAAGCTAATACAACAAGGCAAAAGTCAAAAGTCAAAAGTAAAAAGAAAAAATATTGATACCACAAGCCTTTTAGCAATTCCAGATAGTCTGTTTATTTATGCTTAATTTTTGATGTGTTGCTAGATCCCCGACTTCTTACAACTAATTAGACGAACCACTAGTAGCAGACTTTAAAGCTAACTCAGCGATCAGAATAAAAAACTAGGTTAAAAAACTTAAGATGGATAAATTTTTGGCATCAGCCCCATAATGAATGAGTTTTTAGCTTTGCTAGTATTCTAAAATGACCAAATGCCTTGTTGATGTATAGCTTTCGAGAGGATACGCCATGACTATTTGGGTAAATGAGCAAATTGATCCATCGGGTATGATATATGCCTGCATTGCTTGTTGTAATGAGTCTCAAGCCAAAGATTGTCATGATTCGTTTGAAAAAAATTTGACAGAGCAACAAAAAGCAGATGGTTGGATAGCTAGATTACGGATAGTTGATTCTTGGGATGAAGTACCAGTTAATGCTTTGAAACTCAATTGAGGCGAGAGGTTAGAGGTTAGGAGCTAGAGGCTAGTGAGAATCACGGCTGACGCAGAAAGTCTGCTTGTTGAGACAGGGGGTAAGGGTTTTGCTCATTTATACACTTATACCCCTACATCCCTGAACCATCTTTAAATCTCATCTGGATTAATGCCCAACTCCCGCAACCTTTGTGCTAGTCTCTCAGCACGTTCCTTTTCTTGCTGCAATAACTCCTCTGGTGTAGGTAATCTCTGTCCAACTTCGTCATACCAATATAACCACTCGCGCGTCCTTCCCAGATAAGTACCGCGTTCTCTGCCAAGTGCTAAATTAATTTCTGGCATCCACACCCGTGAACCTGGTTGTAAGATGTATTCACTATTTTCTAAACGATAAACTTCTAAAGGTTCTCGTTTACGCCGATATCTCCGGTTGGGGACGTAAATTGCATAATATAAAATGCCTAACTTCGCGTAGTCGATTTTTTTCTTTTCGTATTCGCCGCCGTAGGTTTGTGAAACAACTTCTAAGGCAAAAATAGGAACAATACCATCTTCTTCCCAGAGAACATAGCTTAAACGTCCCTCTTCACCAATAAAACGTTCTACACCTATGCTGAGAAACCCATCAGGTACTAATTGCGGAGTGTCGGGTGCATAATAAATCCCCATATCAACGCCGAAAAACCAATCGGTGCGTTGACTCCAGACTAAAGCTAAAATAGCTTCTAGTAAATTGGGAATCAGGTTTTGTAGTTCGTTATCCACTGGCGTATCATCAGAGTCGGGTAATTCTGCCGAGGACGGAAGGCAGCTGAGGGGGTTGTACTGTACCATGAAAATCCTCAGTTAAATTAGGTGATTATATTTTAAGGTTAAAATAATCAAGCCTTTGAGAATACCTCACTCTCACCCGAATTTCTCACGTATGGGTAGCGGGTGTGGGGAGAGAGGGGAGTGTGGGGAGTGTGGGGGGAAAGATTTCTTCACTATCCTCCCACCCTTCCCACACCCCTGGATTTCTCACAAGAGAGAAATCCAGGTCTCCGCAGTCGCGTCTTGCCTGTCACAGATAACATTTATATATGAATGCTACACAAGAACAATTAAAAATCAAATTTGAGCAGGCAATGGTAGCTGCTTTTGGCGATGAATACGCCACAGTAGACCCAATTTTAGTACCTGCGGGTAATCCGAAATTTGGTGATTATCAAGCGAATGTGGCTTTATCCCTGAGTAAAAAATTAGGACAGCAACCAAGAGCGATCGCTGCTGCTATAGTTGACAAGTTAGATGTTGCCCAAATCTGCGAACCACCAGAAATTGCTGGCCCCGGTTTTATCAATCTCAGACTTAAAACAGCTTACCTAGAAGCACAACTCAAAGCAATTCACGCCGACTCCCGGTTAGGTGTTCCCCCAGCGAAAACGCCACAGCGAGAAATTGTTGATTTTTCCAGTCCGAATATTGCTAAAGAAATGCACGTCGGACATTTGCGTTCCACCATTATTGGTGATTCTATCGCCCGGATTTTGGAATTTCGCGGACATGATGTTTTGCGGTTAAATCATGTGGGTGATTGGGGTACGCAATTCGGAATGCTCATCACTTACCTGCGAGAAGTTTACCCCCAAGCGTTAACCACCGCCAACGCCTTAGATATCGGCGATTTAGTCAGCTTTTACCGCCAAGCAAAACAGCGTTTTGATGCTGATGAAACCTTCCAAGAAACAGCACGCCAAGAAGTCGTGAGATTACAAGCAGGCGCAGAAGATACAATTCATGCGTGGAAACTGCTGTGTGAACAATCCCGCAAAGAATTTCAAGTTATTTATGACTTGCTGGATATCCATTTAAATGAACGCGGCGAATCTTTTTACAACCCCTTATTACCCAAAATTGTGGAAGATTTAGCCGACTCTGGCTTACTTGTAGAAGACCAAGGCGCAAAAGTTGTTTTCTTAGAAGGCTATACCAACAGAGAAGGTGAACCGTTACCTTTAATTGTGCAGAAAACTGATGGTGGTTATAACTACGCCACCACAGATTTAGCTGCATTGCGCTACCGCATTCAACAAGATGCAGCCAAACGCATCATTTATGTAACCGATGCGGGACAAAGCAACCACTTTGCTCAATTTTTCCAAGTCGCACGCAAAGCCGGCTGGATTCCTGATGATGTTGAACTAGTGCATGTTCCCTTTGGTTTAGTGTTAGGGGAAGATGGCAAAAAATTCAAAACCCGTTCTGGAGATACTGTCCGGTTACGAGATTTACTGGATGAAGCAATCATCCGCGCTCGTGCTGACTTAGAAAAGAGATTACAAGCAGATGAGCGTACAGAAACAACAGAATTTATTGCTCATGTTGCCCAAATTATTGGTATTAGCGCCGTTAAGTATGCCGACTTAAGCCAAAACCGCACCAGTAACTACATCTTCAGCTATGACAAAATGCTGGATCTCAAAGGTAATACCGCGCCTTATATGCTTTACGCCTACGCTCGGATTCAAGGTATTAGTCGTAAGGGTGGAATTAACTTTGAAGAATTAGGATATCAAGCAAAACTTGTATTAGAGCATGAAACGGAATTTGCCCTTGCCAAGTATTTACTGCAATTGGGCGAAGTGATTAGTACTGTGGAACAAGACTTGTTACCAAATCGTTTATGTGAATATCTGTACGAGTTGAGTAAAAAGTTTAATGTGTTCTACGATCGCAATCATGGAGTTAGGGTATTAGATGCGGAAGAACCACAGCGTACATCCCGTTTAGTATTGTGCGATTTAACCGCCAGAACCTTAAAACTCGGATTATCTCTGTTGGGAATTCAAGTCTTAGAAAGAATGTAAGTTAAAAAGGAAGTGTTGAGTAGGAAAGAACAACGAATGACTAAGGACAAGTGACAAATAACTACCTTGACAAGTCAGTGTTTTTCTTACCAACTTGCTTTCCTTCACCTAATTTTCAAGATGCAATGTGTGAGCCTACTGTATCATGAAAAAGATTAAGCGGTGGCAATGAGGTGGAGGCTGTTCAATTTCGGGTGGCATATATCTGCTCATTCAGGATTTAGGACTCAAAACGCAGAACATCTATGTTAGCAGGCAAAATTTTGCAGGGTGGAAAATATACCCTCACCCAAGAAATCGGACATGGTGGCTTTGGTATTACCTTTAAAGCTACACATCACTACTTAGGTCAAGATGTAGTGGTGAAAACTATTAACGAACGCTTGCGGCAACATCCAGATTTTGCCAAGTTCGAGCGCCAATTCCAAGATGAAGCTAGAAGACTAGCTACTTGTATCCATCCCAATATTGTGCGGGTAAGTGACTTTTTTATTGAAGATGGTCTACCCTACATGGTGATGGAATACATTCCTGGGGAAACTTTGGGCAATGCTTTTGTCCTACCAGGGATACCCTTACCGGAAGCCACAGCCATTCACTACATCCGCCAAATTGGGGCAGCTTTACAAGTAGTCCACAATAATGGTTTGCTACACCGCGACATCAAACCAGATAATATCATTCTCCGCCAAGGCACTCAAGAAGTCATATTAATTGATTTTGGGATTTCACGAGAATTTAATAGCGGTGTGAAACAAACTCACACCGGCATAGTTTCCGAAGGCTACGCACCCATTGAACAATACTTGACACAAGCGCCGCGCACCCCGGCTACAGATGTTTATGGTTTGGCAGCAACCTTGTATGCTTTGTTAACAGCACAGGTTCCCATGCCAGCATTATTGCGCGATCGCGAAAAAATGGCATCTCCCAAAGAATTACAACCCCATCTGAGTGCAGCCGTCAATCAAGCTGTGATGCGCGGTATGGCGGTTGATTCCCGTTTTCGTCCGTCAACCGTGGCAGAATGGTTACAACTATTACCAAGTAGTGTGAGCAATGGTGTTCTGCAAAGTGTGGCAACTAATACAGTTGCTACCGTTGATTTATCAATGCAGCCAGGACGGGGGGTTTTTGGTAAGAAACACAAGGAATATCGCTTCAAAAATCCAATCGCCGCCTTGACCAAAACACTCGCAGATTCTAAAGCCTTAGTTGGTGTAACTGTGGCTTTATTTGCCGCAAGTGCGGGGTTTGGCATCACTAATTTATTGTCCTCCCATACCAAGCCAAATTCATCTGCCACACCACTGTTTACTAACCCAGTCACACAATCAAGAGACAATAATTCTAATACCGAGGGTTCACAGTCAACGGCGGAAGCAAATAACACTAACAAAAATACTCAAACAACCACGGCAACCGAATCAGCCTATATTCCCAAACGTCGCCGACAAAACCGCACAGAACCTAAACCACAAACCACAACCAACAGCAACCCCAGCGCCGAAAATACTGCTGCCACCAACTCCGAAACTTCGTCTCAGCAAAATCCCGAACAAGCATCTGTTACACCAAATACTTCACCGACACCATCATTAGTAGATAAACTGAGAGCTTATCGTTCTAATCGAGAAGTTAATCGGGAAAGTGCAGGCAAGCGATCGCCAAATAATACCCCACCTGCCACCACCAATCCAACTACACCCAATCCATCAGGCAAGCGATCGAATCCTGTGGTGATACCAGTACCACCACCTACCACAGAATCAAAAAGCCCAGATTCTTCGGCTGTAGTTGTCCCAACTGTAGAAAATAAGCAAAATTCTGCTCCTGACAGCCCATCCCCAAAAGATGAAAAGTCAACAACAGAAAGTAACACTAGTAACTAAGTACCAGTTGTGAACACAAGGATTTTGACTCAGCACTCTACTTAAGGGTTTAAGGTAAAAACGCTATCATCTGGTGACGGTGTAGGGGCAGGGATAACAAAGGGTAATATCTGGGGGGGTTCAGATGTAGTCGCAGCGTTAGATGGTTGCAACTGTCCAAAACGAATGAAAACACCAATTCCCAAGCCAAAACAAAAGCAAAAACTAATAAAACCAAAAGAAAGTAATTGCATCAATTTTTGGTTTGCCATAATGCACTCCTCAAAAGATGGTATTAGTTTACTGCAACAAAACCGAAACTTGGCAAGAGTGTAAGGGCAAAATCAAGTCAAAAGTAAAAAGTTCAAAGTCAAAAATTCTCTGACTATTGAATTTTGACTTCCCCATAGGGGTGCAGGTGTTCAAAACCCTCAAAACCCTACACCCATTCTTCACAGATAACCTTTGTGCATAAGTCCTTGAAAGCTTGAATAGCAGAAATAATAAAACTTTTACCTCCTGCCTTCTGCTATATGAGTACTGCTATATGAGTACTGCTTTCATGTCACTATGGACAATGAATAATTGACCATTGACCATTGACTTATGACAAATCAAACTCCGATTCCGGTGATTATTAACGGTGCTGCTGGCAAAATGGGTCGTGAGGTAGTCAAAGCAGTCGCCCAAGCACCTGATTTAACTCTGATGGGTGCAATTGACCGTAACCCCGAACTTCAAGGTAAAGATGCTGGGGAACTTGCTGGTTTAAGTGAACCTTTAGAAGTACCAATTACTGACCAATTAGAACCGATGTTGGGGTACGTGGCGGGTGAGCGACAGCTACCACCAGGAGTCATAGTAGACTTTACCCACCCTGATTCAGTGTATGACAATGTACGGAGTGCGATCGCCTATGGGATTCGTCCGGTTGTCGGAACTACAGGCTTAAGCCCCGAACAAATTCAAGATTTAGCCGACTTTGCCGAAAAAGCTAGTACTGGTTGCTTGATTATTCCTAATTTCTCAATTGGGATGGTGTTACTCCAACAAGCCGCCGTCACCGCATCGCAATATTTTGACCATGTAGAAATTATCGAGTTGCACCACAACCAAAAAGCTGATGCACCCAGTGGTACAGCAATTCAAACTGCTCAGTTACTAGCAGAGATGGGTAAAACTTTTAACCCGGCAATTGTCCATGAAACCGAGAAAATACCAGGAGCTAGAGGTAGCCTCGCTGATGAAGGGATTAGAATTCATAGTGTACGCTTGCCAGGATTAATCGCTCATCAAGAAGTAATTTTTGGTGCGGCTGGTCAAATTTATACCTTACGCCATGATACAAGCGATCGCGCCTGCTATATGCCCGGTGTATTACTGGCAATTCGCAAAGTCTCACAGTTAAAGTCGTTAGTGTATGGTTTAGAAAAGATACTTTAAAAGAAGAATTCAGAATGCAGAATTCAGAATGCAGAATATTCTGACTCCTGAATTCTGACTCCTTGTTAAAAACTAGCACTCAACACCCAGCACCCATGCTTGTTCCACTGACTCGCCAGAAATTTGAACAAATTATCCCCCTCATTGCTACTGGTCAGCAGTACAAGTACTACTGGGGGAAATTTTCTAATTTTTTACAGCGACTATTAGTTTCGGTAGTTTCTGTAGTTGTGATTTTACTAGTAAAAGCCCTGTTTGGGCTGGATTTTGGCCCCATCCTATTTTTCTTGGGGGTTCTTGGGGCGATGTTTTGGCTGTGGTACCCAGTGTTTCAAGCCAGTGTGCGAAATGCCAAATGTCGTCGTTATAAGTACAGTGGCTTTTTCCGGGGACGAATATTAGATTGGTGGATTACAGATAGATTGATTGGTAAACAAGAAACTGTCAACAGCAAAGGCGAATTGGTAATTGTTGAAAACCGCGAGAAACGCATAAATCTAGAGGTTGGTGATGATACAGGGTTTAGTGTTGAGTTAGATGCACCTCTGCGGCCTTATCATAAAGCGATCGCCCGTGGTCAAATAGCAGAAATGATTGTTATGTCCAATCGTGCCGATTTAGGCACCATTGAAGATTTCAGCGATGTTTACATTCCCAACCGCGACATCTGGGTTAACGATTATCCCTATCTCCGCCGAGACTTCTTTTCAGAAACCAGCCGCCGCATCCGCGAAGACCAACAAGATAGACCACGGCGACGGCGGCGGAAGTATGAAGATTAAAAAAGTTAAAAATTAAAAGTCAAAAACTGTTTTTTTCCTTTTGCATTTTTACTTTTAACTTACCTAATTTCCCCGACTCGCATTCTGTCCGTAAGCTTGCCAAGCCAAATCCACCAGTCCATCAACAACAGCAGCAGCAACAACGGCATTTCCTTTGCGACTTTCAATAGTAATATAAGGAACTAAAGAATCTTGCAGGCGGCTTTTATCAGTATCTACATCAATAAATCCGACTGGAGTCGCAATGATTAAAGCTGGGCGAATTTCTTCCGCTTCAATCAAATCTATTAGTGCTGTTAGTGCTGTTTGCGCCTGACCAACTACAAAAATGCCCTCTGGATAACGCTTGGCAAGAGTTTCAATTCCCCATGCTGCCAGTGTTTTTTCCTTTTGCGGACGTGTGACAGTTTCCATGCTGCAATAGACTGGGTTAGCGAACGTGCTTTGGATGTCGGAAGCAATACCTACCTGTACCATTGGGACATCTACTACAATTGTGGTGCGTGCTGCTAATGCTGCTGCACCAGCTTGTAAAGCATGTTCCGAAAACCGAATTAAAGATTTATATTCAAAGTCAGCAGTGGCGTATATCACCCGCCGCACAATTTCATACTCTGCGGGTGAAAAGACATGATCGCCAATTTCACTATCGATGATTGCTAAACTTTGAGCATCAGTTACGTGCCATTCCATCACTATTCAGCGCCGATATACCAGCTTTCAGCTTATCAGCTAAGAGTGAGTGCTGAGTCATTTGAAGTTTGAAGTCTGAAGTTTAAAGTCTGAATTCAATACTCAGCACTCATTCAGCAATCACAACTCCGCACTCGAAGAAGGACGACTGAACACAGGGGACAGGTAAGCCACTAAAGCACCAATGAAAAAGCCAGAAATATTTCGGACTAGGGGTAGCCAATCACTAGTGCGCGTTACTACTGGCCCAATACCGAAGGCGATAAACAAAATTCCCCATAATGGCGAGAAAATTAACGCCCATTGCCAAGCAACAATTTGTTTGTCATTGCGGGGTTGGGCGGCAAATCCACAAATTATCCCACCAATGACTGAGGTCACTAGGGTGAGAATCCACTGTTCTCTAGGTAGTCCAGGTACAACGTTACAACCGCCTTTGAGTAAGCAGCCTTTAACTGAGTCTAGGGCTTGTAAAATTGCTTGGTCTTCGCCTTGTTCCCGCACAAAGTACAAGTTACCAAAACGAGTTTGTAATTCTATCCAAAATGTCCGGGGTAAAAGCTCATAAACGGCATCGCCCACACTAAAGCTGAGAATGTTACCGCCACGCGAATCAGCAACTAGCAGGATACTTTTATCATCTAAACCCCAATAATTGATCACTGCTCGACCAGGGGTGCGATCGTACTGAGTTAATACTCGCAGTTTCCAGCCAGTATCGGTTTCAAATTGCTTGATATCTGAAACTAGCTTGTCTTCTTGAATATCAGTAAGCGTTTTCGCTAAGTCAATAACCGGAGTTTGGAAGTTCGGTAATAAATCAGGATTGTCATAAGCCAGTGCTGCGGAAGGATTTGTTAACCAAATTGACCCAGCCACTAAAAATATGCCAATAGATACTAGAATTCGTCGCCAAAAACAAGACTGCATGGATGCTCTTATACAAATATCAACACTAAAAGTGAACAAGTTGTTTTAAAAAGTAGGAGAGAAAAGTGATACTTCTTTACACTTGTTTACTTTACTCTAATATTAGGGTCGAGGAAAAGTGGGAAGTCAGGGGTGGGGAGTAGGGAGTGGGGAGTGGGGAGTAGGAAATGAGGCAGGGGTGCAGGGTGCAGGGGGCGGGGGGAAAAAGAAAAATACTCGACTAGACGAGGGTTGAGCGAAGCGATGCACTGAGCTTGCCGAGGTGTCGAAACCCGGTAATCTTCAGTTAGGTTTAATTTAGTCCTTCTCCTCATAGACCATGATAGCGATCGCTGTTTGTTGGTTCAGTGCTTTGGAATGCGAAAATTCAAGTTCCTGCTTACTCGGTAAACAAAGGTCTTGCTTGTTGGGTTGACTGCAACTTTGCTTCTAAGGTGTTCCAATCTTCTTGTTCAATCAAGTTAATAACTTCATCAATGTTGTGGCGATATTGTTGTAATGAACTCAACAAGGCTTGGCGATTATATTTTGCCATCATCACTCCCAACTCAGGGTTTCCACCACCGACTCTGCTGGTATCGCGGAACCCAGAACTAGCTAAATTTTGCGCTAATTGTAAAACTGCGGGGTCAGTTTCACCCATACAAGCAGTAATTAAAGCAGCACTCACCATTACAGGTAAATGGGAAATCCAACTAACAGCGTGGTCATGTTGGGCTGGTTGACAGTGGTAAATTTTTGCGCCCAGCGATCGCACAATCTCCTCTAAAATAGCGATCGCATCTTGGGGTGTATGGGTATCTGGTGTGAGTACGTAAGGTCTATCAACAAATAAATTTTTTTGCGCCGCTTCTATACCACTATCTGCCGTTCCCGCCATTGGATGACCGCCCACAAACCGTTCCCACATCGGTGAAATTGCCTCGACTATAGGTGCTTTCACCGAACCCACATCAGTAATAATCGTAGCGGGAGAAAGATGTGTAATTAACTGTTCAACTTGGGGAACAATAAGGGCGATAGGCGTACAAATAAAAATTACGTCTGCGGCTGTTAACAAACTCATTTCCACAGATGCCTCATCCACACTGCCAAGGGCTACAGCTGTTTGACAGGTAGATTCCCGGCGACTGACCCCCAAGAGATGATGACCTTGCGATCGCAAATCATAACCCAAAGAACCGCCTATCAATCCCAAACCCAAAATACCAATATTCATACTTGATTTAGACTGCGTATTTTTTACGTATATTCTGCATACTTTACCAACTAAGGAAATAACTTTAATTCTTTTGCCTTTTGACTTTTAACTTTTTACTTAATATTTATGGGTAGCATCAATGACTGTAGAGGAATTACTCGAACAATACGCAGCAGGGGTTACAGATTTTAGCGGAGTCGAACTTGGCGAAGCGAACCTGAGTGGTGTCAAACTCAATGGTATCAACCTGAGTCATGCTAATTTGAGTGTCGTTAATCTCAGTGGGGCAAATCTCAGCGAGGCTAATTTGAGCCATGCTAAGTTGAATGTCGCCCGACTGAGTGGCGTGAATTTCGTGGGTACAATCATGAATCACGCTAGTTTGAATGTGGCAAACTTGATTCGTTCTGACCTCAGCCGCGCTCAATTGCGTGGTGCTTCTTTAGTACGTGCGGAGTTAATTCGGGCAGACCTGAGTCGCGCTGACTTATTTGAAGCTAATCTCAGTAATGCTGACTTACGTGAAGCCACCCTGCGTAAAGCCAACCTTCGTCGTGCTAACTTGCATGAAACAATTTTAAAAGGTTGTACCTTAGCTGGGGCGAACTTAGAAATGGCGAACTTAAACGCCGCCGACTTACACCGTAGCGACCTCAGTGGTGCTAACTTACGTGATGCAGAATTTAAACAGGCAAATCTCACCCATGCTAACCTCAGTGGGGCTGATTTAAGTGGCGCAAACCTGCGTTGGGCTGATTTGAGTGGCGCAAACCTCAGTTGGGCTGATTTAAGTGGTGCAAAATTGAGTGGGGCGACTTTGATGGGGGCAAACTTGAGCAATGCTAATTTAACCAATACAAGTTTTGTCCATGCCAACTTAACAGAGGCGACATTAATTAAAGCCGAATGGGTTGGTGCTGATTTAACAGGCGCAACCTTAACCGGGGCAAAACTGCATTCTGCCTCTCGGTTTGGGTTAAAAACAGAAGGAATGATTTGTGAATGGGTTGATCTTAGTCCAAAAGGCGATCGCTCGATCATCCAAAAATTTGAAGCCGACGACCCACGGGAATTTTTTAACGAAACCCCCCCAACCATTAGAATTATCGTCGATGCAGCCTTAGAACCAGAAGCTAACTTTGCCCTTGCGGGTGCTTATTTCCACATTGCTCAAGAATATCGCATCATCAAACAACCCCCCAGTATGGAAATTGGCCGTCGCCGGACTGTATTCACCTTCCGAGTAGATAGCGATGAAGCTTTATTACCTACAGCCTGTTTGGCAATTCTCCCCTTTAGAGATGCTACTAATACGCACAAAAGCATTTATCAAGTGGTAGAGATTTTGCATAAAAAAGATGTACCTGAATTAGACATCAAAATATCCCATCGGGTGAAGCCACTGACCACACTCATCGAAGAAGCTATTAGTCAGGCGCAGACAATTCGGCAAATGAAAAAAAATCTGGAACTAGCAGCAAAATTAAATTTCTTTCGAGCGCCTACGCAAACAATCTTAACCAATACCAGCGCCCAAACCCTGACAGTATATGATAACCCCTACTTTGGGAAAAAATTTATTCATACCTCGCAACTCGATGCCGCATTTTTAGCAGATAAATCCTCTGATACTGCCACAATTGCATCACTTTCGTTAAATATAGTTGTAGATTTCCTCAAAAGCTTTCACTATATCAATGATTAAAGGAAAATTCAGGAATCAGAATTTAGAAGTCAGAATCAGAAAGTGGGTGGTTTAAATTTATTTATTCATCTGTTCTGCGGCTGGATGCAGCCACTCATCAAGGACATCATCAAGACGGTACTGCTGAACTTATACTGACTTCTGACTCCTGGCTCCTGAATTCTGTTTTGATCAGAAAATCTCAGGTTTTACCAGAAACGAATTTTTGGAGGTAGCAAATGCGTGATACCTTTAACAAAATGGTTGGTCGGACTAGATATGTAGTCTGTCGGTTATTTATTCACTTGGGTGGGTCAGATGTTGCGCCAATTTTAGGCGTGTTAAATCGTGGTGCGAGAGATGCGATCGATTCTGAAGGCGATATGCAGGTTTTAGGCGAATCATTAGTCGAACTGAGCGAAACGCTTCTGCGCTACGATCAAGATTGGATGTCTGCTGCCAACGAAGGCGATGTATTTTGGAGTGAAGGCGAAGCAGGTGATTATATCAACGAGTTATTTACTGACTCGGCCGAAAGATACGGTGCTGATATTGATTGGGATTCTCCTTCTGGCTTTGATGAACCTTTATCTATTCCAGTGACACGCAATGTTGTGGTGATGATTACCGTAGCCTTTGAAGGCGAAGTTCCAGAGTTAGAAGCCGACCTATCGAATATTCACGCCCTCAAAGAAGGGTTAAAAGCCCTCATCAATCTGCACTACAAACACAAATTCAGAGCCATTCAAGTACATTTTTCGCCAGCGCAGTTAGGTGATGAATTGAACAACGATGAATTGTTGCAATATTACCCAGAATTGATACCTTTGTAAGTTGTTGGGTTGTCCACACACCAACCATTTTAAGAAGTTGTTAAGCTCGGAGATAAGACAATACTGCAATGATCATGACCATATTACGTAAATTTACAGTTGTTGTTTTAGCCTTGAGTTTGTGTATAACAACTGTTGCCTGCGGCGGTGGAGAGCAAACTACTCCTACGGGCCGGAATGTTAGCCAAACTTCTACTGCCACCAAATTAAGTGATGGACAGTATCAAGTACAACAGGCTACTTATGACGATGGAACGGGAGAATATACACTGTTTTTACTAAACAGCACACCTCCCACCTTTACAACCGAAAACTTGCAAATGGCCAGGTTGACCGATGACGAAATTAAAGCAGGTAAAAAATCTTACCTGAAAGTAGAAAAAGGCCAGCCAGCTTTATACCTTACAGAAGACTTCAAAATTGAGTACGTCCACAACGTAACTCAAACCCAAACTAACCCCCAAACGGGACGACAAGAAACAGTTGTCGTTCGACAGGAAAACAGTTTTTGGTCGCCCTTTGCTGGTTCTCTGGCTGGGAGTATAGCAGGTCAAGCAATTGGTAGTCTGTTATTTAGACCCCAATATTATGTACCTCCTGTTTATCAACCAGGCGGATTAACTGGTTTTGGTGGTTATGGTTCTAGCTATGACCAAGCAGTTAGTAGTTACCGCAGCCGCTATAATGCACCACCCGCAGCAGTAAGAAACCGTACAGCCTTCCGTACCACTGGCAATATTAGAAACACCTATCCTAGTGGTTCTAACGTCCGCACTACCACCCCAACAAGAACCACAAATCGTCCTAGTGGTTCTGGTTATGGCGCTAGTGAACTGCAACCATCAGGTAAATCGAGTACTACTAGACGTAATTCCGGTAGTAGTTTTGGTAGTGGTGGCCGCAGTCGGACTCCCAGCCGTAGTGGTGGTTTTGGTAGTAGACGGCGTTAATTAATTTTAAGTTCAGTAGCTTGGGGGCAATTACATGCCCCTATATTTTTAAGGCTTAATATTACTCATAATACACTTTTGCATTTAAAACTAGGCGATCGCAAGGCTTTTGCCACTCTATAAAGTAAAAACCAGATGAAGTCTATGACTAACCGTTTTAACATGGGCAGCCCAAGAAGGGTGAGTTTTTCTAAATCATGATGTTGCTACGATGACAATTTTTGTGTACCAACGTATTTAATCACGATTATCTATGCTTGCATTGTATGAGATAAGTGGTCGTGTCCCAATCGGGTTAGCGACAGAAGAAATTATCTTAATTGCTGCGAGCAGCCTTTAGAGAGAGTAGAAGAGTTACAACAATATGACCAGAAATATCCATACATTTGACAATAAAATTAAAGTGTACGACGACCATCTGATTTCAGTTCAGCGAGAACGTTACAAGAAACGTAACGTCCATGAGGCTGAAGAAGAAGATATTTTTATCGAAATTATTAAATCCATTCCCGCAGATGGCTGTTTTGTCAACATTGGATGTGCAATAGGATACTATTCACTTTTGGCTAAAAAATTAGCTCCAGACCTCACTATTCATGCAATAGAACCCTTAGAACGGCATAGATTGTTTTTTAATGAGAACATAGTCCTTAACGGACTAAAACAAAGTGATTTCATAATCCATACAGAAGGCATAGCTTCATCAAAGGGTAAGGCTGAATTTCTCGACAGTGGATATGGAAGCATGATTTGCACGAACAAACAACCACAAAATTTGTATTCTCTGGTAAGGGGCTTTTTAAAAGCTTTTGTAGCTCAAGTTGATAGGGAAACATCTAATACCACACAGACAATAAAGACAAAAACTTTAGATGGTTTATGCAAGGAGATTAGAAGGCCTGTTGACTTTTGTCAAATGGACGTTCAAGGCTTAGAAGTAGATGTCTTGCACGGTGCGCGACATAGCTTAAAAACAGGAAATATCAAAACTTTCTTGATTGGCACTCATGGGGCAAAACTTCATGATGAATGTGTAAATATATTGACACAAGAAAATTACGTTATCGAATATAGTAACTCTGATACTAAGGAGCAACCTGATGGTATTGTTGTTGCTAGTAAATATTGTCAAAGGCTTAGTATTGCTAAAAGCAAGCCCTAACAAATTATTCCAGTGGATTTGCGGGACTACCAAGGAGCTATACTTCGCAAACTGCTGAACCCTACGTTAGCCCACTAGTCCTTTGGTGGTTACGTTTCTGCCATCTTTTGGCTGAATTTTGGAATTAGGCTGGGTTCATGGTTGAGGCAATTGAGAATCTGGGTTATCAGAGCTTTTTGATGTTGCACGATCGCATCAAAAGATGTGTTACCCTAGTAGAGTTGTCTAAATTCCGCACATCCAGGAGTTCGGGTGTTTTCTCTTGGGAAAATACACCTGGGTGGAGGTTTAACCCGAATAGGAGTTAAGAATATATGCCAGTCGTTTCATTGGCTCAAATGATGGAGTCAGGGGTTCACTTTGGGCATCAAACCCGTCGCTGGAACCCAAAAATGTCTCCGTACATTTATACTGCCCGCAATGGTGTACATATCATCGACTTGGTGCAAACAGCCCAGTTGATGGAAGATGCTTATAGCTACATGAGAACCCAAGCGGAGCAAGGTAAGAAATTCTTGTTTGTTGGTACTAAGCGTCAAGCAGCAGGAATCATTGCTCAAGAAGCATCTCGTTGTGGCGCTCACTATATTAACCAGCGTTGGTTGGGTGGAATGCTCACCAACTGGTCAACTATTAAAACACGGGTAGAAAGGCTGAAGGATTTAGAACGCCGGGAAGAAAACGGTGCTTTAGATTTGTTGCCAAAAAAAGAAGCTTCGATGCTGCGTCGGGAAATGGCGAAGCTACAAAAATACCTGGGTGGGATTAAAACCATGCGGAAAGTCCCTGATGTGGTGATAATTGTAGACCAACGCCGGGAATATAACGCAGTTCAAGAATGTCAAAAACTGTCAATTCCCATTGTGTCTATGTTGGATACCAACTGCGACCCAGATGTAGTTGATATTCCTATCCCTGCAAATGATGATGCTATTAGATCCATTAAGCTAATAGTTGGCAAGTTGGCAGATGCAATTTATGAAGGTCGTCATGGCCAACTGGATGTAGAAGAAGAATACGACGATTACGAAGGCGCTGAGGAAGATTACGATTACGACGAAAGTGATTACTCAGACTCGTTGATTCCTGATGACGAAGACGAAGACGAATAAAGTATGAAAATGGAATAGACTTCAGAAGTCAGAATTCAGGAGCCAGAATAACAAAGGCTGGAATTCAGTTCGAGTTATTCATATCCTACTGTTCACAGCATTTATTCTGAATTCTGAGTACTGACTCCTGAATTCTATTGAATAAATTTTCAGACTTCAGAGTGTCTTCACTTTCTGAGTAAGATAGAAATACTCAACGCCCGTAAGCGATAAAAACTCTAGGTCAAGTTAGGAATTGAGGCAACATGGCGGAAATATCTGCAAAACTCGTCCAAGAGCTACGCCAAAAAACTGGTGCCGGCATGATGGACTGTAAGAAGGCGCTGAAAGAAACTGACGGCGACATCGAACAAGCGATAGATTGGCTACGTAAAAAAGGAATCACTTCTGCAGGCAAAAAAAGCGATCGCATTGCAGCTGAAGGTCTAGTAGACACCTACATTCAGGCTGATGGCAAAGTAGGTGTACTAATAGAAGTTAACTGCCAAACAGATTTCGTTGCTCGCAATGAAGCTTTTAAATCTTTGGTTAAGAGCCTAGCACAGCAAGCCGCCACTGCTGAGAGTGTTGAGTCTTTACTGGCTCAACCTTACATTGAAAATAACAGCGTTACTGTAGATGAATTCATCAAGCAAAGCATTGCTACACTAGGTGAAAATATCCAAGTACGTCGTTTTGTCAACTTTGCAGTAGCAGATGGTAAAACCGGGCTAGTAGATAGCTATATTCACACTGGCGGTCGTGTTGGTGTATTAGTTGAGCTAGAATCTGCCTCTGAGTCAGCAGCAGCTAACGAAGAGTTCCAAGCCTTGGCACGGAATGCTGCTATGCAAGTTGCAGCTTGTCCCAACGTTGAGTATGTCAGCGTAGACCAAATCCCTGCTGATGTTGTCCAAAAAGAAAAAGACATCGAAATGGGCAAGGATGATTTGGCAAACAAACCAGAGAACATTCGAGAAAAGATTGTTCAAGGACGAATTGAAAAACGTCTAAAAGAAATGACTTTGCTCGATCAGCCTTATATCCGCGACCAAAGTATTTCTGTAGAAGAATTGGTCAAGCAAGTTAAGGCTAAAGTCGGCGCAGAAGTTCAAGTTAGCCGTTTTGTGCGCTACATCCTCGGCGAAGGTATTGAAAAACAAGAAACTAACTTTGCGGATGAAGTTGCTGCTCAAATCGGGGCGAAGTAATTTGATTTTTAGTCATTAGTTATTGGTCATTGGTCATTTGTTCATAACCAATGACCAATAACTTTTTTAAGACAGGTCAGTTTTACACTAAGCTGACCTGTATTTTATTATTAGAAGATAACTGCGTACATTTGTACCATGATAATGCTAATAAGCTGTTACACATTTAAATTGCATAATTTAGGG
This sequence comes from Nostoc spongiaeforme FACHB-130, assembly GCF_014698475.1. GTDB lineage: Bacteria > Cyanobacteriota > Cyanobacteriia > Cyanobacteriales > Nostocaceae > Nostoc_B > Nostoc_B spongiaeforme. The sequence goes on along the minus strand of NZ_JACJTB010000023.1, from coordinate 3,761 downwards.
CGGCAAGACTTGTACTGAGCTTGTCGAAGTATGCCCACCCCACAAGAGTTATTGGCATTTTCGTTAGGCAAACTAGATGTGGTTTAGCTTACCAATTTAGAAAATGATTGATAGAAGCTAGATACATAGAGCAATTCTCAATCCAAAATCTCAAATCTCAAATCTAAAATTGGATGATGGGCAATTAAGAAAAGATATGGCGAGAGCAATTGAGCGAATTGAACGGGATTTGGCAATGCTGGAAGAAGCGATACGTGCGATCGCAGCAGAACTCCAAAGTGCTTATACTGTTTATCTCACCCTCTTAGGTGAAGCTGTGCGGAAGCAGTTGATTCTGGCAAGTTACCATCTGTGTACTCAGGGGTATCCCGAAAACTTTTTAAAGTTGTCGTTGAATCAACGTCAGAAATTGCAACAAGCCATCCGCAAACTCGGAAAACAGTTATCTGAAGAATTAATCACCTATATGAATGGTGAAATAGTTACAGAAGATGAAAATGAGGGAAACGAGGCAGAAAAAGAGGTGGTGACTGAGAACCCAAAACTCAATCCTCCTGATTCTTCTAACCCTTTAGAAATAGCCAAATGGCAAAATCGCTTGGAAGAATTAACACAACAGACGCTCAAAAAAGTTTCTCATGATACAAATGTATTGTTGCAACAAGCTGATATTCTGCCCAAAAAAGTCCCAGAACCAATTTTAGAAGCAGCAGCCGCCGCCTCAGAAGCCGCCGCCGAAGTTATGCCAGGGCCGCCAAATCTTCTCAACTTGGTCATTGAAATTGACAACGAGCAAGATGAGGAAGAATCGAGTTTGACACAGATTATGACAATTAATCTGCGACTCGGAGAAATTGAATTTGCCGACGCAACCCTAGCATCCAGCCGCAAACAAATTCGGAATATCTTAGTACAACTCCAAAAACTCGGCCGAGAATATCAAAAGAAGCAACGGGAACGTTCAATTGCTGAAGCCGAAGCCGCTTGGCGCTCAAGTTGGTATGAGGATTAGTGATTTGTCATGTGTTCTTCGTCATTTGTCATTTGTATAAATATTAATGACCAATGACAAATAACCAATGACCAATGACCAATGACCAATGACTAATGACAAATAACCAATGACTAATGACACACCAGATTGGATACGCTTACATAAAGCCTTGGCTGTAGAAGCAGAACATAACTTTACAGACTTGATGGGCAGACAATACCGCTTTAGTGAATTTCTCAGCTTGACTTTTGGGAAATTTCCGGCGGCTTTGCCTGCTATTGAGCGTCGCCGTTGGCAAGAATTAGCAACAAAATTTGCCGACTATCCTAATTTGGCAGTCAAAGACAGACAAAACTTAATTGCTACCACTCGCAGGTATCTTGACCAACTGCAAAAACAACTAGAAGACCCAGAAGAATTAGAGAAGCAGGGAAGAAATTATAAAGCGAAAATTCCTAATTCTACGCCTGTGGTGAATGAAGTTAGTCGCAGACTAGCACCCAGAATTGACCAAAAACTCAGCGACTTGCCAGAAATAGGTATTCGCAAAGCTGATAAATTAGAGGCTTTGCGTTTGTATACGGTGCGAGACTTGCTGTTTTACTATCCCCGTGACCACATTGACTATGCGCGTCAAGTCAATATCCGCGAGTTACAGGCGGGTGAAACAGTCACTATTGTGGCTAGTGTGAAGCGTTGCAATTGTTTCACTAGCCCGAAAAATCAAAAATTATCAATTTTAGAACTGGTACTCAAAGATAATACCGGACAAATTAAAGTCGGTCGCTTTTCGGCGGGGGCGCGGTTTACTAGCCGTGGTTGGCAAGAAAGTATGAAACGCCGTTACCCAGTTGGTAGTGTGGTGGCGGCTTGTGGATTGGTAAAAGAAAGTAAATACGGCTTGACGTTGGATAACCCAGAACTAGAAGTTTTGGCAAATCCAGGAGACACCATCGAGTCCTTGACTATTGGGCGGGTAGTGCCAATTTATGCCTTAACTGAAGGGATAATGGCGAATATGATGCGCCAAGCCGTGATTGCGGCTTTACCTGCTGCGGCTGCTCTCAAAGACCCACTGCCCAAGGGTTTGCGAGAAAAGTATAATTTGATGGAATTGAAAGATGCGATCGCTAATATTCACTTTCCCTCTGATAGTGATACTTTACAAGCTGCCCGTCGTCGTCTGGTTTTTGATGAGTTTTTCTACCTGCAACTCGGCTTACTCCAACGTCAGCAACAAGCCAAAGCCATTCAAACCAGTGCCGTACTTGCGCCTAAAGGGCAATTAATTGCCAAATTCTACGAAATCTTACCCTTTCACCTCACTGGCGCACAACAACGAGTCCTGAATGATATTTTGAATGATTTGCAAAAAACCACACCCATGAATCGTCTAGTACAGGGCGATGTTGGTTCTGGTAAAACCGTCGTGGCTGTGGTAGCAATTTTAGCGGCGATTCAATCTGGCTACCAAGCCGCCTTGATGGCTCCGACAGAAGTTTTGGCAGAACAGCATTATCGTAAATTAGTTAGCTGGTTTAATTTATTACATTTGCCTGTGGAACTGCTCACAGGTTCCACCAAAACTGCCAAACGCCGAGAAATTCATTCATTGTTAGCCACAGGGCAATTACCCTTGTTAGTGGGAACTCACGCCTTAATTCAAGACCCGGTAAACTTTCACCGCTTGGGTTTGGTAGTCATTGATGAACAACATCGCTTTGGGGTCAAACAACGGGCGTTACTACAACAAAAAGGCGAACAACCCCATGTCTTAACAATGACTGCGACTCCCATTCCCCGGACATTAGCCTTGACAATTCACGGAGATTTGGATGTCAGCCAAATTGATGAATTACCACCAGGACGGCAGAAAATTCAAACCACAGCCTTGACAAGCCAGCAGCGTTCTCATGCTTACGACCTCATCCGCCGGGAAGTTGCCCAAGGTCGGCAAACTTATGTGGTGTTGCCTTTAGTGGAAGAATCTGAGAAATTAGACTTGCGATCGGCAGTAGATGAGCATCAAAAGTTACAAGAAACCGTCTTTCCCGAATTTCAAGTCGGGTTACTCCACGGGCGTATGAGTTCCGCCGAGAAAGACGAAGCAATTACCAAATTTAGAGATAACAAAACCCAAATTTTGGTGTCTACCACAGTAGTTGAAGTTGGTGTAGACGTACCCAATGCTACTGTAATGCTCATAGAAAATGCAGAGCGATTTGGTTTATCTCAACTACACCAACTACGGGGGCGTGTAGGACGGGGTGCGGCTCAGTCTTATTGTTTGTTGATGAGTAGTTCTAGAAGCCCTGATGCTCAACAACGATTGAAGGTCTTGGAACAATCACAGGATGGCTTCTTCATTTCGGAAATGGATATGCGTTTTCGTGGCCCTGGTGAAGTGTTGGGAACTAGACAATCGGGTGTGCCAGATTTTACTTTAGCAAGTTTAGTTGAAGATGAAGAAGTATTACTACTAGCGCGGCAAGCAGCAGAGAAAGTTATCGAGATTGATGTTACCTTAGAACGCTGGTATTTGATGAAAGAAGAGTTGAAATATCGGTATGACAGATTAATGGGAGGCGCTATTTTAACTTAACTACCTACCCCAACATCCTCAAAACTTTGTTGGGTTCCGTTCCTCCACCCAACCTTGTATATTGAGGGAAGTAGTAGACCGTCCCAACCTTGGTCACAATAGACCGCTATGTAGCACGGGTCACTACAAAAATCTCTTTGACAGAACTCGAACAGTCGCCAGGGG
>NZ_JACJTB010000022.1 GCF_014698475.1 Nostoc spongiaeforme FACHB-130 | reverse complement strand
TCCCTTGTTCTCTAGAGAACAAGGGATGTTAGTAAGGACTGTTCAATTGCTCTTGTATATGGATACTGCTGACTATTCTCTCGTGGACTCCCATATCCTCTTGTATAGGGATGATGATGTGCGTTGCCTCAAGTGATCGTCTACTTATCTCTTCATACCCTCTTGTATAGTGATGCAGTGGGCTGTATACAGGATATAATAGAGGAAATAGCAGGCTTGTCGTGCCTACATACCCTCTTGTACATAGATAAAAGTGGGCGGGAATAGGCTATTCCTTTCTCTCTGGGAACAAGGAATGCTAGTAAGGACTATTCAATTGTTCTTGTACATGGATGCTATTCTCTTGTGCCTTCCTTTAACCTCTTGTATAGGGATATCTATGCTTATACCCTGTTGTACACCTATACTCTATCCCTCTTGTCTAGGCATATCCCCATACTTACCCTAATATATAGGCATAGCTTCACCGTCTTGTACAGAGATATCTGCATTCATACCCTCTTGTATTGGCATCTTGACAGGCGATCGCTGTCTTTCCTTACTTTTACTAAGCCTCTTGTACAGGTATAGCTTGGCAGGCGATCGCTACTACCACCACAGGCATCGTGTCCATTTTTCTTACCCTCTTGTATACCCATGCGAAGGTTAACTTTTAACATCTATGCACATTTCTATTAATACAGTCATAACAATACAGGCGATCGCTAACATTAACTCTACTCTTTTATTTACCCATAACAAAGGCTAACACTTATTATCTATATACAAGCTTGTATAGGCATATTAGCGATCGCTTGTATTTTAAGCTATGCCTCATTAGTTTCTGACGGCATAACTTTATTTAGCACCATTTCTATCTCTTGTATGGCTGTATCAATTGCTTCTAAACGCTTACGATTATTCCATTCTTGATATGCTTCTATGACCACTTCGTCAGTCGGTAAACCTGTACTACTTCCTACTCTACCTATGTGTTGATGACAAGTGTACTCAGGATTTTTGTCTCTCTTCACAATCCCTTTCAGTCTTTTCTTTGGACGACGTTCAAAAATTGGCTCATTGGCTTGCCACTTTGCATATACATACCAGTAAAGCTGCCCATTATACTGCTTTCTGACTTCGTACTGATGTATCCATGTCCCTGGTGCTGACATTGGTTGCTCGACTGTTTCTTGCCGAATTTCCTTTAGCTTCTGAAGTTTCTCAATGATTTTGTCTATGCGATCGCTTCTCATGGCAACTGCTACACTTATGCCTTATTAGTTTACATTGGCATAACTCTCACAATTGAGCAACGGCTAGGGCGATCGCTACCTTTAATTTAACCCTCTTGTTAAGGGATGCTGGGACTTACATTTAACATCTATGTACTTTTCCATTAGTTTAGGGATAGTAAGACAGGCGATCGCGCGTCTCTTCCCTGACTTACATCAAATTTTACTTAGACAGCACAAAATAGTGCTTGCTGGCTTACTCATTTTTGACTGTTTTTATTGACAGCAAAAAATAAGCGCATTTTCAGCACTTTCTTTCACATTTATTTATTTTTCTGTTAGCCATTACCCCAGTGATTTTCTTAGAGGAAAATTACTTCATTAATCGGCTTGGGTGTGTCATTTCTCTGATTTGCTGCTGGAATAAGCAGCCTTTCAATGTCGGGCTGAAATATTCGCCCTTTCTCAGTTAATCTCCAAAAGCCAGTTGTATAGTGACAAATTAAAGGGCAATATCACTGTTTAAATTGTTTTGTACAGTCATGACAGGGCTGGCGATCGCTTCTCTCATTTCCTCCAGATTACGGCATAGCATATTGAACTGCTAACCCAGATTAGTTTCTGACCGCATAACAAATCAAAATTCGTATTTTGCTCAAACACCACATGAATTATAAGAATCAAGCTCCGATACAAATTCTTTGCATACTTGATAGCTATCTGAGACAAAAATAACACTGTCGTCATCACGAATATGCTTTTTTATTTTGTACAAAAAGCGACCTATTCTTTGGCAATATGTTTCAACTACGCAATATTCCATAATTTGTATTTCGTCTCAGTCTTATTTATCTACTAACCACTTTTCTAGTATTGGTTTAGGCAATCCGAATTCATCGGCGTATTGTTTTTCTCTTTGGCAATCACGACTACTCCAAAAAACCATCATTTCAAAAGCAGAAAGTGCATTGTTTATCGCTTTTTGCTCGTCGTTTAGTTGCTTTACGCCTTGCTTGATCAGATCATCAATATATTCTATGTTAAGTGAGTTTGCTTTTTGGGCTGTTAATTCATGAATTTCCATAGTCATTAGTCATTAGTCCACAGTTAGCAGTTAGCACTAAAGGTTGAGTACTGTACAGTTATACTCAAGCTTCAACACTGTATCTATATACATTACTTTTAGTTTAGTGATAACACTCAGATGATCACTTCTCTTGAAAGCTGCTGCATCCATGCTTCATAGATTTGGGTAACTTAGGCTTTATATCTTAACCGTTCTTCCTGAAATAGAACTGGTTATTAATAAAATAAGTGGTTATACTAACTCATGGATAAGATTTTAGTTCAAGTTTTCATGGTATAGCCTATATCTTTAATAGTAGGACAGTGAGAGGATTTCGACAACAGGGCATCAATACGTAATTTTATCATTAATAACTAGTTCTATATTTAGAATAACGTTACATAATTAAGTTTTATAGGACTAGTTATTGACTTAAGTAACTAGTTCTTTTAATATAGAACTAGTTAAGGAAAGCGGGATTTTACCCGCCTCATATAAAAAGGATGTCTGTATGCTAACTCAAATTGATCCACAAAACCAAGCTCAAGCTCCATCTGATAGCTACTACGATGGTGAATTTGATGCCGCTATCGGCTTACCTCCTCAATCTTACTCCGGCGACTACTGGCAAGGTTATCTTCACAAAACTCTCGAAACTGGTAACACTCCTTTCTAAGTACTTAAGGGAGGTTCATTGCCTCCCTTCAAAAAACCACAGTTGAAACCTATTTGTCTCGCTTCAAACAAGAATATTTTCAAAATGCAATTATTAACACCTGAGATTATTGCTCAACTACCTGTACTGTACGCACAAGAGCAAGCTGATGATCCTATTGCGTATATCAAATTTTTCACTCCTGACTCTCAATGGACTTGGTATGTACTTGAATTTGACCGTGAAGACTTGTTTTTCGGGTTAGTACAAGGATTTGCAGAAGAACTCGGCTATTTCAGTTTTAGTGAATTATCCGAGGCTCGTGGCCCTTTAGGACTACCAATTGAACGCGATTTGTACTTTAAGCCTACACCTCTATCACAACTTCGCAAAACAAAATAAAAGCTTTAGCACTCAAAAGAAAAAGCACTTACCAAAACTAAAAGTGCTTTTTCTAAAGGCAAATCTTAAGGAAGATTTACAATATATGCAGCCAACAAATTTTGTAGTCTTTAGTTCAGAATTAGAAGCACAATTAGTAGCTGAACAACTTTACAACTGCCAAGTTGAAGGCAATATTTTAAAATTTCCTAAACAAGAAAAACTAGCTGTTGATTTAGCAATCAGTCTAGCTAATATTTTAATTATTGGCGCACAATGCCAATTACCTTTTCCAAGACACGAGCGCGAATGTAAAGATGATGACGCTCCACAAATTTATGTAGCTTGTTTATCTGCCTACAATTCTGGGATGCTACACGGAATTTGGATCGACTGTACCCAAGATGTAGAGGCTGTTAGAGAAGACATTGAGTGGATGTTGTCTTGGTCGCCTTGCCGTGATGATGAACCTTGCGAAGAATACACAATTCATGATTATCAAAATTGGCACGGTATTTACATCAATGAGTATGAAGACATAGAGAAATTAGCTGAACTTGCTCAGATGCTTTCTGAACATGGAAAAGCTTACGCCGCTTATTATAACTACGATAGTACCTCAGCTAGTATAGAAGACTTTCAAGAACGTTATTACGGTGAATATGAAAGCGAGGAAGATTTTGTTTATACACAACTTGAAGAACAAGGAGTGTTAAAAAAATTAGAAGAAATGGGAATTCCTAGTTCCTACCTCAACCTAGAAGCAATAGCCCGTGATTGGTTCATTGATTCTTACTATTCAGTAGAAGAAAGTTATAACAAAGTTTATATATTCAGCCGCTTTTAAGAAAAAAATGAAACCAGAGGGATAAATCCTCTGGTTTCAATATATTTTTAGTTTTTTTGAGGTTTTTGTTGTTGAGGTTTAGGACTGGGAAAAACTACTGTTTCCTTATTTAGTCTTAGCAGGTAGCAGTAACTTTTAGTATTAGGGCAAGCGATCGCAGAAGGTGAATTAATCCCCACTGCATAACCAATGCACAGAGTAGTAACAAAAGAACCCAGATAAATTAGCCAGCCTGACCAACCCGAACCAACCCAACGGGCAAAGTGAATCAGGTTTATTCTAAATTGCTGCGATCGCTGGCGGCGAAGTTCGGAGCGTTTTTGTTCAGCCTCAATCCATTGCTGTGATTCATTGAGTTTGTTTAAAGCTATTTGGGTGGCTCGAAGCCTGGTCTTTTCCTCAATAACTTGATGGGCTTTCACCTCAATAGTATGCTTTTCTTCTGCTATTCGGATACTAACCCATTGTCCGATGTCGGTGGCAAGGTCATCAAAGGCTGCGGCTGCGGGAATATCGGGGAAGTTGGCTTTTTTCCCATAATTTTGTCTTTAAAAGCATTTCTTAACTGCTGCCATTCATTTTGAAATTCGGGCGATCGCATTTCTTCTAGTAGGGATTGCAAATACAGTTTAGGTAGGCCAGCCATATCACCTTTAGCTTTCTGCTTGACCATTTCTCTAATTAACTCTCGTTCCTCCTGGCCTAATAAAGCTGTAGTTTCGCCTAACTGCTCCAAAAGCGTATCCGTATCTGCATCTAAATTAGATGGGGAAGCATTGGTATCAGTAGTTAATCCAAAATGTTGTGCTACTTCCTGAACAGATTTACCTTGATTTTTAATTAAATCACCAGCTTCAAGGAAGCGATCGCACTCTGCCGAAGAGTATTCATCTTTTTCCTCTAGACCACAGGCTTGTAATAATTGCATCGCTTCCATGAGAGTCAGCTTAAATCCTTTATTACGAGCTTTACCCAACAACTCGGTAATATCTAATGGTTTAGCCTTCCTTCTCTTCTTAACTTCTGTAATATCATTTTCTGGGGTAGCAGAGGCTTGAGAATGCTGTTGTTTTACTAGTTCCACTGCTTGCTGAAAGTCAACTGCTGTAATCTCTTCATCGCTATATTCTTCCTGATCTGTAGATAGTTCACAGATTTCCAAAGCTGCTTTTACATCCTCTGGGGATAAAGAATACATATTTTGCAATGCTTCTTTTGTATATGGCATATTAACTCCATTAACTAAATAATCCTTCAAAAGTGCTGTCGTCTTCGTGATGTATCAAATCATCCAAAGGCTGAGAACCAGTGCTTATGACTTCTGTAGCAGTTGATGGTTGCAAGTTAATATCATTAAGCTTTGGTAGTTTAGTCACAGGTGGAAATGCTTTTGTAGTGGCGACTGGTTGTGATACAACATCATCGTCTAGTTCCAAACCAAAGCTTTCAGCTAAATAGCTAATATGCAATTTCAAACGATAAATAGCATTCTTAGCACATTGTCTTAACTCCTCATCAGAGTAACCTGCCTCTTTCATTGCAAATGGTAGCCAATAAGCATTTAGGGCAGAAAATAACTTGTCACGCTCGGTAAAAAGTGGGTCTTTCGCTTTAAGGAAATTGACCAGGGCAGTATTCAAGTCTTGAGATTCCAAAGCAATACGGAATCGATATTCTATTTGTTTAGCCATTGGCAGTACCTACTTGCACTTTAGTCTTCAAAGTGCTGCCGCACAGGTAGAAAAATAAACCATAAACATCAGTTAGTCGGTATTGTAATGACTTGGCCGCAACTTGGGAAAAATTATCGGTAATTTGTAACTCCAAATGATCGCACCAATTAACTTTTGTTGTAGAAAATAGGTTGTTCAATTGAGAACGAAAATAATGAGCCGTACCACCACCCATAATTACCTCGTCAACATCACGAGGTACTTGCAACTTCAACCAATTGGATAACATCATCCAATACTCTTTCCTGCCATTAGTGATTGCATTTCTAATTGTGGTTATTTCATGCTCTTTGTAAGCTGCATCTACCATTGCCAATTCTTCTAAGGCTTTATTATTAATGTTCCGTCCCGCTTTACAAATTGCTGCCGTTAGTTGATGAGGATTTAAACCAGATGTTTGGGACATCACAGACTCAATCATTTTGGAAAATCCCAACGGCTCTGTTTTACCTTTGCTCATTTCTCCACGTTCAATCACTAGGATAGAAGTGTCTCTGTACCCTAACATAATCACAGCAATTGTCTGATCTCTGATGCTAGAGCCTGGGGCGCGGCCTCTTGTGAGAATACCTCCCCCTTCTGGAAGACAGACAAAAGCATCCAATTTAAAAGACTTAGCTTGTCCCTTGAACTTATAGTCAGCTAATGCTTTAGTGATTAATTCTCCAAATAAAGCTCTATCTTGGTACTCTCCCCACGGCAGCAGTATACCTAATTGGATAGCTGAGTTATTGGGTAAATCGTGTTTCGTAGCGATCGCGCCAACCATAGCCAGAACTTTCGGCAAAGCTAATTCAAATTTGCGGCGTTGCAGTTGTAAATCTGCATTGAATCGCTTTCGAGCCAAAAACCCTACAGCTTGAAAGCTGTTCTGATATTCAATCCAAGCACTATTCTCAGGTGAAGAATTACCGATTTTACTCTGTTCATAAGCTTGTAAGCTTTCTAAAGGAACTGTTGCAACTTCCGGCTCCATCAAAAGCAATTCCGGTTTAAAGCTCTCCAAAGTATAGAAACATTTGAGAAATGAACCACCCGGATCTACTGCAAGTTTTAGTGGACTCATAAAATTTAATGACTTACTTGAAGACTCAGTACACCAAAAATTAGTAGCAAAACGTATCAGTATATAAGGGAAGTTTTATGGTAAAACTATGGTATTTACATGGCAATATCATGGCACTTTTATGTTAAAACCATGTCAGTTTTATGGTAACTCTAATTTTATAAAAATTAAGCTATGGAAAACTTATGGTAAACCTCTGGTATTTTTATGGCTTTTTTCTGGCATTTTTATGGTAAATTTATGACACTTTTAAAAACCCCTTTTTCGCACATTATGCCTAAAAAATTTGGCAAGAAATACGGGTTAGTTTTAGAATTAAAATAAGCAAAAAAATTTTTATTGGTATTTGAATTGTCAAATACTACAAAAGTAACATTTAGCTGAATGCTAACGGGCAAAAATACTAAACCACAGCAAGCAGTAAACTACTTCATGGAAGAATATAGCCATGAAGTCAAAAACTCTCGCTGGTTTGGCAAAGGTGCTGAAAAGCTTGGACTGTCAGGAGCAATTAACAATAAAGAAATTTTTACCAATATCGTGAATGGGCGATCGCCAGATGGTAGCCAAACCCTCTACGCTAAAAAGACAAGCTCCGAAAGATTAGCGGCTACTGATTTCACCTTCTCTGCACCAAAGAGTGTAAGCCTACAAGCGTTAGTAGGTGGAGATGAAAGGCTAATTAAAGCTCACTCTTTGGCAGTGCAGAAAACATTGGAGTTGATTGAATCTCGCTATAGCTTTACCAGAATTACAACAGATACAGGACGAGAACCTACCAGAACAGGGAATTTAGTAATCGCTGAATTTGACCACATTGAAAGCAGAGAGCTAGATCCCCATTTACATACTCATACGCTGATCATGAATATGACTCAGCTTGATGATGGTAAATGGCAAAGCCTCTCAAACAGAGAAATTTTCAAAAACAAGAAATTCCTCGGTATGGTCTATCAGCATCACTTAGCATCTGAAGTTCAGAGACTAGGTTATAAAGTAGAACCAAGGAAACACGGACAGTTTGAGATTAAGGGTTTCCGCGAAGAAGACTTAGAGGAATTTTCTAAACGCAGACAGCAGATATTAAAGGTAGTAGGAAAAAATTCAACCTGGGCAGAGCGAGAGGGGGCTTGGTCTATTACTCGTGCAGCCAAGCAGAAGATTGCCCCAGATGAACTAAAAGCCAAGTGGCAAGAAGAAGCACTTTTCTTTGGCATTCAATTTGTACACTGGGAAGCTCCACAGCCTGATTTCCAGCCGATGTCTATCACTCAAGAGGATTTAGAAGCCGCGATCGCTCACTGCTCAGAACGAAATGTCTCCTTTACCCAGGAGGATTTAGAGAAATTCATCCTTGAGCAAGGGCTGGCTACAGACATAACTCAGATTGAACCACTAATTCAGGTTAATACTGAATTACTCAGCTTGTCCGAACAAAGACGCGATTTTACTACATTGTCGGCAGTCAACAGAGAAATAGCAACTATTAAGTTGATGCAATCTGGGCAAGGAAAAGTTAACCCACTAGTACACCCAGAAATAGCCGAAAGTTATTTAGAAAAAACTGCTCTAAACCGGGATCAGCGTCGCGCTGTCTTAGACGCAGCAACTACAACTGACCAATTTACAGCATGGCAGGGAGTCGCCGGGGCTGGTAAGACTTTCGCACTCAAGGAACTGAAAGCGATCGCTGCCATCAGTGGCTACACTATTAAAAGTTTTGCTCCCAGTTCAATGGCGGCTAAGGTTTTGGGGCAAGAATTAGATATTCAAGCTGAAACTGTTGCCAGATTGTTAGTCTCCGAACCACCAGAACAAATTGAACCTTATCAAATCTGGGTGGTGGATGAGGCAGGTTTACTCAGTGCTAAAGATGCCCTTACTCTTTTAGAACGGGCAGAAAAAGAGCAAGCCAGGGTTTTGTTAGTAGGCGATACAAAGCAATTGTCAGCTGTAGAAGCTGGCAATCCCTTCAAATCGCTGCAACAGGCGGGGATTAAGACCAGTTACTTAAACGAATCTAATAGGCAACGTGCGCCAAAACTGAAACTGGCTGTAGATTTGATTGCCTCTGGCTCTATTGAGGAAGGTTTTAAACGTCTGGATGAGAACGGCTGCATTGAGACTGTAACACCAGAATCAAAAATTGCAGCGATCGCAAATGAATATATAGCAGCCACACCCGAACAACGGGCGAAAACCTTAGTATTAGCTGGTACGAATAAAGAGCGATTGGCCATCACCCAAGCCATCCGAGAACATCTCAAAACTGAGGGCAGTTTAGGAACTACAACTCTCATCACCCAACTGCAAGCCAAAGATTTAACCGGAGTACAAAAACGCTATACCCACAACTTTGAACAAGGTGATATGGTCATGCCCACCCGCAATTACAAACGCCGGGGGCTAGAGAAAGGTAAGTTCTATAAGGTTGTGGGCAAGGACAATGACAGCCTCACTCTCAGAGATAGTGATGGTAAGCATTTTCAAGTAGATACAGGATTTGATAAAGCAGTTTACCAATCTCTTGAGATTGAAATCGCTGTGGGCGATCGCCTACGCTGGACAAAAAACGACCGTCAATTAGGACGGCGCAACGGTCAGGAGTTTGTCGTTAAAGCAATTGCTGATTCTAACGCTCAAATCGAGTATTTAGATAGTGGTCAAATTGAATTTATTGATTTAAAACAAGCACAACATTTAGATTATGCCCTCGTCAGTACAACCTATAGTAGTCAAGGGAAAACGGCTGATAGAGTTCTCATCGCAGCAGATCACACTATTGGACAAGAAAGCTTTTATGTTGCTGTTAGCCGTGCTAGGTATTCCTTGAAGCTCTACACCGAAGATAAACAAGATTTACTCTCCTTAGCACAATCGAGCAAAGCCAAAGAAAACGCACTGTCTTTACTACGCCAGAAACAATTAGAGAAGCAGCAAGCATCACAGCAGATAGCAGACGCTTCATCACCAGTCACAATATTGATAAATCAGCCAGCTAAAACTGAGCCTAAACCTAATTTCACTCCCCCAGTTCCTAAGCAATCGCCGCTTAAAACACTACCACAGATAGCATTTTGGACTCCTAGCAGTTGTAATGAACCTCCAGAAACACTTGACGCTCAACACTGGCGGGAACTGGTAGAAGGTAGTGCTATTCACCCAGTGATCGCCGCTTTAAATTTCAAGTCTCTGCATCAGGGTTTTGAATGGGAACATGAAGCATGGGAACATTTAATGTACAGTCAGCAGCTACCACGCACCAATACAGGTAGGCTTTCTACAGGTATGATTAGCAAATACTCTCATATCGAGGACGGTGGTTGGTGGTGCGATGCTGGCGTTAATCCCAAATCTTTCACTAATTTGCAACCAGGGGATCAACCCGATAGAACATTGTGGGGATGCTACAAGCCGAATAATCCCAGAGAAAAACCTGATAAACCAGGCAAATTCATTAAATATGAGCATCCACCTAAAACTGATTTAAGTATCTTCCTGTTAGATGTGCCTGATGATTTAGCAGACCGCATCTATAAAAAATATGGAGTCGAGCCAACCCAAGCAGATCGCACTAGTGGCTTTTGGTATTGTGTCTGGAAACATAACCTCCCAACCACAATTACTGAAGGGGCTAAGAAAGCTGCCAGTTTATTAAGTCAAGGTCATCCGGCTATCGGTTTGCCTGGGATTTATGCTGGTTATCGTAGTAAAGACGAGTTCGGGGAAAAGGTGAAAGCTAAACTCATGGATGAGTTAGCTGTTTTCGCCACTCCAGAACGCGAAATCACTTTCTGCTTTGATTATGAAACTCGACCAGAAACTAAACAAAATATAGAGATTGCCATCTCTCGCACTGGGCGACTGTTGGAGAAACAAGGAGCCTTTGTCAGTGTGGTAACTCTGCCAGGGCCAGATAAAGGTGTTGATGATTTGATAGTAGCCCAAGGGCCACTGGCTTATGAAAAGGTCAACCATGAGGCCATAAGTCTGCGTGATTGGCAGCAGCGCAATCAACAGCAACGAAAACCACCTTATCAACCACCTCGTAAACTCACACTGCAAGAACGTCAGCAAAGGTTAGCTACATCACAAAACCATATCAAGGAGCAAAATCATGACCTCAACCATCAGCAATCCCAGCACTCAGCCACCATCCGAGATCGCATTATTAATTCAAAAAATGGATCAACTGTTGATAAACCAAGCGCAGATGAAAGCCAAAATCGAACAGTTAGAGTCTCAGAACCACGAATTGAGACAGGAAATCCACAACGTAGAACAAGCACAAGCCCAAAATTTGAGCGCGTTCTTGGAGCAATTAGCCGACACCTTGAACTCGAAGAAGTCGAGCAACTTGAAGGACACCTTAAAGAACTTAACAGAAGCCTTGCATCAGATGAGTTTCGAGGTCAAAGAACAGCGCAGCACCCAGATGACACTCAACAACTCAATACAGCAAGTCTTAACAACCCAAAAACTGATGTCAGCTTTAAATCAAGTGGATACGCTATAAATGCTATCTCTGAATTTTTAGACAACGCCGCTATTGAATCAGCTATCAATATTGAACGGTTGCAATCTCTCATTCGTGATTTGCAGCCCTCAAAGCCAGCACACATCGACCAAGCAACTCAACACAGGGCGATAACGGCGATCGCGCAACACATTGACTTGGCAGTAGTTGAATCACCTGCTCTAGTTCAAAAACTTGAGGAAGTTATTGAGCAATTGAAACAGTTGCCTCCGCCAATGCCTCTCACACAAACAGCGATCGCTCCACCATCAACAAAGAAGGTTTTAAATGCGATCGCAGATTTTGTGGAGGAACAAACATTATCATCAGCCCTAGTTGAAACTTTACCGCCTGTCATCGAGGCAGTTAAAGATAAAAAAAGGCAAATCCAAACAATCAAGGCTATTCCTGAAAATTCTCAATTGCCAGAATTTGAAGCATTTCAAAAATCTATCGATTCACTCACTAATCAAGAGCTACTGTATTTAGAGCAAGCTGTTAAAGAATATTTCTCACAACCAGTGGCTCAAAAGCCTCTGCCAATCGACAGGCAAGCCATTGAGAATCAAATTAACCAGTTACAGCAACAAATTAATAGTTTGTGGGAAGAACACGCTCAACAAGAAAAAATTATTAAATCTCTGGAGCGTTTACCATTCCACCAATTAAGCAATAAATATAATTTAGTGGTTAACCAACAATTGCAAACTATTAACACTATCAAAGAGTTATTTACTCAAAAACAACAATTAGAAGCCTCTATAAAAGACTGGGAAATCCAGACTCAAAACTATCAATTTTGGGATAGAAAACAAGAAACAATTGATATGAAAGTTCTTACTCTTGTTTTACAATCAGCACCATTGCAAGAGCGATTATCTACTATTAAAAATGAATTATTGCGACAAAAACAGCAGCAACAATCTCAATCAACAATTAGATATCAAAACAGCCAAAACACAAATCAATTTAGGTGCTTAAGGCGATAAAATGCTTTTTCACTTCCCTAGAAAAAGAGTATTACTAGTAGGATTCAATCTCAATAATATATTATCATAATATTCTGTTACCATAAATACAATAAAGCTCGTTACTCCAATTCCAATTGTTCTTGTCCAGCCAATATTATTAGGCAATATAAATAATTGTATTAGCCCCATAATAAAGACTAGCATCAAAAAAAACCCGATTAGTTTTCCAATTCGGATAAAAATAGGACGTATCCAAAGCATTAAGTAAAAAATTAAGTAGATAAAAACTCTTTTGATTGTCAAGCGTTTTATCATAACAAACATCTTTGTATATATATGAATTTAGAAGCCAGGAGTCAGAAGCGATACCCTGAGCTTATCAAAGGTTCAGAATTTAGAAGTAAGTAGGTGGACACGAAAATTTATAACTACGTCATTGCAAACGAAAAAAAGTGGAGTCAAGCAATCGCAAGGATTTTGAAAAATTTATGTTATGTTACATAGTTGGGTTTATTCGTACCCGCCTGCTTATTTAGTTAATTAGTAAATTGATTCATCAAATATTTCTTCTAATTCTTTAACCCTTCTGAATCCTGAATTCTTAAAAAACGTTATCTTCTAGGGTTGATTGATTGTGATTGTGATTGAGTGTGATTACTTTTTAGATAATCAGAAACTACCTGTCCTACTTCCTCCAAAGATTCAACATCTTTCTCTGTAGCTTGAGTAGTCAAACTATTATCTACCATGACTGCCCGACCATCTTTAGCGGTAACAGTAATGCTATCTCCTTTTTGGTAAAAATTGTAATTTTTACTTTCATAACTTCGGGAACCATCAGAGTTTTGATTTCCAAACAGACGCAGCATAGAATCTATACTTTTAGAAAAAGCTTTACCTTTAATTTCCATCACACTGTTAGTTACTTTTTCTACGTTCTCTTTGACAGTATGATTGACTTTTGAGTGTATATCACCAACTGCTTTAGTTACTTGCTTATGAACTGTATTTACTTCCTCAGAAATTTTACTTTGAATAGCACTTGTAGCAGCTTGATGACGTTCTATGCCATACTGAACTTCATTACTGGCTAATTGCTTAACTTCAGCAATCCCATCTTTTACTACACCTACTTGTGATTCAAACTCACTTTTAATAGCAGCTATTTGTGATTTCATCTCTGCCTTAACAGATTCCATTTGTTGATTAATCTGCTCTTTTAAAGCAGTGATTTGAGTCTCTAATTGAGCTTTGACTTTATCAACTTTTGGTGTCAGCGCAGTTTTTACTTGTTCATAAAGATTTTTAGCAGTATTCTTAGCCTTACTCTCAATTGAGTTAAGCCACTTACTTAGACTTTCATTTTTAACGACAGGAAGATTCTGTTTATTTATTGCCTCCAATCCTTTTTGTAATTGCTCAATGGTTTTTTGCTGTGTATCAAATGCTTGCTTAAGATTAGCTAAATCTGTTGATAGCTTTTGAGTAGATTCAACACTTGAGTTCTCTTGCTGAACAAACCTATCAATCAAAGCTTGCTGCTCTTGAACTTTTTGTTGTAAAGATTCTACTTGCTTTTGAAGACTTTCAATACTTGATGATTCCTCTACAGATTCAGCTTGCCGAGACTGTAGTTGAGTTTGATTTAATCCAAGTTTATCAGTTAAAATTTTTCCATCTTTAGCATGATAAACTTTCTGATTGCCTACCATTATCCGCACAGAACCTTTTAGATTTTGTGGGTCATTGATAGCAGTTTTAATTGTCTCAACCACTTCTGGGGTCATCAAATTTACAGAAATTTCACCATCAGAACCAATTTTATACTTTGCTTTACTACCAACATAAATTGATAAATTTTTACTGGTATCTAAGGATTGAAATTTACCCTTCTCTGATAACTTGTTTAAAATGTCATTAAGGATTTCTAGATAATCATGTTGCACTTGTTTAGCTTCAGACTTTATTTCATCCATGATTTTCTTACTCCTATAAGTGAATCAACAAGACTTGATGGACTTACTAATATATCTGGTAAAATAGCTCCTCCTAATCGATTAAGAATTACTTTCCCTTCAATTTCTATGTATGTCCATTGGTCATCAACTAAAACTGAAATTGTTTTACTCGTATCAGGTAAATTGGCTACGTCATAATCTTGTAGTTCCCCATTTACTATAAAAATATGAGGACTATCAGCATCTCCGTAGTAAACTTCAATAAATTCGGGAATATGATTTTCAGGAAATGGTGGTTCATCCCAATAATCAGCCGCATTCATTAGACTATTGCGATAAAGCTCGTTATTGGCTAAAACCGCAATATCGAAAGGTAACTTACTTAATGCTTTTAATTCATAATCAGAAAATTCAATCATGTATTTTTCTCCTAAATATTCTTCATTCTGTCATTAGCTGCCACATAGTTATCAACTATTGGTAGTAATCTTTCTGCTTCTAAACGCCGTCTTTCTAACTCTTCTCCAGATGGTTCGCGTAAAGTAGAACGTAAAATAATTTTTTGCTGCACTTCGTACCATTTCTTAATACTTTTAGCTACGCAGTTAACTGGTAAAATATTTTCAGGAATTTGCTCTAATAAAGGCAAGCCTACATCTTTACCAGAGCGAAAACCAGGACTGATAATTACTGCTCTACCAGGAGGTAAAGAATTAAATTGGCTAATTTCAAATAGTTTTCGGGTAGTATTTTGCTCAGAAATTGAAGTGCTTGCACCACCTTTACCGCCAAAGCTACGAGAGCGTTCTTTATGTCTAATTTGCTCATCACCTAAAAAGTTACTAAATCGTTCTGCTGCCACATCATCTTGTGGATTAAAGATTATTTTTGTAGCACAACCCCCAAATATTGCATTAGTAGTTTCTTTAGAATAAGCTTTCTCAAGTTGCGATAAATTTTGCAATCCTAATATAGAAATTAAGCCATCTTCACGGTTTTGATTGAGCCAATCTACTAAAGCAGGAAGATACAATGTTGGTAATTCATCCAATGCTAAAACTAAAGGATCTGTCCGTTTACCAGCTAAATTACGGGTACATAGAAGGTGCAGAATAGACACTAATAAAGGAGCAATTACATCTCTTTTCTCCTTATCCATACCAAACACCACCATTTTTCGTCCTTTTAAATCCAAGGGTATGTTTGTTTGTCCACAAAATGCAGAAAGCGTTGATGGAGTCATGAAGCGAGTAAAAAGACCACTTGCTGTACCCACAATACTCGCTGCTGTTTCTGGGCTACCTGCTACAGATAAGAATTGCTCAAAAGCCACTCTGACCCAAGGGTTTAAATCAGCTTGTTGAATGCGTTCAATCAACTTAGGTAAACTCAGAATCGCATGGCACATCATAATATCCGGGAAGTTTGTACCCTTTGCCAGCATGAAGATTGCTTGTGCTAACTGATCCCCTGCATTCACAAAAAATCCACTTTCGGAAGAGTCACCACCTGATGAGAGTTTAAAGTTTTTATTCAGGACGATCGCCAATTGCCGGGCCATCTCTGCATCAGTTTCGCTCCGCAGAAAATCTAGTGGATTAGCTACACATGACTCTTGAAATCCAGGGGCAAGAATCGACACCTCATATCCACGCATCGCAGCGTAACCTGCTATTTGAGGGGCTTGTCCTTTGGCCTCTTCTGTTGCTGATTTTTGTCGATCAAACTTAAAATCATAAAGAATGATTGGTATTCCTTGATCAATCGCAGACCAAAGCAAAGGATTAATCATTGATTTCGTCTTCCCCCCACCAGGGCCGCCACAAACAAAGATGCCTCGTTGGGCTTCCGGCAGATACAAAATTGAGCTATCTTCTGGAAGATTAATAATGCGTTTGTTACCTACCTCCTCAAAAGTAGCTCCTTTTGGAGTACCAACATAAAGAGCTACTCGGTTATGTTTGCGTTTTTGAATTAACTTCATGGCTAACTTCCGGGCTGCTGTTCTTTCTCTAGCTCCTGCCCACCTTGCCCTTGCTAGTTTGCTGGATCTACCCCTGCCGTCTAAAGATTTAGCTACTACTAATGCAACTATAGATATCAGCAATGCTAAACCCATTGGCGAATAGAAAGTAGAGACAAAGTTGCTCGGAAGAATCTGGTTACTAATATCCTGTTGGGTCTGGGTTGTTGCACTCATTACCTTGTCCCCACAACCACTAACTCATTTTCTCTCACAGGTATCCAAGGTACTGGCCCAATAAAGTATGGGGTACAGGTCTTGCCTACAAACGGAATATTGGCGCAAATCCTGAAAAACAAGCCAAAGTCTGCTGTTCCTTGTGATTCATTCACTCCTGTCAGTACAACCTTAAAGGCAGATCCGTAAACAAGTCTACCTGTAGGTTCTTTGCTACCATTCACCCGACCCAGTAGCCCAAATCCACCCTTAACCATTTGAGAACCAAAGGCCCAACGTTTCCCGTAAAGTTCCCCTTGTTGCCCAGCTAAATCGCCTAACTCCATATACGCACATTCTTGACGACTTTCGCAAGCGACAGGAATGGTTACACTACTACGGTTAACACTGCCAGATATAAAGTAGTCTGAGCCGACTTTTGTATCTCCTTGTTCCGCTTTTCCCAAAACTAACGATGCAATACCAACTACATTAAACTCTGCATCAATCGGTTGAGGCATTTTATCAAATGGGACTTTATTTAGCCCTGGTACTTGATTAATAAAACTCTGTTGCCAACCTGGAAATTTGGCTAATTGTGTTTTACTTAGCCCTGGTACTGAATTAATTGGGTAACGGCTCAAATCCAGCTTACCTAATGGTGTATTAGCTGCTTGAGGGTTAGACTGTAAGACTCGTAATAAATTACCACTTACAGCAATTTTTAAAGGCTTTTTATTTTTGATTTTTGACTTTGTATTATCTGCAACTGTTAAATTAATAATTCTTTTTTGAGCAGCAACTTGATTAAATAAATCATAAATCGGTGGTACTTGGCTGATATCAAGGTTCCCTAGTGCTGGAATTGCTTTAACTAAAGTGTTCGGGGTTTGCCATTGTAGCAATCCTAAGTCTTTCAGCGTCAATTGAGAAAAATCAATTGGTGCTATTGCTGATATACTTTCTAAACTGAAAGCACTCATCTTGAAAGCATCTTCTACATCTCCTAACATGACTATCGAATCTATTTTTTGTCCCGCCGACCAAGAACGCGAAGGATTATAACCGATTTTACTCACTAACTCTGGTGCAATATTTAGATATCCAGGCTGCCCAACTGGTGCTAAATTATCCCAGGTTATCTTTGACCAATCAGGTATTTTTGCTTCATATTGATGTAACGTGCGAGTTTCGATTGGTATTTGGGCTTGGGTTTGTATTGGCGTAGTAGCCATTAATATTGTTGAAATTCCTAATAATATTTTTGGAAAATTCAGCATTTATCTTCCTCTATTTATTAAGCTTTCAAATAATGCTGCTGGGACACCAGATAAAGAAATCGCTTCTTGTTGACTCTTGCCTCTACGTAATAATCGAATAGCATCTTGCAGTTTTCGCCAAGTCCTTGAATAAGGCTTAATTTCTTTATTAGTAACAGCTTGTGTTAGTCCATAAGCTAAAGCATTAGCATCATTTCTAGGAATTGAATTTCTCTCAGTTACTAACTTAGGTAAGGCTGGGTTAGTCGTTGAATTATTTGCAATATTTGTAGAACTAGGAGGCAAGCTGTTACTTCTCGTTTCTGTTCTTTGATGGGTAACTGGCTTGGCTATTATTACAGGTTTTTTGACGGTTACAGGTTTTTTTGGCTGTTGAACAGGTGGATTTGTTGTTACTAACTGAGGTGTTTTTCTACTTGTATTTAATATTGGTTGTCGCCTAAGTGGTGACGGTTTTTCAGATTCAGGGTGAATGATTAGACTTGTATAAGATGGTTTACCACTAGCTGGAGTTAGCTGAAATTGATAATGTTTATCTCCTTCTGCACTGGCCGTAATAATTGTAATTATTGTACTCCCATCTAGAGAGGTTGTTAATGAAGGAAAATTAATTGGCTTTATTTGTCTTATAAATAAGACTGTAGCTCCTCCTGTTCCGCAGCTTTCATCATTATTTGATGTACTGCGTTGACATAAATTCCCATTGGAAGTTAACGCAAATCTTGATGGATCTCCTAGCCAGACTTGCTTGATTTTTTCTCCTGTAGGTATGAAGTTAATCGTTAGTCCGTATCCTTTCCAAACTTTTAAATCAATTCCTCTACTACTGCTTGCTTGAGCATCTTGTGAATAGACGTTTCTCGCTGCTGGTAATGCTACAGATATACCAGCATTACAAACTAAAGTAGTCGCCAGTAGCACAGCTAAAGTTTTCATATTGAAATAGATTTATTAACAAAAATTTGTACTTGCTTACCAGCTTCAATTACAAAAACTTGTTGTTGCTGTTCTAGCCCTCGTAATTGCTGCTCGTTGGCAGTTTTCATTCTCTCTAAAACTTCATTAATACTCCCTTGAGCAAAGCCAGCCACTAAGTCTTTATCTGGGTTATCAATTGTCGTTGTTGTACCTAATGAGCTAATTGTTGTTTGTGTATTAGCTCGATTTTGTATCTCTGCTGCTTTCGATAATCCAGATAATAAGGATGCCATCAGTGACGCACCTAAATTATTTCCACCTTTACGAGATTTGGCTTTTAATAAATTGCCATCTTTACCTAATATTAAAATAGAATTTGTCGGCAATTGTTTTTCTAGGGTTCCTCCATTACTATTGATTAGTGCCGATGTCGCTTTCATTTGTACAACTTCCGAATTAGTCGTGCTAATAGTTGCTACAACATAACTACCCTTGGGTAAAACTTCAGAACCATCAAATCCTTTTAATGGTTGAGTTAATCGAATCAAGCTATTTTGTTGTTCCTGATTACTATTACTACTTACCCATGCGATCGGCGTTTCCATCACTCCGGTGGCACGAGTTCCTACTAATACTTGCTTGCCTCCATGATTAGCTGGTATTGAAAAAGACACATTTTGATTCTGATTTGGGTAAGAGCCATTGACTGGTTTTACTCCTATACCTCCTTCTACCTGAAGATTCTTTAAATCTGGTTGCTCATAGTTGCTTTCATCATTATTAGAAGAATAAATCCCCACATTTGAAGCTGCTATCCATTCCTGCATCGGGTCTTTCGCAGTAGGAGTAGACTTTACTGGTAATGGTCGAGAATTGTTCACTGCCGCTTGAGGTTGGGGAGTAGAAGGGGCAGGAGAAAATACCCTTCTAGGTGACACATTATCCGCAGTCTGATAACTTTTACTAGGTGCTTGGTAAACTTGGGGCTGTCTTGGGGTTACTGGCTGCGCTCTTACTGTTACAGATGCCGTAGTTGTTGGCTTTGCTATTGGTAATGGGGTTGCTGCTACCGCATTATCTTTTTTCACGATCGCCTGCAATTCGCTTTTCTGGGATGTAATTGCGATCGCTGTTTTTAACTCTCCTTTTTCGTCTTCTTCACTGCTTGCTTTAGTAGGCTGAGTTTTTGCAGTCCTAGTACTAGGTTGATTACTAGGGGAATTGAGAGCGTCTGTCAGTGAGCTAATCATTGCTCCAAAAATAATCACTATTACTAACACTCCTCCAGATATGGTTAATCCTTTTAAAATCGGATGTGACGCTACAGGACGAGTAGTGACAATTTCTTCTAGCTCATTTGGTGGTACATTATTCGTTGACTCAGCTGATGTTAAATCAGTTGTTGTAGCTTCTTTAATTTCTACCCCATTCATCCGTGCAAATTCTTCGCTACGATTGCCATTGCTGTTAGTAGCTGTCATTGCTGGGTTAGATTGCTCTTGCTCTACAATTTGGTTTGGCATAAAGCTACCTTCCTAAATCTAAGTCTTGAATTCGGTAAATCTCCATCCCTGCTTTTCGTGCGTTATAAGCTGCTAACATCTGGGCTGAAGGATTATTTGGTAATGGTGGAGTATCAATAGCTCTCACAAACACAGTTTTATTAAATGAAATTGCCTTGCCTGCTTGGTCTTTACCTTTGAAAATTACTAAATTAGCTACCATATCTGTTCGCCATTGACCTTCTGATATTTTTTCTGGTGGAGAGATATAACGAACTAACAAAGCCGATTGTGTTTCTCCAGTAAATACATCAGATGGTGTTAGTCCTGCTATTTCTCGTAAAAAACTAGCGCGAAAATCTTCTGATAATGTGAATCCTGCACCCCATGTATTTGTAGTTAGTTTTTTATCTCCTATTTGCACTCCAGAGTCTAGTTTTAAATTTCTTGGGTCTAAGTTTTCATCTGATTTTGGTACAGCATTCCAACTCATCAAATTCATCATAGTGCGACCAACAAAATTCATAATTGCTTGGTCGGTACGCTCTTTTGCTCCAATTGGAATAGCTCTAATCGGTGTTCCATCTTGTAGTTCTACTAAAGTTGGTTTATTATTAGCAATTTGTCCTAGCCTATTTGAAATAGTTAGGCAGATAAAAAACACAAATATTAAAATTACTGTTTGCCCTAGAGATAGTAAAGGCGTAAAGTTTATTTCTTTTTTATCAAGTAATCTCATCTGAATACTCTCCCTGAGATTAACCTGCCACTGCTAGAAAAACCGGAAAAGGTCGCCATACCTGCTCCCGCACCCATCGCTACAGCCAAAATTGGCGAGAGAATTGCTTGTACTAACTGCAAAAATAGAGGATTACTATTACTAGCATTGACAATGGAACTAGCAGCAATTCCACAAACTATAGAGTACGATATCAATACTAAAGTTAATGCCAACCATCCTGACATCCACGCATAAATAGGTTTAGCTCCCAAAGGTAAAAGTGAAAGCACTAGAAATATAGGCGCTATGTAGGCATTCATCAAAAATGATACTTGCACAACATATTGAAACCCTGCTTGCAAACCACTAAATATTATCCATACCAAAGTTTGAACGGCTGAGTTAATAAACTGTCCAGCGATATCCTTTGGATTCCAACTATTTGAATATGATGATAAGCCATATTTTTCTTTATACTTTTGAGCATTTTCTTTAGCTTGATTGATCTTTTCTTCTTTACATATCTCTCTAGGGTTAATTGCTTCCCCTTGGTCATTTACTCCGGTCTCCGGTCGTTTTTCACATTCTTGCAATTGCGCTTGAACTGAAAGTGCAAATGCCTGATCCATATTTGTTGTACGGATAGCATCTCTTAAAGTTACTCCATTTCTGGTTATACTTAGTACCCTATCGTTTAAGCTAACTGCTATATTGCGAAACATTAAAGATGTATTAGCTAATAACTGCCCATTATTAAGTGTCAACATTAAACAAACTATCAATGGGTAAATCATCTCAGTAAGAATTTCATTATTTAATCCTTCCTGAGTTAACCGAGAATACCAACTAACAGACCAGAAAGAAACCAAAATTACACCAAATAAAGCAGAAACTTTTACCACTGCTTCATAAACTGCACTTTGGCCATTAGCTAAATCTAACCAGTCTTGGTTAAAGGCAGAGACAACAATACGAGAGCCATTAATAGCTCCATCTACAATATCTTCTGCATTCGTATCTCCAGTTACTTGCAGCCAGTACAAAGTTAATTTAGTGATTAGCATTGTTCAATTCCCAAAAAGCATCAGCAAATGCGGCTGTATTTAAGATTTGTTTGGCACTGGAATTAGCTTCAGTTTGTTCTTTTCTAGAATTCTCGTCTAGCCTACTGGAGATATCACTCAAATTAATATTTGCTGCTGATAAAGCTCTCGTTTGTTTTTGTTCTTCACTATGAATCGATTTCGTCATAATGGCTGTTTGTAAATTTTGCATAGCCATTTTTTTCAAAATATCTTGAGTAATCACATCATTTTGTGATTCATCTGATAATGCCGATGAAGTTTCTACAGCGTAATTACTCATTTCAGCTTCTTGTGCTTGAGTTAGTTGTCCATCTTTACCTAAAACAGATCCAGATAGCCCATAAGTATAGGCTTGATGCCATCTTCTCTGAGCATTTTCACCTTCGCTCTGAGAATCAGTTTGAACTAAATCAGTATCTTTTTTTTGAATTACAGCCTTAATGTTTTTACCTGCTGCCAATGGATCTGGTATGCCCATTACTCCATTCGTAGAAGTGATGGCTATATCTAAATCGTCATCTTCATTTCCTTCTTTATCTTGATCATTAGAGTCTTCTGGTTTATTAGCAAATTCTTGTTTATATAAATCAATGTACGATTGCAAACTTATCATTACTTGCTGTAATTGTTGCAAGAATGAAGATTTCGCTGCAACTGGTACAGCAGAACAAACAATAAATACAGCTACAAAAAGGCTAAAAACTGCTATACGGTGGGAGATACGGGCTAACTTCAATTGGTTGAGTAGTTTCATATAAGTTCTCCAAAGAAACAGTAAAAGGTTGGGGAGAGCAAGCTGATATTACCTCTACTTTATTTCCTAAAAGCTTTTTACTAGTTACTATTAGTGGCTCTGGCGGATATTTTTCAGGCTGCTTTGCTAACCTTTCAAAAAATCTGCCTTCATATCTAGGTTTATCAGGTACCAAAGACACTGGTTTATCATATATCAATATATATTCTTTATTAGATTTAAATTGGGTTGTTATTCCCGGT
Organism: Nostoc spongiaeforme FACHB-130; assembly: GCF_014698475.1. Lineage (GTDB taxonomy): Bacteria > Cyanobacteriota > Cyanobacteriia > Cyanobacteriales > Nostocaceae > Nostoc_B > Nostoc_B spongiaeforme. Next base: position 78,514 of record NZ_JACJTB010000022.1, on the reverse strand, counting down.
TTATCTAATTTAATATTTAATTTACCTTGAGTTTTACTTGCATAATAAGCGGCTTTTAAAAGTCGATCACTTTGTACATATTGCTCGGCTAAATTCAACCGTTGCTGACAAGCTTGCTCCTTTTCGACAATATAGTTTTGATGTTGTTCTTTATTCCATTTCCAAACTGTAAAAGACAAACATGATGCTACAACTCCCACAATAGCTAACAAGACTTTATAGTTAGCAAATCTAGTTACTATTTCTATTTTTTTCATAATGGTTTACCTTGCTTAATACATTCCACATAGTAATTAGCAAACTCGGCTACCCATTTAAATTTATCCGGGTACATTGCTTTAAATTTGTCACGGGCTGCTTGTTCTTCTCGACTATTGGCTACTAATGCCAACATTGGATAAGAAGGATAGTAACGACAGCGCACATATTTTTCTTTATAATCCAATAACCACAACGTATATAGTTGTTTGAAGTTGGAAGAAAAACTTTCATTTTTACTAATAATCTCTTTTGGTATTCCTAAATATTCTGTGAAACTTCTAGCCGCCCCTGGAACTATACGTCCAATTAAACGGCAAGGCATATTCTGTAATATTTGCTCTCCTGCTTCTGAATTAGCAATCGACAGAATATCTTGAGCTGCTAACATGACACGACAGCCTCCTTTACGAGCAGTAGCGCACTTACGCCCTACTAGCCGTGATAATGCCGAAAAGCGTAGTAGTACGCTGGCTTCATCCATAAAGAAAACGCTATTGGGTGCTGATAGAGATTGGCGAGAAGCAGCGATATACGCGCTCATCCCTAAAACTTCCGCATCTTTGCTTAACTGCAAGTTAGTCAATGCAAAGGTAATCAGCTTGGCCTCTGTATCAAATGTAGAGGGGCGACAGATTGCTTTCCCAATACTGCTATTTTTCCAATATTGGAACCGTAAACGGATGTAATTCAATGCTCGGTCAACATTTTCATCTTCATAGCCCAATTTAATATGCTCTTTCGTAAAAAAGTATTCCATGTCTGCAAGTGTTGGGGTGTTATCCCAGGCCGCAGAACCCAATCCTGCTTTCTTTGCTTCAGCAAAGCGTCTTTGAATATCGAGATCATCGTAAAAGGCTTTTGTTCCCAATGGGATAAGTGACTCGATTGTCTGTGATAAAAATCCATCAAAATCTTGAGTTCCCAGAACTAATTGAAGCACAATTAAGTTCACATCATTTCTGTGAGCTTGAAGTCTATCTTTCCATTCTTTAACCGGGACTTTTGATAAGTCCAATGGTTGCACTAGATTATTAGATTCTTTGGAGATATCAAAATAAAAGCCATTGTGATACGGTGTATAGTCCCCAAATGTCCCTGTTCCGTCATCGTTCGGCAGATCAATCATTAGCACACTCATATCTTGAGCTTGACATTCGGCAATGATTGACGATACTAAAACTGACTTGCCTGAACCTGTTGTACCTAGTATTAATATATTTTTGGTTGTTGATAGGTCGATTTTGACTGGCGAATCACTTTCATCAGCAATTAACTCAAATCCTTTCTCATCTGCTTGGCTATTTTGAACTATATTAGTTAGTCCTAAAATTTCACTGGCGAAAAAAGCTAATCTTCTATTATATGGTCGCAACAATATCGGCTCTAATCTCACTAATAAGGTTTGCAACCATATTAGCCAAGCATATTCAACTTCACGGGTTAGCTCTGTCGGTTGTGTGACATACCCTGAAATCAATCGGCAAGCATCATCAATTTCTTCTGGTGTATCTCGATAAACCAGAACTATTAAGCTTAAATTTAATGGTACATCTCCCGTATATAACTGTCTTTGGGCTTCTACCGAGCGTTCCACATTTATTTGAGCAGAAACATCAATTGATTTTCTCTGCTGTACATTTATATCCAACGCTCTAGAGCGTTTTGTTATCATCTGCTGAGTAGCGCGTGTTATGCCTTTATCAGCCGGAGAAAATTCCGTGATTACTTCCACATCAAAAATATTGTTCCGCGAGAATATATCCCACAAAAAACGAATTTGATGTCTCGTAGAAGCAAAAATTTCCGGTTTTCGAGTCAGTACCATTACGCCTACATACTTATTACTTTCTCCTTTTGGTAAACATACCCATCGTTTATCAGCAAACGGTACACCTTTATTTAAAACTGTTGAGGTTAAGTGCGGCTGATTGATAATTTCAATGGGCTTGTCAAATCCAGCATTTTCATCAATTTCTTCTCTTAACCCTTGTTCATCAAATACCAATGTATGCGGGATGATTACCTCTTTAGCTCCGATATTCTGGCATAGTTCTTTCCATAAATCTTTGTCTGTTTTAGGCTGTGGTTTCAAGCCCATTTGAATTAAAATCTGCTGATATCTTAGTGAAGCTTCTAAGCCCTTAGTTAAAATTTGGGTTAGCCGTTTTTTCGTTAATTGATTTACTCCTGAATCTGTAAATCTTCTTTGTAAAAAATTTGCAAGTTTGACTAAAAATTTATCTACTGGGTCGGCGGTTTCTAATGCTTCTGAAGTTACAGTAAACGACCAATAAACATTTAATTTAATATTCTTTCTAGCTTTAGACTTTGTAAGCTGTTGAGTTCTTGCCAATCTTCCCCAATCTAAAAATTCGCACTCTAGAGAAGATGGATTCTCAATTCGCTGCATTAAATACTGTTCAGCATCGCTATCATCACAAAAAGAACTCCACCTAAAAGTAAGTTTTTCGCCTTGAGGAATTTCTTTACAACTACTTTCAAAGGCTTTGGCTAATGCCTCTATTTCTTGTTCTGAGTTGAATATGGGATGAATCCCAGTGCATGAAAAACCAAATATTAACTGTAAAGTATTGCTACTTTCAGCCAGATTTTTTTTACTTAATAAATAAGCCCCAATCAGATACGAATCTTTTTTTAGTCTGACTATTGTTGTTAAATCTAGCCAATCTTCAAAAGGATTGAGAACTTTTGGTTTAGATGAACGTGTTAGTTTTACTCTTTTCGTGCCTACTTTCTTTTTTAACTGCGGCGATGTATAGGTTGCATATCCTCTTGTCCATCTTGGGACAACTGGATACATCTTTGACCAGTAAATGTGTGGTCTATCACCTGATAGTAATGCAACTGATAAGCTCACCCATATAGAGCAGCCAAGTCCCCAAAAAATATTTATCCCAATAATTAAATATAGTAGTCCGAAGACCACACAGAATGTACCAGCAAAAATTACAAACTGTCGGCCCGTAAATGGGCCAAACTTTGGGCTTTCGCCTAAGCTCTGATTGACTGTCCTAATTTCTTCTCTCATAGAGCTTTCAGCAGTTATTCAAAATGCACATATATCCATATCCCCTGATCAATAAGGGAATTATGCAAAACTTATCTCAGGCTTAACTATTTCCAATTAGTTACAAATGCCGTTACCAAACAATAAAGATTGGAATAATACGATGAGTACCACAGCTATGAAAGTAAATATCGGCTGCTGTATGACATTGCTTACTTCTTCTCCTCGTCCATAAGCTGCTACTCCTTGGAAAACCGAGAAGCAGAAGTAACCAAACAAAACTATTGTTAATCCTGTAAATAAAATCATTGGCAAGTTATTCAGCACTACGCTATTAATTCCACCACCAACTGAAGCACCACGAATCATACACTCCATCGCTGTTCGGGCATTAGTAAACAATTGGGCTTTTGCGGGTTTTGATTCCAATGCTATTAGAATTGTTGTTGCAACTGATACTAATTGCCAACGTACTTTAAACAACCACTGAACTATACTTTTTGAAGCTCTGTTTTTATTCAGCATAGATTCTCCAACCAGAGTGGTATTTACTGGAAAGTGCTTTCTTTGCTAAGTGAAAATTTTGACAGGCTTTTGCACTATTAGCTAATGTGCAAGCAATAAAACAACTTTAATATGAATATTATAAATTGAAGTATACAGCAGAAACATTGCAAATTGCTATTTATTAAATTATCAGGTCTTATTCAGATATCTAACTTTTGATAGTTGAGAGTTAAATATTAATTATGAATTTGTTAGCTAATAAAATAATTGCATAGATAGAAATCAATAGTTGTTATTTATAAAGTTTAAAAACTTGTTCCTACTGCATATATATTGATTGTTAGATAATTCCTTTCTCTCAAAATGTCTTTTTTGTTACTCCATTTCGACCCAAAATCTCTAGCCTGAGTCAAGGATCACCTCAGACTCAGGCTAATCTTACTGCGATCGCTTGCCCCAAATGTACTTGCGATCAATTTAAAGTTTTTTTGATTCAGCAAAATGAAAAAGATGAAGCCCGACCGCAGTTGCAGTGTACTTTTTGTGATCACATCTTTTTCGCTTAATCAAATTAGGGGTTATATTTACAATTTTTCTCTCATCAGTCAATCTGACAACTGCGCGAATAGAGCAAGCGTTTTCTCCACTCCTCCTTTTCCAGTAACGCCCCCCACAAATTAAACTCAACTGCACGTTTAGCGAAAAACAAACACGAATGACTTAACTGTTCGAGCAGTTCATTTGCTTGTGCTACTGATAAAGTTGGTAGAGGTTCAACTGTGGTTTTCGTTGCTGCATCTGGACAAAACTGACGTATTACCCACAACACACTCATATCTTGTGTTAGGTTTCCATCTAAAGAATAAGTGCGATCGCTCTGGTCATAATTGCCTTGTTGTTTGATTTCTCTATGGGTTGCATATCCCCACACTCTGACTATTCCATCCTCAGCATTCACTTGTACTGCTAAATAATAATCGCCTGCCCAAGAAGGAATATCTATCCATTCCTGGGGGATGCGAAGTTCGGTTTGCTCAATTGCTTCGCTAGGAATCAATACTACTCTTGTAGATTCAAAATCTATAGCCGTACCATTCACGAATTCCCAGCAGCTATTGATCCATGAGGCTTTCATTCCCCATCTCTCTTCTAGCTCTGGTAGAACTGCTAATAAAGATAGCTGATTGGTATAAGCACTAAAACGAGTAGCGGCTGTGCCTAAACACTGAACTTGATCCCAAACCTTATCTTGTTGCCCTGGTGGAACTTCTAACACTAAATCCATCGAACACCTCTGAGTAAGTTTCTAAAAAGGCGAAAGAAACAAACAAGACGTAAGATAATTCCAGCAACTTCGATGTAGTCATCCGCCATTATCTAATCCTTGCTAATGGCTTTGCAACGAATAATTCTTTTTGTACCACTACTGGATTCAACTGTAAATTTCTTCTTGGATCTAATATTTAAAGTGGTATTAGTAATCGCGTGGCTATTCGTTCTCTCACTCCTAAAACTGTTTGTACTGTTTGTACTGTTTGTACAATTTTAACTGTTTATACTGTTTATACTTTTTACCACCTTTCCAGATAGTCTACCTGTTTTTACCTCTTCTAGACTATTGATTGCTTCACCTAATTTTAGGGACTTCCAGAGAATAAATTATCCAATTTATCTACTTCAGAACAACTGTTTTTCCCCCTGCTCCCTTGCCATTAAAGTGATTGTATGTTTTTTTAATTGGAAGTCCCTTACGTAAAATTATTTGTACAGTTTATACTATATAAACAGTTTATACTTTTTGTTGCTTTGCAGAGGGTCTACCTGTTTTTACCTTTTCTAGACTATTGATTGCTTGTACTAATTCTTCGTCAGATAAAGATTGTAAGATATGGAGTCCTGCGCGAACGACTTCACTTTTTGTGACATTGACTGCCGAGTTTAAACATCGCTGCCTAATTGTTGTGATTAATTCATAATCTCCAGACGGTAGCGTGAAACTATCACGAATTACTTTTTGTAGTTGGGCTGGTTCTACTATGTCCTGTGGCTGAGATGTCGTCAGTTGGCTAGAATTCGACTCTGTTTTCTCTTCTAGCAATCTCTCTGCTTTTTCAAAACGGCTTCTCACGGCTTCATCTTCAGCTTTTAATGAATTTGTCAAAGCTGATTTCATACTCTTCTTTGTCATAACTCCTCTGCAATCAAAAAATTTAGGTTAGCCAAAAACTAAGTAAACTATTTTAACAATATAAATTATTAAAACTGTATATACTTTTTACCAATTCTCTCTTGTATGTCACAATATCAATATTAAACCCTATAAAAACTATAAACAGTAAAAACTATTTATATAGTTTAAATCATTAATACGGTTAATTCTATGACAGCTAAAATCATTGCCGTTGTCAATCAAAAGGGCGGCTCAGGAAAGACAACTGTTACTATGCAGGTTGCGGGTGCGATCGCTCGACGCAGCAACAAAGTTCTTGTCGTTGATGCCGATCCGCAAGGGACAGCTACACGTTGGGCTGCCTCAGCAGAAGACGAAACCCCCTTTCCTGCTGGCGTAATTGGATTGAGTGCTGCCAATAACAAAGTCCACCGCGAAGTCAAGAAATTTATTGATGATTACAACTACATCATTATTGACTGCCCTCCTGCTGCTGATTCCCCTGTGCCGCAAAGTGCGTTGCTGATTGCAGACCTGGCTCTTGTGCCAATCATCCCTTCACCATTGGATATGTGGGCAGCAGTTGGTATTCGACAGGTTATCCAGAATGTAGGTGATTTTAATGATGCCTTACAGTCCCGGCTTGTCTTGAACCAGTGCCAACCAAAAACAACCTTGGCCCAAGAAACTTTGGCAGTTTTACCTGAGTTTGGGATTCCCTTAGCCAAGACGCAGATACAGCATCGGCAAGTCTATCGTCAATCTGCTGTGTTTGGTCAGACAGTGCATAATTTCGGCAATAAGTCCTCAGCCGCCATCAAAGAAATAGAGCAACTGACGGACGAGGTTTTAAGAATACTGGATACTAAGCATTAAAATAGTTAAAACTATTTATATAGTTTATTTCGTTTATATAGTTTATTTCGTTAAAAACCAACTTGAACGCGCGTAATTCTGGTATTTTGCAGAATACTGATAAAATACTGCAAAATTAATGTCAATCATCTTATGATATCTCCCCTAAACTTTAAAGAAGTTTCTATCGTATTGAATCGTTTTTTTGTCAAGCAACTTACTAAGTCAGATATTACAGTTTATGAATATAATTGCAGCTTCAATCAAAACCCCGAAGCTGGAGAAGAGCAGAAAGCGATCGCTAGAATTTGCTACAAGCTTGGGACTCCTGCAATTCGATTAGGTAATAAAATTATTACCAAAACCCCCATCTATTCAGATTACTCGCAAGGAGATGGTTGGAAAGTAGAGTTGATTGGCGAAAGAATTTTGGATTGCACCAATCCTGCTGAACGGAAGGGAATTGAGCAGTTAGAAAGAAAAATACTAGAGAATGGACTAAAAAAATGGAGAAACAAAACTTCAATTGAAAAAGCTCCTGAAGGTGGGTTAATTTGGTGGGTTACGGGGGAAGAAGGAACAGAAAAATGTGGTCAAGGCTGGGAAATACACAAAGGGAGAAGAATAGATGTCAGTATTGCCATCGATTCTACACTTTACTTAGAAGTAGACTTACATCATCACTTTTATACGCCTTGGACACTCCATGAATGGCAAGATGAATACCCTGATGCACCTATTAATTATGTACGCAACACATACAAGGACAAAAATCAACAATATATCAGTTGGCAATATGAAGATGTTTCCGACCAAGAGCCAGAGAAATTTATTCTAAAAGATTTAGGAATAACGCTTGCGGATTATCATCGCCGAATAGGAGCTACTGAAGAAGAAATTCAAAACTCTCGTGTTGTCTATGTAAAACGAGCTAATGATTGGAAACCACAATTAACTGCTCACCTATCTCGTCGGCTTTCACCTTGTTTGACGATGGAGATGTTAGCTAGTGTTGCAGAAATATCTGACCTTAAAGAAAAGCAAAATGTACAAGAAGTATTTGATTATGTTAAAAAGTCTTTAGATGTTCGCCTGAAAGAATCAGAGAAAACAGCCAATTTAATTATTGAAAAAGTTTATCAAATTTCTACAATCTCTCCAGCGTCGGTTGTAACTGGATACATTCTACCTTCAGGAAAACTCTCTGGTAAAAATGGAGAAGTCGATAAAGCTGGTCAGGTTCGCTATAAAGGTTGTGTAAAAGTTGGAGAAACTAAGTTTGGCTGTCTTAATCTCCATAATGATTTGCCAAAATATCCCGATGAGGTTGAAAAGTGTCTCAAGGAAATAGCGAAAAATAGTGGTGCTGCAATTGAATATGAATCTTATAAAACATTAAAACAACTGCCGCAAGATGATTTAGATCGACAAATGTTTTGGCAAGAATGGGCGCAAACTGGTGTACAAACAATTCTGGTTGTTGCTCCTTGGCTGCCCAATACTCGTAAGAAGCAAATAAGAGTTGAGGCATTACAACATGGCATTGCTACCCAATTCATGTTGCCTTTGCCAAAGGCTAATGCTTATAAGGCTATAAATGTAGTTTTGGGATTGCTATGCAAAGCCGGATGGCAAACTGTACGCTTAGAACCATTGGATCATCCTCAAGCAGCAGATTTGATTATTGGTTTTGATACCGGAACAAACCGTGAGCTTTATTATGGCACATCAGCTTTCGCGGTACTGGCTGATGGGCAAAGCTTAGGATGGGAACTACCTGATGTGCAGAGAGGAGAGCGTCTTTCAGGACAAGCAGTTTGGCAAACAGTCTCTAAGCTCATTCTCAAATTTCATAAGATGTACAATCGCTATCCCAAACGGTTGTTGTTGATGAGAGATGGATTAGTTCAAGAAGGAGAATTTCAACCATCCATAAAAGGACTACAGCAGAAAGATATTGCTGTTGACCTTGTGGGTGTTCGCAAAAGTGGTGCAGGAAGAATGGGGTGTGAAGTTTATCATGTGTCAGAAACACTATATCGTGATGCCCAAATTGGTAGTGTTGTGTTTATGCAAGAAGAGCGTTCTTTTCTCTTAGTAACAAGCAAACCAATAGAAACAAAGACAAAACAAATTATTGGTAGTGCCAGACCTCTACGGGTTGTTCATGAGTATGGTAATAGCCCTCTAGAATTATTAGCCTTGCAAACATACCACTTAACTCAATTACATCCTGCTAGTGCTTTTAGTTCTTCCAGGTTGCCTTGGGTTCTGCATTTGGCAGATAAAAGTAGTAAAGAATTTCAGCGTATTGGTCAAATTGGTATACTCCAAAGTCTTAATCGAGAGAAACTAATTGCTGTCTAAATTTTGATTGCGTTTTTTGGCTTTCGGTGTATTTCGTTTATCCTGTTTGGCTTTGAGGCTTGTTCTGCACCTAAAAATGTTTAAGTGCCATTATTTGAATTTTGTTGAGAAGTATGCTTTGAATCATAATGTGAGAAAAATTTTGATCCATAAATTAGAAAAGAGTTAACGAAATTTCAGGCTTTTGCGCCAATCACAAAATTTAATTTTGCATTCACACATGAGAGAGAGTTGAAATTCTGAAGCATAAATAAAGAATGAGTTTAAAAAACACAATTGGACAAAACTTGCACAAAAAATCTCTCTTAAAATTGCTCTAACTTAAACTTTCAATTCAAAATATGGTTCAAATGCCCATGTTATGGTTCAAAACTTTTGTTTTAGTAGATATCTGAGTAAAAATCAAATATTTCATTGTCTAAGCGATCGCTCTGTTGCTGGGCGATCGCTAACCTCAAATCGTAGCTGAATAATAATGATAATCAAGCCAAATAATTGATACAAACGTCGCTCGTATCAATCTTTGTATCCCTTACACGATAATCATTATTAGTAAAAAAACTCGAATATTAAAAGTGAACTATAAACTGGATACTTATTTCTGAAGCATATCATGAGTTAAAATCTCAATTTTTAGTTCAAATCACAAGAAGCAGCATAGATATTTTTAAAAGGCGATCGCATCTTGTACGCTACCCGGTACTGTGCGATCGCACTTAGTATCTTGGGGCTGCTTTCTGTTTTGCTCCATCCAATATCGGCATAATTCCCATCGGGAAGTTTACTGTCAATCTGCTGTGTTTGGTCAGACAGTACATAATTTTGGCAACAAGTCCTCAGCCGGCTTTTCAGAATTGGAGGGACTGATGAGGTTTTAGGAATACTAAATATTAAATAGTAAAATAGTTAAAACTGTTTATATAGTTTATTTTGTTTATATAGTATTTATGATTTATATAGTTTATTTCGTTGAAATTCAACCCAGACTGTAGCACTTATAACTGAAAAAAGAGCAATCGCACATGAGAGTGAATGCTCTTTTACAGGGATAATAAAGTTCTACAGCATTCAAAAACTTAGTAATTAATTTCTTACCAAAGGTTATCACAAGTCAAGATATAACAAAGTTTTTGAGAGCCAGTATTGAGCAAGCATATTATTCACTATGAACTAGAGTATATCTCCTAAATCAATCAGATTTTAGGGGATATTGCCTAATAATTTCGTCGATCCAAGCTCGATACTCCGGCAGCGACCCCTTAACAGTATCGTAAAAGTCGCATTCAGCTTGAATTTCTGCAAGCCAAGCTTCATCATTTTTGGGTTTTAATCCAAATTCCAATGCCAAAACCTCGAAATACTCAAGGTCTTTTATCCTAGAGTCATGTTCTAACAAAAGGGGATTGGACAATATTAAATCTTCCATTTCCGAATACCAAAGCGAACTAATCTCCAATCCTCATAAGGGTTTAAGATGCAGGAGATTTGCTAAAAAATACTATATAAGGATTGGTTCAACTCCTGCAAATCCAAGCGTACCTCTAAGTATGTGCGTTGCTATTGGTACTCAAGTACCCAAGGCAGTACTCGGATTTGGTCTGGTTGAGGAATTGTAGAGTGAAAGCGATCACTAACAAGCATTTTCGTTCAAGGAAAAAACCCATACAATCGCTTTAGTGGGCTGCACCACACACAACAACTGTGTATGATCCAAATGTGGGACAAGGGGCAAGTGATCGCTGATCATCAACATTCAAACAAGAGTTGTCACGGCTTTCAGAAATATAATACACAATTTAACAGTGAAATCACTTACAAGCTTAATGACTTAAGTAAAAATTTCTAGGAAATTTACCGGATTACAACAAGCTTTAGCGCGAGTAAGATGTAGCAAATTACATATTACTTGCTACATAGGGTGGTGAGTTTTGAGCTAGATGACCATCAAAAAGGGGTTAATAATTAATCAACCAGATGTTGGTAAGCTCATCCGTGAAATTCGCAACCTGATGGGTCTTACGCAGGAGCAGTTTGCTGCATCTTTAGGTGTTACATATTCAACAACTAATCGTTGGGAAAACGGACGATCTAAACCATCGCCATTGGCTATGCAAAAGATTGAACAGATGTTGAATGAAATGGGCGAACAAGGACAAAAACTTTTGCTGAAGTATTCGTCTAACTAATTAAGCATTAAGCATTAAGCAATTAGTTAGACGAAAAATTAAACCATACTTGCTCGGTTTTGTTGTGGGCGATCGCTGTAATAAGACGATTGCTGATTTGATGTATTGTTTTTAAAGTTATCAGGAAAATGCAAAGCACTTTTAGCAGTAAAGCTAATCCTCAACAATTACAGGCTATTCAGGCTACTGAAGGTGCTTTGTTAATAATTGCCGGCCCAGGGTCAGGTAAAACTTTTACTCTAGTTGAGCGGATTGTCTACTTAATTACACAGAAACAGATAGCACCTGAAAATTTACTTGTCGTCACTTTTACAGACAAAGCATCTCAGGAATTGACAACCCGGATTTCTAATCGTCTGCTTGAACTAGGTATACGTTTCAACCTCAATGAGATGTACTTAGGAACTTTTCACTCCATCTGTTTGCGCTGGCTAGAAGAACATAGGGATTTCACCCGCCTCAAGCGCAATTTCATGATGATGGATCAGTTCGACCAGCAGTATTTTATCTACTATCGCCTTTCAAAATTCCTAAACATTCCTAATATTGAGCTTGTTATCGGTGGTCATAAGCAGTCTACCTGGGATAAGTCAGAGAAGTTGATGAAATGGATTAATAGAGTCAGTGAAGAGGCATTAAATCCTAAAACACTTATCAATGCTAGTGAAACAGAGGTAGCTGTATTAGGTCATTGCTACGCTCTTTACCAAAAATATCTGGAGGAAGAGAACGCAATCGATTTTTCTACGATCCAATCTGAAGCACTGAAGCTTTTACAGAAAAATCCAAAAATTTTGGCTGAACTGCAAGCCAAAATCAAATATTTGATGGTGGATGAGTACCAAGATACTAACACCATTCAAGAATTACTTTTGAATTGTCTTGCAGGCGATCGCCCAAATCTTTGTGTGGTTGGTGATGATGACCAGGGCTTATACCGCTTCCGAGGAGCCAGCATCCGCAACATCTTACAATTCAAAAACCAGTTTCCTAATAGAGACTGCGAACAAATATATTTAACTACTAACTATCGCTCCCATCCAGATATCATCGACTTTTACAATCGTTGGATGAAGGAGCAAGAGTGGGAAGATAACGGTAAGGAATTTCGGTTTCAAAAGGTAATTAAGGCCAGGGAAGACAAGTTATTTCCTGAAGTTCCATGTGTGGTAAAAGTATCGGGTAAAACCCAACAGGCATGGCATCAGGAAGTTTTAGCATTTTTGCACACTCTCAAAGACAAAGGGCATTTAACAGACTGGAACCAAGTGGCTTTTTTGTTTCGCTCTGTTAAGAGTGACAAAGCCGTTGCTCTGTCACAGTTCCTAGAGAAAAATGGCATTAACGTTTACTCCCCCCGCTCCAACCAGTTTTTTGAGCGGGAAGAAATTCGCTTGATGATTGGGGCGTTAATCTTCCTTTTTCCCCAGTACCCTAACATTCGTAAGTGGAACGATGATGCTCACCTTGAAATTTGGGATTATTACGATAATCAATGCTTCCAGTCGTTTGCTTATGAAATTCGCCAGCCTGAGAATGCAGATTTGTGGAAATGGGCAAGAGCGATCGCTAAAACGCATTTGAACCTTAGCCATAATACTGACTATGCTTTTTCAGGGTTGTTTTACCGTCTGCTACAGTTTCCTTTATTTAGCTGTTACTTAGATGAAAGCTTACTGCAACAAAAGGGTATTCAAAACAGCCGCTCTATGCGGAACTTAGCAATTTTCTCTCAGCTGCTTGATAAATTTGAGTATCTCTACAATATTGATGTATTAACCACTGCTCACTTAGAGAAGAACCTCAAGGATTTGTTCAACCAGTTTTTTAAGTTCTTAGAGGATGGGGGTATTGATGAGTATGAGGACAAGTCAGAGTATGCCCCTAGCGGCTGTGTGTCATTTCTGACGATTCACCAATCAAAGGGGCTGGAGTTCCCTGTGGTAATAACAGGTTCACTGGAGGCTGTACCCCGTAAACAGTACACCCAACTGGATGAGTTATTAGAGAATAACTACCTGCTCCGCCAACCATTTGAACCACTGGAGTTAATCAAGTTTTTTGACTTCCGCCGTTTATTTTACACAGCATTTTCTCGCGCTCAAAACATACTCGTCCTGAGTTGTTTGGAGAAAGATGGTAAGGGGCAAACTCCATCGAAGTATTTTACAGATTTTTACAACAGCTTACCTTCATGGAGAAATCCCAACTTTCAACCAGAAGCACTTCTATTGGAGAAAGTTAAGGATGTGAATTTAAAGCGGGAATATTCATTCACATCTCACCTAACGCTGTATGAAAACTGTGCAGAACAGTATCGCTTTTTCAAAGAATTAGAATTTGCTCCTAGTGAAACTAACTCAATTTTGTTTGGTACGGTAGTACATCAAACTATTGAAGATATTCATAAAACTGTTCTAAGAGGCGAAGAATACAAGCTTTCAGAGGAACAAGTTATTCGTTGGTTTGATACTAATTATGCGTATTTGACCAAGCGCGAAAGAGCATATCTAGCACCGAATGTAAAGCGTGCTGCTCTTGAACAAGTGGTGCGTTATTACCAAAAGAATCACGGTAATTGGGAACGAGTAAAGGAGGCTGAAGTAGATGTTTCTCTAGTCAAAGATGATTACATTTTGAAAGGCAGTATTGACCTGATTCAAGGGGAGAATGACACAGTTGAAATCGTAGATTTTAAGTCAGAGAAGAAACTGGATGTTAATAATCCCAAAGACCGGGAGAAGTTAGACCGTTATCGTAGGCAGCTTGAGGTATATGCCCATATTGTTGAGAACCGCACTGGTTTAACAGTGAGTAAAACGCATCTTTACTATACAAGTGAGGAATCAGGAAATCCGTATATCACATTTTCAAAAAATAGTCGTTCAATTGATAAGACTATTGCAACTTTTGATGAGGTTGTAAAGCGGATTGAAGTGAAAGATTTTAGAATTGCAGAGCGACCAAATAAGCTCTGCAAAGGCTGTGATATGAGATTTTATTGTGATACAAAAAATTGGATTTTTAGGAAGTAACTATGAGTCAACAGCAGATATTAATTGATGTGCCTAATAATCAGAAAATTCAGAATATTGAAGATTATAAATTTGAGCCGATTAAAGGATATCCAATGCTGCATTGGAAAGGCAAACGTCCTTTTAATTCTACGCAGTATTATCCTGCTCAATCAAGAGAAAGACATGGGGATAAAGTTAATAGCTGGATAAATAGAATTTTTTGGGGTGATAATCTTCAGGTTATGAGTCATTTATTGAAAGAATTTAGAGGTAAAGTTAATTTAATATATATTGATCCGCCGTTTGATTCCAAGGCTGATTATAAGAAAAAGATCAGTTTAAAAGGCAAACAATTTACAAATGACCAGACGGCTTTTGAAGAAAAGCAATACACAGATATTTGGACTAAAGATGAGTATCTACAGTTCATGTATGAAAGATTAATATTAATTAGAGAACTGTTAGCCGATAATGGCATAATCTGTTTACATATTGATTATAGAAAAAGCCATTATTTACGATGTTTGTTAGACGAAATATTTGGGCAGATTAATATAATTAATGAAATTGTCTGGAAACGTCGCACTGGTATTTTAAATCAATCAAAAAAGCTTGGAGCATCTACAGATAGCATATTTGTATATGCAAAAAATAGTGAAAATTATAGTTTTAACCAAGAATACATACCTTATGAGGTAGATAATCCTTATATAAAATCTAAATTTGTTTATGAAGAAAATGGAAGAAAATACAGACTTCATGCAATTACAAGCCCCTCATATAGCCCAAGCCTCATTTATGAATATAAAGGATACAAACCTCCAGAAAATGGCTGGTCTTTTTCAAGAGAAAAAATGGAAGAATGGGATAAGCAAGGAAAACTTTATTTTCCAAGAGATAAAAATCAAAGAATTCAAAGAAAACAATTTCTTGATGAGACAGAAGGAAAACCAGTACAAAGTTTATGGGATGACATAAGACCCCTAAACTCACAAGCTCTAGAAGACACTAAATATCCAACTCAAAAACCTATTGAATTGCTAGAAAGAATTATAAAAATATTTTCAAATGAAGATGATATAGTTTTTGACTGCTTCATGGGAAGTGGAACAACCCAAGCTGTAGCTATGAAACTCGGCCGCCGCTTTATTGGTGCAGATATTAACTTAGGTGCTGTACAAATTACTACCAAACGCCTATTAGCGATCGCATCCGAACTCAATCAACAAAATCAACAGCAAGAGTTAGAAGTTAGCGAAGAAGAACCCACTACTTACTACACAGGTTTTGAGGTCTACAATGTCAATCACTACGATGTATTCCGCAATCCCGTTCAAGCTAAGGAATTATTACTAGAAGCATTAGAAGTCAACCCCCTAGAGAAAGGTAACTTATTTGATGGCGAAAAAGATGGGCGGATGATAAAAATTATGCCCGTCAACCGTATTGCTACTCGCGCTGATCTCAATGAATTAATTGCTGGGTTTGACTATAAAGCCTTTGAAAAACGTCAAGCAGAACATCCTAACAAACCTGTTGAAAAAATCACCCTTATTTGCATGGGTCATGAACCTGACCTTAAAGGTCAGCTTGAGAAAGAGACTCGTCCCTTCAAGATTGATGTTGAAGTAGTAGACGTTCTGCGGGACAAATCTAACCTGGAGTTTAAACGAGACTCAGACGCAAAACTTACTATCCAAAAACAATACCTTGTAATTGAGAAGTTCTACCCTATGAACTTGCTACAAAAACTCAGCCTTCAGCAAGAAAATGTAGAAGATTGGCGAGAACTTGTAGAATCCATCATGATTGATTGGAACTATGACGGGGCAGTTTTAGAACCCAAAGAAGTAGACATTCCTGATAGGAATGAATTGGTGCAAGGCAGATATAAAATTCCTGATGACGCTGGAACAATCGCTGTGAAAATTACTGATTTACTTTCCGAATCTCTTATTAAGGAGGTGCAACATGGCTAAACCTAAAAAAACCTCCAAAAATGTTAACCTGGATTTTGCTTTCTTTACCCATCTGCATAACTTTTATAAAGCAAATCGAGGGAGTATCCGTAACCACTACCGAAGCTTAACCAAAAGATTTTTAGACTATAACGACCCTGAAAATAACCCTAAAGCTTTTCTGCGTCAACCCCAGTTTGAAGCCTTAGAAATCTACGTCTTCTTGAAAGAGTATTTAGACAATGCAGCTGTGCATGAAATCTTTAAGGAGTGGGCGGATAATACAGGTAAGTTTGAGGGACGTACAATTGCAGAGCGTTCTGGACAAATTCAGTTAGATATACTCAAGGAAGCTTCCAAAGAAAAGTACGAAGCGGTATTTGAGAGAATGCGTTCTTATGCCCGTACTTATTCCAACTACATCTTTGCTTTGACGATGGGAACAGGTAAAACTATCCTCATGGCAACTTGCATTTTCTATGAGTTTATTCTCGCTAATAAATGGCCTAAAGACAAAAAATATTGCCACAATGCCCTTGTTTTCGCTCCAGATAAAACTGTTCTCCAGTCATTACGAGAAATTCAAACCTTTGACATGACAAAGGTAGTACCACCAGAATATGTCAATTTCCTTGTTAGTCATCTTCAATTCCACTTTCTTGATGAAGCTGGGGCAACGCTTACTGTTTTAGATAAGTCTCGTTTTAACGTCATTATCTCCAATACGCAAAAAATTATTCTCAAACGTCAGCACAAGGAAAAAACACCCATAGAGAAGCTAATGGGCAGTGGTAAGCCTGACTATCAGGCAGATAGTGTTTATGCCCAAAATGCTGACCTTTACGGTTTTGACCAACCGGATGATGAAGATTCCCTGACAAGTAACCAACGCTTTGAGAAGCTAAGACGCATTGAGCAGCTGGGAATTTACATTGATGAAGCGCACCATGCTTTTGGTAATCAGTTAGCCAATGATATGGGAATTAAGCAAACTGCCACAAGTCTACGGTTAACAGTTGATGAGCTGGCGGCCAGCCTAGAACGAGCAGGAACTCATGTAGTAGCGTGTTACAACTACACGGGTACACCCTACGTTGGTAAAGAAGTATTACCTGAAGTGGTTTATGCTTATGGTTTGAGGGAAGCAATTGATAAGGGCTTTCTCAAAAAAGTCAGAATCAACAGCTATACAAATAGCCGCAGCAATGAATTTATCGAAATTGCGATCGCAGACTTCCTTAAACACAATTCTAATCAACGGTATGAAGGTATGCTGCCCAAAATAGCATTCTTTGCTGCCACTATTGAAGAACTTCAGAAAGAACTACGCCCCTCAGTTGAACAAGCTTTAGCCAAGCACAATATTCCTAGTAGTTCTATTCTCGTCAACGTCGGAGATGAAAAACTTACAACCAACGATGATATTCGTGAGTTTAATCGCCTAGATACACCTGAATCAGAGAAACAGTTCATTTTGCTAGTTAACAAAGGTCGTGAAGGTTGGAACTGTCGTTCACTGTTTGGTGTTGCCTTATTCCGTCAGCCCAAATCAAAAATATTTGTGCTACAGGCTACTATGCGCTGTCTGCGTGCAATTGGCGAAGGTCAACAAACAGGACAAGTGTATTTAAGCGAAGATAACAAAGTAATTCTAGAAAACGAGTTACAACAAAACTTCCGTATCAGCATTCAAGAAATAGGAGACATTGGTAAAGATAAGGAAACTGTAAAAGTTCATCCAGTCCCACCACCTGTAAAAATCAAGCTGCGAAGAGTTCGTAGACAATTTGAAATTAAGGAGAAAAATCTTGTTAGTGGGATTAACCTTAAACTAGATAATATCCCTGAAGACCTACTTAAAGGTTACAAAATAATTCACACTGAACAAGAAGGCATTTCTCTCAAAGATGCTTCTAGAAGTAAAGTTAAAACAGCAGATTTAACTGTTGTAAGACAGAAGAGAAAATTCAGCGAATTAACTTTAGTTGCAGAAATTTCTCGTTATCTCAATAAGTCGTGCATATTCATTGAGAATGTTCTAGCTACAACTCAAGAAGGAATAGAAAAAATTCTGGAGTCAGTCAATGAATATAATGAACTACTCTACGACTGGGTTATTCCTCATTTATTTAAAGAATTTTATGAAATTGACCAGGAAGAATCAACTGAAGAATACGAAGTAGAACTAGTAAAACTTTCAAGTGAAGGATATACATTCAGTGCCAATAAAGACTTAATAGTAAAGCGAGAAGAAGTTGGTAGTTATGCAGCCAAAAGCTTTCACCTTGATACTTATTGTTTTGATTCAAGCCCAGAACGTACACTGTTCTGGAGTTTGTTAAGAGAAGGTAGAGTAAAAACAATTTACTTTACTGGAATGCTTACACATGGTCAATCTGATTTTTATATCGAGTACATTGATCCAGACTCACATTCTGTTAGAAAGTATTATCCTGATTTCCTTTTCCAAAAAGAAGATGATTCTTATGTAATTGTTGAAGTCAAAGGTGATAACAAAATTGAAGACCCTGTAGTACAAGCTAAGAAACAGTTTGCTGAACAAATGGCTACTGCAAGTCAGATGACATACAAAATTATCGCAGGTAGTGAAGCAGATAGTGGACATTACATCTCGTTATTTACTTAATAACAGAAGGGCGACCCTTGATCCAATTTGGATTTTCCACTCAAACACTCAAATAGCAAAAGCATTATGAGCATTAGTAGACAACTTACACAAGTCAACCTTTTTAAACGTAGTAAAGATGGAGAGTGGGAGACAGGTCTTTTTGTTGGTCGCCCTTTTCGTTTAAGTTACAGCAAGGCAGAAATTCTCGTGGCTGATGCGTGGAAACAAAGAGCTAATGGTATTCCACAAGGATGTTTCTTACTAGCTTATTATGACAATGACTTGGATGATCCTACGAATGCTGAAGCAATTTTACTTCGCGTAATCCAGCCGACAAAACTACCGACGGATCAGGAAGTCATCAGTAGTATGGTTGAATACTACAAAGACAACATACGTACAGGTACTAATCAACGATCTCAGTTAGATACGTTCACTCGCTATGAATTTTCTTTTAGCGGACTCGAATGTAGCGTACTTGGGTCTTTTTATACTGACAATGCAGGTAAAACCCGTTTCGGTGCAGATTTAGAAAACTTTTATAGCGCACACAATTATTCAGTTGTTAAGCCATCTATAGATGTCTTGAAATACATCGTTAACTATAGAGAAAATGGCTCTCCTGGTGGAGTGGGCGATATAAAAATTGGCAAAGTTCGCTACAGTTCTAGTCGCCGATTCCAGCAAGATGAAGCGGACGTTCCTGTATACGTTCAAGCTCCTGATTTCGCAGGTAAAAGAACTGCTTTATTTGGGATGACCAGAACGGGTAAATCAAATACAGTTAAGAAGATAATTCAAGCTTGCGTTGAAATGAGTAGCAACGCAACTTTTCAACTAGATAAAAATCAAGAAAATCCTGATGAAATCCTAAAACCTTTTACAGAAGATAACAATCCTAAATATCCTATTGGTCAAATAATATTTGATATTAATGGAGAGTATGCTAACCCTAACTTACAAGACCAAGGTACAGCTATTTTTGATTTATATCGGGAGCAAACTGTTAGATACTCAACTGTACCAAAGCCTGATTTTTTAGAAATGAAAGTTAATTTCTATAATGAAATTGAAAATGGATTTGATCTAATAAGAAGTTATCCAACAATTACTGATGATAATACTCGGTTCGTAACAAATTTTAAAGCAGTAGATTTGACCCGACCAGAAGATTACGATACAAATGGATCAGCTTCTACTCGCCATGACCGCAGAATTGCTGTTTATCTTTGTTGTCTGCATCGAGCAGGTTTTCAAGCACCACCTAATTTTCAAGTAAAATTTAGTGCAAATTTGGAAGTTCGTAATGCTGTTAGTTCTGGCGTTGATCCTAGTAAGGGTATTTCACTTGAGGATGCGGCTAATTGGTGGGAATCACTATGGGAGATTTATGATAGTGATTCTGCTTTTAGTAACTACAGACAAAAAAACCAGCGCGAATGGGCTGATGAAGATTTAAAAGCCCTGTTAGTGATGCTTACTCGTAAAAGTAAATCTGGTGGAGGAGCTAATTGCTCAGGGTTCAGAATTTTTAAACCAGTAATTGAACAACACACCAGCACACTTCAGGAACCTTTTGATCAAGATATATTAAATAACTTGAGACAAGGCAAGATTGTAATTGTTGACTTGTCACTGGGAAATCCTGAAATTCAACGGATGTTTAGTGAAAGAATTTGCAGACGCATTTTTGCAGATGCAATTAGTCGTTTTACCAGTACTCGTCCTAATAATTTTATTCAATTTTACTTTGAAGAAGCTCATAACCTTTTTCCTAAAAAAGAGGACAAAGATTTATCTCAAATTTATAACCGTTTGGCAAAGGAAGGAGCAAAACTTAATTTAGGACTTATCTATGCAACTCAAGAAGTTAGCTCTATTAGTAGCAACATCTTGAAAGCAACTCAAAACTGGTTTATTTCGCATCTTAATAATGAAGATGAGATTAAAGAATTGCGAAAATATTATGATTTTAGCGATTTTACTGAAAGCTTAATTCGCTTTAGCCAAAATACAGATAAGGGATTTGTGCGGATGAAAACTTACAGTAATCCATTTGTAATTCCTGTTCAAATCGACCGTTTTCCGCCAGAAGAAATATCAGCTACTTAATAGTATAAAAAGTGTATGGGCTATTCTAGTAAAAGTAACCGTCGTCCGTTTGAGGCTGCAAGTAAAGCATCTCATCATCACCTCATTAATGATTCAGAGGTGCAAGCATTGATGGAACGTATTTACATACCACCTCGTGCAGAAGATATTCCCTTATCAGATTTAATTTTTAACTTTACACCACCTGATAATAATCCGGTTGAAGCAATTATAGCCGTGGATGGAGGCTATACTGAAGCTATTTTAGATAAGGATTTCCCCTCTCGGAGTATCCATTTTTTACAATTTGGTGCATTATTTTTTAAACAGGAAGATTTAATTCAGATTGATTCTAGTGCTTTTATTGCGCCAGAAGACATGGTAAAACTCAAGAATATTAACAGGCTTAAACTAGCATTGCCTACTAAAAATATTCGTCTAAAAGATGAAAATACGCTTCAAGGAAGTGTTTTAAAAACTATTTTTGAATTTTTTACTAAAAATACATTAGATGAAAGTAAAAGTTTAATTGATACTTTAGCATGGTTTGTTTTTCGTCGTTATAAAGGAGGACAAAGAACTGAAGAAGATAAAAACTGGCTTTTAGCTACCAATCCTCTCAGCCCAACTGGTAATCCAGTTACTTTATCAGAGAAAAACATGAGTAAAGATTACACCTTCCCTTGTCCAGAGACAGGAGGAATAATTTATTTGACGGATATTTTTCGTTTAAATGAACTTATTGATGAGGAAACAGGGGCTGGTGGAATATTAGGTTATCTAGTAAATGTGATTGAACATATCATTATTATTCATTTGATTCGCCAGTTATTTAACACTCAGCCTGATATACTGAAAAAAATCTTTTTTATCAAAGACGGTTCAACAGGCTTTTTTGGTCAGACAGCTGGTTTACATAGACCAATGCGTGATCTAATAAACTGGCTTTTGAATAAACAGAATATTCTTCTTGCTGGTTTGGAAAAAAGTGGTGCATTTGTAGATCACGCTCATGAAATCCAAAAAACTTTAAACTTTGGCGAAGCTGTAATCTTAACAGATGAATACATATATCGATACATCTTACCCGGAGCAGGAGATCCCAGCCGTCCGTATGCCTCTACTAGCAACTACGGACATAAGGTTATTTTTAAAACTCGTGGTGGACAGATGCACATTGTTTCAGTACCAGTTAGAGAACTCAAAAAGACTCCTACTGAAAATGATTTACCAAATTTACAAGTAATATTGGCAAATGTAGAGGCTCTCCACTGTGATATGTATGACTCTGCACTTTTCCCTGTAGCTCTTGTCAATAAATTGGTCAGTCTCTCTGCTCATCCAAGTCAACGTATACTTCAAAAATTTGCTAGTCAAGCAATTGGTAAATAAAAATCATATCTTGCAAGTTAAAAAGTGAAAAGTAATGGCATACTGGCTATTTCAAGGCAACCCCAAGTATTACCGCATCATTGAAGGTATCCGCGACTTTGAGCAGATGCCGTGGCTGGCAACGCGCTATGCAAAGGACATGGTTGCTGGTGATGGAGTACTGATTTGGAAATCTGGGGATAAGGCTGGGATATATGCGATCGCAGAGATTACTGAATCCCCTAAGATTATCACTAACCCTCCTGACATTGGCTACTGGATAGATAGCAGCCGTATTGGTGTAACACCTTGTAGCAAGATTCGCTTTACTAGCAAGTTGATAGAAAAGCCACTGCTACGCGAAGACCTCAAGCTTGATCCTGTATTGAAAAATTTGATTGTAATTCGTCAGCCGAACGCCACAAATTACAAGATTACACAGCAAGAATGGCAACGTGTACACGAGTTGAAAGGATAGTTATTGTTTTAAATTATTAGCTAGAGAATAGATAATTAAGCATAATTTATATTTTTAATATGTATTAAAAATATAAATTATATATAAAAGTAAAGAATACAAATTAGTGACTCTAAATGAAGAAATCATAAAAATGATCATTGTTAGTATAATTGCTCTGTTTAATTTTCTACTTACTAAATTAATTTCATCATTTTGTTAATCATAACTATAATTTGGGAAATATAAGAAAGCAAGTATGTATCTACTTTACTACTGAACTATCATGAATGCTTTTCATACGAATTTGATTGAACTTGTCAATCAACAGGATGGGAAAAAGACTGCTCACAGTGTTCTTAAGTTTCTATCACGACATTTGTTTCTCATCCTAGTTTTGCTGTGGACACCCTTAATCCTAATGCAGACTTGGAATATACAACATTCTTGTTTTCCTTTGGTAAACTGGGGAGGAGATCGCTGCCCTATTGAGAAAGTCACTGTCAGCCCTAAAGAATTAAATTTAAAAGTAGGAAAGTCACTACAACTTAAAGCTGATGTACAACTCAAAAATGAACTTAGAAATGCAAGAGCAGTAGATCGAGGAGTAAAATGGATTTCAAGTAATGAAAAAGTTGCAGGGGTTAATTCTCTAGGACAAATTATTGCAGTTGCCCCTGGTACAGTAAGGATTACAGCAACTTCTAAAAAAGACAAAACTAAAAGTGACACTGTTAACTTTTTGGTGGAAGGTATTACCAATATTGAAATTCAACCTAAAAGTCTTGCACTTGAGGTAGGTCAAACTCGAACATTAATCTCTAAGGTTAATGGTTTTGGTAGCTTTGATACTAGGGTTAATTGGTCATCCGCTAACAAAGAAATTGCTACTGTTGATAACAGTGGTTTAGTTCAAGCTGTTGCCCAAGGTGAAACTACTATTCAAGCGGTTTCCAAAGAAGATAGTCACAAAAGTATAAGTACTAAACTTAAAATTTCTCATAATGTCATTATTGATGAAGTCATTATTAATGATAATGAACCAATCAATGATTGGAGAGTCGGAGAAATTAAGACAATATCTGCAACAGTTATAGGGTTAGGAAGTGATAGCGAAGATATTACTTGGTCTTCTAGCAATTCAGATGTAGCAATAATTCTTGGACACGGACACACAGCAGAATTAGAGGCAATGTCACCTGGCAGTGTCACGATTACAGCAATATCTAACCAAAATAATAGTAAAAAAGCACTAATTCAGTTAGAGGTTTTGCCAGCGATTGTTAATTATATTGCTGTGTATCCTAAACAACTTGAGCTTGACATTAACAATACAGCTAAATTGTGTTCGACAGTTAAAGGTATAGGCTCGATTGATAAGACTGTATATTGGTCTTCTAGTAATGACCAAATTGCAACTGTTGATAGCGACGGTTTTGTAACTGCAAAATCTAAAGGGGAAGTACAAATTATTGCTACTTCAACACAAAACTCTGACCAAAGCGCAAGTATTAAGCTCAAAATTCCTAGAGGAATAGATTGGCTTGCTATTAGTACTGGCTCAATTGTAACTGCTGGAGCAACATTAGTTGGTGTACCCTTACCAGCCGCTATAGCTTTAGGTTCAGCAACAGCTACAGGAATACATAATTGGCAAGCGGTAGACCCATTCTTTTGCCGTTGAGTATTATCTTGACTTTTCTCTTGACTTTTGAAATTTCATGTCGTTTAAGGCACAATCATGAACTCCCAAGACAATTCAAATCAAAACTCTCAATCAAGCTCTATTATTTCAACAGATTTAATTAGAATTATTGTGATTCTAGCTTTTGCAGCTAGTATTATCTACTTGATTAGCTCCCATTCTGATTGCTGGTTTAGTATTTCCTGCCAACCTGACATTCATAAAACTGGATACGAGCTTTCAACAATTATTGTTGGATTTTTAACAACTATTTCTCTGACAGCAGTTTTTGGTACTCCTTTGGCCCCAGCAGCAGTTGTAGGTGTACTTGCTTGGGTTGCTCTTAGATTTTGGCTCTAAAAAGTTTTTAGGATTATTACTCATGAATATCGTTGAACTTAAGAATGTTACTAAATCTTTTGAGGAAAGTGGAAAGCAGCGTAAAATTCTAGATAATGTTAACCTGTCTATCCAAGCTGGCGAATTCATTATCCTCAAAGGTGAAATGGGAGCAGGAAAAACAACTTTAATTAACCTAATATTAGGTTTACAAATGCCTGAATCAGGTACAGTTACAGTTTTTAATTACTCTCCTGAGCAACCAGAATCTAAGCTTAAGCTCGGTTTAATGTTACAAAAAACTAGAGCGCCAGAAAGTTTGAAAGTTGAGGAAACTATTAATCTTATTCGGAGTTTTTATCTAAAATCATATTCTGTTCAAGAACTGCTAACGAGAAGTAAATTAGAGCATAAACGCTATAGTTGGGCTTCTTCTGACAAGCTAAGTGGAGGAGAAGAAAGATCGCTTTATTTTGCACTAGCAATTGCAGGTAATCCTGAGTTGTTAATTTTAGACGAGCCAACTACAGGGCTAGATCCTCAAGCACGGGCTAGAGTTCTACAGCAAATACGAGATTTTACGAATGAAGGAAAAACTATTCTGCTAGTTAGTCATATTGAATCAGATGCAGATGCTATATCTGATTTAGCCACTCGAACTTTGACACTTAGTAATGGGCAGATTCAAGAAACTCGTACTGAAAGGTTTGAACAAATTCAACAGTCATCACTAGTAACTACAGATAATTGCTCTCATTTTGAAAACCCTGTTGCCAAAGCATTACATTTATTATCTATGTTGTTTGGTCAGACAAAGGTAGAGTTATTAAAATTAATTCGTCAACCTGGATTTTTGCTAAGTATGTTGGCATTATATAGCGTTATAGCACTTATCCCAAGAAATGATCCAAATGCTATATCTTATATGATAGGTCTTGCAACTATCACCCTGCTTATAGTTGCAATTCAAACGCTTAGTATACAAATTGCAAATGAGCGTAAACAAGGGTGGATTAAACTGCTCAGAATCACTCCTTTACCAGCTTGGATATATTTAACCTCAAAAGTTGTTATTGCTTTTATTATCTCTACTTTAGGCATAAGCTTAATGTTTAGCTTGGGAATATTCAAAGTTGGTATTAATCAACCTTTTTTAAACTGGGTAATATTATTCTTTAGCCTAATTTTAGGGATTATTCCTTTTGCCATCTTTGGTTTCTTTATTGGTTATATATTGGAGGCAAATATTATTTCTTTAGTCAGTGCATTTATTATTGGTCTGGCTATGTTTAGTTCTGGTAGTATACCATTACCTGGAATGCCAGAGTGGTTACAGAATTTAATCCCCTTCTCACCCTTTTATCACTACGCTCAAATTTTAATTTGGGCAGGGCATCTACAAGCTTCTGAATTTTACAATACTTATCTAGCGATACATCTAGAATGGTTTGCCTGGAGTATATGTATTACTAGTTTTCTGGCAATCTGGGCATATCAGCGCAATCGTGCAATCAGTTGATATGACATCAATAAATTCTCAGCGTCTTAGATTAATAAGTAATAAATATTGCAATTATACAATGCGTAAACAAATACCATAATGATTCTCACGCCTGCTGCGTAAACAATCTACATATAAATATGTGGCGGATACAAAAGTAACCAAATATACTGATTTAATGCCCTTAACTAGACCCATAAGTTATCTAATGGATATAACGACAAGCATCACCAACATTATTGAAAAGCGTAAACCTCTGGCTCAGAGAATTGAAAGAGTAGAAGGGAATTTAAAAATTATTTCTGCTGCGATACAACAACTTGATGAGCGCCGCAATTATCTTTTAACCCAAGTTGATGATTTGGCTGTAATTGGTAGACTTAAAGAAATTGATTTTTCTAAAATTCAATTAACTATTGCCTCTGAATTAGAAACTTTAACTAAGCTAAAAAATCGTTTTTCTCGTGATAGTCTAAATATCGGAGTTATAGGGCGTGCAAGACAAGGAAAAAGTCGTCTCCTACAAAGTCTAACTGGTTTAAGCCCAGCAGAAATTCCCGATGGAGACAGGCAGCATTGTACAGGAGTTCGGAGTACTATTCATCACAATCCAAATGTAGATACCTATGGCGAAGTATGGTTTCATAGTGAACTATCATTTTTAAATGAAGTAATTGCTCCTTACTATGAGAAACTTCGTTTAGGAGCGAAACCTCTTAGCATAGAGGAATTTGCAAGCAGCCCTTTACATCCATTGCCTGAAGATATCCCTGGTTATGCAGAGCCAGGAGCAATGTATGAACACCTGAAAAGATATCATTCTCACTTAAATAAATATCGTCATCTTTTAAAAGAAACTTCCCCTTTAACAATTAAAAAACATCAAATTCGAGAATATGTAGCTCAAGACACACCTGATGGACAAAGGGTTTTCTTTAATTATTTAGCGGTTAAAGAAGTTAAAATTACTTGCACATTTCCTAATTCTCATGTTGGTAAAATTGCTTTAGTAGATATGCCAGGATTAGGCGATACAGGACTTGGAGATGAGAATAGGCTAATTAAAGCATTAGGCAACGACATTGATTTTGTCTTGTTTGTTAGAATGCCTAAGTCTGCTGGAGACTATTGGGCAGATGTAGATGTTAAATTATATGATGCTGCTCGTTCAGCTTTAATAGATTTACCTATTAATTTATGGTCTTTTCTAGTACTTAATCAAACTCAGCCACAATCAAGTAATGGAGATAATTTGAAAAATTGTCAAGATTTGTTGGAGTCAATTACAGAAAAATATATTACAGTTGAGAAATCTTTAATTGTTAATTGCGCTAATGACCAAGAAACTAATCAACTATTAAATAAACTTCTAGAATATCTAACCCAAAATATTGATGTTCTAGATCAAAAATATTCTAGTGCTTGCCAAAAGCGTTTAGTAGAAATTTATGAATCTATTAATGCCGTCTTGAGCAAAGCAAAAATGGTTTTACCTAAAGACTCAGAAAACGATTATATAGAAGTGGAAGAGACTTTCAGCGAACTTTTTGGGAATGATAATAGTGGTTGGTGGAAGGATATAGCTTTAGGACTTCAAGAATTAAGAGTACATCTTTGGTATCAGCGTCAAGTACCTGATGAAGAATTACACGAAGGGGTTATCTCAGCTATTGAAAGTTGTGAAAAAGACAAAGGTATTTTGTCATCAGAATGTGCGTTACAAGAGATTAATAATCGCATTATGATCAGCAGCGCATTTAGAGCTTATCCCGATTATCAAGATGAACTCAGAGTGTTAATATCTCATAATTTTTTGTCTTTAGATGAAAATCTAACACGTACAGTTGAGTTAGTTAAAAATCAAGTTGTTGAAGTTTTAAAGTCAAAAGGAGGCTTAAGCGTTTTAAGTGAATCTGAAGGCTCAGATTTTTTTGTAGAAATAGCTAATATCATTCCCGAACGTTTAGAAAAATTAAAATCTGGCTTTCAAATTTTCGCAAATTTTAGACTATCTTATCGTGGCTTAATTCTTCCACGAATTCGTCAGCATTTAGATGGACTCACAAATATAACTCCTATGACAGGGCAGCATGAACAATTTTTAGAACAGCCCGATAAAACACTTGCTGTTTCAAAAGATACTACTGCCGAGGATATTTTAACAGCTTTGGAAATTGACTATGATAAAGCAATTAATACTATCAAACCCGCTTTAGAAGAGTTACTATGTGAACCAAATGAAGCTGTATATGCAATGATAGAGGAATTTATTGATAATGTTATTCGTCAAAAAGATATTCAGAAGGAATGGAGAAATTTTTTAAGAGGAGTTCGTGGAAAAATCTGGTCTGATGTATTTGGTAAACAAGAACAGGAGAGACAGATAAGAGAAGCATGGATGAAAGAAATTAATCAAGTTAGTCTAATTAATCAAATTGAATCTTTGCATTTTATTCAATAAAAACTCGTAGAAAATACTATGAATGAACCTGAAGAATTAAAAATTTTAATGGTTGCTTTAAGAGGAATTGGTAAAACCAGCCTTTTGGCTGCAATGCACGAAGAATTTAATAAAACCTTTGAACGTGCTAATCTTCAAACTTGGATGGATGATACCAACACCTTACGTGCAATAGAAGAATGTAAAGCTATTCTCAAAAATATAGATCCACGCTTAAAAAAACAAGTTACACCAACGCAACCTAAAGAAAACCC
Organism: Nostoc spongiaeforme FACHB-130; assembly: GCF_014698475.1. Classification (GTDB taxonomy): domain Bacteria; phylum Cyanobacteriota; class Cyanobacteriia; order Cyanobacteriales; family Nostocaceae; genus Nostoc_B; species Nostoc_B spongiaeforme. The sequence continues at coordinate 49,378 of NZ_JACJTB010000022.1, read as the reverse complement.
TTGGAATGATCAAGGTTTTTATTTTGAGCTTGGAAGTAACGGCAAAAAATTCATGAAATTGAGGTTTACAGACCCCTCTGGTGAATACTTTAATCCTCATGCAACTTCTGAACAAAAAAATTATATTAAACAACAGCTAAATCAATGCGATGCAATAGTTATTCCTATTGATGCTACTGCGCTTATGCAAAAAAAGACAGGTAAAGTAAGTTACGGAGAAATTGGAACATGGCATGAAGAGAAAAACAATTCTCAGCGTATTACTCAGCTATTAAAGGATGCCTTTTCTAAGGTGCAGTCACCTCGGTTAGTCATTCTAGCTCCAATGAAGTGCGAAACTTATACTAGAACAGCTAGAGATGCTGAAAGTTTATTATACCACCTCAAAATAGCCTACAGTGAGTTGCTTGATTTTTTAAAATCAGATTCTTTAATCAATAATGTTGCTGTTGTAGTAACTCCAGTACAAACTATTGGAAATGTAATATTTTCTCATTATAAAACTGATGAGAATAACTTTACTAAATTTTACTATCATAAAACACCAATTAATGCCCCATACGAGCCAAAAGATGGAGAACAGCCGCTTCGGTATATTTTACTATTTCTTATTAATGTTTATTTAGAAAACAAAAAGAATATTTTAGTAAAAGAAAAAGAAAATCTGGAAAAATTTGAAACGAACTTAGGTGTAGAAAAATATCATTTAGAAATTGCTAAACAGGAATTCGATAATAAGCAAAAGCTTTTAACTGAACGTAATAATATGTGGTGGTTGTTTAGAGAAGTTGCTAACTTATTTGATGACCGAGAAACTCCCTATCATACCGCAAAAAATCAAGTTGAACAAAAACAAGCTGGCGTGCAAGAAATCCAGAGTCGTGTACGCTCAAGTTTGCTTAAAGTAGAAGCGACTCAAGAACAGATTAACACTTTCAATAATGCCTTATTTAGATTTGCTATTGGCTCTAAAAATAATGATGGCTTTGCAATCATCCAAGGGCATAAATGGTTAGAAGTTCCCCAGCCGATTTTTTAAAAAATTATAAAGGTATTGAATGATGAGTAGCTTTGAAATTTATGTAAAAACTTCGGCTTTGGGCAAAACAGGTATTCACTGGCGTAAAATTGAGAGTGAAGAATATCAGCCTGTAGAAGTTCCTAGCTTAATTAAACGTCAAGTTATAAGTGACGAGAATAATCAAGCAGTTATCGTTAACGATTTAATTGATGAAGTAAAGCCGTCTCTTATTATTTTGAGAGATAATGAGGAAAATAAGCTTTTATTAGAAGTCACAGGTATTGAGTCACCCAATCGATCTAATAAGCTAGGAAGGAAGGTACTAAATTCTATAGTTTGGATAGCTGACGATTTAGAAGACAATGAAGAAGTTTTACGTAAAATTGCCTGTAGTGCAATTTCTAGCATTTTAGATAAAGATTTATCTTTTTGTAAAATGGTAGAAGAATCAATTGATTTTTTTGAAGTAGAAGAATTTAGAGCTAATTTAAATACGATTAATAAATTTACTCAGCAAATTGAAACAACCTTTAGCTCAGATAATAGCCATGTAAAATCTTATCAAGAATATTACATAGGAAACAAATCAACTTCTCATTTAGAGAAATTAGCCGAAGAAATACAAAACCATCCTTTACCTAAATGTTGGATTAGCTGGGATGGGCAAACAAAAACTGGTGGTGTTTTAGTTGTTGTAACAGAAAATTTAGAAAAACGAAATATTTTGTACAAAGCTGGTGTGTGGAGAGGCTTTGCATCCGTTGTAGAGGAACCAGTTAGAAACAAGCCTCTATTAACGGAAAAAAAAAAGGAAACAATATCCTCAGCCGAACCTCATCAACACAAGAAATCTCCTGCTCCTCGAAAGAACCAGAAGACTCGTTTCATAATAGTGTTATTGATAATAGCGATAACAATTGTGGTGATAGCAATCAGTTTCCAACTTCTGTTCCAACCCCAAACACAGCAGAAACCACAACCACAATCACAGGTAGAGCAGACTTCCAAGACTCAAGCGGAACAGACTTTGGAACTTCAAACACAACCAACTCCGACTTCAGAAGCTCAATCACAGGGAGAACAGACTCCAGAGATTCAAGCGAAACAGATTTTAGAACCTCAAACACAACCAACCCCAACTCCATAAATTCTATCTTTGATTCAGTCAAATCTCTAGTTTATGTTGCTAAAGATATGGTTTTCTCACTGACTGGAGAAACAATAACAAGTTTGATGCATCGGCTAGATTATGATAACAATTTAAATTTATTTTATATTATTAATTTTCTAGCTAATTACCATTTATCTAATATTGATCAATCACAAAAGCATTACCGAAAACTTATGAATAGTTATGGCAAGCTTATTGGTAGAATAAATTCTATTGATTATTATCAATGTAAAGTTGGTATTCTTCCTAAAGAATTTCGCGTTGAGCATACAGCTAACCTACCTGAGTATCTTCTGTTAGTTAATAATTTTAATGAATTACCTAATTACCAACAGAGAAACATAAGCAATCTAATTTGGTTTATTTTATATTGTAAAAAATATAAATTGGACTCACCACAATCGTATAATATTTGGAAGCATTACGCTAGATTAGCTGAAGAAATTAAATTTGTCTCTGAAGATTTTGAATAAAACAAAGATAAATTATAGTTTTAAAACTCAACATTTATATCAAAGAAGCTCTGTAAGTTTTGATAGAGATTCAACAGCAGTATCTGAAGACTTATCGGTATTGACAGAGATGAAACAAGCAAACTTTGCTGAGTATCCTCTAATAGGATTTGCATTTAGAGAAACTCTGACTTCAAGATTACACGAAATTGAAGCCCCGCTTATAAAAAATCTCACTTCAATTGTCTCCACACGCCAACCTTTAATGCTACTGCCATCTTTTGGGCATTCTCAAAAGCCAACTGATTCGGGCATTCCACATTGAATTGCCGTGTTATAGCCAAACCATGCTTGAGCAATTCCTCTTGAAAACTGACCTCAACACCACCCTTGCCATAAGCCATCACTTCTGCCATAGTCTTTCCATTGCTATCTTTTTGGACTGGAATGATCATCACTTGATTATCGTTAATGGCAACAAGCGATCGCAATTTCTCTTTGGCTTGATTACTTAATGCTTGCCCTGCTGCATCAATACCACAAAGTCGAACTGGCATTTGATGTCCATCGGTTTGTCGAACAGTCATGCTTTCGCCATCTGTCACTTCTATAACAACCCATTCTTCTGCGAAAGCGATAGGTGAGTTATTTTGTGAGTGGACAATCCAAATTATAGTGCTACCCAGGGCGATCACACTAAAAATAATTCCAGTTTTCCATAATAGGTTCATGTTACTGGGGCTGTGTAATGCAGGAAACCACAATCTTAACCGCAGTTTATTTGATGCACACGATCGCCTTGTATTTGTTCTGCTCTAGGTAACGATGTACACTGTTTGGGGCAACTGTACAGAAACTTATTTCTCCAAAATCGCTACTGGTTAACGATTGGGCTTGTCGTGTAAATATGTGTGTAGGCAATTGTATAGAAAGTATTGCCCCACTTGCCTTTCAGAAACCACATCAGATGAGTAATATATGTATACATGGTACAGAAAATTGTCTATACAGTAATAATTTATTCGCGTTAAGAACTTACTACGAATTTGTCTGTCGGTTCGCAGACTAATTGAAAATAACCTTGTGTAACCCTGATTCTTTAGCCCAAGAGCGATGGCTACGACAAGCAGAGCCAGAAAGCTGATGATTTCGTTGAATTTTTTCAATTACTCTGCGAACTGATATGACAAGTGCGTGTAGAGGAGTGTATAGAAAGTTTTGCCATTCCTGAAAAGAAGCTTCAGAGCCTAAAGTATAAGGTAAGCAAACATACTCACACATCAAACGTTAAAACTTTGCTTGGCTATAGCTGTAATGTAAGGGTTGAGCCAAAATAAGTTGAGCAGGCGTGCGAAGCCCAATCAACTTAGTCCTGCGGGATGCCAGTGGAGAGCGATCGCCTCCAGAAGGATTCACATCCTCATTGCTACAGAGATCGCAGTTGCCAATCGCGCCCGTAATTTTCATTACACTTTTTTTCTCTAAGACGTGTTTAGGAATACTGGATATTAAGCGGTAAAATAGTTAAAACTATTTATATAGTTTATTGTGTTTATATAGTTTTTATGATTTATAGAGTTTATTTCGTTTAAATTCAACCCAGACTGTAGCACTTACGCCTGAAAAAAAGAGCGATCGCCAGTTGGTTAAAACAGGCAAGATATAAGTTTAATAAAGTAGAATTTGTAGAATTGCGAGATGATTATCAACCGACCCCAATGGCAACTATCACTAATAGAATCCGACAACAGAATCAGTGCGGAGTTAGTGGTATTCGATGAGCAAATCTTCTCCAACATCTTAGCAGCAATCCAACATGATTGGCAACAGCAGGTTCAGGACTTTTACACTGCTGAAACAAGAAATTTCAACCAAAGCCCCTTATCGCCTAACTTTCCCTATCTATGCAACACTTCTCTCACTGTTTGGGCAGTCCAGTTAAAGTGCGCTGCTATCTTCTCTACATACCAACCATGTGCGCTCAATCTAATCACTTCGGCTCTATCTTTCACCTTTTATCGCTCGTTGTTGAGAAGAAGGCACAACGGCAACAGCCACGCAGACAAGAACTAGCTGGTGAACTCGCTGACATTTTGTTTGCTGTCATCTGTCTAGCTAATTCTCAAGGAATTGATTTGCAAGAAGCTTTTGAGCAGATGATTGCTAAATACAACACAAGAGATAGCGATCGGTACTAATAGAGGTATAGGTAAAACTGTTAAATTTTAGCCGACAATATTGGACACTCATAATAAACTAAAGCATTATTAAATCACAATAATCCAGTAGCGATCGCAACTACTCCCAATAGAATATGGCTAACAATGACGCTATATAAATTTATGAACCGAGTATAGTGATATCCCCAAATAAAACCGATTACTAGAGTGAACAGTAGAGTTGGTAAGTCCCAGTAAATTGCATGGACAAAACTATACAAAATAGAAGAAGTAACAAGAAAGTATTGAGAAAAACCAACTTTGGAGAAAAGATAAAATAAGTAACCTCTATATAAAAACTCTTGCAAAGGTGCAGACACAATAACAAAGAATAAATAGAAGTACCATTGGATAGCAGAATTATCAATTCGTATTCCTTTTATAAAATAATGAATTATTATTAATCCTGTCAATCCGAATGTTACGGGTAAAACACTCTTTATTGCAGGTATTGTGTTATTGTGTTTGAAACCTAATTCTTCTAAAAGAATTCCTGTATTTTTAGCATACAAAATTACTGAAATGGCAATGATTATTAATAATATAAACCGAAAATTAAATGGAATGATGCCGACGAGTATCAAGATTACTGGCAAAATATATATTAGGAGAACAATTAATATAAATTTAGCTTTCTCACTTCCTAATTCTGCCATTTTTATATTTCGGTTACTTTGTTGTCAATTAAGTAAATAACTAAAATAAATATAAAAACAAAAAAACTAATTGAACCAATCCAAGTAATAAAAGTACTATGACTACTAATTCCAAACATCTGATCAATTAGAAATGCGCTACCATGAATTATCATTAAATTAGTTAGTGCTACTATAGCAATAACAATAAGACTTAAAATGTGGCGGTATTTTGCTACTTTAATCTGACTCATGGTTACGACAAGTGTCATAACTAATAGAGAAAAAATGAATAAATAGACAAGTCCTGCAAGATTAGTTAACTCTGTATTTATATCAAATAATAATGACTTAATTTGGTCTGTATAGTAATAATAAAAGGGATACCACAACAGAAGCCCTGTATCACAGATAATCAAATAACTAATATACTTATGCTTCTTAAATACTGAATTAGGAGCAAGTAAGTTTTGCATCAGTAAAGCAAAAATTTCTGCTGCACAAAAAAAGATAATAAAGTAACTGAAAGCATAAAACCAACGACTGAATGAGAATTGTCCTTTCCAGATATGATACTTCAAGACATTTCTTAAAAAGCTATTATAGCCTTGATAGTTTCTGTTTTCTTGCTCCTGGCGTTGAGTACTAATAAATTTTTTTAGAGATTCTTCGATATTTTGCTTTTTGGCAGTAATATTACCTCGTGAATCAATTATTTGAGTAATATCTAATAAATCTTTAGGAATTGTTTTTAGATCATTTTTAAATACTCGCTGCTCGTTAAATTCTTGGGCAAATTTTTGTGGATATACAACTGTTGTGGCGTTCGGCTTTAATTCAAGTAATAAGGTGGGATCAGTATTTAAATCTAAAGCTAGAGCAATGCAGCTTAAAACAAATACTACTGCTGTAAAACCCCAAAATATCTTTGCTTTTTGCCGAATTAGGCATATTGCTCTGTATAGTCCATATAGTGATATCCAAAGAAATAAAGATGGATAAATGACAAGGTGTGGATAAAGTTGAGCATAAAGCTTTAAAGTATTAATATTCCCAAACTCTGCCCAAATGCTCAATGGTAGTCCTATGATTGCTATCAGCAAGATAGTAAAAAGAAGGAACTCCCATTTTCTATCTAATCGACGCTCGGTAAACATTCCATCCCATGTTAGAGGCCGAGCTTCTGGATTGGCTACAATTACAGGGAGCCAACTTTTACCAGGATGCTTACCTTCTTCGTCAAACTCCTTACGCAGAGACTCACGCGCTGTACGCATAGAAGCAAATAAAGATTTACCCTTAACAAAAGCAGTAAGCAAATGTCTCAATAGCCTACGAGCGAACAAGGATTCAACAGGCTCACGCATGACTATACAGTAAGGTAAGGATAAGGAAGTTAGCTGATTTGCTAAACCCAAACCATCACAAGAATTAAAAATAGCAAGCTGTAACTTATCTCGAATGAGCCTGTCCAGTTGAGTTGTAAGATTGTCAATTGAAATTTTTTCAGAAGGGTTAATTTCAATCCAGCCTATTTTACCGTTTTCGTCACTTCCACTATGACCAGCAAAGAAAAATATATGCCAACCTTTAGGTTCTTGTAATGCTTGCTCTAGAGTTAGTCTATCTGGCTGGTGTAAAAGTTTAATTAGTCCACCATATTTCTCTAAATTAACGATTAAAGTCTTTTCTTCATCTAAGCCTAGTTTTTCGTCTCCAAAAACGGCCAAAATTCTAATTCTTGCATCTAGCAAGAGAGTTTGCTGTTGCTCAGGACGTTTAAAATTAGTGGCACTAATTGATACTTCTGTATTAGAGTGATTAATAAAGAATTTTTGCAGTACGTCCCATTCTTGCCAAGGTAGTCCCCTTAATTCTCTATTTTCGGTTTGAAGAAAAATTTGTATTTCTTCTTTTTCTGAATAGTAGCTTTCTAAAACCTGCTTAATTTTAGTATCGTTATTTCCATATTCATTGAGCCATGCTTCTTCATTTAGCCATTGGTTAAGGTTAGTCTTGAAATTATTGGCTAGTTGCTCAAAGTTAATATTACTGTCATCAATTTCTAGATTATTATTTGGATTAATAGGTTCTAACTTGATACGCCTAACAGAATCATCATCAGGATGAGGAGCAATATATTTTTGCCATTTGCGAAATGAATTTCTGAGATTTTTAGGCAAGAGAGATAAATAATAACCAGAACCTAATTCTTGTAATAGTCCTGCATTATCGTAAACTGTTAGGGTAACGGGTAAAGCTGCTATGGGTACACGTTCTAATTGAACGGAGTAGCCAAACTTTAAATATATTCTTTTGACCATAACAAGTAATTACTCTGGAAAATATTCTTTAATAGTTTCATTTCCCAAAGTTAAGCTAACACTAAAACAATCATTTCGTTCACAAGTAAATCGCTGACCATAAGTAATATCAAGCATATTACTTTGATTATCAGTGGATTTTTCCAGAATAATTTCGTCATTTTCATCGAGAATACAAGCTTTTAGCCCTTCCGGTAAATATCCTTTACCTTCAGATGGACGAACTTTCAAAAATATCTGTATTTCTGTTTCATTTAACGGCGTTATTGTGACGATAAGTTCTACAGATTTTTCTTTAAAGTTAATTGTTTTAATACCTGTAGCAGATTGAATAGTTCTTACTACTGGTTGTAATCCTTTTCGCCAAAGATTATCTAACCAAATTCTGTATAAATCAAATTCTAATTCTTCTTTTGCAGATTCACTCAAAGATTGAGTAGCAATAGTCATCACTTGTTCAGATTCTAATTGATCAGCTTGAGCAGAAGAAATCATTTTGACATTTAAAACTTTTATACCTAGTAAGTTATCTAATTCCTCTAATTCAAAAAGAGCTACAATTCTTTCAAGTTCGTCTTGAGAGCCTTCTATAATAAAAGTTCGGCGTTTTTGCATAATTTGAGACTCAGATATTTGTTTAATGGTCAATTATTCGACTAATTTTGCTGTGGAAGCCATTTTTTTGTAAGAGAGATTGAAGTTCATCAGCACTGATATCACTTTCGAGTAACATCAGGTTAACTTGTTTTTCTGATGTACAAGTTTGAGCTATCTTATATCCACTTTTTTCTAAATATGCAATGATATCTTTCCATGATGGCAGACGTTTATTCTCATCTGTTAAGTTCATTAATCGCTTAATATATCTGTGTATTCGATTAGACATCTCAGCATTTAAGTTTTTTATTCGCCTTTCTATGTCTTCACAAGCTGCTAATTCTTGAATAGTTGGAATCTTATGTCTGTAAAAGTAATAAGCAATCTCTCCTTTACTATAGCGAGACAGCGAAAGGCATAAGTATTTAATTTCTTTGTCAGAAAGTTCTTGACTTTGTGGATAATATTCGCATTTGAACTTTGTAAGTTGCAATAATAAGCGTTTAACGTCTATACCGGAGATTTGTTGAGCTTTTAAGCACTCTGGACAGAGATTTTTGTCTGCATTTCCGTGACACATATATGTATCAAAAAATACTGCATTGATATTGGCTGTTCACAACACAGTCTGCAACTTAAGGAAAATTAAGAGTTTCAGTAGTTTTTACTGTGACATGAACAAACACATGATATCAGTATTTTGATACGTATAAGCAGGAAGTATAAACAGCCCAACTTATATTTAGTTGTTGTGTAGCTTGTTGTGTTGGTGGATCTGTAAGCTTGTTTAAGATTTATCCAAACTAAATTGATCAATTAAGTAAGAGATATTAAAGAATAAAAGTAATAAAAACTTTGTTGTATATTTTTCATATGAAAGTATTGAATTAATAATAGAGTCTAATTTATTTACATCTTTAATATTTATCTTAAATTAAATTATATCTTCATCGCAATTAACTTATTTCTTTGTAAAATTTTAGGAGTTTAAAATGGCGACTGAAAATCCTCAACTTTATTCTGAATTTGAACTATTAACTGTTGTTAGCCAGATGAAGACTATAAATGCAGTTAATAAAGTATTAAACCTTGAAAAATATGGTATTTCTGACAAAGTTATAGCTGGTTCTATCCTTGAAGAGTTTCATGATCGTAATGAAACTCTGCGAGATGCTTTTATTCAAGTGTATGCTGATATATTTGCCTCAGAAGCGACGCATTTTCATATTGAACAAACTTATACAATTTTGAAATCTGCTCCAAGTTTGTGGGAACAAATAAAAAATGATCCTTCTCTTAAAGAAACTTTCGTCGCTGCTATTGATGTTGGTCGTGGCAACATACAAATTTATACGGCTATAGATTTATTATACAAGTACAGTGAACAATACCCTCATAGTGATCCATTAAATTTAAAGCACTACAAGAATGATTATAAAAGATTAACTCATGATCTTATTGATAGTCAAAATCCAGCAACAGTAATATTTGCTGGCTTAATGGTACAAAATGCTGCTCAATGGTACCAAAAAAATGCGTCAAACTGGAACAATCTTACACAAGAAGAGAGAGAATCGCTAATTGTTTATTTTTATAATGTTGGCGAGATGGCAATGAATGAAAAGGCAGCAAAAGCAAAAGAAAATGGAGGTTTATATAATCCTGACCCCTATCAAACACCAATTGCTCAAGAATATTTGAAGAACCTATCAGAATTAAAAAAAGTAATTCAGTTATATGAATTGCATCAATTCTGCTTTACGGCAGAAACACCAATTTCAATGTCAGATGGTACATACAAACCTATCGAACAAATTAAAGCTGGCGATGAAGTAATGGCATTTGATGGGTTGGGAGAACTCCAGCCACGCAAAGTAACCCAAACATTTATCACACCAGATCAAGAAGTCGTTCAATTAGGCAATATTAAAGTCACTTTAGGACATCATTTTCTCCAACCCGATGGCAGTTTTAAAGCTTTAGGTGAAATCGGTACTCATGGCTTTTTAGTTGGGGTAACAGGTAAACTCATTCCTCACCCTGGTATTAAACCAGTAGCAGGTAAACATACAGTCTATAACTTTACTGTTGAGGAATTACATACTTATGTCGCAGGAGATTATCGGGTTCATAACGAGTCTCTGTCTCTCTATCAACCTGTGACACCAGGTGGTCTTATTGGTGCATCAGTTGGTAGTCAAATTGGCTCTTATTTTGCTGATGATAAATTCGCCAGTCAGCTTGTAGCCCAATCATTAGGTAAAACAGTTGGTAGTTGGGTTGGAGATGCTATAGTTTACGAGTTTGACTTATCGAATGATCCTGAATTTTTAGCACGCACCGAAAAATCCTTATCATTAGCAGCACTGTACAAACGATTACCCGCTAGTTTTATTTCAACAGGGATTGGTTTGGGGACATCCAAACTAGCTAATTCTTTAATTAACACTTTTAAGATTGAAGATCCACTAACTCAAATAGGAGTTAGTACAATCGTCAATAACAGCAGTTTATTTTTAATACAAAAATCTGTTGCGTCTTTTGATCCAATTATTTCTGTCAAATTCTTTGGTGCAACACCAATCTATGAGATTGATAAAATTACAGGAGAATTTATTCTTGACTCCCAAGGACAAAAAATTATAGCTAATGCAGATGTAAGTTTAGAATCTTTTGGCAGTAATCTCTTAAATGCAGGTGCATCTGCATTAGGTTCATTTTTAGGTTCACAGTTACACCAAGCAGCGATACAGAAGTGGAATATTTTAAGTGAAGATTTTAGTGTTGAAGGAGCAGGAATAGGCGCGTCAATAGGTAGCTTAGTAGCAAGTCTGGGAGGTGCTTATACTTTAGGTACTGGTGCTGCTGCAACTTCTGTCGCTTCCAGTGTAGGAGCTTGGTTTACTGCTGGCTCTTTTGCTGGCCCTATTGGTGTTATTGTATTAGGTGCTGTTGGAACACTATTAGGTAGTATCCTGGGTGGGACATTTGGAGATAGAGACTATCCCCGTGCAGGATATTACGTCACCATCGAAAATGGAATATTTGTTGCTAGATTTAGTTGGAGAGAGGATGACGGGAATGCAGACTTAGCTCGGCAAATGGGCGAGAATGCTAAAGACATTCTTAATTATTTTGCTGTATCAATTGGAGGAAAAGCATTAAGTTCAGAGTTGATTGGTTATGGTCATTTAGTCCAAGAGTATATCTATTATCCTGCTAGTAAATCTCCTGGCTATTTTGGTGGGCATTCAGGAACAGGAAGCGTCAGATTTAATAATCCTCAAGATGCGATTATTCAGGGGGTTATTTATCAGTTAACAAGCACTCAAATAGAAGGAGGTGACTTATATTTAAAACGATTGCTTAAAAGCATCCAACTTTATGATAATACTCGTCCCGTTAGCATTAACACGATTGACAAATTAAACGAGGATTTTCAAGTCGCCAGAGAATGGGGCATTTACAAAGATAACCCTGTTTTGTATGAAAAAAATATCAACTATCTCAAAGCAAATGCCATCAACGATGCAGACACCAAAATTTTAGACTTACGCTCTCGTCCTCAAGATGCTTTTACGCCTTCACAAAATCAAGTTGATCCTCAAGTTAAAGATTTCAATCTCAACTTTTTACCATCTCAAGTCACACTCTCGCTGCAAGGTAATGATTTAGTCATCAACGGCGAACGGCTAACTAATTGGGTAACGGCACAGCAACGAGTAGAAATTTTGCGCTTTGCTGATGGCAGCCGCTTTCAGATTGTTGTTAATAACGGTTTAGTCAAGTTAGAAGATGAACGAGTCGCCAATTGGCAGCAAATTCAGACTAGAGCAACCCAACTCAACCTTGATACTCCTAACGCTTCTGATAATTTTGTTAACAGCAATGCCAGTCGCATCATTTACGGTTCTTTTAATTATGCTCTAAAATTTGATGGCATAAATGACTATGTAAATCTCAACAATCCATCTCATCTGAATTTCACAGGAGCAATTACCCTAGAAGTTAAAGTAAAAATCAACGCTACTGATGGACTGCGGAACATTATCTCTCATGGGCATACTTTCAATCCCATCTCAGAAGTATTTTTAAGGATTAATAATGGTCGATATGAGATAGGTTCTGGCAATGGAACTGTTTATGCTACCAGCTATGCCATACCGCAAGAAGATATTGGCAATTGGGTTCATTTGACTGGAGTTTATGATAATCAGGCTAAGACATGGAGACTTTATCGTAACGGCATATTAGCTAGTTCTACTCCAGCAAATGTCGGAGCATTGCTAGTTAATGATAACTGGGCGATTGGTGCTAGAGGAAATGGCACAGAACGATTCTTCAATGGTGATATTGATGAAGTTCGCATTTGGAATAAAGCCAGAACTCAAGCAGAAATCCAAGCTGATGTGAATCGTCCCTTAACTGGTAATGAATCTGGTTTAGTTGGTTATTGGAATTTAGATGATAGAACAGGAATAGTAGCAAAAGACTTAACTGCAAATCAGACTCAAGGAACAATTCAAGGTGCAGAATGGACTCCTAGCAGAACAGGCAGCATTGGAGATGATATTTTAATCGCTACTGCTTCAGGACAAACTCTTGATGGAGATAAAGGCGATGATATTTATCGCTATAACCGAGGACAGGGAACCGTAAACATCAAAGATGCTGGTGGATTAGATGCTATTGAATTAGATGCAAGTATTCAAGCATCCGACTTATTATTTGAACAAAATGGCAACAATTTAATTATTGCTCTCAAAGATCCAGCTAACCCTACAGCAACTATTTCTAGTTTATCTAACAAGCTAATTCTCTCAGACTTTGCTACGAAGAAAATTGAACTACTGCGTCTAAATAATAATGAAGAATATTTAATTACGCCTACTGGATTAACACCGAATAAACCAACGGCTGAAGCAAATAATCCTGAAACTTTTTTAGGAACTTACGGAGCGGATATTCTAAGAATTGGGAATAAATTTGCTGGTGCTTTATCCTTTGATGGCATAAATGACTATGTAAATCTCAACAATCCATCTCACCTGAATTTCACAGGAGCAATTACCCTAGAAGCTAGAGTAAAACTAAGAGCTACTGATGGACTGCGAGATATTATCGCCCACGGTTATACTCTCAATCCCAATGCTCAAGTAGGTCTCAGGATTAACAATGGTCGATATGAAGTTGGTTCTTGGAATGGCACTGGTTACTTTACCAGCTACGCCATACCCAAGGAAGATATCGGCAATTGGGTTCATTTGAGTGGAGTGTATGATAGTCAAGCTAAGACATGGAGACTTTACCGTAATGGCGTATTAGCTAGTTCTACACCCAGCAATGTAGGGGGATTAACGGTTAATAGTAACTGGGCGATTGGTGCTAGAGGAAATGGAACAGAACGATTCTTCAGTGGTGACATTGATGAAGTTCGGATTTGGAATAAAGCCAGAACTCAAGCAGAAATCCAAACTGATGTGAATCGTCCTTTAACTGGTAATGAATCTGGTTTAGTTGCTTACCATACTTTTAATGAAGTAACAGGTACAACCATCAAAGATTTAACTAGTTATCAAAATAATGGCACAATTCAAGGTGCTATCAAAGCTCTAACTAAGCTAGACGGAAATGACATTGATGGTTTCTTATCATTTGATGGCACTAATGATTCTGTTCAGAATCCTGCTAAATTCGCTGACGTTAAAGATACATTTACTATCGAATTTTGGGTAAATCCTACCGCGACTAGAGACTCTACCACACAAAATACTTCTGGAGTTAATGATTTTAATCAACGTTATGCGATTGTTCCTTTAAACGGAGCTTCAGTCTTGGGTTCAGGTCATGCTTATGCTGGCGTATCCGTAGGAACTAATGGAATTAGCGTTTTTGAACACAGTAGTTTTACTAATACTACTACTACTGTTAAGTATCTACCTTCTTTATTAGTTCATGACACGAACTTATCAGGTTGGAATCATGTTGCAATTGTCTATAATAATAAAACTCCAAGCCTTTATCTGAATGGTCAATTGATCAAAACAGGTTTGACCAGCACATTAATCGTACATCCAAGTGCTGTTTTAGGAGGTTCTGGAGTTTCTGACTATTTTCAAGGTTTCCTTGATGAAGTTCGCATTTGGAATAAAGCCAAAACCCAAGCAGAAATTCAAGCTGACTTGAATCGTCCACTAACGGGACAGGAATCTGGGTTAGTTACTTACTATAACTTCAATGAAGGAACAGGTACAACTGTCAAAGATTTGACCAGTAACTACAACAATGGCACGATTCAAGGAGCAACACGAGATACTAAAGCTCTAACAAGATCAGATGGAAATGACACTTACATTTACAGTTTAGACGACACTACCAATCTCAGTATTTATGATATTGGTAACTATGAAGGAGTCACCAGAGATGGCGGCATTGATACTCTAGAGTTTGGTGCAGGAATCACACTTGATTCACTGAAATTAACTCTGCAAAATAATAACCTCATTGTCACAGTTAACAACACAGCCACTATTACCATACAAGAGTGGTTCAAACCCCAAAGCAGAATTGAAATCTTCCGTTTTGCAGACAGCAAAGAATATAACCCAGTTGTCAACTTTGACGGCACAGTATCTCTGCAACCCGCCTTTAACCCTGGAGATCCCAATTACAACTTAGCCGCAGCAAAACCTGATACTTATTCCGTTAGTCCTTATAAATTGCTGACATTTGATTTAGCAGGAGATGGATTACAACTTATTTCTGCTGAAGATTCTCTCACTCTGTTCAATATAGATAACGACGATTACCCAGAACAAATAGGATGGGTTGCCCCCTCAGACGGTTTTCTGGTGTTGGATAGAAATAATGACGGACTCATTACCAACCTCAATGAATTCTTCTCTCTAGAACAACAAAATCAAGTCAGTTTCTTGGGCAATTTAGATTCCAATCAAGACTCAATTATTGACTCGAAAGATACAAACTTTAATCAACTCCGCATTTGGACAGACACAAACCTAAATAGCGAAGTTGAACTCGGTGAATTAGCTGCCCTGTATCGCTACGGAATTAATTCAATTTCTGTAATCTCGCAAAGCAAAAACTACAACATTGCAGGTAACAAGATTACTGCCTCAGCTTACTTTACTCGCATTGGCTTTGAAACCAAGCCCTATAGCCAACTCTACGATGTTGCTTTTACCTATAACCCCAACGGTGCAAAACTAGAACAGCTAAGTTCAGGTGTATCTCGCTTTTATTACGAAAACAAACCTGACATTATCTTTGCTGATGACTCAGGCCAAAATATTAACTTAACTATCGACCCTGTTGAAGTTTATTCTGTAACAGGCGGCAAAGGCAATGATATTTTAATTGTGAAACCCGGTAGTACCAAAGGAGCGGTTCTCAGTGGTGGTGATGGAAATGATCAATTAGTTGGTTCTGATGGCAATGACATCCTTACGGGAGGAGCAGGAATTGACTCAATTGATGGTGGTGCAGGTGATGACCTGATTACCATTGATAAATTTGATAACCTCAACAATATCAAAGGTGGAGCAGGATTTGATGTTTTAGTGATTGAAGGGGATGGTGATGTTAGCTTTATCCTTGATAATCTTGGTGTTGAAGTTGTCAACGGAAATCAAGGTAACAACACTTTTACCGCACTTGGTTCTCAGGATGTAATTATTTCCGGTGGTGCAGGCAATGATACAATCACTGGCGGTCAAGGAAACGACAGGCTAGAAGGAAATGAAGGCAATGATATTCTCAATGGTGGATCGGGAAATGACATCTTAATTGGGGGTCAGGGCAATGACACCCTCAATGGTGGAGATGGTGAAGATACGGCTTACATAGATGGTTCACTTGATGAATATATTCGCATAGAGCGCGATGGTGTCCTGGAAATACGTCATGCTCAGAATGGTCGAGATATCACAACTTTGACTAATGTTGAGTTCGTGCAGTTTAGTGATGGTCAAAGAATCAGCACCAAAGACCTGCTTCTTTGGGAGAAGTTCTATCTTCTTATCCATCATGACGTTGCTTTTACCGTCTCCAATGGAGCTTTAGCTTCAGGAAGCAATCATTATGTCTACTGGGGCAAAGCAGAAGGGCGGAAAACCTTATTTGATTTTGATGAGTCTTTCTACCGCAAAGTTCACTCTGATGTAGATACTGCGATTAGAAATGGTACTGTTACCTCGGCAGTAGCTCACTATATTGAACGTGGCATCTCCGAAGGACGAGCCGCTAACCTCAATTTTGACGAAACTTGGTATCGCACCCGCTATCCTGATGCCAATCAACAAATTCAAGCAGGACAGTTTACTTCTGCGGCAGCGCATTATGCAGCAATCGGCTTCCAAGAGGGGCGTGAAGCCAAATTTAATTCTCTTTACTCTTACTGGCCTTTAGTTGGTACTGCCAATCCCGATCTGCTGTACGGTGGTAATGGTGACAATGTAAACTTGGCTGGCGGTGCTGGTAATGACCAACTTTATGGTGAGGGTGGTAATGATATTCTCTACGGTGGCGATGGCAATGATACCCTCAATGGTGGAGAGGGTAATGATATTCTCAATGGTGGGGATGGTGTAGATACTGCATACTTGAATGGAATATTGCAACAGTTCTCAATATCCTTTAATCAGGGATTTGTTCATGTTAGTTCCACTCAGAATAATAACGATACGGACACACTTACCAATGTTGAATATCTGCAATTTAATGATGGCTTAAAGATTCGCATTAAAGATAAACCTGACTTTGAAATTGCTAATTCTCAAACAGAATTTTCTGGGTTACAAGGAGATAAAAATTGGTATTACGGTTATTATGACGGGCCTTTCACTAGTTCTGATTTTCAACAAATGACCCAGTTTAGTGGTGCTTGGTTTGCTCAATACGGCACTTATTGGACTTTTATTTCGGGTAATGGTGGTCATCCTAATGGAGTCATTACAAGTGCTGACAGAACACCTGTGGAACAGTGGGCAGTACGTCGCTGGGTCAGCGAAATTGACGGAGAAATCCAAATTTACGGCAATTTAGCTAAAGCTGATTTAGGTGGAAATGGTGTTATTGGACATATTTTCGTTGATGGAGTAGAAGTATGGTCACAGTCACTTACTGGCACTGATGGCACAGGAGTTAACTATCAAATCACAACAAAAGTTAACCGTAACTCTGTAGTTGATTTTGCTATTGATCCAAAAGATGCAAACGATGGCGGTGATAGTACTAGCTTTACGGCGCGGATTAATGCTCTTAACCAAACTCCTACCAATCTCACCCTATCTAACAGCAACGTAGCCGAAAATCAGGTAATTGGTACAGTAATTGGCAATTTCAGCACCACCGACCCTGATACTGGAGCTACTTTTACCTATAATCTTGTTACAGGAATAGGTTCAACTGATAATGCTCTTTTTGCGATCGCAGACAACCAGTTAAAAACTAATGCAGTTTTCGACTTTGAAACAAAGAATAGCTACAGCATTCGAGTTCAGGTACAAGACCAGGGTGGTTTATCTTACGAAAAACAATTAATTATTGGTATTAATAACGTTGATATCAACACGATCACAGGAACAGCAAATAACGAAAGTTTCACCACCACGAACGACAAAGATATTATTGACGCAGGAGCAGGAAATGATACAGTTACTAGCATTTTTGCTAACCTGCAACAAAGTGACACCATCAATGGTAACGCAGGTACAGATACCCTAGTTATCACCGGGGGAACAAATGCAACGAGCCTGACTATTAATGCAGGTAACTCCACAAGTCAGATTACAAGTATTACAGGTACAAAAATCTTAGGATTTGAACGCTTTGATTTAAGCGGATTTATAGGTAAAACCAGCTTCTTAGGCACTACTGGTAATGATTGGATTCAAGCAGGTTCAGGAAACGATTACTTGGATGGCAGTACTGGTAACGATACCATGATTGGTGGTTTAGGTAACGATACTTATGTTGTTGACAGTACAGGTGATGTTGTAAATGAAACATCTACATTAGCCACTGAAATTGATACCGTTCAATCTTTTATCAGCTACACCTTGGGGGCAAACTTAGAAAATCTGATTCTCAAAGGTAATGCTGCTATCAACGGTACAGGAAATAGCCTCAACAACTCCATTACGGGTAATGCTGCTAATAACATCCTCAATGGTGGTGCTGGTAATGATACTCTTGATGGCGGCGCAGGTGACGATACATTAATCGGTGGTGCTGGCAATGATACTTATGTTGTCGATAGCATCGCAGATGTGATTACAGAGAACTTGAATGAAGGCGCTGATACGGTTCGAGCCTCTATCAGTTACACTTTGGGAGCCAATCTGGAAAACCTGACTTTAACAGGTACGGCAGCTATTAACGGCACAGGAAACAGTCTCAACAACTCCATCACAGGTAACTCTGGAAATAACATCCTCGATGGTGGTGCTGGTAATGATACCTTGACTGGTGGATTGGGTAACGATATCTACATTGTTGATAGTACAGGCGATGTTATCAAAGAAACATCTACCTTAGCCACTGAAATTGATACAGTTCAAACCTCTGTTACCTACACCTTGGGTGCAAACCTAGAAAATCTGATTCTCAAAGGTAATGCTGCTATCAACGGTACAGGAAATAGTCTCAACAATACAATTACGGGTAATGCTGCTAATAACATCCTTAATGGTGGTGCTGGTAGTGATACTCTCTCTGGGGGAGTTGGTGGAGATACTTTAACTGGCGGACTAGGTGCAGACCGCTTTGTTTACTCTAATTTTGGCGATTCGCTTTTAGCTGCACCTGATCGCATTACTGATTTTAATCCGGCTGAGGGCGATCGCATTGTCCTTAATTCTCCAAGTTCTCTGCCTACAGCAGTCTTTAATGCGGGTGTTTTCTCAACAGCAACTTATTCTACGTTGAGTGATGCTGCGATCGCGGCTTATGCAGATACTAATCCCAATCTTGCAGGAACGCAACCATTAGATGTTAACCAAGCTGTATTCTTTGGCTGGAATGGAGGCACTTATCTATCGGCTAATGGTAGTACTGCTTCCTTTAATCCTAACACTGACCTTTTAACTAACGTCACGGGTATAATTGGCACTCTAGCTACTGGTTCGTTAACTACAAACAACTACTTTTCTGTGTAACTACCTTGTTTGAAAGCATAAGGTAAGCCAGTTGCTCATTTTATGCTTTCAGTAATAACAGCAGCGATCGCCCTGTGAGACAAAATAAGATACCCTGAACAATTAGGAACTCAAATGATTGCCTTTATTCCGAGAGACAATATCGTGCAGCAAGCGGAATTTTATAGTCAGACGGTGATTGAGTATGCACCTGATTGCGAACAAGCACAGAATTATCGTCATCTAGCCAAAGCAATTGACCAAAACACCAATTTTGTCATTCCCAAACCTTTGTCTAATCAGCAGCTTGAAACATTATGGATAAAGTGGGGAGTTGTGAGTGCTGAGTGCTGTTAGCACGGCATTAGTAAGTTTTACCACACTAGACATTAACCTTGTTGGTGTCAAATTTATTCCGATAGTTTATTTAACATCTCACATAGTTCTTCCTTTTTCTGTTTGGTATGTTGAACGCTGGCTAAAGTTGTCAATACTCCACCTGATGCTGTGAGACTGGCTTCAGATACTTTTTTGAAATAGAAAAGTCCCACACCAAAGAGAGTCATCAAGGCAGATGCAGCAGTAATACTTAACGCAAGGTTGTAGCTTTTACGTGTCATGTGCAGTAATTCGCGGATGATTTCTTCTTTGATATCGCTGTTGTGATTGTTATTTTGTGGTTTGGCAAAAAATTTCAACTGCATTGTGACTCTCCGAAATGCTGTATTGTTGGGTTTTGATATTTTTATGTTATGTGTAATTATCTAGATTTTAGTTTGAGTGAGGTATAGACTTCGGTATAAGAGAAGTAAGTATAAGAAAAGTAGGAGCGAAGTATAAATAAAGTATACAGATGAAGAGTAAGTTATATTTTTATCGTATTATTTTTTATAATAAAATCATTCAATCCAATCATCATGTTTTAGCTATGGAATGGCAAGATTTCCTGAAAGAAGAAGCTCGTATACATCGTTTGTCTAATGATCAGGAGGAGACCTTATTAGCAGCATTGCCAAAAATTAACGAGCAAATTAATCAAGTTCAGCTTGCAGAGAAGCTACAAATATCAGAACCTACAGTAAAAAGTAGATTAAAAGGAATTTATGAAAAATTCCAAAATAGTTACGATGAACTTAAAGAGAAATCAGGAGCCGGCAAATTACAAATTATTCATAACTATTTTAGAAGCAAATATTATCAAAGAAATAATGAACAAAATAATGTTGTAAAAAATCACAAATTAAATGTTTCTCCTGCTTATCCATCAGAATTTGAACGGCTAATTTACGAAAAAACATATCTATTTTGTGGACGAAAATTTGTATTTGATGCGATTGATTATTTTTTACAAAAAAACGCAAATGGCTATTTCACTATTATTGGTGATGCGGGGATGGGGAAAAGTGCCATTGCGGCAAAGTATGTATTAGATAATCCAGAAACTATTTGCTTTTTTAATATTCGTGCAGAGGGGATGAACCGTCCCGAATTATTTCTCAAGAAAATTCGCCAGCAATTAATTGCTCGTTTTCAGCTACAAAACCTAGATGATGATGATTTATCAACATTATTGACGAAATTAAAGGAAAAATTAGCTACTGGGGAAAGATTAATTATTGTTGTTGACGCGCTGGACGAAGTTGACCAAGAAGGAACAGCAAATATATTATATTTACCAACGATTATCCCCGACGGTGTTTATTTTATCCTCACCAGAAGACCCTATAATCAAAATGGACAAAGGCTGAATCTTTCCCCCAGCACTCCCACTCAAGAGTTGGATTTAAGAGAGAAAAACCAAGAAAGTGTGCAGGATGTCAAGGAGTATATTCGGGAATTATTAAGCGATGGCAAATATCAGCAGGGTTTAGCTGCATGGATTCAAAATCAAAATCATATTTCCCATGAGTATTTTATTGAGACAATCGCTGTAAAAAGTGAAAATAACTTTATGTATTTGCGGTGTATTTTACCAGCCATCGCTGAAGGTTATTACAGCAATAAGCCTTTGGATGAATTACCTGTGGGTTTGCAAGGATATTACCAAAACCACTGGCATATTATGGGGATGACTGCTAACCCTTTACCGAAAAATAAAATCAAAATTGTTTATGTCATGTGTGCTTTGCGTAGTGCTGCTTCCCGTGAAGTGATTGCTAAATATTCCAAGCAGAATGCATTGACTGTGCAAGAAGTTCTGGATGGATGGGCGCAATTTTTACAGAAGCAAGAAAGCTATCAACCACCACGTTACCGATTTTATCATGAGAGTTTTCGGGATTTTTTGCACCGTCGGGATATTGTCCAAGCTGCGGAGGTGAATTTACCTGATATTAGCACTGAAGTTGCTAAAAATATGACTGAGGGGCTAATTTTATGAGTAATCTACGGGATTGGTTAGCAGAAAGATCATCGGAACAAACAGAGCATTTTCTCGGTGAAATTCCGCGCTTATGTTTAGATGGTGGGGAGATTGATAAATATTGTGATTTATTAAGTAATTATGATTTCATACAAGCAAAAGCTAATCATCCTCTATTTGGAGTACAAGCACTGATTGAAGATTATCAAGTAATCGAGAATGACGAATTAGCAAATCAACGAGAAGATCATCTCGAAATTATCAAGGATTTAAAATTAATTAAAGAAGCATTGCGACTATCGGCGCATGTTTTAAGTCAAGATAGAAACCAGTTAGTCGTACAATTAACAGGGCGTTTATTACCCTTTAAAGAAAAAGCAAAAATTCAAAACTTATTACAACAAATATCCCAAACTAAAATACCCTGGTTGCGTCCTCTCACTTGTAGCTTAATCCCTCCCGGTAACGGCTTAGTTCGCACCCTGACTGGTCATACTAGTTATGTTAGTGTAGTTGCCCTCAGCAGCGATGGTAAATATGTGGTTTCTGGTTCCTGGGACGATACAGCCAAAATCTGGGAATTAGCAACAGGAAAGGAAATTCGTACCCTCACTGGTCATAGTGATAGGGTTTATGCGATCGCGCTTACCAGAGATGATAAATATGTGGTTTCTGGTTCTTGTGACAATACAGTCAAAATCTGGGAATTAGCAACAGGAGAGGAAATTCGCACCCTCACTGGTCATAGTGATAAGGTTGATGCGATCGCGCTTACCAGAGATGATAAATATGTGGTTTCTGGTTCTTGTGACAATACAGTCAAAATCTGGGAATTAGCAACAGGAAAGGAAATTCGCACCCTCACTGGTCATAGTGATAGGGTTTATGCGATCGCCATCAGCAGGGATGCTAAATACATCGTTTCTGGTTCTGAGGATCAAACAATCAAAATTTGGGAATTAGCAACAGGAGAGGAAATTCGCACCCTCACTGGTCATAGTGATGAGGTTGATGCGATCTCCCTCAGCAGCGATGGTAAATATATAGTTTCTGCTTCTGGAGACAAAACAGTAAAAATCTGGGAATTGTCCACAGGTAATGTTATTCGCACCCTGACTGGTCATGATAGTAGGGTTAATGCAGTTGCCCTCAGTAGCGATACTAAGTACATCGTTTCTGGTTCCTGGGATAAAACAGTAAAAATCTGGGAATTAGCAACAGGTAAGCAAATTCACACCCTGACCGATCATAGTGATTTGGTTCATGCTGTTGCCCTCAGCAGAGATGGAAAATATGTGGTTTCTGGTTCCTGGGATAAAACAGTCAAAATCTGGGAATTAGTAACAGGGAAGGAAATTCGCACCCTGGCTGGTCATAGTGATTTGGTTCGTGCTGTTGCCCTCAGCAGAGATGGAAAATATGTGGTTTCTGGTTCCTGGGATAAAACAGTCAAAATCTGGGAATTAGTAACAGGAAAAGAAATTCGCACCCTCACTGGTCATTATAGTAGGGTTAATGCAGTTGCCCTCAGTAGTGATGGAAAATATGTGGTTTCTGGCTACTGGGATAGCACAATCAAAGTCTGGGAATTGTTAACAGGAAAAGAAATTCGCACCCTCACTGGTCATTATAGTAGGGTTAATGCGATCGCCATCAGCAGGGATGCTAAATACATCGTTTCTGGTTCTAAGGATCAAACAATCATAATTTGGGAGTTGTCTACAGGTCAGCAAATTCGTACTTTTACCACCGATCATACTGATTTGATTCATGCGATCGCCCTCAGCAGTGATGGCAAATATGTGGTTTATGGTTGCGAGGACAGAACAGTCAAAATCTTGGAATTGGCTACAGGGAAGAAAATTTGCACCCTGACTGGTCATATTAGTGATGTTAATGCGATCGCCCTCAGCAGTGATGATAAATATGTGGTTTCTGGCTCCTCGGACAAAACAGTCAAAATCTGGGATTTGGCTACAGGAGAGGAAATTCGCGCTCTGACTGGTCATAGTGATTGGGTTAATGCGATCTCCCTCAGCAGCGATGGTAAATATGTGGTTTCTGGTTCCAATGACAATACAGTCAAAATCTGGGAATTAGAAACAGGAAAGGAAATCGCCACATTTACAGGGGAAGGTAGTATAGGTTGCTGTACTATTACTCCTGATGGTGCAACAATTATCGCAGGTGATGCATCGGGAAAGGTGCATTTCATCCGTTTAGAAAATGTTGAGGTACAGTCATGAACACCCCACCTCAATTAGATTGCCAATTCCAACAAATAATTTTAGAAAAAAGCCAAAATTTTACTAATTGCGAATTTATCTTTACCGCGATTGATGATTTTATCCACAAATATAACCGGGGTTATTTCACTATCGTTGGTTCTCCCGGTAGCGGTAAAAGTGCCATCCTCGCTCAATTTTTTGCTAGTTATAATTCTCATCCAGATATTAAAATTATCTATTACAATGCCCAAATAAAAGGCAAAAACACCGCAGAAGATTTTCTCAAATACGTTTGTAGTCAATTAATTAGAAAAAAACAAGAAATCCCCGATAATGCAACGGAAGGAAGTTGGTTTTTGTCCCTATTACTCCAACAAATTAGCGACGAAATTGCACCCAACCAAAAACTAATAATTGCCATTGACGCACTAGATACAATTAACCCCAACAAGCAACCCCTAGGAACAAACCTGTTATATCTCCCCCGATATCTTCCCCCAGGGATTTATTTTCTCCTTACCCGTCGTCCCTTCAAACCCGAAAAATCTGGTTTACTCATCGAAGCACCATCCCAAATTCTCGATTTATCCCCACATAACTTAAAAAACTGGGATACTGACTCAGCATTTACCCAACATTGGCAGCAAATGCAAGGTGAGGGTTTCTCTGATATTGCCATAAAAATATTGCAGATTCTCGCAACTGCCGAAAATGAAGGTATATCAGCAAGTACCATACTGCAAAGGATTCACCGAACAAACCCACCAACTCTTGATGCAGATATATTCGATGTGGAAGAAGTTTTGGAAAATTGGTTTGAGTTTTTACAACAGCATCAAATAAACAACCAAATCCGATACAGCTTGTATCATGCTAACTTCCGTGAATGGTTGGCAGAAAAATTGAGTTAGGATAAATCTTTCCCTGTGGATTCAATACCGTTACCAGAATAAGAGCATGAAGAGGTAGGGTGTTTCGTCGTAGAGTTATTGTCTCTTAGTCTCATGTCGAGCTTGTCAACTCCTACTGGGGTAAACCCGAAAAACTTCTACAGTATTTTGTAATTTACGCTCCTCATCAACTGTTGGCTTCAATCAGTGCTTACAAGGAAACTTTTAGAAGTGTCGCTGAGGATCTGGGAATAGCCAATGCGATTTGTATGAACGCTACACGCATTATCCGCGATCGCTGTTCCACATTAAAACAAAAAACTACCTTAACTTCTACTCTAGATGAGCGAACTGTTGACTTTCTATACTGTTTCTATATTTTTTTCTATACTCAGAATTTGCCAGACAAGATAGCTTCTATACTATTTCTATACGATTGTGTAGAAATAGTGTACATCTGGCTCATAACTGGAGGTTGCTGTCAGTTATGGATTCACGCCTAATACCATTTCACTAAAAAAATGATAGAAATAGTTAAGTCAGAAATATGAGCAGAAGTTCATGGCTGGAGTCACTAAAGTAAAAATAGAAGAGTCAGCAGAGGAATTACGTGAACTGCTGAAAAAACAGAAAACAGCATTAGGAAAAGAACGTATTCAAGCATTGTATTTACTGAAAATAGGTCAGGTAAGGACAATACAAGATTTAGCGGTAGTGTTGGGAAGAGGAAGTGCCACAGTACAAAGGTGGTTAAAGGCTTATACAGAATTGGGAATCGCCAGTCTAGTATCAAGAAAGAAGGGTTCAGGGCAACCGCCAATTATAAAGTCAGATGTAAGAGAGCAACTTTCAAAAGAATTAGAAGACCCCCAGGGATTCAAAAGTTATGAAGAAATAAGAACATGGTTAAAAGCAGTGGAAGGAGTAGAAGCTTCATACAAGGTAGTACATGATACAGTGCGTTATCAATCTGATTGCAAAGCTAAAAGTACCGCGTGCAGTAGGGATAAAACACCAGCCAGAAGCGGAAGAAGAGTTTAAAAAAAACTGCCACAATACCTAGAAGTAATTAAGAAATATGTCATATCACCAATAGATAAACAAAGAAAAATTAGATATTGGTGTGAGGATGAAAGCCGTGTGGGGTTAAAGACTGAAGCGGGTAGATTAATTACCAACTTTGGGACTAAGCCTATCGGTATCATGCAATGGAAACGAGATAATTTTTATTTATATGGATTAGTAGAACCGTTAACGGGTGAGTATTTCATCTGGGAATTTTCTCATTTAAATGCAGCTTGTTTTCAGGTTTTCTTAGAAAAGTTTTCTGCCACTTATGCCCAAGATATCCATATTATTCAGTTAGATAATGGAGCTTTTCATTTTAGCCAGCATCTTCAAATACCAGAAAATATCATTTTATTATTTCAACCTCCACACACACCCCAAGTTAATCCAATTGAGCGATTATGGGAGGAAGTTAAAAGACATTTAGCTTGGGAAAGCTTTGGAACTTTAGATGAGTTAAGACAATTTATCTGGAGGCGTTTGGAGAAATTAAACACATCAATCGTTGCTTCTATTACAGGTTGGGATTTTATTCTTGATGCTTTATTTGAATCAGATTTTTCGTGAATTGGTATAAGATAAAACTTGAACAACCCATCGTTGGCATACAGGTTGCAGTAAATAGTCAATCCACAGATAATGTGTGTGAAATTTTATGACTTGACTTTGATTCAACGAAAGTCCAAATGCTCTTAAAGTCGCATCTCTAAGTGTTGCCGATGTACCCTGCCATTCGAGCGTTCGCTTACTTTACAACTTGAAACTTAACTGAGTTAAAACCTGAAAATACAATCATAAATGCTGAAGTGAAATAAATCAGACATTAAAATCTCAGAAATCTATGGTAAATCCTCGTTTTTGGAGCGTAGCTGCTTTACTGGGGCTGTTAATTGGGTGTTCACCAGTTCAATCTCAACTACCACCATCAACCGAACTTTCCCCATCAATAAGTGTGCATTTGCTTTTGGGAAATCCTAGCAGTGCAACGCCAACGAGTCTTACACCTGACAACTACTTAATGGTCAAGTATCAGTATGCCCTCTCTTACAATAACAGTAAGGGAACTGCAAACTGGGTAGCTTGGCAGCTTAATTCTTCATGGCTAGGAAACGCCGAACGCCAAGATAACTTCCGTCCAGATCAAACATTGCCGAATGGTTGGTTACGGGTAACTCCTTCTATGTATTCTGGTTCTGGTTATGACCGCGGTCACATCGCACCTTCAGCAGACCGCACTAAAACAACAGAGGATAATGCTGCTACGTTTCTGATGACAAATATGATGCCTCAGACCCCTGATAATAATAGAAATACATGGGGCAATTTAGAAGACTATTGTCGAGAACTCGTCCGTCAAGGTCAGGAGCTTTACATCATTGCAGGGCCTAGTGGTAGTCGAGATCAACCACTCAAAGGTAAGGTGGTTATTCCTCAATCAACTTGGAAGATTGTTGTCGTACTAGATAATCCTGGTTCTGGAATTAATGGTATTACTGCTAATACTCGTGTCATTGCAGTCAATATTCCCAATGAGCCAGAATTAAATAATGACTGGAGGGCTTATAAAGTCAGTGTTGATCAAATAGAACAACTCACTGGCTATGATTTTCTGTCTAATGTTTCTCCAAATATTCAGGAAGTAATTGAAGGCAAAGTAGATAACAGTAACAAGTAAAGCAATCTAGTGGTCTGCATCATACACATTCATTGTCTCCCAGCAGGACATGAGATATGATTTTGGCGCTCGCTCGAAGGGCAGGGCTTGTAATTCACTCATTTAATACTTAATCAACTGGGTAATACAGCTTGTCTTTCTCATTAAACCGCCAAGAACGTTTGGTAAAGTCGCGGTCTTGTGTCCACCTCTCAAAATCTTTCTGGCTTGATGTTGCACGTTTTTCTTCGATGGTAGATGCTGTAGTGCCTAACCGCTTTGCTAAGTCTTCTGCATTGTGGGGTTGAAGCTTGACTGGCGCACTCGTCTGATAAGAGTAGCCGCCTGATTTGTTACGTGACCTTGATGTATTGATACTATTGTGCATCTGTATCAATGCCCCTTCAAATCGTGAAAGTTTGTGAGCTAGTTCTTCGAGTTTACCTTCGAGATTAGTTAATCTTTTTTCTTGCTGGTCGTTGCTACTTTCCCTCTCACTTTCCTGGAAACGAAAAAACTCTTCTTCCAGTTGATACAAGCGAATTTCTACACTTTCTTCTGTACCCGGTACGTCTCCTAAAATATGGTGTAGCCCTTGGATAACCAAATCTGTGGCAGTGGTTTTCCGTTCTCTTGCTGCTAGGCGAAGTGCATTTGCTAATACTTTGGGGAGTTTGAAGTTAATTGATTCGCGTTCAGCTCTTGCCATTTCTACACACAGTACATACCTTGGTATAGACAAAGTTTACCACTTTAGAACGAGCTAATCTTGAGCAAGCCAGAGTGCTGCTAGTAGTTCACCAACCCAAAATTGCCGTGTAGAACTAGCTCTTGTGCAGGGGGCAGGGCGCAAGGGGGAGAATCTTTCCCCTCCGCTCCCTGCTCCCTGCCCCGAAGCCAGCCACCACGCAAAGTTCTCTTGGCAGACTACTAGTGGGAGATACAAAGCAGTTATCATCTGTAGAAGCAAGCAGTCCAGATCACGCTCGTAACTTTGATTACACCTTTTCTTTCAGAAATCCGGGATAGCATTGCCAGTAGCGAAAAGCATTGCAACATAACTTAACAATCTTCTGTCTTGACGTATCCCTTGGGGTAGGGAGAATCCGCGTCAAACAAAGATGTAGAATGGTGAGTAAGATGTCCGGGAACAGAGATTATCGGACATTTATCGGACATATATTTGTGCGCTGGTGCTGTGTGTAAATTTATTGAGGTGAATGGTGATGGACTTGGCACAAGTCGAGACAGTAGGGCATACCCAACTGAGCGATGCCATAGCGCAGTTGTCACCGGAGCAGTTAGCTTTTATTCAGGCGACGGTTGATGCTGTTGTACGGGCTACGGTTCCGCCAAAAATCACCAGTGCTTCTAACACGAGCGAGTTGTTTTCTAGTTGGTTGGGTTCTCGTGAATCTGTGCAAACTGAGCGGGCTTATCGCAACGATGTCATGCACTTTGTGCAGTACAAATTGGGTACTGATTACCCCGACCTTGACGATTTAAATTTGCACACCGTTACTAAAGAAGATGTAGATGGATACAAAGCTTTTTTGCTAAAGCAAGAAAATCTTGGGCAAATTGCCCGTGCCAGCGTTAGGCGGCGGCTGGCTTCGCTCAAAAGTTTTTTGCGCTATGGATGTGATGTTGGATATTTGCGAACCAACAGTGCAATGCTCCTCAAAGTTCCTGCCGAACGTAAAAAAATCAAGGAGCGGACGCTGAGTGAAACTGAAATCGAGATGATGAGCGATGCGGCGCTACTTGCAGTCAGTCAAGCGAAAACACAACACAAGAAAATTCTGGCTCAACGCAATCAATTAGTATTTGAACTTTTTTATTGTGGTGGATTTCGGGTTGGGGAAGTGGCAACACTCACATGGAGTAGTGTTTACCTTAACCAGTCGGGATTACCTTATATCAAGGTAGTCGGGAAAGGGGATAAGGAACGCGACGTACTACTTCCCACCGAACTGTATCAATATTTACTCGCTAACCGACAGCGCCCCAAGGATAAAACTGAACCTGTATTTATTAGTCAAAAAACCAATAAGCCAGTAGGTGAGCGTCATATCCGCCGAATTATTAAATCCATTGCCCAGGGTGCTGGGTTATCACGCATTCCCTCCCCCCACTGGCTACGCCATTCTCACGCTACCCACGCCGCCAAACATACCCCGATTCATGTCATTACAAAAACACTAGGACATTCCAGTGGCAAAATTACGCTTGATAACTACTTACACGCAGGTGAAGATGAAGCGAGTTCCCTGAATCTCAGACACTACCGTCGCTGATAGTTTTATCAGTAGATATATCCGATTAAAAGGATTCTTTTACCGGGTGATAAAGTTCAGTCCTAGCATCCCATTCCCACCCCACACTCATAGGGTCACGGTTACGCGACCAACTGATAAATTCTTTGGCACTTAATTTTTCTCTTTCTACAATTAGGTTTTTGGGACTAACAGCCAGTCTTGGGGCTAAATCTTCGTTGCTTCTGGGTTTGTGTTCAACTTGGGGTTGTTCGTATGGATCAGGCTGTCTGCGCGGTCTGGTGTTGTTGTATTTACCGGAAGCGATCGCCCACTTCAAAAGTTGTGTTCTTTAAACTCATTTCTTGCACCAACCATAATCCCCCTTAGATAGCAAAGAAACCGGTGCCCAAAAGTAACAAGAGTTAAATAGAATCAACTAAATATGTTTAGTATCAAAAACAACTCAAACTTTGCTATTAATACAGGGGATGCAAGATGAGGGAATGCAGAGACTGTTTGGCCTCAAACATGGATAGTGATTGCATCTCAATCTCAAAATATGAGAGAAAAGGCGTGAAATATTGAAATGTTATAAAGCAAGAACAATGCTTGCCCACGCCCAAGAACTAGTTTACAGCCTAAAAGAATTGATGCCGACGCAGTACCAGAAAGATAACCTAGAGGCTATGTTGACGCTATTCCTAGAGGCACAAGGACACCCATTACCGGAACATAGTAAAATAAAATCCCCAAGTTCATTAAGCCGATTTTTAAATATTAACCCTTGGTCTACTAGGGAAGTAATTCGTGTTATTCGCTCCGGTGCATTACAGACCGTTGAAAATATACTAGCGTCATCTACTCCAGGACGAAAACCATTTTTACAAGTAATAATTGACCTAACGACTTTAGAAAAACGTGGCAAATTCAAAGCTTTTGAAGACCTAATTAGAGTTTATAACGGTAAGCGAGGTTTACATCTAGTAGTTGCTTATTTAGTCATAGGAAGATGTCGCATTCCTTGGAATTTTCGGGTTTGGAGAGGTAAAGGAACACCATCACCTGCACAGCTTGGACTAAAACTTGTTAAACGCTTACCTCAATTTTTAACTAACCGTTTCCAGACAGTTATTTTAGCTGATACAGCTTTTGGCAGTATTGAATTTCTTGAAGGTATACGTAAACTTAAATATCATGCTATTACTGGTGTTGCTATTAGTCGTAAGTTAGCTGATGGTAGACTTTTAAGACGTTTACATCAGCAGGGTCAACAGGTTTATCTGTTTGGTTTAAGCTTTCCTGTTACTGTTTCTTGGTATTACTTAAAGCGCAATAATGGCAAACTAGAAAAACGTTTTGTTTTATCTACTCGCCCGATTAAAGCTTCTACTCTTAAATGGTGGGGTAAGCGTCGATGGCAGATTGAGGGATGGTTCAAAACCGCAAAGCACCGTTTTGGTTTACATCGCTTTGGGCAAGGAACTCTGCTGGGTATGTATCGTTGGCTGATCCTTTCTCTCACCGCTTATCTCATAGCCCATTGGAGTTATCTGCATTCTCAGCCAGCATCACCACCTGATTGGGGTCAAGCTGCACAACTAGCTCTTGAATCTATTTTCCCACAAATAGTTGTGTATCTTCTTTTACTTAATATTGAACGCATCACCCCTCTTGCACGTAGTTTTGGTTTTGACATTCATATTTCGAGGTGCAAGAAGTGAGTAAAGAATTATTTGACCAATTGATAAATTCTTTGGCACTTAATTCTTCTCTCAAATAGCTAAGTCAGTTTAAATCAATTATTAAATTTCATTATTTTTTAAAGCGGGTATGATTGTGTTTAATATATAACTTGCTGCATAAAGCAGTAATTGGGAAGCAGCTTAGGAGTTAAAGCACAAACATTTTAATTACTAAAGGTCAAAGCATTTTAATTTTTTATGTATAGCAATGAACTTAACTTTGCACAAAATGCGATCGCTAGACATACCAATGGCTCTATTTTAGTGCTTGCCCCAGTTGGTACAGGCAAAACCCGTGTTTTGGCAGAGCGAGTTCTATGTGCAATAAATAGGGGCATCCCGCCTCAAAAGATTCTCTGCCTAACGTTTACAAACCGAGCCGCTAAGGAAATGAGTGAGCGGCTCTCTCAGTATTGTCCAAATCAATTACGTGATTTGACAATTAAAACTTTTCACGGTCTGTGTACCTTTATGCTGCGGATCGAGGCTCGTCAGCTTGGATTACCAGCAGATTTTGTAATCTACGATGATGCCGACTGTATTGAACTAATCAAGGAAGTTTTCAAGCTATCGAGTGATAAAGATGCCCAACGGTTGTTTTTTGACTTGGCTAACTGCAAAACTTTGGCTAGTGATCGCCAATTATCCCTGAATTATCCACTAGAAAAACTATATGCCTCATTAGGCTCGAACGATGCAAAACGTGCTGCTCAGTATCAATCTGCCTTACAAAAACGCCACGCTTTAGACTTTGCTGATCTCGTGTTTTATGTCCGGGTGATGTTACAGCATGACCAGGAGATTAGCCAACGTTGGGCAGATAAGTTTGATTTTGTTCAGGTTGATGAAGTTCAAGATACTCATCTTTCAGAGTACGGCATCGTTAAGCATCTGGCAGCTAACAGTGGCAATCTGGCAATGATTGGAGATTTAGATCAGACCATCTACGAATGGCGAGGATCTGAGCCTGATAAAGTGATTGAGCAATTCAAGTATGACTTTAAACCCGCAGAGTATTCCCTAACCTGGAACTATCGAGCAACAAAAACACTGCTAAACGCGGCTTCTGGGTTTGCAGATTCATTTGAACACCGGAAAACAAAGATTACACCTGCTCCTGATTGTGAAGTAGGAGAACTGATTCAAGTTCATTCAGCGAAAAATGAGCAAGCAGAGGCAGAGTGGATTGGTAGAGAAATCCAGCAACTAGCAGCCAATCAAAAGGATTTTGTCTACAGCCGAGTAGCAATTCTTGCCCGTAGTCATAAACGCACAGAAGTTGTTAGCCAGATGTTAGAGCGCATGGGTATTCCTTGTGTCACAGTAGAGAGATTCCAATTTTTTATGCGGCAGGAAGTTAAAGATGCTCTTGCTTATCTGCGTTTTATTTTGAACCCTTTTGATGCAGGTTCAATGCGTCGAATATTGCTTCGCCCCAGTCGTGGAATTGGTGAGGCAACCATAACACAAGTAATTGAGCAAGGAAAGGAATGCGGCTTTAGTTTGACTGATATGGCATCGAGCCGGACATTTATTAACGGTGATCCATTTAGTGAACTCTTAAGAATCTATTCATTTAGTACAGTAATTGTTTTTGATGTAGAGACAACAGGATTTTCGGTCAGCAAGGATGAAGTTGTAGAAATTGCTGCAATTCGTCTAGTTCAAGGGAAACCACAAGCTGAGTTTCATGCTTACATTGCTAATACTGTCAGTGTTGGTGATTCAGAACGTATACATGGACATAGCGATCGCTTTCTAGCAGAACACGGTAGACCAGCTAAAGATGTTTTTTGTAAGTTCTTCGAGTTTGTCGGGAATTCTATGTTAGTTGGGCATAATGTGGGTTTTGACATCAAGATGGTGACTGCCCAAGCCCAAAAAGCTGGTATCACTGCTTCAAAACTGCAATGGGAAGACACGCTAGACATAGCAAATCGTTTTATAGAATCTGACCATTACAACCTAAAAGCATTAGCAAAACATTTGAATCTTGAACATTTGCCTAGTCATAAGGCAATGGATGATGTGCGAACGACAATTGACTTACTAGCAGTGCTAATTCCACTTATTGAGCATAAAGCCGATTACCGTCAGGCATTGGTGTATCGCTATGGAGAAGCGTTTGAAGGATTGGCCGAACAGATGGATAAGTGGCGCAATGCTAGTCAAACACTACGACCCTCCATTTTACTGGATAAATTGCTTGTGGAATGTGGACTCTACAGTTACTACCAAGCAGAAGACAAACGCCTCAAAAATCTTCTCCATCTTGTACGAATTTTTCAGGAACGGGATGAGCCAGATTTGCACCCTGATACTTCTTTACGTAACATCCTTGAATTTACTGCCCTTGCCAAAAATTTAGATCAAGTCTCTCATGACGATAACCAAGTTCCTATTATTACCATTCACCAGTCCAAAGGTCTGGAGTTTGACAGTGTTTTCATCGCAGGTGCTACCGAGGGTGAGTTCCCCAGTTTTTTCAGTGTTCGTGACAATAATTTAGAGGAAGAAAGGCGGTTATTTTATGTTGCAATGACGAGAGCAAAGCAAAGGTTATTTATATCAGCCTACTCAACAGACTCCAAAAATTATCAGAACAAAATGAGTAGATTTATAAGCAATATACCAAATAACTTCATACATTTGAGTAAATTAATTAATCTACCAAAAACACCGTAAGTGTATAAACTTATGTTTAAAAATTGCTATTTTAAAAATAAATTTTTACTCTAAGTTATTGAGAAAATTAGCAATTATTAGCTCATAGATAATAATTTTTAACAAAAATAGGTAGCCATGCAAATTCTAAACATTCACATCCAAAATTATAGAAATCTAGATGGTCGCAATTTAAAATTTTATCCAGGAACTAACTTCATTATTGGCGAAAATAATGTAGGTAAATCAAATTTTTTAGATTTACTAAACATACTTTTTAATAAAAACAGTTTTGAAGAAGATGATTTCTGTGACACTTCTAACTTTATAGAAATCCTACTAACTTTTAAATTATCAGAAATTGAACAAGGGATATTTAAGGATTTGTTTGATCCCAGTAATAATAATTTAATCAACATTGTAGCAATTCAAGAATCTGTAGATGATACTATTAAATTTAAGCATAAAGAATCGGAAACACCAATTCAAAGTAATGTTGTTAAATGTGTTAATTATATAAATTATGATTCTTCAAGAAATCCACTTTCTGACCTAAATTTTACTAAAAACCGAGGGGTTAGTAGAATTTTGAATCATATTATAATAAAAACTTTAGAAGAAAATGAAGATATTAGTTTCCTTGAAAAGGAAAAAATTAATGAACTTTTAGTGCCAATCAATCAAACTATACAAAGAATTAAATCATTTAAAGATTTTTCCATACAAGCAATTCATGAAAATAATCCAAAAGATTTGCTAGCAAAATTAATTCTTTTGGTTGATGATAAAGAGCAAAGCTTGTCAAGGCTGGGCTACGGTGTGCAATTTTTCTCACTTATTACACTTTCTATACTAGAGAAAATATTAAACATAGTTCAAAAAAAGGTAAATAAAAGCCTTGTTCAAGATATATCGACATCAGAAAAATGTATTCCTATTTTAATAGGATTAGATGAGCCAGAAATCCATTTAAATCCTTATATACAACGAGCATTAGTAAGATATCTTGAAAAAATAATAAAAAATGAAGATAATGATTTCAAATTTTTATTGAAAAACTTATTTTCAATAGATAAATTAATTGGACAAATTTTAATTGTTTCACATTCACCAAGTATATTGCTAAATAATTACAAACAGATTGTCAGGTTTTATAAAGATGAAAATGGAAATGTAGGTGTTAAAAGTGGATATGAAATTAGTCTTGACTCATCTATTGAGAAACAACTGCTCAAAAATTTGCCTTATGTTAAAGAAGCATTCTTTTGTAGAGTGGTTATTTTAGTAGAAGGTGATACTGAACTGAGTGCTTTAAACGTATTTAGTGAAAGAATGAAAGTAAATCTAGATGAATTAGGAATTAGTATAATTCAAGCTGGTGGCGCAGATTCAATACCAGGATTAATGAGTTTATTGAATGAGTTTTCTATTCAAAATATAGGTGTAATGGATAGGGACAAACAAGAAAGATATAACGGCAAAGAAAATTTATTTTTTACTCAAGGTATAGATTTTGAAGAAGATATATATGATTGTTTGGATATTATAACATACGTAGAATATATTGAGAATGAGTTACCTAACGAGAGTGAAAATATACGTGGAAAGCTAATTGGAACTGCTAAAAGCCTAAATATAACTCTTGAACCACGAGAACCTATTATTTTTCAATTAAATAATTTAATTCAAGAAGATATTCAAAAATTGCATAGTAAATTAAAAATAGACATTACCAAGAAATGGAGAAAAGATAAAAGTGTTTTGACTGGGCAGTATTTAGCTAGTTCTGTTAATTTTATACCACAAGTTTATCAAAATATAATTAATAAATCAGTGGAGTTTTCAAGAAATGCAAAATGAATCATTGATAGAGGAGTTAAAAGAGAGGCTACACTCTCTACATTGTGGCGATCAAAAGCAACTTGATGTTATTTTTTCCCAATCAAAGAAACTTCTTGTTGAAGCCCCAGCAGGTTATGGGAAAACGAAAACAATGATTAGTAAAATTGCATATTTGCTGGCTAGTAATCAGGTCGCAGATCCAAAAAAAATTCTTGCCTTAACATTTGGTGTAAATGCAGCATATAAAGTCAAGAAGGATGTTTCTGAACAATTACCTAAACTAATGCAAATCAAAGGACTTAATCCTCTGAGCTTAAATGAAAAACTATTTATATCAAATTATCATGGTTTTTGTAGACATATACTTAAATTGTATGGTTATTTATTACATCCAAATCTTAAAAATATAGATGCTCTTATATCAGTTGATGATTCTAAACCAAAGGTTTTAACTAGTGATTTTAATGTACCATCTGATGCTGCGTTCTTTTTTTCAGATTATAATAACGCTGTTAAAACTAATAATAGAGGACACTTAAATAAGTATACAGAAAATTATGTTAATGGGATTACAGAAATATTTTTACCAAAAAACTTTATTCCCTATAATGCTATAATTATTTTAGTATTGCAACTTTTAGCTAAATATCCTGAAATTCTTAATTTCTATCAAAAATATTTTCCTGTAATTATTGTTGATGAATTTCAAGATACTAACGTATTGAGTTGGACATTACTAAAACAGTTAATAACTGAAGAAACACTATTAATTTTAATGGGAGATGCTTTACAAAGGATATACGGCTTCATAGGTGCGATACCAGACCTAATAATTGAAGCACAAGAAAAATATAGCATGGATATTATTAAACTAGAAAAGAATTATAGATTTAAAGATAATCTACAAATGCTTCTAATTGATAAAAATATTAGATTAAATGCAGAAAATCCAATAAAACCAAATATTATTAATGATGTGATTATTGAACTATGTTACAAAGAAAATCAGCAAGAAGAAGCAGATGCAGTTGTAGAAAAAATTAAATGTATAACTGAAAAGAGTATTTCTAACAACAAAATTGCAATTTTAATTAATAAAAGAGGCAATAATGTCAATAAAATTATAGAAGCTATATCACAAGCTAATATTTCATATTTCTATGGATTATTTAAAGAAGAAGACTCTGATTATTTAAATTTTCATAATAAATGTGCATCTTATTTTATGCAACTTTTAGCACAAGATTTTAGTCCATCGAAATTAAGCTTAAACAAATTTTATTCTTATATAGAAACCGTATTTATATCTCATAAAGACAAACCTACAGTTATGTCTTTGCTAGAATTACTAAATATCTTCTTCAAAAGAATAGTAAATGATTATTCATGGCTAAGTATTGAAGATAAAATTATGCTTATCAAGGATACTTTTGAAGACAAAACATTAAAACAAAATATGGAATATGTTGATCAAAATATAATTATGTCTACTATTCATGGCGCGAAAGGTCTTGAATGGGATTATGTATTTATACCAGATATGGAGATGTATTCTATACCCAGTTGGAATCTATGTGACCCTTGTAAATATAAACGAAATTGTAATTTTATATTGAATGAAAGCAACATGAAAAAATTCTTAGAAGAATTGAGTGTCTTTTATGTAGGTGTAACAAGAGCAAGAAAGCAAGTTTTTTTCTCTGCTAGTAAATCATCTTTAGATAAATATGGCAATGCAACTAACTCAAATATTAGTTGTTTCTTAAAATTACCTGGATTCACTCTAAATTGGGATTAACAGTATATAACTGCGTGCAAGCAGCAATACAATTAAAGTGTACGAAGAAAAGCGATCGCAGTTGATGAATTGAACGCATTGTTAGCCTACGGTAGTAACTAACCAATCGCACATCACAGATTTACACCCATTTACAAAATTAACAGCCACCTGCCACTGCCCCAAGTATCCATTCCAAAACGGCTCACCCTCAGCCACGCCGACACTCTCTCCGATTTTGTCAACTAGCTGTTGATAAAATTCTCCTGCATCTTCTAGACCTTGCTGTAATTTCAGCTTTAACCCAGTCCACAGCTTTGATTGATTGCCTGTCTGTATTTCGTTATTATGAAGCGACTCATGATTGTTAGGCTTGATTGGGTGTTCCATACCCAAGTTATTTTTATATATATAAGAAATACTATGAGGGTGTGGAACGCTATCAAATGCTGATGGTAACACAGTTGAGAGAATTTCTGGAGTTGGTGCTGTTTGGGCAGGTGTCAGATGTTCTTGATGTAAATCACTGTTTTGAACAGCTGCTGCAAGTGCTTTTTCTATGACTCCTGCCAAAGTTGGCGTTGGGGCCAGCTTGTCTATGTGAGCCATGATTGCTTGTAGCATTTCCCAATGCTGGCGATTTAGCTGATAAACATGACCTCTTTTGCGAGTTTTTGTACTTTCGCGCTCAATACATAGGGTATCCAGAATTAACCCAAGTATTGCACTATTACTGACTTTAAACGCTCCATTCTCGCTTTTCTCTAACGAAACTGTAAATCCTAGTAGACGTTTAATACTGTTTCTATGCTCTCGTGCTAGGTCTGCCACTGCCACAACTTCCGAAGAATTATTGGTGTACCTCCATCCTTGAACCAGTTTCTCGATGATTTCAGGAATACCTAACTCATGAAGTAATTGCCGCTTTGCTGCATAAAAGCTCTGGTCGCCGATATCTGGGTTATATTGGCGATCTGTGAGGTCGTAAGCTACAGCTGTCTGCTCGTCACCAAGCAAGATTTTGAGCATTTTTGCACCGCGTGTCAGGTTCTTAGTACGTTGCAATTTGACAATATCCTCTGTAATCTCCAGCCCAGTGTCCCGGTGCAGCCGTGTTTTTTCCAGTCGGTTACGTTCTGCGCGGTTGAGGTTGCCATTGTTGATCATGGCTTTCATAAATTCTGCCTCACTCATTAGTTCTGCCTGGGCGATCGCCTGATCTTGGGCTGATT
This sequence comes from Nostoc spongiaeforme FACHB-130, assembly GCF_014698475.1. Classification (GTDB taxonomy): domain Bacteria; phylum Cyanobacteriota; class Cyanobacteriia; order Cyanobacteriales; family Nostocaceae; genus Nostoc_B; species Nostoc_B spongiaeforme. The sequence goes on along the minus strand of NZ_JACJTB010000022.1, from coordinate 10,086 downwards.
TTATTTGTTGTTTCTGTTCTAGATAACAGTTACCCTCATTAGTAGTCAAAGGTTTGTCATTTGATTCAATTTTCAAGGTAAAACCAGCATTAACCAATAAATCATGTAACGTAGAGGAGGGATTTGCAATACTTGCATTCGCACGAGCAATAATGCCTAGCTTGTGTTGAATCCAGGGTAAATCATCAGGGCTAATGTCACCTTTAGTAGTTGGTAAAATTCCCTGTTCTATTAAGGGGCCTATTTGGTCAATTGATACGATTAATTTATCGGTATCTTGCACATTTTTCAATAAATCTGAAAGTAAAATATCCTGATTAATTTCTAATCTTCTACGTTTGGGATTTATCCAAACTGTTATTTCACATTCGAGACGATAACGAAAAAGCATTTGAGCTTGATCTGAAGCACTCAAAACATCACCAGAGAAGAAAGCATAACATTTTTCAAAGTGGGACTTTTCAAAACTTAATGCTGTTCCCATCGTCATCGTGTAACCTAGTATTTGATAATCTGGATAAATTTCATCAGCTTTTTGAATCAATTCCTTAATTCCCGGCTCATTACTGTTATCACCATGAGCAAAAAACATAGAATTATCCGGTATTCCTGCTGACAATAATTGCTGTTCAATGGCTAATAAATCGGTTTTATTCTCACAAGGTATGATGATGTTATGACCAGCTTTGGCAGCATTAATTAATCGAGTTAGCACTTCATCTTTATATTTATTACAGTTAAAAACTATTGGTTGACGATTAATTCCTTTTTTACCTTTGTGATAAATAATAAAAGCCGGATGACTATCACCGCGTACTTGTTCAATATAGTTTAAAGTTTCATCACATAAATCACGGTCACTACCAATGACATAAACAGCATTTTTTATCAGCCATTCTAGCTTAACTCGCGCTTTTACTCTTAGTGTACCTTTCAGGTTGCTATTAGTTTGAATTGACCTTAATACCTGCTCGATTTCATCCAGAATTAAGATAAATGGTTCATCTTTAGTCCATCTTTGGGGGTCAAACATGGCAGCTAAAGAGATATCTGTAATAGCTAATCTAGGAGCAGATGTTACACCTAATTGTAAATCTTTTAATTCGTGATGATGGAAACAATCAAACTTAGGAGCAGTGTTAGAAAGTAAGGCATTTAAATGAGCGACTTGGATAATTTTATGTGGCCACTGCCGACACCAAGCACTTAGTAAAAAGCTTTTACCTATACCCCAGTCACCTTTTATACCAATGATTCCCGGCGGTATACTTTTAAGTTGAATTGAAGGGAGAAACCCATTTTCAATGCTGATTTGAGCAGTCCGCGTCAAGTTAAATTTAGCAACATGCTGACGTTGAATTTCGTATTGGGCTTTCGGGTCTTTTTGCCAAAAATCTTCTGTTTCTTGAGCAACTTCATTTGTAACTACTACGGTATCCCGGCAAAGTGCTATTTCAGTGTTGAGTGCTTGAAGTAATTCATTAACTCGCTGCGCGAGGGAGGCAGAGGGCAGGAGGCAGGAGGCAGGAGTTTGCTTTATTGGTTGAGTAGCCCTATTGCCTTCCTCGCATTTGGGTTTAAGACCCCCGCTAAACTTTGTTTTAGCGGATACGAATTGCTGGTGGGTTAGAATCCCCCTGCAATCCTCCCTTCTGCCTTCTGCCTTCTGCCTCCTGCCTTCTTCAATTGGTATTACTTTTGCTGCAACCCAATCAGCAATGTCACCACCAGGAGGACACTGCGGCCATAATCTTAATGGGTCAATTTCAATAAAAGGAAGCTGAATCTTAGCTGCTGCAATTGCCAACTTTTGAGCCTTTTTCCGCCCTGGCTCGTCATTGTCGGGGAAATATACAACCCCAAGAACGCCACAATCTTTAATTTCTTGCAGCCCCAGCAACAGCAATTCATCAGACCAGCTACCACCCTGGAAAGTGAAACTTACTAATTGAAGAACCGAACGAGTAATGTCAACGCACTTCTCACCCTCATTCCCTAATATCCATTTGCCTGTGCCAAAGGAGCGTATTTCATCAATGCGGTAAGGATGCCAAGTTTCATCTCCCTTGCCTTTTGCTACTTCACCATCAGCAGTGCGGTGGTGAGGAATTGTTATTTTACTGCCGTCTGACTTTTCAATTCTCAGCACCCACTGATTAGGAGAATATGGGTAGGTGATTTCAAAATTTCTACCTCTGGCCACTTTCTTCGGTGGGCTAACTGAATGCGGTAACGTGGAGAGTGCGATCTCACCTTTTGGTATTGGTGCAGCAGCTGGTAATTTTGGCGTTTGTTCTACACGCTGAAGTTTTTTATTGATATAAGGAGGGTGTAGAACAGTTCCACCTATTACTTCTGCCCAAGGGCGAATAGCTTCTCTAATATCAGAACTCGCGCATTCCTGCCCCCAACAGTGATACTTGCCGCTTTTGGGGTCAATTGTCAAGCTGCCTTCGCACACCGGACACACATAACGGTGCTTACCTTTTTTGGGGGTCAGCCGATCTATAAAATTTCTAATGTCGAACTGCTCTAAGGAGGTCATAGTTTGACCCCCTTTGTTGCGATCGCTCTAACTTCTAAGCACTCGTTACCATTAATTTCAATTGTTTTCTCTTGTAGCACTTTCGTAAACTCCGATAATGTTTGCGTTCATCGGAGCTACCCAGTTTTATCGGGTGTTGGGTCTGATACTAATTCGCAATTCGCAATTACGAAAGTCTAACAGCATCCAGGTTTTTAGCCTTGAATCTGTTGCCCAATTTTAGAGAATTAGTATAATTTGCAATTAAGAAAATTAGGTATTACAAGAGTTTTAGCCCTTGTAAGAGTCACATTCTTTTCTTGATTTGGGATGACAACTTATTCTGATTCTCCAAAACTAAGCGACAGATGGAAGCTCTTAAAGTCTTGCTAAATCTAAGTTTTCCAATTGCGTTAGCGTAGCGGGGCGTTAGCCCATTGCAAATTGCGAATTGCGAATTGGTATTACTCCCATTACCCGGATTTCGGGCGAAACTAGCTCTTGCTAAAACCAATGAGGTTTTAACTATGCTAATTTGCCCACACTATGCAGACATTGTTACACTCAAATTGCTATAATATTCGGTTTCCTGCTTTTTAGGCAGATGATGTCTGCTTATGGGTAGCTAACCGATTTCCTGTTTTCTCTTTTGATTTTCAAAATGCAACTGGCCGTCAGATATATTTGCAGATGACGGCGATTTTGCTGTGTTATTAATTCCTAAAAATTCTTGTACGAATCCCCATACTTGACTTTGGGTAGTTCCGATAGACTTTTGATGCCAAGCATGAGTTAAAAAGGCCGGAGAGTAGGAAAGAATTTTCTGCAAGTTATTTTCCCTTTGCAACTCTGCATCTTCGTGTTCTTCTGGCCTGTTGCTTCTGGGGTTAATGGAAGTGAGTATTAACTTATCTTTATAAGTCAAAGAACTATCTTTAAATTTACTTATGAAGATAGTTAGATTTGTGAAATTTAGCATTGGTAAATGACCACATTGAGGGAATTTTGTAACAATTTGATGCACTTTTTTTTGAGAACACAAAAAAAAAGGGCATAGTTGACCGCCCCTTGTGGTAACATTGCCTCAAGGGTGGAGTCATGGTGGAGCATGGTGGAGTCCAGTAAAGTCCTCTAGATTCGTAAGCCTTTATTAGCCATCAAGATTAGGTTTCATGACCCTCGCAAAGTCTTTTCGCCTATCTTTTTGTCTAACGGCCCCCTTAAATTTGATTGCCTGAATATTATTGTTTGCCTAGCTCATCCTCCATTTGATATAGGTTGGTATCAGCTTGGTAAAAAACCGATGTAAATAGGTTATCACTCTTCATATCTCTGTCCAAAAAAATTTTTCGATACATTGTCGCTTGTTTCCTTCGATTCTTCACTCTTGCCAATGGAATCGGCGTGTAACCGAGTAGCCTTTGGCTGATAAAGTTGGATTGGGTATTTTTTATCATCACAAGCCACTGCCACCGTTGCGATCGCACCAAGAGTGAGGATTTCCGTTTTTGGTCAGCTTGGTGAGGATTTTCAGCATTTTTACTTACCAGCCTCCAACATCTTAGCGACTGTCTCTGAGTCAAATTGATTTAGGGCTTCCACTAATTCCTGAAACCGTCGATATTTGTCCTCTGCCCATTGGTCGGGGGTGTACCCAATACCGTTCGGTTAAGATATCTCTTCGTTGAAGCAGCAGGGGAGTGGAGGAGCAGAGGGGCAGGGGAGAGGTTACTGTCAATTCTCCCTTGCACCCCTGCACCCCTGCTCCCTTGCTTACCTTGACGAGTAAGTTCCTTATCCGAACCGTATTGGGGGTGTACCCTAAAACCTCACAGAATTTGATGTAATCTGTGCGCCAATGAAAATTTCCTAAAAGAGTCTTAAAAGAGTCAGCAATACCCAAGGATTCTAAGCTAAGGTTTGATTGCTGCTTGGTAGTGTTATCCTGTAAATTTTCCATATTAAGAATTGCGATCGCGTGAGTTTACAAATGTTGACCGAATCAAGAACAAGTAAGAAATGGAATGCGTAAAAATTAGTTACATAAGCTGGGAGCAAGGGTAGTAGGAGCCATTACTGTTTACACTCTTGTGTGCAGTCGAACCTATGTTAGTGGGCTGGCAGATTGAAAAATCTGTTCTGCGGTCAGAGCCAATTCGGGAAAAGTTAAAGATTCGATGTGATCACTGCCTCTAAATTGAGTAACTTGGTACTCACCATCGATTAATTGATAAATGGAGATAGTAGGCAGTTTAGGATTGCCGATAAACTTTCTAGCGCCTATAGCAGCGTAATCTATAATCCAATATTCAGGAATACCTATAGCTTCGTAATCAGCTAATTTTTTGTAGTAATCATCTCGCCAATTACTGCTAACAACTTCAACAACTAATGGAATAGATGCAGACTGAGATACAGTCGATTCCTTTTTCCATAAAGGCTCATTCACCAAATTTGGTCGATTGATGATTAATATGTCTGGTGAATAAGCTGATTCACCTTCAGGTGGTTTGACTAATACAGTTTTTGGGATGTAATAAGGTAAATTTAAACGCTTGATATCAGCAGATATTTCTAGTGCTAAAAAACCCACAACATCTTCATGGTCGCCCGTTGGTTGTGCCATTTCAACAATCACGCCGTCATGTAATTCATATCTTGTGCCTTCAGGCCGCCACGCTGCAAAATCTTCAAAGGTTACTAGTTTACGTAAGGCTTGAATCATAATTTATTGCCTTTAGTAGTCGTTTTGCTCATACCGTCTTTTCGTTCTCCTGTTTCATCTTCCTGCTTCAATTATTTTGGCGATCAGCGATCGCAGTGAAAATTAGGATAAATTTACGAATCGGTATCAGTGTTGTTGCCTTAATCATCAAGCGCGATCGCCTGTCTTGATATTTAGTTACATTAGGTGGTAGTAGAGGATGCGGTAGCCATTACTGTTCACCATAGATGCGCGGTCGAGTCTAATTTTGTGGCTCAATTCTGGTTAGCTGTAATAAAATTGCCCCAAGCTGGTTTAACGCCGCGTTAGTAGTGCGCTGATTCTCATCAAAATTTAGTTGATGTTGTTCAAAATTTCTTTGTAGCACTTCTGTATTTTCTCGTAATTCAAGTAACACATCATTGAGAATTGCATCTCTAGTAAAAATATTCTGTGCTGTACTGAGTAAACTATCTAGCTGTTCTTGGGTGTTGTTTTGCCGTTGGGCTAATTCTGCCAAAATCACATTAGTAGTTGCTTGTTGATTTGCAATACGCTCTAGCGTGGATTCAATACGGTCTAGGCGGCTTGGTTGTTCTGGTGTGTTGGTCATACTGTTTCTTTGCTCTGACTGGATTCACGTTCAGCTACATAGTAAAGCTGAGTAAAACATCTTCATGTTTTTCCCTTCCCTGGTTACGACAAGTAAGAAAGATGGTGAGTAACATTTAGTTACATTAGGTGGTATTAGAGGATGTGGTAGCCATTACTGTTCACCCTAGATGCACGGTTGAACCTCATAACCCACTGCCACCATTGCGATCTCGCAGTATCCGCAAGATTTCACGAACATCATTTTTTAGTTCTGCTAAATCTGCCGTATGAGCATTCAATATTTGGGTGTGTTCTGCCTGGACAGTGAGAATTTGAGCGATCGCCACTTGGCTAGTGCCGATTGTACCTGTAAGTAATTCCAGGCTGCTGACCCTTTGAGCTAGGGCATCTAGGCGTGAGTTGATATCGTCGATTTGGGCTTGTGTCATGCTGGTTTTTTGTTCTCCTGTTTCAATCAACCACAGTCTTGACAGTAAAACCTTTGCTACATTTTTGAATCAAAAACCATCTTTTTGACTCTTTATCTAACGCTGGTAAGATGCGGAAATTAAAAACATCTGCCCAATTTTCGATACCGTGGCTATTGGCAAACTCTACTTCTAGCTGTTTAAACCCTTCCCAATCACGGTCTGAAATGGCTGCAAGTATAGGAATTACTGCACTTAGGGGTATTTGGGTTGATGTTTCAGTCATTAAGTAATATCCTCAAAAATACGAACTATTGGTAAAACACCTTCTTGTGTGTCGATAACTTCTATTAGTCGCCTAAGAGTGTTTTTAGCAATTCGTTGGCAATATTCTTCAGATGCGGCTATGAGGATGCGGTAGCCATTACTGTTTACCCTAGATGCTCAGTAGAGCCTAATTCTGTGGGTCAATTCTGGTTAGCTGCAAGCAATAATATTGCATTCATCTGATTCAGTGCGGCGTTGGTAGTGCGCTGATTTTCTAAAAAATCTCGCTTCAATTCCTCATGGCTGTCCCTCATTTCCAGCAGTACATCATTTAGAATTGCGTCCCTAGCCAGCACAGAGTTTACATTACTGGTCAAATCATCAATGTTGGCTGTTAAGTCAGCGATAGCTTCCGTATTGCTGGCTTGCTGGGTAGCTACTCTTTCTAAAATTGCTTCTATTCGGTCAAGTCGGTTTGGCTGTTGCGGTGTTTCCGTCATTTCCCTACCTCAATCATCAAAGCGATCGCTTCTTTATCAAAGCGCCCCAAATAATTAATTAACTCTTGAAACTGCTTATATTCGCTTTCTGCCCAATCATCTGGGGTATAGTCTAGTACCTTCCAAAACTTTATATAGTCAGTTCGCCAATTGAAATTATTCAGTGCAGTGATAAAGCCGAAAGCTTTATCTAGTGCTTGTGGTGTTACTTCTGGATTATCAGCTTCATAGCTTCCAGGGGTATTAGTCATACTGTTCCTTTGCCTTCGCTGGATTCACGTTCAGCTACATAGTCTTTAATAAAACTGAGTAAAACATCTTTCATGTTTTTTCCTTCCCTAGCTACGACTGACTTAAACTGATTTCTCAGTTCGTCAGGCATTTCCACTCGAATAGCAACAAGTTTAGTTTCATCCATATAACAACTTTAAGCCTGTAGTGCCTATATTTTTGCACTTCATACCTTAATACTGCTATTGGATAAAGTGGATTTATTTGCTTTATATGCACTTTATGCTATATTGCAAATTAATGCAACCAATCGATCAGCAACCAGCTACTAATTAGTGTCCGACGAGTACCCCAAAGAAAAGTACTGCAAGGGGTTTAGCGATTTGACGCTATATTGTGCTGCTTAATTTATCGATGATTAGCTAATTAACTATCAATTCATGTTTATTGCTGTATGACCCATGAAACCTAGACGCTGTAAGCATTCCACCGATTTAGATTTATTCATTGAATTTCCAGCGACCAAAACACATTTGGCCAATTTGTTGGGTGTAGCTCGTTCCACCCTTTGCACTTGGGAAAACATAGCATTCTGGCGTATTGAGTCATTTCGTAATGCTTACCCCAAAGCCTATGACGGAACTATTGACAGAGAATCGCCCCTAAGCCCTTACCAAGCCTGGGTTTTAAGTCGTGTAGGGCGGCTTATGGCACAGCTTAGACGTTCTGAACGGGTAAAAGGGTACATCTTGAAAAATCAGCACGATTTTAGTCGCTATCGCTATCAACAGGCATTCCAGCAAATCCAATTAAAAAAGGGAGCGTAAATCATGCCACGCACAGCTAAATCAAAGCCCACACCAGTACAAAACACAATTAGCATTCAAGATGCTGTTAACCAATTAGGAACCAATGAACAAGACCTAAGACTGGCATTGATAGACATTCGCCCGGATGACTTCGACACAGTGAAAGCCTTACCAAGGCAGGATTTTGATGCAGTTGCTAAGAAAATCGAAACTTCCATACAGCCACAGTTGCCAGCACATAGCGAAAATTTAGAAAGCCCTGAAACGCCTATGGTGCAAGCATCACAAACAGCCACAGAAAAGCCACAAAATACCCTATATGTACCCCGTCCCCCACAGCAACAAATAACCAATCCTAGCCAATGCCCAATACCCAATACTGGCTTATCTCTAGTTGAGCAGTTAGCCAAACAAGCCAGTGAGGAGATAGCGGCTGTAGATGCGATCTCTCAAGTTAAAAATCAGTTGATCATTAATAACTTGGCTATTCGCCAAAGCGAGTTAACAGAAGCCATCAACCAAAACTGGCAGTATCAAAAACAAGAGTATCTGGGAGCGATTAGAGATTTAACCAGCTTGCGTAAACAACCTGTAGAAGTCACACCAGATGAAACCAACCTACACCAAGAAATTGATGAGATTATCAACGAACTGGGAAAGAACCTTATTGTATGACGACCAATGTCTTACTGTTGCCCTTTGACCTTTTGAACGGACTACTAGAGAAAATTTTTAAGTTTATTTATTGAGTGCAACATGAATACTCAACCACTGCCAGAACTGATTGCACAGTCACAGCAACTACTCACTCAAATTCGACAACACCCACAGTTTAAAATTTTGCGCTTTGACTGTGATGTGACTATTGGAGATGTTTGTCAATTTTTCAATACGCTCCAATACTCGACTACTGACTTAGATGTATCCAGACTCGAAGGTTTTAACGAATAGATATCAGGGTTTAAGCTCTCAAAAAAATTGAGAGCTTGAGCATCAGATACACCTCAATCTTAACCATGAATGATGACTTAAATCGCCAAATTGAAAACGCTAAAACTGATGAGGGTGAACTCAACGAAGTATTAGAAAAATACGACTTAGATGAGCAATTAGCGCAGGAATTTAGCGACATAGACAAAGCATTTCGCCAACTAGAAATTCGCTATCAATCACTAATTAACGCGAGAAAGTTCTTGAACAATGGCTAAAATCGACACCACTAAAGCAGCTGCTCAAGCCGTAGCTGAAAAACTTGCTAGAGGCAAAAGCACAACGGGTGCAACCACTACTAGCCCGAATACCGTTGCTGTGACCATAGATAGCCGCATCCCTGGTTTACTGACTGTTACCCCTGAAATGCTCCCAGCGATGATTCCAGCATTTCACCCAAGCAACTATCACATCGCTGACCCGCTTAATCCTCCTGAGAGTCTACCCCAAGCCACAGAAGCCCAATTAGATAAGGGGATGAAAATTTACGAGGGCGCGACACGAGCGTTAAAACTCACCGGGGCAGCATTCGACCTCACACGCGAGAAGTTTACCGTAGTGGGTAAACACGCTAAAGCTTTCGGTGCTGGCATCCAGGCAGCTACAGAGCTTGAGAAAGTTAAGGGTAATTACCTTGATTATCTTAATCAAAAAGAGGTCACTGACCAAAAATCTGTGACTTTAGATGTGTCTAAGGTTCGTACAGTTACAGAAACTAACATCGCAGTTCATAGCAAGGATGAACTCAGTCAAAAACTAAAACAGGCAGAAATCAAAGCTGAAGAATCAAGATTAAAAACTGTTGAAACCGAAGGTAAATTATCTAGTTTTAAAGCTCAATTAGGCGATTATCTAGAGGTTAAGAAATGAAGAAAAATACTAACAAATATCTTGAGTATTTGTTGCCAGATGAGATTAATTAAAACGTATCGGCTCAATAATCAGGGGTATGCGGAGGAAAATAAGGTGAGCGAGGTAGACACAGTGTCATAAAATATGACACATGACGCAAAAGCTTCTTTCGAGTGACAAGTCAGTA
>NZ_JACJTB010000021.1 GCF_014698475.1 Nostoc spongiaeforme FACHB-130 | reverse complement strand
CCCCTGGCGACTGTTCGAGTTCTGTCAAAGAGATTTTTGTAGTGACCCGTGCTACATAGCGGTCTATTGTGACCAAGGTTGGGACGGTCTACTACTTCCCTCAATATACAAGGTTGGGTGGAGGAACGGAACCCAACATTCACGCATACTTTGTTGGGTTACGCTATCGCTACACCCAACCTACTATTCTCTTAACTGAACCGTATTGCTATATCAACTGAAATATCTCCGACTGCTATCCAGTTCTCAGACTCAGGGATGATGAGTATTGAGAAAATAAATTGACAAAATCAGACTATAACTAGTGATATCTCAGCGATATGCAGCAATTACAAGGAATAAGGTCATGATTAAATCATGGATGATCATTGGAGGCGTAGCAATATTAGTGGCTTTGGGTGCTAATTTAATTCAACCACGCGATCGCCAATGGTTCAAACGCTTACAAAGACCAAGATGGCTGACTTTTGAAGCCGCAATTCCGGTGATTTGGAGTGTAATTTTTATTTGTGGTGCTTGGTCAGCTTATATTGTTTGGGAAACTAACCCAGGAACAACATCTACTTGGTTGTTGATGAGTTTATATTTAATTTTAGAAATTGCGATCGTTGCCTATACACCCGTGATGTTTCGGCTGCGGAGTCTGCAAGCAGGCACAATTATTGGTGGTACAGGCTTTATTATCGGTCTGATATTAATTCTGGCTGTCTTACCTGTCTCCGGTTGGGCAGCATTATTATTAGTACCCTTTTTACTATGGAGTCCCATTGGTACTTATACCACTTGGCAGATGCAAAGTCTCAATCCGCAAGATGCCTAAAGGTAAGGATTCAGGAGTGGGGGACAGGGAAGACAAGGGAGACAAGGGAGAATACTACTCAGCACTTTGTTACAGAATTCGACCATAACGTGCTGTAAAGTTATTAGCGGGATTTGCTTGATTATTTAGCCACGCCCACATTTGATCCCCAAAACAAAAATGCCACCACTCTCTGGGGTTGCGTTGAAAGCCAGCTTTTAACATCACATTGTTTAATAGCTGACGGTTAGCATGATATTGTTGTGCGTCTTGTTGGGGATGATTAGCATAGTAGTCGGGATGCGATCGCTCTGACAACTCATCAATCGGCGAACCCATATCTACTATTAGCCCTGCATCATCAACTAACGTCACATCCACCGCAGCCCCGGTACTATGAGGCGGCGGCGTTTTTTCATCCAAACTCGGAACCGCCCAAATTTGATACACCGCCTCCCAAATTTCTTGGCGTTGGGTTGGCGATAACTCAGCTTCCATCAGTCCCCTGTCTTGTAATGCTGTCGCAAAGCTATAATCAACCATAAACTGCTGCACAGTCACCGGACGATAACCATCAAAAATTTGAATATGCCAATGAGGACGCAGCAATTCCAAATAATTTTGGGCTTTGATTAAATTTTCAACAACAGTTTGGCGGAGATCATAAGGCGAATATTCTCCATAAATAGCGCCCAGTTTTTCATAAGGATGGGGAGACTCCACCGCAAACAAATGCAAAGGAATTTCTACCAGGGGTTCACCGCATTCAACAATCGGGATATGGTGATAAGGTCTCATACCAATTTTGGTGTGTAGATTTAAGATTTTGGTTGACTTCCCAGAATCTTAAATCATAATATCTATCCCAATTTAGTAAGAAAATTAATAACCATAAGGATTTCCTTGCACGCCGCCTGTATACTGTCCGGGAACGGAAGTATTAGAAGGTATTTGAACAGGTAAACCTCTAAAATAGCGGTTGTTTTGATAACTGGCAGGAGCCGCAGGTGTCACAATATATGCAGAAGAATTCTGTACAGCAGAAGGTGTAGTGTTAGTTGGCGCAACGGAATTAATAGGTTGTGTTGTGTTTATTGATGGTACTGAATTAGTCAAGGGCTGGGCAGTATTGACACCGTTATAATAATTTGTTGGTTGGCTGGGTATGCTTGGTTGAATGTAACTTGTACCGCTATTTAAACTGCTGTTAGGAAGAAAATTCTGCGTATTTGTCGGTAAACTTTGGGGAATTGAAGTATAAGAAGTTCTACCGGAATTATTGCTGAAATTTGTAGTTGTGCCGTTAATGTTCGATAAATTCTGCGAAAGCCCGGTGTATGGAGTTTGACCAAAGCTATTGCCGGGGTTGGCAGTTGCACTATTAATATTAGATGTTGTTGTTTGGTTAGTTGATGTTGGAAGTGTGGTTGTTGAAGGGGTAATTGAGTTGTAGGGGTTAGTTGATGTTGGAAGTGTGGTTGCTGAAGGGGTAATTGAGTTGTAGGGGTTGTTTGGTGTCTGATTAGTGCCTGTTCCTACTGCATAAGGGTTATTGGTTGACCCTTGTGGTTGAGAGGACGAATTTAACAACTGATTACCGCTACCATTTTGGATGCCAAACTGTAACAAACTTTCAGTTTGGGCAACAAAAGGATTTTTACTATCAAAACCAGATGTAGCACCACTAATTCCTAAGATGGAAGTTGATTTAGTGTTTTTAGAAGATTTTTGCTTGTTAATTACATCCTGTAAAAAATCTTTACCCTTTTTCGGTTTAGAGTTATCTGTAGGGGAACTGACAATTGCTTGAGTTTCTGCTTGTTCAACGTCATTATACAGAACTGGTAAGTTATCGATATCAGCTGCGATCGCTTTATCTTCCGCCGACAGAGAAGAATTATCAGCTTGTGGTGTTGTAACTTCGCCGTCTTGTTTGCCAGTAAACGCATCTGGGTTAGTCCAGTATTCTCGAATTACTAGCCCTAGCACTGATAAAAAAATCGCTGTTCCCCAAAAAGCAGGCTTGCTAAAATTCCATAACCTAGCTTTGAGATAACGTAAGTAAGCGGGTGGATAATGACGATTTGACATAGCAGAGTCTCAGAATTTACTGGCAGACGGTATACCTGGGTGCAAACTCACAACAAAACAGTTGCAGCCGTAGTTGGATGATGCTGTGATCATCCTAGCCTGATTACGGATAAAAAATGCAGGTTTAAGTATAAAATTTCATACTAAGGTTCCCCTACTTCATACTTTTACAAAATCATTATGCCGACATCGTGAGCTTCGGTCACTTTCGATAACATCATAAATTCAAACCTGCACTAACTTTGTGGTAGCGAATGGGGAATAGAGAATAGGGAGTAGGGAGTGGGGGAATAGGGAAGAAAAAATTAGCTAATTATCCTTCTACTCCGCTACTCCTCTACCTCCTCTGCTTTCCCTATCTCCCCTGCTCCTCTGCTATTTACCAGGAGACTACAGCAATGATGAAAGCTGAAGATATCATGACCAAGGATGTAATTACCATTCGCGGTTCCGCCACTGTTGCTGAAGCCGTCCGGCTGATGAAAGACCACAACTTACGTGCCTTGGTTGTAGATCGTCGCTATGATAATGATGCCTATGGTATGGTTAGCGAAACAGATATTGTCTATAAGGTAATAGCCTACGGTAAAGACCCAAAGCTGGTACGGGTTTATGAAATTATGAGCAAACCCTGTATTGTCGTCAATCCTGAGTTGAGTGTGGAATATGTAGCGCGGTTGTTTGCCAATACTGGTATTCGCAGAGCGCCAGTTATTCAAGGCAAGCTGTTAGGTATTATCTCAATTACTGATATTTTGACCAAGAGTAATTTTATCGAAGCCCCAACAGCACTCAGGTTAGAAGAAAAAATTCACAAGGCTGTTGAAGCCGCCCGCGCTATTTGCACCCAACATGGCGCTTATTCTAAAGCCTGTGCTGCTGCTTGGGATGAGGTGGAAGAACTGCAAGCAGAAGCCGCCCATCAAAAAGCTGAGGCTATGGTTTCGGCGAAAGTTTCCTTTGAAGAATACTGTCGAGAAAATCCCAACGCACCAGAATGCCGTAACTATAACCCTTAGAAATCAAAAGTAAAAAGTAAAAAGGCAAAAATTTTCTTTTTACTTTTACCTTTTACCTTTTGCCTTTACCTTTCTCACTCTTCGCTGTTGAGAATTTTCGGAACTTTGAAATAGTCGCCTTCTTGCTCAGGCGCACTATCGAGGATAGCATCTCGATCAGGATACGGTTGTAACTCATCCTCGCGTGTCACGTTGCTGACATCAATTGCGCGTGTAGTTGGTGGCACATCACTCACATCTAGTTCACTCAGTTGTTCTACATATTCCAAAATGTTACCTAACTGAGTGGTAAATTGCTCTTCTTCTGCCGATGTTAATTCTAACCGAGCAAGCAGAGCTACTTTATGAACTTGGTCACGATCAATCATAAATTGTCATTTGTCATTGGTGATTGGTGATTTGTCATTAGTCCTTTGTCATTTGTCAGGACTAATGACAAATAACTAAAAGAATACGTCAATTTGCATCCGGCCAGTGGTTTTTAGCCAGTTTTGCGCTTCAATATAGTTATTGGGAGCCATACGAATGGCTCTAATCCAATAATCTGCGGCTTGGTCAAATAAAGCTTCACCGCCGTCATCATCTCCAGCTTCTTTCGCTTTTTCGCCTTGGTAATGATAAATTACAGCGATATTATTCAAGGCTTGGGGTATACGTGGATTGATTTCAATTGCTTTGTGATAAAGTTCTAAAGCTTTCTCGTGATCACCGTTACTGGCATAAATTAGCCCCATATTGTAGAAAATATAACTGCGATCGTTGGGATCTTCTTCTAGGGTAAGGGCTTCTTCATAATATTCCAAAGCTTCGGCATATTCGCCTTCTGCTTGGGCGGACATCCCATCTCGGTAATAAACAAATGCTTCTTTCGCTTTTTTGTTAGCTGGCAGAATCTTCAGAATGATATCTGCCATAACTGTAAAAGATTTGTCAATAAAGTTATCGTTTTTCTGTGTTCTTGGCATAACTGCCTCTATAGTTGTACAGCTACTAGCTCAAAAGATGCTCTCAGGAATTGCAGGGTTTCGCGGTTGGGTGCAGTACACCTTATTAGGGTAGAGAGGCTCAGATTAGAGATGAGCGGCTTGTATTTTTACTCAGCACTCAGCACTCAGCACTCAGCACTCAATAGTTAATTTAACTGATTTGGCAGGCCATTCTCCTCACTAAGAGGCATAATACATTCTGGGCTATTGTGCTGGGGCTTGTTGACCAAATTGCTCACGGGGTAAGCTGTCATTGCTTCCACCGGATAAGGATCTAATAGTGGCTGAAGTTTTTCGGGTGTTTGCACTTGTGTATCTAGCCACAAATCGTAATCTTCGGGCGCTAAAATGACTGGCATCCGGTCATGAATTGGTGCTAACAATTCGTTGGCTGTTGTAGTGATAATTGTACAAGAAGCGATTTCTTCTCCTTCTGGTGAGTGCCATACATCCCATAATCCCGCAAAACCAAAGGGTTTCCCATCTTGCAGGCGAAAATAAAATGGCTGTTTTTGACTTTGTTGCTTTTGCCACTCATAAAAGCCATCAGCTATGACTAAACAGCGTCGGCGCTTGAAAGATGCTCGAAAAGCTGGTTTTTCTGATACAGTTTCGGCTCTGGCGTTAATCAGCTTGACTCCCATTTTTGCATCTTTTGCCCAACTCGGAATCAACCCCCAACGTAATTGTTGAAATTCATACTGTTCATTGCTGGGGTGATGTAGCACTGTTAGCACCATTTGTGTAGGTGCAATGTTGTATTGAGCAGCTAAATCAGGCACTTGTTGGAGATTGAAAGCTTTGCTGAGAGCCTCTGCTGACTGATTTAAGGTAAATCTTCCACACATATTTTGAATTTATCCCTTTGAATTAAATTGCACATTTAAAGTTGATAAATACTAAAAATTATCAATAATTTGTTTTTTATTTTTTCAGATAAATCTAGTTTTCATGAAGATGCTTAAAAGGAAAATAATTATCCTGTTTAACTCGAAACATTTTGTAAGATATTGTATTTTAGAGCCTCATTTCTCTTAATACTCTTCATCATCTTTTTGGCATGGAAACGCTACGTCTGTACGATTTTTTACCCTCTGGTAATGGCTATAAGATACGTCTTTTATTATCACAAATGGGTATTCCCTACGAAAGAATCGAGGTGAATATTTTAAAGGGAGAAAGTCGGACACCTGAATTCTTAAGTAAAAATCCGAATGGCAAAATACCTGTTTTGGAAGTTGAACCAGGGAAATACTTAACAGAATCAAATGCCATTTTGGCTTATCTCAGTGAATACACAGAATTTTTACCTTATGATCGCTTCTTAAAAGCACAGGTTTTGCAATGGTTATTTTTTGAACAATATAGTCATGAGCCTTATATTGCCACATCACGATTTTGGATTTCGATTTTAGGGAAAGCCCAAGAATATCAGGCTGCTTTAGCGCAAAAACAAGAACCAGGTTACGCCGCATTAAGAGTGATGGAAAATCATCTGCAATCTCGTTTGTATTTTGTTGGCGATCGCTATACCATTGCTGATATTGCCTTGTTCGCTTATACTCATGTCGCTGATGAAGGTGGTTTTGATTTATCCCGATTTCCCGCAATTCAAAAATGGATAGAACGTATCAAAGCTCAACCTGGGTATATCAGTATTACATACCAGCCAATGCCCTTAGAAGCAGAGTTTTGCTAAATACATTCTTTGTTGATTATTCAGCCACACTCAAGTTTTGAAGTTGCAAAAACTTGTCAGAAATTTTGTGTGGTATAGGTCTGGGACGCATAGTTTTAGCATCTACCCATACCCAAAGTGCTTCAGCAGTGACTAATAAATCATCTTCGTTTTGTTTGCGGATTTCATAGCATCGAAAAGCACGAGTACCACGCATTTCTTTTAACCAGGTGGTCACTTCTAGAGTATCACCTGCCACTGCTGGCCGGAGATAGTCAATTTCTACCCGTCGCATCACAAAAACACCACCTAATTCGCGGTAAACATCTAAATTTACACCAAGATATTCTGAGTGTTCGATGGCTGCTTGTTCTAAATAGTTTTGATAAACGGCATTATTAACATGTCCTAAAGTATCCATTTCATAGTGACGGACGCGGAGTAATGTCTTAAATTGTTGCATGAAAAGAATTCGGATGTGTTTTGATCAGGATGGGACAAATAACCAATCAGCTTGTGAGTAAGATTAAAAGACAATTGTAATTTGGACTCCAGACGAAATTACTGATACATTATTGATGCAACTCACTTAATTGACGATTTTATTGAAGGTACAGTACCAGAATCATTATGAAATCTCTACACCGTCCCGATTTATATGGCTGGTCTACTTTCAATCCTGCAAGAAATATTGATTTCAATGGGATTGCCTGGATTCGTCCAGAGGGTAATATCTTAATTGACCCGGTAGCTTTATCAAATCACGACTGGAATCATCTCGAATCTCTGGGTGGTGTGGATTGGATTATACTAACAAACTCAGAGCATGTGAGATCAGCCAAGGAAATTGCTGTGCAAACTTATGCTAAGGTAGCAGGCCCCGCAGCCGAAAAAGAATGTTTCCCGATAGCTTGCGATCGCTGGTTGTCTGATGGTGATGAGTTTGTCCCTGGGTTAAAGATTATTGAACTCCAAGGTTCCAAGACTCCTGGCGAATTAGCACTACTATTAGAAGACACTACTTTAGTTACAGGTGATTTAATCCGGGCGCACACAGCCGGGAGTTTAACTATTTTGGCAAAAGAAAAGTTACTTGATCCAGGTGCGGCGATCGCTTCTGTCCACAGACTGGCACAATTAAGCAAGGTAGAAACAGTATTAGTCGGGGATGGTTGGTCAGTGTTTCGAGATGGACACCTGCGTTTAAAAGAATTAGCAGCAACATTATGATAGGTAAGTTAAAGTAGTCATTTGTCATTTATCCTTTGTTATTGGTAAAAATTTTAGACATCTTTTATATACAGCAAAGCATCAGGAAGCTTAAAGAAATATTACTGTGCAAGGTTTTCTCAGCTTAAACAAACCATTTGATTGGACTTCTCACGACTGTGTGGCGCGAGTCCGCAAACTGCTGCGTCTCAAACGGGTAGGACACGCGGGAACTTTAGACCCCGCAGCAACTGGGGTTTTACCAATTGCAATGGGTAAAGCCACAAGATTATTGCAGTATCTCCCAGGAGAGAAAGCTTACAAAGCTACTATCCGTTTTGGTGTGTGTACCACAACCGATGATTTGCAAGGAGAAATTATCACCTCACAGCCTTGTGCGAATTTGAGTTTGGCTGAAATCGAAACTGCACTCACACGATTTGTTGGGAAGATTGAACAAATACCGCCAATGTATAGTGCGATTCAAGTTGAGGGAAAACGCTTGTATGATTTGGCGCGTCAAGGTGAAACGGTGGAAGTTCCTGTACGTACAGTTGAAGTTTTTCAGATAGAGGTTTTAGATTGGCGCGAGGGGGATTTTCCGGAATTAGATGTGGCGATCGCTTGTGGTAGTGGTACATATATTAGAGCGATCGCCCGTGATTTAGGTGCAGTCTTAAACACTGGCGGAACTCTCGCCGCTTTAACTCGCACTCAAAGCAGTGGTTTTAATTTAACTAATAGTCTTTCTTTCACTGACTTAGAAACACAGTTGCAAGCCGGGACATTTCAACCCATTTCCCCTGATGTCGCTTTGCAGCATTTACCCACTGTGAATTTACCTCCAGAACTTGCCCGCAAATGGTGTCAAGGACAAAAAGTTTTCCTCAATTTTGATAATTGTGGACTTGTGCGCGTATATGAAGATGAAACGCGATTTTTAGGAATTGGAAAATCGCAAGATGACTTATTAATTCCTCAAATGGTGTTTGAACCAGTTTCTTAAAAATGTCATTTGTTAGTAATACCAATTCTATGAGAGTCTGCATATAAACCTCTCAGACTGAAGTCTGGGGCTATACAAACAAAGCCTGCCTTTGCAGGCTAATTATATGCTTCTTCATATCGATTTGGTATAAATGATATTTCTAATTGGTTTACCTATTTTTGTTACTGTAACTCACCAGAATGATAAATGCTATATGCAGTACTAACGTTCTTTTTAGCTCTCTAATATAGCGCGGATATCTTTTAACATCAGAAATAAATGCAATGGATCTGTTGGGCTAGGTTCAAAATCAAATTGTTGATACCATTCACGCGCTTGCTCATCTTTCGCATGAACCAATAATGCACGAATACCAATCAGATCAGCAGCTTCATTGACACGAATTAAGCAGTTTTTTAGTAAGCCTTTCCCTATACCTTGTTTTTGAAATTCTTTGCTTACTGCTAACCGAGCTAATAAAGCAACAGGTATAGGATATTTTGGTAAACCTTTAGATATACGAGGTGGTGCATTTTCGTGAATAACTGATGCTACAGTCAGAGTATAGTAACCAATTACATTATCTTCTAAGCAAGCAATATAGGTAGTTGAACTATCAGATTGCTGATTTTTTAAAGCATATTTGATTAAATAATTATTTAAATCAACATTCCCACAATCAAAGTTTTTGAGATTATGAGATTTTGATAATTTAGCGATATATAAATTGTTAGATGCCACAAAACTACTCAAATACGCTAGGCTCAGTTAACAAACGACGTAACCGTGGTTTCTCAACACAGGGAGCATCCAGAGCGTCTTGAAAAGCTTGCCATTGCTCATCGTTCAACACAAACAGCTTTCGATTCGTTAAAGTTTCTTGTGCAGCTTGCAAACCATGTTCAAGTAAAAATTCACTAACATTTTTATGACTTGCTGCTGCTGCTTGCTGTAAAAGCTTTTTAACGCTAGAGCTAGTACGGATATCAATCCGTTCAGTTCTAGGTTCATTTGAGTAACTCATAGGTTTTAGTTAAGCTTTCTCTCTTAACTAAGTTAACATACACACATTGTCCTGACAATATTTTCAAAGGAATGCTGGAGGTAAACCATACCTGAAATTTTAATTATTGACAAATTTTAAAAAATTTGCTCAATTTTCTGAAAATCCCGTTGGACTTCATTCCACAAAGCTTTGTTATTAGGATCGGTTTTGAGGGCTTTTTTCAGGTAAATTCTGGCTTTGAGGACTTGATTATCGTTAATCAACGCCCTACCCCAAATTTGATAAGCGATCGCTAACCATTGGCGGACTTCCGCATCTTTGGGTAAACGGTCTACCAAGGCTTCCGCCAGGGCGATCGCTTGGGGAAATCTTTTTTCTTTCAAAAATCTTTGTAATTGTTCATAAGTCTTCCACTTCAGCCTTTGTTCAATTTCGGCAATATTTGCAGGCGGTGTTTGTGGCTTTTCGGTGGTGACTGTGGTTTTCGGTGCAGTATCTTGACGAGTTGCCTTTGGTTCCTCGCACCTAGCCACAAAGTTTTCTGTAGTGACTGTGGTTTTCGGCGTGGCTTTTGCTTCCTCGCGCCTAGACACAAACTGTTGACTTGATGGCTGCTCGACTGTTTCTTCTGGCGGTACCACCGTTAAGAGCAGCCTATAAGCTTCTGTCAAGGCAATAAACTTATCTTTAGCTTTTTTGTCATCTGGGTTGATATCGGGGTGATATTGCTGCGCCAGTCGTCTGTAAGACGATTTGATTTCTGCAAACGAGGCTCCCGACCTTAAACCCAATAAACGGTAGCAATCTCCTAGATCCATTTCGAGATATCAGCTATCTAATATACAGCTATCAGCATTCTGCCTCTAGCATGAGGTTTTAATGATAAACAAAAATTTTCTAATTTATAGTTCAAACTAGACAGTTTTGGGAAAGTAAAAAGGTAAAAGGCAAAAGTAAAAAAATTAAGTATTCTTAAATCTTTTGCCTTTTTACTTTTACCTTTTGACTTGATTCTAGATTCGCTCTTCAATCACACGGTCAATCAATCCGTATTCTTTGGCTTCTTGGGCGGACATAAAGAAGTCACGATCCATGTCTTTCTCAATCTTGGCCAAGGGTTGACCAGTATTTTGAGCGTAAATGTTATTGAGTTGATTGCGAATCCGCAGAATTTCTCTGGCTTCAATTTCGATGTCGGTGGCTTGTCCACGGGTTCCGCCGGAAGGTTGGTGAATCATAATCCGGGAATGGGGCAATGCTAGACGCTTGCCTTTAGTGCCAGCAGTCAACAAGAAAGAACCCATTGAAGCCGCCAGACCGACGCAAATGGTCACAACATCAGATTTGATGTGTTGCATCGTATCATAAATCGCCAAACCAGATGTTACCATCCCACCAGGGGAGTTGATATACAGATAAATATCTTTACCTGGGTCTTCTGAATCCAGATACAGCATGACAGCGATGATTTGGTTAGCAATTTCATCATCGACATCACGCCCCAAGAAAATAATCCGTTCCCGATAAAGGCGATCGTAGATGCTAATCCAATCTGTATACTGCCCTCCGGGCATCCGGTAAGGAACTTTAGGAACGCCTATAGGCATGATTAACTCCGTTAATAATTAATAAATTGATTGGGAGTGGTGAGTGGGGAGTGGTGAATTTTTTCTACTCCCTACTCCCAATTCCCGACTCCCTGAAGCTTAAAGGACACTAGTTGGTACTGGTGGATTAGCGAGTTCTTCTTTTTCAAACACGCGATCGATTAAACCGTACTCTTTGGCTTGATATGCACTCATGTAGAAGAGACGATCCATGTCTTTGGTGATTCTTTCGGCCGTCTGTCCGGTGGTACGGGTCAAAATCTCAACCATCGATGCTTTGTTGGCCAGAACTTCCTTCGCCCGAATCTGAATATCAGTTGCTTGACCTTGGGCGTAGCTCTTGGGCTGGTGCAGAATAATGCTGGCGTTGGGCAAGCTGGCGCGACAACCTTTAGTACCTGCACTCAATAACATAGCAGCCATACCCATCGCGGAACCAATACAAATGGTGTGGATGGGAGGTTTAATGTATTTCATTGTGTCATAGATGGCAAAGGCTTCAGTTTCAAAGCCAATGGGTTCGCCACTATAACCGGAAGTACCAGTTGAGTTGATATAGATTTTAATAGGCTTTTCGGGATCGTCTGACTGCAAATACAATAATTGAGCGACGATTAATTCCGTCACAGCAGGTACCAGTGGCATTCCCAGATAGACAATTCGCTCTTTTAACAGAAGGGAGGGTAAATCTGGCGGCGGTGTCCGGTAGAAGTTATCGCCGTAGTATGGGGCTTGAACAGCCTTGATGGGGGAAATGTCCATAGCAACTGATCGCCTGAAATTATGCCGTTAACTGTAATACATCCTAGCGTGATGCCGGCTAGAGTCAGGTGCGGTTTCCTCGCTAATGGGCGAGATTGCTGGCATCTGCTAAAGCTAGACTTCTAAGATTATTGTGAATATATTAATCTATCTACGCAAGATAAGTTTTCCGTAGCGTTGATCTGGCGGTTTGAAGTTATTTATAAATATGGTGGGAATTCGGGAGTCAGAATGTTTAGGAAGCTAAATTTTGATTTCTGGCTTTTGAGTGCTGGATTCTTAACTAAATTATTGTATATATCCTGAATTTAGGAAGTTTGGGTTATGAAGGTCAATTTGCAGCCTGCCCTGAATGATGTAAATGTTGATGCTAATCAAACTAGTAGTCAACGTCAGCTTTCGTTTTCTGTGTCCGCGATCGCAGATACCCAAGACCGGACTCTGCCGATTAATTTATGTTTAATTCTCGACCATAGTGGCTCGATGAATGGTAAACCCCTGGAAACTGTGAAAAAAGCCGCAAATTTGTTGGTTGATAGGCTTAAGCCCAGCGATCGCCTGAGTGTGGTAGTCTTCGATCACCGCGCTAAGGTCTTAATTGCAAATCAATCTGTGGAAGACCCAGAACAAATCAAAAAGCAAATTAACCGCTTATCTGCTGATGGCGGAACGGCGATTGATGAAGGTTTGCGTCTGGCGATTGAGGAGTTAGCTAAGGGCAAAAAAGACCGCATTTCCCAAGCATTTTTGCTCACCGATGGGGAAAATGAACACGGAGATAATAACCGTTGCTTTAAGTTTGCTCAGTTAGCTGCTGGTTACAATTTAACTTTAAATACTTTGGGCTTTGGCGACAATTGGAACCAAGATGTTTTAGAAAGAATTGCTGATGCAGGTTTAGGCACTTTATCTTATATTCAAAGACCTGATCAAGCTGTGAATGAGTTTGGGCGGTTATTCAGCCGGATTCAAACTGTGGGCTTGACTAATGCTTATCTGTTATTTTCATTAATGCCGAATGTCCGGTTAGCAGAACTTAAACCTGTTGCCCAAGTTTATCCCGATACGATTGAACTTCCTTTGCAACAAGAAGCCGATGGAAGGTTTGCGATTCGGTTGGGCGATTTAATGAGAGATGTGGAGCGAGTAATTTTAGCTAATATTTATCTGGGACAATTGCCGGAAGGTCAACAAGCGATCGCAAATGTCCAAATTCGCTACGATGATCCTGCCCAAAATCAAACGGGGTTATTTACCGCTAATCTCCCAGTGTACGCCAATGTTACCAGGGCTTACCAACCAAACATTAATCCCCAGGTGCAGCAATCAATTTTGGCTTTAGCCAAGTATCGCCAAACCCAACTCGCCGAAGCAAAATTACAACAAGGCGATCGCGTCGGGGCTGCAACTATGTTGCAAACTGCTGCTAAAACTGCCTTGCAAATGGGTGATACAGGTGCAGCCACAGTCTTGCAAACTTCTGCCACGCAATTACAATCGGGAGGAGATTTAAGCGAAAGCGATCGCAAGAAAACTCGTATTGTCTCCAAAACTGTGTTGCAAGATATCCCGCCACAATGAAGGTTAAATTGCTCTCGTTGCTAAGTGATCGTAACGTTGATGTGGCTCAAGTCAGCAGTCAACGTCAATTAGTAGTTTCGGTTTCTGCGCTTGCTGATCAGGTTGAGGGGCGTTTGCCGTTGAATTTATGCTTAATTCTGGATAAAAGCGGTTCGATGCACGGCAAACCAATGCAAACTGTGATGCAAGCAGTAGAGCAATTATTAAATAAGTTACAGCCTGGCGATCGCATCTCAATAGTGGCTTTTTCTGGTTCTGCGGAAGTGATTGTTCCCCATCAAGTAATTCAAGACCCCAGTACTATTAAATCGCTGTTGCCAAAAAAACTCATTGCCAGTGGCGGTACTGCTATTGCTACCGGGTTAGAATTGGGCATCACAGAACTGATGCAAGGTGCTAAAGGCGCTGTTTCCCAAGCTTTCCTTCTCACCGATGGACATGGTGAAAGCAGTTTACGGCTGTGGAAGTGGGAAATCGGCAACGATGACAACAAACGCTGTCTGGAACTGGCGCAAAAGGCAGCTAAAATCAATCTAACAATTAACACTCTCGGTTTTGGCAATAACTGGAACTCAGATTTACTGGAAAAAATTGCTGATGCTGGCGGTGGTAGTTTGGCTTATGTTGAGCATCCAGAACAAGTTTTAGAACAATTTGGGCGGTTGTTTGGTCGAATATCATCAATAGGGCTAACAAATGCTTATTTGCAGTTTTCCCTTGCACCTCATATCCGATTAGCAGAATTAAAACCCATCGCCCAAGTTTTTCCAGACACAATTGAGTTACCAGTGCAGCAAAACAGCAATAGCGGCTTTAAAGTCCGACTGGGTGATTTAATGCAAGGTGTAGACCGGGTAGTTTTAGTCAATCTTTATTTAGGAAAATTACCAGAAGGAGAACAAGTCATTGGACAGATGCAGATTTGTTACGATGACCCCGCCTCCAACCAAGAAGGCTTACTTTCTCCAATGATGAATATATCTGCTAATTTCCTGCGCCAACATCAACCCGCCCTCAATCCCCAGGTACAGCAGTCGATTTTGACATTAGCCAAATATCGCCAAACTCAGTTAGCAGAGATGAAATTACAACAAGGCGATCGCATCGGTGCTGCAACAATGTTACAAACTGCGGCGAACACTGCCTTACAAATTGGTGATACTAGTGCAGCCAAGGTTCTGCAAACATCTGCAACCCGCCTACAAACTGGCGAACAACTCTCTTCAGCCGAACTAAAAAAAACGCGAATTGTATCAAAGACAACTTTACAGAATTGATTATTTGTGCCAAAACTACCTAAATTGTCCAGCCATAATTGACCTTTTCAATTTATCTGGAATATTTCAGCTATTTTTAATAATTCTGTGAAGCAATGTTGTTATATTTAGTGCCAAGAGCAAGAAAAGGCTTATCTACTGAGCTTTTTAGATTGTTACGTCAGATTACATCGGCAAAGGTTATCTCCTAGGGAATAATCTTTGCTCAGATGTTAATTTGCAAAAATTTACCTAGGGCATACCTATATTGTATAGAGATCACACATAACCTGACTTTACTCTTATCTTAACCTAAAAATTAAATAATAACAAAGAAAGTTTCACTGATCAAATTTACAGGGTATAGGAAAATTGATTCCATGCTAACTAACAGAAGTCAATGCTATCTACTAGGACTCGTACTTGCAACTACCTTAAGTGCAAATATCCAATCTGTTAACGCTCAAAATGCTCAGTCTGTCAATTATTTAGAAGGTAGTGCAACCTCATCCACAATCAATTCGACCTTTGCCACTTTAGCGAGTAATCAATATCAAGCCAACACTCCTTTTATGGAGTCAACTCAAAATATTAACCCAACAGCCGTCTTTCCTAATTATGATGGTGGATTATTTCAGAATACAGATGCAATGTCTGAAGCTTTAATGGGTTTGACGGTGAGTAAATATGACAAAATGCCAGTTGGCATTAATAAAGTTTTCATGAGTAACGAAATGATTGCTAGTATGACATCTCAAGCAAATACTTCCAATGATGTACATAGCTTTCAGCCTCTCAGACGCGGTACGTTGGTTAGCACTAACTACAACGCTATTAGTATGCTGCGGACAATGGAAGATTCGCAAAACATCGCCTATGTAGGGATGAATGAAGTTAATACTGAACCTAGA
Organism: Nostoc spongiaeforme FACHB-130; assembly: GCF_014698475.1. GTDB lineage: Bacteria > Cyanobacteriota > Cyanobacteriia > Cyanobacteriales > Nostocaceae > Nostoc_B > Nostoc_B spongiaeforme. The sequence goes on along the minus strand of NZ_JACJTB010000021.1, from coordinate 88,656 downwards.
TCGGATGCTTTAAATAGAGAACTTAAAGTCACAACTTACTTAGCTTTTGCATCAGAAAACGCCTGCGTTAATTCTGAAAATACCGAACTACCAACAACTTGCCAAACCAAAAATGTGGAAAAAATGGTAGCGACTATGCCGATGATTCATCATAAAACTTGGTCAGCGCAGATGACCAAAGATTTTTCTTTTTGGCAGAACATGAATGTTTCTAGAGAAACAGCAAGCAGATAAAATCAAAGAAAATTGTTGAGCAATCCTATTAGTTTGTTAAACTACTTGTTCAGGTAAAGAATCGAGAAGTGAAAAAAGCTTATCTGAACTGTATTGCCATACAATCGGCCTTCTACTTTCTTTACCGTTGCTGCATTTTCCAAAAATAGCTGGAAATCCAATTTGTCATGATATGGGCAACAATTGGAACTAACAAATTGCCACTCAACAAGGCGCTATATCCTAAAATCAATCCAATCACAGTTGCCCATAGTACGTAAGGCCATTGTTGCGAACCACTGAGGTGTAAAACTCCAAAGCAAAGGCTAGAGACAATCACTGCTACATGGTCTAAGCCTAAAGCTGGTAGCATGACACCACGAAATAATAATTCTTCACTTAAACCTGGTAGTAAACCCAACCAAATTAAATCAGGCCAAGCTAAGGGTCTTAAGACTAGTTCTAAATAATAATCTGCGCTTTGACGATAGGCAGGCCACAAGCGATATGCTACACCACTCAAGCAGGTAATAATCATTCCTACAGCCAGCCCCCAAAGAAAATCTATTGGGTTCCATTCCCACTTGAATAGAAATACATTACCAAAGCGTAACCAAACTTTGGCAACTGTCCATAACAGAATTGCTGTTACACCCATTGCTATCAGCACTTGGGTACGGGTCAAATAGGGAATTTCAGGGTCTTGTTTTTGTTGTTCTACCACGGGAGTTCAGAGTTTAGGGAGTAGGGAGTGGGGAGTAGGGAGTTGGGGAAGAAAATGAAAATGACAAAGGACTATTGACCATTAACCAAAGCATGGGGATTGATGCCAGCTTTGAGGGCTACCAATACACCGACTGCCTCTAAATACGAGTTTACCTGGATAGATTTGATTCCTAAAGGTTGGGCTGGAACTTGGATTTGGGTTTGATTATCTTTGACGGTAATTATTTGGCAGTGGCTTTGGCTTAAACTGAGTAAAGCACTACTACCACAAGCGTTTGCAGGTACGATCGCAGCATCTATTTGATTAGCCCAAATATCATCTTGACAAGATGTAAATAATTGTTTCTCGACAATAAATTGCGGGGCGCGACTTAAACCAACAAGTACGCTTGGTAAAAAAGTATAGCCTAATTCTTCGGCGGCGGAACGAGGAGATAAATCGGGATAAGGTGGAGTACTAGCGAGTGCTGGTGAATGGGCGCAGGGAATTTGCAAGTGTCTGACTAATAAATGACTAATTACGGCTTCTGCGCCGGCTATTGTGTCTACGCCTTTGCCTTGGAGATAATTTTGTACAGCATCTTTATCTATATCATCGGGGAAACGGGCGACAACTGCGATCGCTTCTGCCCCAGTTTTTTGGATGAGTTTTTCCGCACCACGCAGTAAACTATCTGGGTTGCCAATAGTTCCCCAACTTGCCCCTGAAGTTGAAGTGCGTAATTCTACATTTAACGGGGCATCTGTAATTACATAATCTGTAATCGTTAATCCCAGGGTTGCCCTAGCCGCATCAGCAGCTTGCAGGTGACGCAGTAATAAGTCTGGTTCAATCCCTTGGTCTAAAAGCAAACCTACTTTATTATTACGAACTGGACGTAAACCCCAATTACCAGAAGCGAATTTATCTAACCCGTAACCTTCCACATAAAAAGCGTTGGGGATATTCCAATATAAACTTGCGCCGTTGAGGACATTGGGGTGAGTAATCAGGCGATCGCAAACCTGTGCTAAAGTTCGAGCAACAGGTATAGCATCACCCGCATAACCCCCAATTGCCGCCCCAACGCCAGTAGGTACAATTAAAATCGCGGTGTAAGGACGCATTTCAGTGCTGAGTGAGTAGATGTGTAAATTAAAGTGAGTTTGATTAACCTCTCCCCAACCCCTCTCCGACGCGGAGAGGGGCAAAAATACGACTAGTTTTCAACAAAAAAATAGAGTTTCAAAGCCTCTCTCCCACAGGGGAAGAGGTTTGGAGAGGGGTTTTTATCTTTGTTTAACTCACGTGAAACTACAAGTCTTAGACTTTACCAAGTAATACAATCTTTTAATACCACTCAGCACTCAGCACTCAGCACTCAGCACTTGTAGTAACAACTGCTTCTACAGTAGCCTTTTGCTGTGTTTCATCTACAGATGTAATAGCCCAACGCAGAGGTTCACCTTGTTTTTGCAACTCAGCTTCAATTGTTTTTTGCAACTCAGTAGGAGTTTCTTGAATGTCGATTTCTGCGGTAATAAAATGAGTAGTCATCGCTGTTCATCCTCTTCATTAATTTGTTCTAGAATAGCCGAATGAAGTATGAATTATGAAGTATGAAGTATGAAATTTTATTCTTCAGACTTCAGATGATGTTTGTCAAATACCGGACTGTATCAATATCTCTTTAAGCCTCCCTTAAAAAGCTAGGTGTACACACAAGTCGTATCAAGTTGCCTAGCATTATGATCCCCCCTAACCCCCCTTAAAAAGGGGGGAATTTTTCTTCAAGTCCCCCTTTTTAAGGGGGATTTAGGGGGATCTAAAAATATTTGATACATCACCAGCAACTTTTAAAACATCCTTTCAGACTTTATACTTCAGACTTCACACTTTATTAGTCTTTGCCAAATTGCAACTGATAAACTATTTCTTCTTTTTCAGTCTCAATTTTCAAATCAGAACGGGGATAAGCGACACAAAGTAATGTATAACCTTGTTTTTGTAATTCTAGACTAACGCCCATACCATCAGTTTGGTCTACAGTTCCTTCAGTAATTTGCGCGGCGCAAGTTGTACATACACCTGCATGACAAGAACTAGGTAGTTCTAAACCAGCAGCATCGGCAACAGATAAAATAGTTTCGGTTTCAGGAACTTGCAGAGTATGAACTTTGCCTTGGTGAAGCAGTTCTACGGTGTAGGTTTTGGACATATACTAAAAAATGAGTGCAATAGCCAAATTTACTATTATATCGGAATTGTTTAATCATATTACAGATATTCAATAAACTTTTGACTTTGCCAAACTTCCCATAACTCTTTGCGCCTCTGCGCCTCTGCGTGAGATAAAAAATTCTTGTTTTTCAACATTAAATATAGTTAAATTTGCTTAGTTATAATTATGCGCGATCGCATTTCTTTAAAGAATGTATCTTTTACCTAACCTACAAAAACTGTTAAAGTTCTACGATCGCTTACTATCAAAAATATACACTATGCGGCGATGATGGCACTCACTAACAAACTTTGGTCATCAATGTTATAACGTTGACCCTTAAAATTACAACATTAAGCCTTAAGATTACAGCACTAAGCCTTAAAGTTACAATACTAAGGCTTAAGATTACAACCTTAAGCCTTAAAGTTACAATATTAAGCCTTAAGATTACAACATTAAGGCTTAAGATTAAAGCGATCGCTCTTAACTATGCAGTAAAAATGCCATCTGTGATTAAACTCAGAGAAAACACGGGCATAAATAAAAAATTTTGTAAAGAAAAATGTGTTTTTTGCTGAACTAAAATCCAGGTTAACTAAGCCAAAATAGCTTTGTAAAGCTTTTAAAAGAGCAAATTGATGCCTCGAAAAAAACGTAGTTCCCAGATACTAGAAAAAGCTCAGTTTAGAGTCGCCGGACTAAAAGCTATTGATCCAAATCTTAATTTTGATGATACTCATAACTTGCAAAGCATGACGCAATTAATCGAGCAATTTAAAAAAATGCTTGAGGACTATAATTCTGCTCTAGCAATCATAGATTCTTCTAAACAAAAGCTCGATGAAATGGAAAAAACCTTAAAACAAGTTTCAGATAGAATGGTGACAGGAGTTGGTTTTAAGTACGGCAAAAACAGCAATGAATATGAACTAGCAGGTGGTATTCGAGAAAGCGAACGTGTCCGCAAAAGTAGATTGACACGCTTGAAATCTAACCCAGAGAAAACCTCAGATGAAAATACAGTAACCACCTTAGTACCCTTGCGTAACATTTGAAAACAGTTAGCCAAAATTCAAGTTTTACAAATCCCCGACTTCTTAAAGAAGTCGGGTATCTATACCATCACAAATAGTTCAGTACTGCTATATAATCTGGGCATTAATACAAAACTTCCGCCATCTTAAAATTAAATGACTAGGTTCATACATGATCAATTTGCTAAAGACTACCTTGAAGAAATATTAAAAAACTACGGAGAAGTCAAAGCCTCAGAAAAAGTCTCAGGAGAAATTAAAGAAATAGATGTTTTCTTTACTCCTTTTCCCCAACAAAATGCTAATTTACAAATACTAGGCTTGCTAGGCAGACTTGCCGAAAACCCTGCCATAATAGAACCTTTCCGCAATCCAGCTTCTACTGATGAAATTTGCGATTGTCTACTCAAACTATTAGAAGTCAAAGCTTATCTGCGACGAGAAGCGAAAACTAACAAAACCAAACTACAAGACTCAGAAATTCCCAAGTTGTGGGTGTTGACTCCCACCATCTCTGAAACTAAATTATCTGGCTTTAGAACTATCCAAAAAGAAGATTGGATATCAGGAGTACATTTTCTGGCTGATAACTTACGGACAGCAATTATCGCCATACATCAACTACCAGCAATACCGGAAACTTTATGGCTGAGGCTTTTAGGTAGAGGAAATGTGCAGTCACAAGCAATTGTTGAGTTGCAAGCGTTACCATTAGATCATCCCTACCAACAAGCTACGCTAGAATTAGTTTACAACTTGCGCCAAAATTTAAGATTAAATCAAGAACTAGAAGCAGATGATCGGGAGTTAATTATGCGTTTAGAACCACTTTATCAAAGAGATAGAGAACAAGCCAAACAAGAAGGTAGACAAGAAGGCAGACAAGAAGGCAGACAAGAAGAAGGACAAGGATTAATACTTCGTCTACTAAATCGCCGTTTTGGTGAAATTGAGGCATTATTAATTGAGCAAATTAGAAGCTTATCAATTGAACAGTTAGAAAATCTCGGTGAAGCATTATTAGATTTTTCTAGTGTTAATGATTTAGAAACTTGGTTAAATCAACACTCAGAATAACTCATCAGTATATATATTGAGAACGAGTTTTTTACATCATCGAAACAACAATGTCTCACTGAAGAATATAGCAATCCTAAATAGTTTCCAAACATCTTTTTACCTTGTCTACCTGTCTTCCTTGTCTTTATTGTTCACATATCAAATAGGAATGCTATAGCGATCGCACTCAGTAAAATATCTTCAGTGAGAATTATTACGCAAAACCATCATTTAAGTATTAGTCAAAATTATCGATGATCAATTACCAGTAAGGCTTTCAGCTATAAAATAGGCTAAACTCTTATAGCTAAGTCTTGCCTAAAAATAATTCATAATTAAGGGAAGAACATCCCAACGGAGAATAGAACAATGCTAGAACAATACCGTCAACAAGTCGCCGAAAGGGCAGCATTAGGAATTCCCCCTTTACCGTTGGATGCGAAGCAAACCTCAGAATTGTGTGAATTACTGAAAAATCCGCCCAAGGGTGAAGAAGAAACATTATTACATTTGTTACGCGATCGCGTCCCCCCTGGAGTTGACCCAGCAGCTTATGTAAAAGCTGGGTTCCTGACTGCTATTGCCAAAAAGGAAGTTAAAAGCCCCATCATTTCGCCCATTGAAGCAGTGCAATTACTGGGAACAATGGTAGGCGGCTACAACGTACAATCTTTAATTGAACTGCTGCAATTTGCCACCACATCGGTATCAGACTCTTCTGAAACACCCTTAGTAATGGGTGGCGAAGGTAAAGAACCCATTGCAGCCTACGCCGCCGCCGCCCTCAGCAAAACTTTATTGGTATATGATGCCTTCCATGATGTTTTGGAACTGTCCAAAACTAACCCCTACGCCAAGCAGGTAGTGAACTCTTGGGCAGAAGCGGAATGGTTTACCCTCCGTCCCAAACTCCCAGAATATATTAACGTCACCGTGTTTAAAGTGCCTGGGGAAACCAACACCGATGACTTATCCCCAGCCACCCACGCCACCACCCGCCCAGATATTCCCCTCCACGCCTTGGCGATGTTAGAGTCACGGCAACCAGGAAGCTTGGAAATTATCGCTGAGTTGAAAAAAAAAGGACATCCCGTAGCTTATGTCGGTGATGTTGTCGGGACTGGTTCTTCCCGCAAATCAGCCATTAACTCCGTGTTATGGCATACAGGGAAAGATATCCCATTCGTTCCCAACAAACGCGCTGGGGGTTATATTTTAGGTGGTGCGATCGCTCCTATCTTTTTCAACACAGCAGAAGATGCCGGTGCTTTGCCAATTCAATGCGATGTCACCAAACTCGAAACCGGCATGGTAATTACCATCTATCCCTACAGAGGTGAAATTACCAACGAAGACGGCGAAGTTATTTCCACCTTCACCCTCAAACCCGACACCATCCTCGATGAAGTCCGCGCCGGTGGACGCATCCCCCTATTAATTGGACGTACCCTCACCGACAAAACCCGCCAAGCATTAGGCTTAGAACCCAGCACCCTGTTCATCCGTCCCCAACAACCGGCCGACACAGGGAAAGGCTACACCCTCGCCCAAAAAATGGTCGGTAAAGCTTGCGGTTTACCCGGTGTCCGTCCCGGTACATCCTGCGAACCCATCATGACTACCGTCGGTTCTCAAGATACCACAGGGCCAATGACCCGCGACGAACTCAAAGAACTTGCTTGTCTCGGTTTCAGTGCAGACTTAGTAATGCAGAGTTTCTGTCACACCGCCGCCTATCCCAAACCCGTAGACATCAAAACCCACCACGAACTCCCCGATTTCATGTCCTCCCGTGGCGGTGTCGCCCTACGTCCCGGCGATGGTATCATCCATTCATGGCTGAACCGGATGCTATTACCTGATACCGTCGGTACAGGTGGCGACTCGCACACCCGCTTCCCCTTGGGAATATCCTTCCCCGCCGGTTCTGGGTTAGTCGCCTTTGCAGGTGCCTTGGGTGTCATGCCTTTGGATATGCCAGAATCAGTTTTGGTAAGATTCAAAGGAGAATTGCAACCAGGAATTACCTTAAGAGATATTGTTAACGCTATTCCTTATGTTGCCATTCAAAAAGGTTTGCTCACCGTCGAGAAAGAGAACAAGAAAAACATCTTCTCCGGCAGAATTTTAGAAATGGAAGGCTTACCAGATTTAAAAGTCGAACAAGCCTTTGAATTAACAGACGCTTCCGCCGAACGTTCCTGTGCAGGCTGCACCATTAAATTGAGTGAAGAAACCATTGCTGAATATCTGCGTTCCAACATTGTCTTGTTAAAGAACATGGTAGCCAGAGGCTATCAAGACGCACGTACAATTATGCGCCGTGTCGCCCAAATGGAAGAATGGTTGGCAAATCCTGTATTACTAGAAGCTGACGCAGATGCAGAATATGCCGCAGTAATTGAAATTGATTTGAACGAAATCAAAGAACCAATTGTAGCTGCACCAAATGACCCTGATAATGTTAAATTATTATCGGAAGTTGCTAATGATCCAGTACAAGAAGTTTTCCTTGGTTCTTGTATGACAAACATCGGTCATTATCGCGCAACTGCGAAAGTTTTAGAAGGTGCAGGAGAAGTCAAAACTCGCCTGTGGATAGCACCACCAACCCGCATGGATGAACACCAATTAAAAGAAGAAGGTATATACAGCATTTTTGGTGCAGCCGGCGCAAGAACAGAAATGCCAGGATGCAGTTTATGTATGGGAAATCAGGCGCGAGTTGCCGATGGCACAACTGTATTTTCTACCTCTACCCGCAACTTTAATAATCGCATGGGTAAAGGTGCAAGAGTGTATTTAGGTTCTGCCGAATTAGCCGCCGTTTGTGCGTTATTAGGACGCATTCCTACAGTACAGGAATATCTTGATATTGTGGCGAATAAAATTCATCCTTTTGCTGAGAATTTATATCGGTATTTGAACTTTGATCAAATCGCCGGTTTTGAGGATGAAGGGCGGGTGATTTCTAAAGAGGAGGAAGCTTTGTTGGTATAGTTTAACTAGGGTGAGTCTTCATGGCTCACCCTAATATATTTCAAGAGAGTCAAGTATGTGCAGTACCAAATAGAATTTAAGCCCAAAGCAATTAAAGATTTAGAAAAATTTCCTGTAGATATTAGAGAACGCATTATCAGTAAAATTGAAGCGATGCAAGATGACTTGCAGGGAGATGTCAAACGTTTAACCAACTTTACGCCAGAATATCGTTTGAGAGTAGGTGATTATCGAGTTTTGTTTGAATTAGAAGAACAGACTATCATGATATATAGGGTGAAGCATCGCAGTAAAGCTTATGAGTAAAAGGAGTTGTAAAAATGATTGAATTACATCCTGAATTTTTAACAAAAGATGGTCAAAAGCAATTTGCCGTTTTACCTTATGAGGAGTTTTTAAAAGTTCAGGAATTGCTGGAGGATTTAGAAGATTTAAAAGATTTACGAGAAGCTAAAGAAGAAGAAAAAGATAGTGTTTCGGTATCTTTATCCGAAGTTAAAAAAATGTTATTATCTTGATGTTTTTTAAAGATGATTATTTCAACTAATTTTGTCTAACCATATAGTTAATGCTTGATTAACTATATGTTGGATTGAATCAACAACAATCTCTCCATTTGCTGATTCTTTAAATATTAGCCGTCTACTTTTAAGATGAGTAATATTGTCCTTATCTAGTTTTCTAAACATTGAGTTACCATTTCTGGCGAAAGAAAGAAAGTTTTGTGAATTTCCTGGAACACTATAGAATGTATAATCAATACTAAGATAAGACAGTTTTTCCCTAGATATACTTCCTTCTTTTAAAGGAATATATCGCCAATATGTTAAGTAATCATCTAGTGTATCAATCTGCATTCTGGCAATAGTTTTATTTTGGCGACTGGGTATCATTAGCCAGAGAAATAATAGTATTTTTCTCGATTTTTTATCAAAACATAACTCTGCACATTGCCTGATCTTGTCTTTACCGTATTTACTTGCATATATAACGCTTTTATTTACTATCATCTCTTCGATTCTGGAGTCGAAGCTTAATATCTGATTTCTAATTTTTGTTAAATTTTCTATTTCTGTTTGTGTTAAAGCCCCTAACCAATCTAATAATAATCTTGGTGGTTCAGGAATATTATTGTGATTTGAACCATAAAATGAACTTTTAGCTCAAGATATGCTTCAAAAAGAGTTAACCATTTTATGCTTCAAAAATCAGCGTCAAAGTAGAAAATCACATCTACCAAGTAATTGCAGCACTTGATGAGGAATTATAGTTACGTCAGACAGCAACACAAGCGGCGTTAGGAAATGGTAGCTATAGCCGATGAGTAATGAACTGGGCAAGTCTGGTATTTGATTATTAGCCCTAGACAAAACCAAGGGCTAACCCCGCACAAGTAGATGCCCTGGATGCCAGCCATAATCAATAGCATCTTGGGCTTTTGTACTGTTTATATCTAGGGTAACTTTAATAAATTTTTTACCAGTATCCATATCATGATGTAGTGCATAAGGAAGTTCTACAGCTTCCTGCCATCCCCTAGCTTTGAGTTGTCGATGATTATTAATTATTTCAACTGTTAGCGTAGCCTTTGAGACTTTATAAGGAAGTTGTTCCGCTCTATCAAATCCTAAGTCTAATGCTTCTGGCGGAATTTCAAGGTATCTTCCCTTTTCATCCTGTCCAATAGTTAAGCATAAATCTTTATTGCTGTAAGTGTAAAAAAGTTCTACGGGAGAATCGTAGCCAGCTTCTCTTGCTTCTGGTGCTACCCAAGGGTCAACTTCTAGTGTTGGTATTTTCCATAGTTGATCTATTTCTGGAAGCCACTTTTGATACGGAAGAAAACACCATCTATTTTGACTCAAGAGTGCATTGTTCTTACAGGATTTGATATTAGGACATTTATCAGCAGGAAAGCCTGTTAACATCTCACAATCAAGAAATAGCCAACAGCTTTCTTTACAGGAGTATTTAGTTTTTTTATTGTATTTACGTTTAACCATATTCATCAATTGTTATCAAACTTTTATCATGATAAAAACTGTTTACTACTGAATTTTTTGATGTTTACTGTTGTCCTACAGCATCACGTTTAGGTTTGCGTTGGCCAACACGCCCCGAAGACTTTTTAGGCGTTTGCGGTTGCTCCGGTGTTTCATCTGTCTTCTGTGCATCTGTGGGAGATGGGGTAATATTTGTTTCCAGTGGTGTCTCACTAAGGTCAGAATCACCTGGTTTTGTCTTCTTCCGAGTTTGTTTTTTCTTAGGTGTTGGTTCTATAGAAGTTTCGCTTGGTGTCGTAGAAGCCGTTTCATCATTGTTCTGGGGTGCAGACTTTTTACGAGTCCGTTTTGCTTTTGACGTTGGTTTGTCAGATTTAGAGGGCGATGCAGCCGTAGTCTCCCCGCCCTTGGATAAATCCACAGCCGCTTTTGGTACAGAGGTCGAACCCATACCCATCTGTAGCAAAGTGCAGTGCGGTAGTAATCTGCCCGATTAAACACCCCACCGTCAGATGGTCGTGTTTCTAACAGCAATAACGGCATTGGGGGCCCAGAGCCGTTACGATAGCTCAATGAATTGGATACACCCGGTAACTGTTCAGGTATATTCTCATTTAACCGTTTAGCAATCTGGCGGATCATCGTTGTTTTACCCACACCGCTTGGCCCATACACCAACACATGAGCAAATCCGGCGGGTTCTCGAATCGCACGCATCAACAACATATCTACCCGTGCTAACTGGGGATGTAAAACTGCATACTCCTTAAACTGAGTAAGTTTGAGGTGTATTTCGCCGTTTTGATTGCCGGTTAAAAAATTATCCATTAACGGTATTCCCCCAGTATCGGCAGTTGTGTGAGATCCAACAGTTCAACGTTGTTTTGCAGTGGTGGCAATGGTTCGTCATCTTGACTGTGTGCTTCCATAGTCGGCTCAAGAGTGTTGACTCTTGGGAACTGGGATATACCTTCGGTATTAGGTGTTAAATTCTCCAGCACCCCAACCGCTTCCAAATCCCGCAATCTTTGCATGAGCAAGGTTTCATGTTCTTGCACCGCCGCGATGAAGTCGGCAAGGCGTTTGGCAGAGATATTTGTACTCACAGCATTACGCTTATCTTGTTGTCTAATTTCAGAGGCAGCTAATAGCACTTCTTTCTCTGTGCGTCCGGCAAAGGTGCTGTAATACTGGGAGATACATTTGACCCATCTTCCCTCCAGATACGCATAAGCTACACCCATATCAAAAGGGTCATAGCGCACACTGACTTTGGTTTTTTCGACAACCGGATTGCGGAAAGCATCGTTCCAGTAATAAAGATAATTGACTTTAATTCCCTGTCCCGGCTGGACTTTAGCGTTGCCTTTGGGTGTACTAGGGCGTGTTGCCATGAGAAAGTCTTCGTTGTATGCAATGCGTCGGTGTTCCCTCTCCCCTGTGGCAGCGATTGCGTCGGTATAAACTTGTAATGGTGTCTCACCCAAGGAATCATGTACGCTTGTGTCATAAATGGTGTATGCCCACTCACACAGGTAGGTATATAAATCTGCCAATGTCCAAACGGCAAGTTGTTTGGGGTCAACAACTTTGGTCAATTGGCGCGGTTGTTTACTGGCTTGGGTGTTGCCCAATAAGTTAAAGATAAATTCTGTATTGGTTGTGCCGAATAATCGCTCAACTACTGAGCCAAACCGGGGCTTACCACCAGGACGAGTCTTTTTGATGCAGTGGTAACGTGCTAATAAGGTATCAAAGTAAACGCTATGAAATTCCTTGCCACCATCTACAACTACGGATTGGGGAAAACGACCAAAACGCTGAACACACAACCTTAGTGCCATCATGCAAGACCTGTAAGAAGGTGGGTCAAAGGTGAGATAAACTGCTAAGATTCGTCGGGAGTAGGCATCCATCAGTAATGTCAGCCAAGGTCGTCCTAAGTTCCGACCAGTTACTTGAGAGCGTAATTCAATGTCGAGTTGGGTGTGGTCAAGATGGCAGATGGCAAAGGGCCTGTCTCCATGCCGGGGTGTAGTTTTAGCTAGTTCTAAAACAATCGGTTCAGTTGCGTATGCGGCTTTTGCTCCCTGACGTTTTAAAGTCTGCTCATGGATTGGTCGCTTTTTTAGGCGAGTATAAAATGTGCGCTGACTCAGTGGTGGTATGTTAGCTCTTTCGCAGGCTCTTGTATATGCTCGATAAACAGAAGCGGCTGGAGCTTGTCTTGGTGTCTCGAAGTGTTCGGTAATAAATTGATCTAATAATTTGCTTGCATCTGTTGGTGCTTTGGGTTGACGATTTCCTCTACTAGCGGTACGCGGCAGCAACCCAACATAACCGCAACCAAAAGTGGCTTCGGCTTCACGAAACTGTTTGACCCATCGAGATAATGTGCTTTGAGGTATGTCCTTATATATGTCTGTGCGGTGCTGGAAATATGCTTGTACTAGATGAAATCTGTGATTGGCTCTTTGTAGATCCGTAGGCGAGGCGGCAACCATCAATTCACGCACTTTTTCATTGATGGTTGCGTGTGCTTCTGAATTATGAATGTTGATAGTGCCGCTATCAAATAATTGCAGAAAAAATGCTGTGGGCAATTGCATTGGTTGCCCGACTTCGGGTAAGAGTGTGGTTGTCTTCTCGCCCAAGTTAACTAAAGTCCAAAGTTGTGCGTCCCAGACTAATAAGGTATTGGGCAAAAGTGTTGTGGGCGAGATGATTTGTTGATGATGCCCAGTTGTCCCTATGGCTAAATGTGTATGAGCAGTATGAGTTTGTTGGTCTACCCATAATTGAACTCGCCAATGTTCCACTAGGGGAACTGCATACAAGTCTACGTAGAGTTGCTCTGTAGCAATCATGGCGTAGATATCGTTGGCACGCACTCCAGGTATGGTTGCAAGTGTAGTGGCTATGGTTGTTCCTGGAGTGGCTTGAACTGCTGAAGAGATTTGTTTTGTGATGGAGTGGGGGATATTGGCACTGAACCTCAAGTAGTCTTCTAAAAACATTAGGTTCTGAGTGAATATGGGATTTAGTTCAGTATCGGTGCGAACATGGTATTTAAGTCCATAAGATGCGGCGTAAGCTTCTCCTGGTGGGCAATGCCAATGACCAGTTTCAGTTTTTTGGTAGCGTGAAGGGTATTTTTGGGCTAGTCGTTTTAATTCGGTTTCGGTTTTCCATTCTTCCCAAGCTGCACCTGTCGTCCGCAGTACGAAGAAGTCTGGGGTATGGTAATGACCTATTTTTCGTCCGTTTTGGTTTTGGTACTGAATTTTAAATGGCGGTGGTTGATCATAGAACTCTAACACCTGGGGGTCATGTTCCATTTGATAAATCGCCCACAGTTCTACTGTGTGGCTCTCAAATTGAATGGTTTGACCCATTTTACGGCTAGGGTAAACTCCACTAACGTTTTTGGCGCGTCCTTGTACTCTGCGAGAAGGTGGGGCAGCGCGAATTGCGCCGATTAGTAAGAGTGTTTGTGCCGTTAGTTGCTGTTGCTTACACCAATAATCAAATTCGTCGTCTGTCATGAGAGTTTTTCATCCAAGAAAAGAGTGTTTCTCTTGTCAGGAGACAGTTTTAGGCTTTCAGTACGCAATACAAAACTACGGAGTCATAGTTTTTAGTGAAGCATATCTTGGAATTTTGAACCATATTTTAAATTGAAAGTTTAAGTTAGAGCAATTTTAAGAGAGATTTTTTGTGCAAGTTTCATTCAATTGTATTTTTTCAACTCATTCTTTAATTATGCTTCAAAATTTCAACTCTATCTCATGATTTGATTCAAAGTTTTATTTTGTGATTGGTGAGAAAGCTTGAAATTGCGTTAACTCTTTCTCAATTTATGGATCAAAATTTTTCTCATATTATGATTCAAAGCATAATTATCTTGGGGTTGATTTTGGAAATTAACTTCTTGGTAATTGATTTTTATAATTTTTGGCTCAATTTGGGTAAAAATATGAGTCAAATAAAAATTAAAATCACTGTTTTCATGTTTAATAAAAAAAGTGAATAGGTCAAAATCTAATTTACTGTACTTTTCATCAATTAAATTATGCCTGTGAAAACTTGGACAAATAGCAAACAAACAAATAGGCTCATCATAATTAATATGAGTGTTCAAAGGTTTTTCTTCTAACAGATTTTCATAATATCGTGTCAACTGATTAATTACATATCTGTCTTCTGTATTTTTCAATTCAATAATAGTTAGTTGATTGTTTTCTCCTATTGCTAGGATGTCATAAATTTCTCCTTTAACAGATAATTGTCGCGCCAATGGTTTCAGTCCAAAAAGTTCTTCCAAATTATCCCAAACGAAATTTTCTAACTCAGACTCATCAATAAATTTCCAATCTTGTCCAGTTTTACGTAACGCTACGTTTGTCTTTGTCATTTTATATTAGAGAAAATATGTAAAAATACGGTAATTGACTATGAGAGGATTAATTATATATTCAGATTACTCCAAAAATTATTTGATGTCTTTATTTGATAGATTTGAAAGCTATACACTCACTTTATAAAAGTAAAATAAGAGAAATCTAGCTCCCCTCTCCGCGTCGGAGAGGGGTTGGGGGAGAGGTCAGGCATAATGTATGAATCAACACCAGCTTCCATAATTCATACATGAATAATTCAACACCAAAAAAAGACCAAACTAACAATATAGTTATCGGACAAAAATCAACACAGATAAAATGCAGCGTGCGAAAGAACTTCGTCACCAAATGACACCAGCAGAAAAAATTCTTTGGGAACATCTTCGCGGTAATCGTTTGCATGGGTTACACTTTCGTCGTCAGCAAATTCTTGATGGTTTCATAGCAGATTTTTACTGTCACGCCGCTAGATTAGTGATAGAGGTAGATGGGAAAATTCACGAGAAACAAGCTGAATATGATGCGGAACGTGACAAAGTTTTGTTAGCTAGAGGGCTACTTTTATTAAGAATTAAAAATGAGGAAGTGCAAAAGGAAATTGATCGGGTTTTGATGCTGATTTATCAGGTTTGTTGTGAAGAGACCTAACCCCCTAACTCCCTTCCCTACAAGGGAAGGGGGAACAGTTTTACTGTTTTTACTTAAATATGCGATCGCCTACCTTTATTCTTCGTTGATATAGTTAAATTTTAGTTGTCATTAATATGGATAAGGGAGTTAATACGGTTAAGTGTTCTATTTAGTGATATTGTGCTGCCTTTTCAGCCTCCAGATGTGAGACAATACACTGATTTTGCGATCGCTTAGAATAGTAAATCAAAACAAATACAGCGATCGCTCCCCACTTGTGAAATACTATCAACAACAACCAAATGCCTTCCCCAGCGACTACCTGAATAACTTGTGGGGAGAAATTCACGCTTGTCCTTACTTTGCTGTCAACAACCTCAACCGCGATTTTGTCGGTACTAAGGGATTTTCAGTGGTGTTCAGGCGATCGCACATCTCTACAGTAGAGCAGAAATTCCCCTATTTCAAACTATACCTAGATTTGGCTCTCCAAGCTAACTGTAACGCTTTTTACCTTAACCCCTTACTCCTCAAAGAAGGTTCTCGCGTTGACCCTCATATCGACCGTTCTCTGCGTTCCTACTGCAAAACAGTTGAACCACCTAACTTTGTCAGCGTTCTCTATGTGCGCGTACCAGAAAATATGGAAGGGGGTGAACTGGTACTCAAATCGCACAAACGCCAACTGGGACAAATTAAGCCGCAGATGAATACCTTACTCTACTTTCAAGGTGATTTAACTCATTCTGTCAACGCTGTGAAAACACCAGGAAGTCGCCTCAGTTTAGTTTGCGAACAGTATACTTTAAGCGATGCCGAACTCGTAGAAATACCAGAATTTACAGTAGAATCTAGAGTTGCTCAAAATACAACAAAGAAACGCAAGTAAGTTTTTTGACTTTTGCCTTTTGAGTTTTAACTTTAGTGCGGATGAAAGGACTTGAACCTTCACTCCTCTCGGAACTAGAACCTAAATCTAGCGCGTCTGCCAATTCCGCCACATCCGCATCATATCGAACTATCCTAGTATAGCATATTCTTTTAGGAAGATAAACACTAAAAGGATGAAGTTTAAATAATTAATTATGTATACTTTACCGAAAAGGCAGGGGGGAACAGGACAAGGAGCAGGAAGCGGGGAGCAAGGGGGAGAATATTCCCCTCCGCTCCTACCCCGAAGCCTACCACTACACAAAGTTCTCTTAGCAGACTACTAAATAACTCCCACACGCGGTAGGCGATGCTTGAACCCACACAGAATTTCCCAAGAAATCGTATTTAATTGTGCAGCCCAATCATCAGCGGTGATTTGTTCTTTTCCTTGGTCGCCTAGTAAGGTAACAATTTCCCCTTCTTGAATCTCAGGAAGCTGGCTAATATCAATCATTAACTGATCCATTGTAATTGCGCCAATTTGCGGTATTCGCTGACCACGCAACAACACTTGCATCTTGTTAGAAAGGTTACGTGGTACACCATCCGCGTAGCCAATAGCCACAACAGCAATACGCATTTCTCTATCAGCTACAAATTGATGACCATAGCTAACCCCAGTCCCCGCAGCGATGGTTTTTACTTGGGTAACTCGCGCTTTTACCTGTAACACAGGCTTTAAGTTAATCTTGTGTTGTAAATGTGGCGCTGGCGCAAGACCGTAAACCCCTAAACCCACTCTGACCATATCGTAGTGTAGTTGGGAATCTGCAAGGGTGGCGGCGGTGTTGGCTAAGTGCAAGCTCGGAATTTTGATGCCGATTTTTTGAATTTGGGCGATCGCAGTTTTAAATCTGCTATGCTGTTCTGCCATAATTGCCGGATCAGGACTATCAGCAGTGGCTAAGTGGGAATAAACACTCGCAATTGTCAAATGCGGTAAGCGTTCTACCAACTGTACAAACTCGGCCGCTGCTTGCCAATTCGTCCCTAACCGCGACATTCCTGTATCTAATTTAATATGTACAGATACAGGGGAACCGTAGTTAATTGCTTCTAAAATATTGGAAAAAATTAAAGCTTGTTTGGGACTGCACAAAGTCGGCTGGAGTTTCCAATGGGCGATCGCATGAATTTGTTCTGGTGTCTGGGTTGCCCCTAAAATTAATATGGGTGCTTGTATCCCTGCTTCTCGTAATTGAATCCCTTCGGGAACTGTCGCCACCCCTAACCAACTCGCACCCGATTGTAACGCTGTTTGTGCGACTGTAACTGCACCATGACCATAAGCATCAGCTTTTACTACCGCCATCAACTGAGTACGTGGTGATAACAACTGTTTTAGTTGCTTGACATTGTGTGACAACGCCTCTAGGTCAATTTCTACCCAAGCACGCTGGGAAAACCACGCATAAGTGTCACACTGTTGATTAGATGCAATACCCGTCATTTGATCACGACTCAGCATATTTCCGTTCTCCTATCACACCACCACTAATAGATATTCATACCCATATAAACTACTTCCGTGTTAATTGAAAAGTTTTTCTTAAGACCAATTAAATGTTGATATAAGAAGCATTTGAGTTTGAGAAAGATCATCAAACCCAGTTAATAAAAATTTACAAGTCTTACTTAATACCGCAAATTTCTGCTCAAAATCAGGCTGAACTGGCGATTTATCATCAAAATTGTGCCGTGCAACTTAACTTTTCTGGCTCTTATTTTTAAATTTCTAATTTAAATACAACAGTTATTCAATTATTCCGGAAGTATAATTTATTCTCATCTCCCAAGGAGAAGAGAATCGTGTTAATATATGTAAAACTAATACCTTGAGCGTTAATCAATGGGGAAGGTTTTAGTCTTAAACGCCTCTTACGAACCGCTTAATATTACGAGCTGGCGACGGGCTGCGGTTTTGTTAATTAAAGGCAAGGCAGAACGAGTCGAACACAACGGCAGACTACTTTACGCGGGTTTTCCATTACCCACGGTAATCCGCTTACGCCACTATGTGCGTGTTCCCTATAAGGAAATGCCTCTGACTCGTCGCAACCTCTTGCACCGTGACGGTCACACTTGTCAATATTGCGGCTATACAGGGGATGAGTTGACGTTAGATCATGTCATACCGCGATCGCGTGGTGGTGGCGATACCTGGGAAAACATCGTCACGGCTTGCGTCCGTTGCAATGTGAAAAAAGGCAATCGCACGCCTCAAGAAGCCCACATGTTGCTGCGTCATCTACCCCGCCAACCTTACAGCAGCCTCTATTTCGAGGTTAGTAAGCATCTTAAAAGTGGACTGCATCAAGAGTGGCAAAAATATGTGATAGGTCTTTGACACTAACAACTCCACCCTAGTTGGCACAGCCACAACGACTTGTTGTTGGTGTGATGGTTTTGTTTGAGTTGGGGCAACAGTAGGTTAGGTTGCTCACATACTACTTATGACTGGTGTTGCATCTGCTTACGGGGATGACCCGACAGTAGGTGCAAAAGCGGTGTGCTGGCATCTGCCTAAATAATTTAACAGTCTTTTATTGTATATCCATAAACCAAAAAAATCTAGACTTGCGTCAAAAATTCTCTCCAACTGAGAGAATGGTCTAGGGAAGGGAAAAATTGGAGTTTGATTACAAAACTGAAACATTGATTTTCTGCCGTTATATGTAATTTGGCAGAACTTCATAAAATTTTGCCGGGTTATCTTGACAAAAAATACACCAAGATACGTATCCCCAGGATTCTATATTTTTGCGAAGATCAAGGTGTGTGGCTAAATCAGTAAAACCCTGATTGTAACTTTCTCAATCAATCCAGCCTCACACTTAACAAAGATGTTTTCTATGCAACTAAATTCTTCCTTGAAGCAGTCAGAGAGTTTTTCATTGACCACAGAACCAAATCCAGAAGATGCTGAGGTAGACCACCAAGAAGTAGTTGAACTACCTCTGAACAGGCCATCCTTACCAGCATCTACCAGCGATGGGGTGAGTGTTTATTTTGGTCAACGTAACAATTCCTTAGTCTTTCAAAAAGCAGAGGAACTACAAAAGACCTTATTAGCGCATAGACATGAGCGCCAGCTAATTATTTTGCAGGATTTTCCTGACCCTGATGCGCTCTCATGTGCTTGGGCTTACCAGCTAATCGCTCAACAATATGATATTAAGTGTGAAATTATTTATGCTGGGACGTTGAGCCATCAAGAAAATATCGCCTTAGTCAAGCTGACAAATTTACCTGCACAGCGTTGGACACCGCAAAACGTCAAATCTAAAGATTTGTCTTGTTATCAAGGTTTTGTACTCATTGATAACCAGGGAACCACCAGTCAGTTGTTAGCTACTGTACAGCATTCAGGCATACCCTTAGTAGCGGTGATTGACCATCACAGCTTACAATCAGAGCTTAAATCAGAGTTTGTTGATGTCCGTCCTTATGTCAGAGCGACAGCAACAATTTTTACTCAATATTTACAAGCGGGGTTACTCGCTTTAGACAGCAGCATTAGCCAGCATGTTAAGTGTGCCACAGCCTTGATGCACGGCTTGCGATCGGATACAAATCGACTGATGCAAGCACAAGAAGAAGATTTTATGGCGGCTGCTTACCTGAGTCGATTTTATGATGCTCAATTATTAAACGCGATTCTTCAGGCGAACCGTTCTAAACGGGTGATGGATGTAATTGAGCGATCGCTCAAAAACCGCATCGTCCAGAATAACTTTTCCATCGCCGGCGTTGGTTATCTGCGCTACGATGACCGCGATGCGATTCCCCAAGCGGCTGATTTCTTAGTCACAGAAGAAAACGTCCACACCGCCGTAGTTTACGGTATAGTTCACGATGAAGACGATGAACTCGAAGTCGTCATCGGTTCCCTGCGAACCACCAAACTCACCCTCGACCCCGATGAATTTATCAAAGAAGCCTTTGGCCAAGACAGCACCGGACGCTTTTTTGGCGGTGGTAGAACCAGTGCTGGTGGTTTTGAAATTCCAATGGGTTTCCTCTCAGGTAGTAACGAAAATCCAGCCTACGCCAAGATGAAATGGGAAGTTTTTGATGCTCAGATCAAGCAAAAATTACTGAAGTTAGTTAACCCTAAAGATAACCCAATTCAGTCAGAGTAAATCTTGCGATTGAAGACAAAGGATAAAGTTTAACTTAATTTAAATTGGCAGCCAGAAATTTGTTTTTTTGGCTGTTTATTTACTTTATACTCTGAATTTGATTGATTGCACTGATTATCAAAGATGATGCTTTTTCTATTTCTTCTGTAGTAGTAAATTTTCCTATACCAATTCTTAAAGCTCCATCAATTATATTCTCTGAAAGATTCATTGCTGTTAAAACGTGAGATGCTGCAACAACACCTGATGAACAAGCTGCACCCGTGGAAATAGCTAATTGCTGGCGGACTCGTGCAATGATAGCGGTATTAGAAATATCGGGGATAGAAATGTGTAAGTTACCTGATAAGCGGCTGTTTAAGTCTCCATTCACCACTAAATCGGGAATTGCAGCTTGAAGTTGGTTTTGTAGCCGATCTCGTAAAATAGCGATCGCTTTTTCATCTTGTTCCATCTCCAACCCTCTCAATCTGCAAGCTTCCCCCAAACCGGCGATTCCAGAGACATTGAGTGTACCGGATCTGAGTCCCTGTTGATGTCCACCACCGTAAATCATTGGTGGGAGAAGATGATTTTTCCTCACTACTAATACACCAACACCTTTGGGTGCGTAGAGTTTATGTGCTGAAATCGCTAGATAGGTAATCCCCCAGTCTTGGAAATTGAGAGGAATTTTGCCGACAGCTTGGGATGCGTCGCATAAAAAAGGGATATTGTAGGAGGATGCGATCGCGCCAATTTTTTTGATGGGGTAAATTGTCCCGACTTCATTGTTAGCCGCCATCACACAAAGTAAAGCCGCACCATCAGCACAGACTTTTTCCAGATGTTCTAAATCAATCTGCGCTTGTTGATTGACTTTTAACCAAATAATTTCCGCCAGTCCTTTTTTAACTAAGGCTTTGCAGGTATCTATAACCGCTTTGTGTTCCACTGGGGAAACAATGATTTTGACGGGGGTATTTTGTTGTGTAATTTGTCCTTGAATTGCTAAATTAATGCTTTCCGTTGCGCCAGATGTAAAGATAATTTCTTTGGGGGAAGCATTGATTAATTCTGCTATTTGTTGACGAGCTTGTTTAACTGCTTTTGCTGCTTCGTCTCCATAACCATGATCTACACTATTAGCATTACCAAAAGCGGTAGTCATATAGTACATGACCTTCTCGGCTACTCTAGGGTCAACGGGAGTAGTTGAGTGGTAGTCTAGGTAGATTATGTGAGTCATTTTTTAACGCGGAGTAACGCAGAAAATTATCATAACAACTCTCTTAACTCTCTGCGCCTCTGCGTCTCTGCGTGAGATTTAATCTGGGAACTTGAGGTATTTTTCTTATTCCTGACGTGGATCTGATTGTGGAGGATGCCAACCAGCTTCTACCCAAAAACGACGAGCCACCTGAATCGAAGGCTCATCTCGACGCTCATCATTGAAATCAAATCTCTCGCTAGTAGCTCTCCCTGTAGGAGTTGTCCCTAAAATCTTGATCCCGTCTTTTGTCCAGATAAAATGGTCAGACCATTTTTGCTGACGGGGATGAAATAGAGGTACTTGTTCTTTAGTTTCGGGATCAGTAGCAGTTGTAAAATTATAGTGACGCTCATTACAGCGATGACAAGCTAAAGCCAAATTATCCAGTTCATCAGAACCACCCAAAGACTGCGGCATAATATGGTCAATGGTAAAACGGTCTGGACTTAAGTATTCTGGAGAGTGGCAGTATTCACAAAGATATTTTGCTCGTTGTCTTACAAGTTTTCGAGTTGATTCGGACACCATTTACTTTTCGCTGCTAGTTGAGCGTTAATCAAGGTAAAGATTCGCTCTAATTCGGAGATACCTATATATTCAGCTTCTTCTTCAGGAGTGAGCGCATCCGCTTTTTTCTTCTCTAACAGTTCTTCAAAACGATACTGTAGCTCATCGGTAAATTTAAACAAATAAATGTCACCAAATTCACTCATCTTGATACCAGAAGATATTAAAGATGAGGGCTGAACCATCAATTGAGTAGTCATTGTGTGTTGATAGCGTCTTTGATTCTATTGTGCCTCAATTAATCAGCGATCGCAGTTTATCACTTCGCTACTCATTCTCTAAAAACCTCCTAGCGACTCTCCCCCAATCAATGCGGGTATCTTGGGCATTTTCTTTGCGTTTACCATCTGTCTGTTCATCTTCATACCTTGCCCATGCCATTAGGAGTAATTTTAAACCATCTAAGGAGTTAATCAAACGAGAGCGTAAGGTATCTATGTCGGCTTTATCTACATCTTCTTCTAAGATTTCTACTAAGTTTTGATAAGCTGGATGATTAGTATTTAGAGTCACAATAATTGCTCCGCCTCTGGGTTTAACGGAGAAGAAAGCAGGAGTATCAAGGGGTGCTTCAATAAAGGTATACTTCAAGCCATCATCTACTGTTGTTGCTGCTAATAATTCGGCTTTAGTTTCTGTAACACCTTCTTCTTTTAAAGTTTCTTTAATAACTTGTTTGCGCTCTTCTTTGGGTAATTGTTCATCTGCATCACTTTTGCCTTTGTAACCCTGCGATTTACGTTCTTGAGTTACAGTAGTTGCTACTTTTTCAGGTTTATAAGGGTCATGGCGTTTTGGATTGCTACGAGTACCTTTACTTCCTGCTTGAATCCAACGACGAATAACATTTAATTGAGTCTTGATTTTATGAGCTATATCCAAAAGAGGAGCTTTTGGATCTTCATCTTCCTGAAGTTCTTCTTTGAGAGCAGTAATAGTTTTTCCATTTTCTAATAAAGACTCAATATCAAATTGTAAAATCTCGCTAAAATTACGAGCCGATTGTTTATTATTAGTTACTCCAAAAATTTCATCAAGAGAGGGTGGAAATTCTATTTCTACACCCCACCATCTTTCTCTTGAATCGTAAGAAATTACTACTCCTGTATCCATTTCTAATTCACGTCCGGCACGCACTATGGAAACCCCAACATTTTTAGCGGCGTGTTTTCCATGAGGTAAATCACCAGGATTTTTTCCACCATCTGCTTGACGAGCTTCGGGCTTCGCCAAGGAAAAGCGAACTTTTACATCATGTTCTTTATCTTGAAAATTAATCTTAAAAGGGACTTCATAGGTATCACCTGCCCAGGGTTCAAACATCGCTTGATTATCAAATGGGTAAGGACAGGAGGTTCTTTCCATTAGGTAAATAGGATCGTTGGGTAGTGCAAATTTTTCATCGGTTAGATGTTCTAAATTCTCTAAATCAAAGGCTACCATGCGGATTTTGACTGCACTGCTATTAATAAATTTGCGATACATTCTCCCAATTACAAATTCTGAGTTATCAATAATTGCTTTGCCGGTGCGCCAAATACAACGGTCGATTTTTGACCAAACTACTAATGTGCCACTTTCACCAAATTGTTGACCAATTCTTGTCCAAGTTAGAGGAATTGCTTTAGGTGTCGGTTTTGGTACTTCTGTCAGTCGTTGATTTTTTATTTCATCTAAATCTAGGTAACTGTGCAGTGCAGTTTCTATGCCATTTTGCCATGACCAGACATCAACTCTCTGACATTGGGAAATAGAAGAGGAAGGTAAACCCATCCCAAAACGACCGATTCCGGTGTGTTTGTCTTCGTCTAAATATGTCCCGTTACCAAATTGCAGGGCGAGACGTAAGACATTCGCATCCATCCCACAACCATTATCTAACACGGCGATTTGTTCAATGCGCGATCGCCTCCTCCCTTCTACCTGTTGTTTCCGTTCCCCACACAGCAGTTCTACTTGCGATGCACCGGCTTGAATGGCATTATCCATTAATTCGGCTAAAGCGTAGGCGGCGTTTTTATAACCGTTATCCCGCATGGCTTGGACTGCGAGGTGTGTGGGAACGATATCATGGGCGTTATTCATGGGTTTTCCTCCAAACGTCTTCCCAATTGTGAAAGGCTGATGCAACTGAACCAAAACCAGGAAGTTGACTATCGACAACGGTGACAATTTCGGCGGTAGCATTACCCCCAGCTTTGATTCCTCTGATGGCGCGTCCTACCATTTGGCTGTAGAGGACAAGGGATTTGGTAGGACGGGCGATAACAGCAGCACTGGTTTTAGGTGCGTCGAAGCCAGTGGTTAATACGCCGTAGTTACATAAAATTTTGGTTTGGGTTTGTTGGTCTTTAAAGCTGTGAATCAGCCGTTCTCGTTCGGATTTGGGGGTTTCGCCTGTGACAGCATCAGCATGGAAGCCGCGTAAACGCAAAATGGAAGCAATGAGTTGCGCGTGTTCCACGGAGGTGTTAAAGACGATGATGCGTTGATGATGTGGGGCGAGGGCTTCTAGTTCTAGGATGATGCGGAGGTTGCGTTGTTCGTCTGCGGCTAACCGATTGAGAATATAGGGGGGAATATCTAAATCTGTATGAATGCGCTTGAGGTCTTGGGGTGTGAGTTCAATGCCGGTTTCGTAAAATAATGAGCGATAGTTAACTTGTGCTAGGTATTGTTGATCTACGAGATAATCAATCGGGTTGTCATAACCCTCGATTTCTAAGGTAACTTTTTGGCGGGCGAAGAATTTAGCTAGTTGTGCATCGGTGTTAATATCCGCCCAAGTGCGTCCGGGTGTGGCGGTTAGTCCTAATAAGGCGGTTTTTTCGTAGGGGACGACGAGGGAATCTAAGACGAGTTTATAGGTTTCGGCTACTGCTTGATGGGCTTCGTCGATAATTACTAAAGAAGAACGCACACCCATTTGATTGATAAAGCGGATACTCTTTTTAGCGGCGTTGTAGACTTTGGCTAATCCTGCTACTACTAAGCCATCTTGCGCTTGTGCTAAATCTATCTCATGGTTGCCCCAGAAGCGGTAAGTTGAAAGGGTGCGATCGCCTAAACTATCCCAGGCTTTTTGAAATTCTGTAACCGCTTGTTCGCAAAGTTCTTCACTATAGGCTAACCATATTACTAATGTGGGTTCATAGCGTTGCTGATTAAAAATATGAATTTGCCTCACGCATTCGCCGCCAGGCGTTCCGCTTGCGGTAGGCGCAAAGTTATAAAGAACAATAAAAGCTAATTTAGTATTTCATGTTCTGATTCAGCAATGTCTAGATTCATTCTTTTTTAAAGATAAACCCAATTAGGGCTAAAACCTTGCAGAGTAGCTAAAGAAATCAAAGGTTGGATAGTTTTTGTATAAACATTCATCAGAATTTCTAAATTTAATAAATCATCTGGTTGATCAACTTTCAACTCCGCCACAAAACATTCAATATCATTTAACCATTTTGTTTGAGAGACATTTTGCTTATAAATAGTTAAGCCTAAATGCTGTAATGATACAAAATCTCGGAAATATGCTTCTGACGGTAAATTATTAGACTTAGAAGAATTAACAGATTTTGTAGTCGGAATTAAATTCCATAATTGATCATGAGCTACAAAAGACCAAGGCAAATAATGATCTAAAGAAATTTCATTTTTATTTAATTTAATTTTAGAGTAAATACATTCAATTTCTCGATCTTCTAAAATCGTTTTCCAATATTTAGTTTGATTACCTAGAGAATCTCTCTCTTGTGGCATAAACAATTTATTAACTACATTAGGGGTGCTGGGGTTTCTCTGCTGCATATAATTCAACCATTCCCAGGAAGCCCAACCCCTAATTATTGTGTAGTTTTCCTCTAAATACTGAATCCAATCAGGATGTAAAATAATGGCGTTACAATTTTTCTGGTCTTCAGCATCAAAGGAATATAAAGGCTTTTTCGTATCAAATTGATTGTTGGCTAAATTAATAATAGTGGGATTAACATCATAATCTTTTAATCCCTTTGTTTCTTGAGCAAAGAAAGGACGAATTAAACGATAAGACACATAACGATTAATCGAAATAACAATATCATCGAGATTTTGGTTATTAATAGCTGTCCGCAAAAGCTTTTTATCTGTATCTCTAAACTTTAAAATTGGTTCTGTAATTTCTAGCTCAAGAGCATCTAATTTATTAGCAATTTGGTCTTGCTTCCCAAAAGACAATTTAAAATAATTGTGGGGATACCAAGCATTAGCTAACATTTCTACAATTATTTCCCGAAAGCTAATAGGTGATAAAGTATCAAAGTTTCTTCTTTTGAGAATATCTAATATTGATAAAAAGTAAAGATATTTATATGAATTAGTAATATTGTTAAATATTTGGGATAAAACTGTAACATTAACTTTATCTGACAGTGGTAATTCCTGATTCATGATGGGATTTCTAAATAAAATTAAATCTCCTAAATATACTTGAATAAAATCATTTGCAGCAGATTGATTAATCTTATTTAACGCCTTGACAATTTCTGCAACAGTTTCAGCCGTAGGATCAATTTTTTCATGATACCAACGGAAGACAATCGGACGTTCAACACCTAAACCTGTCGCCAGTTGGCTTTGGCTGATGTCGTAAGTCTCTAAAACCTGCTTGAGTGCTTGTCCTGCTTTTCCCATGATTTCCATTATCACAGGATAGCGATCGCAATTTTGTTAACTTTTATGATAACTTTTGTCACGGACTGGTTATCATATATGATAACAAAACAGAGATAATGTTAAACAGGTGCGTTATGGCGGAAGAATTTATGAGATTAGAAGATAGCAGTAGCAATCAAGTCCAGGTGAGGCGAGAAAAGATAAAGCACATATTAGTCGGTAGTCCTGAACTAGTCAGGAGAACAATTTATCAGCTACATACTACAGGTTATGCAGAAGTGGGTTCTTGGTCAAAACCCGTCATAGCAGGAAATTTAGGTGAATTAGGCGATGTAGTGAGTGTATTAATTAGACAGCAAGGTTAGGAAATCAACGATACAGGAGTTAGGGCGATCGCACTAGCTCTTGTCAAAATAAAATATTTAATATTGGTCAGAATTACAAATGACAAACTAAACAAGGTGAATCATCTTTTTCTTGATTTAAGCTTTCTTCTAACGCTTCAACCAAATGAGAGTTAAAAGCCGTCTTTTTCTCTTTAGCCATTAACTTTTCATGTTGAGCAATAATTTCATCCTTGCGTGCTAGAAGCTGCAATAAACTTTCCCCATCAGTCCAAGTATAGGTACGTCCATCAGCATGATTAGATTCATACTCAACAGCCTTTTGAAATAGCCACACAAATATTAGTATCTAGTAGATACATTAGCCATTATCCTGATTACCAAATAAATCTATATTCCTACCTCGATAAGTATGACGCTGTTGTTCAATTTCTGCAAAAATTTCTGTTAATTCAGGTTGATTTTCCCAAGCTCCAAATAATTGATTAAGTCTGGCTAACCTTGCTTCATCTGTCAATTCCGATTCTGTTGCTTTGATTTGACCTTTGATAAATCCTATTTCTAGTATCATTTCAGTCCCATCGGGGATATTATTAATTTCTTCTAAGATTTCAATACTTTGCCCACGTTTTATCCCTCTAATCTTCATCTTTAATAACCTCCCACATTTGCTAACATTTATCAGCAACCTAACAGCACATAACTTACTTATCTTTTAACCGACGCTTCATTTCTAAGTATTGCTGAAACTTCGGATCAGATACGCACTGATCAATAAATTTCTCTAGCTCATCCTTCATTGTACTGTCAATAAACTGACAATACTCCTTAAACACATCCTTCTTCCCTTGTGGAAGATAGAAACCAAGATACTCCTGTCCCTGACGCTTCTCTGTCACAAGAAATTTTTGCTGGAAACGTACAATCACAAGCAATTATGGAATTGCAAGCGTTACCATTAATTCATCTTGATTCGCACCACCCAACCATTAAAAAATTCCTGAACTGTCACAATAGAAATCGCTACCTGTGAACCTACTTCAGCCACTCGACGGCTTACCTGTGGATGTCGTTCTAGTAGTAACGAAACATGATCTGTGTCTAATACCCAAAGGCTCATACATTATTATTTATATCTAACTCACGTTCGTCACGAAGTTCCTGCGCTAGTTGTGCAAACTCTTCATCTCCCTCAAAAATCCCAATAAAATCTGTCCAGGGATTATTGGTTACTTCTAGCGTCAGCACTTCCATATTTGCCAGTTTAGCCTGAACTTGCTCCTGTACAGATGCGATGCCTCCGGCAACCCCAAAGGGGAACGCAATTTCACGAGTTTCAGCTTCCACCATACAATCAGGTAACTCTGGAACTGAGGCGATAAAATTTCCTGACTCTGCTTGTTCAACTAGAACGTGAAGAGACAATTTATGTAAACTTGTGACGGCTAGAAGATTCATAACTACTGTTGCTAGGTTCTCTTTCTCATCATAATGCTTCTATTAACCGGCATTTTTCCCCGCTATTTCATCATTCCCCTTATCGCTAATTTGCACCACCGTCTCAGGTAAATCAGCATTTAAAATGCGTTCACTCAACATTGCTAAAATCGCCTGTCTTAACTGTTGATCATCAGGTAATTTTGCTAAAATTTCGTCCACAATCTTTTCAACTTGCGACTCTCGCCCATGATCTACCCATACCATTTGATGGATTTCTTGACCATCAGGACGAGTCATAGTAATGCGTCGCGCTTCAAAACCTTCGCCTTTGGCGGCGACTTCTTTTTGCAAAGCCTCCAAATTCTTAAACCGCCGCACCAAATCGGCTAATTTCATCTCAAAGGCAACTGCATCATCATCAGTCCAAGATTCTGCCGGTTTATCTGCTACAATCATCACCAAAGCTTCTAACCATTGAGCATCAGTTTTAGTTTCATCTGATGCAGTCCGAATAAAGCGTTTGAGTAAAGGTTCAATACATTTTCCGGCTAAATAATTCGCCCTAACTCGCAAATCTTCCCGCAATTTTGTTTCTGGACTTCTCACCCCAAAGGCTTCATAAATCAATTTTTGACAATCACTCAATAATTGATCATAAGCTGTATGAATATCTCTCAAAGCATGAACTAATTTAGTCCGTAATGTTCTTGCCGTTACCCCGTCATCCCCAGCTTCCGTCCCAATTGCAGGTAAATTACAAGCTGCGGGTAAAGCTTTAAATAATAATTCATCGGGTTCAACAGTGGTTTGTAATGCTTTTAAAATAGCTCTTGGTTCTGTTGCTAGTCTTTTAGTTTGTTGAGTATATTTCGGTAGTTTTTTCACAAATTGATAAAGCGGAGTCACCACAGTTAATAAAGTGGTGTTACGTACTTTCCCCAATTTCTTTAACTGGGGATTACGTAAAATAACTTCCAATTCTTTGAAAACTTCCGCCCTTAATCCCACAACTGCAAAATATTTAACTGCAAACCGTTCAGGATATTTAACTAATAATTCAAAATGTTCTGTTCCCAATACCGGAATAAATGTCCCGTCTTGATACAGCCCCAAATCATCCGTGTGATGCAACAATACAGCTGCTAAAATTACGGGAACTGCACCCTGTTTTACCCCAAATGGTGGTGCTGATAAATGTTGATAGAGTAAATCAAAACTTTGGCTTTTTTCTGTTGCTGCTAGACAAAAATCTTCAACGGCTTCCCACAGAGAATTTAAACCAGAATTTTCGGATGGTGGGTAAAAGTCCCAGTCTTCATCTTCTTGACGATGTATCCCTGTTTCCTCTAACAGAGAATAATACATACTCACTTCCGGGCCATATCCTTCTAAGCCCAATCTTTCCTCATGCTGATGTTCCAACATCGCTTGAATCAATTCCCGTCTAGCCTTGGCCCCTTGGGAGGTTAAATCACGGCGGTTGATTAATTCATTCCACAAAATGGGACTGTGATGATAAGTGCGATCGCAAATCTCCGACAGCTTACTATTAAAGTCAGTAATGTTGTTTAATGTCTCAACTTGTCCTTGAATCCAACATTGCTGATTTACTCCAATACTAAAGGATTGATCTAAAGTTTCATCTAAAAATTCTTCCGCTTCTTGTAAGCGATAGTTTACTTCTTTTCTGGCTACCCCATCAGTTTGCAACTCTTTAGCAGTTTTTTTGATATTACTTAAAGCCACAAACTCTAAAGTACGAATTCGTAATATATCTAAACTAGCCGCACTTAAAATAACTAATGGCTTACCATCGCTAGTATTAACAGGAACAGCATTTGGAATTACTTCATCTACCCAATACCCGACAAAACCATCTGCATCTGTGCTGCTACAAGTTAACTGAGTTAAATCTTGAGAACTATCTAAATAATGGCGTTCAAAATAACGCAAAGTCCCCGTTTTATAACTGTGACGCTGTGCAACTAAAGGCTTGAGAGGACGGTGTATAGTTAATAGTTTAACTAAAGGACTCCTCTCTTGTTCTATATATGTACTTAACTCACCATCAACATTAAAATCTGAACCTTGCCAAATCCGCAATTCATCTAATTGACGACGGTGGGTAATGAGATTTTGTTTGAGTAGTTTATCAATAATTTCCTGCCAATAATTAATATCTGCGGCTGTGGGGAAATTACACATCGCTAAACAAACTAAATTTCTCGTCGCCCGCATCGAACCTGTAATAGTAATCAGGTTAAAAATCCCAATCGTTTTTAATACCCTCAGACTATCTTCTTCTAAACGTTTAGCATCGTTAATTAAATCCTGCACTTCCACCCATCTTTGCAAATTTGGGCGAGAAGCTAAACCCATACCCGCCGACTCAATAAAATAATCGTAAACTTGGTAGACTTTCAGACAAGGTAGTTCATAATCTTTAACTGCTACCTCTTCCAGAAAATTCCGAAATGATAAAGGTTCACTACTCGTTAAAAAAGTAAACAAAGAACGGTCATTTTGAGCATACTTTTGACACAAACTTGGTAACACCAAAGCCGCTAAGGGATGTAGAGGATAAACATTTTTAATTACTTGCGCTGTAACTTCCTCATCGACAATAACCGATTCTAGATACTTACTCCACTCCTGTGCATAAGTATGAGTCGCGCTTTCAATATTAGCTGCGGCTGAAGAGTTAATTGCTGCACCAATCAAACCCATCATTTGTCCCGATGATTCAGTAAAGGGAATATCTTCAAATCTCCCCTGAATCTTCGCCCATTCGTTGCGTTGAATTGTCGCTAATCTTTGACTATATTCCCCAAAGGCTTGATGTAAAATTCCTAAAACATAAACGGGATGTTGACTATCTTTTGGTAATTCTGCTAATTGTTGTAAAAGATATAAATCTTCATCACCTTGAGCATGAGCCGCATACTCTAGATTCTTCCCTAATTCATCAATTACCAGAAAAACACCCGTTCCTGATTCCTTAGCCAATTCTAATATCAAATGCGGAATTTCTCTGCCATCAACCTTTCCACCATCATTAATTTCCGCTTCTAAATCTACCAACTGACGTACAACGCCGATTTTATTTCTTTGACTAGCAGTCCAAAAATTATCTACACCAGTCAACAAAGCCCGAATAATAGTATGGCTAATTGGTTCTCTTTGTCCCGTAGCCACAGCCCGAATTAATCCTTTAGGGTTAATTTTCTCTTGGATTAATTGATAAATCTCACTATTTTTACCTAATTTATCCTCAGCGATCGCTAAAGCTTTAAGGTAAATTTTACTCTGGGATTTAGCCGCCAGAGAAATTAAATAATGAGCAAAAGCCGATTTTCCAGTTCCGTAAACACTAGTTAAAGTCCAAGCCCTATTCCCTTCATTGTTATTAAAATTATTTAAAATTCGTTTGAGCGAATCAATCGCTCTTTTCGTCAGTACATAACCCTCTAAAGCTTCCACACTATCTAAATCTCTTTCTAAATTAATAGACCGAGAATAGCGACGCTGCAAACTAAAATAATAGGATAGCTTTTTGTTAGTCATAATTTCACTCATGTTTATCAATAAATATATAGATATAATCCTAATTTTTCTTTTAATCCTATTCTCTCAGATAATATCTATCTAAAATTTCTTCAGCTAATATCTCTGGATTTTCCGGTGAAGATAACTGAATCAAACCTGCGGTATCTTCTAGAATTATCGCGTTAAATTCCTTAGTCACTTTTTCAATAGCTGCCAATAAAACACTCTCTGTCAATTTAAATACCATCCCTGGGCTACCTTCATCATAAAGTAACTTGCGAATAGTAATTGTATTGCTGTCTTGATTTGCCCAACTAGCATACTCTAAACAAGTGGCAACTATCACCGATGCAGGTAAATTAGCTTTCGCACCAATTTTAAACTGATAACTTTTACCAAAATGACGAATTAAACCCAGTTCATTAAAAGGACAATCAATCGAATCTTCTATGGGGCTATTATCTCTAATAAACTCTTGTGTCGCATACATTCTTAAAATACAACTGATATCTTTCATAAAAGATGAATCAGCAATTTTTTTATCAAAACTCTTTATATAGTCTTGTAAACCAACTAAAATGTCTTCTTTGGTAAAATCTAAATCTCGAAAAACATTAAAAATATAATACCAAGCCGCCGCTTCACAAGTAGGTTTCAACAAATTCCAATGTAACAACCACAATGAAGCCGGATCTTCTAAATAAGCATCCCAGCCATTACTTCCCAAAAGTTTTTCGCCAAATGTTGTCGGTGAATTATTTTTATCAATTAGCTTAAACGCACTACACCAATAACGAATAGCACGTACCATATTTTTACCAACACCTAAACGCACAGGTGCATCATCTAGTAAGAAAACTCCAGGATTTTTCTTAGCTGCATCAAATCCTTTTTTCAACCAGCCAAAACGCGGATGAAAAGTTTCATGGTTCGCAAATGTTGGGTTAACAGCAGTTTCTAGATATTTTAAGTTTAGATGAGTTTGGATCATAATATTGAAATTAATAACTTTAAAAGTTTACAACTGAATCATAATTAAAATATTTAAAGCTGCTAATATTGTGGGGTATTTTTTTAAATATCAATCTAGTCTATCTTGCCTAGATTGGTTAACACTTTTTGTAACAACTCCGTAGTCCGTATAAGAACTGTAGCATCCGTCATCCTTGATATTTTATATTACAAAAGTAATACAAAAACTAACCCAAATAATTATTAAAAAGTAAGTATCGAGTATGATGGCTTCTTTGCCTATGGGAATTGAATTCTAAAACGCGGAGTTATAAAAGCGATCGCACTAATCCATGATCTGGTAAGACCTTAATGTATGGAATGACTGCGAGTGCCAAAGGATTAAAATATCAAAATAGTTAATGCGATCGCCAACACTACTGCACTTGTAGTATTCAAGAATAATTAGGATATCTTAAATAACATCAGGCGTAAATCCTAACTCAGCAATCAGGGCTATTATTGTGGAACTGTATCTGATTCGTCATGGCATCGCCCAAGAGCGGCAGGCTGGCATTAAAGATGAGGAAAGAGAACTCACCAAAGAAGGACGGCAAAAAACCGAGAAAGTCGCCCAGCGTCTGCTCAAGCTAGATTTGCAGTTTAATTTAATTGTCGCCAGTCCCTTAGTCCGCGCTCGTCAAACAGCAGAAATTCTTGTCGCCACCGGACTGGGTTCACAATTAGAAGAATCTTCTCACCTCGCT
Organism: Nostoc spongiaeforme FACHB-130; assembly: GCF_014698475.1. Classification (GTDB taxonomy): domain Bacteria; phylum Cyanobacteriota; class Cyanobacteriia; order Cyanobacteriales; family Nostocaceae; genus Nostoc_B; species Nostoc_B spongiaeforme. The sequence continues at coordinate 54,792 of NZ_JACJTB010000021.1, read as the reverse complement.
CCTGGTGGTCATTTTTCCAATTGGTTAGTTTACTGGTTAGAACCGAAAAATTATGCGCCAAATACCCAACTTGCCTTGGTTGGACATGAACCTGATTTAAGCAACTGGGCAGAAATTCTCCTTTGGGGAGAGGTCAAAGGCTGTTTAGTCCTGAAAAAAGCAGGTATGATCGGAGTAAAACTGCCAGAAGCAGGAGCTGTTGTGGGTCGTAGTCAAATGTTCTGGTTGACACCACCCAAGTACTTGCTATAACAGTTTTTCAACTCTTCTCGAAGAATTGTTGTGATAGCGACTACTGTTATGGCGAAAATAATTTCTGGTAAGTTAGCGTGATCGAATATTTCACAAAGCAAATGGTGTTGCCATGATGGTGTGCGAATACAAGCCCGGTTTAGAAGGCATTCCCGCAGCCCAATCGAGTATCAGCTACGTGGATGGGCAGAAGGGAATACTAGAATATCGTGGCATCCGGATTGAGGAGTTAGCCGCCAAAAGTACCTTTCTCGAAACTGCTTATCTCCTGATCTGGGGTGAATTGCCAAGTAAAGAAGAACTCAAAGCATTTGAGGAAGAAGTTCGCCTCCACAGGCGGATTAAATACCGGATTCGGGACATGATGAAATCCTTCCCGGAAAGCGGCCATCCAATGGATGCTCTGCAAGCCTCGGCGGCGGCTTTAGGCTTGTTTTACTCCCTACGTGATTTACATAACCCTGCCTACATTCGGGATTCAGTTGTGCGCTTGATAGCAACTATCCCCACAATGGTGGCTGCATTCCAGTTAATGCGTAAGGGGAATGACCCTGTAAAGCCCCGCGATGACCTAGATTATTCCGCCAATTTTCTCTACATGCTCAACGAGAAAGAACCGGATGCTTTAGCGGCAAAAATCTTTGACATCTGCTTAATTCTGCACGTTGAGCATACAATGAATGCTTCGACCTTTAGTGCTAGGGTAACAGCTTCTACCTTGACTGACCCTTATGCTGTAGTAGCTAGTGCTGTAGGCACCTTGGGCGGCCCTTTACACGGTGGAGCCAACGAAGAAGTCATTCAGATGTTGGAAGAAATCGGCTCAGTCGAAAACGTCCGTCCTTATGTTGAGGAGCGCCTACAAAACAAACAAAAACTGATGGGCTTTGGGCATCGCGTCTACAAAGTTAAAGATCCACGCGCTATCATTCTCCAAGAGCTTGCCGAGCAACTGTTTGACAAGTTTGGGGGAGATAAATACTACGACATTGCCCAAGAAATGGAACGGGTAGTCGAGGAAAAACTTGGTCACAAAGGCATCTACCCTAATGTTGACTTTTATTCTGGTTTGGTGTATAGGAAGATGGGCATTCCTACAGACTTGTTTACACCAATATTTGCGATCGCCCGCGTTGCTGGTTGGTTAGCTCATTGGAAAGAACAACTAGCAGAAAACCGTATTTTCCGTCCCACCCAGGTTTACAACGGTAAACACGAAGTTCCTTACACCCCGCTCGAACAACGTTAACTAGCCGTGTGTCCGTTCAGCAAGCACCTACCTACAAGTAAAAATATCAGCATCAACCCCCAATTTAGGGAATCAGAAATCCTATAAGCAGCAAATAACCGTTGCCAGCATGGAAGCGGCAGTTTTTTGATGTTTGCCTGTGGTATGGGCAATGAAGTCAAAAGATAAAAGGCAAAAGTAAAAAGCTCAAACTCTTTTGCCTTTTAACTTTTTACTTTTGACTTTTTCATCCCCCATAGCGAATACCAATCCTACCTATAAGCAGAAGTTCTTGTATAGCTACAGGGACTGAAAACCATGCAACGATATACTAGGCATGGGAATATGGCAATAAATCTTCAATCAGGAGTCATCTCAGAAAGGCTGAAGGCTGAAGGCTGAAGTAGAAAATTCATACTTCATACTTCATACTACCCTCCGGGAAGCCACCCAAAGGGTGTCTACACACTTCATACCTCAACTGACTTAAAGAGCGGAAACATGAATTCAGGAATTGACCTTCAAGGAACGTTTATTAAATCCCTGACGGATTTAGGACTATCAGACAGCACAGCCAAAGCACTTTGGATGCCGTTGCCAATGATCCTGATGCTGATTGGGGCAACAGTGGGTGTATTAGTGTGTGTGTGGCTGGAAAGAAAAATTTCAGCAGCAGCACAGCAGCGAATCGGCCCTGAATTTATTGGGGCTTTTGGCTTACTTGCTCCAGTTGCCGATGGTTTAAAGCTGGTGTTTAAGGAAGACATTGTACCAGGTAAAGCTGACCCCTGGTTATTTACTCTCGGCCCCATCATTGTGGTACTGCCAGTATTTCTGTCTTATTTGATTGTGCCGTTTGGACAGAATATTGTAATTACTAACGTGGGTATGGGGGTGTTTTTGTGGATTGCCTTGTCTAGCATTCAGCCAATTGGCTTGTTAATGGCAGGCTACGCATCCAATAATAAATACTCCCTCTTAGGGGGCTTGCGAGCAGCAGCGCAATCTATTAGTTATGAAATTCCTCTGGCGCTGAGTGTGCTGGCGATCGCTATGATGTCTAACAGCCTCAGCACCGTTGATATCGTCAATCAACAATCTGGTTACGGTATCCTCGGCTGGAATATATGGCGACAACCAGTCGGCTTTCTCATCTTTTGGATTGCCGCTTTAGCAGAATGTGAACGCTTACCCTTCGACTTACCCGAAGCAGAAGAAGAACTCGTAGCAGGTTATCAAACTGAGTACTCAGGCATGAAATTTGCTTTGTTCTACCTCAGTTCCTACGTCAACTTAGTGCTTTCTGCTTTATTGGTATCAGTACTATATTTAGGCGGTTGGGATTTTCCCTTTCCCATCAACACCATCGCTAGTTTGTTAGGTGTCAGTGAAACTAATCCTGTCTTACAAGTAGTCACTGCTGGTTTGGGTATTACAATGACCGTACTCAAAGCCTACTTCCTAGTGTTTATCGCCATCCTCTTGCGCTGGACAGTACCCCGCGTACGCATTGACCAACTCTTAGATTTAGGATGGAAGTTTTTGTTACCTGTAGGTTTGGTTAATCTTCTATTAACCGCAGCCCTGAAATTAGCCTTTCCCGTCGCTTTTGGTGGATAGTCAATTGTCATTAGTCATTGGTCATTAGCAAAGAACAAATGACCAAAGATCAATGACAAAGGACAAATGACAAAAAAGAGAGAGTGAAACACAATGCTAAAGTTCCTGAAGCAAGTTGGTGATTACGCCAAAGAAGCAGTACAAGCTGGTCGTTACATCGGTCAGGGGCTATCCGTCACCTTTGACCACATGCGGCGGCGACCAGTTACCGTACAGTACCCTTACGAGAAACTCATTCCTGGAGAACGGTTTCGCGGTAGGATTCACTATGAATTTGATAAATGTATCGCCTGCGAAGTCTGTGTGCGTGTATGTCCCATTAACTTACCTGTAGTTGATTGGGAATTTGAAAAAGCTAGCAAAAAGAAAAAGCTCAAACACTACAGCATCGACTTTGGGGTTTGTATCTTCTGTGGTAACTGTGTGGAATACTGTCCCACCAACTGTCTATCCATGACAGAAGAATACGAACTTTCCACCTACGATCGCCATGAACTGAACTATGACAGTGTAGCTCTCGGCCGTCTGCCTTACAAAGTCACAAATGATCCAATGGTGACACCGCTACGCGAACTGGTTTATCTACCCAAAGGCGTACTTGAACCCCACGGTGTCCCCGCAGATGCACCCCGCGCTGGCGCACGTCCAGAAGACCTTGCAGAAAAATAAATGTCATAAGTCATTTGTTCTTTGTCCTTTACTAATGACTAATGACTCATGACTAATAACCATTGACCGAGGATAAAAAAGTGAATCTAGCGGAAGGTGTACAGATTATTTCGTTTGGCGTACTAGCAGTAATGCTAATTGGCGCAGCACTTGGTGTAGTGTTGTCTTCCAGCATTGTTTATTCTGCCTTTTTGCTAGGAGGCGTATTTATCAGCATCGCGGGAATGTACCTGTTGCTTAATGCGGACTTTGTAGCCGCAGCCCAAGTGCTGATTTATGTTGGGGCGGTTAACGTGTTAATTTTGTTCGCCATTATGTTGGTGAACAAACGCCAAGATTTTGCGCCATTTCCTAGTGCTGGAGTGCGGAAAGTACTCACAGGTGTAGTTAGTATTGGGCTATTTGGCTTGTTGAGTGCAATGGTTTTGGCAACACCTTGGGCATACTCCACTACACCCGTAGCTGGTGAAAGTTCGATAGTGTTGATTGGTGAGCATTTCTTCAGCGACTTTTTATTACCCTTTGAGTTGGCTTCTATTTTGTTGCTGATGGCAATGGTAGGCGCAATTATTTTGGCGCGACGTGAGTATCTGCCAGATCAAGTTTCACAGTCAACTGTTCTAACTTTGCCAGAACGCCCCAGAGAACTTGTATCAGCAGGTAGAGACAGCCAAGACTAAAAAGTAAAAAGTAAAAAGTGAGCCAGTGCGGTGGACGGGTTCCCCGGCATAAAGGAGACAGTGCCGTGGGCGGGTCTCCCGACTTGAGGCAACTGTCGTCAACTGGCGAACTCGCAAGAGTAAAAAGTAAAAAGAATGGGTTAGATGCGGCAAAACCTTCATAACCAACTATTTTCTTTTTCTTTCTTTTGCTTTCTAACTTTTTACTTTTGCCTTTTGCCTTTTACCTTGTCCAGCATATTAGAGAAGGAATAATAGGATTCATGCAACTTCAGTACTTTTTATTACTGGCCGCCGCTTTGTTTTGTATCGGCATTTATGGTTTAATTACCAGTCGTAATGCTGTGCGGGTGCTGATGTCAATTGAGCTACTGCTAAATGCTGTTAATTTGAATTTAATGGCATTTTCCAACTTTCTTGACTCAACATTAATTAAAGGCCAAGTATTTACCGTATTTGTCATTACTGTGGCTGCTGCCGAAGCGGCGGTAGGTTTGGCGATCGTTTTGGCCATTTATCGCAACCGTGATACCGTCGATATGGAGCAGTTTAATCTCCTGAAATGGTAATTGTGCGTGCAACTCAAGCAGGTAATTATTGCTTATAAGGCGCGAGATTCTCAAAGTAAACGCTGGGCAGAAATTTGTGCCAAGCAGCTAGAAAATCGCGGTTGTCATGTACTGATGGGGCCTAGCGGGCCAAAAGATAACCCTTACCCGGTATTTTTGGCATCGTCTAATCAACCAATTGACATGGCTTTAGTACTCGGTGGTGATGGTACTGTTTTAACTAGTGCCAGACATTTAGCCCCAGCTGGTATCCCCATTCTTGGTGTGAATGTGGGTGGTCATCTGGGCTTTTTAACCGAGTCTGTAGATGAATTTCAAGATACAGAAAAAGTGTGGGATCGGCTGTTGGAGGATCGTTATGCTATTCAAAGGCGAATGATGCTACAAGCCGCAGTGTATGAAGGTCATCGCACGAATTTAGAACCAGTCACCGAACGCTACCTATCATTAAATGAATTTTGTGTTAAACCCGCTTCTGCCGATCGCATGATCACCTCTATCCTAGAAATGGAAATTGATGGTGAAGTAGTCGATCAGTATGTGGGAGACGGGTTGATTATTTCTACTCCTACAGGTTCTACTGGTTACACTGTTTCGGCTAATGGCCCTATCATGCACGACGGTATGGAAGCTGTCACCATTACTCCCATTTGTCCCATGAGTCTTTCTAGCCGTCCCTTGGTGTTACCACCTGGGGTAGTGGTGAGTATTTGGCCTTTGGGCGATTACGATTTAAGTACTAAATTGTGGATGGATGGGGTGTTATCTACTTCCATTTGGCCAGGACATCGCGTTGATGTGCGAATGGCTGAGTGTCGAGCTAAATTTATTGTCTTACGCGAAAACAATTCCTATTATCAAACACTGCGCGAAAAGTTACTCTGGGCAGGTACAAGGGTTCGCTACAGTAACAATCATCGTAATTGATTGACAGTCCCCAGTTGTCTGGAAGTAATTCTCAGCGTTTGATCACAGGTAATTGCATCGAATTAGTAATTCTATGAACTTTTAGCCCCTGAATAAATTCGGGGGTTTTTTGTGTTGATTGGTTTTGAAGCCCGCCTCCGCAGACTTTGTTCATGTAGCCGCGACTTCTAGTCTTTGGGTGGAGAAACGAAACGCAACATCATTAAAACTAAGGTTTAACGCAAGCAACGTGATTAGAACCAACTTTGTAAACATCTGCTTTAGCAACTTGACTAACCAGTGTCACTTCTCCTTGATTATTAGACACCCAACCAGTTGCAGGAACTATTGAAACAATATGAGAAGACTTTTGTGGTGTAGTCACACGACTTGCTGAACCATTTTGGGGTTTTGCTGCTACAGTTAAGCGCGTATCAGACCACACTACATCACTACTCAAATAATCATCAGGACTTGCAGGTAAACCACCACGGCCAGTCACAGTAAATTGACTACCTGTCTTATCATCAAAAGTATTACAGCCAGAATCAACCAAACTAGCTGTGTTGACTGTATCTGCTGGTAAATTAGTTAAACCCTGAGTGGGGTCAACATTAGGTGTATTGATAATAATTTCGCCATTAATTCCTGTTGTAGAACTGGCAGTAATATCACTGCTATTAATACTGTCATTCAGGCGAGGTTCGATACCAAAAATGCCTTGCGTGTTAATTTGGACTTGACCACCTGTACCGGAAAAAGCATTAGCTGTAATGTTGCTGTTTTCTTGTGGCAAAGCAATGACAAAACCTGCATTAATGTTGATGTTGCCCCCATTACCACCAGCTTGTGCAGTACCAGCAGTCGTAGAGATTTGACTACCACGACGTAGTAATAGGGCATTTCTCGCGTTCACGGAAATATTACCACCATTCACAGAGCGGGATTCGGCAATAAATCTGCCACCATTATCTAACAGTACAAAGGGTGAGTTAACTTCGATATTTCCTGCGCTGCCTAAGCCATCAGACCGGACAAACAAACCACTAGCAGCATCAACATTGGCAACATTGCCACCAAATCGGGCAACTCGGTCATTGAAAGTTGCATCACTACCACTAATAATTGCTCTCTCTGTAGCATTAACCCTAATTGTACCTGCACTTCCCCTACCAGATGTCGTACTCAGCAGTTGACCTCCATTGAGAACTTCAACGGTATTTGCATTCACTGTAATATTGCCAGCATTATCATCATTTGCTGTTCGTGCATCTACCACAGCACTATCTGAGAGGCGGAATAAATTAGTATTGACAGTGATATCACCACCTTTACCTGTGCTAAATGTTGAGGTAAATAACCCACTAGAGAATCCAGTCACAGAAATAGTTCCAGAAATATTAACAGCCTCAGAAGCGGTAATGTGAATGTTGCTTGCATTTCCTTGCCCACGAGTTGAAGCAGCAATTTGAGCGCCATTGGTTAGCGTAAGTAAATTTGTAGTGATATGGACACTGCCGCCATTTCCTACTGCGCCTTGTTCTACTGTGCTGAATATATTTCCATTATCAAATGAGACATTATTAGCAGCAAGGATTACATTGCCTGCATTTCCTTGCCCACGGGTTAAGGTAAGCAGCTGACTGCCATTGTTGAGCGTGAATAAATCAGTAGAGATGCGGATGCTACCGCCGTTTCCTACTGCGCCTTGTTCTACTGTGCTGGCAATAACACTAGGAAAGTTGCTATCACGTCTTGTATCGCCTAAAACGACCTCAAGAGCATCAATAATCACACTACCTGCATTTCCTTCCCCAAACGTTGAAGCTTGGAGTTGAGCGTTATTTTTGAGAGTAAGTAAATCTGTGCTGATGCGGATACTACCGCCGTCTTGTAACGCACCCTGCCCCACAGTACTGAAAGCAAAACCTCTATCGAATAAGACCTCACGAGCATTAATAATTAAATTGTCTGCCTTTCCCTGCCCAAAAGTTGATACACTGACATAAGCACCGTTGGTAATGGCAAGTGAGTTTGTGTTGATATGGATATTGCCACTGTTACCTACAGCTCCCGGCTCTACTGTGCTAAGAGCGGCAGTGGCAAAATTGCCATTACTACTTGTACCATCAAACAATACCTTTTGAGCATTTATAATCAAACTACCTGCATTTCCCTGCCCACGGGTTGAAGCAGCAATTTGAGCGCCATTGGTTAGCGTAAGTAAATTTGTGTTGATGCGTATATTGCCACTGTTACCTACGGCTCCTGGTTCGACAATACTAAAGACATCTCCATCATCAAATGAGACATTGTTAGCAGCAATAACTATACTGCCAGTATTTCCCTGACCACGGCTTAATGCAAGTAGTCTAGCACCATTGGAGAGGCTGAGTACATTTGTAGTGATGTTAATGTTACCTGCATTACCTGTCGCATAAGGAGCTACAGTATTTTGAATGCGACTTGATTGATGTATTGTAATTGCATCTGTAGCATTAATAGTTATATCTCCTGCTTGGCTGTTAAAATTTCCTAATCCTAAAGCAATTCCAGCAAATACTACACTACTGGATAGAAAATCTATATTCCGAGCATTGATAGCAATACTACCTCCATTTTCAGCAGTAACATCTAAAATACTTCTATTGATCAGTGAAACATCTGCTCGTGCTAAATTTTCAGGGAAGCTCAAACTCAAAATATTGCCGTTAGTAGTTAAGCCTACTGTTCCCGGTTCTGCCACTGCTCCGAGTTCAATTCTGCCACCTTCTGTAAAATTGACAAATAAGAAGCTATTGTCCAGGCTGACATCACCTCCCAATAAGAGTAAGCTTTGACCTTCAAATACTCCTAGTGAACTACCAGAAACTCTGATGGGTTGTGGTGGTCTGTGGTTAAATAAAAATCCACTGGGGTCGCCGACAATGGTTAACAAACTACTTGTCCCACCAGGATTTGTCGCACTGAATTGAGTGCCATTAGACCACACTAAAGCATCGGCTGTGGTGGCAATAAATGAGCCTCTACTGCTACTACCTACATCTAAACGGGCGTTGGGGCCAAATACAATTCCACTGGGATTGATTAAATATAAATTGACATTGCCACTTTGGGTAAAAATGAGACCATTAATGTTAGAAGGAGAGCCACCTGTAACACGCGAAAAGATGTTTCTGATGTTGGCATTGCTTTGAAAATTAGCCCTTTCTCCTTGATTTAAGCTGAACTGACCAAAGCTGTGGAATAAATTACTCCCTACTGTTTGCCCAACTGACTGCGGAATTATATATATTGGGCCGTTTAAGGTTTGTACAGGGCTGAGAGTACCATCTATGGTGATGTTTTGCGCTAGAACATTGTTTGCAGAGGTTGTAATTATGGCGCTACTCAAAGCTAAAATCAACTTGAGTTTTGATAAGTAATAACTTTGAGTCATCTTGATAGTTTTCTCTTCCATACCCTGAATAAATTCTTAATTGTCGAAATGTTCAGATACTTGACTTCTTTGAGAATTCGGGTATCTTTTTGTTCAATAAACAGTTAATTGCTAGATTTTTTACGTGTTTTCCACATCAAGTTGGCAATTAATGACAAATTTTTGACGTTTTAACAGTAGTATTCAGGATAAGCTGAGAAATGTACTTTACACAATATAGTTAACCGAAATTTTTAAGTGCGCTCAACTCACGCGATCGCCTAAAAGGTCTAAAATAAGTATTCAAGTGGAGGAAATCTAGCTTGAAACTAATATTGGTAGCACCTAACCCTTTATTGTGTGCAGCCTTTCAACAGCATTTTAGTTACTTACCGAATGTAGAAATAGTTCATAACTACTTTGAGTGGTTGACAGACTTTGATTGCTTGGTCAGCCCTGCTAACTCTTTTGGGATGATGGATGGTGGTATAGATGCAGCTATCATCCGCTTTTTTGGTCGTGCCTTAATGGAAAAAGTGCAACAACGCATTTTGCGAGATTATTTGGGTGAACAGCCTGTAGGAACTTCAATGATTGTGGAAACAGGTCATCGTCACCACCCTTTTTTGGCACATACACCGACTATGCGTGTTCCAATGTCAATTATGGGGACAGATATTCCGTATATTGCAATGTGGGCTATGCTGTTGGCAATTCGTCAGCACAACCAACACAGCAATCAAAAAATTCATACCATCGCTTGTCCAGGTTTGGGTACAGGTATCGGGCGAGTGCCGTATACTGAGGCCGCTAGACAAATGGCTTTAGCCTACGATAATTTTCTCTATCCACCTAAGCATCTCAACTGTATAGTTGCAGCTGAAAGACAATTGCAAATTTGGGAAGGAGGAGATTTACTTTCCACAGTATGATAGCCCGAATTACAAATCCCTTAAATCCTGTAAAATCGCCTCAACAGTTATCTTAAGTTGGGGTAAATTTTGTTCAATCACTCCCCACACACGGTTTAAGTTGACTTTTAAATAATCATGAATCAATACATCTCTAAAACCAGCTACCTGTTGCCAAGGTACATCAGGATAAGCTGCTCTAATTTCTGGAGATAACCGCTTGGTTGCTTCCCCAATTATTTCAAAATTTCTAATTACCGCATCTTGAATGATCGTGGTTTGCAAAAATGTCTCTTTCCCATCCTGGGTATAAGATTCGATACGCTGGATACATTCAAAGATGTTGCTCAAGTAAAGCCTGTCATCTCTCATAAAACCACAGCTTCCCGCAACACTTTATCTTTAATTAACTCATGTAGAGTTTCAGTTTCAGTTACATCTACTTTACGCCCCAGTAATTCTTCCAAGGACTGCATCAAAGCAATCTGGTCTAATAAGGTTCGTTGGGGTTCAAGTTCTACTAAAAAATCTACATCACTATCTGGTCTGGCTTCCCCCCTAGCAACTGAACCAAACACCCGTACATTATATGCTCCGTACTTAGCGGCAATTTGCAGAATTTCCTCTCGGTAAGCTTTCAGAATTTCATCAATGCCCATCGCCAAACTCCAAATGAGCAGTAACTTACTTCAGTCAAGTTGTTTGTCATCCGAGTTCAAACCCGTTGTAAACTTTCCTCTTGAATCAAAGTAACAAAACCGCCTGAAATTATTTTGAAATTATTATGACAAATAAACGCTTGTATCACATTGGTTTTGGGCAAGAGGCTTTAGGGAAATCGCCTCCTACTATTGCTTTATTATCGGGCGATCGCGATCGCACTTGTCTGATTGCCGAAAATTATTTCCAAGATGTACGTTTATTATCCCAAAATCGCGGTCTAGATAGTTATTTAGGCTATTTACCGAATCATCGCCCTATCTTATCAGCAACTAGTGGGATGGGTGCGCCTTCTTTAAGTATTGTGGTGAATGAATTGGTGCAGGTGGGAATCCGGCAGATTATTCGCATCGGGACTTGTGGCTCAATTCAACCTCATGTACCAGTCGGCAGTATTGTGATTAGTAGTGCCGCTTTGTGTCGTCAAGGTGCAGCTAATGACATTGCACCTATAGAATATCCGGCGGCGGCTGATCCGTTTTTGACGGTGGCTTTAGTCAAGGCTGCACAAGAATTAGGATTTGAGCATTATTTAGGAATTACGGCATCTGTTGATACTTTTTATGAAGGACAGGAACGCACTGATTCAGCAAATCCCTATTTAATGCAATCGCTCCGGGGAATTACTGAAGAGTATCGACGGTTGAATATTTTGAACTACGAAATGGAATGCGGCACATTGTTCAAAATGGCAGGTGTGTATCAATTTGCGGCGGCGGCTGTTTGCGGTGTGGTGGCGCAACGCACTGTTGATGAGGGGATAGTTTTAGAACAGAAAGAGGTGGCTGTGGGAAATGCGATCGCTACTGCTATCCATGCCATCACCAATTCTTGTGTCTAGCTTTAAATATTACCTCAGTATATTTATGGACTCTTCATTTAATCTTTAAATTAGCTTTTCCTCAATCTCGATAATATAGATTTATTAGGTGAAAACTTCATAGTTTAAATATTAATAAATCCTAAAAAATACTGGATTTTACCAGCCAACTTATTGAGGAATCCGTGAAATTGAGCAACTGAAACAATCAATCTAAAATTTTAATAAAGAATTTATTTTTCATATTGATAAACAATCGGAGAACATCCTCAAATGAACTGTGCTTGGAAACGGGGAATTACTAATATTAACGTGGCGTTGATTGCAGTAATACCAACGCTGATATTCTCAGCATTTACACACCGGGCAGTAGCGGAAGATAAAGGTACTTGTTTTATGGTGACTGCTTCTGGAATGACGGTGGAGTTAACCAAGCTTTGCGGTGATTCTCAGAAAATCAACACAACTTCTGGGGGTAAGGTTTTTCGGATACCTATCAAACGTCACTTTGGTAGAACCCCGGTGATTGATGTCACTTTTAATAACCAAAAAACCTTTGAAATGGTTGTCGATACAGGTGCTAACGGAACCTTAATTACCCAAGCAATGGCCAATGCTTTGCAAGTTAAACCCACAGGTAGACTGCAAGCTCAAACTGCTGATGGTAGCCAAGTACAATTTTCTACAGGCAAAGTTCAGTCTATCTCTGCCGGTGGGATGGTAGCCAATAATCTGGAGGTGGCGATCGCATCCAAAGCCGATATTGGCTTACTTGGTCATGATTTTTTTGGTAACTATGACATCAAAATCTCACAAACAGCCGTGGAATTTCATACGCGCTAAATAAACCCAAGAGACTGGAAGTCTGGCGCTATTTGGGATTACTCCTGATCAATGAAACTATATAGAATTTTGAAGAAAAAAGGAATGTGGTTTTTCGCATCACATTCTTGTTCTGAATAAAATTTTCCTATCTCTAGCGTTAATACATCTCTAAACGCTCGTTCTGAACTAGTCCATGCTTGAGGCGGTTGAATCTGTTTCCAATATTTTTTGGCTTTGGCAATTGTCAGTAAAGCTAAACTTAAAATGTTTTTATCTAAATTATTTTGACTATTGATAAAATTGAGTTTCCAAGAATTTTTAAAATTTGTGATATTATCAAAATCTAAATTTGAGCAGTAGTTAATTCGATTAAATGTTTTTTCTAAGTTATCTTGTAAATCTCTATCTTCATGCAAGCTATCAACTATATCAAGATAAATTTGCTCAAGATTAACAACTGAATCTTGATAAACTGGTGTATTTGAGTAATTGTCCAAGACTGACTGAATATCAGGTGTTAAAAAGTATGCTTCTTTGTGAACTAAGCCAGTCACCCATATACGATGATTTATACAATTCCCTTCATTAATGTTCGCTTTTTCATACAAATTGTAGAAAATAGAATCAGTATCTTTAAAAGTGTAATCGTTTTTTATGCTGGCTATTTGAATATCTAAATCTACAATGGCAAATAGCTGATGAGGACTGAGATAAGAGTTAGCAGGATTTTGATTATGTAAGTCTAAAATACTAAAAAATGTATTTAATACATCTTGGCGATCGCCACAATTAAAAAATTTAGGTGTACACTGACGATTCCACCATCTTGGAATGCAAGCATGATAAAAGTTAGCATCAGGCATTTTCTCCATACTGTTATATGCTTGAGGTGATGGCCTACCATTAACTTTTACTATATCTCCTTCACAAAGTACAACTATTTTATCTAGTATTCTGCTTGATGTAATAATACGTTTACAATGTTCTTCTAGCTCTGCTTCACTGAGACTCATATTTCGCTGCTTGGTGATTTGTTTGGATTGATAAGTTTTGATGGTAGTAATTTAACATGAGCAGGTGTAACTGCTTCACATAGATCATAAGAATGTGTCGCTAAAATATATTGATTAGTGGGAGACCATTCTTCTAAGTCTCTAACTATTTGATATTGCCAATCTGGATGGAAATATATTTCAATTTCGTCCATTAATACAATTGCATTTTCTATTTTATTATATTTAATCAACATATATAAAAATAGTCTTTTGAGTTCACCATGACTTAAATCTTCTGGGTAAAGTTCTACATCATCTTCATTTTTTTTGAAAATAACACCAGACAAATCTTCATTCAAATTAATCTTTTTATCAATAAATATAGAATTTAAATCATTTAATAAGGCCTGATAGCTATCACCATATTTTCCTGTTTTTATAGCTTGAATAAAATCTTGATCACGAGCTTGAGTAAAAGATTTAATCAGGAAATCTATAGCCATAAAGTCATAGGTAAAAAACCCAGGTAGTTTAATTTTTTCTTGTTTTAATTCTAAATAGTAATTATTTTCACCTTGAGCCTTAAATAATAACTTTCTAGAGTTTTGAGAAAAAAATAGAAAAATTTGAGAATTTGGTGCTGCTAAAAATACCTTATCCGATAAATTTCTCAAAAAGGATTGAATTTTGTTTGTATCTAAGTTATTAACATGGCAAAGTAAAATTTCTTTTTTATATTTATTCTGCTCAGAATGAAAATAAATATCACAAATATGTATTAATTTACTTTTATTCAGATACTCTGTAAATTTATTATCAAAATACTCATCCTGCTCGGTTTTATCAATTACCACACCTGATAAGCCACCGATTTTATGAGCTTCATTTTTCGGTTCAGTATATTGTCTTAATTTATGTTCATAATTTTCATTAAGCCTAGAAAAAATTTTTTCGATTACTTCATCATTATTATCAACATTTTTAAATAAATCTTTGATAAAGGTTTCTGTACATAAAAAAAACTCTAGTTCTACAGTTTTACAACCATCCCAAATATCAATTATTGCTAAAACTCTCTTATCAGAGTTTTGATTAATCTTAAAACCTTCAGTTATATTTTTTAAAAAATCTATTCTATCTGGGTGAGTAGAACAATGCAATAATATAAAAATTAATTGTAATAATGTACTTTTACCACCGCCATTCAAGCTACCCAATGGAAATATACTAGGAGTAAATTCTTTTTCAAAAGAAATATCAACATTCTTTAAAACACGAAAATCAGGAACTCGAATTCTCTGCAAAAACATAAAAACTCCTAATTTTTTAGTATTGATTAATACTTTTAAATAAAAAGATACTTGCTCATCTCCTCTCGAATATGTTCTATTATGGCTTATGAAAACTTATGCAGTGGCAATTATTGAGAAAAAATCATTATCTATCAACATCTGCATAAGTTCTCTGAACGCTGCTAATCTTAATTTTGCAGATAAGTATCTAAACTGGGAACATCAACCCAACTGCTAGTTTGATGAGATTGATGAGATAAATCCATTAACAATTGGGAATAAACCCCTTCCCGTAAAGATGGGACGACTGACTGTTTTTGGTCAATTCCTTGTAGCCATTGGTCTATAACGCGGATAAATGCAGAAATACGTCCGTCGGTGAAGTTTTGGGTAAACATTAATGACTGAGGAATTTCAATTTCTGTGAGTGGTTGTCCGATTTGGGAACCCCAAACGCGAAAACCGTGGATATAGTCTTTTTGATTTTCGCTGCCTAATACTAAAGTACCGCGATCGCCATACACTTCTAACCAATGAGTACGCGGTGCGTGAACCACTGCACTAATATTCAGTTGACAAGGTGTTCCATCGGCTAATTCCAGGGACAACAAACAATTATCATCGGTTTCCACCGGCTTGAGTTGATTAGTGCTGGGGTCAAGGCGGTTGGGGATGGCTGTACTTAAATAAGCACTTAATCTGCGGACTGGCCCAAATAACCAATAAATATAATCAAAGGCGTGGGAACCCAAAGACCCCAATGCACCACCACCTTGGGCTTGAGACGAATACCAATTCCACGGGCGAGAAGTATCAGCGCGAGAAGAACCAAACCAATCAATTTTAATCAGGCGTTTGTTACCGATATAACCTGATGCTAATAAATCTGCAAATAATTGCCAGCCGGGAACAAAGCGAAATTCAAAATCTACTACCGCAGTTAGTTGATTGGCAATTGCTAATTGATATAATTCTTTAGCTTCAGTTGCATTTAAAGTTGTGGGTTTTTCTAATAATAAATGTTTACCGGCTTTTAGCACAGTTTTAGCCATTTCATAATGCAGAAATGGTGGTGTGGAAATACTAACTGCTTGTACTTCTGGGATGTTGACAATATCAGTAATGCTGGTACAAGCATGAGGAATTTTATGGGCATCAGCAATGGCTTGGGCTTGATAAATATCCCGATGATAAACAGCCACCACATTAGTTCGAGGATGGGCAAGAAACCCAGGAATATGGACTTTTTGACCAAATCCAGTCCCAACGACAGCCACACCAACTACATTTTGATTCATGGTTAATTCTGCACTTCTAAATTAAATTTAACAATTCCAAGATTATTTACATTAATCATCTTGAATAATTATCACAATATAATACGATAGTGATGACATTCATTACAGAGAAAACTTCGGCGATCGCTCTGTAATAAATACTTGTTTTAGATTTTGGCTTGGCTGTTATTTCGCTGTGTCTCCAGCGTAATTTATGTTATGACTGCTGAAGATCATGTTGTCTCACCTGTAAATGGATTGGTATTATCCGAAGAAGTCTTTTTCTTTGAGCGATCGCTTTGTTGGAATTTTACAAGCACTAACACCGAAAAATAGCACTTACAAAACTACTTACCGAATTGTGCGCCAGGATGGTCAAATCCTCGCGGCGGGATTTCAAGCACATCTAGCCAACCCAATTGAACCACAACAACTACTATAGGAATCCGATTTGATTTCTGAATCTAGTTGTGTAGGCAGGGAGTAGGGAATGGGGAGTAGGGAGTAGGAAAAAAGCCTGACCTGGGTGTACTGGTTTTTTTCATAAATCAAATATGAGTCCTATAGATGCGATCGCAATGGTGATCACTTGATATTCAGAGACTTAATTTAAGCCCAGTATTCTGGTTGAATTAATTCGTTGGCAAGCAGTATTAAGTTAGCAAAATCTATGCGGCTGAAGAGTATCCAAAATCGAACTTGGGCGCGGGAACGGTGAATACCTGTTGATTTAATCATCCGCCACAAGGTAATAGCTAATGACAACCAAGGATATGTACAACGAATCACTTGCCAGAAAAGCTTGCAAGACATCTTTCTTTCAAAATTAGCTATTGGAAGTAATTAAAATTTAGCCAAAAGTAAATTCATTAGGATTGACTGGTTGCACATTTAATTCCTTACGCCACACTGTCACAGGCTTTTCCCAAGCTTCTTCCCATTTTTGGGCAATCAGGGGTTTGGCATTTTTCCCCATTTCCCATCCCCGTGCGATCGCCATTAACAGTACCGAGAGTCTCTGCGGTTGCCATACTGTCACAGCAATTAAAGCATTGGCAATGAGCAAACTAGCTAAAGGTAGTTGAAATTGCGCTAAGTAAAAAGCTTGCAAGCCAATTTCTCCGATTTCGCTTGTCTCAAATCCGGTAATGATGTGCCAAATATCATGGGTTTGTTGCCAGCGATTCTCGACGTAACTTGTATCAGAATTAATCTCAATGCCTGCTTCTATGGGTTGAAAGGCCAATTCTTTCATTTGGCTGGCGTAGGCATAACCTAAAGAATCTGGAGGATATTGTGATAAAGCCACTAAATCATGGGGAGACGCAATATAACGTTCTGCCAAGATATTTGCCACTTCTGGATTTTCTCGCATGGTTGCAATTGCTAGTTGAAAAGACCGACTGTCAACCAGACTGTGGCTCAATTGCCAAACTGGTTCTAAATTACCAGTTTCATCAAATAAAAGCGTCACAAAAGCTTTGATACCTTTGAGTTTCCGCACAATAGCTGGCAAGGTTGTCCAGAAAGATTGGTTTATCAGGGTGAGAGATGACATGGTATGTATTTTTCAGTGTGGATTTGAAGAAGAATTCAGAAGTCAGAATTAAATTCTGAACTCTTTTTTTGATAAATTTAATATGAACAATGTTCATGTTTTTAATATATGAACATTGTTCATATTTTGTCAATGGTAGTCTGGAAGAATGACAAAAGAATCTCAGAAAGCCTCAACCATGAGGAGAAAACCCAAGCAAGCACGCAGCCAAGAACGAGTGCATCACATTTTGGATGTAGCGGAACAGTTGTTTATTGAATTGGGGTATGAACAGACAACGACAAGAGCGATCGCTACTCGTGCAGCAGTTCCTGTAGGTTCGTTGTATCAATTTTTTCCCGATAAAGATGCGATCGTTCGAGCCCTGGCCAATCGCTACTTTGAGCAGGAATATCAAATGTTTGTGCAACTCCATACAGAGTTGGCAGAAGCTGATATTAAAACCTATGTAGACTGCATGATAGATGCCTTTGAGCAGTTTGCCGAACAACATCCAGGTTATCGCGCAGTTTTAGGAAGATTAATCGATTTCATTACAGTTGCTGATGCCAGTAAATGGAATGAATATGATCAGCAAATGCTAACTGAAATTGCTCATTTTGTATATCGACGCAATCCCGAACTTGATGCGTCTCAATGTGACTTGATAGCAACAACCGTATTCAAAGCTGCCAATGAATTGCTCTGGCTTTCATTCGCCCGTGATCAACAGTATCGAAAACAACTATTAGCAGAAACCAAAATTTTAATTACTGCCTATTTGCAGACGTATAAAATTTAAAAACTTATGTTTATAGCACAGTCTGATAGGTAGAGCAGAAATTAAAATATTAATAAATGGCAGATAACCAGGAATATTCAAAAAGATTGCACTAATTAAATAAATTGGTAGCCAGCTAAGAGCCACAATATGACATAATATCTGCTTGGTATGTGATAGTCTGATTCATTGCCTATTTCAGAATTTATCTCGTTAAAAGATAGCAGTAATATTATTCATAATCAGCTTTGATTTTGGCAAAATTGACCATGTGTATCAATTAAAAATTCAGAAAGATCCGCAGAGATTTAAAACTGTATATTTGTCGCATTCTTTTTCAAATTTCTATTATTTAATATATTTCATTTTAATAAATAAATGTAGATTTTTTACTAGTAATCTTACCAATACTTTATAAAAATTAAACTTTATTCTTTCATATATAAGAATCAGAATATATTTCGCAACAAAACTGGACAAATACTGGAAAAACCCATATCTATAAAATTAGATTACTTTTGAGTAATCAAGAAGGATATTATTTGCAAAGATAATCAATCCAAAAAATTTATCTAAAAATCTTGTGGATATACTAATGTATGTGACTCATAAACTGAGATTTTCGCCTACCCAACTAGTTACTGTAACAGTACTACTAACTTTACTCTTATTTATTCCTCAAATTTGGCTGAACTGGCAAGCATATTATAACTTCAATAATCTTACTAAAAATGAATTTAGATTACAAAAATTGAGTGACGAAATTATTTATCTTGATGAAGTATTAACCATGTCAGCCAGGATGAATGCTGCCACAGGTAACATAATGTGGGAAAAACGCTATCGTCAATTTGAAAAAAAACTGGATATGGCGATTCAAGAATCTATTAAACTAGCGCCTCAAGCATATAAAAGTGAAGATGCTCAGAAAATTGATGTAGCTAATCAGCAGTTAGTTAACATGGAATATCAATCTTTTAATTTAGTGAAGGGGAATAAGCAACAAGCAGCGCAAAAATTACTTTCTAGCCGCGAATATGAAACTCAAAAGCAGATTTATGCTGATGGTGTGGCAAAAAGAAGATTGAATATATCATTAGAACTACAACAACAAGTTGCTCAATATCGCCAAAAAATATTTTGGGCAATTTTAGGTTCTGTTGTTAGTTTAATATTGCTGATTCCTTCATGGCTATTGGTATTGAGATTATTGCAGGAATATTTAAAAGCCAAAAAAATTGCTCAAATTGCTTTGGAAGAAACTAATTTGATGCTAGAAACAAATGTTGCAGCCAGAACAGAAAAATTAAATCAAAAAAATATTGAATTAGAACAAACATTACAAGAATTAAAAAACACACAATTACATTTGATTCAAACAGAAAAGATGTCTTCTCTTGGTCAACTAGTGGCAGGGGTAGCTCATGAAATTAATAATCCTGTGAATTTTATTTATGGTAATTTAAAATATGCGCGGGAGTATACTCAGCAATTAATAGATTTAATCAATTTGTATCAACAAGAATATTCTGGTAATAATTTCTCAATAAATACTGCACTCACAGAGATAGATATAGAATTTGTTCTGGATGATTTGCCTAAAATTTTATCCTCAATGGAAGTTGGGGCTGATCGTATCTGCGAAATTGTATTAACATTACGTAACTTCTCGCGTCTGGATGAAGCTGACATGAAACCTGTAGATATTCATGAAGGCATTGACAGTACTTTGTTGATTTTACAACATAACCTAAAAGGTAAGACTGGTCAACAAGAAATTAAAATTATCAAAGAATTTTGTGATAATTCACCTCTCGTTGAATGTTATGCGGGCGGATTAAATCAGGTATTTATGAATCTACTTAGTAATGCTATTGATGCTTTACGAGAAAAGGAAATAGAAAACTCCAAGCAAAAGATTGAACAACAGACTAGTTATATTCAGATTCAAACTCAAGTTAAAAATGAAGAATACATAATTATTCGCATCAAAGATAACGGTTTTGGTATACCAGAGGAATTTAAAAGTAAACTATTTGACCCCTTTTTTACTACTAAACCTGTGGGTAAAGGTACTGGCTTAGGATTATCTATTAGTTATCAAATTATTGTAGATAAGCACAAAGGAAATATTAACTGTATTTCTTATCCAGGTAAGGGTACAGAATTTGTGATTGAGATTCCTATTAAACAGACATCATATAACTTATAATTTTTACCGCAAAATTCGCATTGTTAAAGGATAGCGATAATATTCTCCATGATAAGCTTTAATACCAGCAAATGTAACTAAAAATGATTGTAATAAAAGTAAGGCGATAATTAAAAATGTCCAAACTAGAAGTAAGCCATCTAAAACAGATTTGACTTCATTCACTGCACCATTAGTTGTGATGGCAACACCACAGCTACCCAAAACGAGTAGTAAAGAAAAAATAATCACTACCAAAGTATACAAAGTTAAGGAAATTTGAAAGTTTAAAGATTCTCTACCTTGAAAGTCAATCCAAGGATATTGAGCTTTTTTGAGTCGCCAAATGACCAAGGGTAATAAAATATTCAACGGTAAATATAAAGGAATACCCAGAAAAACTAATCCAAATAACAATAGCCATGCTACGAAAGCCGAAAGATGACATAACATCGCCCATGTACGCATTTGTTTTTGGACTTGTTTTCTCATGGCTTGTGAATGAGGAGATGGATAAATAGAATCTCTATTTACCACACTACCTTTAAACTAGCAGGAGAAAAGTTTAAAATTTAAGTATTTCTCGTTCATAATTTTCGGGTAAAGGTTCTACTTCCCAGACGATACCTTCCCCTGGTTCTAAAGCTACTTCGACAAATAGTTGTTCGACTGCGGTTATAGCTATATCTTCGTTGTTGGGAAATGGCTGTAAGTCTTCTGTTAGCAGGCGCAGTTTAAAACCGCCAGGGATGGCTGCGCCGACTGTGGCGTGACGCAACTCAAACCGCCAATAAGGTGAGTCTGGTTCGCCTTGGGGGATAATTGTCAGTTCGTAGATTTGTCCAGCGATCGCTAACTGCCGTGATATATTTGCCTCAGTTGGTCTATCTTCGACACTCCGCGCCGCCGCACTTAATTCTAAATTCCACCGTTCCCAACCAATTGCTTGGGCAAGTTGCGATACACCACTTTCTAACCATTGCAACACAGAACGCTGTTCGGGTAAATTAATCCGGCGTTCGTACAAACTTTGTCGCCAACCGCTATGTTCAATTAATCCACCCCAGAGTTGAAAAGGAATCGCTAACCGGGGGGTGATGACTTCCGCATTGCCGAGGCGGTTAATTAAGTTTTGGGCTTGGGCTTGTGGTAGGGTGGGAATTACCGCAACGCTGGTACGTGTCGGTTCGGCTGGACAAAATTCCCGCGCCACAGCTAAAACACTGATATCAGTAATTATCTCACTAGCATTTAGAGAATAGGTGCGATCGCCTGGATCATAATTACCCTGCTGCTTGAGTTGGGTGTGAGTACAATAACCCCAAACCCTGACATAACCTGCATCTGCTTCTACTTGCACCGCCAAATAATAATCTCCCACCCAACTCGGTAAATCTATCCATTCTTGGGGTACACGTAATTCACTGAAATCAATATTTTCACTGGGAACTAAGATAAACCTTGTTGCATCTACTGTAACAGCAGTTCCATTTACCAGTTCCCAAAAACTGGATAATGCAGTGGTAGTTGGCCAAATCTTTGCCTGTGGTGTAAAGTCCTCCTGTAACCAAGGTAAGACAGCATTCAGGCAAAGTTCATTCAAATAAGCTTGATATTCCGCACTGGGATGAGAAAAAGCCTGACTACCTTGGGTAAATTCGGGAATCTCTAAAATTAAGTCTGTAGAATTAGCAAAAGTAACAGTCATAGCGGTTTCTCCAGGGAAAGGTTTGGCTTGTTTTGGCGCTACTAGGGAACATTCTCTTTCCCGCACAGGCTACAAAGAATTTAGTTAGAAGATGGACTGTAGTAATTTTGTAGCCATTCTTCCATCACAGCACTCATACTTTTAAGTAAGTCTGATGTCAGAGAAATATGCAGGCTATCTTGGCACCAATTAGCTAAAGACCGCAACAAAACCTCCTTAGCTTTCGTCAGTCGCCGGGAAACAGTATACTGCTTGATATCTAATTGTTTGGCGATCGCATCTTGATTGAGTTGCTTTGCGTAGTATAGTTGCAATATTTCCTGAATTTGGGCTTCTAATTGAGCGATCGCAGTTGATAATACTTGGTTAATCTCACTTTGCTGTTCACTTTTAGCTTGGGCTTCTTCTTGAGTGATGATTTCGTTAATTAACGATTCTTGCGTCCCTGGTAAATTATCCAATAACTCAAATCCATCATCACCACCTAGAGAAACATTCAGAGAATCGGGGGTGGGATAAAGATATTTACGGACAGCTTTTGCCGCACTGAGTAACCATTTTTCCAGAGTTGGGGAATTAGCAGATTGGGCAGTTTGGGAATTGTAGAATTTGGCGATCGCTTCCCAAGTGGTATCATCTGGACGAGATAATTGGCGCGAATTACCTGCTTTGCTGGGAACATACAAAGTTTTAAACCCATTCCAAGCCAAAACATAGGCGTGAATTGTCTCAGGAGATAAACCAGCATTTTGCAAAGATTCTACCAACCGTTTTTGACTGGTTTTGCGTAACAAACCCCAATCGCTACAGATATCAACTTCTTGACGCTGACGCAAAGTTTCGCGGATAGCAGTACTAAAAATCAGACTGGCGTAGTTTTTTAAGGTACTGCTTTGGGAAGGATTAAAATTTTTTAAGACAAGTTCAACTTGAGCGATCGCAATTTGGAAACAATCAGCCAATTTAAACTGGCTACTGGTGAAAGCTGCACTGGTTTTTTGCGATATCCAATAACAGGGTTCTTGTAAATAAGCTGTAAGATGTTGTTTCGCTAAAGCTGCGGCGGCTGAATCTTGCCAAAACTTATACCAATACAGTACCCAAAAATATTCCGAATTTTCTTTTGGTATTTGCTGAAGACAACTTTGGATGCTGCGACGCAAGCGTGATTCCGTCGCCCATCGACTGAAGCGATCGCCTTCAAACTGCACAAAAGTTGAAAAAATTTCAATAATGCTTTGTCGAGGTTGCATAAAAAAATTACACGCCGACCGATAAAATAACGAAGCCTGCACAAACTTTACTACAAGGCAATTGCATAATGTTTCGCTAGATTAGGAAATTTTGGATAATTTTTATCCGGTTCAAGGCTAGTAGCAATAGAACAAGTAATTGGTAGATGCACCCTGATAACTAATTCCCCTGGCTGGTTTATACCAACTGGGGGATTTTTTTGGCTAAAAAATCAGTGGATGCGATCGCACCCACTCTGATATATTCAATAAATTAATGATGGCGAATCTTGGCAATAACCTATCACCTGTAACCTGTAACCTATCACCTGTTATATAACTTTCGCCGCGACGGAGTTCGGCGTAAAGGTACAACTTCAGCTTCGTTACTTTCCCTAGCTACTCGAATTAACAATGCAGCAGCCACTAAACTAGCAATCATCGAATTACCACCGTAACTAAACATCGGTAAAGGTAAGCCTGTAGTTGGTAAAGCGCCTGTTGCAACAGCGATATGTAATAAAGATTGTCCAATCATGACAATAGTGACACCGATCGCCACTAAACGATTCACAGGATTTTTGGCTTTCATCGCTACAATTAATCCCAAAGTGGTAAACACTGCTAACATCAGCAGCAGGGCGATACCACCCGCAAAACCAAACTCTTCGGCGAAGACTGCAAAAATAAAGTCAGTATCTTGAATGGGTAAGAAAAATTGTTTTTGCTGCGAAAAGCCATAACCAGCGCCCCAAGTTTGACCAGAACCAACAGCGAGTAAACTTTGAACTAACTGATAGCCATCGCCTGTTGCATCTGCCCAGGGATTGAGAAAAGACATCACCCGCTTGCGCTGATATTCTTTGATGCTAATACTGAGTACGGCTAATAATACTCCGCCTATTGCTGTGCCAGCTAAATATTTATAAGGTAATCCAGCAGCTAAGGCAATTAACCAAATTGTCATCCCGCAAAGTGCGGTTGTACTCAAGTTAGGTTGGGCGAGAATGCCCAAAAGTACCAACCCAAAAATTACCAGCCAAGTCAAACGCACTCGCCAAGGTATTTGTTCCCATTGTCCAAAAAGTCTGGCACTTTGCAACACTAAAAAAGGTTTGATTAATTCTGATGGTTGGATGGGGATGGGGCCAATGGCTATCCAACGTGCTGCATCAAACGCTTTTTTACCTAAACCTGGGACAAGAGTCACGAAAATTAACAGTAAAAACAGTCCTAAAAACCAATGGGATACCCGCAAAATTTTGCGTAACGGCAGATTCACAATCAAGTTGAAGATAACTAGGGAAACTATCACCCAGATAATCTGACGTTTGAAATAATATAATCCGTCGCCTTGACGTGCGTCGGCAACTGGGTAAGATGCTGAATACAGCACAATTAACCCAAAAAATAACCAAATTAAGGTTAACCAACGCAATAGCCGCGCCTCTACAGCCCAGCTAGTAACAGAATTATCAAAAATGGGAATCAGTCGAGTTAGATTCACGATTCAGTACAGGTAATGCTTAAAAGTTAAGGTATAAACTCATAACTTATAACTTATAACTCAAATTTGTCTTGAGAGTACCGCAAGTCTGGAAGTGACTAAATAATTCACACCGTGTGCAACTTTATCTCAAACCTAACCCCCAACTCCTTCCCTATAAGGAAAGAGAAGCAAGATTCAATGCCATACTCCGCAGGAGCCGCTATGCTATGACATTAGACATCTGCGAAAAATATTGAACAACTCAGGCTCCTTTGCCAAGCATTGCAGGCACATCAATTTCCTTAATACAAGTTGCCCGCGATAATGAGAGAATACAATCAATAATACACAGAAGATCGCTTAAAGGAATTGCCTCACCACCTGATAGATTATTCGCTGCCAGATCAGCTAGGACTTCGGGTGTACCTACATTGCCTGGATTGATCACTGTGACACCGATTTGTTGCGATCGCAATTCTTCACGCAATGAATGAACTACACCCCGTAAACCAAACTTAGACGCACTATTGGCAACTTCTCTCCCTGAGAAATTATCCAAACCTGACAGTGAACCCATAAAGATGATTTTAGGGTTATCTGATCGCCGCAGAGTAGGTAACAAGGCTTTAACCAATCGAATTGGAGCTACCAGATTCACCGCAATTACTTGAGTAATGTCTGTATCGGAGCAATCTTCAAAGCTATACTGGCTGGTAAACGCATGAGTTTCCCAAGTTCCTCCCATGTATAACAGCGCATCTAAACAATCACCTCCGATTGCTTTTGCTACTTTTTCTACACCTAATAAATCAGATAAATCTGCCTGAATCCATGTACCAATTAGTGTCGGAGTTCGAGAAACTGTTAGTAAGCGATCGCACTTGGATGCTAGATGTTCAGAAACCGCAAGCCCGATGCCACGGCTTGCGCCAGCCACAAGAATCGTTTTGAATGACATATATGTTCTCCTGTTTATATCAACTCAAATAATCGCTACAAACTTTCAATACTACTTCCGTCAGGTGAGTTTCAAGGGGAATTTCAAGCTGAGATGTAGTGTAGTGCTTGGACAGCACCGTTAATATAACTTGGCATAGACAAATTTCTTGTCACCTCTATTCTGTCTAAAAGTGTGCTGACGGTTGTAATTGCCTGTTGTATATTTTGTACCCTGTAAACTTGATTAGCTCTTTTGGCTTGGCGATCGTACAATCTTTGAAAGGCAAATGCTACTAAAGGTACGCCCACAGCCGCACATTCGTAAACTGTGTTGTATCCTGCACCACCAACAACAATATCAGCAGCCGCTAGACATTCAATTCCTGGATGGTGTGATATCCATAAAGCTTCGGGAATATCTGCGGGACAATTAGCAGCTAAAATTCTGACTGCACACTGGGGGAAATTTTGCTGTAAGCGCAGGGTGAGTTGGGCAAAGAAAGATAATTCTGAAGCGTTCCCGGCTGCACAAACTAAAATCGTTTTGATATCTGGGTTAACTTTGAAAATATGCGATCGCACACTCATTCTATCCGGTAATTCTTCACAATTGCGAATTAACCAAGGGGCTGTATGCTGCACATTTGGTAAGTCAGCCAAGGGTAAATCTTGCCCTTCGCCGGGAACAATTACTGTATCGTAGTTCTGGGCGACAAAAGACCGCAAATTTTTAGCAGTTACATAGTCTGGGTTGATATCTCGATGAATTAAAATGCGGGGTATGGCTTGCAACTGTGGTAAGATGTCTGCTAACTCACCGCCTAAGCCTCTAGGAAAAGTGTCTATAATTAGGCGATCGCATTGAGTACTCAAGATGATTTCTCGTACTTGCTGACAAGTTGTAGAAAAACCAGCCTGTTCAGAAATGTAGTTTACTATGCAATTTTCATGATTGATTTTTAAGGCGTAGGGACTGTTAGTAATAATCGTAACTTTTCTATCTTTGGCAGCAATTCTCCCCAAAGCCAAAGCCCGATTCAAATGTCCCCAACCACCCCCAAGGGCGTAAATTAACCAGGTGTTTGTCAATTGTAATTTGTCATTTGTTATTAACTAATAATTCCTGACTCCCTACTCCCTACTCCCTACTCCCTACTCCCCACCCCCTTCACATTCAACTTGCTCCCATATTAGTTTCAAAATCACTATCTCTTTCTGCTTCAAAACTTATAGCATCAGCTTCGGTAAAGTCTACATTACCTGTTTCGTGGTTGTATGAATAGTTATCGCGGTCATGATAGTAACTACTACCCCAATAACGGTAACTACCATATTCGGGATAATAGGCATAATCATCATCATAAGATGTATTACAGTCAGGGCAGTTGGTTCTATCAGTGCGTCCACAACGGCGTTTAAATAAAAAGCCTACCATACGATCGCACTCTCCTAGATTGGCAAAGTTAACGACAATTTCACAACTGCCAATTTGAATGCGATCGCCATTTTGCAAGATACCATTAGTTAATTGATTATCATTAATTTTGATAAAATTATTTGTACTTTGGTTAATAATTGTTAGCTCTTGATTTTGCCAGTCAATTAAAGCATGGTAATCTGCAATTAAGTCATCCTCGATAACTATCCTGGAAACTCTTTGTTCATGAATTTGCTGTGGCATCGCATCAAATTGTTTACCAATAGCCACTGGGGTTTCTAAGACTGGTTCTGTGCGATCGCCTGTATTTGGATCTATCCAAGTTAGCTGTATTTGCAAAGTCTATTGTCCTCCTGTTAAATTGACTGCATAAGCTAAAGCTGCTTGCTGTTCGCGGTTGAGAACATCGAAGCCAAAACAAGCAAATGCAATTGGTGAAATGCTTGATTTGGTATAAAACACGGTTTTACCCGATGGATTTCTTAAAGCCGTCTTGCCTTCTTTAATTCTGACTTGATAAACTAGCTGTTTATTAGGGTTTAAAATTTCGATACCTTTATCATTTGATTTAATCTGATAAACTAATTTTTTCCCTGCATTTTCTAAGCCATAATCACCATTATTTTGCCTTATCAGACTATATAAACCTTGATTTTGGCTGGAATTTTCTAACTTCCAAGAGCCTTTTTCTGTGACTACATAACCTAAAGTTTTATCAGCAGGATTTTTAAATTTTAATTTACCAGATTTTTCTGATTTAATTCTAGCTATTTCTTGCTCTTTTCCATCAACTAATTTAGCACCATCTGCTTGGGGCTTAAGTTCAAATAAATCAGTCCCAGTTTCGGTTTTAATTTTAATTTTATCAGTCCGCGTGGCGACATTAGTTGTATTTTCAGCCACAGGAGGACTATTTACTTGATTTGGCTGTTCTACAGTCTTGTTATTTGTATTGTTACATCCCAGGATGGCAGTAATTAAAAAAACTAAAGTTGCAATTTTTAAAACTCTATTCTTCATAGATTTAGTTTAGCTTTCTTCATTGTTGTCAGCAAAATTAACTCGTTCATAAATATCACTCAATGCAACTTCAACATTCAGTGTTTGAATTGATAAAGTTGCTGATTGAGTTTCAGTCTCAGTAAATAACCATTGACCTTCAGCAGTTTTAACATACTGCATAACATGATAGTTATACTGGTCAATTAAAATATATTCCTTAAACTCAGGAATTGAGCGATAATAAGTAAATTTATCGCCTTGGTCATAGTTTTTAGTTGATTTCGATAAAACTTCGGTAATTAAACAAGGGTTCATCACAGTAGTCGTATTTGTTCCTGTATACACAGGTTCTCCGGCAATTACCATCACATCTGGATAAGTATACTGGCGATATCGAGGAATCCATAAGCGAACATCACTGATATATATTTCATAATCTTGAGCCTTCAAAACAAACTTTAAGTAAGCATAGAGATTGCCTGATATTTTATTATGATTAGTAGTACCACCAGTCATGGGAATAATTTCTCCATCACGATATTCATTCCTAAATTCTGCTTTCTCTTCCAGTTCTAAATATTCTTCAGGTGTGTAATGATGTGGTTTGATTTCTAACTGCATATTTCACCTGCTTTTAAGTTTGTTTAATCATTATCAGTCTATTGTAGTATTTTGATAACTAGATATAGCATCCTATTTGATATGTGAACAACAGAGATAAGGGAGACAAGGATGACAGAGTAGACAAGGGAGAAAGATGTTTGTAAATTATTTAGGATTGCTATGTAGGCTACTGCTAACAGATTATATTACTTATTTAGACAAAGCTTGTGCTAGATTCAACACTTGATAAAGACTTAAAAACATCGCTGTAACTGTTTGATATATTTCCTCTTGATTGTCAGCGACATTCGGTGCTATCCTGACTGCAAGCTGCATAGATTTATCTGTTAATCTTAAGTTTCGCAGATTGGATAATTTTGGTAATTTTAATGCTCCGTCAATTTCATCTTTTAAAACTTTGATTGCGCCATAGCGACGCTGAGGATAGACCATATCTAAATGAATATCTAATCCTCCAGACTTAGTTTTTGATTTATATTTACTTTTACCACTGCTACCACGTTTCCAGCCGTACTGCTTTTTAGATAAAGAAGTGGCAGATAATTCAAAGCGAGTCTTATCGAGAAACTGTCCTTGAATTCTCATCCATTCATGTTGATAATTATCTATTTTCCAATCAGGTTTACTAGGGTGGGGTGTGGTACTTGTTTTATGCTCATTTTTTTCAGTTTTATTAAAAGATAATTGCAAATTTATATTCGCATTTGTATCCATATCTCTCGCTAACATTTGTAAAATTCTTTGTGTAGACTGATAGCGATAATTAATCACGTTTATTCTGCCAAATTTTGACTGCTTGACTAATGCCAAAATAAAAGCGATCGCTAGAACAAAAACTGCTAAAGTTAATAAGAGTATCAGCACACCTAATAATTGAGCATCAGGTATAATAATAGAACCAACAATTATCATAACAACAGCAATTAATATTCCCCAAAAGTAATTTAATGCCTTTTTACCATATTCCTTTTGTTTCAGTTCTGCGAGGTGATCAATCTCTACTATTTCTTGCAAATCAGCTATTACTTGCTTAATTGATGCTTGCGCTGTATAAGTCAAGTTTTGCCGGAATTGTTGTACATCGATAGGCATAATTATTTACAACTAAATCAGCTTTAGTAAAATTTATTTCGTTTTTATTAAAAAAAGTAATTTTTAAATCTATTTCAATATTTTGCAATATTTTTTAATAAATTAAACTTTGCTTTTACTTTGATTATCCTCAATCATCAAAATAAAGCAATTGTATCTGATATTTGCAGTATGTGTAAGGTTGGTATTCACGACTATATTGTAGGCTAATTGAAAGTTTAGCTAAAAATGCCCACCTGCCATCTATATATATGACTCATATTTGATTTCTGAAAAAAATCAGTACACTCAGATCAGGCTTCTTTCCTATTTCTGTACGGGCGGGTTGATCAAGAATTTCGTTTACCCACAGATTGATTGAGTAAACCCGCCCCTACCCATTCCCTATTCCCTACCTACACAAATAAATTCAGAAATCAAACCAGATTCCTATATATATTTATGAAGCAATCAAAAATAGCTTATATTTCCTTTGATACTGTACCAGCACTAAAAGGAGCAGCAATTCATATTACAGCATTTGCTCAAGCTTTAGGAACTGCTTTTAATGGCATCCAGTTAGTAACAGTTTCACCAACAAGAGAATGTAGAGATAGTGAAGAAATTTATCCGCAGGTTATTCAAACAACGTTATCAGCTTGTGGCGATAATTTGATTCAGCGAATTTTATACTTTCGTCATTTATTGAAATTATGGTTGCAAGACAAGCAATTTCAAGTTATACATATTCGTTCAATTTATGAAGGCTTTGTAATTGCACAAAATAAACAGAAATATTGTCAAAAATTAATTTTTGAAGTGAATGGCTTACCTTCCATAGAGCTAAAATATCGCTACCCAAATGTTGTTGATGATCAAGAGATTTTACATAAGTTATATACTCAAGAGCAAATTTGTCTAGCAGCAGCAGATTTAATTATCACACCCAGTAGTATTACCTCAGAATATTTACAAAATCGAGGTATATCAGATAATAAAATTCGAGTAATTCCTAATGGGGTAGATTTGGATGTATTTACCTACTCTGGAAAAAACCAAAATTTAAACAATCAATCTCTCAGGCTAATATATTTTGGTACTTTATCACCGTGGCAAGGTGTAAATTTAGCAATTGAAGCTTTAGCTTTAATCAACCGCGAGATTCCTGCTGATTTAACTGTAATTGGACAAGGCAGAAATGATCAAATTAAAACCTTAAAACAACTGGCTGTGAAATTAGAAGTTGCTGACCAGCTTAAAATATTAGAACCAATATCACAGCAAGAATTAGTTCAATATATTCATAATGCTGACGTGATTTTGGCACCTTTAACAGCAAACGATCGCAACTTAATTCAAGGCTGCTGTCCATTGAAGATTTTAGAAGGAATGGCGACAGGTACACCTGTAATTGCTAGTGATTTACCAGTAGTGCGAGAATTAGGCGAAGATGGCGTACATTTTTTGTTAGTTAAACCCAGTTCCGCCAAGGCTATAAAAGATGCAGTTTTGCGCTTGCGAAATGAACCAGAATTAGCAACTTATCTCGCCGCTAATGCTAGAGGGCGAATAGAACAGCATTATACTTGGCAACTGGCTGGTGAAGCTTTAATTAAGGCTTATACTGAGTTGGGGGTTGAGGAAGGGGATAAGGTAGACAAGGGAGACAAGGTAGACACACATCTTGCACCTAGCCCCAACGAATGAAATTCGCGGCTATAGAAACGAAGTCCGCCTACGCGGACTAATGGAAAATCAAGGGTTTTGAACCCGCGCAGGCGGGTTTTGTCTGTGTAGCCGCGACTTCAGTCGCTAGGTGCAAGATATTATATAGATAAGGGGGATAGTTTGCTGATTTGATTTTGCATTTTTACTTTTGACTTTTGACTTGATTTCACCCTTAGTTTTTTAAAAGACGGTCAATAACAATTTGCAGTCGCTGTTGTTCTTGAGCGATAGAATATTCTTTGAGGATGCGATCGCGTGCAGCTTGAGTAATTTGAGATTTGATCGTGCTGGGCATTGTCAAACATTCTAAGACAGCTTCACCTAATTTATGCAGTTGCGATCGCGGCAAAATAAAACCATCTTCACCATGTGTAATTACTTCCGTAATACCCCCCGCATCACTAGCAATACAACAACAACCACAAGCCATTGCTTCTAAAAGTGCATTTGGCATTCCTTCCCACAGTGAAGGCTGGAGATACACATCACACAATTGTAAGTGTGCCGCCACAGCTTGAGTATCAGGTAAATGTCCCGTCACAATAATTCTTTGTGCATGTTCTGGGTGTTGAGTTGCATAAACTTGCAGCACAGATTCCTGAGAAGCCCGCACTTCACCGATAATCAATAAACAAGCTGGACGCTGATTTCGCACCGTTGTTAAAGCATTTAATAAAAATTGCTGTCCTTTCTTCTCCCGCAATTCTCCACAAAATCCCAATACTACTTCTTCTGGTGCAATTCCTAAAGATTCCTTATTAATTATCGACTGAGGGGCAAAAATTTCTGTGTCTACGGCATTTTTCAACACCAACACATCATTTCTCCCACTCAATAGCTGAATTTTGCGCGACATATCAGCACTCACAGCCGTAATTACCTGAGTTTGTTGCAGAGTCCATTGCAAACGGGCAAAATCACCAGGGGGAAACATTTCTTTATCAATATCATTCCCACGGGCGCTAATAGTGCTGGGTATTCCTTGCATTCCTCCAAACCAAGTTGCTAAAAAACCGCTTGGAAATACATAATGCCCCCACACTGCATCATAATGCCAACAAGAATGCAACCATTCCAGCACATTTAAAGTATGGGGCATAGTCATATCCCAATTACGGTATAGCCCAATACGATAAACACGGGATTTGCCATCTATACTTTCCGGTGGTAGAACTTCCCCCGGTTGTAGATAACGACTCCAGGTAACAACATCAACTGCTACACCCAACTGACACAGCGTCCCTACTAGCCTTGTCGCACTCCTAGCCAAACCCCCCACATCTGGGGAAAATCTTTCTGTAATTAACAGCAACCGCTTCATACAAACTTTATATATCTTTGCCTTGCAATAGCACAAATTTATGAATACACAAAAATATCAGGATATTTCTTTTATTTCTTGATTTTGTGGCATAAATTTATTGAGCCTGGGCGATAGATACTACAACACAGTCCTGAACACTAGGTATAACATTATGACTCGCACCACCCAGAGAGTAGATGATTTAGGCATCACGTTGCCTATCACTCAAGCCGCTTGTAAGATAGCTGAAAGATTTGCCCATCAACAACCAAACTCGACCAAAGCAGAACAAGTACGATTGAATACATTGGCTGTCTGGGTGGTGAATGAGTATTTGCAATTAATGGAAATTCCCACCAACCTCAACGTTGGCGATAGTTGGAACCCGATAATGCAGTTATGTAGTAACGTAGCTGACTTAGAAATTACCTCTGTCGGTCGTTTAGAATGTCGCCCAGTCAAATTAAATGAACAAGCTTGTGTCATTCCGCCTGAAACTTGGGAAGACAGAGTAGGTTATGTGGTGGTGCAAGTAGATGAACTACTCCATGAAGCCCATATATTAGGATTTATGCGGAGTGTGCATGATGAATTTTTACCATTGCATCAACTACAACCTCTAGAAGCATTAATTGACCGCATCGCCCAATTGCAAGTTTCTCCAGCTAAAGCTTTAGTAAATTTAAGCCAATGGTTTATCGGTCAAGTGGATGCAGGCTGGCAAACAGTGGAAGCTTTACGAGAATTGTTAGATTCTAGACCTAATTATGCTTTTCGTGGTAGTGTAACTACGGAAGAATCATCTGCTAACCAACGCTCACAAACTACTAAAAGAGCAAAACTCATTGATTTGGGTATTCAAATTGCTCATCAACCCTTAATGTTGATTGTTGAAATTAGCCCAGAAGAAAATCAAACTAGTATCCGTTTGCAACTGCACCCCACAACTAATCAAGTTTATTTGCCAGAAGGTGTAAAACTCACAGTATTAGATGAGTCAGGCGCAGTATTTCTAGAAGCCCAAGCCCGCAGTGCAGATAATTATATTCAATTGCAATTTCGGGGAGACATTCAAGAACAATTTAGCGTCGAAATTTCGTTAAATGATATGAGTGTGAGAGAACAATTTATGATTTGAAAAAACAGGCTAGTACAACAAGGCAAAAGTAAAAAGGCAAAAGTAAAAAGAAATAATAAGGATACCACAAGCCTTTTAGCAATTTCTTATGGTCACTGAGCGTACTTGTACTGACCGCAGCCGAAGTAGCCGAAGTGTGGTCTGTTTATTTACGCCGTATTGTACTAAAGGCTAGGGACTAGATTTAAATTGTTACTCTGCAATTTGCGATAAAATTTAAAATTTTTTATTGGTCATGGCTAAGTTAGTGGTTTTGAAATTTGGAGACGTTAGTTTTAACCAAGGGTTTGGTGTGACGCTTCAGATTGGTGAAGAAAGCGATCGCCCAACCACAGAAATCACTGGTAGACTGCCACCATGCCCAGAAATGCCGCTATACTACACCCGTTGGCAATCAAGTTATCGTCAAATTGGTAATACCTTTCGCTTAGATGCTGAGAAAATCCAAGTCACAAATGTTTCTATTACCCAAAGTTGTCAAGATTTAGCCCATGTTTTACAGGCACGTTTTAATACTTGGTTGCGTTCCGAAGAATTTCGCCCACTGCGGGAAAAATGGCTAGAAAAACTCATGCCTACGGATGAAGTGCGGGTAATTTTACAAACAGATAATAGTCAATTGCAGAGATTACCTTGGCATCTGTGGGAATTACTGGAACGATATCCTAAAGCAGAAATAGCGATCGCTTCACCAACCTACGACAGCATCCCCCAACTCCGCAAGCAAAACCACAAAGTTAAAATTTTAGCCATTGTCGGCAACAGTCAAGGCATTGACACCCAAGCAGATTTAGCCATTTTGCAACAATGTCAAAATGCCGATATCACCTTTTTAGTAGAACCACAGCGTCAAGAATTAAACGATTTTCTCTGGCGGCAAAATTGGGATATTTTATTCTTTGCGGGACACAGTTCTAGTCAGGGAAATGATGTCACAGGGACAATTTATTTAAACAAAACCGATAGCTTCAGCATTCACGAGTTAAGATATGCCCTCAAACAAGCCATCGAACGCGGCTTGCAATTGGCAATTTTTAATTCCTGTGATGGTTTGGGACTAGCGCGAGAATTAGCTGATCTCCATATTCCCCAAATGGTGATTATGCGCGAACCTGTCCCCGACCAAGTAGCCCAAGAATTTTTGAAATATTTTTTAACAAGTTTTGCTGGGGGAGAATCTTTATACCAAGCAGTCCGCCAAGCCAGGGAACGTTTACAAGGCTTAGAAGATAAATTTC
Organism: Nostoc spongiaeforme FACHB-130; assembly: GCF_014698475.1. Taxonomy (GTDB): domain Bacteria; phylum Cyanobacteriota; class Cyanobacteriia; order Cyanobacteriales; family Nostocaceae; genus Nostoc_B; species Nostoc_B spongiaeforme. Next base: position 19,191 of record NZ_JACJTB010000021.1, on the reverse strand, counting down.
CCTGTGCGACATGGCTACCAGTAATTTGTCAAAATCCCGCCCAAATCCCCCTAAATTGGCAAGAACTCACACCGCCAACCAAATCAGTTTCAATTTCAAATAAATACCCCAAATTGCACTGGAAATTAGGTATAGCCTCCAGTGTCGTCATGACATTGGCAATTTTGGGGCTGCGGTTTTTCGGAGTTTTCCAAAGTGCAGAACTCCAAGCTTACGATCAAATGATGCGATCGCGCCCTGATGAAGGGTCAGATCCGCGACTATTAATTGTCACCATTGACGATGCGGATTTAGTCAACCAACGCCGTAGCGGTCAGGTTTTGAAGGGAACTTCTTTATCTGATCAATCACTCAATGCCCTACTAATCAAATTACAAGAATACCAACCGCGAGCGATCGGTTTAGATATTTATCGTGATTTTCCCGCCGAACTCCCAGAGTTAGCTCAAAAGCTGCAAAAAACTGATAATTTAATTGGTGTGTGTAAAGGTAGTGATTCAACTGTCATGACCAAAGGCATTGAACCACCACCAGAAATTCCCAAAAATCGGCAAGGATTCAGCGACTTTCTGCATGATCCCGATGGAGTGGTGCGTCGCCATTTGATGTTTTTCACCCCAGAAACAGCATCCCTGTGTTCTGCTGACTATGCGTTCAGTACACAATTAGCATTTCGTTATCTTTTACCCTTGGGAATTCAACCAAAATTTACCCCCCAAGGAAATTTACAGTTAGGTAATACCATTTTTCCCCGTTTATCATCTCGTAGTAGCGGCTATCAAGGCATTGATGCCAATAGTGGACAAACCTTACTCAACTATCGCGCTACTAAGAAAATTGCCGAAACCGTCACACTCACCCAAATTTTATCGAGTCCGATGAACTCTAGCGCCATCAAAGACCGAATTATTTTAATTGGTGTGACAGCTAGAGGTGACTTTCCTGACTATTGGGCGACACCATTCAGCAGCAAATTAGACACACAAATGCCCGGAGTTACTGTTCAGGCACACATGATTAGCCAAATTATTAGTGCCGTCTTAAATCAGCGACCATTGTTGACAGTTTGGCCTTTTGGGTGGGAAATACTTTGGATTTGGGGTTGGTCTGTGGTTGGTGGCTTGTTGGTTTGGCGGTGGCGGCAGTTACCCTTGTTGGCATTAGCCTTGGGTATTACCTCTGGCATACTTTATTTACTCTGTCTCGGTTTATTAATCTGGGGTGTATGGGTGCCGTTTATACCTTCAGCTTGGTTGCTGGTAGGAACAACAACTACTATTGCCATCCAAAATTGCCCGTCGAAGTTTTGGCAAAAATTTAAGAAGGCAAAAGTTGAAAGGCAGGAGGCAGAAGGCCGATAAAAGAGTTAAAAACACAAACAATTAACCGCCCGAAACAGCAGTTTACAGAGATATATTCAACTTTTTCAGCCTCACACAACTGGAGTTTACAACTGATGAAAATATTACTCGGATTAACTCTAGGCTATGTAGGTGTTTTAGCCAGCCAAACCCTAGCACTAGCAGCAACACCAAAGCCAATGGCAACATCGATGCCAATAGCTAGTCAAAATATGAAGACTGTATCCCAAACAGTAAATTTTAATCCACCTAAACCACCAGCAGATCCACCGCCAGGAGGTCGGGTATTGGGTGGTGCAAAACGCGGTTCTTGTCCCCAAGTCAAACAAGATTTGACGGCTTTAGTACCTTATACAAAAGAACCGTCTTCAATTACAAATGTTTGGTCATTAACTACATCACCAAACCCAACATTTTGGTTTTATGTGCCGTATTCCCAAAAAGACAATCTTCCCGCTAAGTTTGTCTTGCAAGAAGATCAACCGCAATCAAAGGAATTGTATAACCAACCAATAGCACTGCCAAAAGATCCGGGAATCATTAGTGTTACTTTACCTGCTAATGCTCCCAAATTAGCTGTTAATCAACGATACCGTTGGTTTTTGACTGTTGCTTGTGAGACTCAAGAAACATCACCTCCTATTTTTGTAGAAGGAGTAGTTAAACGAGTTAACCTCAGTCAAACAACTATCAAGGAACTGCAAACAGCCACACTTTTACAAAAATTTGCCATCTATGCCCAAAATGGTATTTGGCATGAAGCAATCACAATACTAGCTACCCTCAGACACGAACATCCCCAAGATTCAAAACTCAACACACAATGGCAAGATTTGTTAGCCAGCGTCCGTTTAAGCGATGTCGCTACAGAACCAATTTTGTCAGATAAGCACTAAATAAGGGTGTAGGGGTGTAAGGGTGTATGTATCTAAAACCCCTAGACCACACACCCTTACGCCCAGTTTCCACAGAAAAATTTACACTCCACACTTCATTTAGCCAAAATGCAAAATCAAGTCACAGTTATTGACCATCCGTTAATTCAACATAAACTAACTTTGATGCGGAAGGCTGAAACTAGCACGACGAAATTTCGCAACCTCCTCAAAGAAATTAGTTTGTTGTTAGGTTATGAAGTAACGCGCAATTTATCTCTAAAATATGAAGAGATTAAAACACCCCTTGCGCCAATGAATGCACCCGTGCTTGCACCGGATAAAAAGCTGGTGTTAGTGTCTATCATGCGGGCGGGACAAGGCATTTTAGATGGTATGTTGGAGTTAATGCCATCAGCAAGGGTTGGTCATATTGGTTTATACCGTGACCCTAAAACTTTAATTCCGATTGAATACTATTTCAAAGTTCCCCACGATGTTGAACAACGGGACATGATTATTGTTGACCCAATGTTAGCCACAGGAAATTCTGCTGTTGCGGCTGTAGACAGGTTGAAATCTACTAACCCGTTATCGATGAAGTTTGTTTGCTTACTAGCAGCCCCAGAAGGATTACAACATTTCTGTACTGTTCATCCTGAAGTACAAGTTTATACTGCTGCTATTGATGAGTATTTGGATGAACATGGTTATATTATTCCAGGTTTGGGTGATGCAGGCGATCGCTTATTCGGTACAAAATAAGTAGACACTATCCTTCAATTCCATTGGTTTGCGAAGTAAAAACTAAATATATCTTGAGATAGAGAGCAATCAATCAGTTTATGTATTATTGTTGATCTAATTACCTATAGCCTTTTTAAGAGAGGGCTAGAGGGGATAGAATTCTACACAGCGTTATAAAAAATTAGTATTAATTCCATATCCCACTTCACAATCTTTACTTCTTGCTAACTGTATAAGAATTATTACATTTGTTTTGAAATAGTGAAGAAATAACCACATCCTGACATAAATATATGGTTGATTTCCTGATAGTAGATAGTAAGCGTTCCGAAATTAGTTAATAGGCGCTATGCTGAAATAGATTAGCTGATGCGGTACAAACAAATTATTACTACCAGTAACAAGTTTTCAAAATTTTGTCAAACCTGGATTTTTTAACCAAAAAATTTTGATAGGCTGCTTTATTTTATTAAACATAATACAATTTCACAGACCAAATTAACTGGTTTAGCATAAAAATTGCTCCTGACTATTTTTTGCTGGCGTAATTAAGATTGTGCTTGACATGGCTCGTTTTTAAGTGATAATAGCTAAGGCTATAATTGCTATCTAAGTTTTTTTATTATTTATAGTGAGCAATTTTTTTGACAAAATAAAATAGTGAAAAAATATTATTTAATCTGACCTTGATTGTTTATATGTAATGGTATATATGATATGAATATATATTATATTAATTATCAACACCAACCCTATTTTAGAGAGACTCAACTCATCAAACTACTAGGATTAAATACTAACAAAAATAATGTCATACCCCACTATTGGACAACTTGAAAGAGAAATTGCACAGCGGATTAGTGCTTTTTATTATGAACAACTAGGGCAACGTCCTAGCCAAGTTGTATGTCATTTTTTTGATACAGAATTAGTAATTTCCCTAGAGAAATCAGCTTCCTCAGTTGAGTTAACATTAATATCTGGTGGGTATGAAAACTTGGCCGAACAAGTCCGCTTATTTTTAGACAAAATTATTAAACTAAAACTACAAAATTTATTGGAAGAAATCATTGGTAAGCCAATAGTTGATTTAATGACTAATACCAATTTAGTTACAGGGAGAACTGGAATAATTGTAGTTTTACAACAGTTACCAGAAGTGCGAAATCCTGAGTCCATCCCTAAAGCAAACTTGAAGAATTTAGCTGAGTGAAATGACAGGACAAAACTGCATCTAGTTTATGCAAATTATATGGTTTTGTCAGATAAGCATCTGTACCCGTTAAAAAAAGGCGTTCGGAGTTTTTTTCCAGATACCAAGGAATTACTGCAATAATTGGAATTTTGGCAGTTTTTTTATCTTGTTTAAGGTAATCAATAACTTGACCGCCAGTAATATCAGAAATCATCATATCTAAGATGATTAAGTCAGGTTGATGTGTTTGCGAGAATATCAAAGCTTTGATTCCTTGTTTAGCACAAATGCAAGCATAATGTAATGCTTTGAGGTGGTAATTTAGGAGTTCTAAATTGTATAGATTCTCTTCGACAACTAATATTAGTGGCTGTCTCTTCATAAACAACAAGTCACCTTTAAGTTAAAGACTACCTACCCAAAATTCTGAATTTTCATTCAAAGAATAACTCCACTAACAGCGAAGTCGTATTCTCTAGTAAATATTTGATGGTTGACGAGGTTATCTTGACAAGGCTGTTTGCGGCTCGAAATGGACTAGCTCGTGTATGACTCACTAGGTTGATTGTCTATGCTGAAGTTAAGGGTAGACAATGACAAGCTAATGGCAATATCAAGCAAACATCATGACTAAAAGTGTACATTTCTTCTAGGGTGATATGCAACTGTATTCAGTATCAAATTTTCTAACCACTGTTATAGAACTTATGATCATCTGCGATGTTCAGGAAAATAATTAACGCCCAAAGCTTTTGGTGGTGAAGCTTTAGCCGCGAGTCCCAACAATGCGAATAAAGCGATCGCATAAGGTAACATAACTAGAAACTGGTAAGGAATGTTTGCACCCAAAGCCCTGGATACGTAACTGTAAAGCTTCAGTCACGCCAAATAATAAACAAGCCGATATTCCCCTCAAAACTGGTGGGACTGTGTTTCAGCAGCAAGTGTGGCTTACATTGCGAAGATTCTTGGGGGTATAACTATTGCTTATGCTGAGTTAGCCGCAAGAGTGCGCCGTTGGAATATCGTAGAGTCTACGTAAGTCAGACCTTTGATATAGGAATACGGTTTGATTCCTGAATCTAGTTGTGTGGTGCGCGTTCGCAAAGCGTCTCGCAGAGAAGCCCAGCGCAAGCGCGATACGCAGGGAGTAGGGAATGGGGAGTAGGAAAGAAGCCTGATCTGGGTGTACTGATTTTTTTCCCAAATCAAATATGAGTGTTATAAATCTACCTTGGCTAAAAAGTAATTTTTTGTTTATCTACCGAAGGAAGTATATAAATCGTTTATTTAAAAAATAACCTAAGATAGATGCGGATAATATTTATTTTATGAGAAATATTACAACACATATAAATCTGACAACAAAATAATTAGGTACTTATTAGTAGTGGGAAAAAAGCAGTATAAAAATGCCTGGAAGCGAGAAATAAATGATATTGTCCGTGGTATTTGTGGAGGTTTTTTATTTGGCATTCCACTAATATATACAATGGAAGTATGGTGGATTGGCTCATTAGCAAAACCGAGATTAATTGCAATAGCGATCGCCTTAATGTTTGTTGTAGTTTTTTTACTCAATTATACAGAGGGATTTCGTAAACGCAGAAATACTTGGCGACTAGATGAAGCCGCAATAGATACTGTAGAAGCAATAGCCATTGGATTTGTTTGTTCTGCATTTATGTTGTGGTTATTGCAAGAAATTACCCCAGCAACATCCTTAAAAGAATCACTAGGAAAAGTAGTTTATGAAGGGGTACCATTTACCCTCGGTGTAGCGTTAGCTAACCAATTTCTCCAAGCAGGTAATCAAAATAATTCAACATCAGCCACGCATAAAAATAATTTACACGCCACATTAGCTGATTTAGGTGCAACTGTCATTGGTGCAACTGTGATTGCTTTTAACATTGCACCAACAGACGAAGTTCCTATGTTAGCGGCGGCTATTTCTCCTCCCTGGTTATGGGTGTTAATGGCTGCGTCTTTAGTAATTTCCTACGCTATTGTCTTTCAAGCTGGTTTTTCCGACCAACAAAAACGTAGACAGCAAAAAGGAATTTTTCAGCGCCCATTAAGTGAAACTACTATATCTTATTTAGTATCTTTGCTGGCTAGTGGAGCAATGCTATTCTTCTTTCAAAAGCTCACTTTATCAGACCCTTGGATAATGTGGTTAGAACATACTTTAGTTTTGGGATTACCTGCAACTATTGGCGGCGCAGCAGGTAGGTTAGCAATATGATGGAAACAGAACCACAACCAGAACGCTCTTTAGCTGAATGGATCACATTTGGAATAGCTTTATCTATTCTGGCAGTTGTGATTAGTTTAGTCGGGTATATATGGCTAAATGAAAAAAATCAGCCTCCTATTTTGTCGGTAAATCAAAAATCAGCAATTAAAGAAATTGATGGGAAATTTTATGTTCCCTTTGAAATAGTTAATACTGGTGGTGAAACGGCGGAATCAGTGCAGATTATTGCTGAGTTACAAATTGCTGATCAAGTGGTAGAAACGGGAGAGCAACAAATTGATTTTTTATCTGATGGCGAGAAGGAAGAAGGTGCATTTATTTTTAGCAAAAATCCCAGTCAAGGAGAGTTAAATGTCCGGGTTGCCAGCTATAAATTGCCATAATTTAAGTGTAAGGCTTTAGGAGTCAGAATATTTATCAAAATCAGAACAATTGTTACAAATCAATCTAGCAATTATCTTCAATTTTTTCTAAATTCTGATTTCTGACTCCTGAGTGCTGAATTCTTACAGTTAATTTATCTTTGATTTGCAATTTGCGGTGGCGGTAAGATGACTTTTTTCGCTAAACCCAAACTTTTTAAAGCTTTAATACTCCACCAAGTGATGTCAATCTCCCACCACTGAAAGCCAGATTTGGCAACGTGGGGAAAAGTATGATGGTTGTTGTGCCAGCCTTCGCCATAAGTTAGGATTGATACCCACCACAAGTTACGCGCACCATCATTCGCGTCAAAGGTGCGATAACCCCAAAGATGGGATGCAGAATTAACAAACCAAGTGGAGTGCCACAATAATACTGCTCGCACAAACATTCCGTAGATTACGAAAGACCAGCCGCCTAAAGCATATAAGAATAATCCCAAGGGAATTTGCAACAATAAGAAGTAGCGATCTAGCCAACGATAGAAAGGTTGTCTTTCTAAATCTGGCGCATATTTTTTATAAGTTTCATAGTCAAAAAACTCTGGACGGGGATACATAATCCATAGTATGTGGCTCCACCAGAACCCACGTTGGGCAGAGTAGGGATCTAAGTTAATATCTTCTGTATGGGCATGGTGCTGGCGGTGTCCACCAATCCAAAAAATCGGCCCACCTTGGAGTGCTAAGGCTCCGATAATGGCGATCGCATATTCTAACCACTTGGGTACTTGGAAACTCCGATGGCTTAAAAGTCGATGATATCCTAAACAGATGCCAATACTCCCGAATAACCAATGGAGAAACACTAGCAATCCTAGCGCCGACCAAGAAAAAAACCAAGGAGCCAACATAGCTAAGGCGTGAATAGCAGCAAAAAAAGCCACATTCACCCATCTCAGGCGGGGTGAATTTCCTGTCTCAGAAGCAACCGCCAGATATTTTGCAGTCATAAACATTTCCGTTGATGGATCATGAAGTGATTTGCTGGGATTTGGGTAAACTTCCCCAAGAAATTGACCCATTCTGTAAACTAGTTCGTTACAGTGAACTTAAGCAAGTATCACTTACATTAGGCATCGTAACAACTATTGGTTTTTTATGCAAGTGCCACTTGCATTATTTCTTATGGCATCTCAATCAATCTCAGCCCGCCAACGTTTGATTCAAGCAGCACTAGAATTATTTACTACACAAGGAGTTAGTAGTACTACTACTCGCCAAATTGCCGAAAAAGCTGGAGTCAATGAAGTGACTTTATTTCGCCATTTTGGGAATAAACATGGTCTACTGTTAGCAGTATTAGAAGAATCGGCAGCATTTAAAGATTTGGGAGAATCTTTAGTCCAGAGAGCAACTCCTCCGGGTAACGTTTATCAAGCCCTGAAAGATTATGCAAGTGATAGCTTACATACATTAGAACGAGTCCCAGAGTTTGTGCGGTCGGTAGTGGGTGAAGCAGACCAATTTCCCGCCGAAAATCGCCGCGCTTTGGGGAGAGGATTAACAGAAGCTAACCGCTATGTAGCGCAGTATTTAGCCACTGTGATTCAACAGGGAGACCTAAATACCTATCTGCCGGCAGAAAAATTAGCCAGTTTACTGAATGGCATGATTTTGGGATATGCGGTGATTGAATTCACAAGCGAATTTCATGAACTGTGGGAAGATCGAAATGATTTTTTAGAGAATTTAGTGGAGTTGTTTTTACATGGAGCGATGTCTACTGCACCCCAATTAACTAAAGAAACTGTAATTATCCAAGAAGTAGCTGATTTGCCTGGGATTTTAGTCCATAAAATTTTGCAAAACTCCAGAAAATCGGGAATACAAGATTATGCTTTAGCATACCTTTTATTTGGTGCTGGTTTATCTGTTGCTGAGATAATTGGCTTGGAGCGATCGCACCAAATTTTCGATAATCAAGGACTAATTCTGCAAATCACCACCCCAGGCTTACCTCGCCAAGTTCCTTTGAATCAGTGGATTTTGGGTAAACACTACGGTTCTCATACCAACAATCCTGTAATTAAATGGCTGAAAAGTCGCAAAGATCATCATCCAGCGATGTTTATTGACAATGTAGGTAATCCCCTTTCTGAGTCAGAATTGCTGCAACGTTGGGAAATTTGGACTCAAGAATTGTTAACACCCCAAGGTAAACCACCAGAAATTACTCAAGCACAACAAACATGGTGTGTAGAAATGTTAATGCGAGGTGTGAGTTTAGATGATTTGAGTATTTTAACAGGTTGCGATCGCTCTCAGTTGCAGCCTTATGCCCGCCGCGCCAAAGAAAAAGCAGCCCTAGAAGCAGCAATTCGGTTAGATCATAAGCCGGCATGAAGTAATAAGGCAAAAGTTCAAATTTAAAAGTTAAAAGCAAGAAAAATATTTGTAAACGCCTTAATGTATCGATTTCTGACTTTTTACTTTTTACTTCTCAAATCCTTCTGTCTTATAGTAGATGCCTAATAGCTGTATAAAAATGAGACTTAGCTAAAATCACCTCTTGCCTTGTTTTATGATGACGCTCATCCAGAAAATACATGAATCAGAAAATCAGCAAAATCTTCAAGCAGTCGGGGGTCATTCCTTATAGAGTGCAGAACGGCACCGTCGAAATTTTACTAATTACAACCCGCGATCGCAATAATTGGGTAATTCCCAAGGGTGGAATTGCCAAAGGTATGAGTCCGCCTGCTTCCGCCGCCAAAGAAGCTTGGGAAGAAGCAGGTATCATAGGACAGGTAGATGTTAACGCCGTAGGTAGTTACAGGTATCGCAAACGTGGCAAAATCTACCGAGTGCAGATGTATTTATTGTTAGTTGAAATGCTGAGTGAAGATTATCCTGAAGCGGGGCAGAGACAGCGAGAATGGTTAGATGTGAACATCGCCATTCAAATGGTGAAGCAAAATTCCCTGAAAAAGATTTTGCTTCAATTTTTCCAATTCCAATCTAACTCTTGTCTAGCATTTGTGAATACACAAACTTCAGCCTAAAAACAAGAGATCAAGGCAAGAGAAATCGCCAAAGTCTGGATATTCATTCCTTGATGGTAAAAGTGCCAGATTTAGCTATGAAATCAATCGAAAATCTGCAATTGAAATTTCTCAAGCCTTTAAAATTATCTATGGATTAACCTAAAATCCAAAATCTAAAATTGTCCGACGCTTTTTTGATACGATAAAAATTCCGACTCGTTACATAACGATTGAAATATGAGCAAAGGCACCCTGTTTGATAAAGTTTGGGACTTACATACCGTTGGTACACTTCCTTCAGGGCTGACACAACTATTTATTGGCCTGCATCTAATTCATGAAGTCACTAGTCCCCAAGCCTTTGCGATGTTGCGCGAACGAGGTCTGGAGGTACTGTTTCCCCAGCGCACAGTAGCGACAGTAGATCACATTGTGCCTACAGATAATCAGGCACGTCCTTTTGCCGACAGTGTGGCAGAAGCAATGATTCAAGCCCTAGAACAGAATTGTCAAGAAAATAATTTAACTTTTTATAATATTGGTTCCGGCAGTCAAGGTATAGTCCATGTGATTGCCCCAGAATTAGGATTAACCCAGCCAGGAATGACGATCGCTTGTGGAGATAGCCACACATCAAGTCATGGTGCGTTCGGTGCGATCGCCTTTGGGATTGGGACAAGTCAAGTCCGCGATGTTCTCGCCTCCCAAACCCTAGCCCTCGCTAAACTCAAAGTCCGCAAAATAGAAGTGAACGGCACTCTCAACCCCGGTGTCTACGCCAAAGACGTAATTTTGCATATTATCCGCACCTTGGGCGTGAAAGGTGGTGTCGGTTACGCCTATGAATTTGCCGGGACTACCTTTGAGGCGATGAACATGGAAGAACGGATGACAGTCTGTAACATGGCGATCGAAGGTGGGGCGAGATGCGGTTACGTCAACCCCGATCAAGTCACCTACGATTATCTCCAAGATAGAGACTTTGCCCCCAAAGGTGCAGACTGGGATCAAGCAGTAACTTGGTGGGAATCCATCAAGAGTGACGCTGATGCCGAATACGATGATGTCGTTGTCTTCGATGCTGCCGAGATTTCACCCACAGTTACTTGGGGAATCACCCCCGGTCAGGGAATCGGCATTAATCAATTCATCCCCAAACCCGAAGAATTGGCGGAAGAAGACCGTTTTATTGCCGAAGAAGCTTATCGTTACATGGATTTATTACCCGGTCAAGCAATCAAAGGCACAAAAATCGATGTCTGCTTTATTGGTAGCTGCACCAACGGTAGACTCAGCGATTTGCGAGAAGCCGCCAAAATTGCCCAAGGTCGTCGCGTGGCTGAAGGAGTCAAAGCCTTTGTTGTCCCCGGTTCCGAACGAGTGAAGCAAGCCGCCGAAGCCGAAGGATTAGACAAAATCTTTGCCGCCGCAGGTTTTGAATGGCGGGAACCAGGATGTTCGATGTGTCTGGCGATGAATCCCGACAAACTCCAAGGTAGACAAATCAGTGCTTCTTCTTCTAACCGCAACTTTAAAGGTAGACAAGGTTCTGCCTCTGGTCGCACATTACTGATGAGTCCGGCGATGGTGGCGACTGCGGCTATTAAGGGCGAAGTTGCGGATGTGCGGGATTTGCTGTAGGAGAAGGCAGTCCCGATGAAACAAGTTTCATAGCCAAGCATGAAAGTGGGACTAGCATTTTTACTCAGCACTCAGCACTCAGCACTCAGCACTCAGCACTTTCAAGTCAGGAGGTAAAATGCTCATACTTCGCGTTTACCTCTGCGTTTACAAACCAAATCTTTTTATCTCGCGCAAAGGCGCAAAGGCGCAAAGAAAATTATGGGAAGTGAAATTAAACAAGTATCTGGGCAGGCTGTACCTTTAGTTGGTGATGATATTGATACAGACCGGATTATTCCTGCACGTTTTTTAAAGGCGATTACCTTTGATGGTTTGGGTGAAAATGCGTTTATTGATGACCGCACAGCTTTAAAGGGTGAACATCCCTTTGATCAGCCACAATATCAAAGTGCAAATGTGTTGATTGTGAATCGCAACTTTGGCTGCGGTTCATCACGGGAACATGCGCCACAAGCGATCGCTAAATGGGGTATTAAAGCTTTAATTGGTGAAAGTTTTGCGGAAATCTTTTTTGGTAATTGTGTGGCTATTGGTGTACCTTGTGTAACTGCGGATGGGGCAACAGTCAAACAATTACAAGAACTAGTTACAGCAAATCCCCAAGCTACAGTAACAATAAATTTAGAAACTTTACAAGTACAAATTGGTGACTTGACAGCCCCAGTTTTCATCGGTGAAGGTTCCAGAAATATGTTCGTTTCTGGTAGTTGGGATGCTTGCGGTCAGTTAGTTGCTAACGCTGATAAAATTCGCTCTACTGCTGCAAAATTGCCTTATGTCGGTTGGGGTAAGTTAGCGGCAAGTTAATCAGAACTGATGCACAAAATTTAGCATAACGCAACCCTGAGAACCACTTTTGTGAGAAAAGGGTAGTGTTATGCTAAACAAAAAAGCCTTGGGAAGTAAAATGCAATGAAGACTCGTAGCTTTACAGTGATTCTTTATAAAGAAGATGATATGTACATAGCTGAGTGTCCAGAAGTTAGCACTGTAGATCAAGGTGAGACTATTGAACAAGCGATTATAGGTTTGAAAGAGGCGACACGGCTTTACTTGGAGGAATTTATTGAAAACCTGTAAATCTAATACATTTTGTTGATGAAGATGCAATTTATCGGCTGTTGTAGAGACGTTGGATAAAACCTCTCTACATTTCAATATGATTCTAACTCCTGACTTCTGACTTCTTCCCCATAACACTAGTAACTACATTAATTAAATTTTCAGGGTCAACAGGTTTAGTTAAGTAATGCTGAAAGCCGGCAGCGAGAATTTTTAAGCGGTCTTCTTCGTGGGAAAATGCAGTTAAAGCGATCGCTGGAATATCACCGCCGTTTTCTGGTGCTAAAGCGCGGACTTGTTGGATTAAGTTATAACTTTCTTGGTTTGAGAGACTGAGGTCACTAATCAAGATATCTGGTTTTGTCTCTTCAATAATTACCAGTGCAGTTTCAATTGATGCTACTGCGGTTGCATTTGCGCCATACTCTTCAAACATAAATGCCAAAAAGTTGCGGCTATCAGTTTCATCACCGACAACCAAAACTTTCAAGCCTACCAAGGGTGTATTACCTGTTGTACAAGCAACCGAGTTTTCTGCTTTACCATCTAGACTTGGACTTGGCATTAAGGGAAGTCTTAAGGTGAAAGTTGCACCTTTTCCTTTACCTGGGCTGTCGGCGATAATGATGCCGTGGTGTAGTTCTACCAAGTGACGGACGATCGCTAGTCCTAATCCTAAACCATTGTGCGATCGCGTGGTGGTACTGTCTGCTTGGCGAAACCTTTCAAATACTTTGGGCAGAAAGTCTGGTTCAATGCCAATTCCGGTATCAATTACCTGAATTTGAGCATAAGATGAACTAACAAACCGAATGGGAGATACGCCAGAGGATATGAAAACTTCTCCTGATGGGGTTAGCTCTCTAGGCTCTGCATCAGTTTCTTGGATGAGTTCTAAATTGACATTAACTTTACCATGTTCTGGTGTGAACTTAATGGCATTATTTAACAAATTCCAGACTATTTGTTGTAAACGTACTGGATCACCGCAAACTGAACCAATGGCAGAATCAAGAATTGTGTTGATTTGAATATGTTTAGCATCAGCTAAGGGACGTACTGCTTCTAGGGCGGCTTCAATGACAGCCACTAAGTTAACTACACATAAATTCAGTTTTAGTTGACCACGAATAATCCGCGATACATCTAAAATATCTTCAATTAATTGCACTTGAGATGTAGCATTACGTTCAATGGCTTCTAAAGCTTTCGCAGTTGCTTTGTCATCCAGTTTTTTAGAACGTAATATTTTTGACCAGCCCAGCATAGAAGTTAAAGGTGTGCGGAGTTCGTGAGAAAGCACAGCCAGAAACTCATCCTTCATTTGGTTGGCGGCTTCTGCTTCTTGTCTGGCTGTTTGTTCTCGGATGATTTGAGCGCGGACTTCTTCAGCTTGCTTGCGTTCAGTGATATCTTCGAGAGTGCCGACATAGCCAAGTAATTTTCCTTGCGCCGAAACCATCCGGGATGAGCGCACCTGTACCCAACGCCGACTATGATTAGCTGTGAGAAATTGAAAATCTTCTGAGTAGTTTTGGACACCAATATCTAAATATTTTGACCAAGTAGCGATCGCTCTTTCGCGGTCATCGGGATGGACAAATTCTAGCCATTGTTTTTCTAAACTTTCGGCTGCATTTAAACCACAAATGGCCTGATAGTGAGGATTCGTATACTTACATTTTCCTGCCGTATCTATTTCAAAAATCCCCACCGGCGAACAAGTACTCAAAGAACGAAAACGTTCTTCACTTTGCCGTAATTCTGCATTCACTGCTGCTAGTTGAGTTGCATGTTCTTTAATTGCTTGCGTCTTTTTAAATAGCTCAACAAATACTGTAACTTTCGATATTAATATGTTCGTATCTATAGGCTTAAGCAAATAATCAACCGCCCCTAGTGCATAGCCTTTAAATAGCATTTGGTCACTAGTACTAAAGGCGGTGAGAAAAATAATTGGAGTTTGACGCGACCTTTCTCGACTACGAATTAAATTAGCCGTTTCAAAGCCATCCATTCCTGGCATTTGTACATCCAGCAAAATGACTGCAAAATCTTGATGCAGCAGACACCGCAAAGCCTCAGAACCAGAGGTTGCTTTAACTAAATTTTCTCCCAGTCTTTCTAAAATTGCTTCTAGTGCCAACAAATTTTCTAATTTGTCATCTACCAAAAGGATGTTGACTTTGGGTTCAGGCTGCATGATTTATCGCACTGTAATTCAGTTCAGGTCTAGGTTTCAATCTCTTGAAAGGGGATTGCTTGAATTATTATGACACGCCAAAGTTTCTCTCATTTGTCATTTGTCAAAAGCCTGAAGCATGAAATTTCACACTTCAGACTTCACACTTCAAATTTTCCCTTATCTTTGCAAACTGCGAGGATCAAGGGCATCTCTTAAACCATCACCCAGTAAGTTAAATGCCAGTACTGTCAAAATAATCAGCACGGCTGGCGGCCAAATTAACCAAGGTTGGAGTACCAAAATTGAAGCATTACTGGCGAGGGAAAGCATATTTCCCCAAGAAGGATCAGGCTGTTGAATGCCTAAACCAATTAAACTTAAAACTGCTTCAGCACCAATAAAACTCGGAACGGCTAAAGTTGCGGAAATAATGATATAAGTGGCAGTCTGCGGCAGAACGTGACGCACAATAATGTAAAGGGGATTGCCACCCATTGCCCGTGCAGCCTGGACAAATTCTCGTTCTTTAATCGAAAGTACTTGTCCGCGAATTACCCTCGCTAAACCAGCCCAACTAATTACAGATGTAATAATCACAATTAATAAAAAGCGTTGGGTACTACTCAACCCTGGTGGTAAAACTGCGCCTAATGTCACCAACAAATAAATACTAGGGAAAGTCATCAATACTTCTGCCAAGCGCATAATCACACTATCTAGCCAGCCACCAAAATAGCCAGAAATCCCCCCCAACAACAAACCGAGGGGGAAGGTAAAAATTACGCCAATAATGCCGATAAATAAACTAATGCGACCCCCGTGTAGCAAGCGGCTGAATTGGTCGCGTCCTTGGTCATCAGTCCCGAAAATATTTAATCTAGCGTTATTATCTGCACCAAATAAATGCCAAGTTAAGGGGATACCGGAAAAAATTGTGACATCATCCCATTTGGGTGGTAGGGGTAAACTCAACTGCAACAGGCGGTATTCTGTCCCAGATACAAATAAACGTAGAGGAGATGGCTTGGTAAAGTCTACAATTAACTGGCGATCGCCTGTCTTAATATCAGTGTTACCTTGAGTTGTTGGGTAAATATGAGGGCCAATAAATTGCCCAGAAGACTTTGACACCCAATAAATTTTTGTTGGTGGTAGCAGTGAACCATTTGGCTGTGATACATAAGGGTCATAAGGAGCAACAAAATCAGCCGCAATCACTGCTACATAGAAAATTAACAGCAAAATTGCCCCAAACCGCGCCAAAGGGTTTTTCTTGAGTCTTTGCCACCAATTCATAATTTATTAGTCCTTTATCCTTTGTCATTGGTCATTTGTTGTCTAAGTTTACTAATGACTAATGACTAATGACTACAATCTAAGCATGTAACTGCTCCATCATGTACATTTGTTCTTCTTGAATTTTTTCATGTTCAACGACAAACACATTGGAGTAGAGGTTTGCCATCACTTGTTTGCCTTGTTGGGTGAGTGATAAGTAACGCAGACTATCCTTGATATAAGGATGTACACCATTCCAATAAAACTTGGCGTAGTTTTTGCGTAAATCGGCTGGGGTTTCGTAGCCTAAAACTTTATTCATCCCCGTTTCTTCAAATTCGTAGTATAGCGAGGTAATTTTCTTTAAGTAACGTGGGTCACTTAATTGTCCAATTAAATCAGCTGCCCTTACCAAGCCAGCAAAACTCACAGTGTCATGATGATCTTCGGCTGCTGGTACAGGAAAACGAGTCCATTCAATGTTACTTTTAATTACCTCAGCATCTATGAGCTTGTGACCACCAAAACGCTCATCAATGAAGAGCTTGGCTCTATCGACATGATAAGGTGTCAGACTGGCATCAGAAGCACCAGGATGCAAGGAAATCATTCTGCCGTTTTTACCTGTGGCATATAAACTTGCTGCTTCTTGGTCTTGACGGCAAACTCCTTTGACATAACCAATATCGTGGCAAACTAAGGAGATAATAAAGTGCAACCAATCTTCACTCGAAACACCACCTTCGCGGATGTGTTTGCCACGTAAAATTTCTTGCCCTACCAAGGTGACTAAAATAGAGTGTTCGACATTGTGATATAGGGCATCGCTATTGGCAATATTTTCCAACGCCATACTCCCAGCCCAGGCTATGATGTCTTGATAATCATTTTTGAGACAGCCATAAGTACGACTGTAGCCTTCTCGAATTTGCTTGACAAAAGCATCTATTAAAATTTCAGTGGCGTTGAACATATTGGTTGCTCAGTTCCAATCAAAATATTTCTTGTTTGTGATTAAGATTCCCAAATTTAAGGCTTTAGTTGGTATTTAAAAGTATATTCATCCTTTTTAACCCAGGTAAGGCTGTGAATGCTAGTTGCAGGAAATCTGGATCACATGATAGGTATACTTTCTTAGTTGGCTGTCAACAGACACTATTTGGCGTATCCTACGGTCATTAGTGTTTCATATTTATATACAAAATCCAGTGATCTGCATACAAAGGATCTGTGACGTTAATAAGACCTAGAGTGTGATAGCAATACAAAGCCAGACAGAGTAAAAATTTCCGTATAAATACGGTTTTTTCTTTTTATTTATCATAAAAAACATGACTTATGTCATCGTAGTCATATTGGGGATTATTACAGTCAAAACTGAAGATGGAAGTCAAATTTAATATACAGTAACTAGTCGCAAACTTTTTTAAAAATAATTAACATTTGTGTGTTTCCGCAGTGGAGGTGTGTCCCTTGAGTGATGAAAGTATTCCAGAACTGGAACGAGAAGAAATTGTCAAAGTATGGCAGAAATCAGCCAGACAACCGACTCGCCCTTGGCTAACACCAATGTTTATGGGTGTTGGCGTAGGGATAGCGATCGCATTAGGTGGGATGGGTGTGTTAACTCAATTACCAGCGAGGCAAGAAAAAGCTGTAGCCAATAAAATCACGCCTAAATCTCAGCCAGTCCTGACGGTGACGGTTTCCCCAGTCGAAACTACCCGTGTTTCTCGCACCTTAAATACTACAGGCACGATCGCCGCCCGTGATTTAATCCCAGTTCTGCCCCAAGCCAATGGTTTACAAGTCAAAATCATTCCCGAAGATATTAAGGAAGGCACCTATATCAAAAAGGGACAAGTTTTGGCAATTTTAGATGATTCTATGTTGCAAGCCCAAATGAGTGGAGCCAGAGCCGAGGTAGAATCCAAACAAGCTGATGTGGGTTCCAAACAGGCGGGTGTGGTTTCACAGCAAGCCACTGTTGCATCTTATCAAGCGATCGTGCGGCAAAGAAAAGCTGATTTAGCCCAGTCCAAGGCTAAGTTAGAAGAAGCCCAAAAGAATTATCTGCGTTATCGCAAATTGGCAATGGCTGGGGCGATTAGTCTGCAAGAACTGGATACTCGCGCCTACACAGTCAAAACAGCTACCGAGGCGGTGCGGTTAGCGGAAGAAAATATTCGCAGCGCCCAAGCCAATGTAATTAGCGCCCAAGCCACTACCGGCAGTGCTGTCGCCAATATTTATAAAGCGGAAGCAGATGTGCGTACTAGTGTGGCTAAAGTTGTACAAATACAAACACAGTTAAAACAAACAGTAGTCCGCGCCCCGATTTCGGGAATTGTGGCGGAGAAACTCGCCAGAGTGGGTGATGTTACAGGTATCCCGCCCCAAACCCAAGTAGGGACGGTGATTGGGGGAACACAAAAACTGTTTTCGATTATTCGGGATGGCCGATTAGAACTGCAAGCCGAAGTTCCCGAAATTCAATTACCACAAGTAGAAATTGGTGCGGCTGTACAAATTACCTCCGATATTGACAATCGCGTGCAGTTGCAAGGGCGAGTTAGAGAAATACAACCTTTAGTGAACGATAAACGCAGAGAAGCAACAGTCAAAATTGACTTGCCTTTAACCAACTTACTCCGGCCAGGAATGTTTGCTCGTGCGGCTATTACAACAAATACAGCACTGGCAATGGCAGTACCACAAAAAGCCGTACAACCCCAAGCCGATGGCAGTGCGATTGTATACACCCTCTCCGGTGATGATCTCGTCCAAAGCCAGAAAGTAGAAGTCGGAGAATTAATAAATAGCGAACTCGTAGAAATTAAAAATGGCTTGCAATTAGGCGATCGCGTCATCGTTGATGGTGCAGGTTATCTCAAAGATGGCGATCGCGTCAAGGTGACAGGTGATAGGTGATAGGTTACAGGTGACAGAGTTAGAGTCATTTGTTTTTCTCCCTTGTCCCCCTGATCTCCCTTGTCTGGGTGAACGAAATTTTGTGTGGGATTTCTAGCTAAGTATCCAAAAAATTACCCCCCACACTCCCCCTGACAGGTGTAGGTTTTTTACAAAGGTGTGAGTAGTCAATCACTCTCGACAGAAAATAAAAGCAGAATCATAGAGTGAAACAGAGGCTCAAATGCTAAAAAATGAGTACCTC